>JADKBR010000029.1 GCA_016714975.1 Candidatus Dechloromonas phosphorivorans | reverse complement strand
AGCGACACTCGACAACGCAAAAGATGTCGTGAAAGACGTGTTGCGAAAGTAGTCAGCCGAGCCTATCCGGGTCGAACATGTGCTTGTCGGGTTCAGCTTCAGATGGCTTCATGAATGGAGGATGGCCTTTGTCACGCCAGTAGTTCGCAGCTAGATCCTTCGGCGTGGTACCCATCCCGGGGAGCGGATTCTCGCCCCATTCAAGAGGCTGCCGCCCCTTCCTACCAATGCTAGCCAGCGCCCCGCCAATGGGCGCTCCGAAAAGTGCGCCGACGCCCATCATTACAAGGCGGGTTCCCCAATCGCCATACCCAGCAGAGACCAAGCCGACCAGTGCGCCGAGCACGATGAATCCTATGAAGATGAGTTTTCTCATTTCTGCCTCCTGGATTCAGCCTAACGCTGATGGCGTAGGTTGCAAGCGTATGGCCGGCTACCCAGCCAACATTTCCCCACCACCAAGACCCAGGCCGCCCCGGATCTTTTCTCATGCGGAGCCCTTTTTTCCCTCAATACCAACTGGATCATCGCGAACAGGCGATGAAACAGGTAGTCAACCTGATCCACATCGATGACCGGCACTTGATTGACTTCTGAATGACGAATGAGGTGGCTGTTGCCGATGGAATTCAATTCTGTCGCCTCTCCCTCCAGTCGTGCCCGGAGTGACGGCTCTGAAGCGGTGACATCGAGAATGATCTTGATAGACCGTTTCTTGTCGCCGGGGTCCGCAAGAGCCTGAGGCGCTCCCACCCATCCCACAAGCGCTCCAAGGCCTCGCCGTACCAGAGGATTTCGGTCAGAAAACTTGGTCGACACTCCTCAGCATGTTATCGAGGGTCCGGTCTCAGTCCGAAAAATTGTCCGTCAATCTTCCCCAAGCACCGGCGGAAGCATTTCGCGCACGATGCGGCCGGTCGACAACATCTCGCGCCACGCCGTTGCGCGAAAGATACGATTTACGGTCGCGTGAACTCTCTGTCCGACTGTTGGTCGGGGGTCAACTGGTGGTGGCTAAGAAATCGTGGTGTTTCCCAGGAATCGGCTTCGCCACCGAAGCAGTAGATGAACTCGATGAAATCCGGGATGAGCAGCGTGTTCGGCGCAAAAGGGCTCTCGCTTGCGATGGCAGGGAAACCCTTCTTCCACAGATACTGGGTTTCGAGGTTGGCCAAGCCAACCCCGGCATCTCCGCAATCACGGACGGCCAGAGCATCCGTATCGCAACCGCAATGGCTTGTCCATCTGGACAGCGCTCGGGAAAAACGCACCCCGAAGGCCCCGCCGTTGATCAGGCCCGCACCGTTGCCCCAAGCCTGCGCCGCAGACGGCGGGTGGAAATCCGCTCGGTTCGCGCCCGCGGCCCACTTTCCCGGTCGCTGAAATAGTCGTTCTAAGGGCCGACTCCTTCGGCACGGGGCGGTACAGCCTTCGCTGCCCCTACTGACGATCTGTTCGAATCGCTCGGCGTTGGCAGGTATCGCGTCCGCGTTGTGGAACTTCGCCGAAAACTCTATGCCGGCCATCGCTGCGTAGTCTTTGTCGAGCGCTTCACGCATCGCCGGACTGGGCACGAGCGTGAATGTACCGGGTTGAGTCGCCCCAGCCCCCAGTCGGCACTGCAGAAAAAGCCTCCGGTGGTGAGCGCAATCGATAGCCGGGTGCCTGATCGGCCTGCCACTCGGGCGATGCGCTGCCTGCGTCGCGTTGGTACCCCCATCGTAATAGTGGCGCGAGACGCGCCCCTGCCGTGCCGCAGTTCTCCCGCAGACGGTCGTGCCACTGCCGCAGAAAGCCATGCAGGATGACCTTGTCCCCAGAAGGTGCGCTCCATCTTTCGGTGGTCACATGCTTACGGTGAGATCCAGCGCGGGCAAGTCCTGCGCGACATATGGTGTGACTGTTGCCGCAATGTGGGGGTCGAGTGCCGACTTCGCACCGGATTCGATTTCACGGCAGAGCGGCGTAGTCGTTTGGTCGTGGGCGTGACGGCGGAATTCAAAACAGGCGGGTCTCACCGTCCTGTCGTCCGGTCGAGTGCCCGGCGGGGGCGGCCATCGGGGCTGACTGCCGCGGCGATCCGAATACTTCCTCGGCCAATGGCCCGGCGATGTAGGCTTGGCAGGCCAGCCGGATGGTTCAAGACGGTCCCGGCGCTTCGTTGCCGCTCGGCTTCCAGTTCCGCCACCTCGGCGGACTGTCCCAGATCGCCACGGAAAACCGTGATGTCAGAGATGTCCTCGGAGAAGGGAGATGGGGCCAGCGCTTTGGACAGTGGGCGATCTTTAACAAGAGTTGCCGAGGGTCCGCCAGTCGCCAATCCGTTGAACAAGGCATCCAGGGTCCAAGCAGACCAAGTCCTTCTCGACGTTCAGAACCGCCGAGCCCAAGCGCGTGGCTGCGCCGAGAAACAATCAAGCTCGATCGCCATCGGCGCGGTGATGACACATCGAGGAAGGGTCCACCTGGACTCCGCGCCCTTGGCCCAAGATGAATCTGCCAGGGCTTCACGCCGTAAAGGCGCCCGCAAGGTCATGGGTACGGATCCCGTGGATCACAACCGGGTAGATCACGGACCTGAGCTCTGCATCCACGCCGGCAGCACGTTGAAGCCGCATCGCGCAGGTCCTGGCAGATCCAGTCCCCCGGGCGCGGAATCGACGAGTAGTTGGCGTAGCCGATTGACGATGCGGTCGTGGTCGGAGATCAGCATCCCCTTCAGCCGAATGTAGGGCCTGCACAACTCGCATGGCGGGACGATCAGCCCGTCAAGGCGACTGGGGGCTGTTGGCTTGCCGTCGATGAAGGTTTGTCGAGCTTGATCGCCCGGCGACGTGCGTCGGCCTGAAGGTTACACGGGCCGGACGGCATCCGTCAGGCCAAGATCGTTGGCTGCGGTCATCCCATCCACCAGCAGACGCAGTTGGTCGCGTCGCAAGCGATGGCATCGCGACAATCGCGCGATAGTCGGGAGCTGGGACGCTGGGGTCGATGGTGAGGCGGGTTTGTCGTATAAACCTCGATCAGCCCGCCGCAGGTCACCCGCCAGCACCATGCGCTGGAGCGTCTTGTCGGTTCGCAGTATTGGTTGCCGAGATGCGTGCAAAATCAGTTTTGGCATCGAGAACGTGCCACCGCTTCTGTTCCATGGGGGACAATATTGCGCGTTGATCGAGCATTGAACAGAGCGGCCGCTGCGCTTAGAATGCAAACTTGAGCCCAGAGCGGGCGTCGTATAATGGCAATACCCTTGCTTCCCATGCAAGAGCCGACGGTTCGATTCCGTTCGCCCGCTCCATCCCCGCCGGCCGCGCTCCTCGAGACGCAGGGCGAACGGTTCAAACCCTTGCCTGATTCGGCCTCGTTGCGTGAGACTATAGGGATTCTGCGGTAGCCAACGCTCTTAACCCCTTAGCAAGGAGACAGAAATGCCCAGTAGGCCGATTCTCGAAATAATCGGAGATCGCGGCTTTCATAGCGCGAAGCCGTCGATCAGCGTGCGGGCGGTTGCCCATCATTTGAAGGAATTCAATGCGGGCGCCGTGCTCGTCATTGACGAGGAGAGTGGTTCTCTTCTCGGTATCTGTACCGAGCGCGACCTGACTTTCAAGGTGCTGGCCGAGGGGTTGGATGCAAACGTTACCACTGTCGGTGAAATCATGACGCACGACCCGCAGACGATTTCCCCAGACAAACCTTTCGGTCATGTCTTGCATCTGATGTTTGAGGGAGGCTTCCGGCACATGCCGGTCGTCGATCCACAGGGGCGGCCGATCGGGGTTGTTTCGGCACGCGACGCACTCGGTCTCGACATGCTCAAGTTCCGTGACGAGCTTGAATTCCGCGAGAATGTCACGGAAATTCTCTGAGGAAGAACAGGGCAGATTGCCTGTCCTGAAGAACCTCCTGGGTGGCCAAATCATCATTGATCGGGTCGGCCACCCTTGAAGAAGGTGCGCTGGAGCCTTTCAACGCACTTCGTTGTCAAATGGCGGCGGCTCTTATTGGTTCGCTGAGCTGACAGGACGCCCTCAGGATCCTTTTCCCACTGAGTGCTTCGCTCGCGCTGTTTGCGCGCGGTGTTCCGGGATCTGCCGGGGAGCCTCGCTTCCCCTGAGCCTGAGGGACTGTTGAATTCGTGGTGCTTCTCCCGGTGGCCTTGATGGTCGGACTGTCGCGGCCATACCTGCGGGTCCATTGACCCAGTGAGGTGTCAGCCGGCTTGGTTATTGCGGCGCTTTGCGCGCTTGCCAACGACTATGTTCTGCATATCAAAAGGCGGCGCTGAGGGCATTGGCGATCGCATCTGGCAATGGATGTGAAGGTTGAAGACGGGTTCCCGATTGCTTCTATTTTCGTCAGGTAATCCGCTTTAGAATCACGACCAGCGTCTCGTGCGCATCCCTTGTTGAGAAGAGAGGTTGTCAAAGCCTTGTTCGACATTTCCGGCTGGTTCGTTCCGTTGGCGCAGCGGCTGCTCTATGCCTGGGTGCGCACGACGGTATTCGCCGAGGCGGCTGCGGACATCGATCCGGCGCGACCCGTCTGCTATGTCCTGCAGGACCGCCATCTGTCGAACCTGCTTGTCCTTTTCGAAGAGTCCCGACGCGCCGGCCTGCCGCCGGCCGAGGCGCCTTTCGCGCTCGGCAGCGTCAGGGCGAAGCGCTCGCTGTTCTTCCTCAACCGGCGTCACCAGGGTTCCGAGCCGGGAGCGTCCCGCCTGCTGGTCGATCAGCTGCGGGCGGTGGTGGCCGACCCGACCCTCGATGTGCAACTGGTGCCGGTGGTCGTGCTCTGGGGTCGCAGCCCCGACAAGCAGGAGTCCATCCTCAAGGCGCTGCTCGCCGAGACATGGCGCTCGCCGGGCCGGCTGCGCCAGTTTCTTGCGGTGCTGCTGCACGGGCGGCAGACGCTGGTGCGCTTCAACCGGCCACTGTCGTTGCGCGACCTGGTCCATCGCGGGGCCACCCCGCTCGACGTCGCGGCGGCCCAGCGCAAGGTGTCGCGCGTACTGCGCGTGCACTTCCGTCGGCAACGGCAAATGGCCATCGGTCCAGACCTTTCGCATCGCAATACCCAGGTCGAGGTCTTGCTGGCCAGCGAGCCGGTGCGCGCGGCAATTGCCGCCGAGGCCTCACGCCTCGGCGTTTCCGGTGACGAGGCGCGCGGGCGGGCACAAAAATTCGCGCTCGAGATCGCTTCCGACTACTCCTATGGCACAGTACGCGCCATGGAGCTGTTCCTGAGCTGGCTCTGGGAACATATCTACGACGGCATCGAGGCGCACAACTTCGAAGCGCTGACGGACATCGCGCCGGGCAACGGAATCGTCTATGTGCCTTGCCACCGCAGCCATGTCGACTATCTGTTGCTCTCGTACCTGATTCACCGCCATGGTCTGACACCGCCCCATATCGCCGCCGGCGAAAACCTCGACATGCCGCTTGTCGGTTCGCTGCTACGCCGTGGCGGCGCCTTTTTCCTGCGGCGCAGCTTCAAGGGCGAACCGCTCTATGCCGCGGTATTCGACGAGTATCTGCACCTGATGCTGGCGCGCGGCTTTCCGATCGAGTATTTCATCGAGGGTGGACGCAGCCGCACCGGCCGCACGCTGGCACCAAAGGCCGGGATCCTTGGCATGACCATCCGCAGCTTCGTCCGTAGCCACAGCCGGCCACTGGTTTTCGTCCCGGTCTATATCGGCTACGAGCGGCTGATCGAGGGGCAGACCTATGTGCGCGAGCTGTCCGGGCGCCCGAAGCAGGGGGAATCGCTGTGGAGCCTGCTGACGAGCGTGCGCAGCATTCGCCGCATCTATGGCAAGGTGCATGTGAACTTCGGCGATCCATTGCCCCTTTCCGGATTCCTTGACGGGCAGCGCGCCGACTGGCGTGCGGCGCGCGATGAAGCGAACGGCGAATGGCTGCGCCTGGCGACGCGCGAGGCGGCCAGCGAACTCGCCACGCGGATCAACGCGGCGGCGGTGCTCAATCCGGTCAGCCTGGTCGCACTGGCGTTGCTGGCGACGCCGCGTTGCACCGCCGATACGCTCGGCCTGCGGCGAATGATCGCGCACTTTCAGGCGCTGGATGCGGCAGCGCCCTATTCGCCACGACGCATCGCCTGCGTTCTCGATCCGGTACAGGTCGTTGCGCATGCCGAGCGACTCGGCATCGTCGAGCAGGTTCCGCATCCGTTCGGCAACCTGGTCCGCGTCGTCGACGCGCAGGTCAAGCAGCTTCCGTATTTCCGCAACAACGTCCTGCACCTGTTCGCGGTCCCGGCGCTGATCGCCTGCCTGCTTGGCAACAACCGACGACTCGACGTGCAACGGCTGACCGACGCCATTGTCGGCATCTATGGCGTGCTGCGCCCGGCCCTCTTCCTGCGCTGGTCGGAAGACGAGCTGTTGCGAGAAATCCAGCGCACCATCGGTATCTTCGCCGAGCGTGGCCTGCTCCGTCGTGCCGAAATCGATGGCTGGCTGCTGGCGCCGGAAGCGAACAGTCAGGAGTTTCCCGAATTGCAGATGATCGGCGAGACGCTGCGACCGATGCTGGGTCGCCACTTCCTGGCACTGGCGCTGTTGCAGCAGCGCGGGTCGGGCAAGCTGACGCGCGCGGTGCTGGAGAAGGACTGCGTGCTGCTTGCGCAGCGCCTGGCGCTCCTCCATGGCTTCGGCGAGACCGAGACCGCCGACAAGTCGGATTTCGCCAGTCTCGTTGCCAGCCTGCTCGATGCCGAACTGCTCGACGAAGACCAGGAGGGTATGCTGCGCTTCGATGAACATCTGCTGCAGCCGTTGACCTACGCCGAGCTGGTATTGCCCGCAGATGCCCGCCAGTCGATCCGGCGGATCGCCGAGCAGCCGGCCGCCTGAGGCCGGTTGCGGTCGACCCGCTGGCTAGGCCAGAAAGCGCACGGCCAGCCCGAGGCCGGCGCAGGCGGCGATGACGTGGATCACGTTGGCCTTGAAGCGGAACAGCGCCACGGCAGCACCGATTGCGATGACAGCCGCGACGAAATCGGGACCGCCTGAAAATCCGGTTGGCCACAGCACGGGGTAGCCGAAGAAGACCGCCAGGTTGGCGATGACGCCGACGACCGCGGCCGTGATGGCAGTCAGCGGCGCGGTGAACTTGAGGTCGCCGTGCGTGCTCTCGACCAGCGGCCCGCCAGCGAAGATGAACAGGAATGAGGGCAGGAAGGTGAACCAGGTGACCACCGCGGCCGCCAGCACGCCGGCGAGAAGAAGGGCATCGGGCCCGAAAGGCGCCTTGCTCCAGGCGCCGACAAAGCCGACGAAGGCAACGATCATGATCAGTGGCCCCGGCGTCGATTCACCCAGTGCCAGACCGTCCATCATCTGCGAACTGCTCAGCCAGCCGAAGTCCTTGACGGCGCCCTGATACATGTAGGGCAGCACCGCATAGGCGCCGCCGAAGCTGAGCAGCGCCGCCTTGGTGAAGAACCAGCCCATCTGTGTCAGGGTGTGATCCCAGCCGAGGAATGCGGCAAGCAGGCCCATCGGCACTGCCCACAACACGACGCCGATGGTTGCAACCTCAAGCAGGCGCCGGGCGGTGAAACGGGCGTGGGCCGGAGTCGGGGTATCGTCGTCGATTATCGCCGGCCCGGCCGATGCTGCCGTGCCGCCATGCCCGCCGCCGGTGGAAAAGCGAGCGGGGGCGAGGCGGCCGCCAATGACACCGACCAGGGCGGCGCCAAGAACGATCGCCGGGAATGGCACGTCGAAGGCGAAGATGGCGACGAAGGCCGCCGCGGCGATCGCCCACAACACGCTGTTGCGCAGCGTGCGGCTGCCAATGCGATGGGCGGCGTGGACGACGATGGCGGCGACGGCGGGCTTGATGCCGTAGAACAGGCCGGCGACCAGGGGCGTCTGGCCAAAGGTCATGTACAGCCAGGAGAGCCCGATAAGGATTAGCAGCGACGGCAGCACGAACAGTCCGCCGGCGATGATCCCGCCGCGCGTGCGATGCAGCAGCCAGCCGAGATAGGTGGCGAGTTGCTGTGCTTCGGGGCCGGGGAGCAGCATGCAGTAGTTGAGGGCATGCAGGAAACGCCGCTCGGAAATCCAGCGCCGCTTGTCGACCAGCTCGTCATGCATCATTGCGATTTGCCCGGCCGGCCCGCCGAAGCTGATGAAGCCCAGCTTCAGCCAGAAGCGCATGGCTTCGAGGAGGGTGGGGGCAAGGGGGGGAGTGGCCATGATTCAAGCCAGCAACTTGCGTTGATCGAGATATTTTTCAAGGATTTCGAGGCGGGAAATCGGGTCTTCCAGTTCCAGCAGTTTCTGTTTGGCCAGGTTATGCACTGGCAGTATCTCGGTGATGCGGTAACCCACCCATTCCGCATCGTCGTAGCGGTGCGGTTCGGGGATGTGGGCCGGGCCCATCTCGCCGGCGATCCGGCGCAGCAGGTGCACCAGGCGCTGACGTTCATGGGGAACCGGCAGCGGGCCATCGTCATCGATGAGTTCGACCTCGGCCTGCAGCAGGTTGTTCGGTCCGACCGCCTTGCTGATGATGCGGAAACGCTGCTCGCCGCGCGCCGTCACTTGCAAGAGGCCAAGCTGCTCCATCTCCCAGTCGACGACGCGCGCCAGCGTGCCGACCAGATGGGGTTCGGCAATGCTGCCCGCTTCCTCGCCGGTGGCAATCAGGCAGATGCCGAATGGGAGCTCATCCTTCATGCAGGCGGCCGCCATGTCCAGATAGCGTTGCTCGAAAATTCTGAGCGGCAATGATCCACCCGGGAAGAGAACGGTATTGAGCGGAAACAGCGGAATCTCCATCCGCGGAGAAGGCCGATCATCCGGTCGGGTTGCAAAGCCCAGCCAGCCCATCATTCGCCCCAGCGTTGCATCAGCGCGTGCGGGACGGCAAGCTGGTCGAGGACGCGGGCGACGACGAATTCGACCACTTCGGCAACGTTTTCCGGGCGGTGGTAGAAACCCGGGCTGGGCGGCAGGATCACGGCGCCGGCCCTGGCCAGGCGCAGCATGTTCTCGAGATGGATGGCGGACAGCGGCGTCTCGCGTGGAACCAGGATCAGCTTGCGGCCTTCCTTGAGAACCACGTCGGCGGCGCGCTCGATCAGGTTGTCGGCCAGCCCTTGGGCGATAGCGGCCAGCGTGCCCATCGAGCAGGGACAAATGACCATCGCGTCCGGCGGGTTGGAGCCCGAGGCGACCGGGGCGAACCACTCCTCGCGCCCGAAAACAAACAGCTTTTCCGGGTCGACCGCAGGATACCGGGCGAGCAGGGCAGCCTTCGTCTCGGCCGGGCGTGAAGGCAGTTCGAGATCCATTTCCTGCCGGGCGACAACCTGTGCTGCTTGCGAGTAGAGAAGCTGCACCCGGCAACCGGCGGCAAGCAGGTATTCCAGCAGGCGCAGACCGTACGGCATGCCGGAAGCGCCGGTCAGGGCGAGGCAGATCGTCTTGTTCATCGGGCAGGTTCCGCAGCAGGGGTGTCTGCCAGCAGTTTAGCCGCGATCAGCCCGTTGATGGTGCCGAACACCAGCGCGGCGGCGGCGAAAACCGGGGTTAGCAAAAAAACGCCGTTGTGCGGAATCAACCACAGGCGGGCGAGCAGCAACTGGCCGCCAATGTGTGCGAAGGCGGCGAGGATGCTAAGACTGACCGGCCCGAACCAGCGTCCCGGCAGTTGGCGGGCTAGGCCGAGCGTGAGCAGGCTGAGCGTCGTTCCGGTCAGCGCCAGAAAGAAACCGGGAGCGAGAAAGTAGCCGAGCAGCAGGCTGCCGGCGAGCACGCGCAAGCCGCTGACCCAGACTGCGGTCGCCCAGCCGTAGCGGATCAGGACGACCAGGGTGACGATGTTGGCGAGGCCGGGCTTGACGCCGGGCAGCGGGCTGGGGATCGCCGCATCGACCAGCGACAGGGTGACCGCCGCAGTGGCCAGCCAGGCGACGCGGCGATCCTCGGCGGTGATGGTCAGCTCAGTAACTGAGGCTGTCATAAGTGCGGGTACGTCCGGTGATCTGGACGCTGACGCGGTTGGGCGCGCAGATGGCGATTTCGCCGGGTCGTGCCAGCCAACCCTGACGCACGCAATACTGGCGCGGGCCGGGGTCGGCGACGACGCGGGCGCGCCGCGGTTCAATGGCGACCAGAGTGATGCCGAGCGGGCCAGGGACAGCGACATCGCGCCGACTGCCCAGCTCAAACTCGGCGAAGACCTGTCCATCCTGACGGATAATGGCGCGCTCGGCAAAGCCGCCCTGCCACAGCATGGGAAGCGTCAAGCCGACCAGCACTGCCCCGCCCGCCATCACCAGCCAGTCGCCGGGCCGCACATAGGCCAGCCAGCGCATCAGCCGCCGGCCAGTGTACGGTGGCGGATCAGGACCCGTGCCTGGGTGTGGAAAGCGCGACCGAGCCACTCGGCCAGGTATACGGAACGGTGTTGGCCGCCAGTGCACCCAATCGCCACGGTCAGGTAATTGCGGTTGTCGCGAACGTAGGCAGGCAGCCAGGTGGCAATGAATTCGTCGATGTCGTCGCGCATGGAGACGACTTCGGGTTCGCCTTCAAGAAAGCGTACAACCGCCTCATCCTTGCCGGTCAGGGGTTGCAGCTCAGGATCGTAATGCGGGTTGGGCAGGCAGCGCACGTCGAAGACCAGATCGGCGTCGAGCGGAATGCCGTGCTTGAAGCCGAATGACTCGAACATCAATGTCAGCCCGTGGGCTGGCTCGGCGTCGATGAACTGACGAATCCATTCGCGCAGGGCATTGCTCTTGAGGCTGCTGGTATCGATGCGATGGCCAAGTGTGGAAATCCCTTCTAGCGACTCGCGCTCGGCGCGGATCGCTTCGATCAGGGTCTGCCCGTCGCTAGCGAGCGGATGGCGGCGGCGCGATTCGGAATAGCGCTTCAGCAGGGTTTCGTCGTTGGCATGCAGGAAGAGAAAGTTCTGTTGCATTCCTTCTTCCTCCAGCATGCGCAATCGCTGCGGGAGCAGTTCCATCCCCCGGCCCGAGCGGGCGTCGATGGCGACCGCCACCTTGTCGATACCCTCCTCCCGGAGCATGCGCACGAGGACCGTAAGCATGATTACCGGAAGATTATCCACGCAGTAATAGCCCGCATCTTCAAGCAAATGCAGGGCGACGGATTTGCCCGAACCGGAGAGGCCGCTGATCAAAACGAGTTTCATAGGACGGAGCATAATGAAGGCTACCCGCGCAAGCAAGTCGCGGCATAATGATGGCACAGGAGGAACCGCCCATGGCATCGGTCAATGTTCTTTGCGAACCCCTATTCCTCTCCGAGCTGACGGCATTCCGGCGCGACATTCACGCTCATCCGGAGCTTGCCTTCGACGAGAATCGCACCGCTGAGATGGTCTCTCGCGAGCTTGAGCGCTATGGTCTCGAGGTTCATCGCGGCATTGCCCGGACCGGGGTCGTCGGCGTTCTGCGCGCGGGCACGTCACCGCGCATGATCGGCCTGCGTGCCGATATGGATGCGCTGCCGCTGGTCGAGATGAACGAGTTTCCGCACCACTCGCGCTACCCGGGAAGGATGCACGCCTGCGGCCATGACGGGCATACCGCGATCCTTCTCGGCGCCGCGCGCCACCTGGCGGCAAACCCGGGTTTCGACGGCAGCGTGGCGTTCATCTTCCAGCCGGCCGAGGAATCGGAAGGCGGCGCCGCCTTGATGATCGAGGATGGATTGTTCGAGCGCTTTCCGGTCGAGGCGGTGTTCGGCCTGCACAACTGGCCGGGTGTAGCGGTCGGCGAGATGGCGGTGATGCCCGGGCCGGTGATGGCCGGCACCTGCGCCTTCGAGATCAGGGTGCGCGGCCACGGCTGCCATGCGGCGATGCCGCACCAGGGTGTCGACCCGATTGTCGCCGGCGCGCAACTCGTCCAGGCCCTGCAGACCGTGGTCAGCCGCACGCTGCACCCTTGCGATGCGGCGGTGGTCAGCGTCACCCAGTTCCATGGCGGCGAGGCGTGGAACATCATTCCCGAGGAAGTCGTCCTGCGCGGCACCATCCGCAGCTTCAAGCCAGAGGTTCAGGAAGCCGTCGAGCGCGCCGTCGAGCGCCTGTGCAGCGGCGTGGCGGCGGCGAACGGGGCGCAGATCGGCGTTCATTTCGACCATCGCTACCCGCCGACCGTCAACAGCGTGGACGAGACGGAATTCTGCCGCAGCGTTGCCGTCGAGGTCCTGGGAAGTGAGCGAGTGCTCACTGACGTTCTGCCGTCGATGGGCGCCGAGGACTTCGCCTACATGCTGCGCGAGAAGCCGGGTTGCTACGTCTGGCTGGGCAACGGGCCGGGCACCGGCGGCTGCACACTGCACAACCCGCATTACGATTTCAACGACGAGATTCTGTTGCCAGGCATTGCCTACTGGACACGACTGGTCCAGCGTGCGCTGCCTGCCGGCTAACCGGCCACCAGGAAGCCGACTTCGCGGCGCAGGGCATTGACCAGCAGCAACTCGCGCTTGATGCGCTCGACAAGCTCATCTTCCGGCAGGTTCAGGTAGCGGATGTTGATGCTGATGGCGAAAGGCAGGCCGAGCACGAATGCCGGAAATTCTTCGGCTGGCAAGCGCCGTATTTCGAGCATGGCAAATGAAACCAAAACCTTGATGGCATTCCATGCCAGCTTGTCGATGTCGGCGGCGAAGCTGTCGATGCGCCGGAAAGCCCGCTCGAAAGCCCCTTCAACCCCGGTGAACGGGCTGCCATGGCCAGGGATGACGATATCGATTGGCAGGCGCGACAGCATTTCGAGGGTGTCGCGCGTGATGGCGATACCATCGGCCTCGCCAAGAAGCTCGGGGAAAATCACGCCGAAGCCGTTTTCCCAGAGAGCGTCGCCCGAAATCAGGATACGCCGATCCGGGTTGTAGAAAGCCAGCGCCTCCATGTCGTGTCCGGGAACGGCCAAGGCCTGCCAGTCGAGGTCGCCCATCGAAATCACCTCGCCGGCGCGGATCAGGCTGTCGTGCTGGAAGCGCGCCGCCTGCTGGCCCAGCGGCGAGAGCAGCAGTGCGTCTTCGTCCCACTCGGCGATGGTGGCGTGAAGACCGGCCGGGACGATGATCTCGCAGCCGAATCTGGCTTGCAGCGCCGCGTTGCCGCCGATGTGATCGGAATGCGAGTGCGTGTTTATGAGCCTTTTCAGGTGTCGACCGCGCACGGCATGATCAACCAGTTCGACGGTCTGGGAAGCATGCGTGACGTAGCCGCTATCGACCACTGCGGCATCGCCTCCGTCAAAGAGGACGATGCTGTTGGCCGAAAGCCAGCCGCGCTCGAGAACGAGCAGCGACTCCGGCAGGCGAACGCTCATTCCGGGTTATCCGGGTCGCTGGTTGTCGGTCGTGGGGTTCTTGTCAGGGTGACGACCTCGGTGAATACCTCAGGCGCGTCGAGTGGCGGCCGGCCGCAACCCAGGCAGTAGCCCGAATCGGGGTCGGCCATGCAGATGCCGACGCAGAGGTATTGATCCTCGTTATCCAAGCCGGTCGCAGTCGCAGCGCAGGTCGCCTTCCCAGGGATCATGCTCCTGCCGACGCCTGGCAACGGCGGCGAGGATGCCCAGGCGGCGGGCGTCGTCGATTCCCGCCCAGACGGCGATTTCGTCAATTGTCCGGAAGCAGCCGGAACACAGGCCGGTCTGTTCGTCCATCTTGCAGACGTTGATGCAGGGCGAGGCGATCATCAGATGATCATGAACCGGCGCCGCTGGTCCTGCACAAGATCCACTGCCGCCTGTGCCTCGTCCCGACGGATGCGGGCGAGCATCGCCATGTAGTTGCGCTTGTCGCGGCCGCGAAATTCGGAAAACTTCAGCGTATGCAGATTGATGTCGTCGCTTGGCTGATCGCTGACGATGCCGAGGCGGTCGACGGTAACACTGACGGGCGACAGCCCTAGCCAGGCTTCCGGTTCGCGCAGGTAATCGACGAGCGCCGCAAGCAACTGGTCGGGCATCAGCGATGCTGCCTTTTCCCGAAGCTGAGCGTCAAGTTCTGCCAGATGCCGCGTGTGCGTCTGGAATTCCGGCCCCGGCGACTTGCCGCGCAGCACGGTGAGGTGCGCGCGCTGCATCGAGACATCGGCGCGCAAACCCTCACGCTCGCTGCGCAGCGACTCGACATGATCATGGAAAGTGGAGAGCAGGCTTTCCAGGCCCTTGGCGCGCAGGTTATCGAGCGTCACTTCGAGGTTGCAATGCGGTTCAACGAGCGTCTGGTCGCAAAAATAGATAACGAGCTGAGGGACCTCACTCTGAATCATGTCTCCCTGCCGAACTATGCCGAGCTGTTTCTTCTGCTGGCGCCGGGCAGCGAACAGCGCGTAGAAGTATTCGCTCTCCCAGCACTGGGGCTCCTCCAGAAAGTCACGAACAGCCTGACTGTGTCCGAGCATCTGATCGATGTCGTCGGCTGTTGCGAACAGGGCGTGAACCAGCGGATCGCCGGAGAAGGACTGGCGATTGATGTCGATCGGCCCGGGCAGCCCGGCGATAAGGCCCTCGCAGTAACCGAGTACGTGCTCCACGGCCGGCGCCAGCTCGCGCTCGAATCCCGAGGCCGACCTGAGCAGCGGGTCGACGAGTTCTCCGATCCGCTCGAGCGCCTTCCGGACCTGGGGTGTGGGTACAGGTGTCGGCTTGAGGAAATCGGCAATGGAGGAGATCAGGCTCATTGGGCAGTCCCCGCGCAGATTGCCCGGCCGGCCTTGGCGCCGTTCGGGCGGTTGATGGCACTGGAGATCCAGTTGCCGATGGTTGCCAGTGTAGCGAGATCGATGCCGGTTTCAATGCCCAGTCCATGCATCAGATAAACGACATCCTCTGTCGCCACGTTCCCCGAGGCGCCTCTGGCATACGGGCAGCCGCCCAGCCCGGCGATCGAACTGTCGAACGTCGCCATGCCCAGTTGCAGCGAGGCGTAGATGTTGGCGATCGCCATGCCGTAGGTGTCGTGGTAGTGGCCGGCCAGTTTCGCGATCGGCACCGACGCGGCGCAGGCCTCGATCATGCGGGCGATGCTGGCCGGCGTGCCGACGCCGATGGTGTCGCCGAGCGACACCTCGTAGCAGCCCATGTCGAACAGCGTCCGCGCCACCGCCGCCGCCTGCCGCGGGTCGATGGCGCCCTCGTAGGGGCAGCCGACGACGCACGACACGTAGCCACGCACCTTGATCTCCAGCGCCGAGGCCGCCGAGACGATCGGCTCGAAACGCTTCAGGCTCTCGGCAATCGAGCAGTTGATGTTCTTCTTCGAGAAGGTCTCCGACGCCGCGCCGAAGATGGCGACCTCGGTCGCCCCCGCCTGCAGCGCCGCATCGAAGCCCTGCAAATTGGGCGTCAAAACCGGGTAGACCGCAGCAGGGTGCCTAGTGATGCCCTGCATCACCGCCGCGTTGTCACCCATCTGCGGCACCCATTTCGGCGAGACGAACGAAGTCGCTTCGATGACGCGCAGCCCGGCATCGGCCAGCCGCTCGATCAGTTCGATCTTGGTCGCGGTCGCGACGACCTGTTGCTCGTTCTGCAACCCATCGCGCGGGCCGACTTCGACGATTTTTACTTGAGAGGGGAGCGGCATGTAGGGATGCCCGTCAGCTCTGACAGTTGGCTTTGGCTCAATTCCTGAAGTTCGCGCAGGATGCGCACAGACTCTCCGACCGAGACCTCGACTCGTTTTTTCGCAGGACGAAATTCTTTCATTTCAGGGCCGCCTGTAGTCGTGGGGGAGTGACATGAACAACTTGAATCTGCAACACGTGGGCAACTCCCTATTCATCGTTGTTCGCTTTTGAGTCTTTTCCGAGGAGATATCCGGCGATCGCACCGAACAGGCCCACGATGGGGGTTAGCTGTTCATTGTTGTAGCCTACGACAAGCAGCAGTGCCGAGAAGCCGAGAATGGTAAGTATGCCAAATACTCTCAGCACCTGATGGGCTGGCGCGCCAGAACGCCAAAGCAGAGCTGTAGCCATGATTAACGCGACACCGGAAAATCCCAAGACACCGATAGCCAGAAACTGCACAAGTTCCGGCGACCACGGTTGAACCCAAGTGGAGGGTGACGCTTGGACTTTATCCAAGGCTTTTTGCGCCATATCGAGCGCAGACATCGCCGCTTCGGTATCTGTTGCCATTAGCGCGGCCCTTTCTCGATCTTTTGAATCCGTTCCTCAAGCATGTCAAGCTTGCTTGACAAAGCCTTGATTGCAGTTGTTTGCGCTCGAAGCAACTCTGATAGTTCTGCATTGCTGAGTTGTGGCGCTTGAGGGGGAGGCGGCACGGGCGACTGTCCCTGCGGAATCTGTGTTACTTGTCGCGGGGCTGGTGCTTGCTGTGCGAAGGCAGTTGCAGAAGCAATGATGAGGGCGAAGAAAAGGGAAAGCTTCATGACGTTATCTCCTACAAGATATTAGAGGCCCAACATTTGATCTGAGCGGCTTGGCCCGCGAAACGGAAGATGACCTACACTGGCTTCAGCCACGTGTAGATGGCGAACAAAAAGGAAACGATACCAAGTGCCAGGCCTAGTTCGGAACCGAAGAAGCAAAAGGGGCCTATCTTTGAAATTGTAAGGTGACGCAGCGGCATTGGAGGCGGGTGGTGTTGAATTGTTGGCGATATTGGCGAGGCGCTGCGGATTGCAGCGAAGGAGCAAAGCGCCTCGCCAATATGGCGCCGCAAAAACGGGCGTAGCATAAGCGCTGACGCAGGTATGGCTCAAGGGGCCCGTCGGCGGGACGCCAAGCGATTCGCGGCCTGCCACTCAGCCTGAAATGCCGCTTGCGTCACCTTGCACTTTCCTGCCAAGCCTGATGGGATGGTGCCACTTTTATCCGAGGGCAAAGTGCTGGAGAATTCGACATAGCGCACGATGGCCCTGGCTTGACGGCGTTCTTCACGCGCATTGAACACCATGAGCGCGAACACAGGCGACGTCCGTAGCGGTGGCGATGGAAGGTTTTGGAGGCTATGCGCGCCCACTGGACGCGCGGGTGCGGATGCATGGTTGGCGACTCTTCAACGTCAACAACCTCAAGCTGGCGAGGTTCAAGGAAATCTTCCCGGCGCCGGCCAAGAACCGATGCCATCGACGCCCGACGCATGCTGCAGTTGTTTCAGCTGCAAGACCGCGTCCCCATGGCCAAGGCTGTCTTGCAGGAAGTCGCTCCCATCGGGGAAAACTGAAGCCAAACTCAAAGCGCTGACGCGGCGGCGCAAGCAGTTGGTGGATGACCGCATGCGCCTATCGAGGCGCCTGCAGGCCGATTTGCAGGCGCTCTGTCCGGGCTTGCTGGCGGTGACCGGCGAGGCCGACAACCTTCGTCCTGATTGCGCGTGCCGTTGTTGAAGAAACGCCGCAAGCCCATCCCGATCGCCTCGCGGTCATGCCCCGGGTCGATCCATTTCGGAACCAAAACGAAAGTCCAGCGAATTCACCAACCTGGTTTGTTTGCTTGGTTAAGTCGACAGTGCGGTTTCAGGTTGTTTGATAGTGATTGCCCACGTACTCGTGTCAAGCCCCAACCATCTCCCTCGAACTCGACCAGCGCAGCGCCGTCATCGACCTGCTCGCCGGCCGCGTGGCAGAAGGTCTTGACGGTGCCGGCAGCCGGCGGTGATGGTGTCTTCCATCACCATCGCTTCGGGGATCAGTAGCGGCGTGGCCTTTTTCCACTTTGGGCCGAGCTGGTGAGCAGGGCGACGACCTTGCCCGGCATCGGCGCCGTGAGGCCGCCGCCATGCGTGCCGCCGGCTTCGACGCGTGCCCCGCGGGTTCCCGCGGGGAAAAACGACGACGCTGGCGACCAGTCGGCGGTCGTCGAGTTCGACGGCAGACGCTCGCCTTCCAGCCTTGCGGCCGCGCGAGGGTCCGTCCGGCCATTGATCGTGATCGCCACTGGTCGCGCTGATAGCGGACCTGCGCTTCGACCAGACTCTCGCCATCGCGGAAGCCGACCATCCGGGCAGCGGAAGGGTTCATCCGCCAGCCGTCACGCGCGTGCCAGGGCGACCACGCGGTCGCCGCTGCTCTTCGCTTTAGCCCTGCCTCGTGCTGTTCCCAGAGCAATTCGCCGACCGTGGCGACGAGCAGCGCGTCGCGCGGCACGGCCTGGGTTGCCGAAGAGGAAGTTCTTCTGACGTTCGATCAGGCCGGTATCGAGGTCGGCCCCGGCAAAAGCCGGGCAGGCAGCGAGGCGCGACAGGAAGTCGATGTTGGTCGTCACGCCGGCCACCTGGTAATCGGCCAGCGCCTTGCGCATGCGGGCCAGCGCCGCGTCGCGATGCTCGTCCCAGGCCATTGGCTCGGCGATCGTCGGAGTCATAGTAGGGCGTGATTTCGTCGCCTTCCTCGACGCCGCTATTGACGCGGAAACGTTCAGGCTCTCGGCAGGCGGCACGGAGACGGATCAGCACGCCGGTCGACGGCAGGAGCCCTTGTCGGCGTCGGCGTAGATCGGCCTCCAGCGCATGGCCGCGAACCTGCAACTGTTCCTGCGCCAGCGGCTGTGACTGGCCGGCGGCGACGCGCAGTTGCCATTCGACGAGATCCTGGCCCGTTGATCATCTTTCGGTCACCGGGTGTTCGACCAACAGGCGGGTAATTCATTTCCATGAAATAGAACGAGACCATCCTGGTTGGCGATGAACTCGACCGTGCCGGCGGCGACAACCCAGCCGGCAGCCTGGGCGGCGGCGACGGCCGCGTCGCCCATCTGGCGGCGGCGCTCGAGCGTCGCCGTGCCCCGGACGGGCGCTTCTTCCAGCACCTTCTGGTGGCGGCGCTGCGCCAGCAGTCGCGCTCGAAGAGATGGACGCAGTTGCCGGGCGATCGGCGAAGACCTGAATTTCAATGTGGCGCGGCTTGGTGAAGTGTTTCTCTCGATCAGCACGTGGTCGTTGCCGAGAAACTGGAAGCGCTTCGCGCTTGCAGGGAAGCCAGCGCGTCCGGGAAATCCTCGGTCTGTTCGACCCGACGCATGCCCTTGCCGCCGCCGCCGGCAGCCGCCTTGATCAGCACCGGATAGCCGATCGCCTCAGCTTCCTGGTGGAGCAGGGCGGGTGTCTGGTCGTCGCCGTGGTAACCCGGCGTCAGCGGCACGGCGGCAGTGCCCATCAGCTTCTTGGCTTCTGGCTTCGAGACCCTGGCGGATCGCCGGGGCCGGCGGGCGTGAAGGCGAACCGTTGGCGGCCAGCGCCTCCTCGGCGAAGTCCGCGTTCTCGGAGAGGAAATCCGTAGCCGGGGTGCACCGCCTGGGCGCCGGTGCGTTGGCACACGCCTCGACGATCTTGTCGGCGACCAGATAGGACTCGCGGGCGGCGGCCGGACCGAGCAGCACGGCTTCGTCGGCGAGGCGGACATGGCGGGCGTTGGCATCGGCCTCGGAATAGACGGCGACGGTGCGGATGCCCATGCGGCGGGCGGTCTTGATCACGCGGCAAGCGTTTCTCCGCGGTTGGCGATCGGGATCTTGTTGGTACATGCTCAATCCCCGACCCAGTTCGGCCGGCGCTTGTCGAGGAAGGCGGCGATGCCTTCATGCGCCTCTGGTGTAGCGCCGTGAGCGAGCGGTAGGGCGGTTTCTTCGACCAGGTTGTCCGTTGATCGGCTGGTTGTTGACGGCCCGGATCAGGCTCTTCAGCGGCTGCTTGCGGACAACGGGCCCCCCTGCAACAGGGCCCTGACGATTTCCTGTACCTTGGCGTCCAGTTCCTCGGGCTCGACCGCTTCGTGGACGAGACCGATTTCGCGGGCGCGTTCGGCATTGATCCGCTCGGCTGACTGGAAGTAACTCGGTAGGCCTGGCGGGCACCGATGGCTTTCCGCAAGCACGTCGGACGAAATCGCCGACGGGATAATCCCCGAACTTGACTTCGGAGGTGCGCGAACACGGCCCTTCAGGTGGACGCGACGGCGATGTCGCAGGCGGGGCCAGCCCCATCCCGCCTCCGAGTGCGGCGCCTTGCACGCGGGCGATTGGTCCCGGTTTTTCTTTTCGGCAAGCCGCGCAGCATTTCCGGCCAGCGCGCGGGCGTCGTCGAGGTTGTCGTCGACGCCGTTCTCGGCGGCGCGCTTCATCCAGTTAGAGGTCGGCTCCAGCCGAGAAACTCTTACCGCGCCGGCGAGGACGACAGACGCGGACGTCGTCGTCGTCATCGAGTGCGTTGCGGGCGACGCGGTCAGTTCGGCGATCAGGTCTTCGTCGAAGGCGTTGTGCAGGTTCGGACGGTTCATCCAGATCGTTTCCACCGGAGCCGTCTGGTTCAGTTACCAGGTGCGTTCGAACGTCATTCCCTCTATTGTTGTCGTGCCGGATCGGCTCGGCCATCGGGTCGCCGGTTTCGTCGCATGCGGCGATCAGACTGGCCTGGTTGCGGCCCGGCTGGTTCTGGCTGACTTTCCACTTGCCGATCAGGCGGTCGACGGTGATTTCGATGCCGACGATGGCGCCCAGCATCTCTCGATGTAATCCGGCGGCGGGTCGGTGGCACGCCAGGAAGCGGCCAGAAACACGGTTCCGTGAGCTGCGATCAACTGCCAGAAATTTGGGGCAGAAATCCAGACCGGGTCGTCGATGCCCGCAGGCCAAGGCCGAAACTGGACCGCGGTGTGGTTCCAGGTTGCCACTTACCTTGCCGTGCTCGGCGCCGATCGTGCGGCCGGAAGGGCTGATATAGCGGCACCAGCTGAAACCTGGAAAATCATAATACTTCGCCCACCACCTGGCCGTCTTTCGCCCGGATTGGCGCGGGCGACGTGGCC
>JADKBR010000028.1 GCA_016714975.1 Candidatus Dechloromonas phosphorivorans | reverse complement strand
TCAGGCACAGCATCAATCGTGATCATCGCCGCCGGGCTTTGGGCTGTGGGCGATAAGGTAATTTCTGCATCCCTTGTCGGGCTGCGCTCATTCAAGACCTTGCCCAGAAATTGATCAGAAAACGGCAACAGATTCTGCTGCCACCGAAGCGCCAAATCGATATCGCCTGGCTTCAGCGCGCTTGATGCCGAGAAGATTGGCGCCGGCTGGGTGATTTGACAAATTGTGCCCAGCGAATCCACGGTGATGAATGCAATGGGAGAAGAGTCGGAAATCGCGACATATCGTTGGCGCGCCGGTCAGCTTCGGCATTTGCCCTAGTCAGCACCTCGTTTTGCAACTCCAGTTCGATTTGATGCACCTGAAGCTCATGAGCGAGGCGGTGCGTATCTATTGGCAACTTCACTCCGTTACTCAAGGACTGTTGATACCGATCCTCTGCGGACTTGCGCAGAATCCCCGGAGTTAGGTGCGTACTTGTCGAAACCTGTGCATGGGGAATTTCTCGCGAGATTCCGGTTGCTGTTTTTCTGGACGCAACGCAGCATTTGCAGGCGCGGGCTTCCAGTCTTGAGCGATCCAGAATTTGGATGTGGCCTCGGCTAAATGTAATCAGCCCTGCCGTCTGGAGTACGCCGATAACCTCAGTAACAACTTCAGGCTGCAAGCCCAAGCATACCCAATTTGGGCAGCGGTAGTGTTCAGTTCGGCGCTGGAGTCCGGTCATGGCAGAGCAGAATCCATCGACACATTTGTTGTTCGACGCGGTGGTGCCGATAACACAGTGCATTCTGTTCCACCTGAGTCATCAGCGACTGCACATAGAGAAGGGCAATGCGCAGCAGCGGACCCCCTTGATCAAGTTCGCTGCGGATCTGTTCGATGCTGATTCGGTAGGCATGGCCAGCACTTTGTACAACGGCCTGATGTGCCGACCTGTCTTCGCCGAGAACCGCGGAGATTCCAACTAGGCCATCATTCCCAACGATGGCGAGTTCCGAACTGGAACCGTCCTCGGTTATCGATCGAAGGGAGACAATGCCGCTAATAGGGAAATAGAGGAAATCTAGTGCCTCTCCGACTTCATGCAGCACCCTCACCGACAGACAAACTGACATTCTCTAGCTGGAGCTCTAGTCGCAGATAGTCTGCCACGGGCATTGCCGCCAATAGAAGGTTTTCCTTCGGCGATTCCGGCTGTCCATTCGGCATCAGGTTTTTTCTCCGCGCTTGCCTTTGTGTTTATCTTTCAAAGGTCGATTTTTATGCTGCTCGCTTCTTATGCTCTTTGAGCTTCCCTCTGTTTTTCGTCTTCCAACCATACGGCATTATGCCGCCAATCCATCTGCTCCTGCGTCACCACCTTGGTTCCGGGGCCGTTGAGCTTCCGGCCGCCGCCTTCACCCAGTTGCGCAGGGTCTGCTCGACCAGACCCATGTCTGGCTTTCGATAATGAATTTTGCGCCATCACCCTGTGCCAGAAGGGATGTAAGGCGCGGCAGGGTCTCGTGCAGCGTCTTCTCTAAAGTCCACGGCGGATTGATGATGAACATGGCGCTGCCGTTCATTCCGAAGCCGTCGGTGGACGGCGCCTTGACTTCGAGCGTGGCCTGCAGCCAGTTGCTGGCGCCAAGTCGCTTCAGTCTGGCGGGCAGCTTGCGCGCCTCAGGTTTGGCCAGCAGCGGGTACCACAGCGCATAAATGCCGGTAGGAAAGCGCTTGAGCGAATCCTGCAGGCACCTGACGACGTTGACGTAATCATCCCGGGTCTCGTAGGCAGGGTCGATCAGCACCAGCGCGCGGCGGGGTGGCGGCAGGATGGCCTTGAGCCCGGCGAAGCCATCGCCCGCGGTCACCATCACCTGGCGACCGGCGTTGGCGAAGCATTCTTGCAGGTGCTTAAGTCGCTGCTGTGCAGTTCGTAGAGCCGCAGGCGGTCGCTTTCGCGCAGCATCTGGCTGGCCGGCCAGGGCGAGCCCGGGTAGTGGCGCAGCTTGCCGTCCGGGTTGAGCATCCTGACGAATTCGACGTAGTCGACCGCCGCCGGGGCAGGCCCTTCCTGTCCCACAGGCGACCGATGCCGTCACGGTACTCGGCCAGCTTTCTGGCGTGCGTCGATTCCAGCGCGTAGCGCCCGGCGCCCGCGTGGGTGTCGATGATCCAGAATGGTGCCGGTTTTTCGCCCAAGTATTCGGCAATCTGGAGCAGGACCAGGTGTTTGAGCACGTCGGCATGGTTGCCGGCGTGGTAGGCGTGACGGTAGCTGAGCATTAAATGGTCTGGTTGAAGAAGATGCGCCGGTCGCGGAACAATCCGGGAGTCGTCTTCATGTTTCTGAACAGGTGTGAGAGGACGAATTATCCAGCACATTCCTGATTGACCGTGGCCTGTTTCACGGTTTGCGAGCTCTTGCGTGATGGAATTGCTCCAATTGCTGGTCCTGGTATTCCTCGCTGCCGCTGTCTGGCTCTGGCTGGACAGCCTGAAGGTGCGCGAAATCGGTGTCAAGGCAGCGCAACGCGCCTGCGCCGATGAGGGCCTGCAGTTTCTCGACGACACGGTTGCCATCCGTTCGCTGCGGCTGGTGCGCGACGACGATGGAAGGCTTCGCCTGCGCCGCATCTATGGCTTCGAATACAGCGACACCGGCGACAACCGGCGTCCCGGGACCGTCACGCTCCTCGGGCAGCGGGTCGAGTTGCTGCATGTCCATCCCCAACTCTATGTCGTGCCCAAGGCGCCGGAACCTCATGAAACCCTTCATTGAAACGATCGAATTCAAAGGTCTGGAAGCCTTGCGCCTGCATGGCCCGCGGGGGTCATCCGCGGTCATCAGCCGGCTGGGCGGGCAGGTTCTGTCGTGGATCACACCCGATGGACGCGAACGCCTGTTTCTTTCCGAGCACGCGGTATTCGACGGCAGCGTGCCGATCCGCGGTGGAATTCCAGTCTGCTTTCCCCAGTTTGGTGGCGTTGGCAAGCTGCCGAAACACGGCTTCGTTCGTACCAGCGAGTGGTCGGTGACGACGCAGCGCTGTGGCGACGAATACGCGCTGGCGACACTCGAACTGGGCGACGACGAAGCCACACGTGCCCTTTGGCCACATGCCTTCCGGGCTGAAATTGCGCTGATGCTCGAAGTCGACCGCATCGATGTCGAATTCTGCGTCGAAAACACCGGCCCGGCACCCTTCGCCTTTACCGCAGCGCTGCATTCCTACCTGCGCGTCGTCCAGGTCGAGGATGCGGCGCTCGCGGGCCCGCATGGCCATGACTACCTGGATGTCGCCAACGGTAACCGGATTGTCCGCGAAACCGGGACGGAATTCGTGGTCGAGAGCGGGTCGACCGCGTCTATTATGATGTCCGGCGCCCGCAACTGTTGAGGGCCGGCAATCTCAGTCTCGGCATCGAGAGTCAGGGCTTTCCCGATGTCGTGGTGTGGAACCCCTGGGTCGATGCCTGCGCCAAGCTCAAGGACATGCCGGCCAATGGCTGGCGGCACATGCTGTGCGTCGAGGCAGCCGCGGTCCGTACGCCGGTGACCGTCGCGGCCGGTGAGGAGTGGTACGGCCGGCAGACCTTGTTGGCGGTTTGATCCGGCTTGCCGTTTGTGTCTGACCCCCCAGCCGGCACGAGCCAGTGTGGTGGGGCAAGTCTGCGCCGGCAGGCCGAGCCATTGGGCATTGCGGCAAAGGTATAATCACGGACTTTCCGCTTTCCGACGCTTGCCGTGACCCTCTCGACACTGAAATTGCCCGTCGTCGTACCTTTGCCATCATTTCCCACCCGGATGCCGGCAAGACAACGCTGACCGAAAAGTTGCTGTGGTTCGGCGGCGCCATTCAGGTGGCCGGTGAAGTTCGGGCGCGCAAGGCATCGCGGCACGCGACCTCGGACTGGATGGAGCTGGAAAAGCAGCGCGGCATCTCGGTGACCTCGTCGGTGATGCAGTTCCCTACCGCGAGTGCATGATCAACCTGCTCGACACGCCGGGCCACGAGGATTTCTCCGAGGACACCTACCGCACGCTGACCGCTGTCGACTCCGCCGTCATGGTGATCGACTCGGTCAACGGCGTCGAGGCGCAGACGATCAAGCTCCTGAACGTCTGCCGCATGCGCGACACACCGATCCTGACCTTCATCAACAAGCTCGACCGCGAAGGCAAGGAGCCGATCGACCTGCTCGACGAGATCGAGTCGGTGCTCGGCATTCAGTGTGCGCCGATGTCCTGGCCGATCGGCATGGGCAAGCGTTTTCGCGGGGTCTATCATCTCTACGACGACACCGTCGCCTTTTTCGACCCGCAAGCCGAAAAGGGGACCGCGGAGATCATCCGGGGACTCGACAACTCCCGTCTGGACGAACTGATCGGTCGGCAGGCCGACGAATTGCGCGTCGATATCGAACTGGTGCGCGGAGCATCGCACGCCTTCGACGCCGAGGCCTACCTGGCCGGCAAGCAGTCACCGGTGTTCTTCGGCTCGGCGGTCAACAACTTCGGTGTCCAGAGCCTGCTCGATGCCGTGGTCGAACTGTCGCCGGCGCCGATCGCGCGGCCGGCGGTCATGCGCACGGTACAACCGAATGAGGCGAAGTTTTCGGGCTTCGTGTTCAAGATCCAGGCCAACATGGACCCCGGCACCGCGACCGCATCGCCTTCCTGCGCGTCTGTTCCGGCCGCTTCGAGCGCGGCATGAAAGTCAGGCAGGTCGCCTCCGGCAAGACCCTGGCGGTCAACAACGCCATCACCTTCATGGCGCGCGATCGCAGCACGACCGACGAGGCCTGGCCGGGGGACATCATCGGCATTCCCAACCACGGCACGATCCGCCTCGGTGAAGCCTTCAGCGAAGGCGAAGACATCCGTTTCACCGGCATTCCTTCCTTTGCCCCAGAACATTTTCGTTTGGCGAGAATTAAGAATCCACTGAAAATCAAACAGTTGCAGAAAGGTCTTCAACAACTGTCTGAAGAAGGTGCGACGCAGCTCTTTCGCCCACTTTCGGGCACCGACCTGATCCTCGGCGCGGTCGGCACGCTGCAATTCGACGTCGTGGCCAGCCGGCTGGAGAACGAATACGGGGTGCTGGTCATTTCGAGCATTACAACTGCGCGACCGCCCGCTGGATTCACGGTGACCCCGCCGAACTGCGCCAGCTCTCCGAACGCTATAGCGCCAACGTCGCGCTCGACGGCGGCGATGACCTGGTCTCGCACCCAACAACGTCTATCTCAACATGGTCAAGGAAAGTTCCCGAACCTTCGCTTCGATGAAGTGCGTGAGGTAGTCTGAGGGTTTGGCGGCCCGCCAGCAGGCGGTCGAGCTGGTTGGCGAATGCCTGGCGGTCAGCCAGGCTGAACGCCGGTGGCCCGCCGGTGTCGACCCGCTGCTGCGCAGGGTGTCCATGAAGTTGCGCATGTCCAGCGTCTGCCGGATGTTTTCCTTGCTGTAGAGTTCGCCGCGCGGGTTCAAGGCCAGCGCGCCCTTGTCGATCACGGCGGCAGCCAGCGGGATGTCGGCGGTAATGACCAGGTCGCCTGCCTCCACCTGATCGACGATGTGATGGTCGGCGACGTCGAACCCCCCTGGCTACCTGAATCGACCGGATGCTCGGGTAGGGCGGGGTTTTCAGCCACTGGTTGGCGACCAGCGTCAGTGGCAGGCGGGTGCGTTCGGCGACCCGGTAGAGAATTTCCTTGATGACGCCGGGGCAGGCGTCCGCGTCGACCCAAATGTGCATGAAGGCGTTTCCGGCGATGTGAGCTGCGATAATACGCGCCCCATCAACGGATTTTCTTCGATCATGTCCATCCAATGGTTCCCCGGTCACATGACCTCGGCCCGCAAAAAGGCGGCCGAGACGCTGGCGCTGGCCGATGTCGTTGTCGAGGTGGTCGATGCCCGCCTGCCGCAGGCGAGCAGCAACCCGATGATTCACGAGCTGCGTGCCTTCCGTCAGCGTCCGTGTCTCAAGCTGCTGAACAAGGCCGACATGGCCGATCCGTTGGCCACCAGGGCCTGGCTCGATCATTTCTCCCAGCAGCCGGGTGTCAGGGCGGTGGCGATATCGTGCAAGAAAGCCAGTGATGTGGCCGGCATTCCGGCGCTGGCCCAGCAACTCGCGCCGCACCGCAAGGATGCCGTCAAGCCACTGCGCCTGATGATCATGGGCATCCCCAATGTCGGCAAATCGACGCTGATGAACGCGCTGGTCAGGAAAAAGGTCGCGGCCGTCGGCGACCAGCCGGCAGTGACCAAGAGCCAACAGCGCATCGACATCAGTTCGCGGCTGTGCCTCTACGACACGCCGGGCCTGCTGTGGCCGAAGATCGACCATCCGATCGACGGCCTGATGCTGGCGGCCAGTCACGCGGTCGGCGTCAATGCCTACATCGGCGAGGAGGTGGCGACCTTTCTCGCTGGTTTTCTGCTCGCAAGCTACCCAGCGCTGCTCACGGCGCGCTATGGATTCGCCACCGAAGGCCTGGACGGCACCGCAGTCATCGAGGCTGTAGCCAGGAAGCGCGGCTGCCTGCTCAAGGGCCGTGGCGGAGAACCCGACTGCGAGAAGGCGGCGGCGATCCTGCTGACCGACTATCGAAGCGGGGCGCTCGGCCGCATCAGCCTCGAAACCCCGGAACTGCGTGCGCTGCGCGAGCAGCAGTTACGGGGGGCTGCTGCGGTCGACGGCGAAAAAGAACAGGAAACCGGATCATCTTCGTCGACTGTCCTGCCCAATGCCTGCAACGGGCCGGCAGTCTTCAAATCCCGGGATCCGGGGCGATCCGGATTTTCAACGTAAACTGGAGAGGCACACGGGGCCCGTTCCAGCACCTCATTGCAATCACATTCAAGGAGAAATCATGATTGGCTACGTCACTCTGGGCACCAACGACCTGGCTCGCGCCACTGCGTTCTACGACCAGCTTTTTGCCGCGATGGGCGGCAAGCGCGTTTGGGAAAGCGAACGTGGCGTGGCGTGGGGCACCAGCATGCAGGCGCCTTCAGTCGGGGTGATGACGCCCTTTGACGGGCGGCCCGCGACTGTCGGCAATGGAACCATGGTGGCACTCGTCGTTGGCAGAAGGGAAGATGTCGACAGTCTCTACGCGCTGGCTATCGAACTCGGGGCCACCGATGAAGGCAAACCGGGCGAGCGCTTAGCCGGTTTCCATGCAGCTTATTTTCGCGACCTGGACGGCAACAAGCTGAACTTCTTTCACATGGGTTAGTCCCCGCGTCCGGATCCGCCTGCATGGACCATGAACCGACGCCCATGAAAGGCTTGCTGAGCTGGCTGCCCGCACTGGCCCTTTCGCCACTGCTCTTCGCGCAGGGCGTGTATGTCCGGCGCGTGACACCCAGGTTGCCGGAAGCACCGGGAGACCGGTCTGGCGTGAGCGGGGGCGGACCAGCGCTCAACCTGCTGATCCTTGGTGACTCCGCCGCTGCGGGGGTTGGCGCCGCATCGCAGGCGAGCGCTCTGGCAGGTCGCCTCGTCGAGGAACTGATGCCGGATTTCAAGGTGAACTGGCAGCTTCATGCGGAATCGGGCGTCACGACCCGCGACCTCATCGGACGACTCGAGGAGTCGCCGGCGGGCGCTTCGACGTGGCAATCGTGTCGATTGGAGTCAATGACGTCATCACCGGCCGGCGAACCCGGCAATGGACAGCCGCATTGGCCAGCTTGCTCGATCTGCTGGAATCCGGCTTTGGCGTCCGGCACATCCTGCTGTCGGCATTGCCGCCAATGCACCGCTTCACAGCGTTGCCGCAGCCGTTGAGATGGTGTGTCGGCCTGCGCGCCCGGCGCTTCAACGATGAACTCCTGCGCTTTGCCAGCCGCGATGGGCGGTGCGCCGTGGTCTCCCTGGACTATCCCCGGGATCCGTCTTATCTCGCTCCGGACGGATTCCATCCCGGCGAGCCGGCCTACCGCCACTGGGCCGCCGCGGTGGCAGCCCGCGTCCGGCAATTGCCATCAGGCGCAGCCAGCGAAGATCTCCCGGCCTGATCGTCAAACGAGCGCCGCCACTCGAATACAGTCCGCCGACACCGGCGTGATCGGGCGCATCAGCCTTGAAATCCGGCAACCGCGTGCGGTTCGCCAGCGGCAGTTGCAGCAGGCTGCCGCGGTCGACGCCGAAAAAGGACTGAAAAACGTGAATTCTGTCGTGGACGGGCTGCTGTTGCGCGCAGCGACGCAGCGTCAAGTCCCGTTTCGGCCGTCGGGTCCTAGCGGCCGGTCGTTGGCGAACCGTCGTTTGCCAAGGGCAAGTCAAGCGATCAAGGACGCCCGCGCCGCGCTGATTTCGTCGTCTGTCCTGCCCATGCCCTGCAGCAGGCCGGTGTAATTGGCCATTACGATCCGGGATGAGGGGTGATCCGCACCCAGGCTTCTGACGCAGATTGTCAGCGCCCTGCGCATCAGCGGCTCGGCCTCGGCCAGTCGGTTGGTGGCCTTCAGCAACTGGGCCAGGTTGTTGAAGTCGCGGGCGACATCGGGGTGGTCCGGGCCGAAGCTCGCCTCGTCGATCGTCAGCGCCCGGCGTAGCAGCGGCTCGGCCTCGGCCAGTCGGTTGGTGGCCTTCAGCAACTGGGCCAGGTTGTTGAAGTCGCGGGCGACATCGGGGTGGTCCGGGCCGAAGCTCGCCTCGTCGATTGTCAGCGCCCGGCGCATCAGCGGCTCGGCCTCGGCCAGCCGGTTGGTGGCCTGCAGTAACTGGGCCAGGTTGTTGATCTCGGTAGCCACTCTCGGGTGGTCGGCGCCGAAACTCGCCTCGTCGATCACCAGTGCCCGGCGCATCAGAGGCTCGGCCTCGGCCAGCCGGTTGGTGGCCTGCAGCCATGCGGCCAGGTTGTTGAGGTCGGTAGCCACTCTCGGGTGGCTGGCGCCGAAGCTCGCCTCGTCGATTGCCAGCGCTCGGTGCATCAGCGGCTCGGCCTCGGCCAGCCGGTTGGTGGCCTTCAGCAACCAAGCCAGGTTGTTGAGGTCGCGGGCGACGTCAGGGTGGTCCGGGCCGAAAGTCGCCTCGTCGATTGCCAGCGCCCGGCGCATCAGCGGCTCGGCCTCGGCCAGCCGGTTGGTGGACTTCAGCAACACAGCCAGGTTGTTGAGCCGGATGGCGATACTGGGGTGGTCGGCGCCGAAACTCGCCTTGTCGATCGCCAGCGCCCGGCGTAGCAGCGGCTCGGCCTCGGCCAGACGGTTGGTGGCTTGCAGCAACAGGGCCAGGTTGTTGAGGTCGCTTGCCACTCTCGGATGGTCGGTGCCGAAGCTCGCCTCGTCGATCGCCAGCGCCCGGCGCATTAACGGCTCGGCCTCGGCGTACAAGGCTTTCTGATTAAGCAGCAGACCGACGTAGTTGAGCAGGCGGGTAGTGGGGTCGGGAATGCCGACTCCATCCGCGCAGGCCGCGACCGCCCGCGCGTGCGCCGCCAGGGGATCGAGGACCGCCCAGTTGCGGACATCAAGAGGATCGCCGACAAACGCCTCGTTCACCCAGTTCAGCGCTTCGACCAGCGGGCCATGGGCGGAGTCGTCGCGCTGGCCGCGCCGGGTGACCTCCTGCACCAGACGGTGCACGCTGAAAGCAGGAAGGTCGGCAGAACGTGTCACCAGCGAGTACGACTCGAGTTCCGCGAGGGCGCCACAGGGGTCGGCGGCGGCCGGATCATCTCCGGCTACGGGTACGTCGAGCAGCGACTCGGGAACGGGTTCCGGGGCCAGCCAGGCGAGGCGCTGCAGCAGCCGGCGGGCAGGCGCCTTGAGCTGGTCGAACGAAGTCTGCCAGGTGATCGCGACACTGGTCGGGTATTCCATAAGGGCCGGGTCGTACCATCCCAGCGCCGTTTCGCGCCGGCGTTGCCATTCGCTCAGGTACTGGCCGAAGCTGAGACGCCGCTGGACGATGTAGGCGCCGGCCTGCTCGAGCGCGAGCGCGAGATAACCCAACTCTCCGGCCAGGATCTGCGCAGCGGCGGGATCGTCGGGCTGCAGCCGGCGTTTTCCCGCAGTCCGCGACAGCAGAAAGTCTGCGGCGGCATCGGGTGCGAGCAGATCCACGGGAACGGTTGCAACGCTGGCGCTCCAGTTCGCCAGCCGGCTGGTGATCAGGACATGCCCGCCGAGCAATTTTGCGAGCAGCGTCTTGACGGCGGACGCAGCGGGTTTCGTATCGACGTTGTCGAGAATCAGCAGCCAGCCGGGATGCTGGTTGAGCCAGGTGACGACGGCATCGCGTTGCCAGCCTTCGTCGGTCTCGCCCTTCGCGGGGAGATCGAGGATCGCTGCCCCGCACAGGGCGGCCAGATTGCGCTCGAGGGCTGCGGCGCTGTCGGCGCCAACCAGCAACATCGCCGTGTAGCCGCCGCGCCGCCAGGCGTACTCGAGCGCCAGCCGCGTCTTGCCGACGCCGCCCAGCCCGGTCAGCGCCTTGGCGACGGCTGCTTGGTCGTTGCCCTGCGGGAACGGTCCGAACTGAATGGTCAGCGCGGCAAGCAGGGGCTCGCGCCCCTTGAACAGGTCGCCGAGGCTCGTGTAGGGGAGACTGACTGGTTTCCTGACCAGCCCGGCCTCGATCAGGATGTCGAGCAGACTTGAGCGCCAGACCTCGGCGGCGAACTGGTCGGCCGAGACGAAACGAATTCCCGGGTGACGATTGATGCTCCTCAGGCGCGCCAGATGCTCCTGTTGGGCGGCGGCCTGGAGCGGGTTGGGCGCGGAGAGGTCATCCCGTTGGGCGCCGCTCTCCGGCACGGCGATGATCAACCGCTTGCCGTGATAGAGCGCGAGCCAAGCTTCCCACTGCGTATAGGAGAGGAGCGGTCCACCGGTCTCCAGAAACGTGGCTACCGGGGGAAGCCGGCTGCCGAAATCCGGATAGTGTTGCCGGATCACCGCCACCGACGGCGCCGGCGCCATCGCGCCGGTCATGTCGCCCACCAGGTGGATCACCACCTCGCACTGACGTATGTAGTCGTCGAGCATGTCCAGCGTTTCGCTGCCGGTTGCGATGAAGTCTTCCTGCACCTTCGCCGTGACATTGGGGCGCTCCAGGTAATGGCGCAAGGCGTCGCGGTAGCTGCGAAACTCCGCGCTAACGGTGGACAAGAAGATTCTGACCTCCACCATGTTCCACCCCTCCGATCGCGTTTTTGACGGCTGCCTGCCGGACTCGATGGGCCGATGCGGCGCCCATGACGGCTTTACATTGGCATACTATACAGCGAGTGTCGAGAATGTCTCCCGGCTTCCGGCAAGAACCGGACATTGAAGCGAACGCAGGCGCCGGGGCGGGCGGCCGGACAAACAGGATCGCCTTGCGCATCCGGGATTGGCAGGAGGCTGTTCATGCGCTTGCCACATGTTCATAATCGGCGTATCGCCAATGAAGGTAAAAGGCCGTGGATACGCTCACCGCCATCGATCGCATCTCCCGCCGTCTCGCCGCGGCGCGCCGGGTCCTGTTCATCACCGGCGCCGGCATCTCGGCGGATTCCGGATTGCCAACCTATCGCGGGGTCGGCGGGTTGTACAACGACGAAGCGACGGAGGATGGGCTGCCGATCGAGACGGCGCTGTCCGGCGACGTGTTCGCGGTCCGGCCGGACATCACCTGGAAATACCTGGCCCAGATCGAGCAGAATTGTCGCGGGGCGATGCCCAATTCCGCTCATCGCGCCATCGCCGTTCTCGAACAGGTATTGTCCAGGGTCGTCGTGTTCACCCAGAACGTCGATGGTCTGCACCGCAAGGCCGGCAGTTCCGACCTCATCGAGATTCACGGGAATCTCCAGGAACTGATCTGTACCGCGTGCGACCATGGCGAGACAGTCGACGATCTGGCGGGGCGCGAGCTGCCGCCGCGTTGCCCGGTGTGCGGCAGCGTCCTGCGGCCGAACGTCGTGCTCTTCGGGGAAGCCTTGCCGGCGGGAGCGATGACGCGATTCGCGGACGCCCTGGAGGAGGGCATCGACATGGTGTTCACCATCGGCACCTCGGGTGTCTTCCCTACATTGCCGAGCCAGTGGTCTGGGCGGCACGCGCCGGGATACCGACGGTCGAGATCAATCCCGTGGAAACACGGCTGACGCGGTTCGTCGAATATCACCTGCCGCTCGGCGCCGCCGAGGCCATGACGGCAATCATGGCCGCCCTCGACCGCCATGGCCTGCAGGGCATTCCGCGTTTCCAGGGCTGAAGTTCCATTGAGTGACGAGCGAGGTCTAGTGATATTTGAGGCGCTTGTCTTGAATTTGCCAATCCGTTTCTGACTACACCTTGATCTGTCGCAGGAGTTCGATCGCTTGCTGTTGCGTGGCGTTGGGGCGGCCGAGGATGTCGAAGGTGGGTGTGCTGCCGGAAGCGAGCGATGAGCGGCAGGCAATGCGGACGATGGTGGCCAGTTCGACCGTCAAGGTGGCGACGCCATTCGCCGGAGCGTCGTCGTCAAGGGTGTGACGGGCTAACGTGGTCATCGCTGCAGGAGATCGCGCGGCCGGTGACCAGTGCCTCGTTCTAGACCATGCGGTCCTCGCGGTAACTGCGCCGCAGCAGATGCGTGCGGTGGGCTGTACTGCCTCGGCCCGGATTGTCGAGCATTGAACTCGCCGCCAATACGGCTTGTCTAATTTTAGAGAGGCGGTCGGAGGGCCTTGGCAGACGCTACCACGGCGGCATGACTGGCAAAGCAGAAAGGGCATCGGATATGGGTTCCCTGGGGATTCAGAAACTCAAGGTGATCGCCTTGGCAGCGAGTGATATGGAGCGCGCCAAATGCTTTTACGGTGAGACGCTGGGCCTGCCCCCTGCGTTTGAAGGCGCGCGGCAGGTAGGCTACTGTCTGGGCAATGTCATCGTGATGCTGAAGCCTGCAGCTGACGGTTGGTATGCGCTTCCCTCGGATGAACTTAATCCGCGCATCACCTTTGCCACTGATCATGCCCCGGATACCGAGCTGGAACTCAGGGCGCGCGGAGTAACGGTTGCCAATCCTGTGCAACCGTACCCCGCAGAGGGGTTCTACGTAGGAAGCTTTCTCGACAGCGAAGGCAACAAGATCTGGTTCTGCTCGCCGATCACAGGCGCGGTAGCGGAGCGATGATGACGGTTTGGTCGGCGCTTCCGGCAATGTTCGTGGGCAGACTGAGAGAGCCTTTCCCAAGGACGAACGGAATTTTCGGCGAGATGGCACAGCGACTCAGCCCAACGCTTCCATTGAGCCGAAAGCCACCGACCGGCAGGCCGGCTCTGCCGATAGCGCCCAAGGTTCAGGCAGCCCCGGTGAAAGACCGATGATTCAGGGCGGCGTCTGTGGAAGGGCGGTATTGGATGCGGCAGGGCGTGTCGGTGACATTACTGAAGTCAACCGAGATAAGGAGGCAAAGTGAAATACGTCCTCACGTGGTGGGAGCGCCCAGGCGGGTCTCACTCTGACTACGAGGCTGCGCAGAAGCGGGTATTGGGTGTCTTTCAGCAGTGGCAGATGCCCCCAAGCCTGAGCTTCCACCAGTTTCTCGTGCGTGTTGGGGAATTCGGCGGCTACGCGGTGATCGAAACCGACAAGCCCTCCGATGTGCACAAATTGACCACTGCGTTTGCGGTTTTCCAGTTTCGCCTCGAACCGGTTCTCGATGTGATGGATGCTGTGGCAGCAGAATCCGAGGCGGTTGCCTGGCGGGACTCTATGGCATAGTGAACCTGCTGCCCTGAAAGGGCGGTCGACGACATCGCTGCGTCGCCAGGTTCTGGTTGACAAACCCGGTCATTGCCCGCCAAATGGTCTGCCGGTCCGGGGTCGTCTTCAATTGAACCCTGCGATGCAATCGAGTCCGCGCCGAAGTTGCTCTTGCTGGAGGAAGGTCGCGGGTTGAGTTGTCTGACGCTGGGTGTTTGATCCAAAAAAAGAAACAGGAGGAGTCATGAAAGCAATCTCAAGAATGAAGTTGGCGATGGTCGCGGTCGGCGCGTGTGTGCTTGTGTTCTCGGGCGCTCAGGCCGAAGAGGAAAAGAAGGCCGCGATCGATATCAGGAGCTACCCCGGGAATACCCCGCGTACGGAAAAGGGCGAGGCCCTGAAGCTCAAGGGTCACTGGCGGACCGGCCAGAAATACTACACGGCCTACTGCGAAGCCTGCCACCTGCCGAGCGGGGCCGGCAATCGTGACGGCAGCATCCCGCAACTGGCTGGCCAGCACCAGACCGTGCTGATCAAACAACTCGCCGACATTCGCTCCGGGGTGCGTTACAACCCGACGATGTACCCGTTTGCCAGGAAAATCCCCGATGCTCAGGCGCTGGCCGACGTCGCGGCCTATATCGGGACCCTGTGCTTCCCGCTGGATTCGGGCAAGTACGAAGGCGCCGATGCGGCCAAGCAGGTGGCCGAGGGCAAGCAACTCTACAACAACAAGTGTGCCATGTGCCATCAGGAGAATGGCGCGGGACGCAAGGATGCGCTCTACCCTGTCCTGGCAGGCCAGCATTACAAATATCTGCTGCGGCAGATGACTGATGTCCGCGATGGAAAGCGCGTCGATGTCCCTGTTGAAATGTTCGATGCCATCAAGACATACGACAATGCCCAACTGGTTGCCATTGCCGCCTATCAGGCGAGCCTGAAGACACCCCAACTGCTGATGTGCAGGACCCCGACGGATAAGACAAAAATGTGAAGGTGGGCGTCCTGGTGCTGAGCCTGAAGGGGCTTTGCCAGACAGGTTTTGTTACTGAATAAAGACTCTTGGGCCTGCGTTGCATGTCCATCGTCTGGCCGTTATCTGTTGGCGAGCCGATTCTGTCGGGCAAGGACCGGCACGGGAAGTCCCTGAAGGCCGTTGCTGCAGGGCCGATCGAATAAGGCCGATCGGTCCGCGGTCCGGTCGGTCTGGCCGGAAAGTGAGCCTGCCGCTATAATCCGGGGATTTCCTGGCGGGATATATCATGTGCGGCATCGTTGCGGCAGCGGCCAGCAAGAACATCGTTCCCGTTCTCGTTGAAGGCCTGAAAAGGCTCGAATACCGGGGCTACGACTCGGCCGGCCTGGCCGTCATCAGCGCTGCCGGCATCGAGCGGGTACGCTCGGTCGGCCGTGTCGCCGAACTCGAAACCGCCTCGGCCAGCACCCGGTCGGTCACCGGCATCGCCCACACCCGCTGGGCCACCCACGGCGTCCCCTCCGAGCGTAATGCCCACCCGCACGTCTCCGGCTCGATCGCCGTCGTCCACAACGGCATCATCGAAAACTACGAAAGCCTGCGCAACGAACTCAGCGCCCGAGGCCACGTCTTCACCTCCGACACCGACACCGAAAGCATCGCCCACCTCATCGAAGCCACGCTGCAGACCGCGCCCGACCTCTTTGCCGCCGTCCGCCTTGCCTGCCGCCGCCTCGTCGGCGCCTACGCCATTGCCGTCATCGACCACCAGCAACCCGGCAAAGTCATCGTCGCCCGCGAAGGCTCGCCCCTGCTGCTCGGACTCTCCGACACCGGCAACTACGCCGCCTCCGACGCCTCCGCGCTGCTGCAAGTCACCCGCAACATGGTCTATCTGGAAAATGGCGACATCGCCGAGTTGACCGCAGCCGGCGTCAAGATCACCCGCCTCGACGGCACCCCGGTCGACCGCCCGGTGCATGTCTCGCAACTCTCCGCCGCCGCCGTCGAACTCGGCAACTACCAGCACTACATGCAGAAGGAAATCTTCGAGCAACCCGAAGCGCTGGCCAACACCCTCGAAATCGTCGGCGGCAGCAAGACCATCCAGCCCGGCATCTTCGGCGCCGAAGCCGCGAATCTGCTCGCCGACGTCGATGCCATCCTGATCCTCGCCTGCGGCACCAGCAGCCACTCCGGCTACACCGCCCGCTACTGGCTCGAAGCCATCGCCGGCGTGCCCTGCAATGTCGAGATCGCCAGCGAATACCGCTATCGCACCTCGGTACCCAACCCGAAGCAGCTGATCGTCGCCATCTCGCAATCCGGCGAAACCGCCGACACCCTGGCTGCGCTACGGCACGCCAAGCGCCTGGGCCAGAACAAGACCCTGGCCCTCTGCAACGTCCCCGAGTCCGCCATCGTCCGCGAATGCGTGCTGCGCTTCATCACCCGCGCCGGCCCGGAAATCGGTGTCGCGTCGACCAAGGCCTTCACCACCCAGCTCGCCGCGCTCTTCCTGCTCACCCTGGTCATGGCAAAGGTCAAACAGAAGCTCGGCCCGGCCCAGGAAAGCGCCTACATCGACCAGCTTCGCCACCTGCCGGTTGCGGTCAACAAGGTGCTCGAACTCGAAAGCGACATCAAGGTCTGGGCGCAACGCTTCGCCGACAAGCACCACGCCCTGTTTCTTGGACGTGGCCGGCACTACCCGATTGCCCTCGAAGGCGCGCTGAAGCTCAAGGAGATCTCCTACATCCATGCCGAAGCCTACCCTGCCGGTGAACTCAAACATGGCCCGCTGGCGCTGGTCGATGCCGACATGCCGGTGATCTCGATCGCCCCGAACGACCAGTTGCTCGACAAGCTGAAGTCGAACCTCAAGGAAGTTCAGGCCAGGGGCGGCGAGCTCTATGTGTTCGCCGATGCCGATTCCGAGATCGCCGCCTCGGAAGGCGTGCATGTGCTGCGCCTGCCGGAGCACTACGGCGAACTGTCGCCGATCCTGCATGTGGTTCCGCTGCAATTGCTCTCGTACCACGTGGCGCTGGTCAAGGGAACCGATGTGGACAAGCCGAGAAACCTGGCGAAATCTGTGACTGTGGAGTGATCATGAAAGTAACAATCATCGGTACCGGCTACGTCGGCCTGGTTAGTGGCACCTGCCTAGCCGAAGTGGGCAATGACGTGCTCTGTCTCGACCTTGACCCCGAGAAGATCCGCATCCTCGAGGAAGGCGGCATCCCGATTCACGAACCGGGCCTGCTGGACATGGTCCGCCGCAACGTCGCCGCCGGCCGCCTGCAATTCACCACCGACATCGACAAGGCGGTCCGTCACGGCACCATACAGTTCATCGCCGTCGGCACCCCGCCCGACGAGGACGGCTCGGCCGACCTCCAGTACGTACTGGCTGCCGCCCGCAACATCGGCCGCCTGATGACCGACTACAAGGTCATCGTCGACAAGAGCACGGTACCGGTCGGTACCGCCGACAAAGTCAGGGCGGCCGTCGCCGACGAACTGGCGAAGCGTGTGGTCGACATCCCCTACAGCGTCGTTTCCAATCCGGAATTCCTCAAGGAAGGGGCGGCCGTCGAAGACTTCATGCGTCCCGACCGAATCGTCGTCGGCGCCGAGGATGAACAGACCATCCACCTGATGCGCGCCCTCTACGCGCCCTTCCAGCGCAACCACGAACGCCTGATCGTCACCGACGTCAAGAGCGCCGAACTCACCAAGTACGCCGCCAATGCCATGCTGGCGACACGCATCAGCTTCATGAACGAACTCGCCAACCTCGCCGAAGTGCTCGGCGCCGACATCGAGATGGTCCGTCAGGGCATCGGCTCCGACCCGCGCATCGGCTACCACTTCCTCTACCCCGGCTGCGGCTATGGTGGCTCCTGTTTCCCCAAGGACGTCAAGGCGCTGATCCAGACGGCCAAGGACGACGCCAACATCACACTCAAGGTGCTGACTGCCGTCGAAGAAGCCAACGACGCCCAGAAGCACGTCCTGACCGGCAAGATCCGGGGCCGCTTTGACCACCTCGAGGGCAAGCACTTCGCCCTCTGGGGCCTGGCCTTCAAGCCGAATACCGACGACATGCGCGAAGCGCCGAGCCGCGAACTGATCGCCGACCTCTTCGCTGCCGGCGCCACTGTCACCGCCTACGATCCGGTCGCCATGCACGAGACGCAGCGCATCTTCGGCGACGACCCGGGCCTGAACTACGCCGAGAGCCCGATGGGCGCCCTGAAGGATGCCGACGCGCTGGTTATCGTCACCGAGTGGAAGGAATTCCGCAGTCCGGATTTCGCGGCGATCAAGGCGGCGCTTAGGAACCCGGTCGTCTTCGACGGTCGCAACCTCTACGATCCGAAACTCGTGCGGGCGAGCGGCATCGAATATTTCGCGATCGGAAGGTAGGGCGTTTCCCCTATTTCTGCCAAAGCTTGTTAGGAGATCACTCAATGACTTTAAAGTTTGCACTGGTTGGTTGTGGCCGTATCGCGAAAAGGCATTCGGAACTCTTGGGGTTCAAGGAGATCGATGGTGCTTCATTGATGTCTGTCTGCGATATCGTCGAAGAGAAGGCAAGGAAGGTCGGAAATCAGTTTTCTGTCCCCTATTTCGCTGATATGCATCAGATGATGCAATCCGTTCCGGTAGATGTTGTGGTTGTACTTACGGAAAGCGGCAACCACGCTCGGGATGTTATCGACCTCGCCAAATACGGCAAACACGTCGTCGTTGAAAAGCCGATGGCGCTGACTCTGGATGATGCGGATCGCATGATCGAGGCTTGTGATCTGGCCGGATGCAAGCTTTTTGTCGTGAAGCAGAACCGCTTTAACGTGCCAGTCGTCAAATTGCGGGAAGCTCTGGAGGCTGGGCGTTTTGGCAAATTGGTTATGGGCACGGTCCGGGTGCGCTGGTGTCGCCCGCAGTCCTATTATGATCAGGACCCTTGGCGCGGGACTTGGGCGTTCGACGGCGGCGTGTTGACTAACCAGGCAAGTCATCACGTGGATCTTCTGGAATGGATGATGGGCGAAGTCGACAGCGTCTTTGCGATGAGCCGCACTGCGCTGGCCAAAATCGAGGCTGAAGATACTGCCGTGGTAGTTCTGCGTTTCAGGAATGGCGCCTTGGGTCTAATTGAGGCTACGACGGCCGTACGCCCGAAGGATCTTGAAGGTTCCATCTCGATTCTCGGTGAAGGCGGATCGGTTGAGATTGCCGGTTTTGCGGTCAACAAGATGAAAACGTGGAATTTCGTCAATCCATCTCCCGGTGATGACGATGTTCTGGAGAAATTCTCGGTCAACCCACCTAGCGTTTATGGATTTGGTCACCAAGCCTATTACGAACATGTCGTTGATTGCATTCAGAACGATAAAAGACATCTCGTCGATGGTCTGGAAGGGCGGAAGAGCCTCGAGTTGATTAACGCAATTTACGAATCCATCGAGACCGGCAAGGAAGTGCCCCTCAGGTTCACGCCGCGCCATTGCAAACTCGGTGGTGTCTAAGTGCATTCGCCGAATCTTAAGCAGGTTGGTATCGTTGATGTCCAATTTGGCAGGGGTGTTACCGTTGTTCAACCGGCGAACATCTTTGGTTGTTCAATTGGCGACGAAGTGTTTATCGGTCCATTTGTCGAGATTCAAAAGGATGTAACGATTGGCCGTGCGACACGCATACAGTCACACAGTTTTGTGTGCGAATTGGTTTCCATTGGAGAAGAGTGTTTTATTGGGCATGGCGTCATGTTTATCAACGATCGTTTTTCCCGTGGCGGGCCTGCAAAGGGCAATAAACTCCTTTGGAGCGAGACGAAGGTTGGCAATCGAGTGTCCATAGGAAGCAACGCCACCATTCTTCCAGTTTCGATCTGCGAAGATGTTGTGGTCGGTGCTGGTGCGGTCGTGACCAAAGACATTACGGAGCCCGGGGTTTACGTTGGAAATCCCGCTCGAAAAATATCAGGAGTAGCCAAGTGATCAAATTCCTTGATCTTCATGCTCAGTATCAGTCGATCAAGGCCGATATTGACTTAGCCATCGCTTCGGTCATCAGGGAGACCGCATTTGTCGGCGGGTCTTATGCACAGACGTTCGAAAATCAATTTGCTGCCTTGATCGGCGCAAATCATTGCGTTGGGGTTGGAAATGGCACCGATGCCATTGAGATTGCCATAGAAGCTCTTGGTTTGCCACGGGGCTCAGAAATCATTGTTCCGGGGAATAGTTTTATTGCGAGTTCGGAGGCTGTTACCCGTTCAGGGCATAAGGTGGTGTTTGCCGATGTCGATGAGGATTCGTATGTCCTGACTGCTGACGACGTGCGAGCGAAGCTTTCAGATAAAACATCGGCAATCATCGCGGTGCATTTGTACGGTCACCCTTGCGATATGGACTCTCTAGTCGATCTTGCTAAAGAAAAAGGCCTCAAGATTATTGAGGACTGTGCGCAGGCGCATCTGGCTGAGTGCCGAGGCCGTCGTGTTGGCTCGTTAGGGGATATTGCGACCTTCAGCTTCTATCCAGGGAAGAACCTGGGCGCATACGGCGACGCCGGGGCGATTACTACGAATAACGAAGCCCTTGCGCTGAAGGCAAGGAAGATCGCCAATCACGGGCGGGTTGCAAAGTACGACCATGAATTCGAGGGACGTAACTCACGGCTGGACGGCATTCAGGCGGCAATACTCAGTGCAAAGCTCCCGCATCTCGACTCATGGACGGAAACGCGTATCCAGATTGCAGATTATTATCTTGATGCATTGAAGGGGATTCAAGGCCTCCTGCTTCCTGTTCGGCAGCCTTGGGCAAAGCAAGCCTACCATCTGTTTGTTGTTCGAACGGAACAGCGGAACGCCCTCAAGGAATACCTCGCTCAAAAAGGAATTGAAACAGGAATTCATTATCCGATTGCGCTGCCTAAGCTTGCTGCATACGAATATCTAGGCCAAGGGTGCGAGTCGCTCTTTGTCAATCGATCCGATTCGCTGTTGTTGAGTCTGCCGATCGGCGAACATCTTTCGCTTCAGGAGGCTGGCGTCGTTGCAGATGCGGTTCGCAGTTTCTTTGGAACGTGTGTTTCATAGTATTCCCGTCGCAGTGTTAATTTCGATGCACATTTCTGGATCCCCACTAGGTGTGGGTGGGCAAAGGTGTTGTTGGTTTTCTCTTCTACGATGAGATTGCCCGCCAAACTCGCTGGTAATGCCGGAATTTATCTTGGCGCGAACATACTCAATGCGGGCATTCCTTTCTTGTTGATGCCGGTGCTGACGCGCGTATTGAGTCCTGCTGATTACGGCACCATCGCGATGTTTGCGATTGTTCTGAGTGTCTTCGGAGCATTTACCGGTTTGTCTGTGCACGGTGCGGTTTCGGTACGGTATTTTCAGCTCGACAAGCGTGAATTGGCCGAATACGTCGGTGCATGCGTCGGAATATTGTTGGCAAGCACCACAATTGTCTTTCTGGCGGTATTTATGGTGGGTGACTTGCTGGTCGATGCGACAGGCGTGCCGGTCGATTGGCTTCTGGTCGCAGTGGTTCTCTCCGGCTTCCAGTTTCTCGGAAATGTCAGGCTTGCTTTGTGGCAGGCCTCAGGCGCCGCGTTACGGTATGGCAGATTTCAGATTGGCCAAAGTTTGGTGAATGCTGCTCTATCCCTTGTGCTCATTCTGCTCGTCGGGATGGCTTGGCAGGGGCGACTGATTGGTCAAGGAGTTGCTGTGACGATTTTTGGTCTCCTTGCGATCTATCGGCTGCAGCGCGATGAACTGTTGAAGCCGCCGTCCAACTGGAAGTCCAGGGCAAGCGATGCGCTCGGGTTTGGCTTGCCATTGATCCCCCATGTGCTCGGAGGGTTGGCTCTTGCTGGTAGCGGGCAGGTTGTAACGAATGCATTCTTCGGGGCTGCCGAAGCTGGCTATTATGCGGTGGCAATGCAACTGGGGGCGGTTGTCGGCTTGCTAGCTGATGCATTTGTGAAGGTCTATGGACCATGGTTGTATGGCGAACTCAAGAAAGATGACCGAGAAGGCAAATCCTTTATTGTTGGGGTGACCTATATCGTTTTTGTATTTTTCGCCCTAGCGTCTGTTTCGATAGCCTTTGGGTTTGTGTTGATAATTCCATATTTTCTTGGTCTGCAATTCTCGAAAACTAAAGATCTAGTGCCTATTGTTGTTATTGGATATGGGTTTACGGGAATGTATTACGCCATAGCGGGATTTTTCTTTTTCACATCGAATACAAAATTTATTTCTGTCGTAACGGTTGTTTCCGGGGGCGGAATGATTGTGATAATGTTATTGTTGGCAAAATATTTTGGCGTCTTTGGTGTTGCAGTGGGCTTTGCTGCTGGCCAACTGGCGATGCTATCTTTGGCGTTATTTGTGTCCAATCGAATATATCCAATGCCGTGGTTCGATTTACGGCTTGCCTATCATTCTGTAGCTAATAGATTGGCGCACCGATGAGGTTGTCTAGATTACTGGTAAAGGTCCTTGATCGTATATCGCATCTGTATTGGCAGATCAAGTATGCAGAATTTAGAAAAAAATATTCCATTGATCGATCATTTAGATTCAACGGCAGAATGATACTTTTCTACGGAGAGGGTTCGATTTCTATTAAGGAATCAAGTTACATCGGGGAGTTGTCAACGATGCAAGCGGTCCGTGGCTTCTCGATTTCCATCGGGACCGCGTGTTCGATATCACACAATGTGCGTATCTACACACAGTCGAACGTTCCTGACTACGATTACTCACGTCCGAGTATTCCAGAAAAGAGAGGAGATGTTGTAATCGGCAACTATTCCTGGATTGGGGCAAATGTGTTCATTGGTCCGGGTGTTACGATCGGGGAAAATGCGATTGTCGGGGCAAATTCAGTAGTAACGCGGAATGTGCCGCCCTTTGAAATATGGGGCGGAGTTCCCGCAAAACTGATAAAGAAGAAGGAATTGATATGAATGTGCTTGTAACCGGCGCCGACGGCTTCATTGGCTCCCATCTCACCGAACTGCTTGTCCGTGAAGGCTATACGGTCAAGGCGCTCTCGCAGTACAACTCCTTCAACTACTGGGGTTGGCTTGAGGATGTGGATTGCAGAAATGACATCGAGGTGTTGAACGGAGATATTCGCGATCCACACTACTGCAAGCACATCACCAAGGGGGTGGACACTGTCTTCCACTTGGCTGCATTGATCGCCATTCCATACTCCTACGTCGCACCGGACAGTTACGTCGATACAAACATCAAGGGCACGCTCAATGTATGCCAGGCGGCTCTGGAGAACGGCGTGACGCGGGTTATCCACACCTCGACCAGCGAAGTGTATGGCACAGCGCAATATGTGCCCATTGATGAAAAACACCCCCTTCAACCCCAATCGCCCTACAGCGCATCGAAGATCGGTTCCGATGCCATTGCGATGAGCTTCTACAATGCCTTCGAGCTGCCGGTAACCGTTGCCCGCCCTTTCAATACCTATGGGCCGCGCCAATCGGCTCGTGCCGTGATCCCGACAATCATCACGCAAATCGCCAGCGGCAAGAAGCAGATCAAGCTTGGCGATGTCAGCCCGACCCGGGATTTCAATTACGTTGCCGACACCTGTCGCGGTTTTCTTGCGCTTGCACGGGCCGATAAGGCAATTGGTGAAACCGTCAATATCGGTTCGAACTTCGAGATTTCAGTGGGCGATACCCTCAACATCATCCGCGAGTTGATGGCCAGTGACGTCGAGTTTCTGACGGAAGAGCAGCGTCTTCGGCCCGGCAAGTCGGAAGTGTTCCGGCTTTGGTGCGACAATACGCGAATCCATGATCTGACCGGGTTCGAACCTGAATACAGCATTCGCGAGGGCCTCGCTGCCACGGTCGACTGGTTCACACGCCCGGAAAACCTTGCCAAGTACAAGGCCGACATCTACAACGTCTGAGCCCAGAATGTTCGAAGCCCTGATTCGATTCGTCCGCGAGCAGTATCGTACCAATGATTTCATCCCCTTGCATGCGCCGGTGTTCAAGGGGCGTGAGCGCGACTACGTTGTCGACACCATCGAATCGACGTTTGTCTCAAGCGTTGGCGCCTACGTCGATCGTTTCGAGAGCGACATGGCCGCCTACACAGCTTGCGGCAAGGCCGTTGCCGTAGTCAATGGAACGGCGGCCCTGCACATAGCCTTGCTGCTGGCGGGGGTCAAGCCGGGCGACTTGGTGATAACGCAGTCACTCACCTTCGTTGCCACCTGCAATGCCATCAGTTACTGCAACGCCGAACCCGTCTTCGTCGACGTCGATCGGCACACTCTGGGGCTCTCGCCAAAGTCGCTTGAGGCCTGGCTGACAGACAATGCGCATGTCGATCCCGATGGCGTGTGCAGGGCGAAGGCGGATAAGCGAGTGCTCCGCGCCTGCGTGCCCATGCACACCTTTGGGCATCCGGTCGAACTCGACCTGCTGGTGTCCGTCTGCAAGCGCTGGAGCATCACTCTTGTTGAAGATGCAGCGGAATCCCTCGGCAGTTTCTACAAGGGGCGGCACACAGGAACTTTCGGCGCCTTGGGTACCTTGAGCTTCAATGGCAACAAGATCATGACAACGGGTGGCGGCGGGATGATCCTGACCGACCAGGCGCTTGGCCAGCGCGCCAAGCATCTCACCACGACCGCCAAGCGGCCGCATCCGTTCGAATTCTTCCACGATGAGGTCGGTTTCAACTACCGTCTGCCAAACCTGAACGCGGCGCTGGGTTGTGCGCAACTGGAGCAACTCGAAACATTCATTCTGGCCAAGCGCGAACTGGCATCCCGCTATGCCGGGCACTTCGCGAATACTTCGGTACAGTTTGTTTGCGAACCGGCCGGTTGCCGATCCAATTACTGGCTGAATGCAGTCATCTGCGAAAGTCGTGAGCAGCGTGATGCCTTCCTGAAGGCTACCAATGACAAGGGTGTGATGACCCGTCCGATTTGGGCCTTGATGAATCGCCTCCCGATGTACGCTGATTGCAGGCGGGGAGATATCAGCAATGCAGAGTGGTTGGAGGCCCGGGTCATCAACTTGCCGAGCAGTGTTAATTCTGGGGTTGCCCCATGAGACGCAAGGTGGCAGTTTTTACGGGTACCCGCGCCGAATACGGGTTGCTCTACTGGCTGATGAAAGATATTGAGGCGAGCGACCATTTTACGCTGCAGGTGATCGTCAGCGGTATGCACCTCTCGCCTGAGTTTGGCGAGACATGGAAAGAAGTCGAGGCAGATGGCTTTTATATCGATGCCAAGGTCGAGATGTTGCTGTCGTCTGATACACCGGTGGGGGTGGCGAAATCGATGGGGTTGGGCACAATAGGTTTTGCCGACGCCCTGGAACGTTTGAAGCCTGATGTCCTTGTTGTTCTCGGTGACCGCTTCGAGGCCTTGGCCATTGTCCAGACTGCCTTGGTGATGCGGATCCCGGTGGCTCACCTGCATGGTGGGGAGATTACCGAGGGAGCTTACGACGATGCCATCCGCCATGCCATCACCAAGATGGCGAGCCTGCATTTTGTGGCCGCGGAGCCTTATCGCCAACGGGTGATCCAGATGGGGGAGTCCCCTGAGCGGGTATTCAATGTTGGCGCCCTAGGCCTCGATCACTTGCTGCGTAGCCCCCGCATGCCTTTGGCGGCGCTTGGCGATAGCCTTGGCTTTTCGCTTCGTTCCCCTTATTTTCTGGTGACCTATCACCCCGCGACGCTTTCCGACGAAGATCCTGCGAAGAGCGCGAAGGCTTTGCTCGACGCCTTGGATGAGTTCCCAGGCTATCAACTGATCCTGACTTATCCGAACGCGGATAACGGGGGCAGGGCGATTATTTCGATGCTGGAGCAGTATGCAGCTGCGTCAGGGGGCCGCGCACTTGCTGTGCCCTCGCTGGGGTTTGCGCGCTACCTGGGGGCCATGACCCACACTGCGGCGGTCATCGGCAATTCTTCCAGCGGAATCATCGAGGCGCCTTCCTTTGGCGTGCCGACGGTGAATATCGGTGCCAGGCAATCGGGACGCCTGTGTGCGCGTTCGGTGTTGCATTGTCCAGTCGAAACACGAGCCATCGTGGCGAGCATTCATAAGGCCGTTTCGCCGGACTTCTCGGCATTGTGCCGCGGGGTTCATAATCCCTACGGCAACGGCGACGCTGCGGAGAAGATACTCGATGCCCTGACGTCCTGCGATCTCAATCCCCAAAAACAATTCTTCGATCAACCAGCGAGGTGATGATGCGTTCTGACTCGGGGCACGTTTATGTCATCGCGGAGGCAGGAGTCAACCACAACGGCCGACGGGATTTGGCCTTTGCGTTGGTTGATGCCGCAGCAGATTCTGGGGCGGACGCCGTCAAGTTCCAGACCTTTGATGCGCAGAAACTGGCAGCTAAGTCGGCACCCAAGGCAGCTTATCAGAAGCAAAGCACGGATGCCGGCGAAAGCCAGCTTGAAATGCTTAAAAAACTGGAGCTTTCGCGGCAGTGGCATCACGATCTGCAGGCTCACGCGCGGGCGAAGGGGATCGAGTTCCTATCCACGGCGTTCGATGTTGACAGCCTTGTCTTCCTCGTTGAACTCGGTATGCCTGTGTTCAAGGTGCCCTCCGGTGAGCTGACCAATGGTCCGCTGCTTTGGCAATTCGCCAGAACCGGCAAGCCGCTGATTCTTTCGACGGGAATGGCGACCTTGTCCGAGGTGGAGCAGGGTTTGGCGATCATCGCTCATGCCCTTGTCTCGGATCACGAGCCAGGGCATATGGACGAGGTCTGGCGAAACTGGAGCGATGCCGTTGCCCGGCGCAAACTGGATGGCCACGTTAAGTTGCTCCACTGTACATCCCAATATCCGACACCATTCACCGAGGTGAACTTGCGCAGCATGCAAACGCTGGCCAATGCGTTCGAGTTAGAGGTCGGCTATTCGGATCACACGGAGGGTATCCTGATCCCAATCGCTGCCGTAGCGTGCGGTGCGAGAGTGATCGAGAAGCACTTCACGCTGGATCGCTCGCTTCCCGGTCCGGACCACAAGGCGTCACTGGAGCCGGCAGAACTGGCGCGGATGGTTGGCGATATCCGCACCTTGCAGGTTGCGATGGGTGATGGCAACAAGTGCCCGCAAGCGAGCGAGTGGGATACGAGAAGCGCCGCTCGGCAACAGGTGGTGGCGGCTCGCTCGATTGCTGCAGGATCGGAGATCCAGCGTTCGGATCTTACGACGGCTCGGGCAGGTAGTGGCCTGGCGCCAACGGCCCTATGGAGTCTGGTCGGGCAGATTGCTGCGGTCGACTATCAGGCAGGAGACATTTTCCAGCGATGAAGCTCTCAGTGGCTCCTTCCGCGCATTTGATCATGCTGGGTGCCGGCGGTCATGCCAGCGTTTTGCATGCACTCGCGCTGGCTGCGGGTCATCATTTTATTGGGATCTGTGATCCGGAACTTGCCAGGGATGGTGTGAGGTTCTGGAAGGGCATTCGCGTGCTTGGCGATGATTCGGCGCTTGCCGATATCGATAGAGCAACGATGGGCTTGGTAAATGGAATTGGGCAAGTGGCAGGAAGCAGCGCACGGCAGCTCGTATTTGAACGGTTGAGGAAAGCGGGCTTCAGTTTTCCCGTGCTGATCCACCCGTTCGCCTGGGTGGCGGACGGGGTAAAATTGAAACATGGTGTGCAGGTGATGGCGGGGGCAATTATCCAGCCGGACAGCGCCATCGGGGAAAACACAATCGTCAATACCAAGGCCAGTGTTGACCATGGTTGTGTGATAGGGGGGCATGTGCATATCGCTCCGGGGGCCACGTTGTGTGGGGGGGTGACCGTTGGCGACGGTGCTTTTGTCGGGGCTGGAAGCACACTTGTTCAAAATGTATTTGTCGGTGGCGAGGCCGTGGTTGGCGCCGGGGCGGTGGTGATAAAGGACTTGGAGCCTGGCTCAAAGTTGATTGGCGCCTCGATGCGTCGCACCAGCATGAGGGTTAATCGGTGAAAGCTTCGACATGTCCATGACAATATCAGACAACTTGTTCTGGAAAACAGCGTTGATTCCCGCTAGTGCAACGTTGCAAGCGGTTATCAAGAATCTGGATGAGACCGGGTTGCAGATTGCTCTGGTCACCGATCAGGATTGGAAGCTGCTGGGAACAATTACCGATGGCGATGTCCGGCGCGCGCTCCTGCGCAACAAGGATTTGAGCAGTTTGGCCGCTTCGGTGATGTTTCAGTCACCCTTGGTGGTGCCTCCCGAGATGCCGCGGGAAATGGTGCTGAATTTGATGCGTGCGAACAGGATTCATCAACTGCCGGTTGTGGACGAGACTCGGCATGTGGTGGGGCTTCATGTTTGGGATGACATCGTTGCCCCGGCGTCGCGCAAAAACATCATGCTCATCATGGCCGGGGGGTTTGGCAAACGCTTGCGTCCTTATACCGATGACTGCCCCAAGCCGATGCTGCCTGTCGGGGGCAAGCCGATGCTCGAACATATCATCGAGCGCGCCAAGGCCGAGGGTTTTGCCAGGTTTGTGCTATCGCTGCATTACCTCGGACATGTTATTCAGGCCCATTTTGGAGTTGGGTCGGAATTCGGCGTCGAGATCAGCTATCTGAACGAGGAGACTCCTCTGGGTACGGCGGGAGCACTTTCGTTGATGGATCCTGCCCCGGAATTGCCGTTTGTCGTAACCAATGGCGATGTGCTCACGGATATCCAGTATGGGGAACTGCTGGACTTCCACGTGCACCACAAAGCCGATGCGACCATGGCCGTGCGCCAGCATGAGTGGCAGCATCCATTTGGTGTGGTTCGAACGAAAGGGATAGAAATCGTCGGTTTCGAAGAAAAGCCGATCCATCGTTCGCATGTCAATGCCGGCATCTATGTGCTCAACCCCGAGGTGCTTCTGGCTCTGCACAAAGCGGAGTTGTGTGACATGCCCACGCTTTTTGAGCGGTTGCAAGCTCATGGAAAGCAGACCATCGCCTACCCGATGCATGAGCCTTGGCTGGATGTTGGGCGCCCGGAGGATCTCCACCGTGCGAACCAAGTCGAGGGGTGACTGGATTGCCTGAGAAGCTCAAGATACTCGCACTGATACCCGCCAGGGGGGGGTCGAAGGGGTTGCCGCGCAAGAACATCTTGCCGGCGGGCGGTCGGCCGCTAATAGCATGGACCATCGAGGCGGCACGTCAGGCAAGTTGCATCTCGCGTGTCGTCCTGTCTTCGGATGATGACGAAATCATCGCCGAGGCTTTGAATCATGGCTGTGAAGTTCGGTTCAAACGCCCGGCGGAGTTGGCGAGTGATACTGCGTCCTCCATGGATGTCGTCCTGCATGCCCTGAATCAGATGCCTGGTTACGATTATATGGTGCTTCTGCAGCCTACCTCTCCGTTGAGAACCGCCGGGGATATTGATGCTGCATTCACCCTGATGCTTGAAAAACAAGCGCCGGCTTGCGTCTCCGTCTGTCCCGTGGAGGAGTCGCCCTACTGGATGTATCGACTCGAAGGACAATCGCACTTGCGCAGCGTGCTCGAAGTACCGCAAGGAGGAGTGACGCGCAGGCAGGATTTGCCCGATGTGTATTCGCTGAATGGTGCGATCTACATCGCGCGTGTGGATTGGCTTCAGCGGCAACGTAGCTTCGTGTCAGCCGATACAGTCGGGTATGTCATGCCCAAAGAACGATCTATGGATATCGACACGCCTGACGACTACCAGAAGCTGAACGAAATCATGAAAAGTATCTAATCGGCTAATTTTCAAAGGAAAGAAAATGAAAATCGGACCAAGCCCTAGCACTGACCTCTCACCCTTCAGTAAACCGGAAGATGATCTGGAGGTGCTTTACGGTCTGCCCCGGGATGTTCAGTTTTGTAAAAAATGCAACATGTCGAATCAGCAGCCAATGTCGAGTAATGAGTATGCACACAACAAGGATTCGAAAAAGACGACGATCTCCTTCGACGAGCATGGCGTGTGCCATGCATGCAATTTCAATGCGCTAAAAGAAACCGGTGAGATTGATTGGGGCGAGCGCGAACGAGAAATGCTGGATCTTTGCAATCAGTACCGCAAGAATGACGGTAGTTACGACTGTATCGTCGGTGGTAGTGGTGGCAAGGATAGTGCCATGCAGTCGCACTTGCTGAAGTACAAATATGGCATGCATCCGCTCACCGTAACGTGGTCTCCCCACCTTTATACGGACATTGGCTGGAAGAACTTCCAGAATTGGTTGCATGTTGGCGGGTTTGACAATTTCCTCTATACGCCCAACGGGAAAATTCACCGTCTATTGACCCGAAACGCAACGCTCAACCTGTTGCATCCTTTCCAGCCCTTCATCTTGGGGCAGAAGACCTTTGTTGCGAAGATGGCAGCAAGGTTTAACATCCCTCTGATTTATTACGGTGAAATGCCCGGGGAGTACGGGGAAAAAATCTCCCACAAGACTTCCAGTTATGCGGCGGCCGGGCAGGAAGTCGAAAGCGAGGGGTTTTCCCTGGACTACTTTGGTGGCAAGGACGTGAGAGATGTCTACCTGGGTGGCAAGGCCATCGGCGAGTACCTTGATGAAGGGGTGCAAATGGCCGATCTCACCAGTTATCTGCCCATGGATCCGTCGGTGTTGGAGCGCAAGGGCATCGATTTCAAGTATCTCGGGTACTACACGAAGTGGGTTCCGCAGGAGGCTTACTACTATGCGGTCGAGCACACTGGTTTTGAAGCGAACCCGGTGCGCACGGAGGGTACCTATTCGAAGTACAACAGCCTGGACGACAAGGTGGATGGGTTCTTCTATTTCACACGCTGGATCAAATTCGGCGTCGGAAGGGCCATGATGGATTCGGCCCAGGAGATTCGCAACCATCATATCGACAAGGACGAGGCGATCGCCTTGATGCAGCGCTATGAGGGCGAATATCCGGCACGCTATGAGAAGGAGTTTCTCGACTACGTCGGCATGACGCGCGAAGAGTTTCTCGCGTTATGCGATCGCTTCCGCTCACCCCACCTGTGGAAGGTTGAGGATGGCGAATGGAAGCTTCGTCATGCGCCTTGGGATCCTATGGAATAAGGCTGATGAAGAACACGCGACTCATTGCTCGTCTTGATGTGAAGGGCAAGAATCTCATCAAGGGGGTTCATCTCGAAGGCTTGCGAATCATAGGGGATCCGCAGGAATTCGCACGTCGGTACTACGAGCAAGGCGCTGACGAGTTGTTGTACATGGATATCGTCGCCAGCCTCTATGGTCGTAGCAACCTCACCGAGATTGTACGGCGTACCGCCCATGATGTTTTTGTCCCGATGACCGTGGGCGGAGGTGTTCGATCGATTGAAGATGTCACGGCGCTCTTGCGCGCCGGAGCGGACAAGGTCGCCATCAATACGGCGGCGGTGCGACGGCCTGAACTGATCAGCGAGGTTTCGCGCCGCTTCGGGTCGCAATGCATGGTTTTGTCTATCGAGGCGAAACGTCAGGGACAGGGTCATTGGGAGGTCTATACGGACTGCGGCCGCGAGCGCTCGGGAGTTGATGCCATCGAGTGGGCACGCAAGGGAACTGCAATGGGCGCTGGTGAAATCCTGATTACTTCGATCGACATGGAGGGAACTCGGAAGGGATTCGATCTGGAGTTGACTCGGGCGATAGCTTCCGCGGTGAATGTTCCGGTCATCGCCAGTGGTGGGTTCGGGCAGGTTTCTGACTTGCAGCAGGCAGTTGATGCCGGTGCTGACGCAGTGGCGGTTGCTGACGCGTTGCACTATCAAAGAACAACATTGAGCGAGTTGCGAAATGGTGCCCGAAGCCTGGGGATCGACGTGAGGCAGGTATGAGTAATAGCAAGGTAACTGTCGTCGATTATGGGGTTGGCAACCTCTATAGTGTTCAGCGCGCACTTGAATACTGTGGCGCGGCTTCCGTCACTATTGGTTCTTCCCCCGCTGATATTGAGACAGCCGACCGGTTGATCCTTCCAGGGGTGGGCGCCTTTGCGGATGGTATGACTGGTCTTGCAGAGCGTGGCCTGATTAATCCCATTCGCCGCTACGCGCACTCTGGACGGCCCATGCTTGGCATTTGCCTTGGCATGCAGATGCTTGCCTCGAAAAGCGAAGAATTTGGGCTCCATGATGGATTGGATCTGATTCCAGGAAGGGTGGTTCCGATTCCGCATCTACGGCCTGATGGAACGGTACGGAAGATTCCCGCCATCGGTTGGTTCAACCTGGGGTTCCGGAACGAACGGAACACTCAATCGTCAGTTTTCGGAGTCCTGCCGAAAGAAGGGGCTATGTACTTGGTGCATTCGTACCATTTCAAGACTGATTCGGAGGCTGATTTGGTTGCAACCTATGATTACGACGGGGTGTCAATCACTGCCGCGGTTCAGAGGGGAAACATCATCGGGCTGCAGTTCCACCCGGAAAAAAGTGGCGCACTGGGATTGGGAATCATTGCTTCTTTCTTGGCGGATCAAGGAAGGGAATCACCTTGATCGAGTGCCCGATTGGAGTCGGAACTCAGGAAGACGATGCAGGTGGTTGCGGGCGAGTTTCTCGCGGAGCGACACTAGGCATTCAACCATGACGGCAGGCTTGGGAACTGCTGCTCAACAGCCACGTTCATCAGATTTGATGGCGGTTGTTCGTGAGGCAGAAGCCATCTTTCCTGTTCTCGAATGGGCGGTGGCTGGCGTTCAGATTTGGCCGCTGATGCGTATCCGATGGTTCTTCTCCGAATGGGCCCGGCACTACGTGGCCAGCGGAGAAAGTCGAGGGGAGGCTGATCTTCGTAACGGTTATGCTCGTTTGTGCCTGCTTGGGCAGGAGTTGCTGGAGCAAGGCCGAGGCGTGTTTGCGAATAAGCAACGGCTTCAAGGCAACGGCGATAAAGTTGTGTTTCTTTCTGATGGGCTCTCGTTCGCGAGGCTTGGTGGTTTCTGGATCGAGCGCTTTTGCGATCCGCTCATTGGTGCTGCGAGAAGGCACGGGTATTCTCCGGAATTTTGGTCCCCGCTTGAACTCACTTCTCAACCTCTCGCTTCGCCCATCGAATCGCTAAGAGGAGATATCTTGTTTGCGACACTTTCTGGTGTCGCGAGAGCAAAACTGTTAAAGCACACCTTTCGGCTACCAGGACGCGATGCTCTGGTGGAATGGATGAAAAACAAGGGCGGCGGTACCGGTACATTTCAGTTGTCCAAGATCATTTCTGATGCCAGTCGCCTTCGGTCCGTGGCGGACATGTATCGAAGGCGAATTGCGGCCATCCGTCCCAAGGCTGCCTTCATTGTCAGTTACTACAGTCTGGAAGGCATGGCATTTGTTTTGGCATGCAGGGAATCTGGCGTGCCGGTGGTAGATATCCAGCACGGCGTCCAGGGGGAGTTGCATCCGGCCTATGTTTCATGGCATTTACCGACAGGGTCTCCCGTGTTGGACTTGCTGCCGGATTATTTCTGGCTTTGGTCCGAATCAGAGTCTGTGATGATCAATCGTTGGTGTCACGGGACGGCGCACCAGACCATTGCCGGGGGAAACCCATGGGTAAGCGTCTGGCGCAAGGGTTCGGCATGGCCCGGTGTGGAAGATGCGCTCGAGCGCGCCCGCAACCTTCGCCAGATGGCGGCTGGCCGAACCATAGTATTAGTCACGTTGCAGTACGGGTTGGCACCTCAAGAGCAACTTGTGCCGTTGCGAGAGTTGGTCGAGCACGCCGAGGGCAAGTTGGTTTTCTGGGTTCGCTTGCACCCGTTGATGCTGGAAAGGCGCGAAGAAGTTCGCGGGTGGTTTGCCTATTCGCCGGTCATGCTGGATGAGCCCAGCGACTTGCCGTTGCATGCGCTTCTGCCAGTGGTGGATGTCCACCTGACGCACTCTTCCAGCGCGGTGATCGAGGCCGAAGAGTGTGCCATTCCCTCGGTGCTGACTTCTGCCTTCGGCGCCGAGTTGTTTCCCGACCAGTTGATGCGTGGTTCTGCGGTATTTGAGGCCGGGGCGGCTCGACCTCTGTCGGAGACGCTGCTGAAGATGAGTCGGACCAAAGTGCAGGCACTTGGGGCAGTGCCGGATATCGAGGACCAGTTTGCCCGGTTCATGGATGTCTTGGCGACTGCCGGAAAAGGGGGAGGATGTGCTAGCGATTGTTGATTACGGGGTGGGCAACCTGGGCTCCATTCGTAACATGTTCAAGAAAATCGGGGTCCCAGCAGAAATAGTTACCGAGCCGGACCAACTCGCGGGCGCCGACAAGATCGTGCTGCCGGGAGTCGGCGCATTCGATGCGGGTATGCGGAGCTTGGAGCGAAGTGGAATGAGGCCTGCGCTGGTTGAGTACGTTCACTCAAGGGGGGTGCCGATCTTGGGGATTTGCCTAGGGATGCAGCTAATGACGAGATCCAGCGAAGAAGGTGTCAGCCCCGGTTTGGGGTGGATTGATGCCGACGCAATGCTCATTCGACCGGAAAATCCCGATCTGAAAGTGCCGCACATGGGCTGGAACCTGGTTCGAGCTACAAAGAGCGATCCGTTGATCGACACCTTGCCTGAGGAGGCGCGGTTCTATTTTGTGCATTCCTACCAGGTTCGTTGCAATGATCTTCGTGACGTACTGCTTGAGACAACCTATGGTGAGGGTTTCCATAGCGCCTTTCGCAGTGGAAACATTTGGGGAGTTCAGTTTCATCCGGAGAAAAGCCATAAGTTCGGGATGGCGCTTCTCCGGAATTTTGCGGAACGTTGCTGACATGCTCAAGACACGCGTCATCCCCTGTCTGTTACTTCGTGGTCAGGGCCTGGTGAAGACTACAAAGTTCAAGGACCCAAAATATGTCGGTGATCCGATCAACGCGATCAAGATATTCAACGACAAGGAAGTCGACGAACTGATCCTTCTTGACATTACGGCTTCGCGCGAGGGGCGTGGCCCGTCATTTGGCGTAATCGAAGAGGTTGCTAGCGAGTGCTTTATGCCTTTGGCTTATGGCGGCGGGATACAGACTGTGGAGGAGGCGCGGCGAATCCTGAAACTTGGTGTCGAGAAAGTCGTCTTTAACACAACTGCATGGCGTGCTCCAGAAGTCCTGAAAGACGCGTCACGTGAATTTGGTTCACAGGCGATTGTTGCTTCTATTGATGTCAGGCGCAAATTGCTTGGACGGTACGAGGTGGTTTTCGATGGAGGCCGTCAAGGAACCGGGATTGACCCAGTGGAATATGCCTTGCGAATGCAGGATGCGGGCGCTGGCGAACTGTTCCTGACGGCTGTAGATCGTGATGGAACAATGAACGGCTATGACCTGGATTTGATCAAGAAGGTGAGTTCCGGCATTAGTGTTCCTGTGATTGTGGCCGGGGGGGCTGGTACGGTAAATGACTTCAGGCCTGCTGTGGACTCTGGCGCCGCTGGTTTGGCAGCTGGCGCGATGTTCGTATTCCATGGGCCGCATAGAGCGGTTTTGATCACCTATCCGGCTTACGCCGACCTTGAGCGGCTGTTATCGTGAAGACCAAGTCGCTTCGTATCTATGCGAGTCTTCTTGGTGTCGCTGTGCTGGTTTATGGTGGGCTATGGTTTCTCTTTCTTGTTGGAATTGACGCTCTCGAAGGACGAAACGATTTTCAGTTTTTTGCTGATTCCGCAACTTATCATGAGGCTCATGCTGGAGCTCTCGAACATGTCCAATCATTGAGTGATCTTGTTGGTACGGCCGGGAACTTTCTCGGACCGATGGTATTACTGAAGCTGGCGGGTGGAAACTACTATTTAATTGCCTTGCTGAACGGACTCTTGCTTGGGCTATCGATAGCAATTATTTCCAGATCCTTGAGGCTAGATGCACTGTATCTCTTTGGTCTTTTGCTGTTGAATCCTATCACCGTGTCGAGTGTGCTTTCCGTTAACAAAGAAATTATTTCATTGTTCTGTATTTCACTTCTGATCAAAGCCTACGTTTCGCGTTCGTTTGTTGTTCTGTTGGCAACTATTCTTCTATCGTTGGCGGTGCGTTGGCAACTGACAGTCGTGATTATTTTTTATATTATGCTATTTTTGCCGAGAAATCCATTGAGAGGCCGCAGGTTGTTAACACTTGCCTCTTTGATTCTGGCGTTGTCTATTGTGTACTGGATGCTTGGTGATGCCCTAAAGGGGGTGCAAGAAAACTTTGATTATGCCGCTGAAGGCTACGAAGGGTCGGGTTTATGGGCATCACTGGTCAGTCTTCAGAACGATGGCTATTATTTTGTTGCTCTTCCTCTCAAGGCGTTTCACATTCTCTTTGGGTTGGGTGTTCAGCTGAACAAAGTGCTTTCTCCGGTTGAACTGTACAACGATGTTTGGCAGGTGTTGCACTCGACTGCGCTCTTGGTGGTGTTTGTTATTCTTGTCAAGAAGCATTTGTTTAAACTAAGCGATAATTTAATTTTCCTGAGCCTTATTTACATCGTTATATTTGCGCTAACGCCGATTTATGCGCCGAGGTATTTTTATCCGGTTTATGTGCTCTGGGTAATTTCATTGTCTTTGAATATGCGTGGTCGGGTATCACTTCGAATCGATGGCGTAATTCCACTGGGTAAGAAAATTTAAATATGTTGATGGTTATTTAATGAAAAAATTAACTCAATGCGTTCGTTGCATAATGGACACGACTGATCCAGACATCGCTTTCGATGATGACGGCGTCTGCTCCCATTGTCACCGTTATGAGCGCGTCGCTCGGCAACGGCTCGTCCCCTTGGACGTCCGTAAACAACAGTTGGATGAACTGGTTTCTGAGATCAAAGCTGCTGGAACGGGTAAGCCCTATGACTGTGTGATTGGCATAAGCGGTGGCGTGGACAGTACGTACGTCGCCTGGTTGGTTAGGGACCTCGGGTTACGTCCGTTGGCGGTGCATCTGGATAACGGATGGAACTCGGAGCTGGCTGTTGCCAATATCGAAAAGACGCTGCGAACGCTCGGAATAGATCTCTACACACATGTTATCGATTGGGAAGAGTTCCGTGATCTCCAAGTCTCCTTCCTGAAAGCCTCTACACCGGATGGCGAGGTTCCGACTGATCACGCGATCTTTGCGTTACTTTATCAGCTGGCGCTGAAGAATGGTGTTCATCACGTAATTACCGGCACGAACGTTGTCACCGAGGCGGTGTTGCCAGAAAAATGGGGATACGGTTATTTTGATTGGCGTTATGTGAAGGATGTGCATCGCCGCTTTGGTAGCGCTAGGTTGTCGACTTATCCGCATTTCTCGCTAATTCAGTTGGCCTATTACGTTTTTGTGCGGCGTATTAGAATGGTGTCGATCTTGAATTATGTCGAGTATGACAAGGCTGAAGCCATGCGCTTGCTTCAGGATCAACTAGGCTGGGTTTATTACGGTGGAAAGCACTACGAATCAATTTACACGAGGTTTTATCAGGCTTATATCCTGCCAAGAAAGTTTAATATTGACAAGCGCAAGGCGCATTATTCAAATTTGATTTGCTCGGGCCAAATGACCAGAGATGAAGCTTTGGCAAAAATGAATGAACCTGTTTATCCAGATGATCTGCTCATTCAGGATCGCGAGTACGTGATCAAGAAGCTTCGGTTGAATCCAGGTGAGTTCGATCAGATTATGCAAGCGCCTAATTTGACATTTGAGTCGTATCGAACGAGCCATGCGCTGTTCGAGAAGGCCAAGAAGTTGGTTAACGCGACACGCAAGTATATTGGGTGAGGCCCTTGCGCGTACTTTATATACATCTCATCGGTGCTTTTGGAGGGGCATCCCGGAGTCTGTTTGAAACGCTCCGGGCGATGCCGAAGGAAGATGTCGAACCGGTCTTCTTGACAACTAAGGGGAGCGTGACCCAGTTTTTTTCAACTCTCGGGCCTGTTATCGAGACGAAGGGGTTGAGCCAGTTTGACAACACCAAGTATAGCTATTATCGGGGTGCGCGCTGGCTTGTCCTGCTACGAGAACTTTGGTATTTGCCGTTCACGATTTCTGCGATACGGCAAGCAAAAAAACAGTTCGGGCATGTTGACTTGCTTCATCTGAACGAATTCACCGGACTTGCGACGCTCTGGATCGCCAAGAGGTGGTTTTCTGCACCCGCTATAGTGCATGTACGCTCTGTGGCACGCGTTGGCGTCAACTCTTGGCGAACGAAATTCGTAAACTTCCTGTTTCACTCAACGGCAAAGGCAGTTGTCGCCATTGATCAGAATGTACGAGCCAGCTTACCCCCCGATCTCGATGTTAGTGTCATTCACAATTCCTTTGCTCCGGCACAAGCGTTGGGGGACTCTCCTGAACTGAAAGCCAAGCTTCAAAACCTTCGGCCAACAGCCCTCAAGGTGGGCTTTGTCGGGAACCTGTTGCGGGTGAAGGGAATTGAGGAACTGCTGGAGGCCGCACGAATTTTGTGTGAGGAAGGTGAGGACCTCGAATTTGTCATAGTGGGAGACGACGCTGGATCGTCCAAGGGTTTAAAGTCAAAGGTGCTTAAAGCTTTTGGATTGCAACAGAATGTTCGCGCCGAGGTTGAAGCGTATCTCGATCGACACGGCTTGCACGACCGGTTCCACCTCGTCGGGTTCACCGCCAATATTGGGCAGGTATATAGCGACTTGGATGTCTTGTGCTTTCCCTCGCATTACGATGCGCCCGGCCGCCCGATTTTTGAAGCGGCATTTTTCCGGGCACCTAGTATCGTAGCGGTCTGCGATCCGAAGCCCGATACTCTGGTCAATATGAAAACGGGTATCGCGATAGCGCCAAAGTCCGTAGCCGAACTGGCGGGCGCCATTCGAATATTTGCGCGTGACCGGGAACTTTGCAAGCGGATGGGCCAAGCGGCACATCAATTGGCATGTGCCAACTTCGATGTAAGGACTAACGCATCGAAATTGTTAGCTGTCTACAAACAAGTTCTGAAAGTGGAAGAAGTGAAATGATGTTCACTGGGAAAACCTTACTGATAACCGGAGGCACGGGTTCCTTCGGCAACGCGGTGCTTCGGCAGTTTCTCGATTCCGAGCTGCGGGAGATCCGCATTCTCAGCCGTGACGAGAAGAAGCAGGACGACATGCGCAAGCGTTATCACGATGCCAAGCTCAAGTTCTACATCGGTGATGTGCGGGATTATCAGTCGGTATTGAACGCCATGCGCGGGGTGGACTTCGTCTTTCACGCTGCAGCCCTCAAACAAGTGCCCTCCTGCGAGTTTCACCCGCTCGAAGCCGTCAAGACCAATGTCCTAGGTACCGAAAATGTTCTCGAGGCCGCGATCAACTGCGGGGTCAAGCGCGTGGTGTGCCTCAGTACCGACAAGGCTGTCTACCCGATCAACGCCATGGGCATTTCCAAGGCGATGATGGAAAAGGTGATGGTCGCCAAGTCCCGCGGCAGCAGCGAGACGGTCATTTGCGGCACGCGCTACGGCAACGTGATGGCTTCGCGCGGTTCGGTGATCCCGCTGTTCATCGAGCAGATTCGCGCCGGCAAGCCGATCACCATTACCGATCCGAACATGACGCGCTTCATGATGACGCTGGATGATGCGGTTGATCTGGTGCTCTACGCCTTCGAGCACGGCAATTCGGGGGATATCTTCGTGCAGAAGGCGCCGGCGGCTACTGTCGACACGCTTGCCAAGGCACTGACGTCGATGCTCGGCGTGCCCAACCATGAGATCCGTGTCATCGGTACGCGCCATGGCGAGAAACTTTACGAGGCCCTGCTCAGCCGCGAGGAGCGCGTGGCGGCTGAGGATATGGGTGGCTACTACCGCGTGCCGCCGGATTTGCGTGACCTGAACTATGGCAAGTTCGTCGAGGAGGGCGAGCCGAAGATTTCGGTTTCTGAAGACTACAACTCGCACAATACGGAGCGCCTTGACGTCGAGGGGATGAAGCAGCTTCTGATGCGTCTGCGCTTCATGCAGGCCATCGTGCGCGGCGAGAACGCGGTGGCGGAGGAGTGAGCCATGCCGATTTTGTCGATGTTCTACGGTATCGTTGCGTACATGTATTTCTACGATACACAAAAGCACCACCTTCCTCATTTTCACGTCGAATATGCGGAGCACTCGGCCGTGATAGAAATCGCCACCGGTGACGTACTTGAGGGAAGCTTGCCTCAGAACAAGATGAAGCTTGTACAGGCGTGGCTTGAGATCCATCGCGATGAAATCATGGCCGATTGGAGCTTGGCCGAGCGGGGAATTCCAATTGAAAAAATAAAACCGTTGGAGTGAACATGGACAAGATTGTTAGCGTTTCTGCAATCGCTGATGGCTGTTTGAAAGTTACCTTTTCCGATGGGCGGACGGGGGAGTTTGATGTAAAGCCGTTTATGCGGTCAGAGTTTTTTGCCGCGCTGAGAGACCAGGAATACTTTGCGCAGGTGGGTTTGTTTTTTTCGGGGGTTGGCTGGCCTGGTGGGCAGGATTTAGGCCCTGACACGATTTCCGCACAGTTGTTTGTTCCAGAGCACTCATGATGATGCGTGTTTTGATCACAGGCTCCGATGGCTTTATTGGGAAGAACCTTTCTGTTCGTCTCGGGGAACTTGATGGCTACGACGTAATCGGCTTCGACCGCGAGGATTCGCTGGACGATCTGGCGGAACGGTTGGGACGTGCCGATGCGGTCGTGCATCTGGCGGGCGTCAATCGCCCCAAGGATGTGAAGGAATTTGCGGAGAGCAATGCCGATCTGACGGCACGGTTGTGCGATCTGATCTCCGCAACAGGGCGCAAGATTCCGTTGATCATTTCCTCCTCGATCCAGGCGGACCTCGCCAACCCGTATGGTGAAAGCAAGCGGGGCGCCGAGGTGGCGGCTGAAGCGCTGGCCGTAAACGCCGGCAACCCGGTGACCATTTACCGCCTGCCGGGCGTGTTCGGCAAATGGTGCCGGCCGAATTACAACTCGGTCGTCGCCACCTTTTGCCACAACATCGCCAATGACCTGCCTATCCAGATCAGCGACCCTGCCTTCGCCCTCAATCTGGTTTATGTGGATGATGTCGTTGGCGAGTTCATCCGTGCGCTCGATGCCATGCCTGCCGGACTGAGCCGTGGCGAAGTCAGCCCCGTTTATGGCATTACGCTGGGGGAGTTGGCGGCACAGATCGAGGCATTCAGGAATTGCCGAGAGTCGCTGGTTTCCGAGCGGGTCGGCGCCGGCCTGGTTCGCGCGCTTTATGCCACCTACGTCAGCTACCTGCCACCGGCCAGGTTCGCTTACGACCTGCCCAAGTACGGCGACGAGCGCGGCGTTTTCGTCGAGATGCTGAAGACGCAGGATTCCGGGCAGTTTTCGTACTTTACGGCCCACCCCGGAATCACGCGGGGTGGGCATTATCACCACACCAAGACCGAGAAATTCCTGGTCATCAAGGGTGCGGCCCGGTTCGGCTTCCGGCATGTTGTGACAGACGAACGCTACGAAGTCTTCACCTCGGGCGACATGCCGCAGGTGGTTGAAACCGTGCCCGGCTGGACGCACGACATTACCAATGTCGGCGATGACGAAATGGTCGTCATGCTATGGGCCAACGAGATTTTCGATCGCGACCGGCCGGATACGATCGCCTGCCCGCTCTAAAGTCCTCGGCCATTGACGTCGATGTAATCCATGATATACAGTTCTGTCACGAAAACAGTTCTCACCACGGCCGTATTCGACCACTGGTTTTCCGGGTTGCGTGACAAGCATGGCAAGGCGCGCATCGAATCGCGCTTGCGCCGGGTTGAACTGGGTAATCCGGGCGATGTGAAGCCGGTCGGCGAAGGAGTCAGCGAATTGCGTGTGGATTGCGGGCCGGGCTACCGCATCTATTTCGTGCAGCGTGGTGTTGAAATCGTCGTTCTGCTGGCCGGCGGCGACAAGCGGTCGCAGAGCAAGGACATCAAAGCCGCTCTGGAACTGGCGCGGCAACTTTAGGAGCGCATCATGGGCGAACTGAAATTGAGCAGATGGGATGTGGTCGACCACCTGAAAACCGATGAGGATATGGCGCTTTATCTGGATGCCTGCGTTGAAGAGGACGAGGGCGACGGCCGCCTGATTCGGGCGGCCTTGGGCGATATTGCCCGCGCGCGCGGCATGACACAACTGGCGAAGGATACCGGGCTGGCGCGCGAGGGACTATACAAGGCGCTATCTGCCGAGGGCAACCCGGAGTTCGCTACGATCATGAAGGTCATCAAGGCGTTGGGGCTAAAGCTGCATGTGCAGACCGCCCGTGGCTAAGTGCCGTTATGAACAATTTATAGAAGCGACGTTATGAAGAAAATGAAAGTCATGACCGTGGTGGGAACCCGCCCGGAGATCATTCGTCTGTCGCGTGTGATGGCGCGGCTGGACGAGCATTGCGAGCACGTGATCGTGCATACTGGCCAGAACTATGACTACGAGCTCAACCAGATATTCTTCGACGACCTGGGCATCCGCAAGCCGGATCACTTCCTGAACGCGGCGGGCGCCAGCGGCGCTGAAACGATCGGCAAGGTGATCATTGCGGTCGACGGCGTTCTGGCGGCAGAAATGCCGGATGCCATGCTGGTGCTCGGCGACACCAACAGTTGCATGGCGGTGATCCCGGCCAAGCGGCGCAAGATCCCGACCTTTCACATGGAAGCCGGCAATCGCTGTTTCGACATGCGCGTGCCGGAAGAAATCAACCGCCGCATCGTCGACCATACCGCCGACATCAATCTCACCTACAGCACCATCGCCCGCGATTACCTGCTGCGCGAAGGTCTTCCGCCAGACATGGTGATCAAGACCGGCAGCCCGATGTGCGAGGTGCTGAACCATTACCGGCATGGCATCGAGCAATCCGATGTGCTGGAGCGTCTTGAACTCGAGGCCGGCAAGTTTTTCGTGGTCAGCGCCCACCGGGAAGAGAACGTCGATTCTGACAAGAATTTTCGCAAGCTGGTGGTTGTGCTGAACCAAGTAGCCGAAACCTATGGCTATCCAGTGATCGTTTCGACGCATCCACGAACCCAAAAGCGGGTTGATGCGATGGGGGTCAAGTTTGACCCGCAGGTTCGCCTGCTCAAGCCGCTGGGCTTCAAGGACTACAACAAGCTTCAGGTCACAGCCAAGGCCGTGCTGTCGGACAGCGGGACGATCAACGAGGAATCGTCGATTATGAATTTCCCCGCGCTCAATCTGCGCGAGGCCCACGAGCGTCCCGAGGGCATGGAAGAGGCGGCGGTGATGATGGTTGGCCTGGAGGTCGAGCGCGTCATGCAGGCACTGGCGATCCTCGAAAGCCAGCCGCGGGGAGACAGTCGCAGCCTGAGGCAGGTCGGTGACTACAGTATGCCGAACGTCTCGGACAAGGTGCTGCGGATCATTCACAGCTATACCGATTATGTAAGCCGGGTGGTTTGGAAGCGGTATTGAGGCTGTCGTGCGGATTCTTGTCGTCAGCCAGTATTTCTGGCCGGAGAACTTTCGTATCAATGATCTGGTGACGGAGTTCTGCGACCGTGGCCATGAAGTTACGGTACTGACCGGAAGCCCTAATTATCCTTCGGGTGAGGTCTTCCCCGAGTTTCGAAGCAACCCCGGTGCCTACGCGAAATTCGGTGGGGCGAGTGTGGTTCGGGTGCCAATGTTCCCCCGCGGGAGCGGGGGGCTACGGCTAATGGTCAATTATGCGAGCTTCGCATTTGGCGCGACAGTGTTTGGGGCTTGGCGTTTACGCGGCCAGGCGTTTGATGTGATCTTCGTATTCGAGCCATCGCCGATTACGGTTGGCTTGCCCGCGGCGTTCCTTCGTTACCTGAAGGGCGCTCCGCTGGCATTTTGGGTGCTCGATCTTTGGCCCGAGACGCTGGAGGCCATCGGGGTTGTTCGTTCCCGGACATTCTTGAAGGCGGTGGGGCATCTGGTAACCTTCATCTACAACCGCTGTGATCTGATCCTGGCGCAGTCGAAGAGCTTTATCCCGCAGATTCGCCGTTATTGCGGGCGCGAGAAGGCTGTAGAGTATTTTCCGAGTTGGTCGGATGCTGAGTTCGATTTCTCCACGGTTGTGCCGGCTGACGAGGTGCCATCGGCCGACGGGATGTTCAGCATCATGTTTGCCGGGAATGTCGGGGATGCGCAGGATTTTCCGGCAATTCTCGATGCTGCGGAACATCTGAAGGACGACAGGGGTATCCGCTGGTTGATCGTTGGGGACGGTCGAGCGTCTGAGTGGGTCAGGTCTGAGGTGACACGGCGTGGACTCGAGCATTGCTTTCTGTTGCTTGGCCGCTACCCGGTGGAGCGCATGCCTTCGTTCTTCAGGCATGCCGATGCGTTGCTGGTTTCATTGAAGGATGAGCCGATCTTTGCCATGACCATACCCGGAAAACTTCAGTCTTATCTTGCTGCGGGAATTCCGGTACTTGCGATGCTGAACGGTGAAGGAGCGGAGATCGTTGATGGGGCTGGTGCTGGCCTGTCTTGCCCGGCTGGAGATGGGGTGGCTTTGGCGGCGGCTGTAAGGAAAATGGCCGGCATGGACATTGAAGGGCGGCAGCGGATGGGCAGGCGAGGTCGGGCTGTTAGCGAACAGGAGTTTGATCGGGGTGCGCTCATCTCGAGGCTGTTATCCTGGTTGGAGAATCTTTCCACAGTTGGAAAAAGGCACGGGGAATTCGATAGATGATACTTGTCACTGGTGCGTCAGGCTTTGTGGGCAAGGCGTTGTGTGCGAACCTCATTGAGCGCTGTCCTTTACGCATTTCGGTGCGCGACAAATCTGTGGGCAACTGGCCCGCGGGTGTGGATGTCATCGAGGCATCTTTGTCTCCGGAGCAGGATTGGATCACGGTGCTTTCCGGAGTTTCTTCAGTCGTGCATTGCGCTGCCCGTGTGCATGTCATGAACGAGGACGCGGGCGACCCGTTGGCCGAGTTCCGTCGGGTCAATGTCGACGGGACGCTGCGTCTTGCTCGCCAGGCGGCGGACACCGGGGTGCGGCGTTTCGTCTTCGTGAGTTCAATCAAGGTCAATGGGGAGCACTCGCAGCCGGGCCATCCATTTACGGCCGATGAGATTCCTGCGCCGGGTGATCCCTATGGCGTCTCCAAGTGCGAGGCTGAAGCGGGGTTGCGGGCGTTGTCTCAGGAAACAGGTATGGAGGTGGTCATCATCCGCCCGCCGCTGGTCTATGGCCCCGGGGTGAAGGCGAATTTTCTGGCGATGATGCGCTGGTTGCAGCGCGGCGTGCCGCTGCCTCTGGGCGGCGTGACGGCGAACCGGCGCAGCCTGGTTTTTCTGGACAATCTGGTCGACCTGATCGTCACCTGCATCGACCATCCGGCGGCTGCCAACCAGACGTTTCTGGTCTCCGACGATGAAGACCTGTCGACCGCGGCATTGTTACGGCGCATGGCTGCGGCGCTTGGAAGGCCCGCCCGGCTGATTCAGGTGCCGGCGGGTTTGATCGTGTTCGGCGCCAAGTTGATCGGCCGTCCGGGTATCGCCCAGCGCCTTTGCGGGTCGCTGCAGGCGGACATCGGCAAGACCAAGGCCCTGCTTGGCTGGTCGTCGCCGATCAGTGTCGACGAAGGCCTACGGCGGACGGCGGTGCACTGGATTGAGTCGCAGCAAGCGTATTGATGCCCGGGGCTATCGAGCCAGTGCCAACAACTGCTCAACCAGTAACTTCGGACTGATCGCTTCTACTCCGTCGCCCAGTGGGTAACGGTCATGCCCCGGATACACCATGAAGCGTTTGGCAGGTTCCAGGTCTTCGCAGGCTTGGTAAAACCCGCGTTTTGGTTTGGATTCCATGCCCCGCTTGATTTCGATGACCCACAGGCCTTGCCCGGGTATATCCAGCAGCAGCTCGACTTCATTGCCGTTACTGGTGCGGTAAAAGCCCGGGGTGGTATTGAAGGGGGCTGCATTGAGCAAGTTTTCGATGACGAAGCCTTCCCAGCTATTTCCAACGACCGGGTGTCCCAGCAGGCGGTCAAAGCTGTCTATGCCCAGTAATGCGTGAACCAGGCCGCTGTCCCGGATATAGACCTTGGGTGATTTCACCAGGCGTTTGCCGGCATTGCTATGCCAAGGCATCAATCGTCGCACCAGGAACAGGTCAACCAGCAAATCCAGATAGCGGGCGATGGTTTTGGTGTCTACGCTCAGATTCTTGGATAGTTGCGATACATTGAGCAGCCCCCCTTGGTTATGTGCCAGCATCGTCCAGAAGCGCCGCAAGGTTTCGGCAGGAATCCGGGTTCCGTAGGCGGGGATGTCCCGTTCAAGATAGGTGTTGATGAGGTTTTGTCGCCAGACCAGGCTTTGCTTGTCGTGTGCCGCCAAAAAGCTTTCGGGGAAGCCGCCCCTGACCCAGAGCAGGTCTTGTTGGTCATCATCGATTTCGGACACCTGCAGCGGCGGTAATTCGAGGTAGGCGATACGCCCCGCCAGGCTTTCACCCGATTGACGCAGTAAATCTCCCGACGCCGACCCAAGCAGCAGAAAGCGCCCATGGGCAAGTCTCTTCCGTCGGCCCCGATCGATCAGGCCACGCAAGGGCTGGAAGATTTCAGGCAGCCGCTGGACTTCATCCAGAATCACCAGCTTGTCTTCAAACCGGGCAAGGTAAGACTCCGGGTCAACCAGTTTGTTGCGGTCGCCGGTGCTCTCAAGGTCAAGGTAAATGCATCCCGGGCGCTGCCTGCAGATTAACTCGGCCAAGGTGGTCTTTCCCACCTGGCGGGATCCCAGCAGGGCAACCGCAGGAAACTGCCCCAAGTGCTCAAGGATGGATTCGTGTAGTTGGCGTTTAATCACATGCAAATTATGGATCATGTTCCGTTATTTGCATAGTTTATTAGGTGGACGGTTCTGCTCCCACGGCTTAAGTCTTTCTTGATGAAGGTTTGTCGCACTGGCTGGCGACGGATGGACGGCGTGACGCCTCATAATTGCGCAGCAGGCATTGAGTGTAATGAAGTTTTGCATTACAATTCTCCGCATCAAGAGGCTTCGAGAAGATAATCATGACCACACTGACGGTTACCGCAAAGGGGCAAGTCACGTTTAGAAAAGACGTGCTGCAGCACCTGGGCATCAGGCCGGGGGAAAAGATCGAGTTGGATTTGCTGCCGGATGGCAGGGGCCTGCTCAAGGCAGCGCGGCCTGCGGGGACGATTGACGGCTTCGTTGGTTTGCTTGCCGGGCGGACAAATAAAGTCGCATCCATTGAAGATATGAACGACGCGACCGCGCAGGCTTGGGCAGGTAAAGAGTGAAGGTCGCCGTTGATACCAACGTCCTTGTTCGTGCGGTCGTGCTTGATGACCCCGTGCAAGCCGATGTGGCCACCAAGGTCTTGACCGATGCGGAATTGATCGCGGTAGCAATGCCAAGCCTGTGTGAGTTTGTGTGGGTGTTGCTCAGGGTGTACGACTTTCAGCCTTCCGACGTGGCTGCCGCGATTCGTGCGCTGCTTGCCGTCGCGAATGTGGAAGTCAACCGGCCTGCCGTAGAGGCCGGGCTGTCAGTGCTCGAAGCGGGCGGCGATTTCGCTGATGGTGTCATTGCTTACGAGGGAAGCTGGCTTGGCGGTGGCACCTTCATTTCGTTCGACGAGAAGGCGGTTGCGCTTCTCGCGGGGCAAGGGTCATCCACGCGGCTATTGTGAGAAATGGGCAACGGGTTCTGGCATGAAGCGATTGTTTGATCTGGCTTTAGGTTTGTGCGCCGCGCTGGTTCTGGCGCTGCCGATTCTGCTCGTCGCGCTTCTGGTCCGGCTCACATCGCCGGGGCCGGCGCTTTACTGGTCTGACCGGGTGGGCAAGGGAAACAGGATTTTCAGGATGCCCAAGTTCCGCAGCATGCGGGTGGGCACGCCGGCGGTGGCGACTCACCTGCTACAGGATCCCAAGGTCTATCTGACCCCGATCGGTTCCTTTCTGCGCAAGTCCAGCCTGGACGAACTGCCACAATTGTGGTGCATCCTCAAGGGCGACATGAGCTTTGTCGGGCCGCGGCCGGCGCTGTTCAATCAGGATGACTTGGTGGCCTTGCGCACCCAATTCGGCGTGCATGAACTTGTGCCGGGCCTGACTGGCTGGGCGCAGGTCAACGGGCGGGACGAATTGCCGATTCCGGACAAGGTGAAGCTCGACGTGGAATATCTCCAGCGGCAATCGCTCTGGTTCGACATCAGTATCCTGTGGCTGACCTTCGTCAAGGTGCTGCGGCGCGACGGGGTGTCGCACTGATGGAACGCCTCCTGGTCGTCGGCGCGGGCGGGCATGGCCGCTCGGTGGCCGAGGCGGTGGCGGCCAGCGGTGCTTTCATCGTGGCCGGCTTTCTCGACGACGCGTTTCCGGAACTGGAGCGGGTCTGGGAAGTTCCGGTGCTCGGCAAGGTTTCTGAACTTGCCCGGTTCCGTGACGCGGCCGACCATGCATGCGTCGCCATCGGCAACAATGCGTTGCGTCGACGGGTGACCGTCGAACTGCGGGATGCCGGGTTCGTGCTGGCGACGGTCATTCATCCGCGGGCCATCGTTTCGCCGACTGCGATGATCGGGGCAGGCTCGGCGATCATGGCGGGGGCCATTGTCGGCACCGAGGCGCGCTTGGGGGATGGAGTGATCGTGAATTGCGCCGCGGTCGTCGATCATCATTGCCGTGTGGGCGATTTCGGGCATCTCGGGGTCAATGCGGCGATGGCCGGAGGCGCTGTTCTTGGGGCTTCCGCCTGGATGCAGGCTGGGTCAGCGCTGGGGTATGGTGTCGAGATCGAGGATGGGGGTGTATTGATGCCCGGAGAGGCGGTGGGCCGATGACCAGACCCGCATCGTTCCGACTGGTCGTGGCAGCCCTTTTGTGATACGGCGAATACACGTACCTAGAAGGAGATTTTGGTATGGCCACTTCGATTCGCCTGGCGCCGGAAACAGAGCAAAGGCTTGACTATCTTGCCTCTCAAACCGGGCGCACAAAGGCGTATTACCCGCGCGAAATCATCGAGCAGGGCATTGAGGAGTTGGAGGACTATTACCTTGCCGCCGATGTGTTGGAAAGTGTCCGCAAGGGGCAGGAGCGGGTGCATTCCGCTGCTGAGGTGAGGAATGACCTTGGTCTGGACGATTAGTTACGCCGATGCGGCCAAGGCGCAGCTTCGCAACCTCGACAAGCAGACGGCGCGGCGCATTGTCGATTTCATGGACGAGCGCGTCGCCGGGCTGGAGAACCCACGCAGCACAGGCAAGGCATTGACTGGCCCGCTTGGCGGTTTGTGGCGTTACCGCGTGGGTCACTGCCGTGTGGTTTGTGACATTCAGGATGGCGCTGTGTGCGTCCTTGTGGTGCAGGTTGGCAATCGGCGCGAAAGTTACCGATAAGCTCACTTCTGGGCAAGCGGCCTTGCAGCGCGATTTGATATCGCGATATCATTCGTATCTCGTTCATCTGTGGAGGCGTTCCATGGCACAAGTTATCGTTCGCAATATTGAAGACGACGTGAAAGCCGGTCTTAAAGCGCGCGCTACCCGGCACGGGTGGAGCATGGAGGAGGAGGTTCGCCAGATTCTGCGACGTGCCGTCAGCGAAATGGATCAGGCGCGGCCAAGACTCGGCTCGCGCATCGCTGCGCGCTTTGCCGGCGCGGGGCTGACCGAACCCTTGCCAGAATTGCATGAGCAAACCATCGAACCCATGAATCCGAGTACATGATCATTCTGGACACCAACGTCCTGTCGGCATTGATGCAGCAGCAGCCCGACGCACAGGTCGTGGCTTGGTTGGACGAGCAGCCCGCCGAATCTGTCTGGCTCAACAGCATCACCCTGTTTGAAGCCCGTTGCGGTCTGGCTTTGCTGGCGTCCGGCCAGCCTAGAAGCTTGCTGCAAGAACGCTTCGAGGCGCTCCTGCAGGATGACCTGCAAAACCGCGTGTTGCCCTTCGACGACAATGCCGCCCTCCAGGCCGCCCAACTGGCTGCCGATCGCAAGGCCCGTGGCTGCCCTGTGGACATGCGTGACACCTTCATTGCCGGTATTGCCCGGGCGCGACGGGCTACGCTGGCCACGCGCAATGTGCGGCATTTTGACGATCTGTCTGTTCTGGTAGTCAATCCCTGGGGTCAGAAATGACCCCAATGCGGTGGTGAATCGGTTTATTCATTCCGGGTGCGGAGAGCCTGTGACAAGATGATCCATAGAGCTTTCAGGGGCGTGGTTATTGCTGTAATATCTCTATGCGATATTACATTCCAAGAAGGGTTGCCATGACTGTGACTGCCAAAGTCTTTATGAGTGGCCGTAGCCAGGCCTTGCGTTTGCCAGCCAGATTGCGCCTGCAAGTTCAGGAGGTGTGCATCGAGCAGATTGGCAACGATCTGTGGTTGCATCCCCAAACCACGGTTGGCAACGATATGGGGCGATGGCTGGAGGGTTTTTACGCGACCAGCGAGCCTTTGCCTGAAGACTTTCTGGCCGACCGGCAGGATGCCCCGGCCCAAGAACGCGACTGGACTTGAACTGTCGCCATGCATCGGACGCTGGATACCAATATCTGCAGCTACATTCTGCGCCGTCACCCGGCCGGCATGATCGAGCGTTTTTCCACGCTGGACCGGAGTCAGTTATGGCTATCTGCCATCGTGGCGGCCGAATTGCGCTTTGGCGCCGCCAAATTGGCATCACCTCGATTCAGTTCTGCCGTTGAGGCCTGGTTATCAGGATTTGATGTGCGCGCTTGGCCGCTCGAAGCGACGCACCATTACGCTGCGATTCGTTCCGCCCAGGAGCGTGCAGGCAGACCGATTGGCGGGATGGATGTGCTGATTGCGGCGCACGCCATAGCCGAAGACAGCGCGATAATTACAAACAACGCCCGGGAGTTTCACCGTGTGCCGGGTTTGGCGGTGGAAGAGTGGGCCGCTTGATGCGACAGTTTCCGGATCTCGCCGAAGAGTCACTCATCCATGTGATAAACTAAACTAGGTAGACTTGGTTTTATGAGGTTTGTCATGCAGACGGTAAATATTCATGAGGCAAAAACTCAGTTGTCTCGGCTGATTGAACAAGCGGTCAATGGGGATTCGTTCGTCATCGCCAAGGCGGGCAAGCCCTTGGTCAAGGTTAGTCGGCTGGATGCGCCATCCGACCGGCAGGTGCGTCGGCTGGGTTTCATGGCGGGGCAAATCACCGTTCCCGATGATTTCGATCGCATGGGGTGCGAGGAGATTGAGCACCTATTCGGTCGTGCGGAATGAAATTGCTGCTGGATACCCATTTGCTGCTCTGGGCTGCCGGATCGCCGGGGCTGTTACCGGCGGCGGCTCGCCCGCTGCTTGAAGAAACCCAGAACGAACTGCTATTCAGTGCGGCCAGCCTCTGGGAAATTGCCGTCAAGAACGCACTCGGCCGCTCCGATTTTCAGGTAGATGCGAGGGTGTTGCGCCGCGGGTTGCTGGACAACGGTTATCAGGAACTGGTGATTACCAGTGAGCATGCCGTTTCCATCGCCAGTTTGCCACCCATACATAAAGACCCGTTTGACCGCATCCTGGTGGCACAGGCAACCGTTGAGGGTATTGTCCTGTTGACGATGGATGCTGTGGTGGCGCAGTACCCGGGCCCGGTGCGGCATGTCGGGTAGACAGGAAAGCTGATGCTGAAAATGTTTTTATCGTTGCCAAGAAGGCACAAACAGGCGATTTCGGTAGCCACTGACTTTGTCTTGTTGCTCCTCGCCTTTTGGTCGGCGCTGGCGCTGCGCTTCGAAACCTGGAACCCGACGCTGGCGCCTTACGGTTGGCAGATGCTGGCGGCACCGCTGCTGGCGATCCCCATCTTCATCCGGCTTGGCTTGTACCGGGCAGTCATCCGTTTCATGGAGGATCGCGTGGTATTCGTGGTGGCCGGCGGGGTCACTCTCTCGGTCATGTTGCTGGCGGCGGGAATCGCCCTGACGCATACGCCGGGGCTGTCCCGCGGTGTTCTGGCGATCTACTGGTTGCTGGCGATTGTTTATGTGGGCGCGACACGATTTATCGTGCGCAGCTATTTTCTGCAGGCGGAGCGCAGCCAGGATTCACGAAAGCGGATTGCCATCTACGGTGCCGGTCAGGCCGGCACGCAACTGGCCTATGCGCTGCGTGCCGGGCGGGAGTACCAGCCGGTTGTCTTCTTCGATGACAACCCGGCGCTGCAGAAGAGCGAATTGGCGGGTTTGCGGGTATATCCGCCCGATGAACTGGCGGCGGTGCTGGCGGCGAAGCAGGTCGACGAGTTGTTGCTGGCCATTCCCTCGGCCAGTCGTGCCCGGCGGGCGGAAATCATCGACCGCCTGGAGGGCTTGCATTGCAAGGTCAAACTGGTGCCTGGCATGGCCGACGTGGTGAGCGGGAATGTTGCGGTCGACGCCATCCGGGAGGTCGAAATCGAGGATTTGCTCGGGCGGGAATGCGTCGCGCCGGACGCCGCATTGCTCGGGCGCTGCATCACCGGGAAGGTGGTGCTGGTCTCCGGGGCAGGAGGTTCGATCGGTTCCGAACTTTGTCGCCAGATCGTTCGGCTGCAGCCGTCGCGGCTGGTGTTGATGGAGATTTCCGAGTTTGCGTTGTATTCGATCGAACAGGAATTGGCCGCGCTATGTTCGCGCGGCAATCTGCGGGTCGAGCTGGTACCCGTGCTGGGTTCGGTGATTCACCAGCGTCGCAACGAAATGGTGATGCGGGGTTTCGGCGTGCAGACCGTCTACCACACGGCGGCCTACAAGCATGTGCCGCTGGTCGAGCACAACCCGATCGAGGGTCTGCGCAACAATGCGGTCGGCACGCGGCGCATGGCGGAAGCAGCGCTGGCGGCGGGGGTGGAAGCCTTCGTGCTGATTTCCACCGACAAGGCGGTGCGCCCGACCAACGTGATGGGCGCCAGCAAACGGCTTTCGGAGCTGATCCTGCAGGCACTGGCGCGCAGGGGTGGGCAGGGCAAGGCAACGCGTTTCTGCATGGTGCGCTTCGGCAATGTGCTCGGCTCCTCGGGTTCGGTGGTGCCGTTGTTCCGCAAGCAGATTGCGGCGGGCGGGCCGATCACCCTGACCCACGCCGATATCACGCGTTATTTCATGACCATCCCCGAGGCCGCGCAACTGGTGATCCAGGCGGGTTCGATGGGCCAGGGCGGCGAAGTTTATGTGCTGGACATGGGCAAGCCGGTTAAAATCGTCGACCTCGCGCGGCGCATGGTGCATCTGAGCGGTCTGGAGTTGCTCGACGAAGCGCATCCGGACGGCGACATCGCGATTGAAGTGGTTGGCCTGCGCCCGGGCGAGAAGCTCTACGAGGAGTTGCTGATTGGCGACAATGTGGAAGGCACGTCGCATCCGTTGATCATGCGCGCCTACGAGCACGAAGTGCCGTGGGCCGTGCTGACCGAGCGCTTGGCGAGCTTGGATGAGGCCTGCCAGGCCTTCGATTATGAGAAGGCGCTGGGGTTGTTGGGAATGCTGGTGGAGGAATACGCCCCGGCCCGGCATGGCGACGGCGAAATGCTGTGGCGCACGATGGCCAGGTCCTCTAGGGGCGATGTGGTCGTGCATTGAATTTTTTGAAAGCTGGATAAATGAACGAAAACGAAATGATGCAGGACGACGAGATCAGCTTGTTCGACCTTTGGGAAAAGTTGCGGGCCGGGTGGTATTACGTCGTGGGCGGCACGTTGCTTGGTTTGGCCGGCGCCGGTGCGGCGCTGATGGTTTTGCCGCCCAAGTACGAAGCGGTTGCGGTTGTGCAGGTTGGGCAGGTTGGGCAGGTTGGGCAGGTTGGGCAGGTTGGGCAGGTTGGGCAGGTTGGGCAGGTTGGGCAGGTTGGGCAGGTTGGGCAGGGCACCCCCTTGCCTGTCGAGCCGCCGACCCAGTCTATCGAGCGGATGAAAACCCCCGCTTTTCAAATGGCAGTGGCTGAAAAAGTGGGCAATCAGGCATGGATTGACGACTTGGCGCGTTCGTCCTCTGCTACGGCGAGCCATTTGACGCTTCAACTGGTTAAAGCTTCTGTGGTTCCCGGAGCCTCTCCCTTGATTGAAGTGAAAGCGAGCGGTGACAGTGCTGATGGCGCAAAAAAGATCGCCGAAGCCACGGTTATGGAACTGGCAAATCGGCAAGCCGAAATTGCCAAGCCGATGATCGACAAAATGCGCCTTGATTTGGCGATTAGCAAGGAAAAGCTGGCCAGCGCCGAGAAGGAACTCGACGGCCTCAACAAAATGATGGCCAACGTCGGGGTCAAGGACGACCGCTTTACACAGCTTTCGCTGATTACTTCGCTGAGGGTTCAGAAAGAGGCCGAAGTGTTTGGGCAGCGCCAGACGATCATGGTGTACGAAACGGCCTTGATGCCTCCGGCGACACAACCGGCCAAGGCAATTGAAGCCGTTTTTGTCACTGACAAGCCGGTTTCCCCCAAGAAAACCCTGCTCCTCGCCCTCGGCCTGATCGGCGGCCTGCTGGCGGGCGTCGTGGCGGTGTTCTTCGTCGATGCCTGGCGGCGAGCGAAGCGGGCGCGTGCAGCATCAGTCGCTTCCTGATCGAATAACGCCGATTCTCAATTCAACTTGGCCCGGCCCGATGCGCCCGGGAGTGTGCCATTGCATGGATTTCCTTGACCTCCCCCAATTGCTCTCTGCCGCCGGCACTGTCCGCCTGCCTGGCTCCAAGAGCATTTCCAACCGCGTGCTTCTGTTGGCGGCGCTCGCCGATGGGGAGACCGAAGTCCGCGACCTGCTGGCTTCGGACGATACCGAGCGCATGCTCGAAGCGCTGAAAAACCTGGGTGTCGGCGTGATGCACCTGGGCGGCGATAACTGGCGGATCGCCGGTTGCGGCGGGCGCTTTCCGGTGCGTCAGGCCGAGTTGTTCCTCGGCAACGCCGGCACCGCCTTTCGTCCGCTGACCGCCGCACTGGCGCTGGCCGGCGGCGACTACGTGCTGAAGGGCGTGGCGCGTATGCACGAGCGGCCGATCGGCGACTTGGTCGACGGCCTGCGCCAGCTCGGGGCGGATGTGACCTATCTCGATAACGACGGTTTGCCGCCGCTGCACCTGAAGCCGGCGGCGATCCGGCCCGGCGGCGTGGTCAGGGTGCGCGGCGACGTCTCCAGCCAGTTCCTGACCGGGCTGCTGATGGCCCTGCCGCTGACCGGGGCGACGGTTGCGGTCGACGTTGTCGGCGAGCTGATTTCCAGGCCGTATATCGAAATCACGCTGGCGACGATGGCGCGCTTCGGCGTGATGGTCGAGCGCGAGGGCTGGCAGCGGTTCACGGTGAGGGCCGGCAGCCGATACGTGTCGCCCGGTACGATCTATGTCGAGGGCGATGCTTCGTCGGCTTCCTATTTCCTGGCGCTCGGCGCCATCGGCGGCGGACCCGTGCGCGTCGAGGGTGTCGGGCGCGATTCGATCCAGGGTGATGTGAAGTTTGCCGAAGCCTTGGCGCAAATGGGCGCCCGTGTCGAAATGGGACAGAACTGGATGGAGTCCCGGGCGCCGCAGGGAGCCTGGTGGCGGTCGACCTCGATTGCAACCACATTCCCGACGCGGCGATGACGCTGGCGACGACGGCGCTGTTCGCCAAGGAACGACGACGCTGCGTAACATCGCTTCGTGGCGGGTCAAGGAGACCGACCGCATCGCGGCGATGGCGACCGAACTGCGCAAGCTCGGTGCCATCGTGGAAGAGGGCGAGGATTTCATCCGCGTCACGCCCGCCAGCCTCAAACCGGCGGCGATCGATACCTACGACGATCACCGCATGGCGATGTGCTTCTCGCTGGCGGCTTTCGGCACGCCGCTGCGGATCAACGATCCGAAATGCGTCGCCAAGACGTTTCCCGATTATTTCGAACAATTTGCCGGTGTAACCACGGCGGCGCCGGTCATTGCCATCGACGGCCCCTCGGCTTCCGGCAAAGGCACGGTAGCGGCGCGCGTGGCGGCGGCGCTCGGGTTCGGCTATCTGGATTCGGGCGCCTTGTATCGGTTAACCGCGCTCGCCGCAAGAAAAGCGGGTATCGATTGGACGGATGAGGCGGGTGTCGCGGCAATAGCCGCCGGCCTCGATGTCGGGTTTTCGGAAGCCGATATCCGCCTGAACGGTCAGGCGGTCGGCGATGCCATCCGCGGCGAGGAGATCTCCGCCGGCGCTTCGCAGGTGGCGGCCCTGCCGGCCGTGCGCGAGGCCCTGCTGTTCCGCCAGCGGGCGTTCAACAAAGCGTCGGGACTGGTCGGCGACGGGCGCGACATGGGGTCGGTGGTTTTTCCGCGTGCGCAGCTCAAGGTCTTTCTGACGGCGAGCGCCGAGGCGAGGGCGGAACGTCGTTATAAGCAGTTGATCGAGAAAGGATTCTCTGCTAACCTCCCCGACCTTCTGCTTGACCTGCGGCAGCGACGATCGGGATTTCCGGCGCAGCGTGGCGCCGCTCAAGCAGGAAGCGGATGCTCGACTGCTCGACACGACCGACCTCACCATAGAACAGGCGGTAAACCAGGTTCTCGCGTGGAGCAGGGAAGCATTGCAGTAAGGTGTCGCCGGCCGTCTGGCCGGCATTTTTTCAACTCCAACCCGCTGTGGATTTCACGGTCTGCGGCATGAAAGTTCTCTCCGTAATGGAATCTTTTGCTCAACTATTTGAAGAAAGCTTGGCACGCCAGGAAATGCGCCAAGGCGAAGTCATCACCGCTGAGGTGATGCTCATTGACCGCAATTTCGTTGTAGTCAATGCCGGCCTGAAATCGGAATCCTACGTTCCGCTGGAAGAATTCCTGAGTGATCAGGGCGAACTCGAAGTCAAGGTGGGCGATTTCGTCCAGGTTGCCATCGAGATGCTGGAAGACGGCTACGGCGCCACGCGCCTGTCGCGTGATCGCGCCAAGCGCATCGCCGCCTGGAACTTCCTGGAAGAAGCCCTGAACAACAACTCCCTGGTCACCGGCACGATTACCGGCAAGGTCAAGGGCGGCCTCACCGTCATGTCGAACGGCGTCCGGGCCTTCCTGCCGGGTTCGCTGGTCGACATGCGTCCGGTCAAGGATACGACGCCGTACGAAGGCAAGACCATGGAGTTCAAGGTCATCAAGCTGGACCGCAAGCGCAACAACGTGGTCATGTCGCGCCGGGCCGTGCTCGAAGCCACTGCCGGCAAGGATCGCGAAAAGCTGCTTGAGAACCTTCAGGAGGGCACCGTCGTCAAGGGTATCGTCAAGAACATCACCGATTACGGTGCGTTCGTCGACCTCGGCGGCATCGATGGCCTGCTGCACATCACCGACCTGGCCTGGCGCCGCGTCCGTCACCCGAGCGAAGTGCTCAATGTCGGCGACGAAGTCACCGCCAAGATCCTCAAGTTCGACGCCGAGAAGAACCGTGTCTCGCTGGGCATGAAGCAGCTCGGCGACGATCCGTGGGTCGGCATCGCCCGCCGTTACCCGGCCGGCACCCGCCTGTTCGGCAAGGTCACCAACCTGACCGACTACGGTTCATTCGTCGAGATCGAGCAGGGCATCGAAGGCCTGGTGCACGTCTCTGAAATGGACTGGACCAACAAGAACGTCCATCCTTCCAAGGTCGTTTCGCTGGGCGACGAAGTCGAAGTCATGATCCTCGAAATCGACGAAGAGCGTCGCCGCATCTCCCTCGGCATGAAGCAGTGCAAGTCGAATCCTTGGGACGATTTCGCGATGAACCACAAGAAGGGCGACAAGGTCCGCGGCGCGATCAAGTCGATCACCGACTTTGGCATCTTCATCGGCCTTCCCGGCGGCATCGACGGCCTGGTTCACCTGTCCGACCTGTCCTGGAGCGCGACTGGCGAGGATGCCATTCGCAACTTCAAGAAGGGTGACGAAATCGAGGCTCTGGTTCTCGGGATCGATGTCGAGAAGGAGCGTATTTCCCTCGGTGTCAAGCAGATGGATGGCGACCCGTACACCAACTTCATCGCCACCCACGAGAAGAACAGCATGGTGCGTGCCACTGTCAAGTCGGTTGACGCCCGCGGTGCCGTGCTGACGCTCGATGGCGATAACGAAGGCTACCTGCGCGCTTCCGAGTTCTCGCGTGATCGTATCGACGACCTGTCGCAGCACCTTAGGGTGGGTGACGAAGTGGAGGCCATGATCATCAATGTGGATCGCAAGACGCGTGGCATCAATCTGTCGATCAAGGCGAAGGACAGTGCCGAGCAGCACGATGCGATGCAGAAGCTGTCTGCCGAGTCATCTTCGTCGGCGGCTTCCGGTACAACCAACCTCGGCGCCCTGCTGAAGGCCAAGTTCAACCAACAAGGCTGACAGGCAAAAGGATGACCAAGTCCGAGCTCATCGCCCAGCTGGCGGGACGTTTTTCCCAGCTGGGGGCGAAGGATGCTGATTTCGCGGTCAAGGTGATTCTCGATGCGTTGTCCGACGCCCTGGTGCGCGGGGATCGCATCGAGATACGCGGATTCGGCAGCTTTGCGCTCAACTACCGGCCACCGCGCACTGGCCGCAACCCCAAGTCGGGGGAAAAGGTCAGCGTGCCTGCCAAAATGGGTTCCGCACTTCAAGGCAGGCAAGGAACTGCGCGAACGGGTCGACCTGTCGATCTGACGCCGGTCAAGGCGCAATGTGGTAGATTCGGGGCAGTGGTTTTCACTGCCCCTTTTTTCTTTTTGACGTTATGACTGCACTGACCTGGGCCATACGGCTCATCATCTTCTCGTTCCTGCTGGTGTTCGCGATCCGCAATACCGAGCCGACGACCCTGCGCTTTGTTCTCGACTATGCCTGGGAAGCGCCGCTGGTCATTGTCCTGCTGGCTTTTTTCGCCGCCGGCGCGCTTCTCGGCGTGTTGTCGGTGCTTGGCGTGATCTTCCGCCAGCGCCGTGAAATCTCGCGTCTCAAGCGGGAAGCCGCCAGGCCGCAGTTACCGACCGCCCCTGAACCGCCGCCGCTGGCATGAGCGATCTGTTCGACTACTGGCAACTGCTGCTTGTCCCGCTCTTCTTCGGGCTGGGCTGGGGTGCCGCGCGGGTCGATATGCGGCAGGTCGTGCATGAGTCGCGGGCCCTTCCTCGTTCCTACTTTCAGGGCCTCAACTTCCTTCTCAACGAGCAGCCGGACAAGGCCATCGACTCCTTCCTCGAAGTGGCGAAGGTCGATTCCCAGACGGTCGAGCTGCATTTTGCTCTGGGCAATCTGTTTCGCCGACGCGGCGAGACCGAACGCGCCATTCGCATGCACCAGAACCTGATTGACCGCCCTGACCTTGAAGAGAATGTCCGTCTGCATGCGCTTTCGGAACTCGGACAGAATTTCCTGAAGGCGGGCCTGCTCGACCGCGCCGAGGAAATTTTCAACAAGCTGGTCGGGACATCCTTCGAGGATGATGCCAAGCGCAACCTGCTTGAAATTTACCAGGTCGAAAAGGAGTGGCAGAAGGCGATCGATCTTGCCCGCGAAATGCCGAATCTGGCGTCACAGCAGCAGATTGCCGAGTTTTTCTGCGAGCTTGCTGCCGGTGAAATCATGCGCTCACGGCCGGAGGGCGCTCGCGTATTCATCGAATCGGCCATGCAGCAGAACCGCAAGTGCGTGCGCGGCAGCATGCTGCAGGGCGATGTGCTGCTGCAGGAAGGCAATCCACTGGGCGCCATCGAGGCCTGGCAGCGCATCGAACAGCAGGATCCAGCCTATCTGGCACTGGTAGCGCAACGCCTACTGGAGACTTACCGCAAGCTGGAGCGCCGTGAGGAAGGCATCGCGCTACTGCGCGGTTACCTCGAGCGCTATCCTTCGCTCGATCTCCTCGACGTGGTCTATCAACTCGTTGTTGAAAGCGAGGGCAACGCGGAGGCCTATCGTCTGGTGCGCGGCGAATTGCAGCGGAACCCGACTCTGCTCGGCCTGGAGAAGCTGTTGGCAGCGCGCCTGCCGCTGGTCGAACCGGAAGTGCGACCCGACATCGACCTCGCGAAGAGCATCATCGCGGGCTATACGCAGCGCCTGTCGCGCTATCGGTGCAATAATTGCGGCTTCAAGGCGCGTCAATTCTACTGGCGCTGTCCGGCCTGCGGTGGCTGGGAAACCTATCCGCCACGGCGCAGTGAAGAGTTCGATCAAACCCTGTAGGAAACACCCATGAAAATCACCGTTGTCGGCACTGGCTATGTCGGTCTGGTTAGTGGCACCTGTCTGGCCGAAGTGGGCAATGACGTCGTCTGCCTCGATGTCGACCCCGAGAAGATTCGCATTCTCGAAGGAGGCGGTATTCCCATCCACGAACCGGGGCTGCTGGAAATGATCCGACGTAACGTCGCCGCCGGTCGCCTGCACTTCACCACCGATGTCGAGAAAGCAGTCCACCACGGCACCATCCAGTTCATCGCCGTCGGTACGCCGCCCGACGAAGACGGCTCAGCCGATCTCCAGTACGTCCTTGCTGCTGCACGCAACATCGGACGCCTGATGACCGACTACAAGGTTGTCGTCGACAAGAGCACGGTGCCGGTTGGTACCGGTGCCAAAGTCAAGGCTGCGATCGCTGACGAACTCCAGAAGCGTGCGGTCGACATTCCCCACAGCGTCGTTTCCAATCCGGAATTCCTCAAGGAAGGGGCCGCTGTCGAAGACTTCATGCGCCCTGACCGCATCGTCGTCGGTGCTCAGGACGAACAGGCCATCCACCTGATGCGCGCTCTCTATGCCCCCTTCCAGCGCAACCACGAGCGCCTGATCGTCACCGACATCAAGAGCGCCGAACTCACCAAGTACGCCGCCAACGCCATGCTGGCTACGCGCATCAGCTTCATGAACGAACTCGCCAACCTCGCCGAGGTGCTTGGAGCCGACATCGAGATGGTCCGCCAGGGCATCGGCTCAGACCCGCGCATCGGTTACCACTTCCTCTACCCTGGCTGTGGCTACGGCGGCTCCTGCTTCCCCAAGGACGTCAAGGCGCTGATCAAGACCGCTCAGGACGGAGCCAACATCACCCTCAAGGTATTGACTGCCGTCGAGGAAGCCAACGACGCGCAGAAGCACGTCCTGACCGGCAAGATCAAGGGCCGCTTCGGCGACCTCAAGGGCAGGCACTTCGCCCTCTGGGGCCTCGCCTTCAAGCCCAACACCGACGACATGCGCGACGCGCCGAGTCGGACCCTGATCGCCGACCTGTTCGCCGCCGGCGCCACCGTTACGGCCTACGACCCGGTCGCCATGAGCGAGACGCAGCGCATCTACGGCGACGACCCGCGCCTCAACTACGCCGAGAACCCGATGGGTGCGCTCACCAATGCCGACGCGCTGGTCATCGCTACCGAATGGAAGGAATTCCGCAGCCCGGACTTCGAGGCGATCAAGCAAACCCTGATAAATCCTGTGATCTTCGACGGGCGCAACCTGTATGACCCGAAATTCGTGCGGAGTGCCGGCATCGAGTACTTCGCCATCGGACGTTGAGACACATGCTGGACAAGACAAAGAAATGTGCGCGTGCTGGTGGTCGGCGACGTCATGCTCGACCGCTACTGGTTCGGCGAGGTCAGCCGGATTTCTCCGGAAGCGCCGGTGCCGGTAGTCAGGGTCCAGCGCACGGAAGAACGCCTGGGTGGCGCCGCCAACGTCGCGCGGAATGCAGCTTCGCTGGGGGCAATCACCGGACTGCTCTCGGTCGTTGGCGATGACGAAGCGGGCCGCTCGCTCGCTCGGCTGCTTGAAGAGGAGCAAATCGATGCCGGTTTGCATGTAGACCGCGACATCGACACCACAGTCAAGCTGCGCGTCATCGGTCGCCAGCAGCAGTTGCTGCGCATCGACTTCGAGACGGTGCCATCGCACGAAATCCTGCAGGCCAAGCTGGCCGATTTCGAGCAGCGGGTGGTGCAGGCCGATGTAGTCATCCTCTCGGATTATGGCAAGGGCGGCCTTGCGCACATCGCTGAGATGGTCGCCATCGCCCGCGCCCATGACAAGCTGGTGCTGATCGATCCCAAAGGGGACGACTACAGCAGATACGCCGGCGCGACGCTCATTACGCCGAACCGCTCGGAACTGCGCGAGGTAGTCGGGCGCTGGTCGTCCGACGTTGAACTCGCCAGCAAGGCACAGAAGTTGCGTGGTCAATTGGGCCTCGAAGCATTGCTGGTGACGCGCAGCGAAGAGGGCATGACGCTCTTCGCCGATCAGGAAGTTCATCATCAGCCCGCGCTGGCCCGCGAGGTGTTCGATGTTTCCGGCGCGGGCGACACCGTGATCGCCACGCTGGGCGTCATGCTCGGGGCTGGCGCCGACTGGGCTGAGGCGATCCGGGTCGCCAACATTGCTGCCGGCATCGTCGTCGGCAAACTGGGAACAGCGGTCGTCACCCGCGAAGAACTCGCAGCAGTACTGTAAGGAAAAGCCATGTATACAGTTGTTACCGGCGCTGCCGGCTTTGTCGGTTCAAATATCGTAAAGGCGCTCAACGAGCGCGGCGTGACGAAGATAATCGCCGTCGACAATCTGACAAAAGCCGAAAAATTCAGAAACCTGATCGACTGCGAGATCGCCGATTATCAGGACAAGCACGATTTCATCGCGCGCATTCAGGCCGGGCACTTCGATGGCGACATCGAGGCGGTTTTTCATGAAGGTGCGTGTTCCGACACGATGGAAGCCGACGGCCATTACATGATGGAGAACAACTACCGCTACTCGATGATCCTGCTCGACTGGTGCCAGGACCAGGATGTGCAGTTCCTCTACGCCTCGAGTGCGGCAACCTACGGCAGCACCGATACCTTCAAGGAGGAGCGCCAGTACGAAGGGCCGCTCAACGTCTACGGCTACTCCAAGTTTCTGTTTGACCAGATTGTTCGCCAGCGCCTGGCGCAGGAACCATCGTCGCAGATCGTCGGCTTCCGCTACTTCAATGTCTATGGCCCGCGCGAGACGCACAAGGGCGCATGGCTTCCGTCGCCTTCCACAACTACAACCAGTTCAAGGCCGACGGCAAGGTCAAGCTGTTCGAAGGCTCGCACGGCTATCCCGATGGCGGCCAGCAGCGCGATTTCGTCTTTGTCGACGACGTTGCCAAGGTCAATCTGTTCTTCCTCGATCATCCAAAATCGGGCATCTTCAACCTGGGCTCGGGCCGTGCGCAGAGCTTCAACGACGTGGCGGTGGCTGCGGTCAACGGCTGCCGCAGGGCAAAAAGCGAGGCACCGCTGACGCTCGCCCAACTGCGGGAACAGGGGTTGCTTGAATACATTGCCTTCCCCGAGGCACTGAAAGGCAAGTACCAGGCGTTTACGCAGGCTGACCTGACCCGGCTGCGTGCCGCCGGCTACGACGCTCCGATGGCGACGGTCGAGGAGGGTGTCGCCCAGTACATTGAGTGGCTGCAGCACAATGTATAAGACGCTCCAGGATTTTGTCGGCAACACGCCGCTGGTTCGTCTGGTACGCATTCCCGGCGTTGAAAACGACCAGCGCGGCAACGTTATCCTCGCCAAACTCGAAGGCAACAACCCGGCCGGATCGGTCAAGGACAGGCCGGCGCTGTCGATGATCGTCCATGCCGAGGCGCGTGGCGACATCAGGCCGGGTGACACGTTGATCGAGGCGACTTCCGGCAATACCGGCATCGCGCTGGCGATGGCGGCGGCGATGAAAGGCTACCGGATGATCCTCGTCATGCCGGAAAATCAGAGCATCGAACGCCGCCAGACAATGCGCGCCTTCGGCGCCGAGCTGGTGCTGACTCCGAAGGATGGCGGCATGGAACTGGCGCGTGACGTCGCTGACCGCATGCGCGACGAAGGCAAGGGCATCATCCTCGACCAGTTCGCCAACCCGGACAATCCGCTGGCCCATTTCGAAGGGACCGGCCCGGAAATCTGGCGCGACACGGCAGGCCGGATTACACATTTTGTGTCCAGCATGGGTACCACCGGCACCATCATGGGCGCCTCGAAATTCCTCAAGGCGCAGAACCCGGCGATCGAAATCGTCGGTTGCCAGCCGGAAGACGGCAGCCAGATTCCCGGCATCCGCAAATGGCCGGAAGCCTATCTGCCGAGGATTTACGACAGGACCAACGTCGACCGCATCGAACACGTCAGTCAGGCCGATGCCGAGGCGATGACGCGCCGCCTGGCAATGGAGGAGGGCATCTTCGCCGGCATTTCGTCGGGCGGCGGTTTGGCGGTGGCCCTGAGGCTCGCGCAGCAACTCGAAAATGCAGTGATCGTCAGCATCATCTGCGACCGCGGCGACCGCTACCTGTCGACCGGCGTTTTCCCGGCATGAAGCCCGTTCTCGTCTTCGATATCGAGACTATTCCTGACGTCACCGGCCTGCGCAGGCTCCACGACCTGTCGCCCGAGTTATCCGATGATGAGGTCGCTGAACTCGCCTTCCAGCAGCGCCGAGCGCGGACCGGCAACGATTTCCTGCAACTGCATCTGCAGCGGGTCGTCACCATCTCCTGCGTGTTGCGTGCCGGCGATGGGCTGAAGGTGTGGTCACTGTCGGAACCCGATCACGGCGAAGGCGAGATCATTCAGCGCTTCTTCGATGGTATCGAGAAATTTACGCCGCAGATCGTCTCCTGGAATGGCAGCGGCTTCGATCTGCCGGTACTGCACTATCGCGGCATGCTGCATGGTGTCGCCGCGCCGCGCTACTGGGATCTTGGCGATGGCGATTATGCTGACAGCCGCGACTTCAAGTGGAACAACTACATCAGCCGCTATCACACCCGGCACCTCGACCTGATGGACTTGCTGGCCCTCTACAATGCCCGCGCCAATGCGCCGCTCGACGATCTCGCCAAGCTTTTCGGTTTTCCGGGCAAACTTGGCATGGATGGGGGCAAGGTCTGGAAAGCCTGGCAGGCCGGCAAGGTCGCCGGGATTCGCGACTACTGCGAAACCGACGTCATCAACACCTACCTGGTCTACAACCGCTTCCGCCGCCTGCGCGGTGAGCTGACGGCGGAAGCGGAGGTTGCCGAGGGCGAATTCGTCAGGGCAGAACTTGTCCGGCTCGGCGCGCCGCACTGGCGGGAGTTTCTTGTCGCTTGGCGCTGATGGTGTCAGGCGCGGCGCTATAATCCGTAACTCTGAAACCAGACTGTAGAGAGTTCGCAATGGCCCTCAATGATGTTCCTTCCGGCAAGTCCCTTCCCAACGACATCAATGTCATCATCGAGATTACGGCTCATTCTGAGCCGGTCAAGTACGAGGTCGACAAGGAGAGCGGTGCGATCTTCGTCGATCGCTTCATGTCCACTTCGATGCACTACCCCTGCAACTACGGCTATATTCCGCACACCATCGCCGGTGACGGCGATCCGGTCGACGTGCTGGTCGTCAGTCCCTTCCCGCTGCCTCCGGCTGTCGTCGTCCGCTGCCGTCCGATTGGCGTGCTGGCGATGACCGACGAGGCCGGCGATGACGCAAAGCTGCTTGCCGTGCCGGTCGACAAGTTGACGCCGATGTACCGCAATATTCAGAGCCACGCGGACATGCCGAACTTGCTGCTCGACCAGATCGCCCACTTCTTCGCGCACTACAAGGATCTCGAGCCGGGCAAGTTCGTCAAGATCATCGGCTGGCGCGGTCCCGAGGAAGCCAAGAAAGAAATCCTCGATGGCGTCGAAGCCTACAACTCGGCGCAAGACAAGCCAAACTACTGAGCCCAGATGCTGCGTATCGCCGTTGCCCAGTTCAACGCCATCGTCGGTGACCTGGCCGGCAACGCCGGACGCATCATCGAGTGTGCCGCCGCAGCCAGGGCGCGCGGCGCGCAGGTGCTGGTCACGCCGGAACTGGCGCTGTGCGGCTATCCGCCGGAAGACCTCCTGCTGCGCCCGGATTTCTACCGGGCCTGCCGGCGCACACTCGACGATCTCGCCGGCCGCGTCGCCGGCATCGCCCTGATTGTCGGTCACCCGGAGGAGCATGAAGGGCAGCGCTACAATGCCGCCACGGTCATTGAAAATGGCCGCAAGACATCGGTCTACCGCAAGATCCGTCTGCCCAACTACGAAGTATTCGACGAGAAGCGCTATTTCGATGGCGGTAGCGACGCCTGCGTCGTTACGTTGGGTGGCGTGCGTTGCGGCATCAACATTTGCGCCGATATCTGGGAGGCCGGGGCAGCCGAACTGGCGCATGCCGGTGGCGCCGAACTGCTCCTGGTTCTCAATGCCTCGCCCTGCCATCTCGAAAAGCATTACCAGCGGGTCGAGGTGCTGCGCGAGCGAATCGCCGCAACCCGCATCCCCGCCATCTACGTGAACCTGGTTGGCGGGCAGGATGAGCTGGTTTTCGATGGTGCATCGTTCGCTCTCGATGCCCGAGGCATTTGCCGGATGCGCCTGCCGGCCTTTGAGGAGGCGCTGGGGTTTGTCGATTATGAGGCGGGGTGCCTGCGTTCCGACGACATGGCGGAAGAGTTGGCTATCGAGGCCGAGGCGTACGGTGCGCTGATACTTGGCGTCCGCGACTACATTGGCAAGAATGGTTTCAAAGGGGCGATCATCGGGCTTTCGGGCGGCATCGATTCGGCGCTGACCCTGTGTGTTGCGGTCGACGCGCTGGGGGCCGACAAAGTGCGGGCGATCATGATGCCGTCGCCGTATACAGCGCAGATGAGCCTTGACGATGCGCGGGCGATGATCGCCACGCTCGGCGTCAGCTATGACGAGGTGCCCATCGCACCGGCAATGGCCACCTACCAGGCAATGCTCGACCCGCTGTTTGCCGGGTTGCCAGCCGACGCCACCGAGGAGAACATTCAGGCGCGGATCCGTGGCAATATCCTGATGGCACTCTCCAACAAGACCGGCGCGCTGGTCCTGACCACCGGCAACAAGTCGGAAATGGCGGTGGGCTACTGCACGCTTTACGGCGACATGGCCGGCGGTTTTGCGGTCATCAAGGATGTCTACAAGACGATGGTCTATCGCCTTGCACACTACCGGAACACCATTTCACCGGTCATCCCGGAAAACATCATTGTTCGACCGCCTTCCGCCGAATTGAAGCCGGACCAGACCGATCAGGATTCGTTGCCACCCTACGAGACCCTCGACGCCATCGTCCGCGCTTACATGGAAGAAGACCGCAGCCCGCGCGAGATCATCGCCGCCGGCTTGCCCGAGGAGGCTGTGCGCCGCGTCGTCCGTCTGCTGCGCGTCGCCGAGCACAAGCGTCGCCAGGCGCCAGTCGGCATTCGCATCACTTCGCGTGGCTTTGGCAAGGATTGGCGGTATCCTATCACCAACCGTTATCAAGACGAGTTTTAAGAAACTGAAGCCAGGAGGAGGTAGACCATGAAGAAGATCGAAGCAATCATCAAACCGTTCAAGCTCGATGAAGTACGGGAAGCGCTGTCGGAAATCGGTATCACTGGCCTGACGGTGACCGAAGTCAAGGGTTTTGGCCGCCAGAAAGGGCATACCGAACTTTATCGCGGCGCCGAGTACGTCGTCGATTTTCTGCCCAAGATCAAGATCGAGGTCGTCGTCAATTCCCAGAACGCCGATGCCGCTATCGATGCCATCATCAAGGCTGCCCGCACGGGCAAGATTGGCGACGGCAAGATCTTCGTCATGGAGGTCGAGCAGGTAGTGCGCATCCGTACCGGCGAGACCGACGAAGCCGCAGTCTGACCCGGAGGGTATCCACATGGAAGAACAACAGGCAAGTTTCGACATTCCCGCACTCAAGGCGCGGTTACTTGGGCACCTCGGCCCGCACGCTGATATTTACCCGGTCAACATCGAGCAGAAGTTTCCCCGCATCCTCGCCAGGATCGTTGACCTGTGGGGCACGCCGGCGCTCGATGGCCTTCTGTCCGACTTGATGGTTTCCGATCGCCCGGGGCGCCAGGGTTTCCCGGGCCCCGTTGCCATGGACTTGTTTCGACTGTCGACGTTGCACGGCTCATTGGGCTTCACACCGCCGAAGGTGACTGGGACTGGATGGTCCGGGATCGATGACGCCGAGCTCTTCAAGCATGGGCTCACCAAAGGCAGGCAATAGCCAGCTTCGCAAGTCGTCGTCGATCCGGGTGTCAGGAACTCCTCTGCGTTCGGAGCAATACGACCACCGCACCCTCACCACCGTCCTGGGGTTTTGCCTGGCAGAAGGCCAGGATCTCATTCTTCTGCACCAACCAGCCGCGCACCAGACGCCTGAGCACGGCCTCCCGGCCGGGCGAGCCGTGTCCCTTGCCATGCACGATGCGCACACAGCGCCTGCCGTATTTCAGCGATTGCGCGAGAAAGGTTGCCAGCTGGTCGCGCGCTTCCTCGCGGTTCAGGCCATGCAGGTCGATCTCGTCCTGGATCGCCCAGCGTCCGCGCCGCAGGTCGCGCAGCACGCTGTTGGCGACGCCGTTGCGCAGATAACTGGGCTCGTCACCCCCTTCGAGCCGGTCCTGCAGGGTGATCGGTCCGTGCAGGCTCTCGCGCAGCGCCGCCTGTTCGTCGGCCAGACGCTGCAGCGGACGAGGTGGCGGCATGGGGCCGCCAAGATGAACGCGACCCGATGCCGGCAGCGGCTTCGCGTCCGCCACTGCCGCCTGGAAGGCCGCGAGATCGTCCGGGTCGAGCAACCGTGAACCTTACTGTCTAGTCGAGTTGGTCTAGGTAGCGCTCGGCATCGAGTGCGGCCATGCAGCCGGTACCGGCCGAGGTGCAGGCCTGGCGGTAGATGTGGTCCTGCACGTCACCCGCTGCAAAGACACCGGGAATGCTGGTCTGGGTCGCGTTACCGTTGCGCCCGGCCTCGGTCACGAGATAGCCGCCTTCCATCTCGAGTTGCCCGGCGAAGATGTCGGTGTTCGGCTTGTGGCCGATGGCGATGAAGACGCCGAAGACATCAAGCTCCTGGGTCGCGCCACTGTGCACGTTCCTGACACGCAGGCCGGTGACGCCCGACTCGTCGCCTAGCACCTCGTCGAGCGTGCTGTTCCAGACGATGGTGATCTTGCCAGCCCTTTCTTTCTCGAACAGCTTGTCCTGCATGATCTTCTCGGCCCTGAACCTGTCGCGGCGATGGATCAGTGTGACGTGGCTGGCAATGTTGGCGAGGTAGAGCGCTTCCTCGATCGCCGTGTTGCCACCGCCGACGACGGCGACCGATTTTTTGCGATAGAAAAAGCCGTCGCAGGTGGCACAGGCGGAAACGCCCTTGCCCATGAAGGCTTCTTCGGAGGGCAGACCGAGATACTGGGCCGAAGCGCCGGTGGCGATGATCAGTGCGTCGCAGGTGTAAGTGCCGGCATCGCCGATCAGGGTAAACGGCTTCCCGGTCAAATGCGCTGTATGGATATGGTCGAAAACGATTTCGGTGTCGAAGCGCTGGGCATGGGCCTCGAAACGCGCCATCAGGTCAGGACCCTGAACCCCGTCGGCGTCGGCCGGCCAATTGTCGACATCAGTCGTCGTCATCAGTTGGCCACCTTGGGCTAGTCCGGTGATCAGCACCGGCTTGAGGTTGGCGCGGGCGGCATAGACAGCGGCCGTGTAGCCGGCGGGGCCCGAGCCGAGAATGATGAGGCGACTATGGCGAGGGTCTTCAGACATGGTGATTCTCGGTGGTGGTGGAGGGTAAAATTATAGCCTCCAACCAGAGACTGATTTTCTCCCCTTTCTCGTGCAGTGTTCGAATTGAGTTTATAATCTCGCGGTAACTCCATGAAGGAAAATGCTTTATGTCCTCTACAAATGTCGGGCTGAGCTTGGTGGTCTTGCGCAATATTCCGCTCTTTTCGGGTCTCGATGAGAGCGAACTCGAACGACTGTCGCGGGTGGCGCTGCGCAAGCGCGCCGGGCGGGGCGAGCAGGTCGTGCGCGCTGGCGAAGCTGCTGAGTCTCTGGTCATCATGCTGACTGGCCGTGCCAAGGTGACCAATTTCGACGAGGAGGGGCGCGAGATCATTCTCGCCTGGCTTGGTCCGGGCGAATTTTTCGGCGAGATGGGCCTGATCGATAGCAGCCCGCGTTCGGCCAGCGTGATAGCTGTCGAACCTTGCGAATTGCTGACCCTTGGCAAGCACGAATTTCAACGCTGCATGCAGGAGAACTTCCAGGTCGCGCAGAAGTTGATGCAGATTCTCGTGCGCCGTCTGCGCGAGGCAGATCGCAACATCGAGAGCCTCGCGCTTCTCGATGTCTATGGCCGTGTGGCGCGTTTGCTGCTCGATATGTCAATGGAAGAGCACGGCAAGCGCGTGGTCAAGCAGAAAATCTCCAAGCAAGACATGGCGCGCATGATCGGCGCTTCGCGCGAGATGGTCAGCAAGGTCATGCGCGACCTAGAGATTGGCGGCTATATCATTTGCGCGGATGACGTGATTACCATCACCGGGGCCTGATCTTGGGCGTCAGGACGGTCGACCAAGCTATTTCCCGGCAGTTGCCCGAGAAAATTGGCAACCTGTTGCACGAGTTACGCTGGCTCGGCTTGTCGGTGGTCGCCCTGTTCTTGTCGATGGCGCTGTGGGGTTACCACAAGGACGACCCGGGTTGGTCGCACGCTGTGGTTTCCGGAAAGGTGTTCAACCCGACCGGCCACGCCGGTGCGTGGATTGCGGACCTGATGCTCTATCTGTTCGGTTTCTCCGCATGGTGGTGGATCGTCCTGCTGGCGACGTTCATCTGGTGGGGATTCCGCCGCCTCCATTCACCACTCGGCCAAGCTGATCGTCGTCCCCTGTACATTGCCCTGGCTGGCTTCATGGTGCTGCTGGTCTCCAGTGCGTCGCTCGAAGCCCTGCGATTCTATACGCGCAAGGGTGAGCTGCCGCTTGTTCCGGGCGGTTTGCTCGGCCAGGAAGCGAGCCGTCTGCTGGCCTACCTGCTCGGGTACACCGGGTCGACGCTGCTGTTGCTGGCGGCGATGGCCGCTGGCTGGAGTATTTTCTCAGGGATGTCCTGGCTGCGGGCGTTTGAACGGATTGGCGCCTCCATCGAGTTGATTGCCCGATCCTTCTATGGTCTGGTTGATGCTTGGCGCGACCGCCGCATCGGCCGCGAAGTCGCGCACCAACGCGAGGAAGTAGTCGATGAGGAAAAGCGCCGGTTCGAGTTGCACGAGCCGATCATCATCGAAGCTCGACCGCCGGAAGTGCCGGTTTCAAGGAAGGCAGAGAAGCGAATCGGACGCGAAAAGCAGGTTGCACTTTTCCCCGAGGTCATCATCGGCGGCAAACTTCCGCCGCTGCACCTGCTGGACCCGGCGCCGCCGGCGACCGAAACGGTCAGCGCCGAAGCGATGGAATACACCTCGCGCCTGATCGAGCGCAAGCTTGCCGAGTTTGGCGTTCAAGTCAGGGTGCTCGCGGCGATGCCGGGGCCGGTCATCACCCGTTACGAGATCGAACCGGCGGTCGGTGTCAAGGGCGCGCAGATCGTCAATCTGGCGCGCGACCTGGCACGTGCGCTGGCCATGGTTTCCATCCGCGTTGTCGAAACCGTGCCCGGCAAGTCGTGCATGGCGCTGGAGCTGCCCAATGCCCGGAGGCAGATGGTCAAGCTCTCCGAGATCATTTCCAGCGCGCCTTACAATGACATGAGCAGCCCGCTGACCGTCTGCCTTGGCAAGGACATCGGCGGTCAACCGGTGGTTGCCGATCTGGCCAAGACGCCGCACCTGCTGGTCGCCGGCACCACCGGTTCGGGCAAGTCGGTCGGTGTCAACGCGATGATCCTGTCGATGCTCTACAAGGCCGAACCGGAAAACGTCCGCTTGATCATGGTCGACCCGAAGATGCTCGAACTGTCGATCTACGAGGGTATCCCGCACCTGCTGGCGCCGGTCGTCACCGACATGAAGCAGGCGGCCAACGCGCTGCACTGGTGCGTGACCGAGATGGAGAAACGCTACAAGCTGATGTCGGCGATGGGCGTGCGCAACATCGGTGGCCTGAACCACAAGATAAAGGAAGCGGAAAAACACGGGCAACACATCCCGAACCCGTTGACGCTGACTCCGGAAGCCCCCGAGCCGCTGAAGACGATGCCCTACATCGTCGTCATCATCGACGAGTTGGCCGACTTGATGATGGTCGTCGGCAAGAAGGTCGAGGAGCAGATCGCCCGCCTCGCACAGAAAGCGCGTGCCTCGGGCATCCACCTCGTGCTGGCGACGCAGCGCCCGAGCGTCGATGTCATCACCGGCCTGATCAAGGCCAACATCCCGACCCGTCTTTCCTTCCAGGTGTCGAGCAAGATCGACTCGCGCACCATCCTCGACCAGATGGGCGCCGAAGCGCTGCTCGGCCAGGGCGACATGCTCTATCTCGCCCCCGGCACAGGCTACCCGACCCGCGTTCACGGCGCCTTCGTTTCCGACGACGAGGTGCACCGCGTCGTCGAACACTTGAAGGCCACCGGTGCCCCGGAATACGTCGACGACATTCTCAATGGCGCCGCCGGCGACGATGATGAGGGTGGCGAGGGCGGTGGTGGCGTCAGCGGCGACGCCGAGAACGATCCGCTCTACGACCAGGCGGTCGAAATCGTCCTCAAGAACAGACGCGCCTCGATCTCGCTCGTGCAACGCCACCTGCGCATCGGCTACAACCGCTCGGCGCGCCTGATAGAAGCGATGGAAAAGGCTGGCCTGGTATCGACGATGGACGCGCGCGGCGGCCGCGAAGTTCTGGCGCGCCGCGAAGCCGAATGAAATTTGCCCTGAAAATACTGTCGACCGCAGTCGTCGCGATCTTTCCGCTGCTCGCAGAAGCCGGCGCGATTGACCAACTGCATCAGTTCCTGAGCAGCACGCGCACGCTGAAAGCCAACTTTTCACAGATGGTCATCGGCAGGAATGGTCGCAAGCCGCAGCAATCGTCGGGGGTCGTCGCCATCTCGCGGCCGGGCAAGCTGCGCTGGGACATCCAGAAACCCTACCCGCAACTGGTCGTCGGCGACGGCGAGAAGATCTGGATCTACGATCCGGAACTCAAGCAGGTCACCGTGCGCAAGGCCGGGCAGGCGATAAGCGGCTCACCGGCGGCGCTGCTTGCGGGCAGTAACGAGTTGGAAAAAAATTTCGTGCTGGTGGACGTTGGCGAGGCTGACGGGATGAATTGGGTCGAAGCGACACCCAAGGCCGGCGACAGCGGCTTCGAGAAGGTCCGCCTCGGCATTGCCGGCAAGGATCTCAAGGCCATGGAACTCTACGACAGCTTCGGGCAGACGACGCACATACGCTTTGCCAACCTCGAGCGTAACCCGGTTCTGCCCGCGACAACCTTCAGGTTCACTCCGCCTGCCGGGGTCGATATCGTTGGCGAATAGTCCGGCTTCTTGCCACGCATGGCTTCGGCAATCGGAAGCGCTTGCTGCTCTGCAGCCAGCGCTTGCTCACGTTGGTTCGAAGCAATCAATGGCTTTTCCTGTCTTCGCCGGGCATGCAGGACGCCCGGCAATCGCGTAGAATTTGGCGCTGGCCGCGCGCTATCTCGTCGCGTCGGCATTTCTGGAAGGCGACGATGAAATGTGTTGACGATTTCCGCTTGCGGCTGGGCAAGCATGAGCTTGTGCCCATCATGATCGGCGGCATGGGGGTCGACATCTCGACCGCCGATCTGGCGCTGGAAGCGGCGCGTCTCGGCGGCATCGGCCACATCTCCGATGCGATGATCAATACCGTCGCCGATCGTCGCTACGACACCAAGCAGGTCAAGGAAAAGCTGGCCTTCTACAAGTACAACGTCCATAACGAGGACAAGTCTTCGGTCAAGTTCGATCTCGGTCGACTTGTCGAGGCGACCAAGTTGCACGTCGAGGCGACGATGCGCCGCAAGCAGGGCAGTGGCCTGGTCTTCATCAACTGCATGGAGAAACTGACCATGAACGCTCCCAAGGAGACGCTCAAGGTCCGCATGTCCGCCGCGCTCGATGGCGGCATCGACGGCATCACCCTGGCCGCCGGGCTGCACCTCGGGTCATTCGCCTTGATCGAGGATCATCCGCGCTTTCGCGATGTCAGGCTCGGCATAATCGTTTCATCGGTGCGCGCGCTTTCGCTGTTCCTGAAGAAGAGTGCCCGCACCGGCCGCCTGCCCGATTACGTCGTCGTCGAAGGCCCGCTGGCGGGCGGCCACCTCGGTTTCGGCATGGACTGGGCGCAGTACGATCTGGCCACCATCGTCGCCGAGGTGATCGCCTTCCTCAAGGCGGAGCAACTCGACATTCCGGTCATTCCCGCCGGTGGCATCTTCACCGGCGGCGACGCCACGGCCTTGCTCGAGCAAGGCGCGGCGGCGGTCCAGGTGGCGACGCGGTTCACTGTCACCGAGGAATGCGGCCTGCCGGCAAAGGTCAAGCAGGAATACTTCAAGGCCAACGCTGAGGACATCGTCGTCAATGAAATCTCCCCGACCGGCTATCCGATGCGGATGATTCTGGGCAGCCCCGGGATCGGTGACGGCATCCGCCCGAACTGCGAAGCCTACGGCTATCTGCTCGACGCCAATGGCAAGTGCGCCTACGTGATGGCCTACAACCGCGAGGTCGCGGCTCACCCCGGTGCGCGCAAGGTTTCGGTGATGGACAAGACCTGTCTGTGCACCCACATGCGCAATTTCGATATCTGGACCTGCGGGCAGACCGCGTATCGCCTGAAGGACACGTCGCAGCGGTTGGGTGACGGGAGCTATCAACTGTTGTCGGCCGAGCATGTCTTCCGCGATTACCAGTTCAGCAGCGACAACAAAGTCGTCTTGCCGGAATCCGTGGCGGTTTGAGAATCGCCTCGGTCTGGACTTGCTCAGTTGGACGGAGGGTTTCGCCATGGCGGGAATCAGCAACTGGAGTTCACTCGTTCTGGCGTCATTGCTGCTGGGTCTTCCGGCGCAGGCGCAGCAGGTGCTCGGGGCAAACGATCAGCCGATTCACGATGCAGCGCGGCTGGGCAGCGGCAAGGACGTCTCCGTCATTCTCAAGGTCCAGCACGCAGCGCGTGATGTCCGGACGGCGCAAGGGTCGACGCCACTGCATCTGGCCGCTTCCAATCCCGACCTGACGGCGCTGCAAGCGTTGGTCGTGGCGGGTGCTGACCCCAATGCCAGGGATGGCGATGGCGCCACGCCGCTGCACATCGCCGCCTACGCGCAGAATGCCAAGCACGCCCAATTGCTGCTTGAGGCCGGAGCCGATCCCCATGCCAGGACCAACGCCGGCCGCGATCCGACCTCGATGGCGCGCAAGGCGATGGCCAACGAGGCGGCCGGGGTGATTTCGCTGTGGATACTGAAGGGCTGCAAGGCGGGGAAGTCCTGTTGAGTTCGCCCGTGGCAGGGAGGCGATGCGCACCGGGTTGGTCGGGTCATCGTCATCCTCGCAGCGAGCGCTGGGATTGTCATCAAGTCGCAATGATCCGCTGCCACTTGCATCTGGCTGCCATTCCGGCGATTATTCCATCACCCTAAACCATTGAGGAGATGAACATGCCGAGACGGCAAATCAGCAACATCATTGCGGGGCGCAGCCTGTTTTCTGCCTCGCGCGAGATGACCGTCCGGGCGGCAAGCTGCCTGATGGCCGAGAATCATATCGGCGCTCTGGTGGTGGTCGAGAATGGCCGGATCGTCGGGATCTTCACCGAGCGCGATGTGCTCAACAAGGTTCTGGCCGGGAATCTTGACCCTGATACGACGACGCTTCAGGCCGTGATGGTTGCCAATCCGCAGACCATCCGGGCAGACCGCCCGCTGGCGCACGCGCTGCACATGATGGCCGATGGCGGTTTTCGCCATGTGCCGGTGGTCGATGCAGATGGTGCGCCGCTGGGAATGGTGTCCGCGCGCGACGCCCTGGGCGAGGATATTGTCGATCTCGAGCGTGACCTGCGGCGTCGCGACGAAATGGAAGGCTCAATAGGCTACTGAGCGGTATCCCAGCCGAAACGCAACAGGATCGCGGCGAATTCGCCAGAGACCGGCGCTGTTATCTGCAGGCGCTTGCTGGTGACCGGATGGTCAAAACTCATCAGCGTGCAGGCGAGCAGCGGTCTGCGGCAGCCGAGGTGCTCCGCGAAATAACGGTTGTGATGACCCTTGCCGTGGGTTGAATCGCCGATGACCGGGTGCGCGATATGTTTGAGGTGGCGGCGCAATTGGTGCCGCCGACCGGTCACCGGGTAAAGTTCGAGCAGCGCGTAACGGCTGCTCGGGTAGCGGTCGACCGCAACAGGCAGCTCGATTTCGGCCAGTTTCCGGTAATGCGTTACAGCGGCCTGAGGCTGCGTGCTGCTCTGTGCGCCGCGGAATTCGTAGGACTCGCGTTGGCGACTAAGGGCATGATCGATGGTCCCCGAGTCTGGCGGGTAGCCGCGGACGACCGCCCAGTAGCGTTTTTCCACCGCAGCTGCTGCGAATTGCTGGCCCAGGGTGCCGGCAATCTCGGGATTCAGCCCAAACACCAGCACGCCGGATGTGCCGCGATCAAGACGGTGGGCTGCCCAGACGCGCTGGCCAATCTGGTCGCGCAGGATCTGGATGGCGAAGCGCGTTTCGTGGGGGTCGATTTCCGAACGGTGAACCAGCAGTCCGGAAGGCTTGTCGATGACGACGATATGCGCGTCCTGATAGAGAATCGAGAGTCGTTCAGGCAAAGAAACGCTGCTTGACTTCATCCGGGATATCCATGCCGGTGATGTGGGCGCGCTCGAGCAGTTCCCAGTAGTAACGATACGAGGCGCGGTCATGCAGCTTGCCTGCGTGCTGTATTGGTCCCCAGTCGGTGTCCTGGGCTGCCACCAGAATCTCGGACGCTGTCTGGACTTCGGAGAAATCCGGGCGCATGGCTTCAACGATGGGGACGATCTGGTTCGGATGGATGCTCCACATGCGCAAGAAGCCGAACTCGGTGCGGGCGCGGCGAGCGTCGCTACGGATTAGCTCGATATCCTTCAGTTCGGTGGTGACGTTGTGTGTGGGAACGCGGCCACAGGCGAGTGCTGCGGCGGTGATCTCGCACTTGGCACGGACGATCAGTGGGTGCTCGAACTGCCCTGGACTCTTCATCGCGCTGCCGGGGATGGCGCCGTGGTGGCTGGATACGAAATCCATGAGGCCAAAGTCGATGCTCTCGACACCGGACAGCCCGGCGATCTTCCAGACCTCGCGCAGCGCGCCGTGGCTCTCGATCAGCACATGCACCCGGATCCTGCGGTCGACCCCGAAACGTTGCTCGATTTCGCGCAGCGCCTCGATCTGCACCTGCACGTCACCGGCGCCGGAAGCTTTCGGTAGGGTGATGAAGGGCAGGCGGCTGCCGGCGATGCGAACCAGAACCTCCATTTCCTGCCGCCAGTGCGGATGTGTCACGTCATGGACCCTGGCGCCGACCCGGTTGAACACGTTGTCGGCGCTCATGATGATCCCAGCGACCATCTCAGCATGCTCGCGGTCGGCACCGGCGAGGGCGCCATCCTCAAAGTCACAGGTGATGTCGAAGATCGGGCCAAGCCCCTTCTGCAATTGGAGGGCCTTTGTCATCAGCCTTTCCGACCCCGCGTAGTGGTCGACCGCTGGCAGAACAGGGAAAAGCTTTTCGCCGGCGAAAAGGACTGCTTTCGGATGGAGCATCATCTTTGATCGCCAAAAAAAAAAAGGGCCCCGGCATTTTACCGCGGCCCTTCGAGAAAGCTAAGCCAGATGCAGGATTAAAGCATGTCCTTGACGGCGCCGCGCTCGTCTTCGAGTTCCTTCAGCGTGATGGCGATCCTGCCCCTGGAGTACTCGTCGATTTCCAGGCCTTTGATCAGCGTGAACGAACCGTTCTTGCACTCGCAAGGGAAGCCGAACACGATGCCTTCAGGGATGCCGTAGCCGTTGTCGGCGGCGGCAGGGATGCCCATCGTGACCCACTCGCTGGAGCCAAGGTGCCAGTCGCGGATATGGTCGATCGCGGCGTTGGCCGCAGAAGCGGCGGAGGATAGGCCACGGGCCTCGATAATCGCGGCGCCGCGCTTGCCGACGGTCGGCAGGAAGATGTCGTTGTTCCAGGCGCCATCGTTGATCAGCGATTTGACGCTGTCTCCGTTGGAGGTCACGAAGCGATAGTCGGCATACATCGACGGGGAGTGGTTGCCCCAGACGACGAGCTGCTTGAGCGAGGAAACCGGGCGGCCTGACTTCTGGGCGAGCTGGGTCAGGGCACGGTTGTGGTCGAGGCGCAGCATGCCATGGTAATTGTTCGGGTTGGTGCGGCCGACCTTGCGGGCGGCAGAACCGGCGATCAGGGCATTGGTATTGCATGGGTTGCCGACAACCAGAACCTTGACGTCTTCCTTGGCGTTCTCGGCGATGGCCTTGCCCTGAACGGTGAAGATCGCGCCGTTCGCGGTCAGCAGGTCGGCACGCTCCATGCCGGGGCCACGCGGACGGGCGCCGACCAGCAGGCAAACATCTACATCCTTGAAAGCGACGTTTGGATCATCGGTGGCAACCATGCCCGCCAGCAGCGGGAAGGCACAGTCGTCAAGCTCCATCATGACGCCCTGGACTGCTTTCTGGGCTTGCGGCAGGTCGAGCAACTGAAGGATGACCGGCTGGTCCTTGCCGAGCATTTCGCCGGAGGCAATGCGGAACAGCAGGCTATAACCGATCTGGCCGGCGGCGCCGGTAACAGCAACGCGCATGGGGGCTTTTGACATGTTTCGCTCCTGATTGAAACTGCGTGGTGGAAGGTGTTCGGATCTGCATGCCTGCATCGAATTGTTTCCATTTGGAGCAGGCGCGACAGAAGAAAGATGTTAGAAGCTAAGGTCCGGACTGTCAATTCATCATGTGTCTTATATAAGACAACTATTCGTGGACGACCGGCGTGAAATGTGCTGAAATTTCCCGCCATGAATCGCGACTCTTCCCGTTCTTCCTTCCGCATCGCCGCGCCGACTTTCAGTCCCTTATACAGGCAGATCAAGGAGTTCATGATCCGCAGTCTGGAGGCCGGCGAGTGGCATCCGGGTGATGCAATACCCAGCGAAGGCGAACTGGCGGCGCGGTTCAATGTGAGTCAGGGAACGGTGCGCAAGGCGATTGACGAGATGGCGGCGGAAAATCTGCTGGTTCGCCGTCAGGGAAAGGGAACTTTCGTCGCCAGCCACGACGACCCACGTTCCTTCTTCCGGTTCCTGCGACTTGTGCCCGACGACGGCAGTCACCCGCATGCAGTCAGTTTCCCGCTGTCTTGTGCAACCAGAGAAGCAGGTGAAGACGCTGCTGCAGCGCTTGGAATAGCCGCCGGCGATCTCGTCGTTTATGTCGAGCGGTTGCTGCGCTTCAACGGCGAGACGGTGGTTTTCGATCAGATCCATCTGGTCACCGAACTTTTCGCTGGTCTGACGCTCGAGAGTCTCAGCGGTGGGGATCGCTCGCTCTATAGTCTGTTCGAGAACGACTATGGGGTGCGCATGATCCATGCCGCAGAACACTTGAGGGCAGTGGCGGCCGACCCCTACAGCGCGGGGCTTCTCGGTGTGCAACCCGGGGTGCCGTTGCTGCTGGTCGAGCGCACCGCCTATACCTACGGCAACAAGCCGGTCGAATGGCGGCGCGGCCTCTATCGCACCGATCGACAACATTACCGCAATGATCTTGGCTGACACGGTTTGCCATTAATGCACATGCCGTAAAATGCTTGGATCGCCGTGTTCTCGCCGAATTCGAATGTATAATCTTAGTTCTTCTAAGACCACGTAATAGCGGAAGAACCGCATTTTTCGCGAGGGATGACGTTCATGGCAGAGCTGACCATCAAGAAACGTCCAAAGAATTTGGACTTGACCACAATCCAGTTGCCGCTAGCAGGCAAGGTGTCAATTCTTCATCGCGTAAGCGGTGCCGGAATGTTCATCTGTTTCCCGTTGCTGCTCTGGCTTTTTTCCGCCAGTCTGAGCTCTGCAGAAAACTTTGCCATGTTCATATCCATCGCTGGCATGCTGCCAGTGAAAGTGGTCCTGGCGGGCCTGCTGTGGGCCTTTGTTCATCACTTCTGCGCCGGAATCCGTTTCCTGCTGCTCGATCTACACATCGGCATCGAGAAGGAGGCTGCTCGCAAGTCGGCGGTCGCGGTTCTTGCCGTCAGTATTCTGCTGACTGTGATCCTGTGGGGGGTTCTGCTGTGATCAACCGTACTGTTGTCGGTGCCCATTATGGGCTCAAGGACTGGATTGCCCAGCGCGCGACGGCCATCATCATGGCGGTTTACTCGGTCCTGATTGGGATGGTTCTGCTGGCTGTTCGCCCCGGCACCTTCGAGGCGTGGCAGGGTGTTTTCGCCAATGGCCTGATCAAGTTCCTGACCTTCCTCTTCTTCGTCAGCCTCTTCTACCACGCCTGGATCGGCGTGCGTGACATCTGGATGGACTATGTCAAGCCGACCGGCTTGCGTCTGACACTGCATGTGCTGACCGCGACCGTACTGGTTGGCTACACCGCGTGGGCTGCTGCGATTCTCTGGAGGCTGTAAGCGTGAGTATTCCTGTTCTGAAGTTCGATGCGGTGATCGTTGGTGCCGGTGGAGCCGGCCTGCGTTCCGCGGTTCAGTTGTCCGAAGCCGGCCTGAAGACAGCCGTGTTGTCCAAGGTTTTCCCGACGCGCTCGCACACCGTTGCGGCACAGGGTGGTGTCGCCGCCTCTCTCGGCAACTCCGAGGAAGACCACTGGCACTGGCACATGTACGACACCATCAAGGGGTCCGATTGGCTCGGTGACCAGGATTCGATTGAATTCATGTGCAAGGCAGCCAATGAAGTGGTGGTCGAACTCGAGCACTACGGCATGCCCTTTGATCGCACCGACAACGGCAAGATCTATCAACGGCCATTCGGCGGTCACATGTCCAATTTCGGCGAAAAGCCGGTGCGTCGCTCCTGCGCTGCCGCTGACCGTACCGGCCATGCGATGCTGCATGCGCTCTATCAGCGCAACGTCAAGGCAAACACGCAGTTCTTCGTCGAATGGATGGCGCTGGACCTGATCCGCGACGCCGAAGGCCATGTCCTTGGCGTCACGGCGATGGAAATGGAAACCGGGCAGATCGTGATCTTCCATTCGCGCGCCACCATTTTCGCGACTGGCGGTGCCGGCCGCATTTTCTACTCCTCGACCAATGCCTTCATCAATACCGGTGACGGGCTTGGAATGGCGGCACGCGCCGGCATTCCGCTCGAAGACATGGAATTCTGGCAGTTCCACCCGACCGGCGTTGCCGGCGCCGGCGTGCTGATTACCGAAGGCGTGCGCGGCGAAGGCGGCATCCTGCGCAACAGCAGCAAGGAACGCTTCATGGAGCGCTACGCGCCGAACGCCAAGGATCTGGCTTCGCGTGACGTCGTATCGCGCGCCATGGCCACCGAAATCAAGGAAGGTCGTGGTTGTGGTCTGAATAAGGATTACATCCTCCTGGATATCACCCACCTCGACCCCGCCACCATCATGAAGCGTCTGCCGGGCATTCGTGAAATTGGCATACAGTTCGCGGGCGTGGATTGCATCAAGGAGCCGTTGCCGGTCGTTCCGACCGCCCACTATCAAATGGGCGGGATCCCGACAAACTTTACGGGTCGGGTCATCGCTCCTCGGGGTGACGATCTTTCCGCCGTGGTGCCGGGCTTCTATGCGGCGGGTGAGTGCGGTTGTGCCTCGGTGCACGGCGCCAACCGCCTCGGCACCAATTCGCTGCTCGACCTGCTGGTCTTCGGCAAGTCGGCAGGCGATTCTGCCGTGCAGGATCTGAACAGCGGCAAGGCCCACCGTGATCTGCCCAAGGGGGCCGCCGACAAGTCGCTGGGCCGTATCAGCGCGCTCGATAACCGCAAGGGAGGGGCCAGCGTTTACGAGACCAGCCTTGCCATGCGCCGCTGCATGCAGGACCATGCCGGCGTATTCCGTTTTGGCGAAATGCTCAAGAAAGGTGTCGAGAACATTCTCGAAATCGAGAAAGCGGGGAAAGAACTGGAGATCAAGGACAAGTCCCAAGCATGGAACACTGCCCGGGTCGAAGCGCTCGAACTGGAAAACCTGATCGAGGTGGCCAAGGCGACGATGATCTCCGCCGAGGCGCGCAAGGAATCCCGGGGCGCGCACGTCCGCGACGATGCGCCGGATACGCCGGAATTCCCGAACGGCCGTAACGATGCGGAGTGGCACAAGCACACATTGTTCTTCTCGCAGGGAGGAAACAAGCTCGTCTATAAGCCGGTCAATATGAAGCCCCTGTCCGTCGAAGCCATTGCGCTCAAGACGCGCTCGTACTAATCGGAGTCCAGCATGAGCAAACGCACCATTCAATTCAGCATTTATCGCTACGATCCGGACAAGGACGATGCGCCTTACATGCAGAGCATCTCGGTTGACCTTGAGCCGACCGATCGCAAGTTGCTGGATGCATTGACCAAACTCAAGGCGAAGGACGATGCCATCTCGTATCGTCGCTCCTGCCGTGAAGGGATTTGCGGTTCCGATGCGATGAACATCAACGGCAAGAACGGCCTGGCCTGCCTGGCCGACATCGACTTGCTCAAGCAGCCCATCGTCCTGCGCCCGCTGCCCGGCCTGCCGGTCATCCGCGACCTGATCGTCGACATGACCCAGTTCTTCAAGCAGTACCACTCGATCAAGCCCTACCTGATCAACAACGATCCGCCGCCCGAACGCGAACGGCTGCAGTCGCCGGAAGACCGCGAAGAACTGAACGGCCTCTACGAGTGCATCCTGTGCGCCTGCTGCTCAACGGCTTGCCCATCGTTCTGGTGGAACCCGGACAAGTTCGTCGGCCCGGCCGGCCTGCTGGCTGCCTACCGCTTCCTCGCCGATACCCGTGACCAGGCGACCAGCGAGCGTCTTGACAACCTCGAAGATCCCTATCGTCTGTTCCGTTGCCACTCCATCATGAACTGCGTTGACGTCTGTCCGAAGGGTCTGAATCCGACCAAGGCGATTGGCAAGATCAAGGACATGATGGTCCGTCGCGCAGTGTGATGCAAAGAGAGGACTACGAACGTCTGCGCTGGCGCTGTGTTCGCCGTGGCTTGCTGGAGGTCGACATTGCGCTGACACGCTTTCTCGATGGGCAATTCAGGGAACTGAACGAAGAGGAGCAGCAGTTGTTCGTGGAGCTTGTAGACATGGAGGATCATGATCTCTGGCACCTGATCAGTGGTCAGTCGGAGTGTAGTGATCGACGATTGGAGCCGATTGTGGCCATGTTGCGTAAGTGTTGAGTAAGGTTGGCATTTTAGTTTCCGAATGTTGACCATTTTTTGCAATGCTGTGATAACCAAACCTGTTGAGAGATGACACCATGACGACCGCACGCAAGGCAACTTTGACCATTGACGGGATGGCTCCTGTCGACTTTCCGATCATGACCCCGACGCACGGCAACGACTGCGTCGACATCCGGACGCTGGGGGCCAAGACCGGGCTGTTCACCTACGACTCCGGGTTCCTGTCCACCGCCAGCTGCAAGTCGCGAATCACCTTCATTGACGGCGACGTCGGCCAACTGCTCTATCGCGGCTACCCGATCGAGCAGCTCGCCGAAAACTGCAATTTTCTCGAAGTCACCTATCTGCTGAAGAACGGTGAACTGCCGAATGCCAAGCAGAAGTTTGATTTCGAAAATACGATCAAGCAGCACACCATGGTGCACGAGCAACTCACCAAGTTCTACTCGGGCTTCCGGCGCGACGCCCACCCGATGGCCGTCATGGTCGGTGTCGTCGGTGCATTGTCCGCCTTCTACCACGACGTGACCGACTTCTCCGACACCGAGCATCGCAACATCAGCTTCAACCGTCTCGTCGCCAAGTTGCCGACGATCGTCGCCATGGCCTACAAATACAACACCGGCGCGCCGTTCATGTATCCGGACAACGATCTGGACTACACCGCCAACTTCATGCGCCTGATGTTCGGCACGCCGTGCGAGAAGTACAAGCCGAACCCGGTGCTGGTCAATGCCCTGGATACCATCTTCACGCTGCATGCCGATCACGAGCAGAACGCCTCGACCTCGACGGTGCGTCTCGCCGGCTCGTCCGGCGCCAACCCGTTCGCCTGCATCGCCGCCGGCATCGCCTGCCTGTGGGGCCCGGCGCACGGTGGCGCCAACGAAGCCTGCCTGGAGATGCTGGAAGAGATCGGTGACGTTTCCCGTGTCGGCGAATACATCAAGCGTGCCAAGGACAAGAATGACTCGTTCAAGCTGATGGGCTTCGGCCACCGCGTACAAGAACTTCGACCCGCGCGCCAAGCTGATGCGCAAGGTCTGCGGTGAGGTGCTGAGCGAACTTGGCCTGCAGAACGACCGTCTGTTCAAGCTCGCCATGGAACTGGAAAAGATCGCCCTGGAAGACGACTACTTCGTCGAGAAGAAGCTCTACCCGAACGTCGACTTCTATTCCGGCATCGTGCAGAAGGCGATCGGCATTCCGACTGAGATGTTCACCTGCATCTTCGCGCTGGCGCGCACCGTCGGCTGGATGACGCAGTGGGAAGAAATGATCACCGATCCGGAATACAAGATCGGCCGTCCGCGTCAGCTCTACATCGGTGCCGCCAAACGCGACGTCGTGCCGCTGGCCCAGCGCGGCTGATATTTGAAGTGAGGGCGGCCGGATGGCCGCCTTTTTAATCGTTGCGCTTTGTGGTAAGGCAAACGCCGCCACGGAGAAACGAAACATCCTTGGGGTGATCGCCTATGACTACGATGAACCAGCTATTCGACAGCACGATGTTCTTTGGTGGCAACGCGCCTTTTGTCGAAGAGCTTTACGAGAACTACCTCAACGATCCGACGTCTGTTCCGGACGAGTGGCGTGACTATTTCGATCGTCTGGCCCAGATGCCCGGCTATGTCGCCCATGACGTGGCGCACGCACCGGTCATCGCTGCCTTTGCCGAACTCGGCAAGGATGGTGGTTTCCGCCCGGTTGCGGTGGCACCGGCTTCCGACAACAAGAAACAGTCGGCTGTTGGCCAACTGATCACGGCATACCGTTCGCTTGGCACGCGCTGGGCTGATCTGGATCCGCTGAAGCGCTTGCCGCGTCCGAGAATTGATGAACTGGATCTGGCCTTTTACGGCTTTACCGATGTCGATCTTAACCAGAGTTTCAACGTCGGTTCACTGAAAGGACTGCCGGAAACGGCCAAGCTTGGTGACATCGTCGAAACGCTCAAACAGACCTACTGCGGGACGATTGGCGTCGAGTACATGTACATGTCCGACTACGACGAGAAGGGCTGGTTGCAGGATCGCCTGGAAACCATCCGCTCGCGTCCGACCTACGATGCCGATCAGAAAAAGCGCCTTCTGGAGCGGTTGACCGCGGCAGAGACCCTGGAGCGCTACCTGCACACCAGGTATGTTGGTCAGAAGCGCTTCTCTCTGGAAGGCGGTGAATCGCTGATCGTCTCCATGGACGAAGCAATTCGCGCCGGCGGCAAGCTGGGTATCGACGAAGTCGTGATCGGCATGGCACACCGTGGCCGCCTCAACGTGCTGGTCAATACGCTGGGCAAGGCGCCTTCCATGTTGTTTGCCGAATTTGAAGGCAAGAAGAAGAGCGATCTGTCCGCTGGCGACGTCAAGTACCACTTGGGCTTCTCCTCCGACGTCTCGACGCCGGGAGGTGCCTGCCACCTGACCCTGTCGTTCAATCCTTCACATCTCGAGATCGTCAATCCGGTGGTCGAAGGGTCGGTTTACGCGCGCCAGGTCCGACGCGGCGAAGAAGGCAAGGGCAAGATCCTGCCGATTCTCGTCCATGGCGACTCGGCAGTGGCGGGGCAGGGCGTCAATCAGGAAATGCTGAATTTCGCGCAGACCCGCGGTTACGGTACGGGTGGCACCTTGCACATCGTGGTTAACAACCAGATTGGCTTCACCACCAGCGACCCACGTGATTACCGTTCCGGTCACTACTGCACCGACATCTTCAAGATGGCCGATGCGCCGATCTTCCACGTCAACGGTGACGATCCGGAAGCGGTAGCGCTGGTCACCCAGTTGGCTATCGAATTTCGTCAGAAATTCAAGAAGGACGTTGTGGTTGACATCGTCTGCTTCCGCAAGCTCGGCCACAACGAGCAGGACGAGCCGATGGTCACCCAGCCGCTGATGTACAAGATAATCGCCAAGCATCCCGGAACCCGCAGGCTCTACGGCGACAAGCTCATCTCTGAGGGCATCCTGCCGGCGGACGGCCCCGACCAGATGATCGCGCGGTATCGCGAACACCTGGACAAGGGCGAACTGCTCTACAACCCGGTTCTGGCGGGCTACATGCATCCGAATGTGATTGACTGGACACCGTTCCTGCTCAAGGAGTATGTCGAGAACTGCGATACGACCGTTCCGGTGAGCGAACTTGCGCGTCTGTCCGAGCGCCTGACCACGCTGCCCAAAGGGTTCGCGCTGCATTCCCGCGTCAAGAAGATTGTCGAGGACCGTGCGGCGATGGGCGAAGGCACGCTGCCGGTCGACTGGGGCATGGCCGAGAATCTGGCGTACGCCTCGCTGCTGGTATCCGGGCATGCTGTGCGGATTTCCGGCGAGGACGTCGGTCGCGGAACCTTCTTCCACCGCCATGCCGCTTTCCACGATCAGAAACGCAAGGACTGGGACGAGGGCACGTATTTTCCGCTGAAGCATTTGCAGAACAAGCAGGCCGGCTTTCATTGCTATGACTCGGTTCTGTCCGAAGAAGCCGTGCTCGCGTTCGACTATGGCTATGCCTCGGCGAATCCGTTCGGACTCGTGATCTGGGAAGGCCAGTTCGGCGACTTCGCCAACGGCGCGCAGGTCGTCATCGACCAGTTCATCGCCTCTGGCGAAGCCAAGTGGGGCCGCGCCTGCAGTCTGGTCATGCTGCTCCCGCATGGCTACGAAGGCCAGGGGCCGGAGCACTCCTCAGCCCGACTTGAACGTTACATGCAGCTTTGTGCCGAAATGAACATGGAGGTCTGTGTGCCGACCACGGCGGCGCAGGTTTTTCATATGCTGCGGCGTCAGGGATTGAGGATGCAGCGCAAGCCGCTGATTGTCATGTCGCCCAAGTCGCTGCTGCGCCACAAGGATGCGAGTTCGTCGCTTGAAGAACTGGCCAACGGTTCGTTCCAGACGGTGATTGGTGAAGTTGACAAGGTTGATGCGAAGAAAGTGACACGTGTCATCCTTTGCGCTGGCAAGGTTTATTACGACCTGCTTGCTGCCCGTCGCGAGAAGAGCATTACGACCATGGCCATCGTTCGCATCGAGCAACTCTATCCTTTCCCGAGAGAGCATCTGGAGAAGGAATTGGCCAAGTACCCGAAAGCGACCGAAATCGTCTGGTGCCAGGAAGAGCCGCGCAATCAGGGTGCCTGGTACTGGATCGCGTCGCGTCACCATCTCGAGACCCAGCTTGGAAGCAAGCAGAGGTTGCTGCTGGTTGGGCGTCCGGCGTCGTCGTCGCCGGCAGTCGGCTACCTCGCCAAGCATAACGAGCAACAGAAGGCATTGATCGAATCCGCGTTGGGCGCGATCGAGTACTGATAACCAAAGCAGAGTGGAGTCATTATGATCATCGAAGTCCAAGTTCCCCAACTCTCCGAGTCAGTTGCCGAAGGCACCCTGGCCTCCTGGAGAAAGAAGATTGGTGATTCCGTTGCACGCGACGAGATCCTGATCGATGTCGAGACCGACAAGGTCGTTCTCGAGGTTCCTGCACCAGATGCCGGCGTTCTGGTTGAAATCGTCAAGGCCGATGGCGAAACAGTTGTGGCGGGCGAACTGATCGCCCGCATCGATACCGAAGCCAAGGCCGGAGAAGCCGCGGCGGCGGCCGAAGCGCCGAAGGCCGCTGCCGCTCCGGCAGCCTCGTCAGCACCCGCCGCCGTCCCGGCCGGCACGGCCAGCCCGGCCGCGCGCAAGGTCCTCGACGAGAAGGGGGTTGCTGCCGCCGACGTCGCCGGTTCCGGCCGTGGCGGTCGCGTGACCAAGGAGGATGCGGTTGCTGTCCAGCCCAAGGCCGCAGCGCCAGCTGGCCCGGTCGCCGCACCCGTGGCAGCGCGGGCCGCCCTGCCGACGCCGGCGACCGGCGTCGATACCGGTCCGCGTACCGAACAGCGGGTGCCGATGTCTCGCCTGCGTGCCAGGATTGCCGAACGTCTGCTGCAATCGCAAGCGAGTAACGCCATCCTGACCACATTCAACGAAGTGAACATGGGTCCCGTCATGGGGCTGCGCAAGCAGTATGCCGAGAAGTTCGAGAAGGCCCATGGCGTTCGTCTCGGCTTCATGGGCTTCTTCGTCAAGGCCGCTTGTGCCGCGCTGCAGAGATTCCCGGTCCTGAACGCGTCGGTCGATGGCAACGATGTCGTCTACCACGGCTACATTGACATCGGCATCGCTGTCGGGTCGCCGCGCGGTCTGGTGGTGCCGATCATTCGCAATGCCGATCAGATGACGATTGCCGAAATCGAGAAGAAGATTGCTGAATTCGGCGCCAAGGCCAAGGATGGCAAGCTCTCTATAGAAGATCTGACCGGCGGCACCTTCTCGATCTCCAACGGCGGCATTTTCGGTTCCATGATGTCGACGCCGATCATCAACCCCCCCCAATCCGCGATCCTCGGCATCCATGCCACCAAAGACCGCGCCATGGTGGAAAACGGTCAGGTCGTCGTGCGTCCGATGAATTACCTGGCCATGTCTTACGACCACCGGATCATCGACGGCCGTGAAGCGGTGCTTGGTCTGGTGGCCATGAAGGAAGCGCTGGAAGATCCGTCCCGCCTGCTGCTCGGCGTTTGAGCGATCGTTTTCGGGGATCCGGGGTAAAGGACCCGGCACAACCGTGCCCGGTCCGTCCTCCCGGGTCCCCTTTTCATTCATGTCCGGCAATGCCGGACGGTTTCCACTGGACCAAGGAACGAAGACATGTCCCAACCTTTTGACGTTCTCGTGATCGGCGGTGGCCCGGGCGGCTACGTTGCCGCCATCCGCGCTGCCCAGCTGGGCTTTTCCACCGCTTGCTGCGAATCCAATCCCTATGCCGACCCCAAGGGCGAACCGCGGCTCGGTGGTACCTGCCTTAACGTTGGCTGCATTCCGTCGAAAGCGTTGCTTCATACCTCGCATCTGTTCGAGGAGGCTGCGCACAGCTTCGCCGGGCAGGGCATCAAGGTGGCGCCGCCGACCATCGATGTGCCCGTCATGAAGGGGCGCAAGGATACCGTCGTCAACCAGCTGACCTCGGGCATCAAGGGTCTGTTCCGCAAAAACAAGGTGACTTTCCTGCCCGGCCACGGAGCTTTCGCCGCCCGCGAGAACGATCTTTGGAAGGTCACGGTTGGCACCGAGGAAATTCTGGCAAAGCAGGTCATAGTTGCGACGGGTTCCAAGGCGCGTCATCTGCAGAATGTACCGGTCGACAACAAGATCGTCCTGGACAACGAGGGTGCCCTCGACCAGGAATCGGTGCCCGAAAAGCTCGCCATCATCGGCGCCGGTGTCATCGGCCTGGAAATGGGTTCCGTCTGGCGTCGTCTTGGTTCCGAAGTAACCATCCTCGAAGCGATGCCCGATTTTCTTGCGGTTGCCGACCAGGATGTGGCGAAGGAAGCAGCCAAGCTATTTGCCAAGCAGGGTCTTGATATTCGCACCGGCGTCACGATCGGCGACATCAAGGTGAGCAAGAACGGCGTTTCGATAGACTACGATGACAAGGATGGTCAGGCTCAGAAACTTGATGCCGACCGCCTGATCGTTTCGATCGGGCGCATTCCCAACACCGACGGCCTGAATGCCGGAGGCGTCGGCCTCAAGCTTGATGCGCGCGGCTTTGTCGAGGTCGATGGCCACTGCAAGACGAACCTGCCGGGTGTCTGGGCGGTCGGCGACGTCGTGCGCGGGCCGATGCTTGCCCACAAGGCGATGGAAGAGGGAGTCATGATCGCCGAACTGATGGCGGGCCAGGCCGGTCACTGCAATTTCGACACCATCCCCTGGGTGATCTACACCGCGCCGGAAATTGCCTGGGTCGGCAAGACCGAGCAGCAGTTGAAGGCTGACGGCATTGCCTACAAGGTCGGCAAGATTCCGTTCCTCGCCAATGGCCGCGCTCTCGGCATGGGCGATCCGTCGGGCTTTGTCAAAATGCTTGCCAGTGCGGAGACCGACCGCATCCTGGGTGTGCACATCATCGGCGCCAATGCATCCGAATTGATTTCCGAAGCCGTCGTGGCGATGGAATTCGCTGGCGCATCCGAGGATCTGGCGCGTATATGTCACGCTCACCCGACGCTGTCGGAAGCGGTGCATGAAGCAGCGCTGGCCTGCGACAAGCGTCCGCTGCACTTCTGAGCCGCGTAGCCGGCCGTGGTGTCGGCCGATCTTTCGAAAAAGAGCCCTGTGGGGCTCTTTTTTGCTTTGGGGCCCACACCGTTATTGCGATCTGCAGCGAAGGTCTCCGCCTCAGCGAGCAGTGGCGAACGGCGCTTTGCGTCGAACATCCTGATCGTCTTGCCCGGCGGCGGGTTTTCGGTTTACAGCGCGCCTGACCTGGGCGCACGTTTCCGTATAATCGTGTCTGCTGCCGCGCCAATCCACCGTCGACCAAGATACTCTTCGCCCCATGCCGCACAAGAAACTTCAGGTTCCCCCCCGGGGCATGCTCGATGCGTACGATGCCCTGCTCGAGACGCGCGGCTACGTTGCCGATGCCGCCCAGAGGGCGGCCGCCGGTGCGCTGCAGGCGCTCTATGGAAACCTGCTCGCATTCAAGGTCGACCGCAGCAGCACTCTGAAACGCCTGCTGGCGCCGCCAACGCCGCCAAGAGGGCTGTATTTCTGGGGCGGCGTCGGGCGCGGCAAGAGCTTCCTGATGGATTGCTTCTATGACGCGGTTCCCTACCGGCGCAAGAAACGCATTCACTTCCATGCCTTCATGCAGCAGATCCACCGCGATCTCGATCGCTACAAGGGCGAACCTGACCCGATGCTCAAGATCGCCGGGCAGATCGCCAAGGAAGTTCGCTTGCTCTGCTTCGATGAATTCCACGTCTCGGACATCGCCGACGCGATGATTCTCGGCCGCTTGCTCGACGGGCTGTTCGCCAAGGGCGTCATCCTGGTCATGACCTCGAACTACCCGCCCGGCCGCCTTTACCCGAACGGCCTGCAAAGGGAAAATTTCCTGCCGACCATCGCGCTCCTCGAGCGGCAGCTCGACGTGCTTGAGGTCGAGGCCGGAATCGATTACCGCCTGCGGGCGCTCAATCAGGTCGAGATCTACCATCATCCCGCCGATGCGGCTGCCGAAAAGAAGATGCTCGATTACTTCCGCACGGTGGCCGGCGAGGAGGGCAAGAAGGGCGGCACTATTGAAGTGCTAGGCCGTGACATCGACACTGTCCGCCGCGGCCATGGCGTCATCTGGTTCGAATTCAGGACGCTGTGCGGCGGGCCGCGCTCGCAAAATGACTATCTGGAAATTGCCCGTGGCTACCACAGCGTTTTGCTCTCGCATGTTCCGCAAATGAACCGGCATCAGGCGTCCGAAGCGCGCCGCTTTACCTGGCTGGTCGATGTCTTCTACGACCACAAGGTCAAGCTGATCGCCACGGCCGATTGCCCGGCCGAGGCGCTGTACACCGAAGGCACCCAAGCCGGCGAGTTCGCCCGCACGGTCAGCCGGCTGACGGAAATGCATTCCCGCGGCTATCTTGCCCTGCCGCACAACTCGGGTTGATCGTCATGAATGCGCCGGCCCAGCCGCAAGATCTTGCCATCGACCTGCGCCAGCTGGTCATGACGATCGCCAATACCGTCGATCTGGTCGGGGTCGATGACCTGCTGCACGGTCGCCGGGTTGGCATGCTGGCCCGCGACCTCGCCCGCCAGCTCGGCCTTGACGAGAAGGCCCAGGTGCTGCTTTACGATGCCGGTTTGCTCCATGACTGCGGCGTTGCGTCGAGTTGCGCCCATCCGCGCCTGCTGCGCGATCTCGAATGGCCGGGCGCCGAGGCGCATTGCATCCGCGGCGAGGAACTGCTGTGCGATTTCGCGCCGCTTGCCAATCTGGCGCCACTCATCCGCTATCACCATAGCCGCTGGGATTGGCTGGAAAAGCAGAACCTGCCGCCGGACGTCGCGCGCTTCGCCAACGTGATCTTTCTTGCCGACCGCATCGATGCATTGCTCGGGCCCTTTCATGGCGATCAGGGCGCCGTCGCGCATGCCGGCGAAATCAGGGCGCGGCTGGCTGCCGCGCGCGGATGCCTCTTCGCTCCCGACCTCGTCGATGCCTTTCTCGAACAGTCGGTAGGAGACGGGTTCTGGCTGGCCTTGCAGCCCAATGCGGTGCGGCAGTACCAGACGGAGATGGAAGCCTTCCGCGACCTGTGGCTAGTCAGCTGGCAAGAATTCAAGCGTTGCACCGATATCTTTGCCCGCATCCTCGACGCCAAGTCGCCCTATACGGAGCAACACTCGCGCGGCGTCTCCCTGCTGGCACGGCATCTGGCAGGCCGCATGGGCTTGGATGCCGTGACCTGTGAAAGGATCGAGGTGGCGGGCTTGCTGCACGATATCGGCAAGCTGCAGATTCCCGGAGAGATCATCGAAGCCAATGGCGCTCTCTCGGCCGACGAACTCGAACTCATGAAGACACACAGCCGTGGCACGTTCGAGGTGCTCCAGCGACTCCACGCCATCGAGGAAATCGCGCGCTGGGCCTCGTACCACCATGAAACCCCCGATGGCCAAGGCTACCCGTTTCATGTCGCCGGCGATGCGCTGCCGCTCGAAGCGCGCATCATCAATGTCGCCGACGTTTTCCAGGCGTTGGCCCAGGATCGCCCCTATCACAGGCCACTGGAGCCGGCGGAGATACTGGCCATCCTCAAGGATCGGGTGGCCAACGGCAAGGCCGATGCGACAGTGGTGGCCACCGTCGAAGCCGATCTCGATAATAGCCATCGGATCGCCCTGTGTCGCCCGAGTTGTTGAGTGGCGCAGACGGCAGCGGCAATAGATCGTTCCCCGAGCGTTCATTTTCGCGCGCCAGGCCATCGGCAGCACGCAATCCCCGTCGGCGGAGCCGGTTGTCGCGGTCGACGGCTGAATATCGGCAAATCCTGAAGCCGCCCTGGATGCCGGATCCCTGATGCAACCATCCGGTAATGCCGCAGAGAGTCCCAGCATGCCGACATTGGTCCTGCTGGCCAGCCTCTACTGCGCGCAGGGGCTGCCCTCGGGGCTGATCGCCCATTCGCTGCCGGTGCTGCTGCGCCAGCATGGCGTCGACCTTGCGGTGATCGGCGTGCTCAAGTTGCTGGCGTTGCCGTGGATGCTCAAGGTGCTGTGGGCGCCTTGGGTTGACCGCATCGCCTCGGAACGTCTCGGTCATCATCGCGGCTGGATACTGCCGCTGCAGACAACCGTCATCCTCTGTGTCGCCAGCCTCGCCCTGATCAGCCCGGCGACCTTGTTCACAGTTCAGTTGCCGCTGCTGCTCGGCCTGATCCTGCTCATCAACATGGCTGCCTCCACCCAGGACATCGCTACCGACGGCCTTACCGTGCGCCTGCTGTCCGAGCGCGGTCGCGGTCTCGGCAACAGCCTGCAGGTCGGCGGCTACAAGGTCGGCATGATCATCAGCGGCAGCGGTCTACTGATCGTCATCGACCAGCTTGGCTGGAATCTCAGTCTGGCCTTGGTCACCGTGTTGCTGCTGCTGTGCACGGTGCCGATCTGGCGTTTTCCCGAACAGCAGCGGATTCCGCATCGGCCAATGGCAGCCGAAGACGCTCGTGGGCCGCGCCTGCTGCTGAGCCATTACCGCGGCCTGCTGGCGCAGCCGGGAATGCTCGCCTGGCTGGCGGTGGTCCTGACTTTCAAGCTTGGCGACGCGCTGGGATCGCCGATGATCAAACCGATGCTGGTTGATCAGGGCTGGACCAATACCGCTCTCGGCGAACTGACCTTGATCAGCAGCGTTGCCGGCATCGGTGGCGCCGCATTGGGAGGCCTGCTCTACGCGCGGCTGGGCGCCCGGCGCTCGCTCCTGATCTTCGGCAGCCTGCAGGCCGCGGGCATCGCATCGATGGCCTTGCTGGTGAATGCGGGGGGCGACACCGGCCTGGTCTATCTGGTCGCCCTCGGCGAGCAAATCGCCGATGGAATGTCTACGGTCGCCCTGTTCGCGGTCATGATGCAGAAATGCCGCCCCGAGCACGAAGGGGCCGACTTCACCCTGCAGGCCAGCGCCCAGGTCCTGTTCGCCGGCCTGGTCGGCGCAATGAGCGGAGTTCTGGCCAAGTCGGTCGGCTACGTGCCGCTGTTTACCATGGCGGGTACGCTCGGACTGGCTGCGCTGACGCTTCTTCGGTTCGGTATTGTGCGGCTGGAGGCTGCGGATGCGAGAACGTGACTTGCGTCTGCCGGTTGAGACGTGCGCGGCTACAGACAAGGCCGCGGCCATGAGCAGAAGTTCGACCCTTGGGAACTTGTGGCTCCTTTGACCAAGGACAGTGATGCCATGTTGCGCTAGCGGCCGCCATGGACGGGTTAACGGCAAGCCCCGATTTAATTGACCCCTGAACGCTTGATCAGTGCCTGTAGTTCGCCGACCATGCCGCGCCGGAAGCTGAGTACGCACACGACAAAAATCGCACCCATGATCACCGTCACCCAGGAGCCGACAGAGTCTGCCAATTGGGTCTGCAGGGCAACGATAGTGGCGGCCCCGACGACCGGGCCGAGGATGGTGCCCAAGCCACCGAGCAAAGTCATCAGCACCACTTCGCCCGACGCGTGCCAGTGCACATCGCTCAGCGATGCCAACTGGAAGACCAGCGTCTTGGTCGCTCCGGCCATGCCGGCCAGTGCAGCCGAGATGATGAAGGCGATCAGCTTGAATTTGGCAACGTCGTAGCCGAGCGAGATGGCGCGCGGTTCGTTTTCGCGGATTGCCTTGAGAATCTGGCCGAAGGGCGAATGGATGGTACGGTAGATGACAAAAAAGCCGAAGCAGAAGATGGCAAACACCAGGTAGTACATGGCGATGTTGTCGGAGAGGTCGAGCAGGCCGAACAGGTGGCCGCGCGGCACGCCCTGCAGACCGTCCTCGCCGCCGGTTTCCTTGATCTGGATGGCGAGGAAGAAGACCATCTGGGCCAGGGCCAGCGTGATCATCGCAAAGTAGATGCCGGTGCGCTTGATGGCCAGCCAGCCGAACAGCCAGCCGAGCAGGCCGGCTGCGACAGTGCCGGCGAGGATGCCGACTTCCGGCGTGACGCCGATATCGCGCACCATCAGGCCGCAAACATAGCCGGCAGTGCCGAGAAAGGCGGCATGACCGAATGAAAGCAACCCGGCAAAGCCGAGTAGCAGGTTGAAGGCGCAGGCGAACAGGCCATAGCAGAGGATTTTCATCAGAAAAGTCGGGTAGACCGCAAACGGGGCGATCAGGCCGATGACGAACAGCACGCCGAAGAACAGCGGCAGCTTCGACTCCAGAAAGTTGGCAGACGAGTTCATTTGATTTCCTTCAGCGCACTTCAGGACTTGCCGAACAGGCCGGCCGGGCGGACCAGCAGGACAATGACCATGATGACGAAGACGACGACGCTTGAGGCTTCCGAATAGACCACCCTGGTCAGGCCTTCGATCAGGCCGAGGCCGAGACCGGTCAGGATCGAGCCCATGATCGAGCCCATGCCGCCGATGACGACCACGGCGAAGACGACGATGATCAGGTTGGAGCCCATCAACGGATTGACCTGGAAGATCGGTGCCGCCAGCACGCCGGCAAAGGCGGCCAAGGCTACGCCATAGCCGTAGGTGAAGGTGATCAGCAGCGGCACGTTGATGCCCAGGGCCTGGACCATCTGCGAATTTTCGGTGCCGGCGCGCAGGTAGGCGCCGAGCTTGGTGCGCTCGATCATGTACCAGGTGCCGAAGCAGACGGTCAGCGAGGCGACGATGACCCAGCCGCGATAGATGGGCAGGAACATGAAGCCGAGATTGACGCCGCCGGAGAGTAGTTCGGGAACCTCGTAGCTTTCGCCGGAAATGCCGAACTGGTCGCGGAAGACGCCTTCGAAGATCAGTGCCAGACCAAAGGTCAGCAGCAGGCCGTAGAGGTGATCCAGCTTGTAGAGCCGGCGCAGCATCAGGCGCTCGATCAGCACGCCGAGCGCACCGACGATGAGCGGGGCGGCGATCAGCGATACCCAGTAATTGATGCCGAAGCGGGTCAGAGCGATCCAGGCGACGAAAGCGCCCATCATGTATTGCGCGCCGTGGCTGAAATTGATGATGTTGAGCAGACCGAAGATGATGGCCAGCCCGAGGCTGAGAATGGCGTAGAACGAGCCATTGATTAGCCCGACCAGCAGTTGGCTACCAAGCAGGGCGGTCGAGATTCCGAGAATTTCCATGGGCGGCTCCAGACCCGGCGCGAACGAAGTCCGCGCCGGGCATTACGATGGCTCTGCTTACTTCTTGATCAACGGGCAGCGCGACTGGGCCAGCGGCTGAAAGGCCTCAGCCGCCGGGATGGTCGCCTTGATCGTGTAGTAGTCCCACGGATACTTCGAATCGGCTGGCTTCTTGACCTGCACCAGGTACATGTCGTGCACCATGCGGCCGTCGTCGCGGATCTGGCCGTTCTTGGCGAAAAAGTCGTTGATCGGCGTTTTCTTCATCATTGCCATCACTTTGCTGGTGTCATCGCTGTTGGCCGCCTTGATCGCCTTCAGATAGTGGTAGATCGATGAATACTGGCCGGCCTGCACCATGGTCGGCATCTTCTTCTGCTTGTCGAAGAAGCGCTTCGACCAGGCGCGGGTCTCGTCATTGCGGTCCCAGTAGAAACCGGTGGTCAGGAACATGCCTTGCGTCGGCTTCAGACCGAGCGAATGAATGTCGGTGATGAACATCAGCAGGCCGGCCAGCGACTGCTTGGGCGTGATGCCGAACTCGGCCGCCTGCTTGATGGCGTTGGTGGTGTCGGCTCCGGCGTTGGCCAGACCGATCACCTGCGCGCCGGAAGCCTGGGCCTTGAGCAGGAAAGAGGAGAAGTCCGAGCCGGGGAAGGGGTGGCGCACCGAGCCGACCACCTTGCCGCCGTTGGCCGTGACCACGGCCGAGGCATCCTTTTCCAAGGCCTGGCCGAAGGCGTAGTCGGCGGTCAGGAAGAACCATGACTTGCCGCCCTGAGTCGTCACCGCCTTGGCAGTGCCGTTGGCCAGCGCATACGTGTCGTAGGTGTAGTGTACCGAAACGTCGTTGCACTGCTCGTTGGTGATTGGGGTCGAAGCAGGGCCGTTCATGATCACGACGCGGTCCTTTTCCTTGGCCACCTTCATGACGGCGAGGGCGGTCGAGGTGGTGACCAGTTCGGTGACAGCGTCCACGTTCTCCCGCTCGATCCATTCCCTCGCCTTGTTCGAGGCAATGTCGGCCTTGTTCTGGTGATCGGCGGTCACCATCTCGATCTTGAAGGAGGGCTTTTCATTGGCGACGAAATCGTCGATGGCCATCCTGGTAGCGAGCACAGCACCCGAACCGGCCAAGTCGGAATAAGTGCCCGACAGATCGGTCAACACGCCAATCTTGACAACATTGCCAGATATCTGGGCCTGGGCACTGCAGGAAAGCGCAGCCAGGGCGGCGGCGCAGGCGGTGGTCTTGAACATTCTGGATAACATCGGTGACTCCTCCTTTGGGTAAACAAGCCGGGCTAGACGCCGAGCGTGTGATGCAGCCAGTCCATCTTTGCCGGGAGTTCTTCCTGACTGATGGTGGCGATTATTTCTCCGTGTTCCAGCACGTAATGGCGATCGGCCAGTGGGGCGGCAAAACGGAAATTCTGTTCGACCATGACGATGGTGAAGCCCCGCTTCTTGAGTTCGCTGATGACTTCGCCCAGTTTCCTGACGATGACCGGTGCCAGGCCTTCAGTGATTTCGTCGAGCAGGAGCAGCTTGGCACCAGTGCGCAGGATGCGCGCCATGGCCAGCATTTGTTGCTCGCCGCCGGAAAGCTTGCTGCCCGGGCTGCTGCGGCGTTCGCTGAGGTTCGGGAACATGGCATAGAGCTCATCGACGGACATGCCGCCACTGGCGATGATCGGCGGCAAGGTCAGGTTTTCCTCGGCGGTGAGCGAGGCAAAGATGGCGCGCTCTTCCGGGCAGTAGCCGACACCGTGGTGAGCGATCTTGTGGGTCGCGACGTTGATGATCTCGTTGCCATTGAGCATGATCGAGCCGGTGCGCCGGCCGACCAGGCCCATGATCGATTTCAGCGTGGTCGTCCGGCCCGAGCCGTTGCGCCCGAGCAGCGTTATGCATTCGCCCTTGCTGACGCTGAGGTCCAGACCATGCAGGATATGCGACTCGCCGTAGAAGGCATGCAGCTCGGTAAGGCGCAAGAATTCGGGATTCGGTTTGAAGGCGCTGGTCATGGTCGTTTTCCGCTTAGTGATGCGCGTCGTTCATGTTGTCGGAGCCGACGTAGGCTTCCAGAACCTGCGGATTCATCGAGACTTCCTCGTAGCTACCTTCGGCAAGAACGCTGCCACGGGTCAGGACGGTAATCCTGTCGCACAGGTTGGCGACTACCGACAGGTTGTGTTCGACCATCAAGATCGTGCGGTTGGCCGACACCTTGCGGATCAGTTCCACGACGCGGGCGATATCTTCGTGGCCCATGCCCTGCGTCGGTTCGTCGAGCAGCATCATGTCCGGTTCGAGGGCCAGTGTCGTGGCAATTTCCAGCGCCCGCTTGCGGCCGTAGGGCATTTCCGCCGTCACCGTTTCGGCGAAGCCGCCGAGATCGACCGCCTCAAGCAGGGCCATCGCCTCGCCGTTCAGCTTGTTCAGGCTTCTTTCCGATTTCCAGAAGTGGAACTCGGTGCCCAGCTTGCGCTGCAGGCCGATGCGCACATTTTCCAGCACCGTCAGATGCGGGAAGGTGGCCGAAATCTGGAAGGAGCGAACAAAGCCACGTCGTGCCGTGACCGCCGGCGCTTCATGCGTGATGTCTTCGCCCTTGAAGTGGATGCTGCCGGCGGTGGGCGGCAGGAACTTGGTGACCAGGTTGAATACGGTCGTCTTGCCGGCGCCGTTCGGCCCGATTAGCCCGTGGATGGCGCCACGGCGGACCTTGAGATTGACATCGGAAACTGCGGAAAATCCCTTGAATTCCTTGGTCAGGCCGCGCGTTTCCAGAATGAAGTCGCTCATTGATGCTCCTGATCACCTTATTGGTCGGATGGGCAATCGACTTACGGTTATTTAACCACGGCGCAACTGTATTTCAGATTTATACAATGCGCCCATGGGGTTAACCCCTAGTGGCCAGCTTTCCCGACCCCTGGAAGCGAAAACCCGGCACGTGGCCGGGTTGGTTGTTTGCAACAGCGCTGCGGCTCAGGCGGCGTTCAGCGCCTGATCCAGATCGGCGATCAGGTCGTCGACATGCTCGATGCCGATCGACAGGCGGATCATGTCTTCCGAAACGCCGGCCTTGGCCATCTCCTCCGGCCCGAGTTGGCGGTGCGTGGTCGACGCCGGGTGGCAGGCCAGTGTCTTGCAGTCGCCGATGTTGACCAGGCGGGTGACCAGTTGCAGGGCGTCCTGGAATTTGCCGCCGCCTTCGCGTCCGCCCTTGACGCCGAAATTCAGGATGCCGGAAGCGCGGCCGCCCATGTACTTCTGGACCAGTGCGTGGTCCTTGTGGTCGGGCAGGCCGGCGTAGTTGACCCAGCTCACCTTCGGGTGGCTCTTCAGGAAGCTGGCGATCTTCAGCGAATTCTCGCAGATGCGGTCCATGCGCAGCGCCAGGGTTTCGACGCCCTGCAGGATCAGGAAGGCGTTGAATGGCGAAATTGCGGCGCCCATGTTGCGCAGCGGTACGACGCGGGCGCGGCCGATGTAGGCGGCGGGGCCGAGCGCTTCGGTATAGACGACCCCGTGGTAGGAGACGTCCGGCTCGTTAAGGCGCTTGAACTTGGCCTTGTGCTCGGCCCACGGGAACTTGCCGCTATCGACGATGATGCCGCCGATCGAATTGCCGTGGCCGCCGAGATACTTGGTCAGCGCATGGACGACGATGTCGGCGCCGTGCTCGAACGGGCGGCACAGGTAGGGCGAGGGCACGGTGTTGTCGACGATGACCGGCACGCCATGCTTGTGGGCGATCTCGGCGAGCTTCTCGAAGTCGGTGATGTTGCCGAGCGGGTTGCCGACCGATTCGCAGAAGATCGCCTTGGTCTTGCCGTCGATCAGCTTTTCGAAGGCTTCCGGATCACGGTAGTCGGCGAAGCGCACGTCGATGCCGTACTGCGGCAGCGTGTGGGCGAACAGGTTGTAGGTGCCGCCGTAGAGCGTGCTGGAAGTGACGATGTTGTCGCCGGCCTCGGTAATCGTCTGGATCGCCGCAGTAATTGCCGCCATGCCGGAAGCCATGGCCAGCGCGGCGATGCCGCCTTCCATCTCGGCCACGCGCTTTTCCAGCACGTCCTGCGTCGGGTTCATGATGCGGGTGTAGATGTTGCCGGCGACCTTGAGGTCGAACAGATCGGCGCCGTGCTGGGTGCTGTCGAAAGCGTAGGACGTGGTCTGGTAAATCGGCACGGCCACCGCCTTGGTGGTCGGGTCGGGCGAATAGCCGCCGTGGACGGCGATGGTTTCGATTTTCATGCGTGTCTCTCTTGTTTTGGTGGTGGGAAAAAAATGAAGTCTGGTATGTTGAATTTCGCTGCGTAAGTAGATTATGCGTGGCCTTGCAGGAATTCTCCGGGCGAGAGGATGGCGATTCCTCGCCAAGGGTGCATCGATCGCAAATGCTCGTCGCCGCTGACAATTGTCTCGGCCTTGGCGTCGAGTGCAAGTTCGAGAAACCGGTAATCTGCCGGGTCAGTGCAATCCGTCACGGAAGCGGAAGACTCGATGAACTGGCTTGCGCGTGCCAGAGTGAGAAGGAATTCACTGCGGCTTTCGTCCGAAAAGTAGCGGTCGAATTTCTTGCGCGCAATGACCTCGTCGAGTTCCAGCCAGGTCGCGGACGAGTGGACGATGCAAAAATTTCCTGTCGCGAGCAGCAAGGCTCGTCGACACGGTGAAGCCGGCAGGATCGCTGCGCTAACGAGGGCGTTGGTATCGAAGACGATACAGGGACGCTTAGTTTGGCTCATCGATCATGCGAGCCACATCGGTTTCCGTCAGACCTTCAGAAAGTGCGTCTTTGCCGATACCGGAAAGCGTCGAGGCGAGCGCTTCTTCCGCTTCCTTGCCCCGCAGTGGCGAGAGTTCGCTCATGGTCTTCATGAACTGGAACATGGTCGCCCTGGCGTCGCCGCAGGGCGAAATGACCACGGAAACTGGCCTTCCACGCCGGGTAATGAGCACGGGTTCCCGTTGGGAAGTGTCGATCAGTTCGCCGAAACGGTTTTGTGCTTCGAGTGAGGTCATTGTCCGCATTTTTTACTCAATGGCTGAAACGGCTGTTACATGCATTATAAACGTTTCATGAGGGAGCAAAGTTCAAAAAGTCCGGTGTTGCGCCAATGGAAGGCCATGCAAATCGACGTAGGAATTGGAGCTGTCGAGGGCTGTGCGATTGTCCTTCAACCAGCGTTCGGCACGAGTTTCGGCGGTGATGCAATCTGAACCGGGATTACCCGGTTCAACGCCTTCGGTTTCATTGCTCGAAGATGCATTCATGGTGTTCATTGGCCGTTGGGCGTTGCACCCAAACAATCGCCGGACAGCAGCGCTTCCGGTTTGCTGTAACAGGCGGGGATGCCGGGGGCGGTGACGGGTTGGAGGTCGCTCAGGCGTTGGGCGACTTGGGTGTTGAGGGCGAGCAGTTGTTCGAGCAGATCGGCTTTGGCGCTGAAGCCGTAGGCGGCGAGGACGGCCGCGTCGAGGGCAACGTGGGCGTCGCGCAGCGGGTTCTTGCCGGGCTGGTCGAGGGTGCGGTAGAGGGCGCGCAGGCCGCCGGAGAGATTGGCCAGTGCCGCGCTGCGGATGCGGCGGATTTCACGGCCGGCGGCGGCGATGGCGTCGATCTGTTTTTCGCTCGGAGCTTGCGGCCAGGGGAAGGTGTCGAAGACGGATTCGGGGGTGTAGCGTAGCCGCTCGGTCAATTTAGAGCACTTGGCGACGAACCATTGCCAGTGCGTGGAGGACTGCAGGATGCCGAAGCTGTAATTGTCGGCGAACGCGAAAACCTGCAGGGCATCACCGGGGCGGACGGCAGCGTTAATGAACGCAAAAATCGGGCGTTTTGTAACGCGAGAGCAGGCGAGGTAACGGGGAGGTTTTGCTAGTTGAGCCACCATGTCGGCGCGGCCCCAGGAAAGTTGCCACCAGCGATCGAGAAAGGCTTTGTGGTGCGAGCGTATGTTGCCGGCGGCGTCCTTGCCTGCTTCGGTCGCCGCCTGCCGGGCTGGCAGCACGGTGGTTTGCACGTGGGCAAAGGCGGCGGGGTAGGCCTGTGCCTCAATGATGTTGCGCTGCTCGAAATCGGGGATAAAACGGGTCTGGCCGCTGGCGCCACTGAGAATTTCGTCGCCGATGATGTAAGGGTAAATCAATTCGCGGCTTTTGCTATCACCGGCGCCGAGCGCGGCGCTACTGGCAGCGTCGAGGACGAAACTGGCATGGCCGGGCGTGACGCCTTGAAAGACCCGTTGCGGTTTGCGATTGCATTCCAAAATCGCCGCTTTTCCGAGGTCGACCGCATCAGACAGCGCCGAATTGATTTGCGCCACCTCGCGGCAATCGAGGTCGTAATCCTTGGCACCGCGCTGTGCGGTCTTGAACCACAGGCGGCGGGTTTTTGGCAGCAGGGCCGGTTCCTGCGTCTTGACCCAGTTGGCGATGGAAACGTGCACATTGGCTTCGCCGCTCCACGGCTGGTTGTCGACGGCGTCGATGATCGTTCCGTCGGCGCAGATGGCGTCGAGCCCGCCGATGCGCGAGGCGCTGTTGCGGATGTTCTCGGTGCCGACCAAGCTGGCGCGGCCGGCGACCGGGTCTTGCGCGGTGCACGGCGGCAGGTGGTCGTGGGCGCGGCGGAACCAGTCGCAGTAGTCGGCCATGCCCGGTACTTCCGGGTAGGCGCGGCGCACGGCATTGACGTAATCGGCGCCGAGCAGGGGCTTGAGCAGCTTGGTGCCGATGAAGGGTGGGTTGCCGATGATGACGTCGACTTTCGGCCACGCCGGGCGGGTGCCGTCGGCCTGAACCAGCGCGTCGCCGACGCTGAAGTTGGCGTCGAGATTGTCGAGCGGCAGCGCGTTTTCGTTGACGTGGAGTTCGTCGATGGCGAGCTTGTGGGCCAGCGTCATCGTCACCTTGGCGGGTTCGACGGCGAAGGGCTGGATGTCCATGCCATGGAAGTTCTTGCTGGTGACGAAGCCGAACGGGCGCTGGGCGGCGTTGCGGCTGGCGAATTCGCCCATGCGTTTGTAGATGCGCGCTTCGAGCCGCTTGAGTTCGCGGTAGGCGATGTAGAGGACGTTGCCGGAGCCGCAGGCGGGGTCGAGGACGCGGAAGTTTTCCAGGCGAGCGAGCAGTTCTTCGAGGCGCTTGAGCGTTTTGGCGCTTTCGATCTGTTCGCGCCAGGGGGCGACGATGGTCGGGCCGACGATTTTCATGGTGTCGACCGGGCTGGTGAAGTGGGCGCCGAAGGCGTGGCGCTGGGTGCTGCCGAGCAAGTGTTCGAAGATGGTGCCGAAGATTTCCGGACGCACGTAGCGCCAGTCGAAGGCGGCGGCGTTCTTGCCCGGGGTGTTCATTTCGACGAAGAGGGCGCCGATGAGGTCGAAGCTTTGTTCGGGCGTGGTGCAGTCGTCGAGCAGGCGGGCGAAGAAGTATTTGTCGAGTAGGCCGATGTCTTCGGCGAACAGGCACATCAGGCTTTGCAGGACGAAACGCTGGGCGAGGGCGGGTTCGCTGCCGCGCCCGACAAGGTGGTTGTAGAGCGTGGCGAGCAGGTCGGCGGCGGCGCGCGTGACCTGTTCGTGGTCGAATTGGAAGACCGGGGTTTCCGGCCTGGCAAAGAGGAAGGCGAGCGGCCCCCAGCGCTGCGGCAATTCGGCCAGTTTTAGCAGGTCGACCGGGGCATCCATCTGGGTTTCGAAATCGAAGACCCAGAATTCGTCGAAATTGCACAGCACGACGTAGCGCGGCCGGTTGGGGACGAGGCGCGTCCAGTATTCGAAGGCCTGGCGATAGTGTTTGGCCAGATCGATGCCGCGCTTCTTCGTTTGACGTACCGGCGGACTCTGGCCGGCAAGCAAAGAAAGCGCTATTGTGGGGGCTCATCGGTGGCAGCCAGTACCGGGTTCGGAGGGGAGCCCCGGGGGCGTGTCGGCTTGCAGGTCTTTTTGAGCAGGAGAATCGAGGATGCGTTGTCCAGTTAGCCGGTCGATCGGCCATGGCTGGCGCGGTCTGGCGCTAATCACCGTGCTGCTGGCCGGAGCTTGCGGCCAGCCGCCGACACCGGCAGCGGCGCCAGCGACACCCGGGGAAATCCGCACTTTCACCGGCACCTGGTCATTCACCGGCAGCCGCCAGTTCATGCAAATGGCCCCCGGCGATCAGGCGGCGATCTTCTCTGTCAGCGGGTCGCTGCTGCTTGCCGGGCGGGAGCGGCCGACCCTCGGCTTCCGGGCCGAGATTATCGGCTTCTCGGACAGCCAAACGGGTATGGTGGGACGCAGCGTGTGGATCGACCAGCGCGGCGACAAGGCATTCAGCGAACTGAGCGGCGAATCGGCGCTCCCCGGACATTCGATCAAGGGCCGTTTTACCGGGGGAACCGGCCGTTACGCCGGCGTCACCGGTGAATACAGCTTTACCTGGCAGCGGCTGTCGGAAAGTGAGGATGGCGTCAGCGGACGGGTCGGCGACCTCGCCGGCTGGGCGCGTCTGGCCTCGCCGGTTGCGCCCGCCAAAGGAGGCCCGCAATGAATGCACCGGATTCCCGTTTCCGCGAGATCTTGAAGGCGCTGGCGCCATTCGCGCTGGCCCTAGGCATCTGGTTCGTGCCGATTCCCGAGGGCTTGACACGCGAGGCGTGGCACCTGTTCGCCATCTTTGCCGCGGCGATCTTCGCCGTCATCATCAATGCCTTTCCCCTGCTGACTTCGGCGCTGCTCGCCGGTTCGTTCGCGGTGCTCAGCGCGACGGTCGACCCGGCCAAGGTTTTCGGCGGTTTCGCCAATCAGAGCGTGCTGCTCGTCGTCGTCGCCTTCCTCGTTGCGCAGGCGGTCGTCAAGTGCGGCCTCGGCCAGCGCATCGCCCTGTGCGTGGTGAGCATTTTCGGCAAGTCAACGCTCGGTCTGGCCTACAGCATCTTCATCACCGATGCCCTGATCGCGCCGGGCTTCCCGTCCAACACGGCACGCGGCGGCGTCCTCTTCCCGATCATCCTTTCGCTCGCCCAGGGTAGCGGGTCGGTTCCTGGGGACGAAACCAAACGCCGTCTCGGCGGCTACCTGATGTTTTGCGGCATGGCCAGCCTGAGCGTTTCTTCGGCGCTGTGGCTCACCGCGACCTCGGCCAATCCGATCGGTGTTTCGCTGGCGGCGGAAAAGGGGCTGCAGGTCAGTTTCGGCTCCTGGCTTCTGGTCGCCTCGGTGCCGGCGCTGGTCGCGATCGGCTTGCTGCCGCTCGTGCTCTACCGGTTTTTTCCGCCGGGGGTGACTGCCACGCCCGATGCGCCGCAAGCTGCGCGTAAGGCGCTCCGCGAAATGGGGCCGCTGTCGCGCGACGAGTGGATCACGGCGGTCGTCTTCAGCTTCATGATCTTCGCCTGGATCTTCGCCGGGACCTTCAACTTCAGCCTGGCCGGCGTCGCCATCGCCGGGCTCGGCCTGCTGCTCGCCTTCGGGGTGCTGACCCTCGACGACATCTACCTGCAGGGCAGCACGCTGGCGACCTTTCTCTGGCTGGCGGTGCTCTTCGCGCTGAGCGGTCAGCTCAACGAGATGGGCTTCATGGGCTATGTAGGCGAAAGGCTGGCGTCGACGCTGGCCGGGCTGGCGTGGCCGGCCGCCTACGTCGTGCTGCTGCTGCTCTACGTGGCGATGCACTACATGTTCGTCAGCCAGTCGGCGCAGGTGCTGGCGCTGCTCGGCGTCTTTCTCGACGTTGGTGTCCAGACCGGCGTCCCGGTTCACCTGATGGGCTTTGCACTGCTCTTCGCCAGCAGCTACTTTTCGACGCTGACGCCGCAGGGCGGCAGCCAGAATGTCATCTTCGTCGCCAGCGACTATCTGACGCAGGGCGAGTTGTACCGGCTCGGGCTGCTGACGACGGTCTTTTGCACGCTGGTGTTCCTGCTGATCGGGACGCCCTGGGTGCTTTGGGTCGGCTGAGGGACGCCGGCGATCCCCGATTCTTCGAAAGGAATGGACATGGCACGCATCGAAAAGGATTTCCTCGGCGAGAAGGAACTGCCGGATACGGCGTATTACGGTGTGCAGACGCTGCGCGGCAAGGAGAATTTCCACATCACCGGCATCCCGATGGCGGCCGAGCCGTATTTCGTCAAGGCCTTCGGCTACGTCAAGAAGGCGGCGGCGCTGGCCAACCGCGATCTCGGCGTGCTCGATGCCCGCATCGCCGATGCCATCGTCGGCGCCTGTGACCGGCTGATCGCCGGCGAGATGGTCGACCAGTTCGTCACCGACTTCATTCAGGGCGGCGCCGGCACCTCGACCAACATGAACGCCAACGAAGTCATCGCCAACCTGGCGCTGGAGAGCCTTGGCCACGGGAAAGGCGAGTACCAGCACGTCAACCCCAACGATCATGTCAATTACGGGCAATCGACCAACGACATCTATCCGACGGCGTTCCGCCTGGCGCTGATCCTGCGTCTGGCCAGCTACATGGACGCGCTGCGCCGGCTGCAGGACGCCTTTTACGCCAAGGCCAAGGAGTTCGAGCGGGTGCTCAAGATGGGCCGCACCCATCTGCAGGATGCGGTGCCGATGTCGTTGGGGCAGGAGTTCCATGGCTGGGGTACGACGATCGGCGAGGAGGTCCAGCGCATCGCCGAAGTGCGCCAGTTTCTGCACGAGATCAATCTCGGGGCCACGGCGATCGGCACCACGGTCACCGCCGCGCCGGGCTACCCGGAACTCGCGACCAAATACTTGTCCGAACTGACCGACACCCGGTTCATCCTGGCCGGCGACCTGATCGAGGCGACCTCGGACACCGGCGCCTACGTGCTGCTCTCCGGTGTCCTCAAGCGGACCTCGGTCAAGCTGACCAAGATCTGCAACGACATCCGGCTGCTCGCCTCGGGTCCGCGCTGCGGCCTCAACGAGATCAACCTGCCGCAGATGCAGCCCGGTTCGTCGATCATGCCGGGCAAGGTCAATCCGGTCATTCCCGAAGTCGTCAACCAGACCGGCTTCCTGGTCATCGGCCTCGACCTCACGGTGACGCTGGCCGCATCGGCCGGCCAGTTGCAGCTCAACGTGATGGAGCCGGTCATCACCTTCGCGCTGTTCACGTCGATCTTCACCATGGAAAACGCGGTCAATAGCCTGCGCCTGAACTGCGTCCAGGGCATCACCGCCAATGACGAGCACTCACGCGACATGGTGCTCAATTCGCTCGGCATCATCACCGTGCTCAAGCCGACCCTCGGCTACAAGCAGTGCGCCGAGATCGCCCGCGAGGGTTACGAGACCGGCAAGTCCCTGCACGACATCGTGGTCGGCGAGCGCAAGCTGATGACCCAGGCCCAATGGGACGCGGAGTTCTCGTTCGAGAACCTGATCAGCCCGAAGCATGAGTAGCCAGTTGCGAAGGTGCGGCAGTCCTGACTGAATTTCCGGCAGGCCGCTCTGCGGCCCGGTTTCCCTGATGTTGCAATACGGAGAGCTGGCATCATGACCATGACAATATTCATTCAATTCGCGGTAGTCCTCGCGGCGATCTGGATGGGCGCGCGTTACAGCGGGGTCGGACTCGGACTCTGGGGGGCGGTCGGCCTGCTGGTGCTGGTCGTCGGCTTCGGGGTGACGCCGACCTCGCCGCCGATCGACGTCATGCTGATCATCCTGGCGGTGATCATGGCCGCTTCGGTGATGGACGCCGCGGGCGGCATCGACTTTCTGGTGCGCGTCGCCGAGCGTATCATCCGCGCCAACCCGAAGTACGTCACCATCGTCGCCCCGCTGACGACGTGGAGCTTCACCTTCGTTGCCGGCACCGGGCACATCGTCTATCCGCTGCTCCCGGTGATCTACGAGACCGCGCATCAGAGCGGCATCCGTCCCGAGCGGCCGATGGCGATCGCGACCATCGCCTCGCAGCAGGCGATCACTGCCAGCCCGGTCGCTGCGGCCACGGCGGCAATGATCGGGCTGTTTGCCGAAAAGGGGCTGACCCAGTGGGGGCTGCCCGAGATCCTGATGGTCTGCGTACCGGCGACGCTGACCGGCGTGGTTGCCGGTGCCATCGTCTCGATGTTTCTCGGCAAGGATCTGAAGGACGATCCCGAATATCAGGCGCGCCTGGCGGCCGGCCAGATTCCGGTGCCGAAAGCGGCGGCAGATCGCCCGCCGCTGAAGCCGGCCGCCAAGACCTCCGCCTACCTCTTCCTGACGGGCGTCGCGCTGGTCGTGCTGTTCGGCTTCTTCCCGGAGTTGCGCAAGCTGCCAGGGGCCAAGAGCCCGCTCGGCATGCCGATCGTCATCGAAATCGTCATGATGGCGGTCGCCGCGATCATGCTGATGGCGACCCGGGTGAATGTCGATGAAGTGCCCAAGACGGCGACGTTGCGTGCCGGCGTCGTCGCGGTGATCGGCATTTTCGGGCTGGCATGGCTCGGCGACAGCTTCATCGCCGCGCACAAGGATGTCATCGTGCCGGCGATCGGTCACTGGGCCGAAGTGGCGCCGTGGACCTTCGCCCTTGGCTTGTTCTTCGCCTCGGTGCTGCTCTACAGCCAGGCGGCGACGACGCGGGCGCTGATGCCGCTCGGCATTGCGCTCGGCATCCCGCCGCAATTCCTGATCGCGATGTTCCCGTCGGTCAATGGCTACTTCTTCATCCCGACCTATGGCTCGCTGATTGCTGCGATCAACTTCGACCTTTCCGGTACGACGAAGATCGGCAAGTACGTTCTGAACCATTCGTTCATGATTCCCGGTCTCGTTGCGACCTCGGTTGCCGTGACCACTGGCCTGCTGCTGGCGCGGGTCATGTTCTGACCGGGCGGCGGGCGCTGCGGATCAGGAAGCGGCCAGGGTCGAGCGCATCGACCAGGTCGCGCTCCAGCGGCAGCGGGTCGCCCTCGATGCGGCTGACCAGCAGGTCGGCCATCAGCGCCGACCACGTGATGCCACGCGTCCCGTAACCCTGGGCGCACCACAGGCCGGGTAGCCGGGGCAGGTTGTGCAGACGGCTGTTGCTGGCGGCGGCAGAGGCTGCCGGGACCGGACCGACGATCGGCAGGCGGTCAGGGGACAGCGGACGAAAGCCGACGCGACCGCTGAGTTGGACCGGGTCAATGCCGGCAGCGAAGCCGGGCAGGGTAAGCTCGAGCTGGGCCAGGTTGTCGCAATGGTCGGCCAGGCGCTCGCCGGTCTCGTCATCGTCGAGGGAGAGTGTGGCGCCGGTCAGGCAATAGCCATCGACGACCGGCGTCGCGTAGCCGTGCTTGCAGACGACGATTTTCAGTGGTGGCGTCGCGGCGGCTGGAAGATGGCTGACCTGGCCGCGCGCGGCAATCTGCGGGAGCCAGGCGAACTGGCTGAAATGCCGGGCGGCAACACCCGTGGCCATGACGACGACGGGCGCCTCGGCCAGCACGCTGCCATCCCCAGCCAGTGCCTGCCAGTTGGTTTTTGCCCTTTCCAGACGGTCGACCGCAACAGCGCAACGGATGGTGATGCGTTCGGGAAAGGCGGTCAGTGCTGCGCAGCACAGCGATGGCGGCTGCACCCAGCCGCCTCCGGGGAACCACCAGCCGCCGGTGTCCAGCGGGCGCTGAAGCAGTTCGCTGGCAGCCGCGGCAGCGACGAACTGGACGACTTCGGGCGGCAGGCCGAGCCTTTCCGCAGTATGCCGCTGCTGTGCCTCATGCCCGGTGTCGCGGGCGAGGTGCAGGACGCCGCAGAGCGACCAGCGGGCAGCGGGGAGGGATTGCAGCAGGGCAAGGGTCGCCAGGAATCCTGCACGGGTCAGGCGCGAGATGCGGTTGTCGTCGGGGCTGGGCAGCGGGCGCAGCATCCCGGCGAGATTGCCGGATGCGCCCTGGCCCGGCGTCGCCGCCTGTTCGAGAACGGTGACCTGCCAGCCGCCTGCAGCGAGCCGGTGGGCAACTGTGCTGCCGGCGATGCCGGCGCCGATGACGATGGCGCGCCGGTCGGCGGGCAGCGGGCGGCGTTCGGGGCGGCGCGAGCGGAAACGGCCGACCAGCATCTCGCGCCGCGGCGCAAATCCGGGGTGCCGTTCGAGATCGAATTCGACGGTGGCGAGGGCGTCGCGAACCGGCCGCGCCAGGCACCAGGTGGCGAGGGTCGCGCCGGGTGCAGCGAGGCGGGCGAGCGCCTTGCATACCGGCAACGACCACATTTCCGGATTGCTGGCCGGCGCGAAGCCGTCGAGAAAAAAGGCATCCACCGCTGCGTCAACTTCGCGCAGTTGAGTTGCCGTGTCGCCGAAGACGAGCGTCAGGACGATGCGGCCGTCGTCGAGGTGCAGCCGGTGGGTGCCGGGCGTCAACGGCGGCCAGTGGTGGCGCAGGGTGGCGGCAAGGTCGGCGAACTCCGGCCATGCCTGCTGGCCGACGGCGAGGTCGGTTGCGGTGAACGGGTGTTTTTCGAGCGAAATGAAGTGCAGCCGACGGCAGCGGCACGGGTCGCTCCGCCAGGCCTGCCAGGTGGCGAGGAAATTCAGGCCGAGGCCAAATCCGGTTTCGAGAATGACGAAGCGCTCCCTGTCTTGCCAACGCTGCGGCAGGCCATTGCCACCGAGAAAGACGTGCCGCGCCTGCGCCGGACCGCCATGGGCCGAGTGGTAAACGTCTTTGAAGACAGCAGAAAAGGGGGTGCCAGCCGTTGTGAATTCGAGGCGAGCGGGCTGCAGGGGCATGGCCGCCATTCTAACCCTGCCTGGTGCGCCAGGCTGGCGTAACGAGGAGCTGGGGATCATCGCGGCTTGCAAGTTGCGACGACAGGTCCATAATCAACAACGGATTGGGGAAAGACATGCGTTCGCGACTGGTTCGCCACCTGCTGACATTGATTGTCCCGTCCGGATTGCTTTGCCTGATCTTTGTTGCCGCGCTTTACCACGAGAACCAGTTACGGGTCAGGCAGAATCTGGAAGCGGGGGAAGCCTTGCGGGTGTCTGTCGGAGCTCGCTCGCTGACCAGCGACCTCGATGTGATGGCCGGCGATATCAGGCTGATCGCTGCCTTGCCGAGCCTCGCTGCGGTGCTCGAAAACGCCGATCAGCCGGCGCTCTCCCGACTGACGGCCGATCTGGTGGCGCTTTCCGCCAGCCACCGCGTCTATGATAAGTTGCGCTGGATCGACGAGACGGGCGGGGAGCGCGTCCGTGTCGATTATCTGCAGAACGAACCGTTCGCCGTTCCCGAGAATCGCCTGCAGAACAAGGCGGAGCGCTATTTCTTCAGCGACACGATGAAACTGGCGCCAGGCGAGATCTATTTGTCGCCGCTTGATCTGAACATCGAGCAGGGTCGCGTCGAGACGCCGCTCAAGCCGACGCTCCGTCTCGCCATGCGGGTTGAGGATCAGGCTGGGAAGGCGCGCGGCATCGTTATCGCGAATTATTTCGCCAGTTTCCTGATCGCGAGATTTGACGATATCACCCAATCCCACGACATCGGGGCACGCGTCAGCCTGCTCAACCGCGAGGGATATTGGCTGAGTGCCCCGCAGGCGGCCGATGAGTGGGGATTCATGTTCGACCGCAAGGATAACTTCGCTACCCGATACCCGGAGGTCTGGCGGCGAATCTCGTCACGCGAACGCGGCCAGTTCGAGGATGATCGTGGCTTGTGGTCATTCCAGACGGTGCGTCCGCTGCAAGCCGGCAAACTGGCGGGCAATCCGACAGTAATGGGTGGCGATGACTATGTCTGGAAGGTGGTCTCACTGGTTCCCGGCGAGATTCTGATGCAAACGGCTACCCGGAACCTGGTGGGATGGATTCTGATCATCCTCGTGTTCATGGGGACCATGATTGCCGGAAGCCTGGTGCTGGCGAAGGCACTTCAGCGGCGTGACGCGATGGCCGAGAATCTGCGTGCGCTGAACCTCCATCTGGAAGACGAGGTGCGCCAGCGCACCGAGGAACTCCGCCAGCAGGCAATTCGCGATCCGCTGACGGGCCTGTTCAATCGGCGTTATCTCGCCGAAACACTGCCGCGCGAAATCTTCCGGGCCTTGCGCGAGGAGGAGCCGCTGGCTGTCGTCATGATCGACCTTGACCACTTCAAGCGCTTCAATGACCAGTGGGGACATGAGGCCGGCGACGCGGTCTTGCTCGGCGTTGCCGAGGCTTTGCTCGACGGCTTGCGGGCATCGGACATTGGCTGCCGTTACGGTGGGGAGGAGTTGCTTGTGGTCATGCCGGGAGCCGATGCCGAAGAGGCGGTCAGGCGGATAACGACCATTGCCGAGCAGGCGCGCATGGTGGGCGCCCGTGTGATGGGGCGCGAGTTGGATCCGATCACCTTTTCGGCCGGAGTTGCGACTGTTCCCGAGCATGGAAACAACGCGGAAATGCTGATACGAGCTGCCGACCGCGCGCTCTACATGGCCAAGGAAACGGGTCGCGACCGCGTGATCGTCGCCCGGCACCCAGGGGCAATGGCGTAGGTGTTTTCAGGGTTGACGTTGCGCAGCATCGGGCAGAACGCCTGCAGCATTTCCGCGTTCAGGTCTTGGGTGAGATTGCGCTTCTGAAGCTAACGCAGCCCCGAAAAGACGTCGACCAGAATCAGCACGCGGGGGATTCCCTTGTTTGACCAACGCCCGAACAGTCGGGCGAAGGCGGCGAGTCTTTTCATTAACGGCAGTGCGCGGCGAATGATGTTGCTGATTTCCGGGTTTGGGTTGGCCGCGAAATAATGCTCGATCAACAGTGGCAGCAAGGATCGTGCTTCATCTGCGTCGATCGGGCCACTCAGCGAGATGGAATTCAGGAAGAGGACGAGATCCGCCGCCTGTGCCACGGGCAGTGGCAAGGCTTCGCCGAAATTTTCCTCGAAGTCGATGCGATAGCTGACGCCATCCTGCAGTGTGATGTTCTTGATCTGCGCGCCACCGTGCCAGTGGCCGGCCCGGTGAAACTCGCCGAGCTCGGTCGCCAGGCGCGGTAGTTCGCGGCGCCAGGTTTCCGGTGTCCAGGTGTTCAGCAAGGTTCCGACGATCGCGCCGCAGTACTCAAGCACGAAGAGATCCGTGGCCAGCAGCGCAATGTTCGGCACGCGGACGCCGGCGGCGGCGAGACTGCGTAGCCGGTTGGCTTCGAAGTCCATGCTGGTCGACGCGGCGGAAAGCGCCAGCGTCTGCATCGGCAGGCTCTGCCCGGTGATGCGCTTGACCAGCCAGCGCATCAGCAGGTTCTGAACCGGATGGCGTGGCTTTGCAGCCAGACGCTTGACGGCATAGCGCCGGCCTTGGTACTCGAAGACGCGGGCGCGGCTGGGGTCGGTGGCCAGCGCTGCGCGGGCGGCGGCTTCGAGTCGCGTGTCGGCCACGCGAATTACTCGGGACGCATCTGCGGGAAGAGGATGACGTCGCGAATCGACGGTGCATCGGTCAGCAGCATGACGAGGCGGTCGATGCCGATGCCGCAGCCGCCGGTCGGCGGCAGTCCGTACTCGAGGGCGCGGATGAAGTCGGCGTCGTAATACATTGCTTCCTCGTCGCCAGCTTCCTTGGCCTTCGCCTGTTGCATGAAACGGGCTGCCTGGTCTTCGGCATCGTTGAGCTCGGAGAAGCCGTTGGCGATTTCGCGGGCGACGACGAACAGCTCGAAGCGCTCGGTAACCTCGGGATTACTGTCGGACGCGCGAGCTAGCGGCGAGACCTCGACCGGGTAGTCGATGATGAAGGTTGGATCCCACAACTGGGCTTCGGCGGTTTCCTCGAAGAACATCAACTGCAGCGCACCGAGGCCGGGTACTCCCTTCATCTCCACCTTGCGCGCGGCAAGCTGCTCGCGCAGCCAGTTGGCATCGGCGAGCTGGGCGTCGCTGTATTGTGGGCAGTAATGCCTTACCGCCTCGACCATGGTCATGCGCCGGAAGGGCTTTGACAGATCGAGTTCGCGGCCCCCGTAGTGAAATACTTCGCGTCCCAGCGCCTCACGTGCCGTATGGCGCAGCAGGCCCTCGGTGAAGTCCATGAGGTTTTTGTAATCGGCGTAGGCCTCATAAAACTCCATCATCGTGAATTCTGGGTTGTGGCGCGGCGAGAGGCCTTCATTGCGGAAGTTGCGGTTGATCTCGAAGACCTTCTCGAAGCCGCCGACGACCAGGCGTTTCAGGTAGAGCTCGGGAGCGATGCGCAGGAACTGCTGCATGTCGAGCGCATTGTGGTGGGTGACAAAGGGCTTCGCCGAGGCGCCGCCGGGAATCGGATGCATCATCGGCGTCTCGACCTCGAGGAAGCCGTGCCCGCTCATGTAGTTGCGGATCGCAGCGACGATGCGGCTGCGGGCGAGGAAGGTGACGCGGGTCTCCTCGCTCATGATCAGGTCGACGTAACGCTGGCGATACTTCATTTCCTGATCGGCAAGGCCGTGAAACTTGTCCGGTAGCGGACGCAACGACTTGGTCAACAGACGGATCTCGGTCGCATGGATGGTCAGTTCACCGGTCCGCGTCTTCATCAATGTGCCGACCACGCCCAGGATGTCGCCGAGGTCCCAGGTCTTGAAGTCAGCGTAGATATCCTCGCCGAGAGTGTCGCGGGTGACGTAGATCTGGATGCGGCCGGAGAGATCCTGGAGCGTGGCGAAGGAAGCCTTGCCCATGATGCGCTTCAGCATCATGCGCCCGGCGACCCTGACTTCGACCGGCATGCCTTGCAGTTCTTCGGATACCTTGTCGCTGTAGCCTTCGAGCAACTTGAGCGCCGTATTCTCGCGCTGGAAGTCGTTGGGGAAGGCTTTGCCCGTCTTGCGCCACTCGGCAAGCTTGGCGCGGCGCTCGGCGATGAGCTGATTCTCGTCTTGCTGGACCGTGGTGTGCTGTTCGGCGTTGGACATGAAGAATCCTCGGAAAATTAGGGTCTGCTGCGGTCGACCGCAGAAAACAGCCAATTCTCGCCGATTTCACCTCGGTGGGACAGGGTTGCAGGGATATTTTCGAGTTCCGTTCCGGCCAGCCGACGTCTACCGCCTGTGCAGGGCTGCTTGGCTTTTCCATCAGCGGCAATGAGATAACTGCATTGTTTTGCAGTTTCAGTTCTCAAGACGGCAGGCTGACAGGGTGCCTCGCCTGCCGTTCGAGATCGACCGGAAAGGAACGACCCCATGATCAAACTGACGCAACTGGCTTGCCTGCCATGTGCCGCGCTGTTGGCGGCCACGGTTGGAGCCACGCCGCTCAACATTCTCGGATTCGACGACATGTCGCGCGCTGCGTGGGTTGCTGCGAAGGACGACCCGGAGCAGAGGCACAGCTATGTGGTCTGGATCCGCGGATTCCTGACCGGCCACAATTACGGCGAGCAAAGCCAGCAGGTGTCGAGCATTTCCAGCGCCACGATAGAGAATTTCGTCAATCGTTACTGTATCCAGAATCCTGGTGGCCAGTTCAGCGACGCGGCGTTTCGTCTGAGCGATCAGTTTTCCGGGCGCAACCAGCCGATCAAGAAATGAAGGCGGCTCGAGTCGGGCCCGGGCGACGGAAGACGACCACTTCAGACCATCACGACGCTGCCCGATGAAGCCGTTGGGCGCCGCCGGCAGCCTGCCGTTTCGAGCCAGTGGGAAAGTGCATCGGCGACCGCCCGCCACTGATGTTCCAGCATCAGCATGTGGCCACAGTCGGGGATGCGTGTGTGCTGCGCCCGCCAGCGCAAGGCGGTGAAACTGATGGTGGACGGCGGAAAGAGCGAATCCTGCTCGCCGCCGATGACCAGGACGGGAATCTCGGGTTGCGGGCGATGGTACCTGAGGCCGATTGTCAGCATGTCGGCGATGGCGCGCTCCGACTCGGGCTGTATCAGATGTGCGAAGTCCAGCAGTTCGGCGGGTTGGGTTACCGGCGAGAAATAGATATCGCGCATCAGCGCCAGGCTCGTCGGGCTGAGCGTCCCCTGGTGGCTGAGGCGGGTGATTTCGGAAAACATCTCGGGGTGTCTCAGTGCCAGCCGCATGACCGAGCCCAGGGTGCCGGTCGGTGGCACCGGCGCCATGAGCACGGCAGCCAGGGCGGAATCCCGTTCGAGAAAGCGTTCGATGACCGCGCAGCCCATCGAGTGGCCGATGAGCACCGGCTCGTCGGGGAGGCGCGCAACCGCTTGGCGCAAGTCGGCGGCGTAGTCGTCGATGCCGAAGCGGTCAGGGGTGTCCTTGCCATCGCTCAGGCCGTGACCGGATAGATCGATAGCGTGGCAGTTGTGGCCAAGCGCTGTCAGGTAGGGCAGAAAATGGATGTCCCAACAACGTGAGTCAACGTAGCCGCCATGGACGAACAGCAGGTCAGGTGCATCCGTCTGTTTGCTTGCGGCGCGGTGGATGGTGTGAATTTTTCGTGCGGACATTCCGGGCCTTCCGTTTCTGGGTTACGGGGTGTTGCTAAACGCGCAACAGGGCGATCTTCAGCGGTGGCTGGCCATCGTGGCTGGGGAAGTCGTCTTCAGGCACGATCCATTCGAATTCACGGATCGTCCGCCCGATTTTCGCGGCGCAACGCGCCAGCTGGTCGGCCCAGACCTCGCGCGAAATTTCCGCGGCATTGTTGCAACAGATCAGGGTTCCACCCGCGGTCGTGCATAACAGCGCCAGCTTCATCAGCGCGGCGTAATCCTTGACGATATCGACGACCCCGAACAGGCTCTTGGCATAGCGGGGCGGATCAAGAACGACGAGGTCGAAGCTGCGCTGGTCGAGCCTGGGAAAGGCAGGCATCCGCTTGCCCCTGACCATCGCCGGCTGGCCGATGCCGGCAAGTTGGCGCATGGCGGCAAAGGCGTCGCTGTGGACGAAGCGCAGGCGGATCGGCAGATCGTTGAGACGGGAGTTCTCCTTCCCCACCTTGAGGTTGGATTCGGCGAAGTCGATGTTGACGACATGCGCTGCGCCGGCCTTGGCGGCGGCGACGCCGATGCCGCAGGTGTACGCGAACAGGTTGAGCAGCGACTTGCCCGAGGCTTCCTGCATGACCCGCCGGCGACCGGCGCGCATGTCGAGAAAGAGCCATGGGTCCTGGCCTCCGTGACGGCCCTGAATGACGTAGCGCACGCCCATTTCGTGGATCTCGCGCGGCTCTTGCGCCGCGCTCAGCACCTCGGCTGGCAACGGGTTGGCGACGCGTGAGTTGGGGCCGCTGCGATCGTTGTAGATCGCTGTCAGGCCGGGCATCTCGGCGGCGTAGAAATTCTCGATGGCGACCCGTTCATCGCCGTCGAGTGCGTTGTGGAAGGTCTGGATCAATAGCAGGTCACCGTAGCGGTCGACGGTCAGACCGGGTCGCTTTTCGCTGCTGCCATTGAACAGGCGGTAGGCATTGGTGTCTTCGTCGTGCAAGCGCGCGATAAGAGACTGGCGGGCGGCGAGCGCGGCCTGCAGAAGTTCGGTCAGTGCTTGGTCTTGCATGGTGCTCTCCCGGCGCGGTCGCGGCGCTCCCTGTGGACCCATGCCCCGGGAAAGCCGCAGGGCCGGATTCTACCGGAGTGCAGTGGCGCCCGTGGGTTCGAGCGCTACCCAGACTTGCCAGTGGCCACAGGTCGAGCGGGCACGCCGCTCGGAGCCGTCCCAGCCGCCACCAACGCACAGGCCAGTAACGGGTTCTCCCGCGACTGCCACGGTACCCGGTTGCTCACCCGGTTGCCTTTCGCCGCACCAGCGTTCGCAGGTTGGGCAGCGTTTTTGGTCAACAGCCTGGATCAGCAAGTCTTTTCGGCGCGACAGGCGGCAATGCTTTGAGCGGCCGGCACGACAGCGCCGCCGCCTGCAGTCCAGCCCTTGATGCCATTCTTCACGTTATAGACTTTGGCATAGCCGGCTTGCTGCGCAAGCAACTGGCTGACCGGCTTGGTACGGTTGCCCGAGCGGCAGATGACGACGACCGGATCGCCCGGTCTGGCCATCGGCTTCAGCTTTGCGAGCCAGGCCGCCGGGTCGGCCCGCCCGCGCTCGTCGAAGTAGGTCAGCAGCTTGCTGCCGGAAACGATGCCGGTTTCTTCCCATTCAGGCTGGGTACGGATGTCGATTACCGTGACCCCGCTCTTGACCAGTTGTGCCAGTTCAGCATTGTCGATGTTGATGACTTCGGCACGGGCCAGCAGGGCGCACAGCGCAAGGCCGGAGAAAAGAAGAAATTGGCGCATGGCAGACCCTATCGATTAGCGTTCGCTAATTCTATACCAAGTGCGAGTCATTGCCGCCCTTGTTGCTGGCGCTTCATCATTTCGCGGACCTGCGGATCCTTCATCATTTCCTGCATGTTGCCAGCGTTCAAGGGCGGCATTCCCGGCATCATGATGTCGCCCGGCTTCTGGCCCGGCTTGCACGGGCCGAGCCAGCGCGCTTCCTGAGTCATCTTCATTTCGCTCATGCCATGCTGTGGCGGGTTGTAGCGGATCTGCATGTCGTTGCGGTAGTTGCTGTCGAAGTCGCCGGTGATGACAGCGTCGGTGGTGGCAGTGGTGCCGTCGAGTTTGCACACCGAATGGATGCTTACCTTGCCGGCGCCGCGATTGACGTCCATCACCGGGCAATTGCTCTTCTCTTTGGCGCGTTCCTGCATCAGGTTGTCGTTGGCCTGATCGACGCACATCTGCATTGGACCCTGAGAGGGCATGCCGGCCATCTGGGTCTTGATCTCCCAGAGACCAGACTTGCGCTTTGGCGCATCCGCTGCGCCGGCGGTAGCGGCCAACAGCACGGCAAGAAGGGTGAGGGTGATGCGGACGGTATTCATGGATCGGGCTCCCTGGCGTCGATGCGCTATATCCTATCCCTGTTTGGCGCTATCGTCATGTGATAATGCCAAGACTTGAAGGGGGCAGGCATGGCACTCAAAGCGACGATCCACAAGGCGGAACTGCAACTCGCCGACCTCGACCGTGCCCACTTCGGTGATTATGCGCTGACCATCGCGCGCCACCCGTCGGAAACCGACGAGCGCATGATGATCCGCCTGCTCGTTTTTGCGCTCAACGCCTCGCCGACGCTGGGTTTCGGGCGCGGGCTGTCGACGGAGAATGAGGCCGATCTGCAGGATTGCGATGCGACCGGCAGCATCGAGCGCTGGATCGACGTCGGCCTGCCCGACGAAAGGGCCATCCGCCGTGCCTGTAACCGCTCGCGCCACGTCGTCATCCTGAGCTACGGGGGGCGGGCTGCCGACATCTGGTGGCAACAGATCGCCGCCAAGGTCGCCAGCCAGAAAAACCTGCGGGTCCTTTCGCTCAGTCCACAGGATTCCCGGGCGCTGACCGGCCTGGCGCGCCGCAACATGCGCCTGCAATGCACGATTCAGGACGGTGTTGTATGGCTGGGAAGCGATGACCAACATGTCGAGATGACGCCAGCGGTTCTGTTTCCGATCGGGGAACAGTAGAATGCGAAGCTGTTCCGGGGGGAGCCCGGCCAATTACCTTGAGCGAGGCAAGCATGGCGGCAAATGATGATGACGAATCCACGGCGGTAATCGTCGGAGTTCTGGCGGGGATCGCGCTGGCGGTTGTGGCGGTGGTCTATGCCGGCAAAGCGACCAAGGCGCCAGCGGTACCCAAGGTGCAGGCCGTTGAATTGGTCGAGATCGTCGCTTTGGGCGAGCCGCTGGCCAAGGTGTATTTCGCAGTAGGTGAAGCAAAGCTGGCAGATGCCGACATGGCCATCGTCGCTTTGACTGTGCAGGCGCTGGGGCTAGCCCAAATGGCATCATCCTGCTTTCCGGTTTCCACGATCCGGCCGGAGATGCCCGGGAAAAGGCTGAACTGGCCAAGGCGCGCGCGGTTTCCGTCCGTGACGTGCTGGTTGCCGGCGGCATCCCCGCCGATCGTTGCAAGTTCCGAAAGCCCGAATCAGCGCTGGGGAGCGGCAGCCCGGAAGAAAGCCGGCGCGTCGAAATTCGCGTTCAGTAATCGGGCGCGCTCTGCAAGGCGAGCCGTGCTGGCTCGCCCTTTTTTGCCATTCGCAGTTCGTGGCCGGTTTGCGATCTTGTCAAGAGGCGCTTACGAAAATATGCAGCAATTGTTCTGTTGAGCGAATGCCTTCCACTGCCCAGGAATCCTTCGTCCATGCTGATTCCCCGGCGGCAGGTTGGGAAGGGCAACCGGCTGAGCCGACTCCGTGTGGCTTGCGCGCAGGCTGATTGTATTGCGCACAAGCGAGATTGCCAGGATCGCAAGGGCGACGGCTAGGCATGCGAGGACCGTCAAGACGAGCGGGGCAGCACTGATGGCAATATCCGGATACATGGTGTACTCCTAACGAAGTTGCAAGAGTCCACATTGTGCGGACATGCCAGTTCCTGCACAATTGCATGTGATGGCATATCACGATCTCAAAAATGAATAGCTCGCCAGAGGCATCCTCCTTTGACTGGACGCTGATGCGCTCGTTTCTGGCAGTGCTCGAGCGCGGGAGCCTGCTCGCTGCGGCGCGCCAACTCGGGAGCAGCCAGCCGACGCTTGGGCGGCATGTGGCGGAGCTCGAGAGCCAGCTCGGTACGGCGTTGTTCGAGCGTACGGGGCGTGGCCTCGTGCCGACCCGGGTCGCGCTGTCCATCGCCGATCACGCCCGGGCCATGGCGGACAGCGCCGATGCCATCGGCCGCACGCTGACTGGGCAGAGCAAGCAATTGGTGGGGCCGTGCGCATTACGGCGGTCCAGACGGTGGCTGTTCCCTGCTTCCACCGATTCTCGCCAGGCTGCGGGCACAGGAACCCGGGATCGCCATCGAGGTGGTGGCGTCCAACGCGATCAGCAACCTGCTGCGGCGCGAAGCCGACATTGCGATCCGTATGGTGAGGCCAGAGCAGAGTTCACTCATCGCGCGGCGCATCGGCAGTCTCGACGTGGGCGCTTATGCCCACGAAAACTACCTGCGCCGTCGCGGTGTGCCCGAGACGCTGGCCGACCTGCGGCAACACGATCTCATCGGCTTTGACCAGGGGATCTGATCGTCCGCTGGTTGGAGAAGGCGGAGTCGCGATCGGGCGCGATGCGTTCGCTATTCGCAGCGACGACCACCTCGTGCTGGGAAGCCCTGCGCCCGGTCTGGGGATCGGCTTTGCCGCGATCTGGCTGGGTGACCGTGAAAACGCGGTCCGGCGCATCCTTCCCGACGTGACCAGTGCAATTCCCGTCTGGCTTACCGTGCACCGTGAGATTCGTTCGAGCGCCCGTATCCGCGCGGTCTACAACTTTCTCGCGGAGGCCATTCCGGAAGCTTTGGCCTGACCTGCCGAGGTCGGTGGCTCAATACCGCCATCCGCCATATCGAAGACGAGGAGCTGACGGGAACTCACTTGTCGCTGGGGTCATTCATCGATCGGTTACGGGTTGTTGAATTGCCGTTGTGGCTTGAGGCGTTGCCTCCTGAACCAGTGCGCCGCCGCAACCGCTGCCTTGGCCGGCTGTGCAGCCGTAGCAATGATCGGCAACTCGGATTGGTCGACCTGAAAAATCGGCGTCGAGCAGTTCGCCGAGATGGATGAGGCCCGCAGGTTCCCCTCCCAAGGGTAGCCCCAGCATCTGGTTGAAGTCGCAATCAAATACCTGGCCCTGCCAGCCAACCGAAATCAGTGTCTTGCACATCACGCTTTCCAGATTTCGCGGTTTCGACGAGTTTTTCAGCAGGCTCATGTAGTTGCCGAACTCGTTGCGCGACAGCAGCTGACTACCGAAACGGTGGATTGGCATGTTGGCGATGGTGAACAACTGGTTGAAAACGATACCGTAGCGTGTCGCCAGTTGCTCCTTGCAAGTCTGTTCAAGTGTCGCCTGATCGGGCGGCAGGCTGGCGCCGAGCGGGTTGTATGCACCAGGTTCAGGATAAGGCCACTCTCCGGCAGGCCGTATCCCAGCGTGTTGAGCCGACGCAGCCCGTCAAGGCTGGCTTGAAAACCCCGTCGCCGCGTTGTTTGTCGACGTTCTCTTCAAGATAGCAGGGCGAAGCAGTGATTTCCACCTGCTGTTCGGCCAGAAAATGTGCCAGAGTTTCACAACCCGGCTCGCCGAGAATGGTCAGGTTGCAGCGATCGATGACCCGCATCCCCATCTCCGTGGCTTCGCTGACCAGACGGCGGAAATGTGGATTCAATTCAGGAGCGCCGCCAGTCAGGTCCAGCGTCTGAATCTGGTGTTTCCGGGAAAATTCCAACAGCAAAGTCATTGTCTCCCAGGTCATTTCCTCGGTTCGCGTCGGGCTTGCCGCCACATGGCAATGGGCGCAGGACTGATTGCACCGATAACCCAGGTTCGCTTGCAGGGTTTCCAGCTTCCCGCGCTGAATGGCCGGAAAATCCGTATTGACCAGAAGGGGATAGGTGTCACGCATTGCCATTCTCCAGAGTGCTCAATCCTTAGTCGAACCCAGCCGCCATTCCTTACATCCATGGAGCGCGCGTCGGCAGGACCGCGCGATTGACCGGCGAATCTTACATCGCCACTGCATGACTGACTCAATGCGCCTCCCTTGTATAGACAGCCACTGGTAATCTTCGCTACAATTCGCGCCTTATTTGATGGCGGCTGTAGCTCAGTTGGTAGAGTCCGGATTGTGATTCCGGTTGTCGCGGGTTCGATCCCCGTCGGTCGCCCCAGATTCAAGCCCCCGCAGCCCGCAAGGTCTGCGGGGTTTCTCTTGGCCCGCGCCATGACCGGTTGGGCGACACAAGCCGTATTTGCAGGGCTGGACCCCGCCATCGTCTGGCGGCATTTCGCGGTTCTCTGTGCGATCCCGCGGGCATCGAAGGAAGAGGAGCTGTTGCGGCGGCATCTGCTGTCCTGGGCGGAGCAACGCGGGTTGGTTGCTGCGGTCGACCCGTGGGCAACCTGATTATCCGCAAGCCGCAAGCCCCGGAAAGGGCATCTTCCCGGCCTTATCCTGCAGGCGCATCTCGACATGGTGTGTCAGAACAATGCCGATACGCCGCATGACTTCTCGCGTGACCCGATCCGCCCCGTGCGCCGCGACAGCTGGCTGGTTGCCGAGGGCACCACGCTGGGCGCCGATAACGGGGTTGGCGTGGCGCTGATTCTGGCGGTTCTCGAGGATTGCAGTTTGCAGCATGGCCGATCGAGGCGCGCTGTTGACGGTCGACGAAGAAGCCGGGATGGGCGGTGCGCGCGTCTGGCGCCTGATGCACTCGCCGGGCGCCTGATGCTCAATCTTGATACCGAAGCCTGGGGCGAGTTCTATCTCCCGGTTGTGCCGGCGGGCTCGATAGAACGTCCGGCGCAACGGCGACTCTGACGCTGTGCCGGAGGGCTGGTTCAGTTGGCGGATCGGACTCCGGGGCCTGCGCGGCGGCCATTCCGGGATCGATATTCACGAGGGCCGGGCAATGCCATCAAACTGCTGGTGCGCATTCTCCGTGATCTTGAGAACCGGCTTCCGCTGCGTCTGGCCAGCCTGCACGGGGGGCACGGCGCGCAATGCATTGCCGCGCGAGGCGGTGGCGGTGGTGGCGATCCCCGAACCGGCTGGCGGAACTGATTGCTGGCCTGGCGGAGTGGGAGCGATGCCTGCGTCAGGAACTGGCTGGGGTCGATGCAGGCGTTGTCCTGGAATGTTCGCCGGAGCCAGGGCAGTGCGCTTGCTGGCTGCGCGCGAGCAGGCCGTGGTTGGCCTCGCTGCATGCCTCCCGCATGGCGTCCGGTGCATGAGCCGGCAGGTGCCGGGCGTGGTGGAAACCTCGAACAATCTGGGGATGGTGGCGCTGGATTCTTCCGGCGGATCGTGCACCTTCATGATTCGTTCCCTGGTCGAGAGTGGCAGCGCAGCTCTGGCGGACGAGATCGTCAGCCTCTTTGCCTTGTCCGGGAGCGTTGCCGTGAAAGCGGGGCATTACCGGGCTGGGCGCCAAATCCCGATTCGGCGCTGCTGTCCTTGGCCAGTCAGTCTATCGTCAGGAATTCGACGGCGATTCGCGGGTTCAGGTGATCCACGCGGGCTGAATGCGGCATCATTGGCGCCAAGTATCCGGGCTGATATTGTCTCCTTCGGACCGGCGATCCGCGGCGCCCATGCGCCGGGGAAGGCGGTGGAGATTGAGTCGGTCGGGCGTTGCTGGCAGTTGTTGCGGGCAATTCTCGCGGCGGTTGATTGAACAGATTTGTTGTGGAGTCCGGAATATGAAACTTTTGGTGTCCCTGGCGCTTGCCTGGCGGTTAGTGCGTGCGGTGTCGAAACGGCATCAACGGCGGCGACCGGCGCCGTCATCAAGAAACAGGAACTCGAGCAGGGCAAGACAACGATGGAGCAGATGCAGCAGAAGATCGATCAGGCTGGCCTGCAGTCGCAGCAGCGTGCTGAACAGGCGGGCGGCGACAAGTAATTTCAGCGGCGGCGCCGGCCTTCGCGGCGGGCCAGACCAAGTCTGGTGGAGCGCTCGAGCTGGTGCGCGAAGGCCGGGAAGTCGAGGCCGTGGCGCGAGCGCAGTTCCTTGGCGAAATTGTGCACCCAGCGCCAGCGCGGCTCGAAATGGCGTTCCTTGAAGGCGAACAGGATGTGGTTGCCGTCTTCCGGCACGGAAATGACGATCACCTGATCATCGAAGGCCGCCAGCGCTTCGCCGATCATTCCGGCATAGGTGTCCCGCTCGCCGGCCAGATTGATGACCAGAACGCCGTTGCCCGCGAGTTTTTCGAAAGCGTTGGCGAAGAAATCGCGATTGGCCAGGCTCGGTGCGAAGCCGTCGGTCGAAAGCGTCGACGAGCAGGACGTCGATGCTCATTGCCGTCTGCGCCAGATACTCCGGCGCCGTCGGCGTGCGAACTTACGGGCGGGCGTCGTCCGGCGGTAGTAGAAAGGCGTGGCGCCAGGCGCAATCATCGGGATCGAGTTCGATTGCCGTCAGCCGGGTGCCGGGCAGGCGGTGATAGCAGAACTTGATCAGGGAGCCACCACCGAGTCCGATCAGGTCGATGCGTCTGGGGTGCGGGCGGAAGAGCAGGAAGGCCATCATCTTCTGCGGTACCGCAATTCCAGCGCATTCGGGGCACGCAACGACATTGCGCCTGCATCAGGCGCACATTGAAATAGAAGTAACGTTGCTTGCCGTCGTCGATGACGAAGGGTTTTGGGTAGCTTTCGTCGAGCAGTTGGGCGCACAATTCGCCGGCGCTGGCCGATGGCGGCTCGAGCATCAGCACCGTCCCGCTTTCCGTTTCGTAAGGCTCGGCATCGCAAACGCGCGGAACTGCCGTGGACATCAGGGCTCCGGCGTTCAGTCCGGAAGGTCCGCAGCGTTCAGCAGGAAGACAAACTCGTCGCCGGCGGCTGTGTTGAGCCAGGTGAAGGGGCAGGGCCGGGTAGGGGCGGCCTCCAGTGCTCGGTTATGGCCGATCTCGACGACGAGCAGGCCATCCTCGGTCAGATGCCGCTTCGCTTCGCGCAGAATGATGCGGGTGAAGTCGAGGCCATCCTCGCCTGACCCGAGCGCCATGGCTGGCTCGTGCAGGTATTCCGGCGGCAGCGCGGCGACCGCGGCGGCATTGACATAGGGCGGGTTGGCGATGATCAGGTCGTAACGCCTGCCCTGGGTTTGCCGAGGCATCCGACTGGATGATGTCGACGCGGTCATTCAGGCCGTAATCCGCGATATTGCGTTGGGCGACGGAAATTGCCTCTGGCGAGAGGTCGACCGCATCAACCCGCGCTTCCGGGAAGGCCAGGGCGGTCAGGATCGCCAGGCAGCCCGAGCCGGTGCACAAATCGAGCGCTGTCTGAATCGACCATGGGTCGTCGACCCAGGGCGCCAGGTGTTCCTGCAGCAACTCGGCAATGAACGAGCGCGGCACGATGACGCGCTCATCGACATAGAAGCGATGGCCGGCGAGCCAGGCCTCGCTGGTCAGATAGGCGGCGGGCAGACGGTCTTCGCAGCGGCGGCGGTAGATTGCCAGTAGTGCGTCGCGCTCCAGCGGCAGCAGGCGGGCGTCGAGGAAGGGTTCGAGGCGGTCGAGTGGCAGAGTCAGTGTGTGCAGCGTCAGGTAGACGGCTTCATCCCAGGCGTTGTCGCTGCCATGGCCGAAGGACAATCCTGCGGCATTGAAGCGGCTGACGGCGTAGCGCAGGTAGTCACGAACCGTGAGCAGTTCGTTGCGGGCGGCGGGATCGCTCATGCGGGCAGCAACTCTTCGAGAATGCGGGTGTAGATGGCGGACAGCCTGGGCAAGGCGGCAATGTCGACGCTCTCGTCGATCTTGTGGCTGGTGGCATTGACCGGGCCGATTTCGAGCAACTGGTCGCAGATTTCGGCGATAAAGCGTCCGTCGGAGGTGCCGCCGGTGGTCGAGAGCTCGGTTTCGATGCCGCAGATGTCGCGGATCGCTGCTGCCGCTGCCGACGCCAGCGGGCCGCGGCCGGTGAGGAACGGGCGGGCGCCGAGGGTCCAGTCGATGTCGTACTCCAGGCCGTGGCGATCGAGAGGTGCGGTCAGGCGCTGCTGCAGGCTGTCGACCGAGCTGGCGGTGCCGAAGCGGAAGTTGAACTTGATCTCGACGCCGCCGGCACGGCGTTGGTCGCGCCGGTGCCGCCGTGAATGTTGGAAATCTGCCAGGTCGTCGGCGGAAAATCCTCGTTGCCCTGGCCGCATTCCGTGCCGCCCAGTTCGGCGATCGCCGGCGCCGCCAGATCGATCGGATTGAGTCCCAGGTGGGGGTAGGCGATGGCACTGGATGCCTTTCACTGTCAGCCTGCCCGACAGCGAGCCACGGCGGCCATTCTTGATCATGTCGCCAAGGGTGTCGACCGAGGTCGGTTCGCCGATGATGCAGAAATCGAGTGCTTCGCCACGCGCCTTGAGGGCTTCGACGACGGCGACGGTGCCGTCGGTGGCATCGCCTTCCTCATCGGAAGTGAGCAGGAAAGCGAGCGAGCCGGGATGCTGCGGGTTGGCTGCGACGAAGGCCTCGGTCGCGGTCAACATCGCTGCCAGCGAGGATTTCCATGTCGGCGCGCCGCGCCCGTAGAGCAACCCATCGCGGATTTCCGGGGCGAACGGCGGTGCTGCCCAGCGTTCAAGCGGTCCGGTTGGCACGACATCGGTGTGGCCGGCGAAAGCGAACAACGGCCGTGCTGTGCCTCAGCGCGCCCAGGTGGTGACGCCATTGCGGTTGATGAACTCGATGGAAAAACCGAGCGCTTGCAGGCACTCGGCGATGATCTCCATGCAAACCGGCGTCGTCCGGCGTCAGGAAGGCGGGCGATGAGTTGCCGGGCCAGTGCCAGGTCGGGTCGGCCATTGACGGACCTATTCTTCGCCGTCCCCGAGGCTGAGCGTAAATTCCTTGAAGGAAGCCCCGCCGGGTTCGACGCGGTCGAACTCCAGCGCGGCGGTGGCTTTCCCTCTCGTCCTGGAGCCGTGATTGATCCTCGGAATTGTTGATCAGCCAGGAGATTGGTCGGCGAGTCGGCATTGGTCAGTGCTTCCTCGAGCGAGATCTTCTTTTCGCTATAGAGCCTGAAGAGATCCTGTTCGAAAGTCTGCGAGCCGGCCAGGCTCTTGTTCCATCGCATCCTTGATGCCCTGGACCTCCGCGCTCCGATCAGTTCGCTGATGTGACGGGTGTTGATCATGACCTCGCAGGCGGGAGCCGCAGGCCGTTCGGATTCCTGACGAGGCGTTTGCGACATGACGGCGCGCAGAGCAGCCCGACAGGTCGAGGAACAGGGCCGGACGGTTTTCCAGCGGGAAGAAACTGATGATGCGGTTCAGCGCGTGGTAGCTGTTGTTGCATGCAGCGTCGCCAGGCAGAGATGGCCGGTTTGCGCATAGGCAATGGCAGCCTTGCATCGTATCCCGTCGCGGATTTCGCCGATCAGGATGCAGTCCGGCGCCTGACGCATGGCGTTTTTTCAACGCGCAGTCCAGTCCACCGTATCCATTCCGATTTCGCTGGTTGACGATGGATTTCTTGTGTTTGAACAGGTATTCGATCGGATCCTCGACGGTCAGGATATGTCCCGCCCGATTGGCGTTGCGTGATCGATATCGAGGCGATGGTCGTCGACTTGCCGGAACCGGTGGCGCCGACGATGAGAAACCATCCCCCGTTTCTCCCATGATCAGGTCGGCCAGGATCGGCGGCAGTTCGAGGTGGACAGCATTGGGATGTTGCCGAGAATAGAGTGACGACAATGCTGGTCGGAACCGCGCTGTCGGAAGATATTGACGCGGAAGTTACCGATCTCCGCACGCCGAAGGAGAGGTTCATCTCCATCGACACATCGAAGGTCTTCGCCTGATCGGGCGACATCAGTTCGTAGGCGATCTTGTCAATCATGTCGCAGCATGACCTGCTGATTGACCGCATGGTGCTGCCCTGGGATCTTGATGTGATCGGTGCCCGCGGAGATGAAAATATCTGAGGCCTGTTTTTCCGCCATCAGTTGGAACAGTTTGCTTCGAGGATCATTCAGGGCCTCCGGTGTCGTTAAGCTGAACGCGCGCAGCAATTCGTTGATGCTATGGTTCCGCGGGTCTGTGCGTCGACACGCTTCACAATGACGGCGCAGGTGAGCGAATAGCGACCGTCGGCTGAAGGGAGGCTGCCGGGAACGACGACCGACCCCGACGGCACCCGGCCGTAGATCACCTCGCCCGTAGAGCGGTCGTAAATCTTTGTGCTCTGCCCGATGAACACGCCCATCGAAATCACCGAGTTGGTCGCTGATGATGACTCGCACCGACGACCTCGGAGCGGGGCGCCGATGAAGCAGTTGTCTTCGATGATCGTCGGGTTGTCCTGCAGAGGCTCGAGCACGCCGCCGATGCCCACGCCACCCGAAAGGAACGTTCTGCCAATCTGGGCGCAGATCCAACAGTGGCCCAGGTGTCGACCATCGTGCCCTCGTCGACGTAGGCGCCGATGTTCACGAACGACGGCATCAGAATGACGTTCCTGCCGATGAAGGCTCCCGTGCGTGCCACCGCTCCCGGCACCACACGCGGATAGCCGCCCTGGCGAAGTCCGCCCCGTCCAGTTCTCGAACTCGCGAATCGGGCACCTTGTCGGAAGTTTCGGGCCGGTCGCCTGGTATCACGGTGATTGTCGTGAACGCGGAAATACAGCAGCACGGCCTTCTTGATCCACTGGTGTGTGTGCCACGTGCCGTTGATCTTCTCGGCGACGCGCAGCGTGCCCGCGTTCAGTCCGGCGAAGACGTGGTCGATCGCCTCAGTCACGTCGCGGTCGACGCGCCCGGGCGCGATGTCAGCGCGTCGTTCGAACGCAGCATCAATCAGGGAGGCGATGGTGTCGGTGCTCACTGCTATGTCCTCTTCGTCTGGGCGCCAGCCGCGCGATCAGCGGTCCAGCCGATGTCCGGGCCGTCAGCTCTCGTGTTGTTGCCCGGCAAAGCCCGGATCCGGCCGAATCCGCGCCGGTTTGCTGCGGCTTCCAGGGCATGTCTGCGAGTCGAAGCGACCAGCGCGATTCTGGACGCAACCGCGGCCGGGGTTCAACGCCCCGCGCTCGCGCGCGAGGGAACGCCCGGTAGCACTATGAGACTATAGGGGTCTTCGAAAAGGTCCCGCGCAAACTGCAGTTCGTCTCGGGCCGTACGCCTGTCCACAGGTAGAACGCGGCGTCCGGCGGCGGCGGCGGTTACCGTGGGCTCAGCGGCGGCAGGACCGCGAACTTCTCCCGGTACTGGTTGCGGTTGTCGAGTACATGCGTCGTACCCGTTCCAGGCGGCGACGGTGGCGCGGCCTGGACTGGCCGGTCCTACCGCGCAACCCGATGCGTGCGGTAGAGGAGGAATGACTTAGGAGCCGGCGTCGCCAGCGACGTAGCCTGAACGCAGGCCCGGGGCACGTTGGAGCGCTGGACAAAGACTGGTAAAGACCACCAGGTGCGGAAATCGTGGCGGCTGAGCAGCCGCGCCGCGTGGAGGACCGCCGACTGCGGACGATTCGCCTCGTCGAAAGATTTCCGAGTAACACCTCGTCGGACGCGATGACGAAGCCGCACCGGTCGGATCGCGAACAGCAGGCGCCACTCGTCGAGGGCAGCACCGTCCTGTGGGATTACCCGGCGAGCAGACGAAGAACAGTTGCGTCCGGGTCCACTCTGTCCTCGGTGAGTGCGTCGAGATTCAGCGAGAATTGTTCCGGAGCCTGGTTGATGAAGACCGGCTCGGCCCCCGGCCAGCAGGCCGCGCCTTCAGATCTGGTAGAACGGATTCGGCTGACGACCAGCGGCACATGACCACGGCTGGGGTCGATCACCGTCTGGGCGAAGGAGAACAGCCTCGCGCGAGCTGTTGACTGGAAGAATCTCGCTTTCCGCGTCGAGTTCCAGTCCGTAACGGCGCTGGCACCAGGCGGCGATGGCCCGACGCCCGGAATGCCTGCGTCGTCGGATAGTTCAGCTCGGTTAGACCGCCGGCCAGCGCTTCCATGATGAAGGGGGCGTCGGGTGTTGCGGCTCGCTGATCGAAAGCTGGATCTCCTTGTGGTTGCGGATCTGGCGTGACGCTTGCCAGTGCGGCGCGCAGCTTCTCGAAGGGTAGTGAGCCGTCGAAGGGTGCGGATCTGGCGCGATCGGTGTCGAGTAAGTGCAGAATAGCGATTATCGCTGAAAACTCGTAGGCTGCCTTGTGAACAATCACGTCATGGTCACCGTTCTTGCCATTCCGCTGGTGCCGTTGCGGCCCGTTCCGTCGGGGGTCAGGCGCGGCAGCTCGAGCGAGGTGCCGGGCGAGATGCGGGCAAAGGTTATCCGGGCAATGTCGGTGGTGGGAGGTTTGCGCTCGACGATCGTGAAGGCTGTCTGACTTGCGATGGCCAGACACTGCCTCCGGTGATTTCCCGAATCCCGGCAGTTGTTCCGGCGAAGCCGGCACCGGAGTCGTGCGTTGCAGCTGATGGCCGGGAGATTCCGGTGCGC
>JADKBR010000027.1 GCA_016714975.1 Candidatus Dechloromonas phosphorivorans | reverse complement strand
GTAGATGTCCTCGCCGAGAGTGTCGCGGGTGACGTGGAGATCTGGATGCGGCCGGAGAGATCCCGGAGCGTGGCGGCGGTGCTTCACCATGATGCGCTTCAGCATCATGCGCCTTGGGATCCCGACTTCGACCGGCATGCCTTGCAGTTCTTCGGATACTTTGTCGCCGTAGCCTTCGAGCAACTTGAGCGCCGTATTCTCGCGCCCGGAGGCGTTGGGGAAGGCTTTGCCTGGCCCTGCGCCACTCGGCAAGCTTGCAGCACGGCGCTCGGCGATGAGCTGATTCTCGTTCCTGCTGGACCGTGCGCGGCTGTTCGGCGTTGGACATGAAGAATCCTCTAGGGCCCGGTCTGCTATGGTCGACCGCAGAAAACAGCCACCTCGCCGATTTCACCTCGGAGGACAGGGTTGCAGGATATTTTCGAGTTCCGGTTCCGGCCAGCCGGACGTTCACCGCCTGTGCAGGGCCGTTTCATTTTCCATCAGCGGCAATGAGATAACTGCATTGTTTTGCAGCGTTTCAGTTCCTTTCGCGACGGCAGGTTGACAGGGTGCCCCCGCCCGCCGTTCGAGATCGGACCGGAAAGGAACGACCCCATGATCAAACTGACGCAACCGGCTTACCTGCCGTGTGCCGCCGCTGTAGGCGGCCACGGTTGAGCCACGCCGCTCAACATTCTCGGATTCGACGACATGTCGTGCGCTGCGTGGGTTGCGCAGGACGACCCGAGCAGAGGCTCAGTTGTGGTTCAGGATCCGCGGACTCCTGACCGGCCACAACATGGCGAGCAAAGCCAGCAGTTGTCGAGCATTTCCAGCGCCACGATAGAGAACTTCGTCAATCAAAGTTACTTTACCCAGAAACTCGGTGGCCAGTTCAGCGACGCGGCGTTTCGTCTGAGCGACCAGTTTTCCGGGCGCAACCAGCCGATCAAGAAATGAAGGCGGCTCGGAGTCGGGCCCGGGCGACGGAAGACGACCACTTCCAGACCATCACGACGCTGCCCGATGGAGCCGTTGGGCGCCGCCGGCAGCCCGCCGTTTCGAGCCAGTGGGCGAGTGCATCGGCGACCGCCCGCCACTGATGTTCCAGCATCAGCATGTGGCCACAGTCGGGGATGCGTGTGTGCCGCCCGCCAGCGCAAGGCGGTGAAACTGATGGTGGACGGCGGAAAGAGCGAATCCTGCTCGCCGCCGATGACCAGGGCGGGAATCTCGGGTTGCGGGCGATGGTACCTGAGAGCGGTTGATTGTCAGCTGTCGGCGATGGCGCGCGCTCCGAACTCGGGTTGTATCAGATGTGCGAAGTCAGCAGTTCGGCGGTTGGGTTACCGTGAGAACAGATATCGCGCATCAGCGCCAGGCTCGTCGGGCTGGGCGCGTCCCCTGGTGGCTGAGGCGGGTGATTTCGAAAACATCTCGGGTGTCTCGGTGCCAGCCGCATGACCGAGTCGGGTGCCGGTCGGTGGCACCGGCGCCATGAGTACGGCAGCCAGGGCGGAATCCGTTCGAGAAACGTTCGATGACCGCGCAGCCATCAGGTGGCGATGAGCACCGGCTCGTCGGGGAGGCGCGCAACCGCTTGGCGCAAGTCGGCGGCGTAGTCGTCGATGCCGAAGCGGTCAGGGGGTGTCCTGCCATCGCTCAGGCCGTGACCGGATAGATCGATAGCGTGGCAGTTGGCCAAGCGCTGTCAGGTAGGGCAGAAAATGGATGTCCCAACAACGTGAGTCAACGTAGCCGCCAAGGGACGAACAGCAGGTCAGGTGCATCCGTCTGTTGCCTGCGGCGCGGTGGATGGTGTAAATTTTCGTGCGGACATTTCGGGCCTTCCGTTTCTGGGTTTCGGGTGTTGCTAAACGCGCAACAGGGCGATCTTCAGCGGTGGCTGGCCATCGTGGCTAGAAAGTCGTCTTCAGGCACGATCCATTCAATTCACCGATCGTCCGCCCGATTTTCGCGGCGCAACGCGCCAGCTGGTCGGCCAGACCTCGCGCGAAATTTCCGCGGCATTGTTGCCCCAGCTCAGGGTTCCACCCGCGGTCGTGCATAAGAGCGCTAGTTTCATCAGCGCGGCGTCATCCTTGCCGATATCGACGACCCCGAACAGGCTCGTGGCATAGCGGGGCGGATCAAGAACGACGAGGTCGAAGCTGCGCTGGTCGAGCTTGGGAAAGGCAGGCATCCGCTTGCCCTGACCATCGCCGGCTGGCCGATGTCGGCAAGTTGGCGCATGGCGGCAAAGGCGTCGCTGTGGACGAAGCGCAGGCGGATCGGCAGATCGTTGAGACGGGCGTTCTCCTTCCCCACCTTGAGGTTGGATTCGGCGAAGTCGATGTTGACGACATGCGCGGCTCCGGCCCCCCGCCGGCGACCGGCGCGCATGTCGAGAAAGAGCCATGGGTCCTGGCCTCCCGTGACGGCCCTGAATGACGTAGCGCACGCCCATTTCGTGGATCTCGCGCGGCTCTTGCGCCGCGCTCAGCACCTCGGCTGGCAACGGGTTGGCGACGCGTGAGTTAGGGCCGCTGCGATCGTTGTAGATCGCTGTCAGGCCGGGCATCTCGGCGGCGTAGAAATTCTCGATGGCGACCCGTTCATCGCCGTCGAGTGCGTTGTGGAAGGTCTGGATCAATAGCAGGTCACCGTAGCGGTCGACGGTCAGACCGGGTCGCTTTCGCTGCTGCCGTTGAACAGGCGGTAGGCATTGGTGTCTTCGTCGTGCAAGCGCGCGATAAGAGACTGGCGGGCGGCGAGCGCGGCCTGCAGAAGTTCGGTCAGTGCTTGGTCTTGCATGGTGCTCTCCCGGCGCGGTCGCGGCGCTCCCTGTGGACCCATGCCCCGGGAAAGCCGCAGGGCCGGATTCTACCGGAGTGCAGTGGCGCCCGTGGGTTCGAGCGCTACCCAGACTTGCCAGTGGCCACAGGTCGAGCGGGCGCCGCTCGGAGCCGTCCCAGCCGCCACCAACGCACAGGCCAGTAACGGCTTCTCCCGCGACTGCCACGGTACCCGGTTGCTCACCCGGTTGCCTTTCGCCGCACCAGCGTTCGCAGGTTGGGCAGCGTTTTTGGTCAACAGCCTGGATCAGCAAGCCTTTTCGGCGCGACAGGCGGCAATGCTTGAGCGGCCGGCACGACAGCGCCGCCGCCTGCAGTCCAGCCCTTGATGCCATTCTTCACGTTATAGACTTTGGCATAGCCGGCTTGCTGCGCAAGCAACTGGCTGACCGGCTTGGTACGGTTGCCCGAGCGGCAGATGACGACGACCGGATCGCCCGGTCTGGCCATCGGCTTCAGCTTTTCGAGCCAGGCCGCCGGGTCGGCCCGCCCGCGCTCGTCGAAGTAGGTCAGCAGCTTGCTGCCGGAAACGATGCCGGTTTCTTCCCATTCAGGCTGGGTACGGATGTCGATTACCGTGACCCCGCTCTTGACCAGTTGTGCCAGTTCAGCATTGTCGATGTTGATGACTTCGGCACGGGCCAGGCAGGGCGCACAGCGCAAGGCCGGAGAAAAGAAGAAATTGGCGCATGGCAGACCCTATCGATTAGCGTTCACTAATTCTATAACAAGTGCGGATCATTGCCGCCCTTGTTGCTGGCGCTTCATCATTTCGCGGACCTGCGGATCCTTCATCATTTCCTGCATGTTGCCAGCGTTCACCGGTGGCATTCCCGGCATCATGATGTCGCCCGGCTTCTGGCCCGGCTTGCACGGGCCGAGCCAACGCTTCCTGAGTCATCTTCATTTCGCTCATGCCATGCTGTGGCGGGTTGTAGCGGATCTGCATGTCGTTGCGGTAGTTGCTGTCGAAGTCGCCGGTGATGACGGCGTCGGTGGTTGCAGTGGTGCCGTCGAGTTTGCACACCGAATGGATGCTTACCTGCGGCGCCGCGATTGACGTCCATCACCGGGCAATTGCTCTTCTCTTTGGCGCTTCCTGCATCAGGTTGTCGTTGGCCTGATCGACGCACATCCGCATTGGACCCTGAGGGGCATGCCGGCCATCTGGGTCTTGATCTCCCAGAGACCAGACTTGCGCTTTGGCGCATCCGCTGCGCCGGCGGTAGCGGCCAACAGCACGGCAAGAAGGGTGAGGGTGATGCGGACGGTATTCATGGGTCGGGCTCCCTAGCGTCGATGCGCTATATCCTATTCCTGTTTGGCGCAATCGTCATGTGATAATGCCAAGACTTGAAGGGGGCAGGCATGGCACTCAAAGCGACGATCCACAAGGCGGAACTGCAACTCGCCGACCTCGACCGTGCCCACTTCGGTGATTATGCGCTGACCATCGCGCGCCACCCGTCGGAAACCGACGAGCGCATGATGATCCGCCTGCTCGTTTTTGCGCTCAACGCCTCGCCGACGCTGGGTTTCGGGCGCGGGCTGTCGACGGAGGATGAGGCCGATCTGCAGGATTGCGATGCGACCGGCAGCATCGAGCGCTGGATCGACGTCGGCCTGCCCGACGAAAGGGCCATCCGCCGTGCCTGTAACCGCTCGCGCCACGTCGTCATCCTGAGCTACGGGGGGCGGGCTGCCGACATCTGGTGGCAACAGATCGCCGCCAAGGTCGCCAGCCAGAAAAACCTGCGGGTCCTTTCGCTCAGTCCACAGGATTCCCGGGCGCTGACCGGCCTGGCGCGCCGCAACATGCGCCTGCAATGCACGATTCAGGACGGTGTTGTATGGCTGGGAAGCGATGACCAACATGTCGAGATGACGCCAGCGGTTCTGTTTCCGATCGGGGAACAGTAGAATGCGAAGCTGTTCCGGGGGGAGCCCGGCCAATTACCTTGAGCGAGGCAAGCATGGCGGCAAATGATGATGACGAATCCACGGCGGTAATCGTCGGAGTTCTGGCGGGGATCGCGCTGGCGGTTGTGGCGGTGGTCTATGCCGGCAAGCGACCAAGGCGCCAGCGGTACCCAAGGTGCAGGCCGTTGAATTGGTCGAGATCGTCGCTTTGGGCGAGCCGCTGGCCAAGGTGTATTTCGCAGTAGGTGAAGCAAAGCTGGCAGATGCCGACATGGCCATCGTCGCTTTGACTGTGCAGGCGCTGGGGGCTAGCCCAAATGGCATCATCCTGCTTTCCGGTTTCCACGATCCGTCCGGAGATGCCCGGAAAAATGCTGAACTGGCCAAGGCGCGCGCGGTTTCCGTCCGTGACGTGCTGGTTGCCGGCGGCATCCCCGCCGATCGTTGCAAGTTCCGAAAGCCCGAATCAGCGCTGGGGAGCGGCAGCCCGGAAGAAAGCCGGCGCGTCGAAATTCGCGTTCAGTAATCGGGCGCGCTCTGCAAGGCGAGCCGTGCTGGCTCGCCCTTTTTTGCCATTCGCAATTCGTGGCCGGTTTGCGATCTTGTCAAGAGGCGCTTACGAAAATATGCAGCAATTGTTCTGTTGAGCGAATGCCTTCCACTGCCCAGGAATCCTTCGTCCATGCTGATTCCCCGGCGGCAGGTTGGGAAGGGCAACCGGCTGAGCCGACTCCGTGTGGCTTGCGCGCAGGCTGATTGTATTGCGCACAAGCGAGATTGCCAGGATCGCAAGGGCGACGGCTAGGCATGCGAGGACCGTCAAGACGAGCGGGGCAGCACTGATGGCAATATCCGGATACATGGGTATACTCCTAACGAAGTTGCAAGAGTCCACATTGTGCGGACATGCCAGTTCCTGCACAATTGCATGTGATGGCATATCACGATCTCAAAATGAATAGCTCGCCAGAGGCATCCTCCTTTGACTGGACGCTGATGCGCTCGTTTCTGGCAGTGCTCGAGCGCGGGAGCCTGCTCGCTGCGGCGCGCCAACTCGGGAGCAGCCAGCCGACGCTTGGGCGGCATGTGGCGGAGCTCGAGAGCCAACTCGGTACGGCGTTGTTCGAGCGTACGGGGCGTGGCCTCGTACCGACCCGGGTCGCGCTGTCCATCGCCGATCACGCCCGGGCCATGGCAGACAGCGCGGATGCCATCGGCCGCACGCTGACTGGGCAGAGCAAGCAATTGGTGGGGGCCGTGCGCATTACGGCGGTCCAGACAGTGGCTGTTCACCTGCTTCCACCGATTCTCGCCAGGCTGCGGGCACAGGAACCCGGGATCGCCATCGAGGTGGTGGCGTCCAACGCGATCAGCAACCTGCTGCGGCGCGAAGCCGACATTGCGATCCGTATGGTGAGGCCAGAGCAGAGTTCACTCATCGCGCGGCGCATCGGCAGTCTCGACGTGGGCGCTTATGCCCACGAAAACTACCTGCGCCGTCGCGGTGTGCCCGAGACGCTGGCCGACCTGCGGCAACACGATCTCATCGGCTTTGACCAAGGGGATCTGATCGTCCGCTGGTTGGAGAAGGCGGGAGTCGCGATCGGGCGCGATGCGTTCGCTATTCGCAGCGACGACCACCTCGTGCTTTGGGAAGCCCTGCGCGCCGGTCTGGGGATCGGCTTTGCCGCGATCTGGCTGGGTGACCGTGAAAACGCGGTCCGGCGCATCCTTCCCGACGTGACCAGTGCAATTCCCGTCTGGCTTACCGTGCACCGTGAGATTCGTTCGAGCGCCCGTATCCGCGCGGTCTCAACTTTCTCGCGGAGGCCATTCCGGAAGCTTTGGCCTGACCTGCCGAGGTCGGTGGCTCAATACCGCCATCCGCCATATCGAAGACGAGGAGCTGACGGGAACTCACTTGTCGCTGGGGTCATTCATCGATCGGTTACGGGTTGTTGAATTGCCGTTGTGGCTTGAGGCGTTGCCTCCTGAACCAGTGCGCCGCCGCAACCGCTGCCTTGGCCGGCTGTGCAGCCGTAGCAATGATCGGCAACTCGGATTGGTCGACCTGAAAAATCGGCGTCGAGCAGTTCGCCGAGATGGATGAGGCCCGCAGGTTCCCCTCCCAAGGGTAGCCCCAGCATCTGGTTGAAGTCGCAATCAAATACCTGGCCCTGCCAGCCAACCGAAATCAGTGTCTTGCACATCACGCTTTCCAGATTTCGCGGTTTCGACGAGTTTTTCAGCAGGCTCATGTAGTTGCCGAACTCGTTGCGCGACAGCAGCTGACTACCGAAACGGTGGATTGGCATGTTGGCGATGGTGAACAACTGGTTGAAAACGATACCGTAGCGTGTCGCCAGTTGCTCCTTGTAAGTCTGTTCAAGTGTCGCCTGATCGGGCGGCAGGCTGGCGCCGAGCGGGTTGTACACCAGGTTCAGGATAAGGCCACTCTCCGGCAGGCCGTATCCCAGCGTGTTGAGCCGACGCAGCCCGTCAAGGCTGGCTTGAAAAACCCCGTCGCCGCGTTGTTTGTCGACGTTCTCTTCAAGATAGCAGGGCAGAGAAGCAGTGATTTCCACCTGCTGTTCGGCCAGAAAATGTGCCAGAGTTTCACAACCCGGCTCGCCGAGAATGGTCAGGTTGCAGCGATCGATGACCCGCATCCCCATCTCCGTGGCTTCGCTGACCAGACGGCGGAAATGTGGATTCAATTCCAGGAGCGCCGCCAGTCAGGTCCAGCGTCTGAATCTGGTGTTTCCGGGAAAATTCCAACAGCAAAGTCATTGTCTCCCAGGTCATTTCCTCGGTTCGCGTCGGGCTTGCCGCCACATGGCAATGGGCGCAGGACTGATTGCACCGATAACCCAGGTTCGCTTGCAGGGTTTCCAGCTTCCTGCGCTGAATGGCCGGAAAATCCGTATTGACCAGAAGGGGATAGGTGTCACGCATTGCCATTCTCCAGAGTGTGCTCAATCCTTAGTCGAACCCAGCCGCCATTCCTTACATCCATGGAGCGCGTGCGTCGGCAGGGTCCGCGCGATTGACCGGAGAATCTTACATCGCCACTGCATGACTGACTCAATGCGCCTCCCTTGTATAGACAGCCACTGGTAATCTTCGCTACAATTCGCGCCTTATTTGATGGCGGCTGTAGCTCAGTTGGTAGAGTCCCGGATTGTGATTCCGGTTGTCGCGGGTTCGATCCCCGTCGGTCGCCCCAGATTCAAGCCCCCGCAGCCCGCAAGGTCTGCGGGGGTTTTCTTTGGAGCCGCGCCATGACCGGTTGGGCGACACAAGCCGTATTTTCAGGGCTGGAACCCGCCATCGTCTGGCGGCATTTCGCGGTTCTCTGTGCGATCCCGCGGGCATCGAAGGAAGAGGAGCTGTTGCGGCGGCATCTGCTGTCCTGGGCGGAGCAACGCGGGTTGGTTGCTGCGGTCGACCCTGTGGGCAACCTGATTATCCGCAAGCCGGCATGCCCCGGAAAGGGGCATCTTCCCGGCGTTATCCTGCAGGCGCATCTCGACATGGTGTGTCAGAACAATGCCGATACGCCGCATGACTTCTCGCGTGACCCGATCCGCCCCGTGCGCCGCGACGGCTGGCTGGTTGCCGAAGGCACCACGCTGGGCGCCGATAACGGGGTTGGCGTGGCGCTGATTCTGGCGGTTCTCGAGGATTGCAGTTTGCAGCATGGCCCGATCGAGGCGCTGTTGACGGTCGACGAAGAAGCCGGGATGGGCGGTGCGCGCGGTCTGGCGCCTGACGCACTCGCCGGGCGCCTGATGCTCAATCTTGATACCGAAGCATGGGGCGAGTTCTATCTCGGTTGTGCCGGCGGGCTGGATGTGAACGTCCGGCGCAACGGCGACTCTGACGCTGTGCCGGAGGGCTGGTTCAGTTGGCGGATCGGACTCCGGGGCCTGCGCGGCGGCCATTCCGGGATCGATATTCACGAGGGGCGGGGCAATGCCATCAAACTGCTGGTGCGCATTCTCCGTGATCTTGAGAACCGGCTTCCGCTGCGTCTGGCCAGCCTGCACGGGGGCACGGCGCGCAATGCATTGCCGCGCGAGGCGGTGGCGGTGGTGGCGATCCCCGAACCGGCTGTGGCAGAACTGATTGCTGGCCTGGCGGAGTGGGAGCGATGCCTGCGTCAGGAACTGGCTGGGGTCGATGCAGGCGTTGTCCTGGAATGTTCGCCGGAGCCGGGGGCAGTGCGCTTGTTGGCTGCGCGCGAGCAGGCCGTGTGGTTGGCCTCGCTGCATGCCTCCCCGCATGGCGTCCGGTGCATGAGCCGGCAGGTGCCGGGCGTGGTGGAAACCTCGAACAATCTGGGGATGGCGGCGCTGGATTCTTCCGGCGGATCGTGCGCCTTCATGATTCGTTCCTGGTCGAGAGCGGCAGCGCAGCGCTGGCGGACGAGATCGTCAGCCTCTTTGCCTTGTCCGGGAGCGTTGCCGTGAAAGCGGGACATTACCCGGGCTGGGCGCCAAATCCCGATTCGGCGCTGCTGTCCTTGTGCCAGTCAGTCTATCGTCGGGAATTCGACGGCGATTCGCGGGTGCAGGTGATCCACGCCGGGCTGGAATGCGGCATCATTGGCGCCAAGTATCCGGGGCTGGATATTGTCTCCTTCGGACCGACGATCCGCGGCGCACATGCGCCGGGGAAGCGGTGGAGATTAGGTCGGTCGGGCGTTGCTGGCAGTTGTTGCGGGCAATTCTCGCGGCGGTTGATTGAACAGATTTGTTGTGGAGTCCGGAATATGAAACTTTGGTGTCCCTGGCGCTTGCCCTGGCGGTGAGTGCGTGCGGTGTCGAAACGGCATCAACGGCGGCGACCGGCGCCGTCATCAAGAAACAGGAACTCGAGCAGGGCAAGAAGACGATGGAGCAGATGCAGCAGAAGATCGATCAGGCTGGCCTGCAGTCGCAGCAGCGCGCAGAACAGGCGGGCGGAGACAAGTAATTTCAGCGGCGGCGCCGGCCTTCGCGGCGGGCGAGACCAAGTCTGGTGGAGCGCTCGAGCTGGTGCGCGAAGGCCGGGAAGTCGAGGCCGTGGCGTGAGCGCAGTTCCTTGGCGAAATTGTGCAGCCAGCGCCAGCGCGGCTCGAAATGGCGTTCCTTGAAGGCAAACAGGATGTGATTGCCATCTTCCGGTACGGAAATGACGATCACCTGATCGTCGAAGGCCGCCAGCGCTTCGCCGATCATTCCGGCATAGGTGTCCCGCTCGCCGGCCAGATTGATGACCAGAACGCCGTTGCCCGCGAGTTTCGCGAAAGCGTTGGCGAAGAAATCGCGATTGGCCAGGCTTGGTGCGAAGCCGTTCCGGTCGAAAGCGTCGACGAGCAGGACGTCGATGCCCATTGCCGTCTGCGCCAGATACTCGGCGCCGTCGGCGTGCACGACTTGCAGGCGGGCGTCGTCCGGCGGCAGTAGAAAGGCGTCGCGCCAGGCAATCACATCGGGATCGAGTTCGATTGCCGTCAACCGGGTGCCGGGCAGGCGGTGATAGCAGAACTTGATCAGGGAGCCACCGCCGAGTCCGATCAGGTCGATGCGTTTGGGGTGCGGGCGGAAGAGCAGGAAGGCCATCATCTTCTGCGTGTACCGCAATTCCAGCGCATTCGGGGCACGCAACGACATTGCGCTCTGCATCAGGCGCACATTGAAATAGAGGTAACGTTGCTTGCCGTCGTCGATGACGAAGGGCTTTGGGTAGCTTTCGTCGAGCAGCTGGGCGCGCAATTCGCCGGCGCTGGCAGATCGCGGCTCGAGCATCAACACCGTCCCGCTTTCCGTTTCGTAAGGGCTCGGCATCGCAAACGGCGGAACTGCCAGGCATCAGGGCTCCGGCGTTCAGTCCGGAAGGTCCGCAGCATTCAGCAGGAAGACGAATTCGTCGCCGGCGGCGGTGTCGAGCCAGGTGAAGGGCAGCGCCGGGTAGGCGGCTTCCAGTTCGGCGCGGTTGTGGCCGATCTCGACCACGAGCAGGCCGTCATCGGTCAGGTGCCGCTTCGCTTCGCGCAGGATGATGCGGGTGAAGTCGGGGCCATCCTTGCCCGAGCCGAGCGCCATCACCGGTTCGTTGAGGTATTCCGGGGGCAGCGCGGCGACCGAGGCGGCATTGACATAGGGCGGGTTGGCGATGATCAGGTCGTAACGCCTGCCCTGGAGTTTGCTGAAGGCATCCGACTGGATGATCTCGACGCGGTCATTCAGGCCGTAATCCGCGACATTGCGTTCGGCGACGGAAATCGCTTCCGGCGAGACGTCGACCGCATCAACCCGTGCTTCCGGGAAGGCGAGAGCGGTCAGGATCGCCAGGCAGCCCGAGCCGGTGCACAGATCGAGCGCCGATTGAATGGACCAGGGTCATTGACCCACGGCGTCAGGTGCTCCTCAAGCAACTCGGCAATGAAGGAGCGCGGCACGATGACGCGCTCATCGATATAGAAGCGATGTCCGACAAGCCAGGCCTCTCTGGTCAGGTAGGCCGCCGGCAGGCGGTCTTCGCAGCGGCGGCGGTAGATGTCGAGCAGCGCGTCGCGTTCCTGCGGCAGCAGGCGGGCATCGAGGAAGGGTTCGAGGCGGTCGAGCGGCAGGTTGAGGGTGTGCAGCGTCAGGTAGGCAGCTTCGTCCCAGGCGTTGTCGCTGCCGTGGCCGAAGAACAGGCCGGCGGCAGTGAAGCGGCTGACGGCGTAGCGCAGGTGGTCGCGGACGGTGAACAGTTCGTCGCGGGCGGCGGGATCGCTCATGCGGCAAGCAACTGTTCGAGGATGCGGGTGTAGATGGCGGACAGCCTGGGCAAGGCGGCGATATCGACGCTTCGTCGATCTTGTGACTGGTGGCATTGACCGGGCCGATTTCGAGCAACTGGTCGCAGATTTCGGCGATAAAGCGGCCGTCGGAGGTGCCGCCGGTGGTCGACAGCTCGGTTTCGATGCCGCAGATGTCGCGGATCGCTGCTGCCGCCGCCGACGCCAGCGGGCCGCGGCCGGTGAGGAACGGGCGGGCGCCGAGCGTCCAGTCTGATGTCGTACTCCAGGCCGTGGCGGTCGAGAATTGCGGTCAGCGCTGCTGCAGGCTGTCGACCGAGCTGGCGGTGGAAAAGCGGAAGTTGAACTTGATCTCGACGCTGCCAGGCACAACGTTGGTGGCGCCGGTGCCGCCGTGGATGTTGGAAATCTGCCAGGTGGTCGGTGGGAAGTATTCGTTGCCCTGATCCCATTCGGTGTCGCCCAGTTCGGCAATCGCCGGCGCCGCCAGGTGGATCGGATTGAGTCCCAGGTGCGGGTAGGCGATGTGGCCCTGCACGCCCTTCACCGTGAGCTTGCCCGACAGGCTGCCGCGGCGGCCGTTCTTGATCATGTCGCCGAGGGTATCGACCGAGGTCGGCTCGCCGATGACGCAGAAATCGAGGCTTTCGCCGCGCGCCTTGAGCGCTTCGACGACGGCGACGGTGCCGTCGGTGGCATCGCCTTCCTCGTCCGAGGTGAGCAGGAAGGCGAGCGAGCCAGGATGGTTCGGGTGGGCGGCGACGAAGGCCTCGGTCGCGGTCAACATCGCTGCCAGCGAGGATTTCATGTCGGCGGCGCCGCGGCCGAAGAGCAACCCGTCGCGGATTTCCGGGGCGAACGGCGGTGCTGTCCAGCGTTCAAGCGGTCCGGTCGGCACGACGTCGGTGTGGCCGGCGAAAACGAACAACGTTCTGGCGGTGCCACGGCGCGCCCAGAGGTTGGTGACGCCGTTGCGGTTGATGAATTCGCAGGAAAAACCGAGCGGTTTCAGGCGTTCGGCGAGGATATCCATGCAGCCGGCGTCATCCGGCGTGACGGAAGGGCGGGCGATGAGTTGCCGGGCCAGTGCCAGGGTCGGGTCGGGCATTGTCGGCCTGTTCTTCGCCGTCCCCGAGGCTGAGCGTGAATTCCTTGAAGGAAGCCCCGCCGGGTTCGACGCGGTCGAACTCCAGCGCGGCGGTGGCTTTCCTTTCGTCCTTGTTGCCCTGATTGATCTCGGAATTGTTGATCAGCCAGGAGAGATTTGTCGGCGAGTCGGCATTGGTCAGCGCTTCGTCGAGCGAAATCTTGCCCTCGCGATAGAGCCGGAAGAGATCCTGTTCGAAGGTCTGCGATCCCGGTGCGAGCGTCTGCTCCATCGCATCCTTGATGCCCTGGACTTCGCCGCGCTCGATCAGTTCGCTGATGTGACGGGTGTTGATCATGACCTCGCAGGCGGGAGCCGCAGGCCGTTCGGATTCCTGACCAGGCGCTGGGACATGATCGCGCGCAGGGCGACCGAAAGGTCGAGGAACAGCGCCGGACGGTTCTCCAGCGGGAAGAAGCTGATGATGCGGTTGAGCGCGTGGTAGCTGTTGTTGGCGTGCAGCGTCGCCAGGCAGAGGTGGCCGGTCTGCGCGTAGGCGATCGCCGCCTGCATCGTTTCCTTGTCGCGGATTTCGCCGATCAGGATGCAGTCCGGCGCCTGACGCATGGCGTTCTTCAGCGCGGCAGCCCAGTCCACCGTATCCATGCCGATTTCGCGCTGGTTGACGATGGATTTCTTGTGTTTGAACAGGTATTCGATCGGATCCTCGACGGTCAGGATATGTCCGGCGCGGTTGGCGTTGCGGTGATCGAGCATCGAGGCGATGGTCGTCGACTTGCCGGAACCGGTGGCGCCGACGATGAGGACCAGGCCGCGCTTCTCCATGATCAGGTCGGCCAGCACCGGCGGGAGGTCGAGGGCGCTGAGCTTGGGGATGTTGCCGAGGATGAAGCGGACGACGATGCTGATCGAACCGCGCTGGCGGAAGATATTGACGCGGAAGTTGCCGATCTGCGGCACGCCGAAGGAGAGGTTCATCTCCATCGTCGCGTCGAAGGCCTTGACCTGATCCGGCGACATCAGCTCGTAGGCAATCTTCTCGATCATGTCCGGCAACATGACCTGCTGGTTGACCGGCATGGTGTTGCCCTGGATCTTGATATGGATCGGCGTGCCGGCGGATATGAAGATATCCGAGGCCTGCTTTTCCGCCATCAGTTGGAACAGTTTGTCGAGGATCATTCAGGACCTCCGGTGTCGTTGCGGCTTGGATCAGGCGCGCAGCAGTTCGTTGATGCTGGTCTTGGCGCGGGTCTGCGCGTCGACCTTTTTGACGATGATCGCAGCATAGAGGCTGTATTTGCCGTCGGCCTTGGGCAGGCTGCCGCAGACCACGACCGAACCCGCCGGAACTTTGCCATACCTGACTTCGCCGGTTTCCCGGTCGTAGATCGGCGTGCTCTGGCCGATGTAGACGCCCATGGACAGCACCGAGTTTTCGCCGACGATGACGCCTTCGACGACTTCCGAACGGGCGCCGATGAAGCAGTTGTCTTCGATGATGGTCGGGTTGGCCTGCAGCGGCTCGAGCACGCCGCCGATGCCGACGCCGCCGGAAAGGTGCACGTTCTTGCCGATCTGCGCGCAGGAACCGACGGTGACCCAGGTGTCGACCATGGTGGCCTCATCGACGTAGGCGCCGATGTTGACGAACGACGGCATCAGTACCGCATTCCTGGCAACGAAGGAACCCTTGCGGACGATGGTGCCCGGGACGACGCGGAAGCCGCCCTGGCGGAACTGTTCTTCGCTCCAGCCTTCGAACTTGGTATCGACCTTGTCGAAGAAGCGGATGTCGCCGGCTAGCTGGACACGGTTGTCGCGGACGCGGAACGACAGCAGGACGGCCTTCTTGATCCACTGGTGGGTGAACCACTCGCCGGCGATCTTCTCGGCGACGCGCAGCTTGCCGGCGTCGAGGTCGCCGATCACCGATTTGACGGCGGCGATGGTCGTCGGCGGCGACTGCGGGGACAACTCTGTGCGGCGTTCCCAGAGTTCTTCGATGGTGGCTTGCAGATGGTGAGTCATGAGGGCTCTCTCTGATTACAGTTGTTCGGCAAATTGACGAATTCGGTTGGCGGCATCGAGGCATTCGGCCAGCGGGGCCACCAGCGCGATGCGGACGAATCCTGCGCCCGGATTGACGCCGCCGGCCTCGCGCGCGAGGAAGCTGCCAGGCAGAACGATGACATTATAGTACTCGAGCAGGCCGCGGGCGAAATCGGTGTCGGCGACAGGTGTCCTCGCCCACAGGTAGAAGCTCGCATCCGGCATGCCGGTGCCGAGCACTTCGGCGATCAGCGGCGTGCAGGCGGCGAATTTCTCGCGGTACTGCTTGCGGTTGTCGAGCACATGCGCCTCGTCGTTCCAGGCGGCGACCGAGGCGGTCTGCACCGGCGGCGCCATCGCGCAGCCGTGGTAGGTGCGGTAGAGCAGGAATTTCTTCAGGATGGCGGCGTCGCCGGCGACGAAGCCGGAGCGCATGCCTGGCACGTTGGAACGCTTCGAGAGGCTGGAGAACATTACGAGGCTCTCGTTGCCGCGCCCGAGCAGCTTCGCCGCCTGCAACCCGCCGGGCGGCGGACTGGCCTCGTCGAAAAAGATTTCCGAATAGCACTCGTCGGAGGCGATGATGAAGCCGTACTTGTCGGACAGCGCGAACAGCGCCCTCCAGTCGTCCAGCGAAAACACCTTGCCGGTCGGATTGCCCGGCGAGCAGACGTAGAACAACTGGACGCGCGCCCATTCGGCTTCGGACAGGGCGCCGTAGTCGAAGGCGAAATCGTTTTCCGGCAGCGTGTTGAGGAAGCGCGGTTCGGCCCCGGCCAGATAGGCGGCGCCTTCGTAGATCTGATAGAACGGATTCGGGCTGACGACCAGCGGCACATGACCGCGGCCGGGGTCGATCACCGTCTGGGCGAAGGAGAATAGTGCCTCGCGCGAGCCGTTGACCGGAAGAATCTCGGTTTCCGCGTCGAGTTCCAGTCCGTAGCGGCGCTGGCACCAGGCGGCGATGGCCTGGCGCAGGGCCGGAATGCCCTGCGTTGTCGGATAGTTGGCCAGGCCCTTGAGACCGCCAGCGAGCGCTTCCATGATGAAGGGGGGCGTGGCATGTTGCGGCTCGCCGATCGAAAGCTTGATCTCCTTGTATTGCGGGTTCGGCGTGACGCCGGCGAAGAGGGCGCGCAGCTTTTCGAAGGGGTAGGGCTGGAGTTGGCCGAGGTGCGGATTCACGATAGAAGTCGAGTAAGTGCAGAATAGCGATTATCGCTGAAAACTTTTGGGCTGCCTTGTGAACAATTACGCCTTGGTTTCCGTTCTTGCCATTCCGTTGTTAGTCGCGGCCTGTTCGATCGGCTATCAGGCGCGCGGCAGCCTGAGCGATGTGCCGGGCGAGATGCGCGGCAAGGGTTATCCGGGCAATTCCGGTGGCGGGAGGTTCGCGCTTGGCGATCCTGACGGCCGTCTGACCTGCGATGGCCAGACCCTGCCCCCAGTGATTTCGCCGAATCCGGGCAGTTGTGCCGGCGAAGCCGGCACCGGAGTCGTGCGTTGCAGCGATGGCCGGGAGATTCCGGTGCGCTGGGAGGCGATCACCTGCCGCTCCTGGAAAGGGAGCGGCGTCGATGCCAACGGAAATCGGCTGGAGTTTAGCATCGAGCGCCGCTAATACGTAGAAGTCCAGACTTCATCTGACAAATGGCGTCAACTCAGATAAGGACTGACAGGCAAGAATCGACCTAAAAGGCGATGGTGAGGCGGCGAGAAAGTGGACGGTCAGGAACGCTCAAGCCAGGTGCGGTGCACAAGCCTCATCGCACATCGTCAAGGAACGAGGTTTGCCCACACTTGCTGCTACGGACTTCGTTTAGGGGGCCTACGAAGGCAGCGCCAGGCCAGTTGCGGGCGTCTATGATAAACGCGCGCGTACCCGGCGGAAAAACTGGCGGGAAATTACGGTTGACGATAGGCGGAAGGTGCGGAGATACTTCGGGGAAGGTGGTTGAATTTCCTATCCTTCTTGATGCCGTATCCATCAGAGGATCCAACCCCATGCAGAATTGGTTCCTTCCCCTGATTGATGACTGTTTTATCGCTGTGCCACAATTCCTCAGCAATTAAGGGAGTAGAGGCATCCATAAGCATCTATCCGTCGTTTGGGTGTCCTTCGCCCGTGCCATACTTGCTCTCATGTGGTTGAATTTCCTATCCGTGCAGCAAATGCTCGAACGGTTTCTGGCGCCGATTGGCGCTGGCTTGGAATAAGCCTGCTTGGCTACGCCTTGACCTTCCTAGCCCGTGCTGGCCGTGGTGAGGTGGGCGTGCTGGCTGCCCGGCGTGCGGACGACACGGCGCGCCATGCGCAGAGGCCCGTCGCCGGCGTCGCTGCCGGCCGCCACAGCCGGTGGCGCCCCACTCAGCGGGCGCCTGAGCCACCACCGCCACGGCTTCCTGCAGTGTCGCGGGCACCCGACACCCACCCAGCACTGGCCCGTGCTGGTGGCCGACGACTCTGCAGTGGCCCGCGCCAAGCTGCGCAAGTTGCTGGAAGGCGCCGGCTTCATCGACGTGGCCAACGACGGCGAACGGGCGCTCGATCTGCTCTCGCGCAAGTCCTACGCCGTGCTCATCACCGACCTGGAGATGCCGGTACTCGACAGCTTCAGGTCATCGCCGACCGCAGGGCAGCCTCGAAACCGAGGACCTGCCGATCATCGCCATC
>JADKBR010000026.1 GCA_016714975.1 Candidatus Dechloromonas phosphorivorans | reverse complement strand
CAACCCGGCCGCGTCCCCGCTTTTCAGGTGGTAGAGCAAGGCAAAAGGCGCTGGCGCTGACTGCCGCCACGACCACTGCGCGGGCGACGATGGCGGTCGCTGCGATGCGGGCTGCCCGACCGGAGGGGGAACAAGCGGAGCCAGCAGCGGCGCGGAGCTTGTGGATCAACGGATCGGCCCCAGCATGCCGGGCGAACAGGTGCTGACAGGAGCTTGAGGAGGACTTGGTGCCAAGAAGGATCGCCACGGCGATCAGGTAGCTGGCGGTCTGGACAGGGGTGGGTTTCATTGGTCGCTGCACAGTCATGAGGTGAATGGTCGCTGGCGCGCCACTCTTCGTGGTCGAATTTGCCGACTGGACTTGGATTTCGCCATCTTAACACTTTCGTCAGTTGTGGCGTTGATGCGCGCCTGTGGACGTGTCACTCAGCCGGGCCAGTCGTTGATTCCGTGGCGGAATCCCCTGTCCCGCAACCGGCGGGTCGAGAGCGAGCCTCTGACGAGGCCGGACCGCATTCGCGCGGGCGCGATGGCGTTTGACCCAGACCGCGGTCTGCCGCATAATCCGCCGCCAGTACGCGGTAAACGGTGTGTTCCGGCCCCGCCAATTCGCCCGCAGCACAACTTCATTTGACGGCGGGAAACCGGCGCCTGGATGCCGCACTCTGGTCGAACTGGCCTTTTTTGTCGCCCTGCTCGGGTTTTTCGGGTTTCTTCTCGAGCACCGGAAACGTCGCTATTCTCGCTGAGCTCGTTCCAGCTCGACCGGATGCGCTCTGCCAGGCATCCGCGCATCGGCCTCATCGAGCGCCTGCGCAGCGAGCCGCGGCGACTGATCGTCACCATCCTATTGATCCGGCCAAGAGGAAGCAGCCTCACGCTGCTTCGCCGGTCTGGCAATGCCAGCAAAAAACGGCGGGCCGGAACCCGCCGATCTCAGGTTGGGACGACCGCGATCAGACCTTCGCGAAGCGCATGATGCCGCCGGTGGCCGGGTCGCAACTGACGCGGATCGTGTCCTTGGCGGCGAATTTGCCTTCGAGGATGGCCTTGGCCAGCGGATTCTCGATCTGCTGCTGGATCGCCCGCTTGAGCGGGCGGGCGCCGAAGACCGGGTCGAAGCCGGCCTGGGCCAGTTCGGCCAGCGCGCTGTCGTCGACGACCAAGCCCATTTCGAGCTGGGCCAGACGCTTTTCAAGGTAGCCGAGCTGAATCTTGGCGATGCCGGCGATGTGCTTTTCGTCGAGGGCGTGGAAGACGACCACTTCGTCGATGCGGTTGATGAACTCGGGCCGGAAGTAGCTCTTGACCTCGCCCATCACCGCCAGCTTGATCAACTGATAATCGTCGCCGGCCATCTGCTGGATCATCTGGCTGCCGAGGTTGGAAGTCATGACGATGACCGTGTTCTTGAAGTCGACAGTGCGCCCCTGGCCATCGGTCATGCGACCGTCGTCGAGGATCACCAACTGTCGGCTTGCGCGCACCGCCTCGGTCGGTAGCCGCCTTCTTCGTAGCCAACATAGCCCGGCGGCGCGCCGATCAGGCGGACGACCGAATGCTTTCCATGAACTCGCTCATGTCGATGCGGATCAGGTGGTCTTCGCTGTCGAACATGAACTCGGCCAGCGCCTTGCACAGTTCGGTCTTGCCGACGCCGGTCGGGCCGAGGAAGAGGAAGGAACCATAGGGACGGTTGGGGTCAGACAGCCCGGCGCGCGAACGGCGGATGGCGTCGCCGACCAGTCGCACGGCTTCGTCCTGCCCGACGACGCGCTTGTGGATGCGATCTTCCATGTGCAGCAGCTTTTCGCGCTCGCCCTGCATCATCTTGCTGACCGGGATGCCGGTGGCGCGTGACACGACCTCGGCGATTTCCTCGGCGCCGACCTGGGTGCGCAACAGACGGTTTTTCGTGCCTTTCCCGTCGCCGGACTTCTCGGCGGCCTTCAGTTGCGATTCGAGTTGCGGCAGGCTGCCGTACTGCAGTTCGGCGAGCTTGTCGTACTGACCCTTGCGTTGCAGCTCGGCCATTTGCGCCTTGATCCGGTCGATCTCTTCCTTGATCTGGGCGGAACCGAGGACGGCGGACTTCTCGGCCTTCCAGATCTCCTCGAGGTCGGAATAGTCCTTCTGCAGCTTGACCAGTTCTTCGTCGATCAAGCCCAGCCGCTTTCTCGACGCTTCATCCTTCTCGCGCTTCACCGCCTCGCGCTCGATCTTGAGCTGGATCATTCGCCGCTCGAGCTTGTCCATGACCTCCGGCTTCGAGTCGATCTCCATTTTGATGCGCGCTGCCGCCTCATCGATCAGGTCGATCGCCTTGTCGGGCAGGAAGCGGTCGGTGATGTAGCGATGCGACAGTTCGGCGGCGGCGACGATCGCCGGGTCGGTGATGTCGACGCCGTGGTGCAGTTCGTACTTCTCCTGCAGGCCGCGCAGGATGGCGATCGTGCTCTCGACGCTCGGCTCGTCGACCAGCACCTTCTGGAAGCGGCGCTCGAGCGCGGCATCCTTTTCGATGTACTTGCGGTACTCATCGAGCGTCGTCGCGCCGATGCAGTGCAGTTCGCCGCGCGCCAGCGCCGGCTTGAGCATGTTGCCGGCATCGATGGCGCCCTCGGCCTTGCCGGCGCCGACCATGGTGTGCAGTTCGTCGATGAACAGGATGATCTTGCCTTCTTCCTGCGAGACTTCCTTGAGCACCGCCTTGAGGCGCTCCTCGAACTCGCCGCGATACTTGGCCCCGGCGAGCAGCCCGGCCATGTCGAGCACCAGCACCTTCTTCGGCGCGTTCGGTCAGTCGATACAGTGCTTGGCGAGTGCCTGGCGCTGGCCCTCGGCCTCCCGCGAATCGACGCCCCCTGGCCGCCGCGCACCGCCATGACCGCCGCCTCCAGCGCCTTGCGCTTCAGGCCATGCTGCTTGGCGAGACGGCCGGTTTCGCCCTTGTCGTCGGTCACGGCCAGCAGGAACATCTCGCTGGCGATGAACTGGTCGCCGCGCTTCTGGGCTTCCTTGTCGGTCATGTTGAGCAGGTTTGCCAGGTCGCGGCCGATCGAGACGTCGCCGGCGTGCCCTGAAACCTGCGGCAGACGCTTGATGGCACCTTCCAGATCCTTGCGCAGGCCAGGGAGATTGACGCCGGCGCGGGAAAGCAGCGAAGCCGTGCTGCCGTCCTCCTGGTTGACCAGGGCAAGCAGCAGGTGCTGGGGTTCGATGAACTGCTGGTCGCCGCCGACCGCCAGGCTCTGGGCGTCGGCCAGCGCCTGCTGAAACTTGGTGGTGAATTTGTCGATGCGCATGGCTGTCTCCGTCGGGAATTCTTCAATGCCCCGTAGATGCGGACAAGCCGACGAATTTCAACTCCCGTCCGGGTCAGAAATTGGCCGAAGTGGACTAAACTGCTCGCGCGGTAACGGCGCCCTGATTTGACGTCGAGGTCGTCGTGGAGGTAGTAGATCTTTGATCGTGAGAAGAACGAGTAATCCGCCTGGCGCGACAGGAGCAGAGCCATGAGCCAAACCACACAGTCCACCAGCAAGTTGCGTCAGCGCATGATCGAGGACATGCGAATGCGCAAGCTATGCGACAAGACACAGGCTAGCTATATCCGCGCTGTGCGGAAGTTTGCCGGCTATCTTGGCAGATCGCCCGACAGCGCCAACGTTGAGGACCTGCGCAACTTTCAGTTGCACCTGGTGGATCACGGGGTTTCGCCGATCACGCTCAATGCGACCATCACCGGGCTGAAGTTCTTCTTCGACATTACGCTCGATCGTGCCGAGTTGATGGCCAGGATGCAGCCGGTCAGCGTGCCGCGGACGCTGCCGGTGATCCTGAGCCGTGAGGAGGTTTCCCGTCTGATCGCCGCAGCCGGCAACCTCAAGCACCAGACGGCGCTGTCGGTTGCCTACGGTGCGGGACTGCGCGTCAGTGAAGTGGTTGCACTGAAGGTCGGCGACATCGACAGCGAGCGCATGACCTTGCGCATCGAACAGGGCAAGGGCCACAAGGATCGCTACGCCATGCTGCCGCCGGTGCTGCTCGAACGCCTGCGCACCTGGTGGCGGGTCGCCTGTGCCCAAGGCAAGATGCTCGACGGCGGCTGGCTGTTCCCCGGGCTGAACCCGATCGAATCGCTCAGCACCCGCCAACTCAACCGCGCCATCCATGCCGCCGCAGAGGCCGCGCAGATCGACAAGCGCGTCTCGATGCATACCCTGCGCCACAGTTTCGCCACCCATCTGCTGGAACAGAAAGTGGATATCCGCGTGATCCAGGTTCTGCTCGGACACAAGCGGCTCGATACCACCGCACTGTATGCCCAGGTCGCCACCGACCTCCTGCGCGAAGTGATCAGTCCTCTGGAGAGTCCGCACCCCTCGTAGGTCACGTCCATGGGGCGTCTTGCCCTGGAGGTCGCGGATATCTTCCGCGCCCATGGGCCGGCCTGGCGCCAATCTCAGCACAGCCACCTGAGTCTGGGGCAACTCAAGGTCATGTCGGCCATCGAACAGTGCCGCACAGCGGCGCTGGGGGGACATGTGTTGCGCTGCAATGCCTGCGCCCACCTCGACATTGCGTACAACTCCTGCCGCAACCGGCATTGCCCGAAATGTCAGGCGCGTGCAGCGCAACGCTGGCTGGAAGCACGTCAAGCGGATTTGCTGCCGGTGGAGTATTACCACGTGGTGTTTACCTTGCCGGCGCCGATCAGTGCTTTCGCCTATGCCAACAAGGCCCTGATCTATCGGCTGTTGTTCGAGGTGGCTGCCGAGACGCTGCGGACGATTGCCGGTGACGCCCGGCATCTGGGCGCGCAAATCGGCGTGACACTGGTGCTGCATACCTGGGGCTCGGCACTGACACACCATCCGCACGTCCATGGCATCGTTCCCGGTGGTGGCTTATCGGCCGATGGCAAGCGCTGGGTGGCGTGCAAGCTGGGCTTCTTCCTGCCGGTTCGGGTGCTCTCGCGGCTGTTTCGCCGACGTTTCCTTGAAGAGTTAGCCCTGGCACATGGCGCTGGCCAGTTGCAGTTCTTTGGTGAGTTCGCCAATCTGGCTGATCCAACGGCATTCACCGATTGGCTACGACCACTCAGGAAGTGTGAATGGGTAGTCTATGCCAAGCGCCCGTTTGCCGGACCGGCAGCCGTCCTGGCGTATTTGTCGCGTTATACCCACCGGGTGGCCATTTCTAATCAGCGCCTGGTGGCGATGGATGAGCGTGGTATCACCTTCCGTTGGAAAGACTATCGGAGCAAGGAGGGAACGCGCATCAAGACGATGACACTGGGCCCGGCAGAGTTCATGCGCCGGTTTCTGCTGCATGTGCTACCTGGTGGCTTTCATCGTATTCGCCACTTTGGGCTACTTGCGAATGGCGGGCGCCGCGAGAATCTGGCCAAGGTGCGCGAGTTGTTGCAGGTGGCACCGACGCCCCTGCCGGAAACGGCGGATGCTGAGGTCTCCGCTGCGCTGGTTCAGCCTACCTTCGTTTGCCCGACGTGCGGGGCAGCTATGGTCATTATCGAGATCTTTCTGTGCGGGCAACCGATCCGCGCGCCGCCATTACGGCAAGGTTCTTCATGAACGTCTTTCGACGTCGCATCCTCTTCATGAGCATTCATTGGCTTGCGCCGATGTGGTCCAGCTTTGCCTTCTGGGGTAAGCGTCCCGGCTTTTACCTAGTGCAGCACCCTAAAACACGAGGTTTCCCTACCAGGAACGGCAGGCCGAGTCGCGGAATGCTCTCCGAGTCAGCCGGAATATTACGTCTGGCCAGCAGGCAAAGACTCAAATCCCCATAGCAGGGTCACCTGCAATAACCATCCCGGTTCACCCCGCGGTTTCCTCCCTCGGGGCTTCTCCAACGCCTGCCCATCGGCTTCAGCACATCCGGAGACACCAGCGCGTATGGGCAGGCATCGGACAACCCTTAACACAAGCGGTCCGTCGACCAATGGCAGACTGTTGGAGTTGAGCGGCGGGAGACTCCTGCCGAAGGAGACCTTCAGTAACGCTGCCCCATCAGACAAGAGTTCGGCCTTTCCAGATATTCGCAGGCACAGGCATTCAGGATGTTTGGGGATGTCCAAGACCGAACTGGCTCTAAGCCGACGTAAGCATCTCGGAGAAAACTCGTAGGGCAAGCTAGACGGTTGCACAAAATTGATGCCCGTGCGGGCGTAGCGGGAAGTGCGCTTCTGACTACTCTAGGGTGGCGTGCGATCTGCCGGAAAACTGGAAACCCAAAGGAATCCGTCGTAGCGCCCATCAGCCAGAAATACCCAGAGAAATATCCGGTGAGCATCTCCCACGCCCGATAGAGAGGCCTGACTCTCTTCAAAATGGTATGACCAGATGGTCCGAGCTCGGGTATGGAATGACAACCACTCGCGTCCTACACCGGGAGGTTCCCCCAATACCTCGCGGATATCTTTCTCGGTTGAGTGCCCCAAGACTAACTTGGACTCGAGTAAAGACGGGGCAACAGGGACTCCAGCGCGAACCTTGATCTCTCCGCAACCCGGAAGCAATGCAGTTGCTAGGGATAGGGCAATCAGACTTGCTTGGAAGGAGTTGCGCATCTTCATTTAGCCTTACCCCCCGAATACTCTTTCAGGTTGGCTGAATCAGCGAACCACATGTACCCCTCATAGGTGTCGTCGGAGAAAAAAACCAACAGCATCGTCAGCTTGATGTCCTTACCTTCGGCGACGGTGTGTTCATAGAGCCAAACGCGCTGTGGATTGAAGGTGGGGTCAAGGCGCGCAGCACCAAAGCCGCGAGGCTCGCCAAGAGTGAGCAGCACATCATTCTTTGTCGATATTCGCGGTGTCAGTTGTGCCAGGCTTTCCACTCGTGGCGGCGAACCCATTTCAAACCGCGTGGCACAACCTTGGAGCCCTGCAAGCCCTAAGCACGCGATCAAAAGTACCGAATAAATGGAGCTTGACTTCATCGCCCTACCTTCCCCTGCAAGCTGTCCTTGACCCACCCTGTTGCCGCCTCCTCATTCGAAAACCACATGAACCCATCAAAGGTCCCGTCGCGAAGAATGACCACCAAGATTTGCTGTCGGAAACTTACGTTCAACACGCCCTTTGACCCCTTGATGTCCTTGAGCTCAATATCCTGGTAGAACCACATCTCCTGTGGGCGTTGCTGCACGCTGGCCATGAAGACCGCTCCGGATCCCGTGGGCTCGCCCAACATCCGCTTTACATCTTCCTTGGTTGAGACCCCTCTTTGGAGTTGGGTCTCGATGCGTTTCGTATCGCGGAATGCCTCAACAGTGGCGAATCTTTTGGGATCTTCTGCACAGGCTGCAACGGCAAGTGCTATCGCAAGAATCAGCATAGACCCAGATTTCCATCCACGGATGTGGGCGGATGCTTGATGCCGAAAGCTGATTTCACCCGACTCCTTTTGAACCTGTCCCAAAGTCTAGTCTCCTTTGCGATGCATTTCCGCTAACGCGTTGGCGACAGCGCGGCCAAAGCGCTCGCACCCTTTTGCCTCATGAGCAGAAGGTGCCGCGAGGGGAAACGCTACGAAAATCGCGAACCACGACTGCCCCGCCGCATCGACCCCTTCGGTGAGCCGCTCTGTACCGCCACGTAAATCCACAATCAGGGCAGAAAGACGCGATTCGTGATCCCACCATAAGAGCCCAAAACATCCACCTCCGCCCATACTCGCACCACAGACAACTCCACCTTTTGTCTCGGACGTACGTGTTTCACCGCCAACTATTGCCAGATAGTCTATGTGTGCGGCCTCAATGCGTCCCCGGAATCTGGAGTCGGGAATCAGTGAGCGCAACGTCTCAACCCTGCGAGGGGCTGCACGAGGATCAAGGTCAGGGAAAGCTGCGGCGCGGAACTCGGTACCGGATATTACTCGTACCGAAACGCCCTTCGAAGAGGCTGCACTCCTGACACAGGATGCGAATTGTTCCTCCGTTTCGCGTTCCTCCTTGCGCACGTCCCAAGCGAACCCTCGTGGGTCATCCTCCACCCATGTCCGGTTGATTAGGACGGCAACAGTGGGCGAAGATAAAACCTCAACGCCAGGCGAATTCGCACAACCAGTCACGCTAAACAGCAAGATGACTGGTAGTAGCTGAACGGACAGAACGCTCAAAAGGAGCCACGCCAATCTCCACTCATTTCTCCTCCTTCAGGGATAGTACATCCGGTTCAATTGTCCACCGAAACAAGGCACAGCCAACTCTCCCTCAGAGGCAGCTATCCCTTGAGTAAGCAGACAACGGAGTCTCATTTGACATCAGTCCGCAGTGGGGTCTCCCGTCACTCAAGCGATATGGTCGGCGATTTGGCACCGGCTTGGCGACTAAGGTTGAGGTTCCGCAGTCTGCCAGCGCGCCGCAGCGCTGTCGTCGGTTTCGCGCGCATCGACCCAGCGCGCGCCTTCCGCCGTGACTTCCCGTTTCCAGAACGGCGCCCTGGTCTTCAGGTAATCCATGATGAACTCGCAGGCGGCGAAGGCTTCGCCGCGATGCGCGCTGGTCACGGCGACCAGCACGATCTGGTCGCACGGCTTGAGCGGGCCGACGCGGTGGATGACCAGCGTGGCGTAGATGTCCCAGCGCGCTTTCGCCTCGGCGACGATGTCCGCGAGCGCCTTTTCGGTCATGCCCGGATAGTGTTCGAGGGTCATTTCCGCGACGCCGGTCCCGTGACTGAAATCGCGCACCAGCCCGACGAAGCTGGCCAGCGCGCCGACCCGGGCATCGCCGGCCCTGAGCGCGGTCAACTCGGCCCCAAGGTCGAAATCCGCCTGCTGAACGCGGACGGTCACGGTCAACCTCCCGTGACCGGCGGAAAGAAGGCGATCTCGTCACCGTCGCCGACCGCCGCGTCCGGACCCGCCATGTCCTGATTGACCGCGCAACGCAGGTTCTTCGCACTGGCCAGCGCTTCCCGACCGTGGCCGGCCAGCCAGTCGCGCAGGCCGCCGGCGGTAGTCACCCCGGGCGGCAGTTCCAGCGTCTCGCCGCCCGTGCCGAGCGCCTCCCTGAGGCCGGCGAAATAGAGAACCTTGACGCTCACGTCAGCAATTCCGCGAACGGCACGAAGCGTACGCTGTCGCCGCGTTTGACCGCCAGCGCCGGCGGGTTGATGACCAGGCCATCGCCCCAGCACAGCGAGGTGACGACGCCCGAGCCCTGGTTCGGATAGAGGTCGACGCCACCCCGGTCGTTGATGCGGGCGCGCAGGAATTCGGCGCGCACGTCGGGTCGCGGCCAGTCGAAGTCGGCGCGCACGACGAAGGCGCGCGGTGTCACGTCGCTGATGCCCTGCAGGCGCAGGACGAAGGGGCGGACCATGACCATGAAGGTCACCATCGCCGACACCGGATTGCCGGGCAGACCGATGAACCAGGCCTTTCCACCATCGCGGCGGACTTCGCCGAAGGCCAGCGGCTTGCCCGGCTTGATGGCGATCTTCCACATGTCGAGCTGGCCCTCGGCCGCGACCGCCGCCTTGACGTGATCCTCCTCGCCGACCGAAACGCCGCCGCTGGTGATGATCAGGTCGTTGTCGGCCGCCGCGCGGCGCAGCGCGTCACGGGTCGCCGGCAGCTTGTCGGGGACCGTGCCGAGGTCGCGCACCGCGCAGCCCAGGCCCTCGAGCAGCGCGCGCAGCGCGTAGCGGTTCGAGTTGTAGATGGCGCCGGGAGGCAGCGGCTCGCCCGGTTGCACCAGTTCGTCGCCGGTGAAGAAGACGCCGACGCGCACCCGGCGATAGACCGGCAGCTCGGGCAGCCCTGCGCTGGCGGCGAGCGCGATGTCCTGCGGGCGCAGCCTGATCCCGGGCCGGAGAATCTCGGCGCCGGCGGCGATGTCCTCGCCGGCGCGGCGGATGTTTTCCTCGGGGCGCGGCACGTGGTTGATGACCACCCCCCCGTCGCCATGTTCGCAGAGTTCCTGCATGACGACGGCGTCGGCCCCTGCCGGTACCGGCGCGCCGGTGAAGATGCGCGCCGCCGTTCCCGGCCGCAACGCGGTCCCGACCGTGCCGGCGGGAATGCGCTGGCTGACCGGCAGGCAGACCCCGGCGGCGGTCACGTCGGCGCTGCGCACGGCGTAGCCGTCCATGCCCGAATTGTCGAGTGGCGGCACTGCCACGGTCGACCGCTGGGCAAGGGCCAAAACGCGCCCGGCGGCGGCGGTCAGCGGCTGCGAGCGGATTTCCGTGACCGGCTGCGCCGCGGCGAGCAGTCTTTCCAGGGCCTGTTCGAAACTCAGCATGGGCGTTCCTGCAATTGAAGGGTGTTCATCACGAAGTCGGCGATGGCGGCGACGTCGTCGAGCGCCAGGCGCGGCAGACTGGTGGCGAGCGCCACATTGCTGGCGACCGCGACGATATCGCTGCGCTCGGGAAACAGCGGCGGCTTGCCGTTTTCCGGGCGATAGACTTCGAGCTTGGGGATCGGTTCCTGCTTGAAGCCTTCGACCAGCACCAGGTCGCAAGGCGCCAGGCGGGCCAGCAGTTCATCCAGCGTCACGTCGGATCCGTCACGCCGCTCGTGCATCAGCGCCCAGCGGTCGTTGCACGAGAGCAGCACCTCGCTCGCCCCGGCTTCGCGATGACGGTAGGAATCCTTGCCCGGGCGGTCGATATCGAAGCCGTGATGCGCGTGCTTGATCACCGAGACCCTGAGGCCGCGCGCGGTGAATTGCGGGATCAGTTTTTCCAGCAGGGTCGTCTTGCCGGAGCCGGAGTAGCCGGCAATGCCGAAAACTTTCATGGCGCGATTCTACCCGTTCAAGAAACGAACACCGGCGCGAAACCGCCGCCCGGCGTGCGGAAATTGGTCGTCTGGCCCTGGTAGAGGCGGGCGGAAACCAGCTGGATGCGCCGGTCGTAGACCAGGCAGCGGATGTCCGCCTTCATGCGCTGCTCGCCATTGGCAACCATCACGACATGTTCCGACGGCGGGGCGATTTCCTGCGCGATATAGCCGCCGTGCAGGATCTCCTCGAAGACCCGCCGTGTCAGCTTGCCGCCGCGATACGCCGCGCGACTGCCGAAGCCGGCGGGTGGCTTGAAGAACCAGCGCTTCCTCTCGCTCCAGAAACGCTCGGCCTGCTCCGGGCAGACTGCGACGGTGCGCGGAATGCCGGCCAGCAGGGTGCGCTGCGTTTCTTCGGCGACGCCGAGATCGCGCAGCGCTGCCGCGTCGGACAGCAGCATCAGGTTGCGCTTGTCGGCGTAAAGGGCATGCGCCGGCGGATGCGGCGTCAGCACGACGCCGCCGGCCTCGAAAACAGCCCGCAAATCGGCGTTGACCGTGGCATCCAGCGAGAAATCGGTGAGGCGGTTGTAGACCAGGTCGATCGCGTCGCCGCGGTGCAACAGGCGGTTGCCGTCGCGCACCAGGTCGCGCGGATCGACGATCACGGCGGCGATGCCGTGCTCCTCGAACAGTTCGGCGAAGAGCGCGAATTCCGCCGCGAGAAACTGCTCGCCCGGGTTCTCGTCGACGATGGCGATGCGCCGCAGCGCTGCGTTGCCCCGCTCGCGCCGCCATTCCTCGCGAAACATCGCGACGAACGACTCCATGACCCGGGCACCCTTGGCGGCCCGCCCGTGCGCCGCGAGCAGATAGGCGTTGATCAGCCCGCCGCCGGCGTTGGTGTTGATCTCGATCAGTTGCGGGCCGGCGTCGGTCAGGTGAAAGTCATAGCCGAGGAAGACGCCGCGCGCGGCGACCGGGCAGCGGGCGATCTGCGGCGCCCAGGCGAGCACGCGCGCGCGCCAGGCCGGCAAGGCGACAACCGACTCGATGGCGGCGATGATCTCGGCCATCGCGTTCACCGTCGCCGCATCGACGGTGATGGCGGCGTCGGCGAAGAGTTGCGGCTGCCCGGCGCGCAGTTTGTCGAAGGTGGACTTCATCGGCCGGCAAGAAAATTGATCACTTCGGAGAGTTCCCTGGTGCGCCGCATCGGCGGCAGACTTTGCCAGACGCGGCGGCCATAGGGCTTCGACAGAAGTCGCGGATCGCAGATCATCAGCACGCCGCGGTCGGTTTCGTCGCGGATCAGCCGGCCGGCGCCCTGCTTGACGTTGATCACGGCGCGCGGCAACTGGTATTCCATGAAGGGATTGCGCCCCTGCTGCCGCATCTGCTCGATGCGCGCCGCGAGCACCGGGTCGTCGGGCGGCGCGAACGGGATCTTGTCGATGACGACCAGCGACAGCGCCTCGCCACGCACGTCGACCCCCTCCCAGAAACTCTGGCTGCCGACCAGCACGGCATTGCCGAGGTGGCGGAAGCGTTGCAGCAGGTCGTTCTTGCTGCCTTCGCCCTGCAACAGCAGCGGCAGTTCGTGGCCCTCGTCCTCCAGCCGTGCCTTGAGGAGCTCGTGGGTGCGGCGCATGGCGCGCAGGCTGGTGCACAGGAAGAAGGCGCGGCCGCCCGAGGCCAGCAGCGCGGGAAACGCGGCGTCGACGACGGCATCGGAGTACCCGAAGGAATTCGGCTCGGGCATGCCGAGCGGCGCGTAGAGCACCGCCTGCCTTGCGTAATCGAAAGGGCTTTCCCAGCACGCCGTTTCCGGCTCGCCGAGACCGAGTTCGCTGCAGTAGTGCTGGAACCTGCCCTGCACGGCGAGCGTCGCCGAAGTGAAAATCCAGGCGCGCGGGTGGCCGCCCATCTGCTTTTTGAATATCTCGGCGACATCGAGCGGTGTCGAGTTCAGTTGCAGCGACTGGGTGTAGGCTTCTCCCCAACGAACGTAGCCGTCGCTGGTCTTCTGCCACTCGGCAATGCGCGCCACCAGTTCGACCGCCCGCTGCCAGCATTTTTCCAGGCCTTCGGCACGCTGGGCCTGGGTTTCCAGGATGGCGGCGAACTTCGCCACCTCTTCTTCCAGCAGCTTCAAGGCTGGGGCAAATTCGGGCTTTTCGAGCAGTTGACCGCAGGCGAAGCGTCCGGCATCGATGCCGACCGCCAGCCGCAGATCGCGGGCGACCTTTTCGAGCTGCCGGCCGCCCGTCTGCAGTTCGAGGCAGTCACGGGCATTGGCCAGCCCTTCGGAGCGCGCGTCGCGTGCCAGATCGAGAACCTGCGCCGTCGACACGGTGTCGCCGAAGAACAGCGTGGCGACTTCCGGCAACTGGTGCGCCTCGTCGAAAATGACCGTGTTGCAGGCCGGCAGCAATTCGGCCATGCCTTCGTCGCGCAGCATGACATCGGCGAAGAAAAGGTGATGATTGACCACCACGAGATCGGCGGCCATCGCCTCGCGCCGCGCCTGCATGACGAAGCAGCCCTTGTAGTCGGGGCATTCCTGGCCGAGGCAGTTTTCGCGGGTCGAGGTGGCGTGGTTCCAGACCGGCGAGTTCTCCGGGACGTCCAGGCACTCGGCCTTGTCGCCGCTGTGTGTGAGCCTGGCGAAGATCGAGATGCGGCGCGCATCGGCGGCATCCTCGCGGGTCAGGAAACGGCCATCGGCCAGCGCCCGCTGGAGATGGTAGGGGCAGACGTAGTTGGCGCGCCCCTTGAGCAGCGCGATGCGGACCGGTGCCTTGAGCGCCTCGCGCACCATCGGCAGGTCCTTGTTGAACAACTGGTCCTGCAGGGTCTTGGTGCCGGTCGACACGATGACCTTGCCCCCCGATTGCAGCGCCGGCACCAGGTAGGCGAAGGTCTTGCCCGTGCCGGTGCCCGCCTCGGCGATGAAAACCGAACAGCCATTGATGGCCGTGGCGATGCGCTCGGCCATGTCGACCTGTTGCGCGCGCACGCGGTAGCCAATGATGGCCCGCGCCAGCGGGCCGTCGGGAGAGAATGTTTCCTGGAGGGAGGACAAGTGGGGGCGCCTGAAAAGTCCGGGCGAATCTTAGCAGATCGGCCTCCCCGCGATGGCGTATTCCCGCTTCCTGATACCCGTGTCGTCTGCGCAGGATTCGAGTTGAGCCGGCGTCAGGCGCCACCCCCGCGTTGACACGGGTTGTCGCCAGCCAGATCAGTGGCTGACCGAATGACAGGAGGCTCGATTCTCAGGCGGGAAGAGGGTGCCGCCGGTTGCGCGGCGAGAGGCGGTTAGCGCCCGCCGGCGCCGTGGAGAGCTGATCCAGGTCGACAGCCCAGCGCTTCAGGGCCCGCGAGATCAGTGCCGCCTCGCCTCCGGCGAGTTGGCGGTCGGCATGAACGATATCCATCATCGCGCGCAGCGTCTTCTTCTGCAGAAGAGGATCCTGGATTTCGTCGAGCATGCGGTCGATGGCGTCATCATCGAGGTCGAGCCGCTCGGCAGTCATCCGCTGACCCGAGCGCAGCATGTCGGCGCAGACGCCGTAGAAGACGTCGTCGAAGCTCCCGGAATCGAGACCGAGGCGGGCGATGGTCCCCTTGTCGTCGAGCTGGTCCAGCTCGCTCGTTTCGATGATTCCATCAGCCAACAAGGCAAGTACGACCAGGCGAGCCATGGCTTGCGGGCTGTCGGAAGGGTAGTGGCGCATGATGATTGTCCTTTGCTGTGGGTGGTCGAGACTTGCCGTGTCGTGGTGAGGACGGATGGAAAATGCTGTCCGCGATTGGTTTGATCGGATTGGATATCTGGCTGTCCTCGGCGACTGACGGAATCTCCGGCCAGCGATCTCAGAGCCCCTTGCCACCAACCATGGCCATGATCTGACCCGCGTCCAGCGTCTTGGCCTTCTGCTGGATCTGCGGCAGATACTGGCTCTGCAACTGCTTGGCCGGGCCGAGCAGGTTCTGGAAACTGTCCTGCAACAACTGCGCGCTCATCTGGCGGCCGCCAGCATAGTAGCGCTTCGCGACCTGGCCGAGCGCATAGGTGCTGGCAAAAGAAAAGGCGATACCGGTGGCCGCGCTGCCGATTCTGCCGACGGTCTTTCCGGCGACCTTGCCGAGCAGGCCGCCGAGCAACTTGCGACCGAACTGTTCAAGGTATTGCGACGTCAGGCCAACGCCGACAGTGGCGAGGAACTCCCTGATATGCCCCTGATCGAGTTCGTGGCCATAGGTCTTGCCGATGCGATAGACCATCTTGATCTGCAACGGGATGATGGCGACCGATGCCCACGACTGTGGCAGCAGTTCGAGTGCGCCATTGAGGATGGCGTAATTCAGGATGGATTTGTCGAGTTCCCCCTCGTTGACCGCAGCCGTCGCCGTGACAACCGGGCCGGAGGCGAGCGTCAACGTGGCGGCGCTCGCGGCCAAGCTGTCGGCCTGACGTTCCGCTTCGGTGCTTTGCGCATCGCTGGCGAGGCCGAGCAGGGCCTTCAACTCGGCGAGGAACTTCTTCTCGCCGCCACCCTGCACGCCATCGGCGTCGCAGACGCAGACCGCCATTTCATAGGCAAACTGGCGTTGCCCGAGATCATCGAGCGCCTTGGCAGCATCGGCCAGCGTGATGCGCTTGAAGAGGATGTCCTGATAGAGCCTGGGCAGGTCAGGGGCGTCGGCCCCCATGGATTCGGCGAAGCGGCGAATATGCTCGCGTTCACGGTCGTCGTTGCTGCCATCGGCGAAGGCGGCGAACAGGCTGATTGCAAGAATGGCGCTGTCGGAGTTCATGGGGTTTCCTTAACGAACCAAGCGAAGCGTATTTTCGCGTTGCGCCGCCCGCAACTGTTGGGTCTTAATGTAACGATTTGAATCGTTTCGTGTTTGCCGGACAGTCACGGAGGTTGGACGGATCGGCAAGACAGGGAGCGACGACTGCCGCCTGCGGAGGTCCCCCGCGCGGAGTCTCTCTGGTGAATAATGCGTCCATCGCAACGAACCGAGACGGGAAGGAGACAAAACGATGAAATACGTGCTTGCCCTCGACCAGGGCACCACCAGTTCGCGTGCCATCCTTTTCGATGCGAAGGGCCGGGCGGTGGCGTCGGCACAGCGCGAGCTGGCCCAGCATTTTCCGCAGCCGGGTTGGGTCGAGCACGATCCCGACGAGATCTGGCGGACGCAGCTTGCCTGCGGGCGCGAGGCGCTGGCTGAAGCGGGCATTGCGCCTGGCGACGTGGCGGCCATCGGCATCACCAACCAGCGCGAGACCACCTTGCTGTGGGACCGGACCAGCGGCCGGCCGCTCGCGCCCGCCATCGTCTGGCAGGACCGGCGTACGGCCGGGCGTTGCGCGGAACTGAAAGCGGCCGGCCACGAGGCCCTGTTCCGCAGCCGGACCGGGCTGCTGCTCGACCCCTACTTTTCCGGGACCAAGCTGGCCTGGCTGCTCGCTGAGGTTCCCGGGGCGCGACAACGCGCAGAACGCGGCGAACTGGCCTTTGGCACGGTCGATAGCTGGCTGGTCTGGCAGCTCACCGGCGGGCGCCGGCACGTCACCGATCCCTCGAACGCATCGCGCACGCTGCTTTTCGACATCCATTGCGGCGCCTGGGACGACGAACTGCTCGGCCTGCTCGATATTCCGCGATCCTTGCTGCCAGAGGTCGTTCCCAGCAGCGGTCCGGTCGCCACCTGCGACCGCGAACTGTTCGGCGCCGAAATTCCCATCGCCGGGATCGCCGGCGACCAGCAGGCCGCCACCTTCGGCCAGGCCTGCTTCACCCCGGGCATGGCCAAGAATACCTATGGCACCGGCTGCTTCATGCTGATGAATACGGGACCCACCGCGACCGCCTCGACCCGCGGCCTCCTGACGACGATTGCCTGGGACAACGGTGGCGGGATCGTGTTCGCGCTCGAGGGCAGCGTCTTCATGGCCGGCGCCATCACCCAGTGGCTGCGCGACGGCCTCGGCATCATCAAGAGCGCGGGCGAGATCGAGGCGCTAGCGGCCAGCGTTCCCGACAGCGGTGGCGTCGTCATGGTGCCGGCCTTTTCCGGCCTCGGCGCGCCGTGGTGGGATCCCGGCGCGCGCGGCACCTTGCTCGGCATGACACGCGGCACCCTCCAGGCGCACATCGCCCGCGCCGCGCTCGATGCCATCGCCCTGCAAAGCGCCGACCTGGCCGGGGCCATGGTTGCCGATTCGGAAATCGCGCTGGCCGAACTGCGCGTTGACGGCGGCGCGGCGCGCAACAACCTGCTGATGCAGTTGCAGGCCGATCTGCTTGGGGTGCCCGTCGTGCGCCCCGAAGTTACTGAAACGACGGCGCTGGGGGCCGCCTATCTCGCGGGGATCGGGGTCCGCCTGTGGGCCGACGAGGACGAAGTTGCCGCGCAATGGCGACTGGAAAGACGCTTCGAGCCAGGAATTGCCGAGGCCGAGCGCGCCGAAAGGATCGACCGCTGGCGCGCCGCAGTCGCCGTGGCGCGGAGCTGGCAGGCCTGATCGGTCAGCAACGCGGCCAGCCTCTGGTCGGCCAGACAACGGAATCTTCACGTCAAACGGTGTAGTACTCGCCGGGGTGCGGCAGCCGCACATCGGGCCAGCGCAGCTGGTCATGGATCGCCGTCGCGAAACTGGCCGACGCCGCCGCCTCGCCATGGACGACGAAGGTTTGCCCGGGAGGCTTGTGAAAGCCGCGCAGCCAGCCGAGCAGCGCTCCCTGGTCGGCATGGGCCGACAGCCCGCCGACGGTGTAGATGCGCGCCCTGACCGGAACCGGCTCGCCGAAGATATGGACCAGCCGCGCCCCGTCGACCAGCCGCCGGCCCAGCGTGCCCGCCGCCTGGAAGCCGGCGATCAGGATGCTGCATTCGCTGCGCGACAGGTTTTCACGCAGGTGATACTTGATCCGTCCGGCCTCGCACATGCCGCTGGCCGAAATGATCACGGCGCCGCTGCGGACCCCGTTCAGTGCCTTGGAGCGCTCGGCATCGGCGACGAATTCGAGCTTCATCTTCTCGGGATGCGCCTGCTGCCAGGCGATCAGCTCGCGGGTTTCGGGATCGAGCAGTTCCGGATGCGCCAGCGTGATCCGCGTCGCGGCATTGGCCATCGGCGAGTCGACATAGACCTTGAGCGGCGAGAGGCGCTCGCGGCGCACCAGGTCGGCCAGCAGGTAGATGATTTCCTGGGTGCGGCCGACGGCAAACGAGGGAATGATCAGGTTGCCGTGCGCGGCGCGGGTGCGTTCGAAGGCGGCAACGATTTCATCCTCGGTTTCCGGCAGCGAACGATGCTGACGGTCGCCGTAGGTGGACTCGATGAGCAGCAGGTCGGCTTCCGGCACGACCTTCTCCGGGTCGCACAGCACCGGGCGGCCGGGCATGCCGAGATCGCCGGAAAAGACCAGCCGGCGCGGGCGCCCCTCGCCGCCAACCGTTACCTCCAGCCAGGCTGAACCGAGAATGTGGCCGGCGTCATGGAAGCAGACCTTGATCGCCTCCGCCGGGGCGAGCGTCTCGTGGTAGGCGACGGGACGCAGCAGCTTGAGCGCCGACAGCGCCTCGGCGACCGTGTACAGCGGGGCCGGGATGCCGCGTTCGCTCTTGCCGCGGCGATGGCGGTGGCGCAGCTGCCACTCGCTCTCCTTTTCCTGAATGTGCGCGCTGTCCGGCAGCAGCACTTCGAGCAGGGCGATGGTCGCCGGCGTTGCATAGATCGGCCCGCGAAACCCGAGGACGGCGAGGCGCGGCAGCAATCCGGAATGGTCGATATGGGCATGGGTGAGGAGGACGAAATCGATTTCCCGCACGTTGCAGCCGAAATTCAGCGCCCGCAGATTCTTGCTGCGCGCTTCCGGACCGCCCTGAAACATGCCGCAATCAACCAGAAAACGGGTATCTCCAGTTTCCACCAGCGTGCACGAACCGGTCACCTCGCCGGCTGCACCGAAAATGCCCAGACGCATCTTGATTCCTCCTGTCCCGACCAAGCATGAACCTTGCGCATCCGGAAAGCAACGCCCGACCCGGACAGCGACTCCCGGCTACTTGCCGAAAACGGTCTGCCACAGCACGTTGACCGCGGCAATGTGCCTGGCGACGCTGTCCCGCTCGACACGGCCCCTGGGGTTGGCGCTGAGGCGCTTGGCATGCTGCAGGCGGCGGTATTCGCGGTAGGCGTCGCCGGCGGCAGTCGCCTGGTCGGCGGGGATCAGGCCAAGCTCGGCGGCGATCCGCAGCAGGGCGATGTTGCCGAGGTTGCCGGTCAGGCGCTGATGGCGATGGGCGTGGCCGAGCACCAGATACTGGACGATGAACTCGACGTCGATGATGCCGCCGGGATCATGCTTGAGGTTGAACTCGCTTTCGCTATTCGAGGCGTGCGCGTCAACCATCTTCCGGCGCATGGCGACGACTTCTTCCCTGAGCTTGGCCAGGTCGCGCTGCTGGCAGAGGATCTCGCAGCGGATTTCCTCGAAGCGGGCGCCGACCGCCGGGTCGCCGGCGCAGAATCGGGCGCGGGTCAGCGCCTGATGTTCCCAGACCCAGGCGTGCTTGAGCTGGTAGTCGCGGAAGGAATCGACCGAGACGGCAAGCAGGCCGGAATCGCCGTTGGGACGCAGGCGGAGGTCGGTCTCGAACAGGATGCCGGCCGAGGTCTGGCTCGCCAGCCAGGTGTTGAGGCGCTGGCCGAGGCGGGCGTAGTTCTCCCCGGCCTCCGGGTCGGGATCGTCGTAGAGGTAGACGAGATCGAGGTCGGACGCGTAGCCGAGCTCCTTGCCGCCGAGCTTGCCATAGCCGATGACGGCGAACCTGAGCGTTTCGCAATGGCGGTTTCTGAGCTTGTTCCAGACCAGCGGCAGCGTTTCCTGAACGATGGTGTCGGCCAGTTCGGTCAGGTGGTCGGAGAGTTTCTCGATGGTCTGCAGACCGGCGAGATCCTGGGCCAGCAGGCGGAAGATCTGCGCATGGTGCATTTCGCGCAGGATGTCCATTTCCCGTTCGGTGTCGCCGGCATGGCTGGCCAGGTTGTGCCTGAGATTCTCGCGGAACGCGGCCCAGTCGGTGGCCATGTCGTAGAGGCGCGGATCGAGGAGTTCGTCCAGGAGCAGCGGGTGGCGGCTGAGGTATTCGGCGGCCCATGACGACGCGCAGACCATGTCGGCGACGCGGCGCAGCGCCATCGGGTACTGTTGCAGCAATGCCAGGTAGGCGCCGCGGCGGCTGACGGTTTCGACGAAATTCAGGCAGCGGGTGAGCGTCGTGTCGGGGTCGGCAGTCCTTGCGGCCGCCTCGATCAGCCGCGGCCCGATGGCATCGAGGCGCGAGCGGTTGACCGACGCGAGCTGCACGTAACGGCCGGAGGCGCGCAATGCGGTGAGGCGGGAAATGACTTCCTGCGGCTGACGATAGCCGAGTTCGCCGAGCGACGCGATCGCCGTGTCGTCGTCGAGCTGGCCAAGCCAGAGGCCGGTCAAGGGGTGCTCGCCGGTTTCCGGATCCGAGAAGATTTCTTCGAAATGGTGGCTGACCTTGTCGCGATGCTCGTTGAGCACGGCCAGCAGCGCCGGCCAGTCGGGATATTCCATGCTGCGGGCGACGCTCGTGCGGTCGGCGGGACTTGCCGGAAGCATGTGCGTCTGCCGATCCTCGATGTACTGCAGGCGGTGTTCGAGCCGGCGCAGGAAGATGTAGGCGGCGCGCAATTCGTCCTCGGCGGTGGCGGGGATCAGCTGGCGTTCCGCCAGCAGCGCAAGGACCTGAAGTGTCGGGCGGACCTGCAGTGCCGGGTCGCGTCCGCCGCGAATGAGCTGGAAGACCTGGGCGATGAACTCGATCTCGCGAATCCCGCCGCGCCCGAGCTTGATGTGCTCGGCCATGTCCTTGCGCACCACCTCGCGGCGAATCTGCGCGTGCAGGTCGCGCATCGCGTTGATGGCGCCGAAATCGAGGTACTTGCGGAAGACGAAGGGGCGGGCGATCTTCTGCATTGCTGTCACCCACTCCGGTTGCAGGTTGTCGCCCGCGTTCATGGTGCGCCCCTTGATCCAGGCGTAGCGCTCCCATTCGCGGCCCTGGGTGATGAAATAGTTTTCCAGTGCATCCAGTGAGCAGACCAGCGGGCCGGAATCGCCATTCGGGCGCAGGCGCATGTCGACGCGGAATACCTGGCCGTCGCCGGTGATCTCGTCGAGGGCGGCAATAACCCGTTTGCCGAGGCGGGTGAAGAAATCGTAGTTCTCGATGCGCCGCGGCCCGGCGGTGTCGCCTTCGTTGGGGTAAACGAATATGTAGTCGACGTCCGACGAAACATTGAGTTCGCGTCCGCCCAGCTTGCCCATGCCGATGATCAGCAGGCGCTGCGCCTGGGCTGCCCCGTCGAGCGGCTCGCCGTACGTCGCGGCGAGCCGGCGGTGGTGATGATCGAGCGCAACGTTGGTCGTCACGTCGGCGAGCAGGGTCATGCTCTCGACGACTTCGGACAGCGGCGCCAGGCCGCACAGATCACGCAGGGCGATGTGTGCCATCGCGCGCTGGCGCAGGCGGCGCAACTGCCACTTGAGGGTGTCGTCGTCCGTCGCTGCTGGTTCCAGGGCGGCCAGCAACTGTTCGGCAGAAAGCGGCGCCGTCCACACTGCTGCCAGTTCGTCGATCAGCCCCGGCCGCATGGTGAGCAGATTGGCAAGATAACGGCTGTGAGCGAGGGCCGCTTGCCAGCGTGGGTCGGGAAGGTTGTCCATGATTGCTCGGTCGGTAACTAAGCCGAAAAGGATAGAATGCAATTTTTGATCGACTGTTGATTGTAGTGATCTATCCCTCCATCTGGCAAAGTGCTTTCCCGAGTGGCTGACTCGGAAACCCTCACGGCATTGCGCCGTGGTTTTTATTACCGCCTGCGCTGGCTGTGGCCCCTGCTCGATTCGGCCTTGCTACGCGGAACGCTGCGAGTGGTCTTCTGGAGTCTTGTGGCTGGCTGGCTGGTTTTTGCCGTCCTGGTTCTCGGTCTGCGCTATCTGGTTCTGCCTAACCTCGGGAACTATCACGGCGAGATCGAGCAGGCGATTAGCCGGGCCGTCGGCCAGCCGGTGACGATCGGCAGCATCGAGGCGCGCTGGCAAAGACTCAATCCGGATCTGCTGCTCGACAATGTCGTGATCGCCGACCGCCAGGGCGCCCCCGCTTTTTCATTGCAGGCGGTGGAGGCCGTTCTCTCCTGGAGCAGCCTTTGGCGCGGCCAGCTGACCTTGGCGCTGCTGGCCTTCGAGCGCCCGGTGCTGCATGTGCGCCGTGACACCAATGGCCGCATCACGGTGGCCGGGATCGATGCCGAGGGTGAAAGCGATCCGGAATTCGCCCAATGGGTGCTCGACCAGAAGCGCATCCGCATTCGCAACGCGACTGTCCTCTGGGAAGACCGCCTGCGTGGCGCTCCGCCACTGGCGCTTGAAGACCTGCAGTTCGGCCTCGACAACAACGGACGCAATCATCGATTCGGGCTTTCGGCGGCGCCGCCGCCGGAACTGGCGGCGCGGATCGATCTCCGTGGGGAGATCAATGGCGATCTTGGCGAGGCGCTTGAACACCTGTCAGGGCGGGTCTTCGTGCAGATGGATTATGCCGATCTGGCTGGCTGGCGCGCCTGGGTTGACTACCCGGTCTATCTTCCGCAGGGGCATGGTGCCGCGCGGCTGTGGGGAGACCTCGCCGCAGGGCAGGGCAAGCTGACGGCCGATGTAGCGCTCGAGGATCTGCGCGTTCGTCTTGGACGCAAGGTGCCGGAACTGGCGCTCGACAGCTTGCGTGGCCGCCTTATGGGTCGCTACAAGGAGAACGACTGGGCGTTGTCCGGAAGCAAGGTGGAGCTTCTGGCAATGGACGGCACCCGCGTGGCGCCGACCGATTTTCAGGCGGAGTGGAAGCAGGACGGTCCTGGTGGCCGGATCAGCGGTTCCGCCGCTGCCAGCTTTCTCGATTTCGCCGTCCTTGGCAAACTCGCTTCCTACCTGCCGCTCGATCCCCGGAGCCGCGGACTGCTCGAACGCCACCAGCCGCAGGGTCGGATATCGGAGTTGCGGGCCAGCTGGAGCCGGTTGGGCGACGATCTCGATCGCTATGCGCTGAAGGCCAATTTCGGTGATCTCGGACTGCTGGCCGGCGGCTATTTCCCCGGCGCCAAAGGGCTTTCAGGGCTGCTCGAGCTCACCGAGGCCGGCGGTTCGATCTTGCTGGACTGCCAGCAGGCCGGTATCTCGTTGCCGGCCATTTTCAGCGAACCCGACATTGCCCTCAACCTGGTGCGCGCCCGGGCCAACTGGAAAGTGGCGGGCGACGCGGTTGACGTCAAGCTGGAGCGTCTGCAGTTCGAAAGCGCTGATGCGGACGGAATGGCCAGCGGCAGCTATCGTCACACCGGCGAAGGACCAGGAATGATCGATCTGGCGGCGACGTTGTCACGCGCCGACGGTCGCGCTGTCTGGCGTTACCTGCCCAAGGTGATAGGCCAGGACGTCCGCGATTGGGTTCGGCGTGGGATCGTCGCGGGCAAGGCTTCCGACGCCAAGCTGATCCTGAAGGGCAATCTTGCCGATTTTCCCTTTCGCGAACGCGACAAGGGCGCATTCCAGATTACGGCGAAGGCGGCCGACGTCAAGCTGGACTACGTCCCAGGCTGGCCGATCATCGACGGAATCGATGCCGTCCTCAGCTTCGGCGTCGGCATGCGCGTCGTGGCCGAGCGTGGCAACCTGCTTGGGGCGAGGCTGTCCGATGTCGTTGCCGAAATTCCTGATTTCGAAACAATGGATGAGCTGCTGAAGATTCGAGGCGAAGCTCATGGCCCGACTGGCGAATTTCTGCGCTTCATCGAACAGAGTCCGGTCGGCGAGAAGATTGACCATTTCACCAGGGACATGCGTGCCAAAGGCGATGGTCGACTTACTCTGGCGCTGGACATCCCGTTGCGGCGTCCGCAGGAATCGCGCGTGCAAGGCGATTTTCGCTTTCAGAACAACCAGCTTGAACTGCTGCCGGCATTGCCGCCTCTGACCCAGGTCGATGGCGGGCTGTCGATTACCGAGAGCGCGATTTCTGCTCAGGAGATCACTGGGCGCGTGTTCGGCGGCCCGCTCAAGGTCAGTGTCCGCAGCCAGCCTGACCGGGTTGTGGTGCGGGCGGCAGGAACCGCCAATGTCGCCGAGCTCGGCAAGCATTTCGCGGTGCCGGGGCGCGGGATGTTGGCCGGCAGCGCGGCATGGAAGGCGGACATCGCCGTTCGTCGTCGCAACGCCGATTTCGTCGTCGAGTCGGATCTGGTTGGTATCGCTTCCCGGTTGCCCGAACCACTGGCCAAGGAGGCCATGACACCGGTGGCGCTGCGCGTCGAGCGCGTTGCGGCAAATTCAGGCGAGCAGTTCAGCGTCGTGCTGGGCAAGGTGGTGCGCGGGGAGTTTGTCAGACGCGACGATCGCCTCGAACGGGCGGCGATCGTTCTCGGCGAGGGTGCGGCAACCCTGCCGGACAAGGGTGTGGCCATGAGTATTGCTCTGCCGCGGTTCGATGCCGATGCCTGGAAAGCGCTGGCCGAAGGAGACGGTTCCTCCGGGGCAGGCACGCAGGCCACACCGCCAATCGACATGGTCTCGCTCAAGACACCGGTATTGCGTCTGTTCGGGCACGACTACCCGCAGGTCGATACCGTCGTGCGCCGGCGCGACGATGGCTGGCAGATCGCACTCAATATGCAGGATGCGGTCGGTGACCTATTCTGGCGGGGTGCCGGCGAGGGGTGGCTGGAAGGCCGGCTGAAGCGTCTCATGGTCCGGCCGGCTGCAGAAATGACGGGGAAGGAACCGGACTTGATCAAGAGTCTGCCCGGCCTGAGCCTCGTCGTAGACGAGTTCTTCGTCGGTGAAAAGGCGCTCGGGCGACTTGAGGTCAAGGCGCGCAACGAAAAGGGAGCATGGCAGCTTGATACGCTGAGTCTGAAGAATCCGGATGGGGCTCTCAGCGGCAAGGCCGTGTGGGTCACTGAAGGTCAGCAACAGACGCGGTTGAATTTCGACCTGACGTCCGGCGATGTCGGCAAATTGCTCGACCGTCTGGGCTACGTCGACTCGGTCAAGCGGGGCTCGGCCAAACTGAGTGGTGACCTGAAGTGGGACGGTCCGTTGACCGGAATCCACTATCCATCGTTGAGCGGACAAATGACGGTGGATGCCGAAAAAGGCCAGTTCAACAAGCTGGAGCCGGGTGTCGGCAAGCTGCTCGGCCTGCTTTCGCTGCAATCTTTGCCGCGCCGTCTGACGCTCGATTTTCGCGATATTTTCAGCGAGGGGCTGGCGTTCGACAGTATTGCAGGCAAGATGGCGGTCAAGTCCGGAATCATGCGCACTGCCGAACCGCTGCGCATTTCGAGCCCGGCGGCGCAGATCGATATTCAGGGAGAGACCGACCTGAAGAACGAAACGCAGAATCTGGAGGTGGCAGTCCGCCCGTTCGTCGGCGGCGTCGCGGCAGCAGCCGGCGCGGCGACACTCTTCAATCCCTTGCTCGGTGCGGCGGCGCTGGTCGCCGGTGCCGTCCTGGAAAAGCCGATCAGCCAGATGTTCAGCTACAGCTACCATGTGACGGGCACCTGGGCCGATCCCAAGGTCGAAAAGCTTGTCCAGACGAGCGCTCAGCCAGTGTCCGGGGCAGCTGAAGGAGGCCGGAAGTGAGCAAGCAGAATTGCCGCATGGCCGCCGTTCAGATGGTTTCGGGCCCGCGCGTCGCCGACAATCTGGCCGTCGCTGATGGCCTGATCGACGACGCCGTGGCACAGGGCGCGCAACTGGTTGCGCTGCCCGAGTATTTTCCGATCATCGGCGCCACTGATGCCGACCGGGTGCGGGCGCGCGAGGATTTCGGCAGTGGCCCGATCCAGGACTGGCTGGCCGTGACGGCGCAGCGCCATGATATATGGATTTTCGCTGGTTCCATCCCGTTGACCGCAACCGTCGATGACAAGATGCGCAACTCGACGCTGGTGTTCGACCCGGCCGGCGAATGTGTCGGGCGTTATGACAAGGTGCACCTGTTCGGCTTCACGAAGGGTGAGGAAAGCTACGACGAGTCGGCCTTCATCGAGGCCGGCACGGAACTGGTCGGCGTCGATACCCCGTTCGGCCGGGTCGCGCTGTCGATTTGCTACGACCTGCGTTTCCCCGAACTCTATCGCGCACTGGGCACCGTTGACCTGATCCTGATGCCGGCTGCCTTTACCGACACCACTGGGCGTTCGCACTGGGAAATCCTGCTGCGCGCCCGCGCCATCGAGAACCAGTGCTACCTGCTGGCTGTCGGACAGGGTGGACGCCATGAAAACGGCCGACTGACGCACGGCAACAGCATGATTGTCGATCCCTGGGGCGAGATTCTCGACCGCAAGATGAAGGGGCCGGGAGTCGTTATTGCCGACCTCGACCATGCCCGAATCGCTGAAATCCGCGAGAGCCTGCCGGCCCTCGCCCACCGCATTCTCTGACGGAGCTTCAATGAACCAAGATATCGCTCTGGCGCAGGCCGAATCCCTGTTGCTCGCCCCCTTCTCGCTGACCGAGGGCGACCTGTCGCGGATATTCGGCCAGATACTGACGCATCAGGTCGATTATTCCGATCTCTATTTTCAGTATTCGCGTTCCGAGGCCTGGAGTCTGGACGAGGGTATTGTCAAATCGGGGAGTTTCAGCATCGACCAAGGCGTTGGCGTGCGTGCCATCTCCGGCGAGAAGACGGCATTCGCCTACTCCGACGACATCAGCGCGCGGGCGCTGAGCGATGCGGCAAGCGCCGTGCGCGCCATTGCCGCCGCCGGGCAGAACGGTATTTTGCCTGCCTTGCAAGCGTCGACCGCGCCGCGAAGCAAGTCCCCTGGCGGGACAGCAGGGCACACCCTGTACGCGCCGCATGATCCGATTGCCTCGCTGCCGGCCGAGGCCAAAGTCAAACTGCTCGAACGCCTGGAAGGCTTCGCCCGCGCCCTCGACCCGCGCGTCATTCAGGTCATGGCCTCGCTGGCCGGCGAATACGAGGTGATCCTGGTGGCTGGTTCGGATGGCCGCCTGGCTGCTGACATTCGCCCGCTGGTGCGCTGCTCGATTTCGGTGATCGTCGAGGAAAACGGCAAGCGCGAGCAGGGCGGGGCGGGTGGCGGCGGACGTTTCGCCTTCGGTTACTTCGATGATGAGGTGCTGCAACGCTATGCCAAGGAAGCAGTCCATCAGGCGATTACCAACCTCAATGCCGACCCGGCACCGGCCGGCCAGATGACCGTTGTGCTTGGTTCCGGCTGGCCCGGCATCCTGTTGCACGAAGCCGTCGGCCACGGCCTCGAAGGCGACTTCAACCGCAAGGGCAGTTCGACCTTCGCCGGCCGCGTTGGGCAGCGCGTCGCAGCCAAAGGCGTAACCGTCATCGATGATGGCACCATCGCCGACCGTCGCGGTTCGCTGAACATCGACGACGAAGGCAATACAACCCAGCGCACGGTGCTGATCGAGGACGGCATCCTCAAGTGCTACATGCAGGACAGCCTCAACGCCCGCCTGATGGGGGTCGCCCCGACCGGTAACGGCCGCCGCGAGTCCTTCGCCCACCTGCCTCTGCCGCGCATGACCAACACCATGATGCTGGCTGGCGAGCACGACCCGCAGGAAATCATCAAATCGGTCAAGAAGGGCATCTACGCGGCCAACTTCGGGGGTGGTCAGGTGGACATAACGAGCGGCAAGTTCGTCTTCTCGATGAGCGAGGCCTACCTGATCGAGGATGGCAGGGTGACGCGGCCGATCAAGGGGGCGACGCTGATCGGCAATGGTCCGGATGCGATGACCCGCGTCTCGATGATCGGCAACGACCTCCGGCTCGACCCGGGTGTCGGCACCTGCGGCAAGGACGGCCAGAGCGTGCCGGTCGGGGTCGGCCAGCCGACCCTGCGCATCGATGGACTGACGGTGGGCGGTACCGCATAACGCGCAGCGGTTGCCAATGGACCTGCGGCGTGGCTTCATCTGGCGTGCCCAAGCAGTCACGCGCTGGCGCAAATTGCCGACCTCAATTCGGCGATCAACAAGCAAGCCGACAGCGCATGTTGTTGCAGCGCTTGGCCAGGTTCCAGCAGGCGAGCGCCTGGGGGGGGGCGTCGGCGGCGACCAGCGAACGCATCCTTGCAGTAATGGAAACGGTCGTCGGGCTTTGTGAAGAACTCGAGCATACGCCGCCCTGCCGCCTGCATCGCGATGCCGATCAGACGAATCAGGCCTTTTTCAGGAAACAGGTCTTCAGCACCAGGCCCCTGACCCTGTCGGCGTTGCACTCGATTTCTTCCGCGTTGTCGGTCAGGCGGATGTTCTTGACCAGCGTGCCGCGCTTCAGCGTGACCGAGGTGCCCTTGACCTTGAGATCCTTGATCAGGGTGACCGAGTCGCCGCTGCTGAGGATTGTGCCGTTGCTGTCCTTGGCGATGATGTCGTCGCTCATGATGCTCCCCTTTCAGTAATCGTCTTCGCCGCCCATCAGGTTGGGCAGCAGGATGTACGCGCGACGGAACGCGCTGCTCAGGTCGAGGCAGACATTGTCGTCGCCCAGGTGATCGATGAAGCCTGAACGGAAGAGTAGCGAGCCGGGCTGCGAGTTGAGGCCGCAGACGATCAGCGTACAGCCGCGCTTGTGCAGCTTGTCGCGCAGGTTCTCGAGGCCCTCGAGGCCGGTGGTGTCGAGCTGGATCAGGCGTGTCATGTCGAGGATGACGACTTCCGGGTGCCCCTCGCGCGGGTCGAGAAGTTCTTCCAGCTTGTTGACGGCGCCGAAGAACAGCGAACCGAACAACTGCCAGGCGGCGATGCGCATCGTGCCGTCCGGGTAGAGGAATTTCGGCTCGTGCGCCTCCTGGGCCAGAGACAGGCGTTCGATCCTGGTCAGTTCCGACATGCGGTAGATGAAGAACAGGCTGGCCAGCACCATGCCGAGTTCGACGGCGATGGTCAGGTCGAAGACGACGGTGACGAAGAAAGTGACCAGCAGGATGATCCGGTAGTTGTACGAGTAGCGCCGCAATTCGATGAATTCGTGCCAGTCGCCCATGTTGACCGCAACCACCATGACGATTGCCGACAGCGTTGCAAGCGGCACGTAGGAGGCGAGCGGCGCGGCAACGAGGACGATGGCGAGGAGGACCAGCGCATGGATGATGCCGGCGATCGGCGTCCGCCCGCCGGACTTGACGTTGGTCGAGGTGCGCGCGATGGCACCGGTGGCGGCGAAACCGCCGAACAGGGGGGCGGCGATGTTGGCCATGCCCTGGGCGATCAGTTCCTGGTTGGGGTCGTGGCGGTCGTCGATCTGGCTGTCGGCGACCCGCGCCGAGAGCAGCGACTCGATGGCCCCGAGCAGGGCGATGGTGATTGCCGGCGAGATCAATTTGCCCAAATCGTGCACCGACAGGCTGGGCAGGCCGAAATCGGGGAGCTCCTGCGGAATGCCATGAAAGCGACTGCCGATGGTTTCAACCGGCAGATCGAAGACGAAGGCGACCAGGGTTCCGACGACCAGCACGGCGAGCGGCCCCGGCGCGCGGCGCAGCAGGGCGAAGCGCTCGGCCAGACGGTTGTACGAGAGCAGGAAGACGAAACAGGCTGTGGCCAGCGCCAGCGTCGGCAGGTCGACGGTGTGCGCGTGAGCGGCCAGGGTCTTGATGCGGGCGAAGAACTCGGCGGGCAGGTTGTCGATCTGCAGGCCGAAGAAATCCTTGATCTGGGCCAGGAAAATGACGACGGCGATGCCGTTGGTGAAGCCGATCACCACCGTCACCGGGATGAAGCGGATCAGTTGCCCCATGCGCGCGATGCCCATCGCCAGCAGGAAGATACCAGCCAGTATCGTCGCCCCCATCAGGTTGGCGAAGCCGTGCATGGCGACGATGCCATAGACGATGGGGATGAAGGCGCCGGTCGGGCCGCCGATCTGCACCCGCGAGCCACCGCAGGCAGAGGTGATGAGGCCGGCGACGATGGCGGTCCAGATGCCGGCAGCCGGCGAGCAGCCCGAGGCGATGGCGAAAGCCATCGCTAGCGGCAGGGCGAGAACGCCGACCGTGATCCCCGAGGCGAGATCCTTGCCGAACTGCGCCCGGTTGTAGGTGGGCAGGCAGTCCAGCAGCTTCGGGTGGAAGGCGATCTTCATGGCGCGCGCTCGGTGAATGAGCGTACGATTATATGTGATTTATGTTATTCGTCAATGTTAATCATATGATAATATGACTGCATCAAGGTCTATCGGGAGTTGTCCATGGAAAACAGGACCGCGCGTCTGACGATCCTCATCGATCCGCGCAAGAAGGAAATATTCGAGGAAATCTGCGCCGCGCACGACCTGACGCCGTCGCAGGTGGTGCGCAAACTGGTGCGCCAGTACATCATCGACAATGCCGGCGGGCGCGAGCTGCCAGAATGGCTGAAGCCGGCCGGCAAGGCCGCTGATTAGAACCCGCTAGCCGGATTCCGGCGGGCGCACCTTGTCCGGGTGGTGGGCCGCGATGTAGGCATCGTACCTGGCCTGCATTTCCGGCCCCTGTTTGGCAATCTCGCGCAGGATGCGCGCCACGGCCCAGATCATCACGGCGACACCCCCGGCCGTGCACGCCACGGCTTCTGCGGTCGACGTCGGAAAATTGGCCAGAATCGCCCCCTTGCCGGCGGCGAACCAACTGGCGCCGATGGCGACGCACGTCAGACCGAAGACGTCCGCCAGGGCGTAGGCAAAGATGCGGCCGGTCAGGCGGGGGCGGGCGGGTCGGGCGGGTCGTCGGGAACATGGCATGCCACTACCTGATTAGCCACAAAGTTCAATGGGCTCATGTGTTGAGCCTGTCGAAGTGAAAAATGGGCGCATCTTGGGCAAAGGAGATGCGCGATGGGAATCAACCTGGTGCAGTTTCAGAAGGGTTTGTCGATGGGGCAGTTCATGGAGCGCTACGGGACTGAGGAGAAATGCCATGCTGCGGTGGTGGCGCTGCGCTGGCCCGACGGCTTCGTCTGCCCCGACTGCGGAGAGACGCGCCATTGCGCCTTTGAACGCAAAGGGGCTGACGTACTGGCAGTGCTCGGCATGCCGGGAGCAGACAACGGTCATGTGCGGGACGATCTTCGAGGCCACCAAACTGCCGCTGACCACCTGGTTCTTGGCCATGCACCTGTTGACCCAGGCCAAGAACAACGTCTCGGCCCTCGAACTCAAGCGCCATCTGGGTGTGCGTTACAAGACTGCCTGGCTGCTCAAGCACAAGTTGATGCAGATCATGAGCGAGCGGGAAGCGTCGCGTCAGCTGGATGGGCGGGTCGAGATCGACGACGCCTATCTCGGTGGCGAGCTGCCTGGCGGCAAGAGCGGACGCGGCTCGGAGAACAAGGTGTCGTTCATCGCTGCGGTGGAGACCACCGAGACCGGAGGTCCGTTGCGGGTCTGCCTGAAGAAGCTGGAATTCACCAAGGAAGCGATTGCCGAATGGGCGAAGACGGCGCTGGCCGCCTCGGCGCACGTGGTGTCGGATGGCCTTTGGTGCTTCAAAGCAGTCACGGGATCGGGGCAACGCAGGAGAGGGTCGTGACCGGCGGCGGCCCGGCTTGTGTCAAGCTGGAACAGTTCCGCGCGGTCAATACCTTCCTCGGCAATCTGAAGACCGCCTACTCGGGCACCTATCATGCCTTCGACTTTGCCAAATACGCTCATCGCTATCTTGCCGAAGTTCAATATCGTTTCAATCGTCGCTTCGATTTGTCGTCCATCTTGAAGCGCCTGCTCGTCGCGGCGGTCGTCACGCCGCCACGTCCAGAGCGATTCTTGAGGGCGGCTGAACATTGTGGCTAATCAGGAATCACTTTCAGAACGAGCCGAACATCCCGCCCAGAACGATCACCGCAGTGAGGCCGAGCAGCGCGCTGACAACGCAGCACATCACTATGTCGATATAGCTCTTGCTGTGCGTCGAGCCGCAAACCGCCAGCAGCGTGATGACCGCGCCGTTGTGCGGCAGGCTGTCCAGCGTGCCGGCACCGATCACCGCGATGCGATGCAGCAGCGCCGGATCGATAGCTTGTTCGGCGGCGATCTGCAGATAGACCGGCCCCAGTGCCTCCAGGGCGATGGTCATGCCGCCCGAGGCCGAGCCGGTCAGCGCGGCGAGTACGTTGGTCGACACGGCCAACGAAACCAGTGGGCCACCGTCCATCGACAACACCCAGTCGGCTACCGCCGCGAAGGCCGGCAGCGCTGCGACGACCGCGCCGAAGCCAACCAGGCTGGCAACACTGATGATGGGCAACACTGAGGCGTTGGCACCGGCATCGACCGAGGCGCGCAATTCCGTCAGGCGATTTCGGTTGAGGGCGATCAGCACCAGAATGGCGACGATCAACGCGACGATGACCGACCAGATGCCGCTGACCGACGCAATCGTGATGCCGCCCCATTGCGATTCGGCAAGAAAGCTGGTGTCGAGGCGCGGAATCACCAGCATCGACATCGTCAGATTGACGAGGACGACGATGATCAGAGGCAATGCCGCGATCAGCACGCCTGGCTCTTCCGGGCTATGGTGGCCGCGCTTGACTTCCGCCGGGTCGAAGGCACTGGAACTGGTCGCCCGCTCACGAACGACCGGATTGTCGCAAGCTGCCTCGACCGCACTGCTCACATCGCCGAAACCCTCGCCAGCCAGCCGCGCCTTGCGCTCGGCGCGCCTCAGCCACCACATGCCGAAACCGAACATGATGGCCGACGCAATGAGGCCCAGCCCCGGCGCCGCAAACGGCGTCGTCCCGAAGAAAGGCATCGGAATCGCGTTCTGAACAGCCGGCGTGCCCGGCATCGCCGACATCGTGAAGGTCATCGTGCCCAGGGCAACGGCCCCGGGCGTCAGACGGTTCGGAATGTTGGCCGTCCGGAACAGCCCCTGCGCCATCGGCACGATCACGAACAGCGCGACGAAGAGACTGACGCCGCCGTAGGTGACAATCGCACCGGCCAGCACGACCGCCAGGATAGCCCGCTTGGCGCCCAGCTTTTCGGTCATGAAGCGGGCAATCGTATTGACCGAACCGCTGTCGTCCATCAGCTTGCCGAAGATGGCCCCGAGCAGGAAGAGCGGGAAGAACTGGGCCACGAAGCCGGCCGCCGCCGCCATGAAAGTCTGGGTCCAGTGCGCCAGCAGCGGATCGCCGGCGAACAGCGCGGCGACCATGGCCGCCAGCGGCGCCAGAACCAGCACGCTCCAGCTGCGGAACGACAGCCCGACGAGAACGGCCAGACCAAGAATGATTCCCAGCAGCCCCATCGACTACGACTCCTCGATCAAACGGTCGATGTCGAGCGTCGATCGTACGCCGACGTCATTGCCGTGGGTTTCCAGGAAAACCTCTGCGGCGCGCCGCCCTTCCTCGCGCAACATGCAGAAGAATGCCCATTCGGCCAGCAACTTGGACGAATAACCCAGCCCCAGCAGGGCCTGTTCGCTAGCGACGCGATGGATGCGCATCTTCGCCCACAGGGCTCCCTCGCCCGAACCGGGATCGGCCACCCGCCGCAGGAGCGCCGCCATGCGCAGTTCCTTGACGAGCGGTGAATTGAACGAAATCTCGTTCAAGCGGTTCTGGATTTCCATGGGGGTGCGTGGGGTTCCCGGCCGTTCGATCGGGTTGATCGAGACCAGGATGGTGTCGTGGGAATCGCATTCGCGGACCAGCGGCGTCATCGTCGGGTTGCCGGCAAAACCGCCATCCCAGTAGGGGTCGCCATCGATTTCCACCGCCTGGAACATGGTTGGCAGACACGCGGAAGCGAGCAAGACCTCGGGGGTCATTTGCGCGTTGCGGAACACGCGACCACGCCCGGTGCGCACGTTGGTGGCAGTGACGAACAGTTTCGGGCCCGCGTTACTGAGGGCGCTGAAGTCGACACAGTCGACAAGGATGTCGTACAGCGGGTTTCCGCCACCGATGTTGAGAGTGTAGGGCGAGAAGAGGCGTGCGGCCATGTCGGCCGCCACGAAGGCGGGACAATAATCGAGCGTCCACTGCCCGGTCAGTATTTCGAGAGGGCCGCGCCGGAAGGGGCTGAGCAACGCCGCCTCCGAGACCTTCTTCCAGAAACGTTCAAGTTCGATCTTAGCTTGCCTGGGGCCGCCCTTGACCAGACCGTGTGCCATGACCGTCGCATTCATGGCGCCTGCGGAGGTTCCGGAAATCCCGTCGTAGCTCAGCCAGGACTCTTCGAGCAACCGGTCAAGCACGCCCCAGGTATAGGCGCCATGCGCGCCGCCGCCTTGCAGCGCGAGATCGACAAGAACCGGTTCCCGACCCGAACCGCCGGCTTGTGCTTTGTTTCTTGAAGCAGTCATTGTTCACCATCCTTGGAAAAAAAGATGCGAAGACATCAACCCTCGCGCAATGCGCCCTCGATCCGTTCCTGCGGCGAACCGGGCAAGCGAACGCCCGAGGTCTCGCCGAGAGTCTACACGACAACAGGCAACAAGGATGTGCGCACCGGCCAGGATGATGCTGACTGATTGCCTGTCCTGATTAGCCACAAAGTTCAATGGGCTCATGTGTTGAGCCTGTCGAAGTGAAAAATGGGCGCATCTTGGGCAAAGGAGATGCGCGATGGGAATCAACCTGGTGCAGTTTCAGAAGGGTTTGTCGATGGGGCAGTTCATGGAGCGCTACGGGACTGAGGAGAAATGCCATGCTGCGGTGGTGGCGCTGCGCTGGCCCGACGGCTTCGTCTGCCCCGACTGTGGAGAGACGCGCCATTGCGCCTTTGAACGCAAGGGGCTGACGTACTGGCAGTGCTCGGCATGCCGGGAGCAGACAACGGTCATGTGCGGGACGATCTTCGAGGCCACCAAACTGCCGCTGACCACCTGGTTCTTGGCCATGCACCTGTTGACCCAGGCCAAGAACAACGTCTCGGCCCTCGAACTCAAGCGCCATCTGGGTGTGCGTTACAAGACTGCCTGGCTGCTCAAGCACAAGTTGATGCAGATCATGAGCGAGCGGGAAGCGTCGCGTCAGCTGGATGGGCGGGTCGAGATCGACGACGCCTATCTCGGTGGCGAGCTGCCTGGCGGCAAGAGCGGACGCGGCTCGGAGAACAAGGTGTCGTTCATCGCTGCGGTGGAGACCACCGAGACCGGAGGTCCGTTGCGGGTCTGCCTGAAGAAGCTGGAATTCACCAAGGAAGCGATTGCCGAATGGGCGAAGACGGCGCTGGCCGCCTCGGCGCACGTGGTGTCGGATGGCCTTTGGTGCTTCAAAGCAGTCACGGGATCGGGGGCAACGCAGGAGAGGGTCGTGACCGGCGGCGGCCCGGCTTGTGTCAAGCTGGAACAGTTCCGCGCGGTCAATACCTTCCTCGGCAATCTGAAGACCGCCTACTCGGGCACCTATCATGCCTTCGACTTTGCCAAATACGCTCATCGCTATCTTGCCGAAGTTCAATATCGTTTCAATCGTCGCTTCGATTTGTCGTCCATCTTGAAGCGCCTGCTCGTCGCGGCGGTCGTCACGCCGCCACGTCCAGAGCGATTCTTGAGGGCGGCTGAACATTGTGGCTAATCAGGAGGGGCCATGATGATTCTTCGCTTGATGTTCCTGACGCTTGTTGGCCTGTTGCTCGGCACGGGTGTCGCCCGGGCCGAGATCAGGATCGGTGTCATCGCCTCGTCGACCTGCCCGGCCACGGAGGTCGGCATTCCGCAGAAGAACACGGTGGCCCTGCTGCCGAGCGAAATCGGCAGCCAGAAAATGGAGTACATCGTGCTCGACGACGCGTCCGGTCCGACCAGTGCCGTGACCAATGTCAGGAAGCTGCTTGCCGAGCACAAGGTCGACGCGCTGATCGGGCCGACGACGACACCGGCCGCGCTGGCCATCCTCGACTTTGTCGCCGAGGCGAAGACGCCGCTGCTGACGACGGTGGGTTCGTCATCAGTGATCCAGCCTATGGACGACAAAAAGAGGTGGGTGTTCAAGACGACCCAGAATGATGACCTGATCGCCACGGCGGTGCTGGCCAACATGACGGCTGCGGGAATCCGCAGCGTCGGCTTCATCGGTTTCAACGATCCCTACGGCGAGAACTGGTACAAGGTGTTCGCGCCGATGGCCCAGCAGGCCGGGATCCGCATCGTCGCCAGCGAGCGCTTCAACCGCACCGATCCGTCGGTCACCGGTCAGGCCCTCAAGCTGATTTCGGCCGGGCCCGACGCGGTGTTCATCGCCGCCACCGGCGGCCCCGCCGTCCTGCCGGAGGTCAGCTTGCAGGAAAAGGGCTACAAGGGCCGCATCTACCAGACCCACGGCGTGGCGACCAACGACTTCATCCGTCTCGGGGGCAAGGCCGTCGAAGGCACGCTGATGGCCGGCGGGCCGATGCTGGTGGCCGCCGAGCTGCCGGAAGGCAATCCGATCAAGGGGGTTGCCGAAGGCTACGTCAAGGCTTACGAGGCCAAGTACGGCGCCGGCAGCATGTCGACCTTTGGCGCCAATACCTTCGATGCCGGCTTGCTGCTGCAGAAGGCAATTCCGCAAGCACTCGCCAAGGCTAGGCCGGGATCGGCGGAGTTCCGGGCGGCGCTGCGCGACGCGCTCGAACAGTCGCGGGAAGTGGTTGGGGCGCACTGCATCTTCAACATGTCGCCGCAGAACCACAACGGCATGGATCAGCGGGCACGGGTGATGATGACGGTGAAGGGCGGCAAGTGGGTCCTGGTCAGGGACTGACGCTGCGGCGGCCGGCGCTGGCGCTGCTGTTTGCGGCTGGCGCGGCGCTGGCCGCCGACGCGACGGAGCCGCTGCCGGTGGTCGAGATCCACATGCCATCGCCTTGCCTGGCCTGCATCGACTGGGGAAGCTATCTGGCCGACAACGGCTTTCGCGTCGTCTACAAGGAGACGGCCGACATGGCGTCGGTCAAGCGACGCTTCAAGGTGCCGGTCGCCGTCGAATCGGTTCATACGGCAGTGGTTGGCGGTTACTTCGTCGAAGGCCACGCCTACGCCGAGGACATCCAGGAACTGTTGCGCGACAGGCCCAGGGCGCGAGGTATCGCCGTGCCCGGGTTGCCGCGCGGGGCGCCGGGCCGGGAACTGTCCAATCCGACCTGCGAAACGGCGTGCACGATGCTCGACAACGCCAGCGGCGAGCGCGAGGTCAGGCGGGAGCTGTTCAATACGCTGCTGGTCAAGCCTGACGGGTCGACCAGCATCTGGGCGCGCCATTGATATCAGGCTGGGCGCTTCATCCGAAGTGCCCTTTCTCTTCTGCGGGATGGCATTGGCTGGAGCCGCATGGCTGCCCGTGCCCGCCACATGTTTGTTCAGCACAATGTTGTTCTGGTTCGCGAGTGGCGATGTTAACTTTGTGACGCGTCAATGACCGCCAGGTTCCTGGCGCCGACTCTCTCCAGCGCACTTGCATCTTTTGGCTGCCACCTCGCGTGGCAGTTTTCTTATATGCATCGCAGGAATCGGTATTTCTCCGTGAGCGCCGACCCGGCAACAATGGCCGGGCACATAACCCAACAACTACAATTGTTTCGAGGTCGCTCATGTCCATCCAGTCCATCAACGCGCGCAACCAGTTCAAGGGAAAAATCAAGGAAATCGTCGAAGGGCCGGTGGTTTCCGAGGTCGATGTCGAGACGCCGTTCGGCATTGTCACCTCTGTCATCACCTCGCGTTCGGTTCGCGAATTGCAGCTCCGGCCCGGCGTCGAGGTCCTGGCGCTGGTCAAGGCCACCGAGGTCTCGATCGCCAAGCTGTAAGCGGGCGCCGGTTTTGGCATTCAGGCAAGGAGTGGAAGAAATGGGTACGCTTGACGGTTTTCTGCAGCGGGCATGGAGCGGCCTGCTGCCCTGGCTGGTGCCGATCGGCATCCTGCTCGTCTGGGAAACGACGGCCCGCTTCGGCTGGCTTTCGGTCCGCATCCTGCCGGAGCCGCTGGCCGTGGTGAAGGCCGGGGTGACGCTGGCAGTGTCGGGGGAACTGTGGCAACACGTCAAGGTCAGCGCGCTGCGGGCGACGACCGGCTTCGCGATCGGCGGCGGGCTGGGGTTGTTGCTCGGGCTGCTGACCGGGTCGTTCCGCAAGGTCGAGATCGCCCTCGACACGACGCTGCAGATGATTCGGAACATCCCGCCGCTGGCACTGATACCGCTGGTGATCCTGTGGTTCGGAATCGACGAGACCGCCAAGCTGTTCCTGATCGCCTTCGGCGTCTTCTTCGCCGTCTATATCAATACCTTCCACGGCATCCGCTCGGTCGACCCGGCCCTGATCGAGATGGGCAGGAGCTATGGCCTCTCCGGCTGGTCGCTGTATCGCGAGGTCATCCTGCCCGGCGCGCTGTCGTCTATCCTGGTCGGCGTCCGCTACGCGCTCGGCTTCATGTGGGTGATCCTGATCGTCGCCGAAACGATTTCGGCGCAAGCCGGCATCGGCTATATGACCATGAACGCCCGGGAATTCCTGCAAACCGATGTCGTGCTGCTCGGCATCCTGCTCTATGCGTTGCTCGGCAAGCTCGCCGACGTCGCTGCTCGCCTGCTGGAGCGGCGCTGGCTCAACTGGAACACCGCCTACGGGAGCGGAACATGAACATCGACACTTCGGAACTCAATCGGGTCAAGGCGGCCGCCGACGATACGCGCGGCCTGCGTATCGGCATCGCCCGGCTGGTCAAGCGCTTCGGCGAGCGCGAGGTCCTGCATGGTCTCGACCTCGATATCGACGGCGGGCAATTCGTCGCCATCGTCGGGCGCAGCGGCTGCGGCAAGAGCACCTTGCTGCGCCTGCTGGCCGGCCTCGACGACCCATCGGGCGGCAATATCCGGCTCGACGGGCGCGAGGAGCGCGACCTGATCGACGACGTGCGGATGATGTTCCAGGATGCGCGGCTGTTGCCCTGGCGCACCGTGATCCAGAACGTCGCCCTGGGCCTTGCCGGACCGAAAGCGGAAATTCGCGAGCGGGCGCTCGAAGTGCTCGCCCAGGTCGGCCTGGCCGACCGTGCCGACGAATGGCCCACCCGGCTGTCCGGCGGGCAGCGGCAGCGGGTGGCGCTGGCGCGGGCGCTGATCCACCGGCCGCGCCTGTTGCTGCTCGACGAACCACTGGGCGCACTCGATGCATTGACCCGGATCGAGATGCAACGGTTGATCGAGCGGATTTGGCGGCAACACCAATTCACCGCCGTGCTCGTCACCCACGATGTGTCCGAGGCGGTGGCGCTGGCTGACCGTATCCTGCTGATCGAGGACGGCCGGATCACGCTCGATGAACCCGTGCGCCTGGCCCGGCCGCGCGAGCATGGCGAATCGCACTTTGCCCGCCTCGAGGGCCGGGTGCTGAAGCGCCTGATGACCGTCGAGGCGATCAGCAGCCGCAATCAGATTCGCGGAACGGTGATCGACATCCTGGTTGACAGCGTCCTCTCGGAAGTCGAGATCCTTACACAGGCCGGCGTGGTTGCCGTGACGGTGCTGACGCGCTCGCTGGCCGAGCAGCCATTGGAACTGGGGGCCGAGGTGTTGGCCACTTTCAAGTCCAACGAGGTGGTCCTGGCGACGGCGACTGCCTGAATCTTGAATTCAAAGGTGGCTTCCGTATCGGAGGTCCGACTTTCTAAATCAAAAGGAAAACAGCAATGAAAAATTCATTTCTGGTTGCCGCCATGCTTGTCGTCGCATTGTCCGCATGCGGGAAGAAAGACGAAGCCACGGCACCAGCCGCGCCTGCCGCCTCGCCTGCACCGGCACCTGCTGCGGGATCACCGGCACCAGTCGCCGCACCCGAAACGCCCAAGCCCGCTGAAGAGGCGAAGCCGGCCGAAGCTGCCAAGACTGGCGAGGCAGCCACTGCCGCGGTACCGGAAAAGAAATAGGCGCAGCGAACAAGCAAAAAAGGCAAGTTCTCATCCTTGCCTTTTCTTGCATTCTGAAGTGGTCGACCGCGCTATTTCATCTCAGGCAGCGCTCCTGAGGCAGGGCGAATTGCCGGCTGTCGCCACCGGGACCGGATCAAGCAGCCGGCGCAGCGGCGCATGGGCCTGCAGCAGATCGATGTTCCATGCCGATGCGCCCTTGCGCATTGCATCAGTGGCGATCCCTTCGACCAGTACCTGCGCCGGCAGTTTGTGTAGCGCCTCGATGATGGGTTTGAGCGACCGGTTGGAAGACGGCCGGTTGGAAGACACCAGCAGGCTGTCGAGTTTGACGATGTCGGGCTGCAGTTCGCGGAGAATGCCGAAATCGATCTGGCGGCGTCCGAAGTGGCTGATTGCTATGCCATACCCGCGCGAGCGGTAGCTGGCGACTGCCTTGATCAGATGGGCGAGGTCCTCGACACCCTCGATATCGATTTCCAGCGTGACCTGTTCCGGGAGCACGCCGCAAGGCCGCAGGATTTCCTCGAAAGCCAGGCCGTGGTCGGCGGGAACGCTCATCACGTGGCGGGCATGGACTTGCAACAGCAGGTTGCCCCGGGTCGGACGCGTCAGGTAATTCAGTGCGTGGAGGGTGCGCACCAGGCGGTCGAGGTAGACGAACTCGGCGTCGTCCGTCGGTAACACGAAGACGGCTTCGGGCGCGATTGGCTGCCGGTTGGAAAGTCCGAAGACCTGCAAGGATGCGGCGTGGCCATGGGTCTTGCCGCTCCTGGTTTCGGCAATGGGGAGAAAATGCGACTCAAGGCGAAGGTTCGCATAATGCAGGAAAACCCGGCCGTCGACCGCAACAAACGGTTGATCGAGCCCCGAGCGGGCGTAATGGCCGGGCAGCGAGCCGGACGGCGAGTTTAGCGTTCTGATCAGATCGCTGAGGGGCATGGAGAGTCTCCTTGATATTCGCTCCAGGGTTTAAACGGAGTCTTTGCTGAAATTGAATGACATGCCGGGATTCGGGCCGACTGTGAATTTAAGTCATCCACTGATCCCCTGAAACGAATCTATTTTTTTGTTTTTATTCGACTCCTTTTATATTCATATGAAAGATTCGTCGTTTCCGCTTCCCGTCTCCGGTTGCTAGTGTCGCAGGCGTTTCAAAAATTGATGGATGAGACCCTTTGGGGAGCGGGAATGACATGACTATCGACTGGATAAATTTCACGCCGTGGTCGGCCCTGGCCGGGGGCGGCCTGATCGGCCTGGTGGCCGCACTGCTGTTCCTGGTGCTGGGCCGGATCGCCGGCATCAGCGGCATTCTCGGCAGCCTGTTGTGCGAGCAAGCAGCAGGAGACGGCTGGCGCCCGGCCTTTATATTCGGTTTGCTCCTTGCGCCCGGCCTGTGGGCAGCCGTAAGCCCTGGCGGGTTGCCGTTGTCAGCACATACGATTGATGCGCCCCACGGGTGGGCGGTTCTCGTTGTCGCGGGCTTGTTGGTCGGATTCGGAACCCGTCTGGCCAACGGCTGCACCAGTGGGCATGGCGTGTGCGGCCTGGCCAGTTTCTCGCGGCGTTCGCTGGTTGCCGTCCTGTGTTTCATGGGCGCCGGCATGGCGACCGTCTTCGTCAGCCGCCACGTGATCGGAGCCTGACATGACCTTGCTGATTTCGCTGCTACTCGGCGTGACCTTCGGCGTCGGCCTGATTCTGGCCGGCATGACCGATCCGGCGAAGGTGCTGGCCTTTCTCGACATTGGCGGAAACTGGGATCCGTCGCTGGCGTTGGTGATGGGGGGGGCAATCGGCGTTGCGGCGCCGGCCTATGCGCTGGCGCGTCGCCAAGGAGCAACATGGCTGGGAATGCCAGTCTTGCCTGAGACGAAGGGGGCGATCGATTCGCCGCTGCTGGTTGGCAGCATCATCTTCGGCATTGGCTGGGGGCTTTCGGGCTTCTGTCCCGGCCCGGCCCTGGTCGGTGTGGGCGCAGGCTACCTCCCGGCCATTGCGTTCGCGATTGCGATGGTTTTCGGGATGGAGGCATATGAATGGCTGATGTCGGCACGAGGACGGCAACTTGAAAGGCAGTAAGAAGCGGGACGAAAGACAAGAAGCCCCGGGTCATCTCCGAGGCTTTTTGTCGATGGGCACGCTGGATGAAATCAAGCTGCCTTCTGTTTCGCCGCTGTTGTTGCAGCCACCGCGCGGACCGTAGATCTGGTGGCGGCGTCAACGCTGGCTTGGGTGATGGTGGCTGCCTGGTGGGCTGCCTTGCTGACGTGGCCGTATGCCGTGTTTGCTGCCGAGATGGCCGACTTGACGGCGGTAACGGCAAACTCGGAATGGCCCGGTGAGATCTTCGAATAGAGATCGAGCACGGCGGTGATCGACTTGTTCACTTCCGACAGGTGCAGTTCCAGGTGCTTGGCCAACTGCTCCTGAACGTCGGAGGAAATTTCGTGAAGGCTGCGTGAGTAGGCAATGGCTTTCTCGATCTGTGGCTGGACCAGGCCGCCCTGCAGGGACAGTGCTTCCTGCAGATCCTTGGCGCCGAGCAGGCTCTTGGCGCCGGAAATCTGATCCTCCAGGGCGGCGCGTGCTGAAGAGATATTCAGAGACGCAAGCTTTTCTGCGCTGTTCAGGGCGTTGTCGAAAATCGCGAGCAGAGTGTCGAACCACGCTTTGTGGACGGCAGTGACGTGTTCCGGCGTTGAGCGAAGGGAAAGGGCCATGGTGATCTCCAGTGAGTTGATGTTTCGATAAGGGTTCATCGCCGCGCCTGGTGAATTGCTGCGCTGCAACGTGAATCCAGAATATCGACTGCCCGCTGCCAATTCCAACCAATTTTTTTTCATATGCATCCAAGCAAAATGCTTCGCTTTTCATACCGTTTTCTTGACTGGCCGGGTTATTAGCTTGGCAGCCGTTGCTGCATATCGAATGAAGGATTAATTGTTTCGCCGCGGGCGGATGAATCCCTAGAGTTTGTCGTGCGGGTTGTTTCCACTCTCGACAAGTCCATTAGAGGAGTCCATCCATGTCCAAGCTTGAAAATGCCGTTCCCGGTTACAAGAACCTGATCCTTGAACCCTACACGCCGAATATCGGCGCGGTCGTCCACGACTTCGACCTCGCCCGCATCGGCGATGAGGGTGATCGTGCGGAGTTGCGCAAGGCGCTTGTAGAGTTCCAGGTGCTCTTCTTCCGCCAGCAGCATCTGACAGCGGAACAGCAGATCGAGGTTGCCCGCGTCTTCGGCGACCCCGACAAGACCAAGGCGTTCTTCCCCCGCCATGAGCGCCACAGCGTCATCGAGGTACTGGAAACCAGGCCGGTCGGCCATCGCTACGGCACCGACCAGTGGCATGCCGACATCACTTTCTCCGCCAATCCGCCGACCGGCACGGTTCTGTATTCGCATGTGATTCCGGCGGCCGGTGGCGACACGCTGTGGGCGAGCGCCACCGCGGTCTACGATTCGCTGCCCGAATCTCTGCAGCGGTATCTGGAAGAGCTCGAGGCGGTGCACAGCTTCGAGCACAGCGGCTGGCCGAACTACTTCGCCCAGCTCGAGAACGGCGAAGCAATCTACCGCAAGGCGCGCGCCGACCACCTGCCGGTGGTGCACCCGGTCGTCCGCACCCATCCGGTCACCGGCCGGAAGCTGGTCTATGTGAATCCCAACTTCACCGACCGCATCAAGGGTCTTTCCCGCCAGCAGAGCGACGCGCTGCTGGCTTTCATTTTCGCCCAGTTCCAGCGCCCGGAATTCCAGGCCCGCCTGCGCTGGGAGACGAATACCGTCGCCATCTGGGACAACCGCGCCACCGTTCATTACGCGACGGCGGACTACGACAACCAGCACCGCCTGCTGCATCGCGTCACCTTCGGCGAAGACCAAGCGTTTTAACAGGAGAAAAACCCATGTCTCGAACCAACTCAATCGCTTCCCTGCTGCGCCAGCGCGTCAAGGTCGTTGCCCAGGCCGCAACCGCCGTGGCACTGGCGACCGGCATTCTCGCCACCCCGGCTCATGCTCAGGCCAACCCGTCCAATCTCAAGGAACTGCGCATCGGCTACCAGAAATACGGCACGCTGGTCATCCTGAAAGCACGCGGCACGCTGGACAAGCGGCTCGCCGAGAAAGGCATCGCCGTCAAGTGGACCGAGTTCCCGTTCGGCCCGCCGTTGCTCGAAGCGATCAACGTCGGCAGTATCGACGTCGGCACCGTCGGCGAGTCGCCGCCGGTCTTCGCGCAGGCGGCCGGGGCAGACCTGGTCTATGTCGGCAACGAGCCGCCGGCGCCGGGTGCCGAGGCCTTGCTGGTACCCAAGGATTCGCCGATCAGGAGCGTCGCCGAACTCAAGGGCAAGAAGATCGCCGTTGCCAAGGGCTCGAATGCCAACTACCTGCTGGTCAGGTTGCTGGAAAACGCTGGCCTCAAGTATTCCGACGTCGAGGTGGTCTATCTGGCGCCGGCCGATGCCCGGGCGGCATTCGAGAGCGGCCGCGTCGCCGCATGGTCGATTTGGGATCCCTTCCTCGCCGCCGCCGAGAAGCAGTTGAGCGCGCGGGTCCTCGCCGATGGCAAGGGCGCGGTGGCCAACCACCAGTTCTACCTGGCAGCGCGCGCCTTCGCCGAGAAGCACCCGGAGGTGGTCCATATCCTGCTCGAGGAACTCGACAAGATCGACCAGTGGGGCAAGCAGAATCCGAAGGAAGTCGCCAAGTTCCTGGCGCCGCAAATCGGCATCGAAGAGCCGATCGTCGAGGTGGCCGCCCTGCGTTACAGCTATGGCGTCAAGCCGGTGACGGTCGAAGTGCTGGCGGCACAGCAGAAGATCGCCGACAAGTTCTTCGAACTGAAACTGGTGCCGAAGCAGGTGCGCGTCGCCGATGCGGCGTGGAATGGCGGCAAGAACAACTGATCGCCAGTTCGTCTGAACAAAGCCCACGTTCCCGGGAGAGCCGGGGACGTGGGCTTTATCTTCTGGTCGATCGGCATCGGTAGAGGGCGACGACCCACGAGCATCGCCACTATAATCGCGGCATCGTCCAATCAAGAAGGCATACCCCCCCATGAAGCTACTCCTGGTCTGGCTGTTTAACGCGGTTGCGCTCCTTCTGGTGCCTTACATCGTTCCCGGGGTGCACATCGATACGCTGTACTCCGCCCTGATCGCCGTGGTGATCCTCGGGCTGGTGAATACGGTGATCCGCCCGATCTTCATCCTGCTTACATTGCCGGTGACCTTGCTGACGCTGGGGTTGTTCCTGTTTGTCGTCAATGCGCTGATGTTCTGGTTTGCCGGCGACATCCTGAGCGGTTTCCGCGTCGATGGCTTCGTCGCTGCCCTGTTCGGTTCCATCGTCTACAGCTTGGCCAGCTGGCTGTTCTCGTGGATGATGCAGGACCAGAAGCGCCCTCGCTAAACCGCCCGGTCAGGCCGTGTGGCGACGGGATGATTGCTGCGGCTACCGCCCGGCAGAAGCTACTGAACCTCAGGGCTTGAGGTAGGCGGCCTTTTCCTCGGTCTGCAGGCGGGCGATCTCGACGACGCCGGAAGGGACGACGATCGCGCTGCTGTCCACGGCATCGTCGCCCAGGCCGCGTCCCTTCAGCGTATTGCGGCAGACCTTGAAGTGCACGCCCTGCGCGGCGAGCGGCTTGACCCTGGCGGCATAGGGCTCGCCGCTGGGATCGTTGGCATCCTTGAGCAGGAAGTCGATGCCGCGGCCGTGGCTGACGACGTGGATGCGGGTATCCGGCGCCGCCGCCAGGTGGTTGCGGACGTTGGCCAGCAGCGCCGAGGCGCTGCCGTTCTCGTTGATGTGATAGACGACGGTATCGCCGCCGGCGTGGGCGAGGCCGGCCAGCGCGAGGCTGGCGATGGCCAGGGCGCGGCACAGCCGCTGCGTGATGTTCATCTCGGGTGTCTCCAGGCAGCAATCGCTCTGTCGCGGTCGACCGGCCAGAGTGGCCGGTTTCCGCTCACTTGGCGGCGATGGTCGCGTCCTTGACCCTTATCGCCTTGGGAATCAGCTTCAGCTCGTAGAAGGTGTCGCCGAGCTTCTGCTGCGCATCGATGACCGGATCGCTGATCGGCCTCACGACATTGCTGTAGTTGCGGATCGTCTGCTCGACGACCGCCGGCTCAAGCCCTTGCAGCGGCGCGATCCGGGTTGCGGCGGCCTTGTGGTTCTGGTTGATCTGCTGGCCGGTCTGCTGCAACACGGTGAAAACTTCCTTGATCACGTCCGGACGTCTGGTGGCGAAATCGCGCTCGGCCAGGAAGAAGGCGTAGTTGTTCACGACGCCGGTGCCGTCGGCCAGGATGCGTGCGCCGACCTGCTGCTGGGCGGCGGCGGTGAACGGATCCCAGATCACCCACGCATCGATGCTGCCACGTTCGAAGGCGGCACGGGCATCGGCGGGCGGGATGAAGACGGGCTGGATGTCGGAGTACTTCAGGCCGTGTTTCTCGAGCAGCTTGACCAGCAGGTAATGCACGTTCGAACCCTTGTTCAGCCCGACCTTCTTGCCCTTCAGGTCGGCGACGTTCCGGATCGGCGAATCCTTCTGCACGATCAGCGCCTCGGCCCGCGGCGCCGGCTCCTCATAGCCGACGTAGACGAAGTTCGCGCCGGCGGCCTGGGCGAAGATCGGTGGCGCTTCACCGACATAACCGAAGTCAATGGCGCCGACATTCAGGCCCTCGAGCAGTTGCGGTCCGGCCGGGAATTCAACCCACTTCACCTCGATGCCCTGCGGGGCGAGGCGTTTCTCCAGCGTGCCGTCGGCCTTGAGCAGGGTGAGCAGGCTGGCTGACTTCTGGAAGCCGATGCGCAGCAACTTCGGGTTGTATTCGGCGTGGACCGTGGCAGACAGGGAGATGACCGAGAGGCCGAGGGCGAAACCGATCGCCTTCTTGAGGAACTGACGTTTCATTGAATTTCCTTCACGGGTTGGGTGCACAGAGTTTCGATGAACAGCGAGCAGGCAATAAATATGAATTCCTTCATTCCTTATGCATTCCCGGGGCCATATGAAACTGGCTTTTTCTTCGTTCGGCGCGGACCTCCTGCTTGCTAACTTGCGCCCACGGACCGGCCGCCGCCGGCTTTCTCGATGAACAGCAACCCGGAGAACAAAAGCATGGGCCTCGTCACCAAACTGATTTCCACAATCAAGTCTTCGGTCAGCAAGCAATTGCCGGAGCCAAACTCAAGCCAAGGGAGTACCACCGTGAGCGACACCAGCGACAACAAGCGCAATTACCGTTACGAAACCCTGCAGGTCCATGCCGGCCAGTCGCCGGCGCCGGGCACCAATGCCCGCGCAGTGCCGATCTACCAGACGACGTCCTACACCTTCAACAGCGCCGACCACGGCGCCAGGCTGTTCGCGCTGAAGGAGTTCGGCAACATCTACACGCGCATCATGAACCCGACCACAGACGTCTTCGAGCAGCGCATCGCCGCGCTCGAAGGCGGCGTCGCGGCGGTCGCCACCAGTTCCGGCCAGGCCGCGCAGTTCCTGGCGATCACCACCATCGCCCAGGCTGGCGACAACATCGTCTCCAGCAGCCATCTCTATGGCGGCACCTACAACCAGTTCAAGGTGGCGCTGCCGCGGCTGGGCATCAACGTCAAGTTCGTCGATGGCGACCAGCCGGAAGCCTTCCGTGCCGCCATCGACGACAGGACCAAGGCGCTCTATGTTGAAACCATCGGCAATCCGAGCTTCTCGGTGCCGGATTTCGAAGCCATCGCCAAGATCGCCCATGAGAACAACATCCCGCTCGTCGTCGACAACACGTTCGGCGCCGCCGGCTACATCGCGAAGCCGATCGATCACGGCGCCGACATCGTCGTCCAATCCGCCACCAAGTGGATCGGCGGCCACGGCACTTCGATCGGCGGCGTCGTCGTCGATGCCGGCGGGTTCGATTGGGGCAACGGCAAGTTCCCGCTGTTCACCGACCCGGCGCCTGGCTACCACGGCCTCAATTTCTGGGAAGTGTTCGGCAGCGGCGGCACGTTCGGCAACATCGCCTTCGCCATCCGCGCCCGCGTCGAAGGCCTGCGCGACTTCGGCCCCAGCCTGTCGCCGTTCAATGCCTTCCAACTGATCCAGGGCGTCGAAACCCTGTCGCTGCGCGTCCAGCGCCATGTCGACAACGCGCTGGAACTCGCCCAATGGCTGAAGGGGCATTCGCAAGTCGCGTGGGTCGAATACAACGGCCTCGAGGACAGCCCCTACCACGCCAAGGCGAAGAAATACCTGAAGAACGGCTTCGGCGCCGTCCTCAATTTCGGCATCAAGGGTGGCTCGAACGCGGCCCAGAAGTTCATCGACAACGTCCAACTGGCCAGCCACCTGGCCAACGTCGGCGATGCCAAGACGCTGGTCATCCACCCGGCGTCGACGACGCACCAGCAGCTTTCCGACGCCGAGCAGAAGAGTGCCGGCGTGCGTGCCGACCTAGTGCGCGTCTCGGTCGGCATCGAGCACATCGAGGACATCAAGGCCGACTTCGACCACGCCTTGCGCCGCTCGGCCCTCGAAGCCGCGGCATGACGGCGTTCCGGCTCTCGGAAAAGTCCCGGTGGCTGGCCCTCGGCCAGCCATTGCTCCTGGAGTCGGGCACCGAACTGCCGGGTGTCGAGATCGCCTATCGCACCTGGGGCCAGCTCAACGCCGCGGCCGACAACGCCGTGATCGTCTGCCACGCGCTGACAGGCTCGCCCGATGCCGACGCCTGGTGGGGCGCATTGTTCGGCCCGGGCCGAACACTTGACCCCCGACGATATTTCATCGTCTGCAGCAACGTGCTGGGCGGCTGCTACGGCACCACCGGACCGGCCAGCGCCGCGCCGGACGGGCGCCTGTGGGGTGCCCGGTTTCCGCGCGTCACGGTGCGTGACCAGGTGCGCCTGCAGATGGCGCTGGCCGACCGGCTGTGCATTCGCGGCATCCGCTTCGTCATCGGCGGCTCGCTCGGCGGGTTGCAGGCGCTGGAATGGGCCGTGCTCGACACGGAACGGGTTGATGCGGTGGTCAGCCTCGCCGCCAGCGGCCGCCACTCGGCTTGGTGCGCGGCATGGAGCGAGGCGCAACGGCTGGCGCTTGCCGCCGATCCGAAATTCCGCGACGGCAATTATGATCCGGCCGACCCGCCGCGGGCCGGCCTGGCTGCCGCGCGGGCGATCGCCATGGTCAGCTATCGCAGCCCAATCTCGCTGGACAAGCGTTTCGGGCGGGCGTCGGGCGGGGAGGTTTTTGCCGACCGCGCGGCGGCCCCGGAAGAGCTCGCCGTGCGTGGCTGGCTGCGGCACCACGGCTCTTCGCTGGTCGAACGCTTCGATGCCAACAGCTACCTGGCGCTGATCGATGCCATGGATACCCACGATCTCGGCCGCGACCGCGGAAGCTACGAGCGCGTTCTGAACCGGCTGGGCCAGCCGGTGCTGGTCGGTTCGATCACCAGCGACGCGCTGTATGTCGCGGTCGACCAGCAGGATCTGGCCTTTCTGCTGCCGCGCGGCGAGTTTCTCGAAATCGACTCCGTGCACGGGCATGACGGCTTCCTGATCGATGCGGCGGGCTTCGAGCCGCAGGTTCGGCGCTTCGTTGACGGGCTGGAGGATGCCGCGCGCGAGGGATGCCCGTGGCCGGTGTCTGCGTCGACAAACCACGTCGTCTCGGGCAGTGCCGCCGGCGAGTGGATTTTCGGCATCGACAAGCCGGAGGATGCATCATGGCAGCGCTGATCGTCGGAGGCGACCGGGTCGGGCCGTACAAGGAAGTCCTGGCGCAGGAGGGATTCCTGCCGGTGCGCCACTGGAGCGGGCGCAACCAGAGCGAGGCGCATCGGCCGATTCCGCTCGATACCCGGGTCGTGGTGGTCATGGTCGATCAGGTCAGCCACGGACTGGCCCGGAAGATCCGGCGGGTGGCCGATGCCATGTCGGTGCCCGTCGTCTTCAGCCGCCGCAGCGTCGGCCAGCTGAGCAGCGCGCTGGCCAGCGTTACGGACTGAGGGCACTTACGAAAAGTCGTCGTCGGGGCACAGAGGCGTTCCCCGGCGCAGGGCCTGGCTCGCCAGTGCGCGCGCTTCTGCCGCAGCGACGTCATCGAGCCACGCCGGCAGGTCACCGAAGCGGCTTTCGTAGGCGGAGAAAGGATCGGGCCGGGTGTGGCGGATCGGCAGTTCGAGGGTCAGAACCATTCGGATACTCCTTGCTCCCCTGTGAGTCCGGCGAGGCCGGCTCCCGGGGAGTACTGGAGCGAGCGACGCTTTAGCCAGTAAGTACTTGTCGTCCGCCCTGGCAAGTTATCGATTAAATCCGGCGGTGTCCCGCCATCCTGCATCGCCTTGTCGCGGTCGACAAATAATTTCTGGCGATTTCGATATATCGACCGCGGCAAATGGCTATCAACTCTCCGGGTATTTGAAGAGAAGAAGTGCGTCGTTGGGTTTGCGTCGCCGCCTGCTTAGGCTGGCGCCTCCATTCGAACAACAGGAACCATCCGGAGATCCCGATGCGCATTCGCCAAGTCATTCACGCCGCCGTCCTGCCGGCCATCCTCGCCCCGGGACTGGCGCTCGCCACCAACGGTTATCTTTCTCATGCCTACGGCGTCAAGGCGCAAGGCATCGCCGGCGTCGGCATCGCGCTGCCGCAGGACGGCCTGGCGGCCGCCACCAATCCGGCCGGCACGGCTTTCGTCGGCAATCGTGTCGATGTCGGCCTGACCTGGTTCCGCCCGTCGCGCGGCGCCGAAATCAGCGGCAACGGTGCCGGCCTGAACGGCAGCTACGAAGGCAACGACACCCGGAATTTCTTCATCCCGGAAATCGGCTACGTGCAGCAGATCAATCCGCAGTTCGCTGCCGGCGTTGCAGTCTATGGCAACGGTGGCATGAATACAGATTACGGCACCAATCCGTACCGCGCTTTCGGCGCCAGCGGGTCGGCCGGCGTCAATCTCGAACAACTCTTCGTTTCGCCGTCGATCGCCTGGAAGATCACCGAGGACCACGCGCTCGGTCTTGCCGTCAATTTCGCCTATCAGCGCTTCAAGGCCGACGGCATCCAGCCGTTTGCCGTCGCATCCGCGTCACCGGGGAATTTCACCAATCGCGGCACCGATTCTGCGACCGGCTGGGGCTTTCGTCTCGGCTATACCGGCAAAGTGACGCCCGACCTGACCGTCGGCGCGACCTGGGCATCGAAGACGTGGACCAGCAAGTTCGACAAGTACCAGGGTCTGTTCGCCGAGGAAGGCGGTTTCGACATTCCGTCCAACTTCGGTTTCGGTGTCGCCTGGAAGGCGACTTCGGCGCTGGTTCTGGCCACGGATGTGCAGCGCATCCTGTACAGCGACGTGAAATCGGTCGGCAATCCGATCGGCAACGTCTTCGCCGGCAATGCCTTCGGCACTTCGAACGGCCCCGGCTTCGGCTGGAAGGATGTGACGGTCGCCAAGCTGGGCGTCAGCTACGACATCGCCGACTGGACGCTGCGCGCCGGCTACAGCCACGCCACGCAGCCGATCCCCGAAGATCAGACCTTCCTCAACATCCTGGCCCCGGGTGTCGTGCAGGACCACTTGAGTCTCGGGGCGACCTGGAACCTGAGCAGGAACGGTGAACTGAGCGTCGCCTATACCCACGCCTTCAAGAAGACGGTGAGTGGCTCCGGGTCGATCCCCGTGCCCTACGGCGGCGGCGAGGCGGACATCCATCTGTCGGAGGACATTTTCGGCATCGCCTACGGCTGGAAATTCTGAGCGCAGGACGGGTGGCTAAAGCCAACAAGAATATTACGAAGATTGTTATATCGATCTGAATTTTTATTCGTTCTTCGCATGAAGCGTGGAGGATAGATTGGTGGCTACAGGCACCAGCGGCCCCCTTGCCGGCGGTGATAACAACAACCGATGCCGGCCCGCGACGGGCGGGCTGTCCAGATCCTAAAGGAATGTCCATGTCCGATGTCGTTGTCGCGAAGCCTTCGGTGGCAGCCGCCGTCTTTGCCGGTGAGGGGTTCGCCGTTGCATCCTCGCCGATTCTCGAAAACGCTCGCTTGCGGGCGGCGCAGGAGGGCCTGCCCTACGCCGGCAGCGTTTCGCCGTCCGATGCGTGGGCGCTCTTTTCCCGCGGCGAGGTCGTTCTGGTCGACGTGCGCACCGCCGAGGAGCGCAAGTTCGTCGGCCACGTGCCGGAAACGAAACACGTCGCCTGGATGACCGGCCTGTCGCTGTCGCGCAACCCGCGTTTCACAAGGGAACTCGAGGCCAAGGCCGGCAAGGGCGAGGCGATCCTGCTGCTCTGTCGGAGCGGCAAGCGCTCGGCCGCCGCTGCCGAGGCAGCGACCAAGGCCGGGTTCACCAGCGTATTCAACATTCTCGAAGGTTTCGAGGGCGATCTCGACGAGCAGCAGCGGCGCGGCGCCTTCAATGGCTGGCGTCATGCCGGCCTGCCGTGGGTTCAGGATTAATTCAAGGAGAAACAGCATGTCCAAATGGTTCAAAGATAACGCCGACTCCATCGGCCATACCCCGCTGATCAGGCTCAACCGCGTCACCGATGGCGCCGGGGCCACCGTTCTGGCCAAGATCGAGGGGCGCAACCCTGCCTACTCGGTCAAGTGTCGGATCGGTTCGGCGTTGATCTGGGATGCTGAAAAGCGCGGCCTGCTCGGCCCCGGCAAGGAATTGGTCGAGCCGACCAGCGGCAATACCGGCATCGCACTGGCCTTCGTCGCCGCCGCCAAGGGCATTCCGTTGACCCTGACGATGCCCGAAACGATGAGCCTGGAGCGGCGCAAGCTGCTTACCGCCTACGGCGCCAAACTGGTGCTGACCGAGGGCGCCAAGGGGATGCCCGGCGCCATTGCCAAGGCCGAGGAAATTGCGGCGTCCGACCCAGGCAAGTATGTCCTGCTCCAGCAATTCAAGAACCCGGCCAACCCCGACATCCATGAAGCGACCACCGGACCGGAAATCTGGGACGACACCGACGGCGCCATCGACATCCTGGTTTCCGGCGTCGGCACCGGCGGCACGATCACAGGGGTCTCGCGCTACATCAAGCAGACCAAGGGCAAGGCGATCCAGTCGGTGGCCGTCGAGCCGACCGCCAGCCCGGTGTTGACCCAGGCCCGCGCCGGCGAGCCGTTGCAGCCGGGCCCGCACAAGATCCAGGGCATCGGCGCCGGTTTCGTGCCGGCCGTGCTCGACCTGTCGCTGGTCGATGCCGTCGAGCAGGTCAGCAACGAGGATGCGGTCCTCTTCGCCCGTCGCCTGGCGAAAGAGGAAGGAATTATCTCGGGCATTTCCAGCGGCGCCGCCGTGGCGGCTGCCGTGCGACTGGCGCGGAGGCCGGAAAATTCCGGCAAGACGATTGTTGTCGTGCTGCCGGATTCTGGCGAGCGCTACCTGAGCTCCATCCTGTTCGAGGGCCTGTTCAACGAGGCCGGGTTGCCGGCATGAGTTACCAGGTGCGCAATTCCTCACCGGCCTACGAGCGCCTCGGCGGCTGGGGAGTGAAGGCGATCGTCAGCGAACTGCGGGCGGCGCGCGAGCGCTGGCGCACCTCGCAGCAGCGCAGCCTGGCGTTCGCCGTGCGCGAATTCCCGTCGCGCGATGCCCTGAAGGAAATCGCTGACGCCCTCTGCGGCGCCCTGTTCCCGATGCGCCTCGGGCCGTCGGAACTGCACCAGGAGGGCGAGGATTTCTACGTCGGCCACACGCTGGACAGCGCTTTGAACGGGCTGTTCCTGCAGGTGCAGCTCGAGCTTGGGTACAACCATCGGCACCGGGAGGGAAGCGACGTCGATGTCGAGGAACAAGCCGCGCTGATCGTCAAGGATTTTGCCAGCCAGTTGCCCGAGCTGCGCGGCCTGCTGGACACCGACGTCGAGGCGGCCTACCTGGGCGATCCGGCGGCGCGCAACGTCGATGAAGTGCTGCTCTGCTATCCGGGCATTCAGGCGGTGATCTACTACCGGCTGGCGCATGCGCTCTATGAGCGCGGGGTCCCGTTGATCGCCCGCATCGTTTCCGAGGTAGCCCATTCGGCGACGGGGATCGACATCCATCCGGGCGCACAGATCGGTGCCGGCTTCTTCATCGACCACGGCACCGGCGTCGTCATCGGCGAAACGACGATCATTGGCCAGCGCGTTCGCCTTTACCAGGCCGTCACGCTGGGTGCCAAGCGCTTTACGCAGGATGAAGGCGGGGCGCTGCAAAAGGGTGGGTTGCGCCACCCGATCCTCGAGGACGAAGTCGTCGTTTATGCCGGTGCCACTATCCTCGGGCGCATCACCATCGGGCGTGGTTCAAGCATCGGCGGTAATGTCTGGCTGACGCGCAGCGTACCGCCCGGCAGCAACGTCTCCCAAGCCAGCCTGCAGCACGATCCCGGTGGCGTAGCGCGGATGTCCCAGTGACCGAACTGATATTCAGCTTCGGGGCGACCGTCCGAAGTCTGCGCGAGGGGCGCGGCTGGTCGCAGGAACTGCTGGCCGAGAAGGCCGACCTCAATCGCTCCTTCCTCGGCGAGGTCGAGCGCGGCAAGGTCATTCCATCGCTCGCGACGGCGGCCAAACTTGCCGAAGCGCTCGGCTCCAAGCTGTCTTCCCTGCTTGCCGATTGCGAGGGCAGGGCCGACTGAGTGGCGGTGGTGGCTATAGCATGTTGAAGCAGGTGGCGCCGCTCACGATAATGCAAAGTCAGTTTTCTTATAACTATTTTCGTTTTTGATCCAAGGAGTTCAACATGGCAACGAAACACGAAGCCAACACGGCCCTGAGCGATGTCGCCGCACGGCAACTGGCCAATGCGACCAAGACCACGGCGCAACTGTCGACCATTACGCCGCGCTGGCTGGTCCACCTGCTGCAATGGCTGCCGGTCGAGGCCGGTATCTATCGCCTGAACCAGGTCAAGAACCCGCTCGACGTGCGGGTCGCCTGCTCGCAGCGCGACGAGTCCGAGTTGCCGCAGACCTACGTCGATTACGACGAGCAGCCGCGCGAATACTTCCTGAATGCCGTCACCACCATCCTCGACGTGCATACCCGCATTTCCGATCTGTACAGCAGCCCGCACGACCAGATCAAGGAACAGTTGCGCCTGACCATCGAAACCATCAAGGAGCGCCAGGAAGCCGAACTGATCAACAACCCGGATTACGGCCTGCTGGCCAACGTCGCCGACGAGCAGCGCATCTCGACGCTGACCGGCGCCCCGACCCCGGACGATCTCGACGACCTGCTGACCAAGGTCTGGAAGGAGCCCGCCTTCTTCCTGGCCCACCCGCTGGCGATCGCCGCCTTCGGCCGCGAATGCACCCGTCGTGGCGTGCCGCCGCCGACCGTTTCCCTGTTCGGCGCCCAGTTCGTGACCTGGCGCGGCATTCCGCTCGTTCCATCGGACAAGATTGCGGTAGACGGCGGTAAGACCAAGATCCTGCTGTTGCGCGTCGGCGAACGTCGCCAGGGCGTGGTCGGCCTGTTCCAGCCCGGCCTCGCCGGCGAGCAGAGTCCCGGCCTGTCGGTGCGCTTCATGGGCATCAACCGTAACGCTATCGCATCCTACCTGATTTCGCTGTATTGCTCGCTCGCCGTCCTGGTTCCGGACGCGCTGGCTGTCCTCGAAGACGTGGAGATCGGCAAGTACCATGACTATCCCGACACCTACAAGTAATGGCGTCCAGGGGCTGAGCGCCGGTTCGGCACCCGGACTCCCCGACGAGGCCACGCTTGGTCGGCTTGCTTCGGAATTCTTCCGGCTGCTGCCGGGTTCGCCCGAACCGTCGTTCGACTCGCTGCCGACTTCGCTCGGCGCGGGCAGCGCGCCGGCCCCGGACCCCAACCTCGCCAGCGCGTTGCCGAGCATCGTGCCGTTGCCGGCGGCGCCGGATCGCGTCGACCCGGTCGGTTCGGCCGGTGGCGAATTCGGCGTGCCGGAAGCCTACGCGGCTGCGCTGCCCGTCGTCACGCCTGCGCCACAACCGCCGGTCGAAGGGTCGTTGCCGGGCTCGCCGTATTATTTCCTTGGCGAGGCCAGTCCGTATACGCAATCCGGCACAGCGCCGGCGGCTTCAGCAGTGCCGGAACGCACCGACCCGGTCGGGTCGGGCGGCAGCGAATTCGGGGCGCCGGATGCCTATGCCCCTGCGCTGCCCAGCGTCACGCCACCGCAGCCGCCGGTCGAATCGCCTTTGCCGGGATTCGTGCCGGGGTCGCCGTATTATTTCGTCGGCGAGGCCAGTCCGTACACGCATCCCGGCGCGGCGCCTGCCGACCCGGAAAACCGCATCGTGGCGAAATCCTTCGGCCTTCCCGGCGACGGTGAGTTGAAGGGGTTGCTCGACGAAATCGCCGGCGGTCGCCAACCGGTGGAGCAATCCGCCGCCCCGGCCAATACCGGCAATTTCTATTTCCTCGACAGCGTCGGCAGCGCTGGCAGGGTGCCACATATCGGTCCGACGGCGCGCCCGCCGTTCGATGTGGCGGCCGTCCGCCGCGATTTCCCGATCCTCCAGGAACGCGTCAATGGCCGTCCGCTGGTCTGGTTCGACAACGCAGCGACGACGCAGAAGCCGCAGGCGGTGATCGATCGCCTCTCGTACTTCTACGCTCACGAGAATTCCAACATTCACCGTGCAGCGCATGAACTGGCGGCGCGCGCGACCGATGCCTACGAGGCGGCGCGCAACAAGGTGCAGCGCTTCATCGGTGCCGGTTCGGCCGACGAGATCATCTTCGTCCGTGGTGCGACGGAAGCCATCAACCTGGTCGCCAAGACCTGGGGCGTGCAGAACATCGGCGAGGGCGACGAAATCATCGTCTCGCTGCTCGAACACCACGCCAATATCGTGCCATGGCAGCAACTTGCGGGGCAGGTCGGCGCCAGGATCCGGGTCATCCCGGTCGACGACAGCGGCCAGTTACTGCTCGACGAGTACCAGAAGCTGCTCAACCCGAAGACGAAACTGGTCTCGGTGGCGCAGGTCTCGAACGCGCTGGGAACGGTGACGCCGATCAAGAAGGTGATCGACATGGCCCATGCGGCCGGCGCCATGGTCCTGGTCGACGGCGCGCAGTCGGTGTCCCACCTGCGGGTCAACGTGCAGGCGCTGGACGCGGACTTCTTCGTGTTTTCGGGCCACAAGATCTTCGGTCCGACCGGGATCGGCGTCGTCTACGGCAAGAAGGCGCTGCTCGAGAAGATGCCCCCGTGGCAGGGCGGCGGCAACATGATTGCCGACGTCACCTTCGAGCGCACGCTGTTCCAGCCGCCACCCGGCAAGTTCGAAGCCGGCACCGGCAACATCGCCGACGCGGTGGGCCTCGGTGCGGCGCTGGACTACGTCGATCGCGTCGGCATCGAGAACATCGCCCGTTACGAGCATGACCTGCTGGTCTATGCGACGCGGGGCCTGTCGTCGATTCCCGGCGTGCGCCTGATCGGCACGGCGGCGGAAAAGGCCAGCGTGGCGTCCTTCGTCCTCGACGGCTATCACCCGGAAGAGGTCGGCAAGGCGCTCAACGAGGAAGGCATCGCGGTACGCTCCGGCCATCACTGCGCGCAGCCGATCCTTCGCCGCTTCGGTGTCGAAGCCACTGTCCGGCCGTCGCTGGCGTTCTACAATACCTGCGAGGAAATCGACCGCATGCTTGCCGTCTTGCGTCGCCTGGCGCGTGGCAAGGGGAAGCTCGCCGCGTAGGGCTATCACCTGTCGCTGCCATCAGGAACGGGCCCGAATGCGGGTCCGTTCGTATTCATGGAGGCGGTTTGCCGGCGCACAAGAAGGCTGCTCAGGAGCAGTGGGTGGTCCTGAGCAGTTCAATCACCTCCAGCAGCCGGGCATCCGCGATCGAGTAATAGACCCGGTTGGCGTCTTTCCTCGAGGTCAGGACTTTCTGGTCTGCCAGCACGCCGAGGTGCTGGGAGATGTTGGGCTGCGTCGTGCCGAGGGCGTCACAGATTTTGCCGACCGAGCGTTCGCCTTCGGCAAGCAGGCAGATTATGCCCAGGCGGAGCGGTTGTGCGATCGCCTTGAGCCGTCTGGCGGTCAGGTTGATCTGCTTGTCGCTCCAGCCTGCCTGCATGGTATTCGTTCCTGGCAACTCGGATCAGCGGGGATTTCCGGCAAGGCGGGCCGTCGCGCCCCTTGCTCGCAATGCTGCGGTCAACGCCGCGGCGAGCGCGGAATTGCGGCAGGCAGATAGCGCGCGCCCCCGCCGGCTGGGACGATGGCCGGAGTGTACGGCCTGCCCATATTGAAGCAAACGAACGAATATTCAGATGCATATACGAAATGCATCTAACGGGCGGGCCTGTTGCGAAACGGGTCCGGCAGGCGATGTGCCCACGCGCAGGCGTTCCAGCAACTGCAGGACTTCGGGCCACGGTCCGTGACCCGAATCGACGTTGATGTGGCCGGCTGCGCCGACGTTGACGAAATCGCTGCCCCAATGCCTTGCCCAATGCCGGGCGACGTTGGTCGCGACCCACGGATCGTTTTCGCTCGCGACGACCACGCTCGGGAACGCCAGTCGTTCCTCGAGCAAGGCCGCCGGCTCGCTGAAGTGATCGGGGTCGGCAGGCGCCACGAGAAGCGCCCCGCGTATGCGCTCGCCGCGCACGAGCCCGGCGGTCACTGCGGCAAGGCATCCGAAACTGTGGGCGACCACCCATACTGGCTCGCCTTGCGCATCAATCTCCTCGCGAACGCGTGCGGCCCAGTCGCTCAGGCAGGGCTGCTCCCAGTTATTCTGGACGACGCGGTGGGTGTCGGGCAGTACGTTTTCGAGCCAGCTTTGCCAGTGGTCCGGACCGCTGTTGCGCAGTCCGGGGACGATCAGCACCCTATCCACGATGCTTGCTCATGAAAGGATGTCCGACCAGATGTTCTTGGCCCACGCCCGGGCGTACAAGCCTTCCTCGACAGACGGTTCCTTCGAGACGCCGCCCGAACCTTCGACCACCAGCAACTGCTTCTTCTCGGGGTTCCAGCGGTGCACCGAATCGACGTGGATGGCGCGCCGGTCGTCGACCAGCGAGTAGCAGGTGTTGGCCATCAGCGTCGGACGGGCCTCGCGTCCCGAGAGGATTTCGAAGATCGCCGCCGCCGCTGCCTTGCCGTGCTGGTTGGCGATGTGGCCGGATTTCGGCATCAGTGGCGCCGACAGGGTCGCGTCGCCGAGAACGTGAACATTCTTCACGGCGGTCGACTCGAGCGTCACCCAGTCGACCGTCGCCCAGCGGTTGTTGGCGTTGACGACGCCGATGTCGTGGGCGATCTTGCCGGCGGTCTGCGGCGGGATCAGGTTGATCACGTCACCGCGCTCACGGTCGCCGATTTCGCTGGTGATGATGTTCGACTCGGCGTTGATTTCGACCGTATTCCAGTTCGGACGATACTCGATAATGCCCTTGTAGTCGCTGGCCCAGTTGTCGGCGAACAGCTTGGTCTTGGAAATGATCTTGTCGTTGGCGTCTAGGACGAGGATCTTCGCGTTCGGCTTGTGCACCTTGAAGTAGCTGGCAACCAGGCCAGCGCGCTCGTAGGGTCCGGGCGGGCAGCGGTAGGGTGCTTTCGGAATCGAGATGATGAAGGTGCCGCCATCGGGCAGATCGACCAGTTGCTTGCGCAACGCGACGGTCTGCGGGCCGGCTTTCCAGGCGTGCAGGATCTTCTTCTGGGCCGCTTCGTCGTAGCCGGTGACGGCGCCGAAGTTGAAATCGATGCCCGGCGAGATGACCAGGTGATCGTAAGTGAAGCTGTCGCCGCGATCGGTCTTGACCGTCCGCTTTTCCGGGTCGACCGCGGTCACCGCGGCGTGCACCATCTTGATCCCCCAGTTCTTCTTCAAGCCATCGAAGCTGTGGACGAGTGTGTCGAACTCGCGATGGCCGGCCAGCACTTCATTGGAAGTCGGGCAGGAGATGAATTCCTTGTTGCGCTCGATGAGCACCACCTCGATGGCGCCGTCGCTCCATTTGCGCAGGTACTTGGCGGCAGTGGCGCCGCCGAAGCCGGCGCCGATGACGACGACACGGCCGAGTTTCTTGCCCTTCTTCGGGGCGGCGAAGGCTCCGCCGGGCAGCAGCGCGGCGCCGGCCAGTGTGGCGGAGGCACCGAAGGCCTGAAGCAGGCGGCGGCGGTCATTGTTGATCAGGGACATGGTCATCGCCCCCTATTTCTGACGGGAAAAGTAATCGGCGAGTACGACGATTTCTTCATCGGTATAGCCCTTGGCCAACTGATTCATGATCGTGGCCTGCTTGGTGCCGGCCTTGTAGGCCTTCAGGGTTTCTTCCAGATACGCCTTGTCGCGCCCGGCGATTGCCGGAATCGCGGAATTGACCCGGCCTTCGGTGCCGTGGCAGTTGAAGCAGTTGGCGACGAAATAGGGGAAGGGCGCCGGCGCAGTGGGCTGGGTGTTCCCTTCCGCGGAAAGAGCCGCGGCGGAAGCCAGCAGTCCGAGCAATGGCAAGAGGCGTTTCATGGATTCTCCCTGTCGATGTGCCTTGGCCGGTGTGGATTGCACAAACCCGAGCCGCCGGCGGTTTCAATCGCTGTGAATGTGCAGGATCGAAGCTGTCTGACCAACGAATTATTTTTCATATGCAAAGAAGTGCAGGGCCTGGCATCGCTTCGGGGCTTGCCGATCGGGCATATCGTTATCAGCAAATCGTCGTTGCGAGGCTCGCCGACCCGTCCTAATCTCAGGCCCAAGCCCTCTTCTTGCGAATGACCATCCGGAGTCGGAGATCCAATCCATGGCAGACAAACCGAGCAACGGTTCGGACAGTGCAGCGGCGCGTGCCATGAACTGCTTGCCGACCCTGCAACAGAACGCCCTGCGCAAGATATTCGACCGCCCGGAATTTTCCCCGGCCGAAGTCGCCGCGCTTGGCTACCGTCGCCTGCAGCAAGCAGAAGGCATCGGACAGAAAGGCTTGCAGGCGATCAGTGCTTGGCTGCAAGCCCATGGCTGTGAACTGAAACCGCAGACACCTGAGGGGCAAAGACTGCCCGGAAAGACGCGCAGGAACGTCGAGCAGGCCGTTCGTCTGCTGCAGGCGCACGGCTATCGGATACAGCAGGCGGGAGAAGAATCCGGGGGGTGAGTGGCGTCATCAGCGCCCGGCAATTGTTATTTCGCGATCGACGTATAAGCAAATGAAGAATGATTCGTTCTGGCGCACGAACGATCTTCTTAGACTCCGCTCCACCTCAACCGAACGGAGTCATCATGAAAATCAGATCCATCATTGCCGGCCTGCTCGCCGCATCGCTGGTTGCCGGCAATGCCCTGGCGGCCGACGTCACGCTGCTCAATGTCTCGTACGATCCGACGCGCGAACTCTATCAGGAGTACAACGCAGCCTTTGCCAAGTACTGGAAAGCCAAGGCCGGCGACAATGTCACCATCAACCAGTCGCATGGCGGTTCCGGCAAGCAGGCGCGCGCCGTCATCGACGGCCTCGACGCCGATGTCGTGACGCTGGCGCTGGCCTACGACATTGACGCGATTTCCGACAAGGGCCTGATCCCGGCGGACTGGCAGAAACGCTTGCCGAACAACTCCTCGCCCTATACCTCGACCATCGTCTTTTTGGTGCGCAAGGGCAACCCCAAGGGGATCAAGGACTGGAACGACCTGGTCAAGCCGGACGTCGGCATCATCACGCCGAACCCCAAGACCTCCGGCGGCGCCCGCTGGAACTACCTGGCAGCCTGGGCCTACGCCCTCGAACAGCCGGGCGGCAACGAAGCCAAGGCCAAGGAATTCGTCGGGCAGATCTTCAAGAACGTCAAGGTGCTCGATTCCGGCGCGCGCGGCTCGACGACGACCTTCGTCGAACGCGGTATCGGCGACGTATTGCTGGCTTGGGAAAACGAAGCCTACCTGTCGCTCAAGGAACTCGGCGACAAGTTTGAAATCGTCACGCCGTCGCTGTCCATCCTCGCCGAGCCGCCGGTCAGTGTCGTCGACAAGACCGTCGACAAGCGCGGCACGCGCAAGGTGGCGCAGGCTTACCTTGAGTACCTGTATTCGCCGGAAGGCCAAGAACTTGCCGCGAAGCACTTCTACCGGCCACAGGACGCCAAGATTGCCGCCAAATATGCCAAGCAGTTCGCCAAGGTCAAGCTGGTGACCATCGAAAAGGCTTTCGGTGGTTGGCGCAACGCACAGAAGGTGCATTTCTCCGATGGTGGCACCTTCGACCAGATCTATATTCCGACCGGCAAGAAATAAGCTCCTGGTAAGTGAAGAGGGCGAAGCGGCGAAAGCCCTTCGCCCTTTGTTATATGTATTTAATCTTAACTATTTCAATTTAAGTATTTTGTCCTATAAAGCGCTTTCCCCTACACTTCGGGCAATGAATGCTGCAATGCAGCAAGCGGAGCGAACGAGAAAACTCTCATCAGGGAAATGTTATGGCAAGTTTCAAGAACTTCAGCCCGTTACCGGGCTTTCGATTGTCTCTCGGGTATACGATCTTCTATCTGACCCTGATCGTCCTTATCCCGCTGTCGGCAGTGGTGACCAACACGGTCGGCATGGGCTGGGAGTCCTTCTGGTCCGCGGTGACCGAGCCGCGCGTGGTGGCGAGTTACAAGCTCACTTTTGGCGCGTCCTTGGTGGCTGCCGCGGTCAACGTCATTTTCGGCCTGATTTTCGCCTGGGTGCTGGTGCGTTATCGCTTTCCCGGCAAGGGGCTGGTTGATGCGCTGGTCGATCTGCCGTTCGCGCTGCCCACCGCGGTTGCCGGGATTGCGCTGGCTGCGCTGTACGCACCGAATGGCCCGATCGGTAGCCTGCTGGCGCCGTTCGGTATCGAGATCGCGTACACACCAAAAGGCGTGCTGATCGCGCTGATCTTCATCGGTCTGCCGTTCGTCGTGCGTACCGTGCAGCCGGTGCTGGCCGACCTTGAAAAGGAAGTCGAAGAAGCGGCTGCCGGTCTCGGCGCTTCGCGCTGGCAGACTTTCCTGAAAATCATCCTGCCGCACGTGGCGCCGGCCCTGCTGACCGGCTTTGCCATGGCCTTTGCCCGGGCGGTGGGCGAGTACGGTTCGGTCATCTTCATTGCCGGCAACATGCCGATGGTGTCGGAAATCACGCCGCTGATGATCATTACCAAACTGGAACAGTATGACTACCAGGGCGCTACCGCCATTGCCTCGGTCATGCTGCTCATCTCCTTCATCCTCCTGCTCGTGATCAACGGGTTGCAGGGCTGGATGAACGGCCGTTACACGAAGGGAGCCTGACATGAGCGCGAGCATCGCATTGCAACCGGGCGGGCTGGAGCGCTATGAGACGCCCAGTACTCGTGAGCCCGCCTGGATCAAGCTAACGCTGATCACCGTTGCCCTGAGCTTCTTCGTCATCTTTCTGCTCTTTCCGCTGGCCACGGTCTTCGTCCAGGCGCTGCGAAAGGGCTGGGATGTCTATCTGTCTGCGCTGACCAATCACGACGCGCTGGCGGCAATCAGGCTGACCCTGATTACGGCCGCCATTGCCGTGCCCCTGAACGTGGTGTTCGGCGTCTCGGCGGCGTGGGCGATCGCCAAGTTCGAATTCCGCGGCAAGCGCTTCCTGATCACGCTGATCGACCTGCCGTTCTCGATCTCGCCGGTCGTTTCCGGTCTGATCTACGTGCTGATTTTCGGCGCCCAGGGCTGGTTCGGCCCGTGGCTGGCCGAGCACGACATCAAGATCCTGTTTGCCGTGCCAGGCATTGTGCTGGCCACCATCTTCGTGACCTTCCCCTTTGTCGCGCGCGAATTGATCCCGCTGATGGAAGCCCAGGGCGCCGAAGAAGAGGAAGCGGCGGTGGTGCTCGGCGCTTCCGGCTGGCAGGTGTTCTGGCATACGACGCTGCCCAACATCAAATGGGGCCTGCTTTATGGCGTGATTCTCTGCAACGCCCGGGCGATGGGCGAGTTCGGTGCCGTTTCCGTGGTTTCCGGACATATCCGCGGCCTGACCAACACCATGCCGCTGCATGTGGAAATTCTCTACAACGAATACAACTACGCCGCCGCCTTTGCCGTGGCATCCCTGCTGGCCATGCTCGCCATCGTCACGCTGGGGCTGAAGACCCTGGTCGAGCGGCAGACCCGCAAACAGATCAGCGAATCGCAAAAACCCTCGGAGAGCTAATCATGGGTATCCAAGTTACTGACATCAACAAGCAGTTCGGTGCTTTCCGCGCCCTCGACAACGTCTCGCTCGACATTCCGTCCGGCCAGTTGGTCGCGTTGCTCGGCCCATCGGGTTGCGGCAAGACGACCCTGCTGCGCATCATTGCCGGCCTCGAATTTGCCGACAGCGGCAGGATCCTGCTCGACGGCGAGGATGCCTCCAACCGCCACGTACGCGAGCGCCAGGTCGGCTTCGTCTTCCAGCATTACGCGCTGTTCCGCCACATGACGGTATTCGACAACGTCGCCTTCGGCCTGCGCGTGCGGCCCAAGAGATTCCGCCCGGCCGAGGCCGAGATCAAGAAGCGCGTGACGCGCCTGCTCGACCTCGTGCAGCTTGGCTGGCTGGCCGACCGCTATCCGTCGCAACTGTCCGGCGGGCAGCGCCAGCGCATCGCGCTGGCCCGCGCCCTGGCGGTCGAACCCAAGGTGCTGTTGCTCGACGAGCCGTTCGGCGCGCTCGATGCCAAGGTGCGCAAGGAGCTCCGGCGCTGGCTGCGCCAGCTGCATGACGAAATCCACGTCACCAGTGTTTTCGTCACACACGACCAGGAAGAGGCGCTCGAGGTTTCCGACCGTGTGGTGGTTATCAACAAGGGCAAGGTCGAACAGGTGGGCACCCCGGAAGAGGTCTACGACAACCCGGCGACGCCCTTCGTCGCCAGCTTCCTCGGTTCGGTCAATCTGTTCCACGGTCGCGTCGACGGTGCCCATCTGCATGTCGGCGAGCATGCGCTGCACGTCGGCCGGGACCACAACGTGACGGATCAGGCGATTGCCTTCGTGCGCCCGCACGAGTTCGACCTCTTGCCGGTGGATTCGCCGGAAGGCGGCTTTCCGGCCCGCATCCTGCGCGTCATCTCGGTCGGGCCGACGGCCCAGGTCGAACTGGCGCGGGTGGACGGCGAATTGGTCGAGGTCACCATTGCGCGCGACGCGCTGAGCGCGCTCGGCCTGCACGAAGGCGACAACGTTTCGCTGCGCCCGCGCGCAATCAGGGTATTCCGGGGCGAGCGGCTCGCCGCCTGAGCCGACGACAAGGAGCAAGCAATGAACTTCCAGCAGCTGCGAATCGTGCGGGAAACGGTGCGTCAGGATTTCAACCTCACCGAGGTGGCGAACGCCCTATATACGTCGCAGCCCGGCGTCAGCAAGCACATCAAGGATCTCGAGGACGAACTCGGGATCGAGATCTTCGTGCGAAGGGGAAAGCGCCTGCTTGGCATGACCGAACCCGGCAAAGAACTGGTCCAAGTCGTCGAACGCATCTTGCTCGATACCCAGAATCTGCGCCGGATCGCCGATCAGTTTGCCAGCCGCGAAACCGGCCATTTTGTCCTTGCCACCACCCATACGCAGGCACGCTATGCGCTGCCGGCGATCATCAAGTGGTTCAGGACCGACTATCCCAAGGTGCACCTGACCCTGCTCCAGGGCAGTCCGCGGGAAATCGTCGAGCTGCTGGTTTCCGGGCAGGCCGATGTCGGGATTGCCACCGAAAGCGTGCACAAGGTTCCCGAACTCGCTTCCTTCCCGTTCTACTCGTGGCATCACGCCATCATCGTTCCGCACGGCCATCCGCTGATCACGGCCGGCGAAATCACGCTGGAAGTCCTGGGCGAATACCCGATCATCACCTACCACGAGGGTTTCACCGGCCGCGCGCACGTCGACAAGGCCTTCGCCGATGCCGGCATCGTCCCCGACATCGTCCTCTCGGCGATCGACGCGGACGTCATCAAGACCTATGTCGGCCTCGGGCTGGGGGTGGGTGTCGTCGCTTCGGTGGCCTACGACGCGGAACAGGACCGCAATCTGGTGCTGATTCCCGTGCCGTCGCTGTTTCCGGCAAATACCACCCGCCTGGCCGTGCGCCGTGGCACCTACCTGCGCAGCTACGCGCATGCCTTCATCGAAAAGGTCTGTCCCGACATCGGCGAGGACACGATCAAGGCCGCAATCATGCATCCGAACGGGAACGATCTATGAACGCTTGAGCCGTCAAGGTCTGGGTTCGGCAAGCCAGACCTCGACCGGTGGTCAAGTCGCAAGAAGCGCCATGTGAACCTGCTGTCGTCCAGGCGGTCATGGGGTTGGGGATTGGCCTTATGTGGAGCTCCAGATAAGCCCGAACTGCCGCCCGACAGCTGACTCTGATGAGGCTGGTTTGGGATGAGAGAGCCATCATGAAGCCTGCCAACATCGTCAAGCGGCAACGGTTCGTGATTGTTCGCACTCATCCGTTCAGGGGAGATGGGTGAGATCTACCCAGTGCCCAGATTCATCGTCACGGGCGCGCCATTGACCTCTGGCTGAAGGCAACGTTCAGCCGGTCGTGCCGAACAGCTCGGCGAACTGGCGGCGCGCCCAGTCGAGGTCTTCTTCGACCGCCTGCGGAACATGCTGCTGGCGTACCGTCTGCTGGATCACGTCGTCGCCGCGCCAGCGATAAGCGGTTTCGATGCGCGTCAGTTCCTTCGGCTCGGGGCGATTCACCACGTAGCAGGTGCTGTCCGGCAACTGCTTTGGCGCCGCAGTGCCCGCCGCGCGGGCGGCGATCTGGGTGGCGGCGATGCGCCCGAGTGCCGCCGCGAGCTGGCCGGTTTTGGGGTACTGCCCGAACAGCGGCGACACCTTGTCGATGACGTCCCCGACGAGAAAGACGCGCTCGTCGCCGGGCACGGCCAGCGTTGACGGATCGCAGGCCGCCCAACCGCTTGGCCTGCCGTCCGTGTTGCGACCGATCAGCCCGCCGTCCCAGGCGAGGTCGGCGGCCTGCTGCGGAGGCATCAGGACGGCGTCGGCGAAGTCGATGGTGTCGAAGTCGGTGACGATGCGGCGCTGGTACGGGTCCACTGATCTGACCTGCGCTTGCGGCTGGTAGGTGACCTGGTCGCGGTAGCTTTCGCGGAAGATGCGGTCGAAACTCAGCATCGGCAGGTTCGGGTCGAGTATGACGAGGCGTCCCTTGATGTTGCGCGTTTTCAGCCACCAGGCGATCAGGCCTGCGCGTTCGTAGGGCGCCGGCGGGCAGCGATAGGGCAGCGGCGGAACAGTCATGACCAGATCTCCGCCCTGAAACGCCTCCAGCTTTGCTTTCAAGGCGAGATGCTCGGCTCCGGCCGGGAAGGCCGATGGAAAATGCCGGCGTGTGTAGGCGGCAGCGTCGCGGTCGACACCGTACCAGGCCGAAAAATCCTCGCGGATGCCGGGCGCCAGGACCAGCCAGTCGTAGCCGAAGCTGCCCGCCGAAGTGGCGACTTGGCGCGACTGGAGATCGATGCCCCCGACCTCGGCGTTGACGAAGCGATAGCCGAAGTGCTGCGCCGCGCGCCGGTAGTCGTGTCTGAGCCAGTCGCCGCGGGCGAGGCCGACCAGCCAGCGGTTCGACAGCGGCTGCGACCAGAATTCCGCCCGGCGGTCGATCAGAATGACATCGAGTTGCGGCGCCAATGCGCGCAGGTGTCGCGCCGCGGAGAGTCCACCCCAGCCACCACCGACCACCACCACGCGACCACCAGTGGCGCTTGCCAGTGACCGGCGCGGCAGCGCACAGAAGCCGAGCAGGGCAGTCAGCAGGGTTCTACGCTTCATCGGGAAGAGCAGTCAAAAAATAGGCAAAAACCATTGACAATCCGGAATTCCCGTTTGGAATTGCTCACAGACATGCTGCTTGGCGGAATATCCTTATTGGGTTCGCGAATAGGCTCTTGGGAAATTACATCTATCTGTAATGCAACCAATAAAATCAATGACTTGAATTATTGCAAAAAGTTCGTGCAGGGCAGGAAAAACCCCTGTGTGGCCGTGAATTGCTGACGATAGCCAAGGTTCATTCACAGACTTATCCACAGATTTTGGGGATACATGGAAGATTCCCCGCCAGGGTCATGGATTGGGGGTTGAAGTTAAAGTGAAACCTTAGGTTGCCGGGCAAATGTTGCTGCGGCGCAATAAAATGGCCGCTAGCGCCGGCCAATTTCTCGCAGGTTTTCACTTGACGCGCATTCCCGGTTGTGCCCCGGGGTCGGGTGACAGCAGGAAGATGCCGGGACTCTCGCCGGCGGTGTCCGAGGCGGCCAGTACCATGCCTTCCGACAGCCCGAATTTCATCTTGCGCGGCGCCAGGTTGGCGACCATGACGGTCAGCCGGCCGATCAATTGTGCCGGGTCGTAAGCCGCCTTGATCCCGGCGAAGACATTGCGCGTTTCGTTGTTGCCGATGTCGAGCGTCAGGCGCACCAGCTTGTCGGCGCCGTCGACGTGCTCGGCATGGGCGATGCGGACGATGCGTAGGTCGGCCTTCATGAAGTCGTCGATATTGCAGTACGGCTCCCACGGGCTGGCGGCGGGGACTTCGGCCTGTTGGTGCTGGGCGTGGCGCTGCGGCGACTGCTGCTCGGGCGCCGGGGCCAGCGATTCCTTGTTGGCGTCGACCAGCTTTTCGATCAGCTTGGCATCGACGCGGGTCATCAGGTGCTCGTAGGCGTTGATGCAGTGACCGGCGGCGAGCAGGCTTTGCGCATCGGCCCAGGCCAGCGGCGCAATGTTGAGGAATTTTTCGACCTTTCCGGCAATGGCGGGAAGGATGGGCTTGAGCAGCACCGTCAGCAGGCGGAACAGGTTGAGCGCATTGCTGCAGGCGGTGTGCAGCTCGCCGTCCTTGCCTTCCTTCTTGGCCAGTTCCCAAGGCTTGATGCTGTCGACGTACTGGTTGGCGGCGTCGGTCAGCAGCATGATCTCGCGCATCGCCTTGGAGAATTCGCGGGCTTCGTAGAGTTCGGCAATGCGCCCGGCGGCTTTCTGGATCGTCCGGAGCGCCGGCAAATTGGCGTCGGCCGGAGCGAGCTGACCGTTGAAGCGTTTGGCAATGAACCCAGCCGAGCGGCTGGCGATGTTGACGTACTTGCCGACGAGGTCGGAATTGACGCGCGCCGCGAAATCGCCGAGGTTGAGGTCGATGTCTTCCATGCTCGCCGACAGCTTGGCGGCGTAGTAGTAACGCAGCCATTCCGGGTTGAGGCCGGTGTCGAGGTAGCTCTGCGCGGTGATGAAGGTGCCGCGCGACTTCGACATTTTTGCCCCGTCGACCGTGAGAAAGCCGTGTGCGAATATCTTCGTCGGCGTGCGGTAGCCGGCATGGGCCAGTTCGGCCGGCCAGAACAGCGCGTGGAAATAGAGGATGTCCTTGCCGATGAAATGGTACAGCTCGGTCGTCGAATCCGCCTTGAACCACTCGTTGAAATCGAGGCCATTCCTGCTGCAAAGGTTCTTGAACGAGCCCATGTAGCCGATCGGCGCGTCGAGCCAGACGTAGAAATACTTGCCCGGCGCATCGGGGATTTCGAAGCCGAAATAGGGCGCGTCGCGCGAGATATCCCAGTCGGTCAGCCGGTTTTCGCCCTCGGCACCCAGCCATTCCTGCATCTTGTTGGCGGCCTCGGCCTGCAGGGCGCCGTTGTCGCGGCTGGTGTAGCGGCGCAGGAAAGCTTCGCAGCGCGGGTCGGAAAGTTTGAAGAAGTAATGCTCGGATGCGCGCAGCTCGGGCTTGGCGCCGGAAATGGCCGAGTACGGGTTCTTGAGATCGGTCGGGGCATAGGCGGCGCCGCAGGATTCGCAGTTGTCGCCATACTGGTCGGCAGTGCCGCATTTCGGACATTCGCCCTTGATGAAACGGTCGGGCAGGAACAACTGCTTGAGCGGGTCGTAATACTGCTCGATGGTGCGCGTCTCGATCAGCCCGGCCGCGCGCAGCTTGTGGTAGATGTCGTCGGCGCAGGCGCGGGTTTCGGCTGAGTGGGTCGTGTAGTAGTTGTCGAAGCCGACCAGGAAGCCGGCAAAGTCGCGGGCGTGCTCGCCATGGACGCGGGCGATCAGGGCTTCCGGCGTGATGCCCTCCTGCTCGGCGCGCAGCATGATCGGCGTTCCGTGGGTGTCGTCGGCGCAGACGTACCAGCACTCGTTGCCGCGCATCTTCTGGAAGCGCACCCAGATGTCGGTCTGGATGTACTCGACCAGATGGCCGAGGTGGATGGCGCCGTTGGCGTACGGAAGTGCGGAGGTGACGAGAATCTTGCGCGACATGGGTGGGCGACCGGAACAAAAATAAAGCGCAATTTTACCGCGAGGCTCTCGCCGAGCGGGGTTTGCGCTATACTGTAGCAAATTGCTCGGGTATTCCCGCCCGCTCACGCTCACCCGGAGTTTCCATGAGTCTTACAGAACAGCAGATCAAGACCGCCCTCGCTGCCGCGGTCGACCCCAATACCGGCAAGGATTACGTCGCCGGCAAATCGCTGAAGAATATCAAGATCGATGGTGCCGACCTCTCCTTCGATATCGAACTCGGCTACCCGGCCAAAACGCAGATCGACGCCATCCGCAAGCAGGTGATCGCCGCCGTGCGCACGCTGCCGGGTGTCGGTAACGTGTCGGCCAACGTCTATGCAAAAATCGTTGCCCACTCCGTGCAACTCGGCGTCAAGCTGGTGCCGGGCGTCAAGAACATCATCGCCATCGCCTCCGGCAAGGGTGGTGTCGGCAAGAGCACGACCGCGGTCAACCTGGCGCTGGCGCTGGCTCAGGAAGGCGCCAGCGTCGGCATCCTCGACGCTGACATCTACGGCCCCTCGCAGCCGCAGATGCTCGGCCTTGCCGGCCAGCAGCCGGAATCGAAGGACGGCCAGAGCATGGAGCCGCTGGAGGCCTACGGCGTGCAGGCGATGTCGATCGGCTTCATGGTCGATGTCGAGACGCCGATGGTCTGGCGCGGCCCGATGGTGGCACAGGCGCTTGACCAGTTGATCGGCCAGACCAACTGGCACGATGTTGATTACCTGATTGTCGACATGCCGCCGGGCACCGGCGACATCCAGTTGTCGCTGGCGCAGAAAGTGCCGGTGACCGGTGCGGTGATCGTCACCACGCCGCAGGACATCGCGCTGATCGACGCGCGCAAGGGGCTGAAAATGTTCGAGAAGGTCAATGTTCCCATTCTCGGGATCGTCGAGAACATGAGCATCCACATCTGCTCCCGTTGCGGCCACGAGGAGCACATTTTCGGCGCCGGCGGCGGCGAGCGCATGGGCAAGGATTACGAGGTCGAGTTCCTCGGCAGCCTGCCGCTCGAACTAGCGATCCGCGAAATGACCGATGCCGGGAAGCCGACGGTCGTTGGCGCGCCGGATTCGCGCACGGCGGAGATCTACCGCAGCATCGCCCGCCGCATTGCGGTAAAGATTGGCGAGAAAGCAAAGGACATGACGTCCAAGTTCCCGAATATCGTCGTGCAGAACACCTGATTTTTCGCCAATGTACCGCGCAAAGGCGGGTAGAATCCCGCCTTAGCCTCTTGCAGCGCGGACGGGAAGAAATGGCCATCAAATCAGACAAATGGATACGCCGCATGGCGGCGGAGCACGGCATGATCGAGCCGTTTTCCCCTGAGCTCGTGCGCGAGGCAAATGGCCAGAAGATCGTTTCCTACGGCACCTCCAGCTACGGTTACGACATTCGCTGCGCGCGCGAATTCAAGATATTCACCAACATCAACTCGACCGTCGTCGATCCCAAGGCCTTCGATCCGAAATCCTTTGTCGAGATCGAGTCCGACGTCTGCATCATTCCACCCAACTCGTTCGCGCTGGCGCGGACCCTGGAGTATTTCCGCATTCCGCGCTCGGTGCTGACCATCTGCCTTGGCAAGAGTACCTATGCGCGCTGCGGCATCATCGTCAATGTGACGCCTTTCGAGCCGGAGTGGGAAGGCTACGTGACGCTGGAATTCTCGAACACCACCCCGCTGCCGGCCAAGATCTATGCCGGCGAGGGTTGCGCCCAAGTGCTGTTCTTCGAGTCCGACGAGATCTGCGAAACCTCGTACAAGGACAGGGGCGGCAAGTACCAGGGTCAGGTCGGCGTGACGCTGCCCAAGATCTGACGCCGGGCGGCGTGGCCAAAAGGTCTCAATCCGTGACCCGATGCGGCGGGTCGCTGTTTTTCAAGGATTCAACATGCGCTTCCACTTCCCCGTCATCATCATCGATGAAAATTACCGCTCCGAGAATACCTACGGCCTCAGCATCCGTGCGCTCGCCGCGGCGCTTGAGAGAGAGCGGCTGGAAGTGCTGGGCGTCACCAGCTTCGGTGACCTGACTTCGTTCGCGCAGCAGCAGTCACGCGCCTGCGCCTTCATCCTCTCGATCGGCGACGAGGAGCTGGCGGTCGCGCCTGACCAGACTCTAGCCAAACTGCGCGCCTTCGTGACCGCGATCCGCAACCGAAACGCCGAAATCCCCATCTTTCTGCACGGCGAAACACGCACCTCGCGCCACGTTCCGAACGACGTTCTGCGCGAACTGCACGGCTTTATCCACATGTTCGAGGACACCCCCGAATTCATCGCGCGCAACGTCAAGCGTGAAGCCCGCGCCTATCTCGATTCGCTGCCACCGCCCTTCTTTCGCGCGCTGACGCACTATGCCGCCGACGGTTCGTATTCCTGGCACTGCCCGGGCCATTCGGGCGGCGTCGCCTTCCTTAAGAGTCCGGTGGGCCAGATGTTTCACCAGTTCTTCGGCGAAAACATGCTGCGCGCCGACGTCTGCAATGCCGTCGAGGAACTCGGCCAGTTGCTCGACCACACTGGCCCGGTCGCCGCCTCGGAGCGCAACGCGGCGCGCATTTTTAATGCCGATCACCTGTATTTCGTCACCAACGGCACGTCGACATCGAACAAGATTGTCTGGCACTCGACGGTGGCGCCCGGCGACGTCGTCGTCGTCGACCGCAACTGCCACAAGTCGGTGCTGCATTCGATCATGATGACCGGCGCCGTGCCGGTTTTCCTGATGCCGACGCGCAACAACTTCGGCATCATCGGCCCGATTCCGAAGAGCGAGTTCGCCTGGGAGAGCATCCAGAAGAAGATCGCAGCCAACCCGTTCGCCACCGACAAGAGCGCCAAGCCGCGGGTACTCACGATCACCCAGTCGACTTATGACGGAATCATTTACAACGTCGAGGAAATCAAGAAGGAACTCGACGGCAAGATCGACACGCTGCATTTCGACGAGGCCTGGCTGCCGCATGCCGCCTTTCACGACTTTTACGGCGATTACCACGCCATTGGCGCCGACCGCCCGCGCTGCAAGGAGTCGATGGTTTTCGCCACGCAATCGACGCACAAGCTGCTCGCCGGCCTCAGTCAGGCTTCGCAGATCCTGGTCCAGGACTGCGAGACGCGCAAGCTCGACCGAGTTATCTTCAACGAGGCCTACCTGATGCACACCTCGACCTCGCCGCAATACGCGATCATCGCCTCGTGCGACGTCGCGGCAGCGATGATGGAAGCGCCGGGCGGCACCGCGCTGGTCGAGGAATCGATTTCCGAAGCTCTCGATTTCCGGCGCGCCATGCGCAAGGTGGACGAGGAGTGGGGCGCCGACTGGTGGTTCAAGGTCTGGGGCCCCGACGTCTTTTCCGAGGAGGGCGTCGAAGACCGCGAGGCCTGGATGCTCAAGCCCGGCGACCGCTGGCACGGTTTCGGCGAACTGGCTGACGGCTTCAACATGCTCGACCCGATCAAGGCGACCATCATCACACCGGGCCTCGACGTCGAAGGGAATTTCGCCGCCGATATCGGCATCCCGGCCGCCATCGTCACCAAGTACCTCGCCGAGCACGGCATCATCGTCGAGAAGTGCGGTCTCTACAGCTTCTTCATCATGTTCACCATCGGCATCACCAAGGGCCGCTGGAACACGCTGGTCACCGAGCTGCAGCAGTTCAAGGACGATTATGACCGGAACCATCCGCTGTGGAAGGTCCTGCCGGAATTCGTGCAGAAGAACCCGCGCTACGAGAAGGTCGGCCTGCGCGACCTGTGTTCCCAGATCCACGGAATCTACAGGCAGAACGACGTTGCACGCCTGACCACCGAAATGTACCTGTCGGACATGGTGCCGGCGATGCGCCCGGCCGATGCCTTCGCGAGAATGGCGCACCGCGAGATCGAGCGCGTCCCGGTCGATGTTCTCGAAGGCCGCGTCACGGCCGTCCTGCTGACTCCTTACCCACCGGGCATTCCGCTGCTGATTCCGGGCGAGCGCTTCAACCGGACGATCTGCAGCTACCTGAAGTTCGCCCGCGAATTCAACGCCCGTTTTCCCGGTTTCGAGACAGATATCCACGGCCTGGTCAAGGGGGAGGACGGGAGCTATTACGTGGATTGCGTCCGCTAGCGTCGATCTCGGGTCCGCCAGCCGACCGGCCAACGATCAGTCGCGGTGTTCCGCCCAGAAGTTGCCGATGGCCAACGCGTCGATCCGCTTCTCGACGAAAGCACGCGCCGCCTCTTCGGGGCCGCAGACGATCGGTTCCTCGTGGACATTGAAGCTGGTGTTGAGCACCAGCGGTAGCCCGGAGAGGGCGGCGTAAGCTTCGATCAGCCGGTGGTAGCGCGGGTTGGTCTTGCGGTTGACCAGTTGCGGACGGGCGGTCCCGTCGACGTGGACCACCGCCGAAATGCGGTGCCGCCATTCCGGTTTGACGTCGAAGGTGATTGTCATGAAGGCGGCGGCATGGCGGGCCTTGGGAATGTTCTCGAACAGTTCCTCTGCCCGCTCTTCAAGCACGCTGGGCGCGAACGGCATGAATTCAGAGCGGTCGAGCCGCTGGTTGAGCCAGTCGTTGATGCCCTTTTCGGTCGGCTGGGCCAGCATGCTGCGGTTGCCAAGTGCACGCGGCCCAAATTCCATGCGTCCCTGGAACCAGCCGACCACGCGGCCGCCATGGATCGCAGCCGCCGTACGGCGGATCAATGCTTCCTCGTCCATACGCTCGCAGGCGATACCAGCCGCCTGTAGCGCGGCATGGATCGCATGGTCGTCGTACTCCGGACCCCAATACACGGTTTCCAGGGGTTTCCGGTTCGCCGCAAATACCTCAGGCGAAGAGGCCTGCAGGTCGAGCAGCGCCGAGCCGACGCTATTGCCGGTGTCGCTCATTGCGGGAAAGACGAATACCTGTTTGACTTGGGGCAGCGCAGCGATGCGCTGGTTGAGCTTGACGTTGGCGAAGACGCCGCCGTTCAGGGCGACGCAGTCGAGTCCGGTTTCGTCGAGAAACCGTCGGATCAGTTCCAGCGCGACGTCTTCGAGGACCTGCTGGGCGGCGGCGGAGACGTCCTCGCGCGAATGTCCCTCGGCGACAGACGCCAGGTAGTCGTAGCGCACCCGCTCATGCTGGCAGGCGAAATCCGAATCCAGCGTGTTCCCGTCGGCTGATAGCCTGAGCGCCCGCGAGAACGCCTCGTACAGGGGCGCCGGGTTGCCGTAGGCGGCGAGGCCGATCACCTTGCCTTCGTGACGCAGCTCGCGGAAACCGAGAATCCGGGTAATGGCGCCGTAGAACCCGCCGGCCGAGGTGCCAACGGTATTGGTGACATGGATCCGACGAACCCTGCCTTTGTCGTATATGCACGAGGTGTGGTTGATGTCGAGGTCACCCACACCGTCCATCGTGAAAACCGCCGCCCGCTCGAAACCGGAATAATAGGCGGCGGGCAGGGCATGGGCATCGTGGTGATCGTGGAAGCGCAGCGTCGTGCTGGGAGAGAAGCCTTCCCCCACGAGGAATTCATCCTTGCGGAAGTAGGGGTCAAACGGCTTGCCCTGCTTGCGCAGTTGCTTGAGCAGGTTACGCGCCATCATCTGCGGTCGGTCCTGGTTCGCCAGTTTCTTCTTGAAGCGGGAAAACCGCCGCTCGAACTCCTTGAGCAGCGTCTCGCGTCGGAAATACTCCTCGGGCAGGAAGTTGTACTGTAGCGCCAGGTGCTCTGTCTGGGTGCGTTCCAGTCCGCCCATGCCGAGGACCCGGGCGATGGCCGCGTCTGGTAGCCGGCCTCCGTCGTTCTTGATGCGCGACAGGCGCTCCTCAGATATTGCTGCGACGAGTTGCCCGTCCCGGAACAGAACGGCGGAAGACTCGTGGCCAGTGTGCAGGCCCAGAACAGTGGACAAGTTGTATCTCCTCAACGAAAACCACGGTGCTCGCCACCATTGGTGGCGCATCGCTCAACGGCATGAAACAAAGGTATCCAAACGCGCAATTATCGCGCATTGCGCGGTCGGCTGCCCGAATCAAGGATCGACCGCCTGCCGACGAAGCGTTCTGCCAGCGTGAGCGGCGCCGGGAACGGAAAGGCGGTGACGCGACCGTCGCGACGCTGGAACACGGCGCCACGGATTCAGGTTTCCTGCCGGCGCCACGTGACGAAGGAGAAACCGGCGCCTTCGGTTCTTTCGACAATCTTCCAGTCAACCGGGTCAATCTCTGGAAACCAGGCATCCCCCTCAGGTTCCAGATCAACCTCGGTGATCTCCAGGCGGTCGGCGACGGCCATTGCCTGCGTATAGATTTGCTCGCCGCCAATGATGAAGATGGTGGTTGCGGTGGACGTCAGTGTGAGGGCATTTTCCAGCGAGTAGGCGTTTTCGGCGCCGGGGGCGCTGTAAGCGGTCTGGCGGGTGATTACGATGTTGTGGCGGCCGGGCAGCGGACGGAAGCGCGGGGGTAGCGATTCCCATGTTTTGCGTCCCATGACTACAGTGTGGCCAGTCGTCAGCGCCTTGAAGTGCGCGATGTCTTCGGGAATGTTCCAGAGCAGCTGGTTGAGGCGACCGATGACCCGGTTTCTGGCGACGGCGGCGATGATGACGATTTCCGGCATCCGGGCGGGCTTCAGCCGTGGGCAGCGATGGCGTCGCGATACAGAGCGACGTAGTCGTGGGCGGCGTGTTCCCACGAGAAATCGCGGCGCATTCCGTTCTGCTGGATGCGCTGCCAGACCTTGCGCTTGTGCCAGCAGCGCGTGGCGCGTTCGAGCGCCAGCCAGAGCGCGTGCGGGGTCGCTTCGTCGATGACGAAACCGTTGCCGGTCCTGTCGGCCAGCGTGGCATCGCTGGCGTCGACCACGGTATCGGCGAGGCCGCCGGTGGCGCGGACGATCGGTGGCGTGCCGTAGCGCAGGCTGTACATCTGGTTCAGCCCGCACGGCTCGAAGCGCGATGGCATCAGAAAGCAGTCGGCACCGGCTTCGATGCGATGCGCCAGCGCTTCGTCGAAACCCAGGCGAACGGCGATCTGCCCGGGGTGGCTGGCGGCGAGGCTGCTGAAGCCGGCTTCAATCGCCTTGTCTCCGCTACCGAGGACCGCGAGTTGTGCCGGCAGCTGCGTGATGCCTTCACCCAGCGTCAGAACGAGATCGAGACCCTTTTGCTGCGTCAGGCGGCTGATGATGCCGAACAGCGGGCGGTCGACAGCGGGTTCAAGCCCCATTTCCCCTTGCAGGGCGCGCTTGTTCTCGCGCTTGGCGGCCAGCCGGTTGGCGGCGTAGGGTGCGGCCAGTGTCGGGTCGCTTGCCGGGTTCCAGAGCGCCGTGTCGACGCCGTTGAGAATGCCGCGCAGCGCGTCGGCGCGGTGGCGCAGCAACGGGGCCAGTCCGTAGCCGAAATGTGCGTGCTGGATTTCGCCGGCGTAGGTAGGGCTGACGGTCGAGATCAGCGTCGCCAGTTGCAGGCCGGCCTTGAGGAAGGAAAGCTGGCCGTGGTACTCGACGCCGTCGAAGCGCCAGGCGTACTCGGGCAAGCCGAGGGCCATCAGATGACCAGCAGCGAAAGTGCCCTGGAAGGCGATATTGTGCACCGTGACGACGCTGGCGGCACCACCTTCGTAATGCAGCCAGGCAGGCGCGAGCGCGGTCTGCCAGTCATTGACGTGCACGACATCCGGCTGCCAGCCGAGCGGTGATCCGGCTTGCCCGAGCAGTGCGGCGACCCGAGACAGCAGACCGAAACGGATGGCATTGTCCGGCCAGTCGTGGCCGAGCGCATCAAGGTAGGGATTGCCTGAGCGCGCGAACAGTTCCGGGCAATCGAGCAGGATCAGCGGCAGGCCGTCGGCTTCGGCGGCGAGCAGACGCGCTGGCGGCAGCGCCGGCGCCAGGGCCGGCAGGTCGGCGAGCACGGTGGCCCCGGGGAATGCCTTGTGCAAGGCGGGGTAGGCCGGAATCAGCACCCGGATGTCATGCCGGGCGCGGCGCAGCGCCGCCGGCAGGGCGGCGGCGACGTCGCCGAGACCGCCGGTCTTGACCCAGGGCGCCATTTCCGATGCGGCAAAGAGGATAGCGAGTCGGCTCATGGCATCAACTCCTCAGGGCGGCGATCAGGCCGCGCGTCGAGGCGTCGAAGGCGGTGTCGTCGCCAGAGCCTTCGAGCAGCGGCGTCAGTCGGCTGGCGAGTTGCTTGCCGAGTTCGACGCCCCATTGGTCGAACGAATTCAGGTTCCACAGGACGCCCAGACAGAACACCTTGTGCTCGTAGAGTGCCAGCAACTGGCCCAGCGTGTAGGGGTTCAGCGCCGGCAGCAGCAGCGTGGTCGACGGCTGATTGCCGGGGAACACCTTGTACGGCACGAGCGCTTCCGGGACGCCGGCGGCGCGGGCTTCAGCGGCGGTCTGGCCGAAGGCGAGCGCGGCCGATTGTGCGAGGCAGTTGGCAAGCAGCGCCGCATGGTGGCCGCCGGGCAGCGGAAAGTCGCTGTCGCGCAGCGCAATGAAATCGCAGGGAATGGTCCGGCCACCCTGATGAATCAATTGATAGAACGAGTGCTGGCCATTGGTTCCCGCTTCGCCCCAGAGCACCGGACAGGTCGCGACCCCGACCGTCTCGCCGTCGCGGTCGGTCTGCTTGCCGTTGCTTTCCATTTCGAGCTGCTGCAGGTAGGCCGGCAGCAGAGACAGCGACTGGCTGTAGGGCAGGACGGCTGCGGTCGACGCGCCGAGGAAGTCGGTATTCCACACGGTCAGCAGGGCCAGCGTCAGCGGCAGGTTGGCGGCTGCCCGGGCGTCGAGGAAGTGCCTGTCCATGGCGCGGGCGCCGCCCAGCAACTGCTCGAACTGGTGCCAGCCGATGGCCAGAGCGAGCGACAGGCCGATCGCCGACCACAGCGAAAAGCGCCCGCCGACCCAATCCCAGAATTCGAACACGTTGTTGTGGGGGATGCCGAATTGTCGCGTCAGTTCCAGGTTGGTCGAGATGGCGACAAAATGCTGGCAGACGGCGCTTTCGCGGCCGGCTGCGGCGAGCAGCCAGGCGCGGGCAGTGCGTGCATTGGTCAGCGTCTCGAGCGTCGTGAAGGTCTTGCTGGCAATCACGAACAGTGTCGTGCGCGGGTTGAGGCGGGCGAGCAGCGGGGCGATGTCGGCGCCATCGACGTTGGCGACGAAATGGATCTTGAGGTCGGGCAGCTGATGCCCGGCAAGTGCCCTGACCGCCATGCGCGGACCGAGATCGGAGCCGCCGATGCCAATGTTGACGACGTCGGTGATGTGCTCGCCGGCAAAGCCCCGCCACTTGCCGCTGTGAATGCTTTCGCAGAAGTTATGCAGGCGCTCGCGAACGACGCGCACTTCGAGCGGCTCCCGCTCGTCGGCACGCAGGGCCATGTGGCGCACGGCGCGGCCTTCGGTGTGATTGATCGGTTCGCCGGCCAGCATCTTCCGCTTCCAGCCCTCGACGTCGGCGGCGTCAGCCAGCGCATGCAGCAGAGCCAGTGTTTCGGCGTCGATGCGCTGCTTGGAAAAATCGAGCAACAGGCCGTCCTGGCGCAGCGAAAAGCGTTCGAAGCGTTGCCCGTCGGCGGCGAACAGTTGGCGCAGATGCGCCGGGCGCACGACTTCGGCATGGGCGGCAAGCGCGCGCCAGGCCGCGGAGTCGGCAATGGTCATAGCCAGATCATGAGGCCGGGCTCGAACTTGTGGATCAGTTCCGGATGTGACGGGAAGATACGGATCCCGTATTCCAGCTTGCCGCAGAGTTCGGGCGTCAGGTTTAGGGTATAAAGCATCTCGCCATTGCCGGTCATTCCTTCGGTATGCAGCGGGTAGCGGCGAGCGCGCTGGCTGGAAATGCCGCCGGGGCCGGGGCGGCCGACCAGCGCCTCGACGGTGACATCTTCCGGACTCAGTCCGTTGAGCTGGACGGCGACCTGGATCTCCAGGGACTTGCCGAAGGCGAGGCGGCGCTCCGGTGTATCGAGACGGTGCAGGCGTACACCGGGCCAGGCGCCACGTACCCGCGCTTTCCAATCGGCGACCGCGCGGGCGACGGCGAATTCATCGCTGGCGAAGCGTCGACCATGCAAGGCGGCCGGCGCATAGAACTTCCTGACGTATTCGGCAACCATGCGGATGACGTTGAAGCGCGGCGCGATGGTCATGATCGATTGCTTGGCCATCGCTACCCATTCCGGTGAATAGCCCATCGGGCCGGTGCGGTAGTAGGTCGGGATCACCTGATCCTGGAGAAGTTCATAGAGGGTGCGGGCTTCCTCGGCGTCGCGTTGGGCTTCGTCGAGATGTTCGGGGGCGGGCCTGATGGCCCAGCCGTTCGCCACGTCGCCGCTGTCGTCATAGCCTTCACCCCACCAACCGTCGAGTACCGAGAGGTTGAGGGCGCCGTTCATCGCCGCCTTCATGCCCGAGGTGCCGGAGGCCTCGAGCGGATAGATCGGATTGTTCAGCCAGACGTCGACCCCGGCCACCAACGAGCGCGCCAGGTGCAGGTCGTAGCCCTCGACGAGCAGGATGTGGCCCTCGAACTCCGGCAGCTTGGCCATCTGGGCGATCTTGCGGATGATTTCCTGGCCCGGCAGGTCGGCCGGGTGGGCCTTGCCGGCGAACAGGAAGAGTACCGGCCGGTCAGCCTGGGCGATGATTTCGCGCAGCCATTCCGGGTCCTGGAAGAGCAGCGCGGCACGCTTGTAGGTGGCAAAGCGGCGGGCAAAGCCGATGGTGAGGATGTTCGGGGCTTGCGGATCGGCGAACTTGAGCAGGCGGTCGAGGTGGGCCGGCGATCCCTGATTGCGCCGATGCTGTTCGCCGATGCGATCACGGACGAGTTGCAGCAGTTGTGACTTGATCTGCTGGCGGATGCTCCAGAACGTCGGATCGGGAATGCGCGAGATGCCCTCCCAGTTGGCCGGCTCTGTCTGGCGTTCACCCCAGCCCACGCCAAGGTAGCGCTCGAAGGTTTCGTACCATTCGGTGGCCAGGAAGGTCGGCAGATGGACGCCGTTGGTGACGTAGTCCATCGGGTTCTCGGCGGGTTCGATCTGCGGCCACAGGTAGCGGCAGATGCCGGCCGAAACGCCGCCGTGGATGCGCGACACGCCGTTGTGGTAGCGCGAGCCGCGCAAGGCGAGGGCGGTCATGTTGAAGTTTGCCTTGCCCGGCTCCCGGCCGAGGGCAAGCAGTTGCTCGCTGGGCAGGTGGAGCTCCTGGCACCAGTGCGAGAAATAGTGGCGGATCATTTCCTCGGGGAACTGATCGTGACCGGCCGGTACCGGCGTGTGCGTGGTGAACACCACGTTCGAGCTCACCGCCTCGATGGCCGCGGCGTAGGGGAGGCCGGCGGAAACCAGCTGGCGGATGCGTTCGAGGATGAGGAAGGCGGCATGGCCCTCGTTGACATGCCAGACCGTCGGCTTGAGGCCAAGCGCGGCGAGGGCGCGAACGCCGCCGACACCGAGCAGGATTTCCTGCTCGATACGCATCGTCCGGTCGCCGCCGTAGAGGCGGTGGGTAATCTCACGGTCATGGGCCGTGTTCTGGGGAACCCAAGTGTCGAGCAGGATAAGCCGGACGTGGCCGACCCGGGCTTCCCACAGTTTGGCATGAACCATGCGGCCGGGAAATTCGACATCGACCACAACTTCCCGCCCGTTGGTGTCGCGCAGCGGCGAAATCGGCAGATCGTCGAAATTGGAATCGCTGTAGGTCGCCTGCTGGTTGCCCTTGGCATCGAGCGTCTGGTGGAAGTAGCCCTGGTGGTAGAGCAGGCCGATGCCGATGAAGGGCAGGCCCATGTCGCTGGCTGCCTTGCAGTGATCGCCGGCGAGAATGCCGAGGCCGCCAGAGTAGATCGGCAGGCTTTCATGGAAGCCGAATTCGGCGCAGAAATAGGCGATCAGGTCATCGCTCTTGAACGGTTGGCCGTGGACGTGGGCCATGTTGGGCATTTCGTGGTAGCTGCTGTAAGCCGACACGACGCGATTCAGGCTGCCGAGGAAGACCGGATTCTCGGCAGCCGCTTCAAGGCCTTTCTGGTCGGCGCGCTTGAGAAAGGCCTTGGGATTGTGGTTGGTCGCCTTCCACAGCGGGTTCGACAGTTGCGCGAACAGCGAGCGTGTCGAGCGATCCCAGCTGTACCAGAGGTTGCTGGCAAGGTCTTCGAGCGGCTGCAGACGCGCCGGAATGCGTGGATTGACTTCGAGATTGAATACGGTTCCAGTCATGAGGCGCTCGGTTGGGTGGTCAGTTGGAGTTGGATGATGCACTGGTCGTTGGGCACGGTCCAGGTGAAGGACAGTTCAACGCTCTGCATGATTTTCTCAAAGCCGGCTTCGGATTGGGAGACCGTCTGCTGCGGTCGACCGCAAATTTCGGCCGGAATCGCTGACCGGATTTGTATGCTGCCCTTGAGTACGCCATCGTCGAGATTCAGGGCGGTAGCGGCCGCCAGGTCGAGCGGCTGGCCAAAGCCACCAGGAATACTGCCATCGGCCAGCACGTAGCGACCGAGGAAACCATCACAGCTCGGCATGGCAAGGTTGAGGCGTGTTGTCAGGCGGCGGCCGGCGAGGTTGTTGCACTGCCAGGTGACGGTAACGGTCGACCCGTCCACGGCGAGCGTCTTGACCAGGCCGGGGTGGGTGAAACGCAGCGTTGCCGCGCTGTCCTGGACGTAGGCAGTGATCGCGACACCGTCGAGTTCGTCGAGCCACAGGGCGCGCGGCACGACGTCGGGAACGATATCGGCGGGGGCTACCGGGTGCTTGAAGCGGACGATGTCGTGGGCCGAGGCGATCCCCCGCCGTGATGCCGCGTCGGCCCGCCGGCGATCTTGTCATGGTAATGCTCGTGATGGCGGCGCAGGGTGTCCCCGAAATTGTGCGTCAGCGCGTAGCTGCTCAGTTCGTGCGCGGCGCCCAGCCCGTCATCGCGGACGACCAGTTGCAACTGGTCGTTGTGGATGAAGGTTTCGCTTTTGCCGTCGAAATCGAGGTCGACCGCAACACATGCCGGGCGCGGCTGGACGGCGTCGAGCTTGGCTTCGAGCGCGACGATGTTGTTCCATACCGCGCGCCGCAGGTGCGGCAGGTAGAGGCCGCCGAAGAGGCCGTGCCAGTAGGCGTCGTTGGCCTGGGCGCGGTAGAGGTCGGCGGTCAGCTCGGGCGAGGGAGCGGGCAGGGTGGCGAGACGGGCCGAGAGTGCCTGCATCCGCTTGTGCATCCAGTTGGCTTCAGGATAACGCGTCAGGAAGTTGCGCCAGATGCCGCCACGGATAAAGGGCCGGTGCCGGTCGCCGCGACCGGCGGCTTTTTCGCTGGCGAGCAGGTTCGTGTAGATGCCGGCAGCCGGCGCCGGCAGCGTCCATTCGTTCATTTCGCTGTATGACGTCGTCGGCAAATAGACGATGCCCCGCGTAACGGTTCGGGCGTGAAATTCGGCGTAGGTCGCGGTGCGGATCTTCGGGCTCGCCAGCACGCCTTCGATCAGCGCCTTGAGCCAGCCGCGGTTATAGACCCAGTCGTAGGTTTCCGGCCAGATGCCGAATTTTTCGATGTCGTCGAAATAGATCGCGGCGGCGCGGTCCTGGTCGGCGAGGTTTTCCAGATAGCCGATGACCTCGTGCGCCGGCGAGAAGGGCAAGCGGTAGCGCAATGCTTCGGAGATCGGGAAGAGGTCGAGCCGGGCGCCATCTTCCTCGGTGCTGAAGTAGCCGTCGAGTTCGTCGGCGTGCTTGCCGGCGCACAAGAAATGGTAGTCGTCCACGGTCACGTAGGCGATGCCGGTTGCGGCCAGCGCCGGAACGACCGATGATTCCCAGACCCGCTCGGTAAGCCAGGCACCGGTTGGCGTGGTACCGGTCCAGGCGGTCAGCTTCTCGTTCAGCGTTTGCAGCTGGCCGACCCGGTCGCGCTGGGGAATGGCGGCGAGCACCGGTTCGGTGTCGCCGGAACTGAACAGTTCGACCTGGCCACGGGCCACCATCGCGGCGAGCAGAGCCATGTCGGCTGGGTAGCGCTGGCGTAGCCAGTCGAGCAGCCATCCAGAAAAATGGGCGGCGAAACGGAAATCGGGGTAGTCGTGCAGGGTTTCGAGAAAGGGCTTGTAGCAGCGGCGGTGGGCATCCGCTATTACTTCTGGAAAATTGCCGACCGGCTGGTGGGCATGGACGCCAAGGAGAAGGGTGACAGCTTGAGTCATCAGGGAAAGTTTCAGGTGGCGCGGCGCATCGTGCCGCCGCTTTCAGGGGTGCCTCCGCCGAGGCTGATCGGGTGATCGAGGCTCCCGGGAACCGGCAGGTTCAGTAGGCGATAGAGGGATTTGAGGTTTTCCCGGAACAGGTTGTCGAAGCAGGCGACCGACTGCGGCGAGTTGTAATCACCGAGCCACCAGAACCAGTCCGAGCTCTCGCAGACGGCCAGGCGCTGGAGCACGGCGCTGCGCTCGTCTTCGCTCAGACGCTCGCTCTCGAGGGCGCGGTCGGCGCACATCTTCACCTCGCACAGCATGTCCCAGGCGCGGTTCTTGTCGGCGTTCCCGAGCCAGGTTGACAGCGTACCATAGACCCAGCTGCCGGCAGTCAGACGCGGCAGCCGGGAGCGCCGGTCGTGCTGTGCGGCTACCGCCTCGCTCAGGGTCACCGTGCGGATATCCTGGCTATCCGAGAGCGCACCGTAGAGGTCGGAAAAGAAATACCAAGCGTTGTAAGGGTAGTACTCCCAAGCGTTCTCCCCATCGAGAAAAACCGTGATCAGGTTGCTCCGGTTCGGGAGGCGGAGCGCCTTCAGTTCGCCCATGAAATGCTGGGCGGCATCACGGCCGTGCCATTTGGCGTATTCGAAGCCGATCAGGTCGGAGAGACGCTCGTTACGAAAAAACAGCGTGATGTCGCCCGGCGTGCCCTCGGGGGCTTGCCAGGGAATCGTCGTCGTCGCCTGGCTGCCGGCGGAATGCCTGAGAACACCATGACTGCTGGCGGTCCACCTGAAGCCGGCCGCGGCGATCTGGTTCAGAAAAGGCGCCGACAACGCCCCTTCGGCTGGCCACAGGCCCGTGGGTACGCTGCCGAAGCGCCGCTCGTGACTGGTCCGCGCAGCCTCCAGATGGGCTGTGACGCGGGAATGCCCGCCGGGGTATTCGGGCGAGGAGGGCAAGGGGCATTCCGGCCAGCTTTCGCGGGCGGCCTTGAAGTCGATCAGCAGCGGCGCCAGCGGGTGACTGGCTGGCGTGCAGCTCAATTCGACCTGCCCGCTCTCGCCCAGTGCCCGATAACGCGGAATCAATCCGTGCACCACGGCGCCCAGTTCGGCGAGCAGACTCTCGCGATCCGCCAGATCGAAGCCGTAGCCCTTGGCCATCAGTTGCGGCACGACCTGCCCGGCGCGGCGCAGACTCTCGCCCGTCCACGCTAGCAGAAACCAGACGGCAAGATCCGTGTAATAACCGCCGGAAAGGTAGGCAAGGCTATTGGCATCCTGCAACTTGACGAAATCGAGCAGGTCACGCAGCCGCCGATACGGGGCAAATGGCTCGAGCATGGTGGGTGCGTGGCACCGGAAGGCCATGTCGAGCAACCATGTCCGGTCGGCGGCTTCCAGCGTGTTGGAATCAGGATGGGCGACGATGCGCAGCAGCGGGTCACGCCACTGGCTGGTAGCGAACTGTTCGCAGTAATCCTCCACCTGGTCGAGCAGAACCGGAACGAAATTGACCGTGCAGCGCACGCCGGGATGGCGTTCGAGGTGGCTGGCCATGTCGGAGTAATCCTTGATGGCATGCAGCAGAACCCAGGGCAGCACGAACTTGCCCGTTTCCGGGTGTCGGTAGTCTGGCTGGTGCATGTGCCAGAGGAAGGCGAGATCTGCCATCAGTGAACTTTCGCCGCCCCTTGGCCGAGCATCTCGGCGGTCACCAGCGTGATCCCCTTGGGGCTGACCGAGAAGCGCTCGCGGTCGGCTTCCGCATCGACGCCGATGACCGTCTTCGCGGGAATCCGGCAATTCTTGTCGATGACGCAGCGCTTGAGGATCGCATGGCGCCCGATATCGACGCCTGGCAGGATCACCGAATCCTCGATCGATGCCCAGCTATGCACGGTGACGCTGGAGAACAGCAGCGAACGCTTGACCGCGGCTCCAGAAATGATGCAGCCGCCGGAAATCAGCGAGTCGATTGCCATGCCGCGCCGTCCGTCGTCGTCGAACACGAACTTGGCCGGCGGCAACTGCTCCTGGTAGGTCCAGATCGGCCAGTCCTTGTCGTAGAGATTGAGTTCCGGCGTCACCTTGGTCATTTCCATGTTCGCCTCCCAGTAGGCATCGATGGTCCCGACATCTCGCCAATAGGGCCGATGGTGTTCGCTGCCGACGCAGGAGTCGGCGAAGCGGTGGGCGAACACCCGGTAGCGTGGCACGATGTGGGGGATGATGTCCTTGCCGAAATCGCGGGCCGATCCCTTGGTCAGGGCGTCCCTCTCCAGTTGCTCGAAGAGAAATTTCGCGTTGAAGATGTAGATGCCCATCGACGCCAGCGCACGATCGGGCTGGCCGGGGATCGCAGGCGGATTCTGTGGCTTCTCGAGAAAGTCAGTCACGCGATCCTCGTGGTCAACGCCCATGACGCCGAATTCGCGCGCTTCAGCGAGCGGCACGTCGATGCAGCCCACCGTCATGTCGGCCCGGTGCTTGGCATGAAAGGCCAGCATCTGGCCGTAGTCCATCTTGTAGATGTGGTCGCCGGCGACGATCAGGATGTGTTCCGGGTTGTAGCGCCGCAGAAAGTGCATATTCTGGAAGACCGCATCGGCGGTGCCCTGATACCACTGCGTCTCGTCAATCTGCTGCTGTGCCGGCAGCAACTGGATGAACTCGTCGAAACGCCCGTCGAGAAAGCTCCAGCCGCGCTGGATGTGGCGAATCAAGCTGTGTGCCTTGTATTGTGTGGCAACGCCGATCTTGCGGATGCCCGAATTGACGCAGTTTGACAACGTGAAATCGAGAATGCGGAACTTGCCCGCGAACGGCACGGCCGGCTTGGAGCGGAAATCGGTCAGTTGCTTGAGGCGACTGCCGCGGCCGCCGGCCAGAATGATCGCGAAGGTGTTGCGCGTCAGGTGGCTGATGAAACGCATGTCAGTCTCGTCGCGCATCTCGCAATACTCCTGATGCGTGCAAGGGGTGCTGTTCGGCATGTGGGTGGACCTCCCTGGTCACTGTTTTGTCTTATGATACTGCGAGAGGGGGAGCAAATGCAGCCATCGGACGCGCTTTATCTGTTCAACGAAGGCCGGAACTATCAGGCCTACCGGCTACTCGGGGCCCAACCGTCGGATGCCGGGACCATATTTCGCGTCTGGGCGCCAAATGCCGGCAACGTCTCGGTGGTCGGTGATTTCAATGGCTGGTGCGGCGGAGTCGATGCGCTGCATCCGCTCGGGCCCTCGGGTGTCTGGGAGGCGACCGTTCCGGCGGCGGTGCCGGGGAGTCTCTACCGTTTCGAGATCGTCAACCGAGTCAGCGGCGAGAAACTGATCAAATCCGATCCCTACGGGCGCGGTTACGAGTTGCGTCCCGGGTCAGCCGCCTATGTCGCGACGCCCTCGCAGCATGTCTGGGGCGATGGCGACTGGCTGGCGCGGCGCGCCGACTGGGACTGGCAGCACGCGCCGGTCAATATCTACGAGTTGCACCCGGGGTCGTGGATGCGCCACCCGGACGGCAGGCCCTACCTGTGGCCGGAACTTGCCGAGCGACTGATTCCCTATGCCGTCGAACAAGGCTACACGCATCTCGAACTGCTGCCGGTTACGGAGCACCCGCTCGACGAATCCTGGGGCTACCAGACCACCGGCTACTTTGCTCCGACCTCCCGCTACGGCTCGCCGGACGACCTGCGCGCCTTCGTCGACGCCTGCCATCAGGCCGGCCTCGGTGTCATCCTCGACTGGGTTCCCGGCCACTTTCCGCAGGACGACTGGGCGCTCGCCCGTTACGACGGCACCGCGCTCTACGAGCACGAGGACCCGCGCCTTGGCCTGCATGCCGACTGGGGAACCCATATCTTCAATTACGGCCGCCACGAGGTCAGGAGCTTCCTGCTCTCGTCGGCGCACTGGTGGCTGGCCGAGTTCCATTTCGACGGCCTGCGCGTCGACGCCGTCGCCTCGATGCTCTACCTCGATTACTCGCGCAAGCCGGGCGAATGGCTGCCCAACAAATTTGGCGGACGCGAAAATCTCGACGCCATCGACTTCCTCAAGGCGCTCAACGCCATGGTCCACGCCGAGTTCCCCGGCGCGCTGACCATTGCCGAGGAATCGACGGCCTGGCCGATGGTCTCGCGCCCGACCTATGTCGGCGGCCTGGGCTTCTCGATGAAATGGAACATGGGCTGGATGAACGACAGCCTGCGCTACTTCCAGCGCGACCCGATCCATCGCCGCTGGCACCACGGCGAACTGACCTTCGGCCAGGTCTACGCCTACAGCGAGAACTACGTGCTGCCCTTCTCGCATGACGAAGTGGTGCACGGCAAGGGTTCGCTGCTCGGCAAGATGCCGGGCGACGCCTGGCAGCGCCTCGCCAACCTGCGTCTGCTACTCGCCTGGCAGGCGTTTACGCCGGGCAAGAAGCTGACCTTCATGGGCTGCGAATTCGGCCAGCAGCGAGAGTGGTCGGAAGCCCGCGAACTCGACTGGAACCTGCTGGCCGATCCAGGCCACAGCGGCCTGCAACGTCTCGCCGGCGACCTCAATCGCCTCTATCGCGACGTGCCGGCACTGCACGAACAGGATTTCGCCAGCCATGGTTTCGAGTGGATCGACTGTCACGACAGCGAACATTCGGTGCTGTCCTGGCTGCGCTGGGGCCGCGATGGCAGCTTCGTGGTCGTCGCGGTCAACTTCACCCCGGTGCCACAAAGCGCCTACCGCCTCGGCGTGCCGAAGGCGGGGCGCTACGTCGAAATCCTCAACAGCGATTCAGGGCATTACGGTGGCAGCAACGTCGGCAACGCGGGGGCGCTCGATGCCTGCGAAGGCGAATGGATGAACCGACCGGCGAACCTGCAAATCACGATTCCCCCGTTGGCGGCGGTGCTGTTGCGCTGCGGGTGAACAAGCGCTGTACTAGCGCGAACGCGACAGGTCGAGGTCGGCTTGGTTCTTTTCGTCGACGTAGATCCCCGTTTTGCCTGGCCGGCTGCTGGCGAAGCAGGTGACCTCGACATTGGCCAGCGTTTTCGCCTTGTGCAGGACGTCGACCGCGCAACGCCCGAAGACGCTGTCGATGGTGGCAAGCAGATTGCGCGCGTAGGGAGTTTCCAGCCTGCCGTCGAGGATCAGGTTGGCGAGCAGGGCGCCATCGGGTTTCAGGACGCGGCGCGTGCCTTCCCAGAATTCGCGGGTGACCAGGTGGCTGGGAATCGAGGAATGGGAGCTGTAGACGTCGACAACGACGGCATCGAAGCGGCGCTCGCTGGTGGCGACGAAACGCCGGGCGTCGTCGGCGATGAACTCGCCGCGCGCCGGTTCGCGCAGGAAGTGCTTTTCGGCGATCGCCCGGATTGCCGGATCGATGTCGACATAGGTGTAACGATTCATCGGCTCGCGGTGCGACAGCGTGAAGCCGCCGGCGCCGAGAACCAGGATGTCGCGGTCGCGGAATTCGAGTTCGTCGAGCAGGATGTGCCGCAGGTGCGTGATGTAGCGGGTGTAGTTGGTCGGCTCGGATTCGTCGATCAGCGAAGCGGTTGACTTGTTGACCCAGAAGGCGCGCGGGTTTTCCTGGCCGGGGAGGGGTGCCGGACCGACGATGTATTCGGCGTAGGCGGTGTCGGCGGTCACCTCGTGATGCAGGTTGAAGCCGGCGGCGATAGCTGCGGTCGACGCGCAAAAAATGGCATATTTCAGATTGCGCCCGGCGAGCAGGAGGGTGCCGGCGACCAGCAGCGCGGTGCACGCGAATACCGCCGCGGAAACCCCCAGCCATTGCATGACGAGCAGGGACAGGCTGAGCGAGCCGAGGAAGGAACCGAGCGTCGACCAGTAGAGCGCCATGCCGCTCGCCTCGCCGGTGCGTGCGTGCCGCATCAGGTTGGTCAGGATCGGCACGGTCTGGCCGAGCAGCCAGGCGAGCGGGCAGAGGATGCCGCCGATGAAAATGAAGTACGCGATCAGCGCCGGTTGCAGGTGAGCGAACAGCCAGTCGACGGTGATGCCGGCCAGCCCGACCCCGGCGAGTAGTGCGGAGATCAGGAAGTTGCGGGCGACGACCACGGTGTAGTTGCCGGAAACCCGGGCGCCGGCGGCGTAACCCAGGGCAAGGGCGAGCAGGAAAAAGGCGATGGTCGGCGCGGTGACGACGATCGAGCTGCCGACATGCGGCACCAGGCGGCGCAGCGCGATGATCTCCGCGCCGAGGGAACAGAAGCCCTCGATGAAGACGATGGCGTAAATGAGCAGACGGGACATCGGCCGGACTATACCTGATGCCGGTACTTGCGCCAGGCACTCCAACTGAAGACGAAAAGGCCGGTCCAGATCAGCGCGAAGCTGACCAGCCGCGAGGTCTGCATCGGCTCGCCGAAGATCCAGACGGCGGTTACGAACTGCAGGGTCGGGTTGATGTACATCAACATGCCGACCGTGGCGAGGTCAAGGCGCTGCGTGGCGGCGGCGAAGGCGATCAGCGGCAGGGCAGTGATAATGCCGGCGCCGACCAGCAATGCCGCGGTCGACAGGTCGTGGCCGCCGAAAACGGAATGCCCGCTGTGCGCCTGCCACAAAGCGTAGATGCCGCAGACCGGCAGCATGGCCAGCGTTTCCAGCCACAGACCGGACAACGCATCGACCGGCACCTGCTTGCGTACCAGGCCGTAGGTGCCGAAGGTGGCGGCAAGGTACAGCGAGACCCAGGGCAGGCTGCCGAGCGTGATCACTTCGTTGGCGATCGCGGCGACTGCAAGGCCGACCGAGATCCACTCCAGCGGGTTCAGTCTTTCCTTGAGTACGACGAGCGCCAGCAGGACGCTGACCAGCGGTGTCAGGAAGTAGCCGAGGCTGGAGGCGACGACCTGCTGGTTGGCGACCGCCCACAGGAACATCAGCCAGTTGCTGCCGACCAGCAGCGCGGCGAGGGCCAGCATGGCCAGTTGACGTGGTCTGCGAAAGACCGCGGCCACCTTGTCCCAGCCGCCGCGCAGCGTCAGTAGCAGACCGACGAAAACGCAGGCCCAGACCGCCCGGTTGGACAGCACGTCCATCGGCGAAATGTGCGCGAGTTGCCGGAAAAACAGCGGGAAGAAACCCCAGATACCGTAGGCCAGCAGGCCGAAGCCGATGCCGGCAAGGTGGGGAGTTGCGTTCATGCGGGCATCTTGCCACATCGGACGGCTGATCGGCATCATTGCCCGAGGTCATTCGGTGGTCCGCCCCAAGGAACGCCATCGCTGCGGAAAACCCGGCCAAGGCGTCGGGCGAAACCTGGGGGTATCCGTGAAATCCCTCCTTCCCTGTTGCGGCTATTTGGGAAATCATTCGTCGTCGACCACAGTCTCTTTCCGGAGTTTGTTGAAACCAGTGCTGAACCTGCTTAATCCCCTGACCCTGCGTTTCCGCGACGCCGATACGGAGCGTGCGTTTGCCAGCCAACTGGTCGAGCGTTTGCGTGTGCAGGGACGGACGGCGATCCTGGTCGGCACGCTCATCTATCTGATTTCGAATTTGCTTGATGGCTGGCTGGTTCCGGTTGAACATCAGATGACCGCATGGGTGCTTCGCCTGTCAGCCCTTGCCTATGTGAGCCTTGTCTTTCTGCTGACCTTTCGCCCGGCCTTCAAACGCTTCAACCAGTTGCCGCTTGGGTCGACCGGGCTGGTCGTTTCCGGCAGTCTGATCGGGATTCTCTATTACCTGCCGCTTGAAGCGACGCAGTACTTTTATCCGTGCCTCATCCTGTCAACCGTGTATACGTATAACTTCATCGGTACCCGTTTCATCTACGCGCTGGTCATCAACCTTATCGTCCTGATCTCCTACAACCTGATCCTCGGCGGGCTGCGCGACTTCCCGGCAGGGATGTTGGTTGATCACAACTTCTTCATTCTTTCGGCCAACCTGATAGGTGGCTGCGCCGGCTATCTGTCCGAATACCAACGCCGGCTGCTGTTCGTCCGCGAAACGGAGCTTGATCGCGAGCGCCGACACCACCTCCAACGCTCGCTGCACGACCGCCTGACCGGCCTGCCCAACCGCGAGCTGCTCGAGGACCGCATCGCCCAATTGGTGGCCAGGGCGCGCCGCGGGGGCGCAACCCATGTCGGCCTGTTCGTCGATCTCGACGGCTTCAAACAGATCAATGATCGCCTTGGGCATGACCGGGGCGATACTGTGCTGCGCGAAGTGGCGCGCCGCCTGCAGGCGGCGGTTCGCCAAACCGACACGGTTTCCCGGCTCGGCGGCGACGAGTTTTTCGTGCTTGCCCACGATATTGATTCGGAGGATCGGGCTGCCCAACTGGCAGAGAAACTGCTGGCCGCCATTGGCGAACCGGTTGCCGATGTTCCCCAAGCCGGCAGACTTGGGGCGAGCATTGGCATCTGTCTCTTCTCCAGGGAAGGCCGGTCTCCTGAAAGTCCGGAGCAGATCATCCGCGCGGCTGACCAGGCCATGTATCAGGCCAAGGCCGCTGGCAAGCATCGCCATGCCTTTGCCAGGAGCTGAGCGAAGTCGGTAGCGAATGGTTCGGTGCCGACGGCCGGCGCCTGCTGCCGCAACCCTTGGAGGCAGAACCGTATTCGGTGTGCCGGGCGCCCAGCCAGTGCCCGCGCGCTCCGCCCGTCGTTTCCGGTCCGACCGGTGGCCACGGAGAACCCGCGATCGATTGAACGGCGGGAGGCGATGGCCTGCCATCTGCCCGCATGTTACGATGATGCCCCTGTATCTTGACTCGAGAGGCGCATGAAACAGATTGGCAAATACCGGGTGGTCCGGGAGTTGGGCAAGGGAGCGACGGCAACCGTCTACCTTTGCGTGAGCCCCGATTCGGATCGCCCCGTGGCTGTCAAGGTTGTCCGCTTCGGCACGGACTGCGCCGCCACCTCGCGCCGTTTGCGCAAGCTCTTCGGGAACGAGGGGATGGTGGCCAAGCGTCTCAAGCATCCGAATATCGCCATGGTGTACGAGGGGGTCGTCGAGGATGAGTTCGCCTATCTGGCGATGGAATACATCGACGGCTTCACGCTCGAGGCCCACACGCGGATTGACAGGCTGCTGCCGCTGCACCGCGTGATCGGGATCATCTTCAAGTGCTGCATGGCGCTCGATAGCGCTTATCGCCAGGGAATCATCCATCGCGACATCAAGCCGGCAAACATCCTGGTGGCAGCAAATGACGAGCCCAAGCTGGTTGACTTCGGCCTGGCGCTCAATCTGAACAAGAACATGGACCGCGACTCGACCTTCATCATGGGCGTGGGTTCGCCTTCCTACATGTCGCCCGAGCAGATCAAGGGCTACCCGCTGAATCAGAAGACCGACCTGTATTCGCTCGGTGTCGTTCTTTTCCAGTTGCTTACCGGCCGCCTTCCGTTCCGCGCCAAGAATCAGGCGACGCTGATCTACCGCATCATCAATACTGATGCACCGGATGTGACCTCGCTGAATCCAGGCCTGCCCGAGGGACTGAACGCGATCCTGCGCCGGGCGCTCGAGAAGGATCTCTACAGCCGCTACCGGAACGGCGCCGAGTTTGCCAAGGATCTGGCGGCGGTCCGCTACCAGATCCTCGAAGAAGACGAGACCGTTCAGGACACGAAACACTTCGAACTGCTGAGGAAGCTCGATTTCTTCACCGAATTCGAGAATATCGAACTGTGGGAAATTCTCCGCATCGCTGTCTGGCGACAGATTGGGCCCCGTGTCGCCATCATCCGGGAAGGAGACACCAGCCGGGTGTTCGGTCTCCTGATCGAGGGCTATGTCGAAGTCTCCGTGGCCGGCCGCACCCTCTGCCGTCTGAGCAACGGAGAGGTGATCGGCGAGGTCGCCTATCTGCATCCGTCCAGCGATACTCGTTCCGCAAGCGTGGTCACCCTGGAAAATTCGCTCTTTCTCGAAATCAACGCGGCGGCGCTGGCGCTGGCTTCCGAGGAACTGCAGGAACGCTTGCGGACGGCACTGCTTGGACGAATGATCGATCGCATGCGCATCGTCAATGGTATTGCTGCGTCTCTCGGCGCCCCCGCTGTTGCGAACACGGGAAGTCTGATGGAGGAAGCGACCCGTTCGGCGTCAGGTTCGGGGGTCGACGTCGAGCTGTCGCGGTCAAAGCCTCGCGGCGCGGGAGCGGAAACTACAGGTGCGCGCGAATCCAGCGCTGCAGCGCTGGCGCGTCGATTGCGCCACTCTGGCGAATGATTTCCCGTCCACTGCTGAAAATGGCCAGGGTCGGAATGCTGCGGATAGTGAAGCGGGTCGCAAGCTGCTGCTGACTTTCGGTATCGACCTTGGCCAGGCGGATACCCGGTTCGAGTTCGCTCGCAGCGCTGGCAAACGCCGGCGCCATCGAGCGGCAGGGGGCGCACCACGGCGCCCAGAAATCGACGACGACCGGCAGATCGCTGCGTTTGACATGGCGATCGAAATTGCTCGCCGTCAGCTCGAGTGGTTGCCCGGTAAACAGAGCGTTCCGGCACTGGCCGCAGGTCGGTCGCTCGTCGAGACGTGCTGCCGGGAGGCGGTTGACCGCGTCGCAATGCGGGCAGACGACGTGCAGATGGTCACTCATGATGCGTCCGTGGTATCAGAAAAGTCTGATATCAGGCCGGCTCTGCCGGTTTCAAGAGCTGGCGCCAAGTAGTCGGGCTTGCGCGGCAGAGGCGGCGAGTGCGCTGGGGTCGGCCTCTTCCGTTGACGGCCAGCCAGCAAGATGGCGTTCGACAAGCGAAGTCAACGCTGCCAGCCAACCGTGGTCCTCGTTGAGCGCCGGAATGTAGTGAAACTCATGGCCGCCGCTTGCCAGGAACGACGTTTTTCCTTCCATCGCGATTTCTTCCAGCGTTTCCAGGCAGTCGGCGACGAATCCCGGACAGATGATGTCGACGCGCCGCGTGCCCGCTTTGCCCAGCGCCGCAAGCGTCGGCGCCGTATAGGGTTGCAGCCACTCCGCCTTGCCGAAGCGCGACTGGAAGCAGATCCGGTACTTTTCCGGCCCGAGATTCAGGCGCTCGGCCAGCAGTCGGCCGGTCTTCATGCATTCACAGAAATAGGGGTCGCCGAGATCGAGGTTGCGTCGCGGCAAACCATGAAAGCTGATGATCAGTTGGTCGCCGGTGGACAACGGCCCGTGCCGCATCCAGTGCTTGCGCACCGTGTGTTCGAGTGCCTCGATGTAGCCCGGGTCGTCGTGGAAATTCCGGACAAAGCGCATCTCTGGCTGATTGCGTCGCCTCAGCAACCAGTTGCAGGCCTCGTCGATCACGGTCGCCGTCGTCGTCGCCGAGTACTGCGGGTACATGGGCAGAAGCAGGATGCGGTTGACGCCGGCAGCCAGCAGCCGGTCCAGGACGCCGGACAGCGCCGGCGCGCCGTAGCGCATCGCCCAGACGACCGTTACGTGATGTCCGCGTTCGCCGAGATACCCGGCCAGGAACTTGGCCTGGCGTTCCGTATGAACCTTGAGCGGAGAGCCTTCCGGGGTCCACACGGCGGCGTATTTCTCGGCGGATTTCTTCGGGCGGGTGTTGAGGATGATGCCGTTCAGGATCAGCCACCACACTGGACGCGGGATCTCGACGACGCGCGGGTCGGACAGGAATTGCCGCAGATACCGCTTTAGGGCCGGAGCGGTCGGCGCTTCGGGCGTACCCAGGTTGACGAGGACGATCGCCGTGCCCGGTGCCGTGCCGTGCTGGTGCGGTGGTTCCGGATCAAACCTTGGCATCAGTAGTTGTGCGGGTTGGAGAGCGCGCTGGAAAGCAGCTTGGCGGTGATGTCTACGATCGGGATGACCCGCTCGTAGGCCATGCGGGTTGGCCCGATGACGCCGACCGAGCCGACGATCTGGCCGTCGACCGTATAAGGCGCGGCGACGACACTGCATTCGTCGAGGGTGGCGATGCCCGACTCGCCACCGATGAAAATCTGGACACCGGCGGCGCGGTTCGAGAGTTCCAGCAGGCCCATCAGACTTGAGCGCTGCTCGAAGAGTTCGAACAACTCACGGAGACGCTTCACGTTGGATGACAGTTCCTCGAAATCGAGCAGATTGTGCTCGCCCGAGATCACGTAGGGCGCCGCATTGCGGGACAGGGCTTCGTCGCCGGCATCGAGCGCCAGCGCCATCAGCGGCCTGATGTCATCGCGCAGCTGCTGGATTTCCAGCGAGAGGCGGTGGCGGATCTGTTCGAAATCCATGCCGGCGAAGTGATGGTTCAGATAATTGGCGGCGGTGACCAGTTCCGCCGCTGAATGCGCCCGCTCGGTGTTCAGGACGCGGTTTTGCACGTCGCCATCGGTGGTGACGATGATCAACAGGATGCGTTTCTCGGTCAGGTTGAGGAACTCGACCTGGCGGATGCGGCTGGTACTCCGGCGCGGCGCCATGACCACGCCGGCAAAATGGGTGAGGCTGGAGAGCAGTTGCGAGGCGCTGGAAATGACCTGATTTGCCGGTTGACCGTGCAAGGCGTCCTCCATTTGATCGAGTTGCCGCGCCTCGAGCGGACGCATCGTCAACAGCGTGTCGACAAACAGCCGGTAGCCGCGGGCCGTCGGAACGCGCCCGGCCGATGTGTGCGGGCTGGCGACGAAGCCTGCCTCTTCGAGGTCGGCCATGACATTGCGGATCGTTGCTGGCGACAGGTCGAGGCCTGAAAACCTGGAGAGCGCACGCGAGCCCACCGGCTGCCCGTCAGCAATGTAGTGTTCGACCAGGGCCTTGAGAAGAGTGCGAGAGCGGTCAGCGAGCATGGCAGAGCATTGTACAAAGAACCAAGCGCGGCGTGACAGAGCATTTTTATGCAAGAATTCGCGCCATGAACTCCAGCTTCGCTTCCTACCGCTCGCCCAGGACCATTGCGTTGGTGGGCAAGTATCACAGCCCCGAGATCGCCGGGTCTCTGCGCCGATTGGCGGAATACCTGCACGAGCGGGGAGTGTCGGTTTTCATCGAGCGGGAAACGGCAGAAAACGTCGGTCGCCAGGTTGACCTCTCGCGCTGGGTTGCCTGCGACTTCAGCGACATCGGCGCGCACGCCGACCTCGCCATCGTGATCGGTGGCGATGGCACGATGCTCGATGCGGCGCGCCGTCTTGCGCGCTATCGGGTGCCGCTGGTCGGGGTCAATCAGGGCCGCCTCGGCTTCATGACCGACATCGCGCGCAACGACATGCTAACGTGCATGGATGATCTCCTCGATGGACGCTTCACCGCCGAGAACCGGATGCTGCTCGATGCGGAGGTGCTCCGTGACGGAAAGGAAATTTCCGCCAATCAGGCCCTCAACGATGTCGTCGTGGACAAGGGGGCAATCGGCCGGATGATCGAGTTCGAGTTGTCGATCGACGGCGAATTCATCTTCAACCTGCGCTCGGACGGCCTGATCGTCTCGACGCCGACCGGGTCGACCGCCTACTCGCTGTCGGCGGGCGGGCCGATCCTGCACCCGACGCTGACCGGCATCGCGCTTGTGCCGCTGTGTCCGCATGCGCTGACCAACCGGCCGATCATGGTCAATGACCAGGCCAACATCGAGATCTGCATCATCCAGGCCGATGATCCGCGCGTTCACTTTGACGGCCAGGTGACGCTTGATCTCCTGCCCGGTGACTGCGTCCGCCTCAAGCGCTCCGAATACACCATCTGTTTCCTGCATCCTCCCGGCTACAGTTACTTCGCGATGCTCCGCCAGAAGCTGCACTGGAGCGAGCGCCCCGAGGGCACCTGATGCTGCGCCACCTTGCGATTCGCGACTTCGTCATCGTCGATCGGCTGGAACTCGGGTTTTCGCCCGGATTTGGCGCGTTGACCGGGGAGACCGGGGCCGGCAAGTCGATCCTGATCGACGCGCTGGCGCTGGCCCTTGGCGACCGCGCCGATGCCGGCGTCGTCCGCGCCGGCAGCGACAAGGCGGAAGTCGCGGCCACCTTCGAGATCGGCGGTCTGCCGCAGGTCGCGGCATGGCTGGCGGCCAACGATTTCGATGGCGATGACGAACTGCTGCTCAGGCGCGTGCTCGATGCCGGTGGGCGCTCGCGCGGCTACATCAACGGCTCGCCGGCGACCGCCCAGCAGTTGCGCGAGGTCGGCGAATTTCTCGTCGATATTCATGGTCAACATGCCCACCAGTCGCTCCTGCGCGCCGATGCGCAGCGCGCGCTGCTCGACAGCCATGCCGGACTGACCGCCGGTGCGCAACAGGTGGCGACAAGCTACCGGCTCTGGCGCGACGCCGCCTCCGCTTTGAAGTTGGCGGCGAGCGGCACGGAAGCGCTTGAGCGCGAACGCGAACAGCTTGAGTGGCAGGTGCGGGAACTCGCGACCCTGGCCTTCGCCGAGGATGAGTGGACTGGCCTGGAGCTGGAGCACAATCGCCTCGCGCATGCGGCAAGCCTGATCGAAGGCGCGCAGTTCGCGCTCGATGTCCTGAGCGATGGCGAAGCGACGTGTTCCAGCCAGCTCGACCGGGTGGCCACGCGGGTGGCCGGGCTGGCCAGCTACGACCCCGACTTGCAGGAGGTTTCCGGCCTGCTCGGGTCGGCACAGGCCGAACTGGCCGAGGCGGTGTCCACACTGCGCCGTTATGCCGGCCGCGTCGATCTCGATCCGGCACGCCTGGCGGAAGTCGAGCGGCGGATGGAAGCGGTGCTCGCCTGTGCGCGCAAGTATCGGGCGCAGCCGGCCGAGCTTCCGGGGCTGCTGGCCGGCTGGCAGGCGCGCCTGGAAACCCTCAATGAGTCGGCTGACCTTGACGCGCTGGCGGCTCGTGTCGAAGGATTGCATGCTGAGTACCTGCGCCATGCCCGGGAATTGTCGGCCGGGCGGCAGCGCGTTGCCGGCGAGATGGCGGCGGCGGTCAGCGCGCTGATGCAGAAGCTGGCGCTGGCTTCCGGGCGCTTCGAGGTCGGGCTGCTAGCGCTGGCCGAGGGGTCTGTCTATGGCCTGGAACAGGTCGAGTTCCGCGTCGGCGGGCTGGCCGGGCTGGAGGCGAAGCCGCTGGCCAAGGTGGCGTCGGGAGGCGAGTTGTCGCGGATCAGCCTGGCCATCCAGGTGCTGACTTCACGTTCGGCCAGCGTGCCGACGCTGATCTTCGACGAGGTCGACGTCGGCATCGGCGGCGGCGTCGCCGAAATCGTCGGGCGCCTGCTACGCGAACTCGGCGGCGAACGCCAAGTGCTGTGCGTGACCCACTTGCCGCAAGTCGCGGCAAGGGCTGAATGGCAATGGCAGGTCAGCAAGGCAACCCGCGACGGCGCGACCCTCAGTTCGATCGAACCCCTGGACGACGAGCAGCGCGTGCGCGAAATTGCCCGCATGCTCGGGGGGGTCGAAGTGACGGACATCACGCTCGAGCATGCGCGGGAGTTGTTGCGGTCGACGCCGGAAAATGCCCGAAAATGAACCACGCTTGGTGGATCTCCGGCGAAACGTGGTCCGTCCCCATTTCTTCACATCCTGTCCGGTCGCGCCAGCGGGGTCCCACAAGACACGCAACCCCGCTTTACGCAGCATTACATCTGCCGCTTCACCCGCATCGCCAGCGCGCTGACGCCCATGAAGGCGACACCCATAAGGACCAGCGAGATCGGCCAGCCCAGCGAATCGACGAAATGTTGCGCCGTGAAGTAGCCGATGTAGCTCAGCATGGCGATCACTGTGGTCAGCAGCAGGGCGCGGCTTTGTAGGAGGACGCAGGCGTAGAGCATCGACGCCGTGACGGCGAAATACGCGAGTTCGATCGGGGTCTTGTGCACCAGATCGAATAGGCCGGTATAGGCCATCGCCGACCCGAGCAGTGTGCCCAGTCCGGCCAACCGGCCTTGCCGCCCGTCTTGTTGCAGGCCGTAAGCCGCCGACATGATCGAAACGCCGGTGAGAAGCGCTGCCCAGTTGGCCGCCGAGGCGATGGCGACCCGGTCGAACAGGCCGGCGTTGAGCCAGCAGAGGGCGATCAGGAAGGCGAACTCGGCCAGGCTGCGGTGGGGCGACTTCTCCAGTTCCGTGGCGACCAGAAACAGTGAGGCGCCGAGGATGACGGCGCTGAAGCCGACGGGAACGTCCAGCATGTCGAGGCCGACCTGCAGGAAGGCATATACGAAGAGCAGCGCGGTAAAGGCCAGCACGGTCAGTTCGTATTTGCGGAACAGCACGCCCTGATGCAGTGCCATCAGGCCGAAGACGCTGATTGCTGCGAGGCGCCAGTTGTCGCCGTGCGGAAAGACCTCGTGGATAAAGACGAACCAGCCGCTGGTCAGCATGATCACTGTGGCCAAGGCGAGCGGCAGGATCAGTTTCGGAAACTTCTTTTCGTGCAGGGCTGAGATCAGCACGATCAGCAGTGTGTAGCCGACGCCCAGCGTCACCACGACGCGCATCGCGCTGCCCATCCGGTTCCAGAACATGCCGATGTAGGTGCTGATGCCGGCCAGAATGAAGATGGCGCCGAGATAGGTGAACAGCGTCTTGGCGATCTCGCCACCGCTGCGCCGCGCGGGCGCCGCCCGAATCAGCGCGGGGTCGCGAAACACCACCGCCACTTCGGCCGGCGTGATGTCGTAGGTCCGCATAAGCTCGGCAATTCTGGTCAGCGCGCCGGCCTTGTCGGTGACGCTCTTCACACCGAAAAGGGCGGCGACCAGCGGCCAGCCCCACCAGCCACCGCCGATGACGACCAGCAGCACAACCAGTAGAATCAGCCAGGTCATTGGACTACCCTCTTGTCGCAGCGCGACAGCCTCCCCGATGGAGGAAAAGAGCCCCTCAAGGGCGGCCGGGCGTGGGCGCTCATGGCGACAGCACCCAGCCGATGAAGCGGACGGTGTTGCCGTAGTAGTCACCGTCGGTATTGGGCAGGCGGATGCTGCGCCCGCTTTTCACCAGCTCGGCCTGGTAACGGTAGCGCGAGGAATGGAACAGGCCGGTGAACACGTGCCCCGAGTAGCCGTCAGCGCCATTGCTGAACCGGTAGCCGTCGGGCGCCAGACTCGACGAATCAACTTTCAGTCCTGTGAGGTCAGGCACCTCGATCGGCGTCACCGCGGGCACTTTTGGTACTTCGGCTGGGCGACCGGTGTTCGGGGCGAGACCGGGCGGCAGGAGCAGCGCGATTTCCTTCACTGCGCCGGTCTTCGGATTGAAGCGCCAGAGTCGCGGATTCTGGTAGGGCTGAGTATCGCCAATGTAATTGACCTGAACCCGGTCGCCCACGACCGCGATCTGGAGGGAATTCTGGGCGTTGTTGTAATAGTTGTAATTGGTGGCGTACAGCACGTCGTACTGCGCCGGTGCTACCAGCAGGGCCGGAATGCCGGAGACTGCCAGGAACAGCACGACGAGTATCACTGGCAAGCCGAGACCGAAAGCGATTGTCGGGTTGTCGCGAATGAAGTTCTTCATGTCGGGAATTCCTGTCGGCTGCTACTCGTCAAAATGAAGGATAGGAAATCGAACGGTCTTTCAGGGAGTATGGCTGACGCCGGTTGCAGCCGTCAATCGCCGATTCCGGGCCGGCATCCGTCGCGGTCCTTCAGACAGTAGCCCTCTTCCGCAGCGGTGGCTCGAGAACCCGTCATTGATTGCGATTGCCTCCACCGAGTGGCAGCAATGGGCAGTGGAGCGACCTATCAGCAGACGGGGCATTGGGGACAGACCACGTTTTAGCGAAATCCCATCGGTGGCGATGCCGATCGTTGCAGCTGGAGATCAGCGCTGGCCGGCGCATGTGACCAACGGATAAACGCCGTCGCCGCCTGCCCTCAGAACCGTCAGGGCAGGGAACGCCACATTTTCCAACCCGAACACCTGCGGTCGACCCCGAAAATCACTCAATAACGAACCGCTCTGGGTGGGTCGTCAGAACAGCCGGGTGACGGCGAAGATCGCCAGTAGCAGGAAGAAGACGCCGCTGATCCGGTGTATCCACAGTAGCGGCAAGCGGTTGAGCAGCTTGCGGCCGGCGAAGACACCGAGGAACGACGTGACGGCCAGGGCAATGGTGGCGCCGGCCCAAACCGCGAAGGGATTCTCGGTGCTGCCGAGGCCGGCGACCGCAATCTGGGTCTTGTCGCCGAATTCGGCGAGGAAGATCAGCAGGAAGGTGGTCGCGACAATCCCGTGTCCGGGCTTTTCCTCGACGTCTTCGTCGCCTGCTTCTTCCTTGTAGCGCAGAGCGCTGATGCCGAAGCCGGCGAAGAGGGCGGCCACCGCGAGGACGACGATCCACTCGGGCAGCCAGGCGGCGACGGCAGCTCCGAACAGGACGGCCAGCAGGTTCAGGATGGCGAATGCCGCAATCGCGCCGATGACCACCGGCAGGCCGCGATGGCGGGCCGCCAGGGTCATGCACACCAGTTGGCTCTTGTCGCCAATTTCGGCAAGCCCGACGAGCAGGAAAGTGGTCCCGGCGGAAGCCAGCCAGTTTCCGGACAGGAAATCGGCGAACTCGGTCATGATTTGTTTTCCTTGTTGCGGTTGGGACAGTCGGTCTTGGTGCACTGTGCGTAGAGGTAGAGCGCATGGTCCTGAATGGCAAAGCCGCGCTCGCTGGCCACCAGGTTTTGCCGGCGTTCGATTTCCGGGTCGTAGAATTCCTCGACGCGGCCACAATCGACGCAGACCAGATGGTCGTGATGCTTGCCGTGATTGATCTCGAAAACGGCCCTGCCGGATTCGAAAAAGTGACGCTCCAGCAGTCCCGCCTGCTCAAATTGTGTCAGGACACGGTAGACCGTCGCCAGCCCGATATCCATGTTCTCGGCAACGAGCGTCCGGTAGACGTCTTCTGCCGTCATGTGGCGCAACGTGCCTTTTTCGAACAGTTCGAGGATCTTGAGGCGCGGGAAGGTGGCCTTGAGCCCCATGCTCTTGAGACTTTGCGGATCGCTCATTGTTATTCCGTCGGTGGTCGGGGGCGGGGGCGCGATGAATTCGGGTATGATATACCGGTTCAAACCTGTTTGAGAAACTTCGGACTTGCGCATGTTCCGCTTCGGCTTTCCTCATCTCCTCGCTGTCTGTTCCCTGCTGGCGGCGTGCAGCAGTCCGCTCAGCTACGTCAACGCCTACAAGATCGATGTCCAGCAGGGCAATGTGTTGACCCAGGAGATGGTCGGCCAGCTCAGGCAGGGCCAGACCCGTGAACAGGTGCGTTTCATCCTCGGCACGCCACTGCTCGCGGACATCTTCCACCAGCAGCGCTGGGACTATGTGTATAGCTTCCGGAACGGCAGGACGGGCGTCGTCGAGACGCGCCAGTTCTCGGTCTATTTTGATCGTGACAACCGCCTCGAGAAGACGTCCGGCGACATCGAAATGGCTGATGCTGACGAGCTGGCTGCGCCGACAAGGCGCACGCGCCTGGTTGATTTCGGCGCCCTGCCGACCGATGGGACGGCACCAGCGATGCCGCCCCCGGAAGGGCCGGGGTTCATCGAAGGTTTGATCAAGTCGGTTGGATTCTGATCATGAGCGGAACGCGAATCGGTGTCGTGGGAGCGGGCGGGCGCATGGGCCGCATGCTGCTCGAGGCGGCCCTGAAGGATGAAGGAGTGGCGCTGGCGGGAGCGTTCGACGTACCCGGCAGCACGGCGATTGGCCAGACTGCTGGGCAACTGACGGGTTTGTCAAGCGCGATTCAGGTGACCGACGATCTCGTTGCCGGCTTGGCAGGAATCGACTGCCTGATCGATTTCACGCGGCCGCAGGGGACGCTTGCGCACCTTGAACTTTGCCGCCAGGCGGGTGTGGCGATGGTGATCGGCACCACTGGTTTCGACGCTGGGGGCAAGGAATGCATTGCCGCCGCGGCCCGCGATATCCCGGTTGTCTTCGCGCCGAACATGGCCGTCGGGGTCAACCTGGTTTTCAAGCTGCTGGATACCGCGGCGCGCATCCTGAATCAGGGCTACGACGTCGAGATCGTCGAAGCGCACCATCGGATGAAGATCGATGCACCATCGGGTACCGCGTTACGCATGGGCGAAGTGGTCGCCCACGCCCTCGGCCGGGATCTCAGGGAATGCGCGCTCTATGGGCGCGAGGGCGTGACCGGCGAACGCAACCCGTCGACCATCGGTTTTGCGACGGTGCGTGGCGGCGACGTGGTTGGTGACCATGCCGTGATGTTCTGCGGAATCGGCGAGCGCGTCGAAATCTCCCACAAGGCCGGCAGTCGCATGCCGTACGCGCTGGGCAGCATGCGCGCGGCGCGCTTTCTGGCTGACCGCCGCAACGGCCTGTTCGACATGCAGGACGTCCTCGGGCTGCGCTGAGCATTCCCCGGGGTGGGGCGCTTTTCGACGTTCCCGAACGACCGTAAATTTGCCCGGCGTGGCCGTTTCGGCTAGAATTGCCTGGTTGCAAAAATCGAGCGGGGAGGCGCAAGCCTTCCCGCTTGGCACATGAATAAGCAGAAATTTTCAGGAGAGCCGGTCTTGTCCTTGCTGCCCTCATTTACCCCCGCCATTCTCGCTCTTGCCGACGGAACGGTATTCGCAGGGCAAGCGATCGGCGCCGATGGCGAGACCAGCGGCGAGGTGGTTTTCAACACCGCCATGTCGGGGTATCAGGAAATCCTTACCGATCCGTCTTATTGCCGGCAGATCGTCACCCTGACCTATCCGCACATTGGCAACACCGGTTGTAACGCCGAGGATTTCGAATCCGCTGCCAATTACGCCGCCGGCCTCGTCATTCGCGACCTGCCATTGTGTGCTTCCAACTGGCGCTCCCAGGGTGACCTGTCGTCCTACCTGAAAAAACATGGCATCGTCGCGATTGCCGGCATTGACACGCGCAAGCTGACACGCATCCTGCGTGACAAGGGGGCGCAGGCCGGGTGCATTATGGCTGGCAACGTCGACGACACCACGGCACTGGCCGTAGCGAGAGCTTTCCCGGGTCTCGCCGGTATGGATCTGGCGAAGGTGGTTTCCGCCCGGGAAGTTTACGTCTGGAGCCAAGGCGAGTGGACGCTGAAGGGCTATCAGCAAGGCCGTGCGCCGCGCTTCCATGTGGTCGCTTACGATTTCGGCGTCAAGCGCAACATCCTGCGCATGCTCGCCGCGCGCGGTTGCCGGCTGACCGTCGTGCCCGCTCAGACGCCAGCCGCCGACGTTCTCGCCCTGCAGCCGGATGGCGTCTTCCTGTCCAACGGACCCGGCGACCCCGAGCCCTGCGATTACGCCATAGCAGCCATCCGTGAGTTCCTCGACCGCCGCCTGCCGGTCTTCGGCATCTGTCTCGGCCATCAGTTGCTTGGTCTCGCCTCCGGCGCCAGGACGGCAAAGATGAAGTTCGGCCACCACGGCGCCAACCATCCGGTCAAGGACATGGATACGGGCCAGGTGCTGATCACCAGCCAGAATCACGGTTTCGCGGTCGACGTCGATTCCTTGCCGGAAAACCTTCGGGCGACCCACATTTCGCTGTTCGATGGCTCATTGCAGGGTATTGCCCGCACTGACGTGCCCGCCTTTTCCTTCCAGGGCCACCCGGAAGCGAGCCCCGGCCCGCACGACGTCGCCTACCTGTTCGATCGCTTCCTCGACACCATGACGCGCGGCGTCGCGGCGCTGCAACCGGCGCACTGAGGCAAACACCCATGCCGAAACGCACAGACATTCAGAGCATCCTGATCATTGGCGCCGGTCCGATCATCATCGGCCAGGCCTGCGAATTCGACTACTCCGGCGCCCAGGCGTGCAAGGCGCTGCGCGAGGAGGGCTACCGGGTGATCCTGGTGAACTCCAATCCGGCGACCATCATGACCGATCCGGAGATGGCCGATGTCACCTACATCGAGCCGATCACCTGGCAGGTTGTCGCCAAGATCATCGAAGTCGAGCGCCCGGACGCGCTGCTACCGACCATGGGTGGCCAGACGGCGCTGAACTGCGCCCTCGATCTTGCCCGCGAAGGCGTGCTCGCCCAGTTTGCCGTCGAATTGATCGGCGCCTCCAGGGAAGCCATCGACAAGGCCGAGGATCGCGAGAAATTCAAGGCGGCGATGGACAGGATCGGCCTTGGCTCGGCCCGTTCCGCCGTTGCCCACAGCATGGAAGACGCGTGCCAGGTGCAGGCCATGGTCGGTTTCCCGACGATCATCCGTCCCTCGTTCACGCTGGGCGGCTCGGGCGGCGGCATTGCCTATAACATGGAAGAGTTCGAGACCATCTGCAAGCGCGGTCTCGAAGCCTCGCCGACCAACGAACTGCTGATCGAAGAGTCGCTGCTCGGCTGGAAAGAGTACGAGATGGAGGTCGTCCGCGACAAGGCGGACAACTGCATCATCGTCTGCGCGATCGAGAACCTCGACCCGATGGGCGTCCACACCGGCGACTCGATCACCGTTGCGCCGGCGCAGACGCTGACCGACAAGGAATACCAGATCCTGCGCAACGCCTCGATCGCCGTGCTGCGCGAGATCGGTGTCGATACCGGCGGTTCCAACGTGCAGTTCGCGATCAACCCGAAGGACGGCCGCATGATCGTCATCGAGATGAATCCGCGCGTGTCGCGTTCGTCGGCGCTGGCTTCCAAGGCCACAGGCTTCCCGATCGCCAAGATTGCGGCCAAGCTGTCGGTCGGCTACACGCTGGACGAACTCTCCAATGACATCACCGGCGGCAAGACCCCGGCCTCATTCGAGCCGTCGATTGACTACGTGGTGACCAAAGTGCCACGCTTTGCCTTCGAGAAATTCCCGCAGGCGGATCCAACGCTGACCACGCAAATGAAGTCGGTCGGCGAGGTGATGGCCATCGGCCGCACTTTCCAGGAATCGCTGCAAAAAGCCCTGCGCGGTCTCGAAATCGGCGTCGACGGTTTCAACCTGAAAACGGTCGATCCGGAAACCATCGACGAGCAACTGGCGCGGCCGACACCCGAGCGCCTGTGGTACGTTGCCGATGCTTTCGGCGTCGGGATGTCGGTCGACAAGATCTTCGACCTGACCCGAATCGACCCGTGGTTCCTGGTGCAGATAAAGGAACTCGTCGATCTTGAGCTGGCCGTGGAAAAACGCGATTTTTCGACGTTGACCGCAGCCGAGTTGCGCTACCTGAAGCGCAAGGGTTTTGCCGACCGCCGTCTGGCGCATCTGACCCGGACCAGCGAAAAAACGGTGCGCGAGCGCCGCCATGAGCTCGGCGTGCGCCCGGTTTACAAGCGCGTCGACACCTGCGCCGGCGAATTTGCGACCGGCACCGCCTACATGTATTCGACCTACGAGGATGAGTGCGAGGCCAATCCGACCGACCGCAAGAAGATCATGGTGCTCGGCGGCGGGCCCAACCGCATCGGTCAGGGCATCGAGTTCGATTACTGCTGCGTGCATGCCGCGATGGCGATGCGCGAGGATGGCTACGAGACCATCATGGTCAACTGCAACCCGGAAACGGTTTCGACCGACTACGATACGTCCGATCGCCTGTACTTCGAGCCGCTGACACTCGAAGACGTGCTGGAAATCGTTGCCGTCGAGAAGCCGCTCGGCGTCATCGTCCAGTACGGCGGCCAGACCCCGCTCAAGCTGGCACTGGCTCTGGAGGCCAACGGGGTGCCGATCATCGGCACGACGCCGGAGTCGATCGACATTGCCGAGGACCGCGAGCGCTTCCAGAAACTGCTGCACGAACTCGGCCTCAAGCAGCCGCCCAACCGCACGGCGCGCACCGAAGAGGATGCGCTACGCCTGGCGGCCGAAATCGGCTATCCGCTGGTTGTCCGCCCGTCGTACGTGCTCGGCGGCCGGGCCATGGAAATCGTCCATGAGCGGAAGGATCTCGAGCGCTACATGCGCGAGGCAGTGAAGGTTTCCCACGATTCGCCGGTCCTGCTGGACCGCTTCCTGAATGACGCCTGCGAAGTCGACGTCGATGCGCTGTCCGATGGCGACGAAGTGATTATCGGCGGCGTCATGGAACACATCGAACAGGCAGGTGTGCATTCGGGTGACTCCGCTTGCTCATTGCCGCCATACTCGCTGGACTTGGCGGTACAGGACGAACTGCGCCGCCAGACCCGGCTGATGGCCAAGGCGCTGAATGTCTGCGGCCTGATGAACGTCCAGTTCGCGATCAAGGATGACGACATCTACGTGCTCGAAGTGAACCCGCGTGCCTCGCGCACCGTGCCCTTCGTGTCCAAGGCCACCGGCCTCCAGCTGGCCAAGATTGCGGCACGCTGCATGGCGGGCCGCAGCCTGAAGGAGCAGGGCGTCACCGGCGAGATCGTTCCGCCGTACTATTCGGTCAAGGAAGCGGTTTTCCCCTTCGTCAAGTTCCCCGGGGTCGACACCATTCTCGGGCCCGAAATGAAGTCGACCGGGGAAGTCATGGGCGTCGGCGTCAGCTTCGCCGAGGCCTTTGTCAAGTCACAGCTTGCTGCCAGCGTCAGGCTGCCAACTGGCGGCAAGGTCTTTCTGTCGGTGAAGGACAGCGACAAGTCCAAGGCAGTCGAGATCGCCCGTTCGCTCGCTGAGGCCGGCTTCGATCTGGTCGCCACGCGCGGCACGGCGCATGCCCTGGAAGTCGCCGGTCTGCAAGTACAGCAGGTCAACAAGGTAACCGAAGGCCGTCCGCACATCGTCGACATGATCAAGAACAACGAGATTTCGCTGATCATCAACACAGTCGAGGAAAAGCGGCTGGCGATCAGCGACTCGCGGTCGATCCGGACCTCCGGACTGCAGGCCCGGGTTACGATGTACACGACGATATGGGGAGCCGAGGCGGCGGCGGAAGGTATCCGCAGTCTTGGCGAACTGGTGGTCTATCCGATACAGTCGCTGCACAAGCAACTTCACTGAGAGAATCCTCGACCGCCGGACCTTCCCGTTTGGGAGCCGGTGGTTTGCCTATGCTGGAATGAACGATGAGTAAGGTTCCTTTGACCGTGGCAGGCGCGGCCAAGCTGCGCGACGAGTTGCAGCGCCTGAAGACGATCGAGCGTCCGAAAGTGGTCGCGGCGATTGCCGAAGCGCGTTCGCATGGCGACCTGTCCGAAAATGCCGAATACGACGCGGCCAAGGAACGCCAGGGCTTTCTCGAAGGGCGCATCAAGGATCTCGAGGGCAAGTTGTCCAATGCCCAGATCATCGACCCCAAGCTCCTTGATGCCGATGGTCGCTGTGTATTTGGAGCCACGGTTGACCTTGAGGATCAGGAGTCCGGCAGTGCCGTGACCTACCAGATAGTCGGCGAGGACGAGGCCGATATCAAGCACGGAAAGGTTTCGTTCGGCTCGCCGATGGCGCGCGCGCTGATCGGCAAGTACGCCGGCGACATCGCTCAGGTTCAGGCACCGGTTGGCCTCCGTGAATACGAGATCATCGACGTTCGTTACGAGTGAGCTGCTTTGCGCAGATTGTCTGAAGCCCTGTATCTCATTGTGATTACCCTGTGGGCTGGGGGCATCTGGGCGATCGGCTACATTGCCGCGCCGATTCTCTTTTCGAGTATGGGCGACCGCCAGCTCGCAGGAATGGTGGCCGGGAAACTGTTCGCGCTGGTTGGCTGGATTGGTCTCGGCAGCGCGACTTACCTGCTCGTGTTCCTGGTTACGCGCTGGGGGGGTCAGGTATTCAAGCGCGCCGTCTTCTGGCTGGTGCTGCTGATGGCGCTGCTGGCAGCTGCCAGCCAGTTCGGCATTCAGCCGCTGATGGCGCAACTCAAGGCCGATGCCTTGCCGCGCGAAGTGATGGAAAGCGTATTGCGTGACCGCTTTGCCGTGTGGCACGGCATTTCCAGCATTCTCTATCTGATGCAGAGTGGGCTGGGGTTGTGGCTGGTGGTCTGGGCCAACCGTGGTCTGCGTTGATCAGCCCTGAAAACTGCGCTTGGTCTTCCGCGGAGCGGTGGCGGAGCGGCGGGTTTTCGGGCGCTTGGGTGAGTCGACCACGGCAGCCTTGATTGGGTTGGGGCGGTAGATGACCAGCAGCTTGCCGATATGCTGTACTGCGGCGGCACCAAGTTCCGCGCAGATTTTTTCAAGATAGGCGATGCGGTCATCACGACTGTCGCCATAGACACGAATCTTGATCAGGTCGTGGGCATTGAGATTGACCTCGATTTCCTTGAGGATGGCTTGAGTCAGGCCGTTTTCGGCAATCGAGACGACGGGATTCAGGACGTGGGCGCGGGCGCGCAGCTTGCGGCGCGCATCGGATGATAACTGCAGCATAGAAAAACCTTTCAAAAACGGCATTTTACCCAATGGCCAGAACCAGGACCAGCAAAGCTTGGATGCGGGAACATGTAAATGATCCGTATGTGCAGCTTGCCCGCAAGGAGGGCTGGCGTTCCCGCGCCGCGTTCAAGCTGATGGAAATCGACGACAAGGACAAGCTGCTGCGACGCGGCGAGGTCGTCGTCGACCTTGGCGCGACCCCTGGAGGCTGGTCGCAGGTTGCTGCCAGGCGGGTTGGCGCGGGTGGTCTGGTGGTTGCTCTCGATCTACTCGAAATGGAGCCGATCCATGGCGTCGATTTCATTCAGGGTGATTTCCGCGAGGACGCGATTCTCGCAAGGCTCGAAGAAAGACTGGCCGGGCGCCCGGTGGGGCTTGTAATGTCCGACATGGCCCCCAATATGTCGGGTGTGCAGTTGGTGGATCAGGCGCGCATCATGTATCTGGCTGAACTTGGCTTGGATTTTTGCAAGGCGCACTTGAAACCGGGAGGCGCTTTCCTGGTCAAAGTTTTTCAAGGAACAGATTACGAGGCGTTTGTCCGTTCGATGCGAGAGGTTTTCAAGGTAGTTGCAGTGCGCAAGCCGGACGCGTCGCGTGACAGGAGTGCAGAGCTTTATTTGCTCGGTCGCGCGTTGCGGTGAAAGTTGTGTATAGAATGGCGTCTTTGTCGCTCGACGCTGTCAAAGGAGAGCAAGCTTGAACAACATGTTCAAAAACCTCGCAGTCTGGCTGGTCATCGGTCTCGTGCTGATGACAGTGTTCAATCAGTTCAACACGCGCCAGGTTACCCAAGGATCGATCGAGTACTCGCAGTTCCTCGATGAGGTCAGACAGGGCCACATCAGCAAGGTGCTTATCGAAGGCCGCACGCTGAAGGCGACGACCACCGAAGGCAAGCGCATCACTTCCTACGCGCCGCCCGATCTGTGGATGGTTTCCGACCTTCTCAAGAATGGTGTCAAGGTCGAGGCCAAGCCGGAGGAGGAGCCGTCCTTCCTGATGAACATCTTTGTCAGCTGGTTCCCGATGTTGCTGCTGATCGGCGTCTGGGTGTTTTTCATGCGCCAGATGCAGGGTGGTGGCAAGGGCGGTGCTTTCTCCTTCGGCAAGTCGCGCGCCCGCATGACCGACGAAGCCCAGAATGTCGTTACCTTTGCCGATGTTGCCGGTTGTGACGAGGCCAAAGAGGAGGTGCAGGAACTGGTCGATTTCCTGCGCGACCCGTCCAAATTCCAGAAGCTTGGCGGCCGCATTCCCAAGGGCGTGCTGATGGTGGGCAATCCAGGTACCGGCAAGACCTTGCTCGCTCGCGCCATTGCCGGTGAAGCCAAGGTGCCGTTTTTCAGTATTTCCGGTTCCGATTTCGTCGAGATGTTTGTCGGTGTCGGTGCGGCGCGGGTTCGCGACATGTTCGAGAATGCCAAGAAACATGCGCCATGCATTATTTTCATCGATGAAATTGATGCGGTCGGTCGCCATCGCGGCGCCGGTCTGGGTGGCGGCAATGACGAGCGTGAGCAAACTCTGAACCAGATGCTGGTCGAAATGGACGGCTTCGAAGGCCATGCCAGCATCATCGTGATCGCGGCCACCAATCGGCCGGACATCCTCGACCCCGCGCTGCTGCGTCCGGGTCGTTTCGACCGCCAGGTAGTCGTGCCGTTGCCCGATATCCGGGGCCGCGAGGAGATCCTCAAGGTGCATATGCGCAAGGTGCCGATCTCGGGTGATGTCAAGGCGGACATCATTGCGCGTGGCACGCCCGGCTTTTCAGGGGCCGATCTGGCCAATCTGGTCAATGAAGCGGCGTTGTTTGCGGCTCGCACCAACAAGCGCCTGGTCGACATGGAGGATTTCGAGAAAGCCAAGGACAAGATCATGATGGGCACGGAGCGCCGAAGCATGGTGATGTCCGAGGAAGAGAAGCGCAACACGGCTTACCATGAATCCGGACACGCCGTTATCGCCAAACTGATGCCGAAATCCGATCCGGTGCACAAGGTCACGATCATTCCGCGCGGGCGCGCACTGGGACTAACCATGCAGTTGCCTGAGGAAGATCGTTATTCCTACGACCGCCAATACCTGATGAGCCGGATCGCCGTGCTCTTCGGCGGGCGGATTGCCGAAGAACTGTTCATGAACCAGATGACGACTGGCGCTTCCAACGATTTTGAGCGTGCTACCGGGTTGGCGCGTGACATGGTTACCCGCTACGGCATGTCTGAAATGGGTGTGATGGTGTATGGCGAAAACGAGGGTGAGGTCTTCCTTGGTCGTTCGGTCACGCAGCACAAGAATGTGTCCGAGGCGACCATGCAGAAGGTTGATACTGAGATTCGCCGCATTGTCGACGAGCAGTATGCGCTTGCCCGCAAGTTGCTGGAAGAGAACCGCGACAAGGTCGAGGCGATGACGCACGCACTGCTCGAATGGGAAACCATCGATTCCGAGCAGATTGACGACATCATGGCCGGCAAGGCGCCGCGCCCGCCTAAGCCTTCGCAAAGCACAACGCGTCCGTCTGCGCCAAACGATTCGCCGGGTGCCGAGCCAAGTGCACCGGCGACCGCCTGACCGGCGCGCCGCATAGCTAGGCCGGGAGCCAGAGCTCCCGGTTTTTTTGTTTCCGACATGCCCGAACTTCACTGCGGCCGCTTCCGGCTGTCTCTCGATCGCCCACTCATCATGGGTATCGTCAATCTCACACCGGACTCGTTCTCGGGTGACGGCATGGGGTCGGATGTTGGCCGTGCGATACGCCATGCCCGGCACCAGCTTGACTCGGGTGCCGACATCCTCGACATCGGAGCCGAGTCGTCGCGGCCCGGCGCCATCCCGACGTCGGAAGACGACGAGTTGAGGCGACTGATACCCGTGCTTCGGGAGATGGTCGGCTGGCGAGTGCCGGTTTCGGTCGATACCTACAAGCCGTCGGTCATGCGTGTCGCGCTGGCCGAGGGGGCTTCGATGATCAACGATATCAGCGCCCTCAGGCACCCAGGCGCACTGGCTACGGTTGCGGCCAGTGATTGCGCCGTATGCCTGATGCACATGCAGGGGCAACCGGGAACGATGCAGAACGCCCCAGACTACGGGGATGTGGTTCGGGAAGTCCGCGAGTTTCTGGCGACACGCGTCACCGCCGCTCGCGCGGCCGGGATTGATGGGTGTCGTCTGGTTCTCGATCCGGGTTTCGGATTCGGCAAGAGTCTTGAGCACAATTTGGCCCTTTTCCGGGCGTTGACCGCGACAGGGGTGGATGGCTTGCCTATGCTCGTCGGGGTCTCGCGAAAGTCCGTGCTGGGCGCAATTACCGGTCGGCCGGTTGAACAGCGGTTGGCGGCCAACATTGCAGCGGTGACCCTGGCGGCTCTGAAAGGTGCGAAAATATTGCGCGTCCATGATGTCGCAGAAACCAGGGATGCGCTGGCGGTCTTGGCGGCAATCGAAGAGGGGGTCGGCAATGAGTAGGAAATATTTCGGTACGGATGGGGTGCGTGGTCATGTCGGACAGGCGCCCATTACGCCTGATTTCGTGATGCGCCTTGGCTATGCCACAGGCAGGGTGCTGCTTGAACGGACTGCCATGCCGGAGGGTGAGCGCCCATCGGTCCTGATCGGCAAGGACACCCGGCTTTCCGGGTACATGCTCGAAGCTGCACTGGAGGCCGGTTTCTCGGCCGCCGGCGTCGATGTCTGTCTGGTCGGGCCCATACCAACCCCGGCAGTTGCCTACATGACCCGTGCCCTGCGTCTACAGGCCGGTATAGTGATTTCCGCGTCGCACAATCCCTATTACGATAACGGAATCAAGTTCTTCTCGGCGCAGGGCGCCAAGCTGCCGGACGATGTCGAACAGGCGATCGAAGATTTGATCGATCGGCCCATGTTGTGCGTGCCGGCGGCAGATCTTGGACGGGCAAAGCGGATAGGCGATGCGCGGGGTCGCTATATTGAATTCTGCAAGAGCACGTTTCCCAACGATCTCGATCTTCGTGGTCTGCGAATCGTCGTCGATTGTGCGCATGGCGCGGCTTACCACACGGCGCCCGAGGTCTTCCATGAGCTTGGTGCCGATGTCGTTGCGATCGGTGCGCAGCCCAACGGTCTGAACATCAACGACGGGTTCGGTGCAACGGCGCCTGGAGCATTGTGCGAGGCGGTCCTCCGTGAAGGTGCGGACCTCGGGATTGCCCTCGACGGTGACGCCGATCGCCTCCAGATGGTCGACGCGCGGGGCAAGCGCTACGATGGGGATCAGTTGCTCTACGCGATTGTGCGGAGTCGTGCCAAGCGCGGACCGGTCAACGGTGTGGTCGGGACCCAGATGACCAATCTGGCGCTTGAGCATGCTTTGGGCAGGATGGATGTTCCCTTTGCCAGGGCCGCAGTTGGCGACCGCTACGTTGTCGAAATGTTACATGACCGGGGATGGCTCTTTGGCGGCGAGAACTCTGGGCATATCCTTGTCCTCGACCGTCACACGACCGGGGATGGCACGGTCGCCGCACTCCAGGTCTTGGCAGCTTTGCGCGAGTCCGATAGCGACTTGGCAAGCTTGCTGGGCGACCTGCATCTCTATCCGCAGGAGTTGATCAATGTTCCGGTAGTCAAGGGATTCCCCTGGAAAGAGGATCGCATGATTCAGGGGGCATTGGAGGTTGTCGAAAATCGTCTGTCGGGACGCGGGCGGGTTCTGCTGCGTGCTTCAGGCACCGAGCCATTGTTGCGTGTGATGGTCGAAGGCGAGGACGCGGCTGAAGTTCTCGATGCCGCTGAAGAGCTCGCCAGGGTTGTCGGCGAGGCGGTACGGCGAGTTCGCCAGGATCCGGCAATCCTTGACCGATAAACCAGCCGCCAGCTATAATTTTGGGCTTGTTCGCCAAGTGGGTCCCTGTCTCATGCGTAAGAAGCTTGTTGCCGGAAACTGGAAGATGCATGGAAGCCTCCGGCAGAATGCGGCGTTGCTTGAGCAACTGAAGTTCGGGATCGCGGAGGTGCAGTGCGACGTGGCAGTATGCGTCCCCTATCCATTTCTCGCTCAAGTTCAGTCTGTCCTGGCCGGAACGCAGTTGCTCTGGGGCGCACAGTCAGTCAGCGAGCATGAGTCGGGCGCCTTTACTGGCGAGGTGTCTGCCGCGATGCTCCGCGAGTTTGGGTGTTGCTACGCGCTAGTCGGTCATTCCGAGCGGCGCAGCCTGTTCGGCGAAAGCGATGCGCTGGTGGCCGCGAAGTTTGTCGCGGCGCAGAAGGCTGGCCTGGTGCCGATCCTGTGCCTGGGCGAGTCCCTGGTGGAGCGCGAAGCCGGTCAGACGAAGGCTGTTGTCTCGCGTCAGCTGCGCGCGGTGATCGACGTTGCAGGGATTTGCGGGCTGATGTCGGCGGTGGTCGCTTATGAGCCCGTGTGGGCCATTGGGACCGGCGTGACGGCATCTCCCGCGCAAGCGCAGGAGGTGCATGCTGCCATTCGTGCGCAGGTGGGGGGGCTTGACGGGGAATTGGCGACGGGTCTGCGTATTCTCTATGGTGGCAGTGTCAAGCCGCAGAATGCAGCGGAGTTGTTTAAGCAGGCGGACATCGATGGCGGTCTGATTGGCGGGGCGGCACTGGTTGCCGAAGACTTTCTTGCGATTTGTCTGGCGGCAAACTGATAGGTGGTAACAAATAATGAACTGGCTTTTTTCTCTCCTTCTGACGATCCACATTCTGGTAGCGCTGTCGATCATCGGTCTGGTCCTGATGCAACACGGCAAGGGAGCCGATATGGGGGCTGCGTTCGGTAGCGGTGCCTCCGGCAGTCTCTTTGGCGCGACTGGTTCGGCAAACTTTCTGAGTCGTGCCACCGGCTTGCTGGCTGCCGTGTTTTTTGCAACCAGTCTGAGTCTTGCCTATGTCGCTTCGCACCAGCCAAAAACGACTGGCAGTGTGATGCAGGAGAAGGTACAATCTCAGGGGGTTTCACAGCCTGCAGCGGTGGGTGGTGAGTCGCCTGCGGCGCCTGCAGATGCTGGCTCCAGGGCAAAGGATATTCCGAAGTAAGGCAAGAGGTTTCCCCGGCAGAGTTCCTCGCCGGGGTGGCCGGATGGCAGTGCCGACGTGGTGGAATTGGTAGACACGCTATCTTGAGGGGGTAGTGGCGCGAGCTGTGCGAGTTCGAGTCTCGCCGTCGGCACCAAAAATGGGCGCAGTGGCTGAAAGGCACACTGTTTAGTGCAAGAATCTGAATATTGGTGGCGGGCCATGGAAAACTATTTCCCAATCCTGATGTTCGTTCTGGTTGGGATTGCGGTTGGCGTGCTACCCGTCGTGACGGGTTTCATACTGGCCCCCAGCCGACCGGACCCCGAGAAGCTGTCACCCTACGAGTGCGGCTTTGAGGCATTCGAAGATGCGCGCATGAAATTCGACGTGCGCTATTACCTGATTGCCATTCTTTTCATCCTCTTTGACTTGGAGATCGCCTTCCTCTTCCCGTGGGCGACGATTTTCAAGGATCTGGTGGCGGCCGAATCCATCAAGTTGTTCGGTTTCCTTGAAATGCTGGTTTTCGTTGCCATCCTGGTCATTGGCTATGTGTATGCCTGGGCCAAGGGTGCGCTGGAATGGGAATAAGCCATGTCCATTGAGGGTATTCTGCAGGAAGGCTTCGTTACCACAACGGCAGACAAACTGATCAACTACATGCGGACGGGCTCGATGTGGCCGATGACCTTCGGTCTGGCGTGTTGCGCAATCGAGATGATCCATGCCGGGTGTTCGCGCTATGACCTTGACCGATTCGGAATCGTTTTCCGCGGCAGTCCGCGGCAGTCCGACGTGATGATCGTTGCAGGAACCCTGACTAACAAGATGGCGCCTGCCCTGCGCAAGGTCTACGACCAGATGTCAGAGCCGCGCTGGGTGATCTCCATGGGGTCATGCGCCAATGGCGGTGGCTATTACCACTATTCATACTCGGTGGTGCGTGGTTGCGATCGCATCGTGCCTGTGGACATTTATGTTCCCGGCTGTCCGCCGACGGCCGAGGCGCTGCTCTATGGTTTAATCCAGCTGCAGAACAAGATTCGTCGTACCAACACCATTGCTCGTTAATTGCCGAGGCTGATTCGCTATGTCCGCCAAGCTGGAAACGCTTAGCCAGAACCTTCAGAAGCACTTCGGCGACAAGCTGATGACGCTCAAGCTTGCCCTTGGCGAGTTGACAATCGAAGTGGCAGCTGCCGACTATCTCGCTGTGATGACATCCCTACGGGACGAACCCGATTTCGCCTTCGAAGAGCTGATAGACCTCTGCGGGGTTGATTATTCGACTCATGGGGATGGCGGGTGGTGCGGCCGCCGCTTTGCGGCAGTGTCGCACCTACTGTCGCTGGCTCACAACTGGCGCCTGCGTGTCCGGGTCTTTGCCGAAGACGACGAGTTTCCTGCGGTGGAATCGGTAACCGGCGTGTGGAAGAGCGTGAACTGGTTCGAGCGTGAGGCGTTCGACCTCTATGGAATCGCCTTTGTTGGCCATGATGACTTGCGTCGGATACTGACCGATTACGGGTTCATAGGGCATCCGTTCCGTAAGGATTTTCCGATCTCCGGTCACGTCGAAATGCGTTACGACCCAGATCAGGGTCGAGTCATCTACCAACCAGTGACGATCGAGCCCCGCGAAAACACCCCGCGCATCGTGCGCGAAGACAGCTATGGGGATCCGGCACATGGCTGATATCCGCAATTTCACTCTCAATTTCGGTCCGCAGCACCCGGCAGCGCATGGTGTCCTGCGTCTGGTTCTGGAACTCGACGGCGAAGTGGTGCAGCGCGCCGATCCGCATATCGGCCTTCTGCATCGCGCGACAGAGAAGCTTGCCGAGACACGTACCTGGGTTCAGTCAGTGCCTTACATGGATCGCTTGGACTACGTCTCAACCTTGAGCAACGAGCATGCCTATTGTCTGGCGACCGAAAAGCTGCTTGGCGTTGAGGTTCCTGAGCGTGGCAAGTACATTCGTACCATGTTCGATGAGGTGACCCGCCTCCTCAATCACCTGTTGTGGGTGGGCTGTCACGCACTGGATGTCGGTGCCATGACTATGGCTCTCTATACCTTCCGTGAGCGTGAAGATCTCATGGATGTCTTTGAGGCCGTGTCCGGCGCCCGGTTGCATGCGGCCTATTACCGTCCGGGCGGCGTTTACCGCGATCTGCCAGATCGCATGCCGCAGTATGAAGAGTCGACCTGGACCAGCGCCAGGAAGGCAGGGGAACTGAATGAAAACCGGAGTGGTTCATTACTCGATTTTCTTGAAGACTTCACCAATCGGTTTCCGACCTATCACAGCGAGTACCATACGCTTCTGACCGATAACCGGATCTGGAAACAGCGACTGGTCAACGTTGGCGTTGTCTCCCCTGAGCGTGCGCTGCAAATGGGCTTCACCGGCGCGATGCTGCGTGGTTCCGGCATCGCTTGGGATCTGCGCAAGAAGCAGCCCTATGCGGCCTACGACAAGGTAGATTTCGACATACCCGTCGGCGTAAATGGCGATAGCTACGATCGTTACCTTGTTCGCATGGAAGAGATGCTGCAGGCCAACCGCATCATCAAGCAGTGTATCGACTGGCTGCGCAAGAACCCCGGGCCGGTAATCACCGACAACCACAAGGTTGCTCCACCGTCCCGTGAAGGCATGAAGTCGAACATGGAAGAGTTGATTCACCATTTCAAGCTGTTCACCGAAGGAATCCACGTTCCGGCGGGTGAGGCGTATGCCGCAATCGAGCATCCCAAGGGCGAGTTCGGGATCTACTTCATTTCCGATGGCGCCAACAAGCCCTATCGCATGAAGATCCGTGCGCCGGGTTATGTTCACCTGCAGGGAATGGATGAAATGGCCCGAGGTCACATGATTGCCGACGTCGTTACGATAATCGGTTCCCAGGATGTTGTTTTTGGCGAGATCGACCGCTGATGTTTGCCGCTGAAACCCTCCAGAAGTTCGACCGCGAAGTTGCCAAGTATCCGGCCGACCAGAAACAGTCTGCAGTCATGGCCTGTCTCGCGTATGCCCAGGAAGAAATGGGCTGGTTGCGTCCGGAAGCCATCGAAGCGGTTGCCGCCTATCTTGGCATGGCGCCGATTGCGGCCTACGAAGTTGCTTCGTTTTACAACATGTATGACCTTAAACCGGTTGGCAAGTACAAGATCACGGTCTGTACCAACTTGCCCTGTGCCCTGTCCGGCGGTTATCACGCCGGAGAATATGTGCAGAACAAGCTTGGCATCGGCTTTGGCGAAACCACGGCAGACGGCAGGTTCACCCTGAAGGAGGGTGAATGTATGGGCGCCTGTGGCGACGCGCCGGTGATGATCGTGAATAATCGCAGCATGTGTAGCCACATGCATCCGGAGCAGATCGACAGGCTCTTGGAGGAGTGCAAGTAATGGCCATGCTTGGTTCGATCAATGGTGTCCTGATGGAAGGCCTTGACGGCGACAAGACCTGGCGTCTCAAGGATTACGTGGCCCGCGGCGGATATGCCCAGTTGCGCCGTATCCTGGAAAGCAAGATGTCCCAGGAAGAGGTCATCAGCGAGGTCAAGAAATCGGTTCTGCGCGGACGTGGCGGTGCTGGCTTCCCGACGGGTCTGAAATGGTCTTTCATGCCGCGCTCGTTTCCGGGGGACAAGTACGTCGTCTGCAACACCGATGAAGGCGAGCCAGGCACCTTCAAGGACCGCGACATCATGCGCTTCAATCCGCATTCGGTCATCGAGGGCATGGCGATCGCGGCTTTTGCCATGGGTGCTAACCGCGGCTACAACTATGTGCATGGCGAGATCTGGGAAAGCTATCAGCGTTTTGAAGAAGCACTCGACGAAGCTCGTGCCGCCGGACTGATCGGCCAGAACATTCTCGGCTCCGGATTCAATTTCGAACTCTTCGCCCATCACGGTTATGGCGCCTACATCTGCGGCGAGGAAACGGCACTGCTCGAATCGATAGAGGGCAAGAAGGGTCAGCCACGCTTCAAACCGCCGTTTCCGGCTTCCTTTGGCCTGTATGGCAAGCCGACGACGATCAACAACACTGAAACTTTCGCTTCCATTCCATTCATTCTGAAAATGGGTGGCGAGGAGTTTCTCAATCTGGGCAAGCCCAACAACGGCGGCACCAAGCTTTTCTCTGTCTCTGGCCATGTCAATCGCCCCGGTAACTATGAAATTCCGCTGGGTACGCCGTTCTCCACGCTGCTCGAAATGTGTGGTGGGATGCGTGGTGGCCGCAAATTGAAGGCCGTGATTCCCGGTGGATCATCCGCTCCCGTGATTCCGGGTGCGGTGATGATGGAAACCACGATGGACTATGACGGGATCAGCAAGGCCGGTTCCATGCTTGGATCGGGTGCGGTCATCGTAATGGACGAAACGGTGTGCATGGTGAAGGCGCTGGAGCGCCTGTCCTTTTTCTATTATGAAGAGTCATGTGGGCAATGCACCCCGTGCCGCGAGGGCACTGCCTGGATGTACAAGGTGGTGCAGCGGATCGAGAATGGCAAAGGCAAGCCTGAGGATCTCGATCTGTTGAACAATGTGTTGGGCAACATCATGGGCCGCACGATCTGCGCTCTCGGTGATGCGGCGGCGCTGCCGGTACAGAGCTTTCTGAAGCATTTCGGGAGTGAGTTCGAATACCACATTGAACACAAGACCTGTCTCGTTCCCAGGGATGTCCAGTGGGCGGGTAGTGGTTTCCACAACGTTCAGACCTGAACGAAACCTATCCAAGCGATAGATACGAAAGAACTGGCTACAAGGTAGCGACATGCTAGAAATCGAAATCGACGGCAAGAAGGCGCAAGTGCCCGATGGCAGCACGGTGATGGATGCCGCGCAGCAGTTAGGGGTCTACATCCCGCATTTCTGCTACCACAAGAAACTTTCTATTGCCGCCAACTGCCGGATGTGTCTCGTGCAGGTGGAAAAGGCACCGAAGCCGTTGCCGGCCTGCGCAACGCCGGTGACCAATGGCATGAAGGTCTTTACACACTCTGATCTTGCGATCAAGGCGCAGAAGGGAGTGATGGAATTCCTGCTGATCAATCACCCGCTGGACTGCCCAATCTGCGATCAGGGTGGTGAGTGCCAGTTGCAGGACATGTCAGTCGGCTACGGCCCGATGAAAAGCCGCTACACCGAGGAAAAGCACGTCGTCTTCCACAAGAATGTCGGCCCGCTCATTTCCATGGAGGAAATGAGCCGCTGCATTCACTGCACGCGTTGTGTGCGCTTCGGTCAGGAAATTGGCGGCATCATGGAACTGGGCATGGCCAACCGCAACATGCATTCCGAGATCACGACCTTCCTCGGGCGCACGGTCGACTCGGAGTTGTCGGGCAATATGATCGATCTTTGCCCGGTCGGCGCACTGACCTCCAAGCCTTTCCGCTACACGGCGCGGTCTTGGGAGTTGCAGCGCCGCAGGTCGATCAGTCCGCATGACTCCGTTGGTGCCAATCTGGTTGTGCAAGTCAAGCACGACAACGTGATGCGCGTCTTGCCTCTCGAAAACGAAGCGGTCAATGAATGCTGGATTTCCGACAAGGAGCGTTTCTCCTATCAGGCGCTGAATTCCGATGAGCGTCTGACCAGGCCGATGGTCAAGCAGGGCGGCCAGTGGCGTGAGGTCGACTGGAACGTGGCACTCGATTTTGTCACTCACGGCCTCAGGGATATCGCTCGCAAGCATGGTGGCGATGCCTTGGCGGCCTTGGCTGCACCGAATTCCACGCTGGAAGAACTGTTCCTGCTTGGCAAAGTCATGCGAGGGCTTGGCAGCCGAAACGTCGATTTTCGCCCACGCCAGAGCGACTTTGGCAGCGACTCCAGGCGTGCGGGTATCCCTTGGCTGGGCCTGCGTCTGGCTGAGATCACGGATCTCGATGCTGCTCTGGTAGTTGGATCGTTCCTGCGCAAGGATCATCCGCTGATTGCCCAACGCCTCCGTCAGGCTGCCAAGAAGTACACCAAGGTCAGCGTGTTGTCGGTGACTGCCGATGATCAGTTGATCGATCTGCAAGAGAGTCTCGCTGTAGCTCCATCGCGGCTGGCGCTGGCACTGGCCGCTGTCGTCAAGGCAGCGGCAGGACTGATGGGCGCCGCCGTTCCAGCTGGTCTCGACGAAGTCAGCCCGGATGAAGCCAGCAAGAAGATCGCCCAGTATCTGGTTGTCGGCGAGAAGTGCGCGATCTTCCTCGGCAACGTCGTCACGCAGTCGAATGACGCGACGCAGCTTCATGCACTGGCGCTTGAACTTGGCAAACTGACGAATGCCACGGTGGGGTTCCTCGGCGAAGCGGCCAATGTGGTCGGTGGCCATGTCGCTCTGTCGTCGCCCGCTGGTGCCAACGCCCGAGAGATTTTCGAGCAGCCGCGCAAGGCTTACCTGCTCATGGGCATAGAGCCGGAACTCGATTGTGGCAACCCCCAAGCTGCTGTCGCCGCGCTGAAGCAGGCAAGCCTGGTGGTCTGCATGTCCGCTTTCAAGCACGCGCCGGCTCTCGAATACGCCGATGTGATGCTGCCGATCGCACCCTTCACCGAAACTGCCGGCACCTTCGTCAATATCGAAGGGCGCATTCAGGGTTTCAACGGGGTGGTCAAGGCGCGCGGCGACTCACGTCCGGCATGGAAGGTGCTGCGGGTACTCGGCAATGTGCTGAACTTCGACGGTTTCGCCCACGAATCGAGTGAAGCGGTGCGTGACGAAGTGCTTGGCAAGGATGCCGAATTTGTCTCCGGTCTGGACAACGGCCTGATTGGCGTCTCCATTTCCCTGCCGGCGGCAGGAAGCCAGTGGGAGCGTATAGCCGATGTGCCGATCAATTTCGCCGATCCCTTGGCCCGGCGGGCGCCGGCTTTGCAGCAGACTGCCGATTCGGTTGCGCCGACAGCACGAATCAATGGCCAGACACTTGCCCAGATGGGCGTTGCCGTCGACGATAAAGTGCGGGTGAAGCAAGGGCAAGGTGAGGCCGTGCTGGTGGCCAAGGTTGATAACAACGTGCCGGTCGGTTGTGTCCGCGTCGCGGCGGCGCACGTGAGCACGGCTGGGTTGGGCGACATGTTCGGCTCGATTTCCGTGGAGCGTGCATAAATGGACGCACTGATGAACTTCGGACAAGGGATTTTCGGTGGCATCTGGCCTGCTGTCTGGACCCTTATAAAAATCGTCCTGATCGTTGCGCCACTGATGCTGGCCGTAGCCTACCTGACCTATTTCGAGCGCAAGGTAATCGGCTACATGCAGGTTCGTATCGGGCCCAATCGGGTCGGTCCGCTGGGCTTGATCCAGCCGATCGCCGACGGCCTCAAGCTCTTGCTGAAGGAGATCATTCTTCCGGCCGGCGCCAACAAGGGGATCTTCCTGATCGCCCCGATGCTGGCGATCGCGCCGGCGCTTGCGGCCTGGGCGGTCGTGCCTTTTACGGACACGCTGGTCGTCGCCAATATTGACGCCAGCCTGTTGTATATCCTGGCCATTGGTTCGATGGGCGTGTACGGCATTATTCTCTCCGGTTGGGCATCCAATTCCAAGTATGCCTTCCTTGGCGCGATGCGCGCCACGGCGCAAATGGTGTCCTATGAAGTCTCAATGGGCTTCTCGCTGATCTGTGTGCTGATGGTTTCAAACAGCCTGAACCTGGTTGCGATCGTTCAGGCTCAGGATCATGGGCGCTTTGCCGATTTTGGCATTGGCTTCCTGTCATGGAACTGGTTGCCGCTGTTGCCGATGTTCCTGGTCTATCTGATTTCTGGGGTTGCCGGAAACCAACCGCGCGCCGTTCGACGTGGCTGAGGGCGAATCGGAGATCGTTGCCGGATTTCATGTCGAGTATTCCGGCATGGCGTTCGCACTCTTCTTCCTCGCCGAATATGCGAACATGATCTTGGTTTCGGCGTTGACCTCGATTTTGTTCCTTGGCGGCTGGCTGTCGCCGCTTGGCTTCCTGCCGGATGGCATGTTCTGGCTGTTCGTCAAGATGTCGGCGGTCCTATTCCTGTTCCTCTGGTTCCGTGCGACTTTCCCGCGCTACCGTTTCGATCAGTTGATGCGCCTGGGATGGAAGGTGTTCCTGCCCATCTGCCTCGTCTGGCTTGTGGTGGTGGGTGCCTGGATGATGTCCCCGCTGAGTATCTGGAAATGAGGAGAGACTGATGGGTTCGATGAAGGAAGTCTTCAACAGCCTGCTCCTCAAGGAACTCCTGAAGGGGCTGGCGGTAACTGGCAAGTATTTCTTTGCGCGCAAGATTACGGTCCAGTACCCTGAAGAGAAGACACCCCAAAGTGCGCGCTTCCGCGGATTGCATGCCCTGCGCCGTTATCCGAACGGTGAGGAGCGCTGCATAGCCTGCAAGCTGTGCGAGGCGATCTGTCCGGCGATGGCCATCGTCATCGAGGCCGAGCCGCGTGATGATGGCTCACGGCGCACGACACGCTACGACATTGATCTGACCAAATGCATTTTCTGTGGTTTCTGTGAGGAGGCGTGTCCGGTCGATGCGATCGTCGAAACCCGAATTTTCGAATACCACGGCGAGCGGCGCGGCGACCTCTACTACACAAAGCAGATGCTGCTGGCCAACGGTGACCGTTACGAGGCGCAGATCGCCAAGGATCGCCAACAAGATGCACCTTACCGATAACAGGTACCAGTGATGGATTTTCAGACCTTGGTCTTCTTCTTCCTGTCGGCGATACTGATCTTTGCCGCCCTGCGCGTGATTACTGCGAGCAACCCTGTGCATGCCGCGTTGCATCTGATCCTTGCCTTTTTCACCTGTGGTGGCATCTGGGCGCTTCTCCAAGCCGAGTTTCTGGCAATAGCGATCATTCTGGTCTATGTCGGTGCGGTAATGGTGCTGTTCCTCTTTGTCGTGATGATGCTCGACATCAACCTTGATCGGATTCGTCAAGGATTCTGGAGTTATCTCCCGCTCGGGGCGGTGCTTGGTTTCCTGATGGTCATGGAAATGGGTCTGGTGCTCGGCAGCAAGTACTTTCAGGTCCCGGCCGCTGCCGCGATGGTGCCGGCGGGCGTCTCGAATACCAGAAATATCGCCGTGTTGATGTATACCGATTTTGTGTTTCCTGTTGAACTGGCTTCGATCATCCTGCTCGTTGGCATGATCGCCGCGATTGTGCTGACCTACCGTGGTCCGAAGCAGTCCAAGTATACCAATCCGAATCAACAGGTCTTCGTCAAGGCGAAGGATCGCGTCCGCGTATTGCAGATGCCTGTGGAAAAAGACTGAAACGGGACGTCAATGCTTACTCTCACTCTTTCGCACTTTCTGGTTCTCGGCGCGATCCTTTTTGCGATCAGCGTCGTCGGCATCTTCCTCAACCGGAAGAATCTTCTGGTATTGCTGATGACCATCGAACTGATGCTGCTCGCGGTCAACATGAATTTCGTGGCGTTTTCGCACTATCTTCAGGACCTCTCCGGTCAGGTTTTCGTCTTCTTCATTCTGACTGTCGCCGCTGCCGAATCGGCGATCGGTCTGGCTATCCTGATCGTGCTGTTCCGCAACCTGAAGAGCATCCACGTGGATGACCTGGGGAGCCTGAAGGGTTAAACATGGAAATGCAAAAGCTCTATCTCCTGGTTCCCCTGGCGCCTCTCTTCGGCGCCTTGATCGCCGGTCTGTTCTGTCGCGTCATACCGCGCTGGTTCGCGCATACTGCGACCATCGCCGGTGTTGCGATCGCCTTTGTCGCGTCGGTGGTCATCTTCAGGGATGTTCAGGCCGGTCACGCATTCAACGGCCCCGTGTACACCTGGCTGACCAGCGGCGACTACCGGTTCGAAGTCGGTTTCCTGATCGACTCGCTGACGACCACCATGATGCTGGTCGTCACCTTCGTTTCGCTGATGGTCCACATTTACACGATCGGCTACATGCAGGAGGATCCGGGCTACAACCGTTTCTTCAGCTATATCTCTCTGTTCACCTTCTCGATGCTGATGCTGGTCATGAGCAACAACTTCATGCAGCTCTTCTTCGGCTGGGAGGCGGTCGGTCTGGTCTCCTATCTGCTGATCGGCTTCTGGTATACGCGTCCGACGGCGATCTTCGCCAACATGAAGGCTTTCCTGGTCAATCGGGTCGGCGACTTCGGTTTCATCCTCGGCATCGGCCTGATCCTCGCCCATTTTGGCACGCTGGACTACGCAAGCGTCTTTCAGAAGGCGCCCGAGTTTTCCGCGGTAACGATCAATATCTGGGGTTCGGCGGAATGGTCGCTAATGACCGTGACCTGTATCTGCCTCTTCATTGGCGCCATGGGCAAGTCGGCGCAGGTGCCCCTGCATGTCTGGCTGCCTGACTCGATGGAAGGCCCGACCCCGATCTCGGCGCTGATCCATGCCGCGACGATGGTCACCGCCGGCATCTTCATGGTTGCCCGGATGTCGCCGCTGTTCGAACTGTCGACCACCGCACTGTCCTTCGTCATCGTCATCGGTGCCATCACGGCGCTGTTCATGGGCTTCCTCGGCATCATCCAGAACGACATCAAGCGCGTCGTCGCTTATTCGACACTGTCGCAGCTCGGCTACATGACCGTGGCGCTGGGTGCCTCGGCCTATTCCGTGGCGATCTTCCACCTGATGACGCATGCCTTCTTCAAGGCGCTGCTCTTCCTCGCCGCCGGATCGGTGATCATCGGCATGCATCACGACCAGGACATCCGCAACATGGGCGGTCTGCGCAAGTACATGCCGATCACCTGGATCACCTCGCTGGTCGGCTCGCTGGCTTTGATCGGCACGCCCTTCCTGTCGGGCTTCTATTCCAAGGATTCGATCATCGAAGCCGTTGCCCTGTCGCACATCCCGGGCGCCGGTTTTGCATACTTCGCGGTCATGGCAGGCGTCTTCGTCACTGCCTTCTACTCCTTCCGCATGTACTTCCTGGTGTTCCATGGGGAAGAGCGTTTCGGCAAGTCCGCGCATGACGAGCACCATGATCACCATGGTGATCACGACGAAGAAGAGGTCGCCCACGATCATCATCACGGGCTGGCACCGGGCCAGAAGCCGCACGAAACGCCCTGGGTCGTCACCCTGCCGCTGGTGCTGCTGGCCATTCCATCGCTGCTGATCGGCTACATCGCCATCGGGCCGATGGTCTTCGGCGACTTCTTCAAGATGACGATCCCCGGCACCGGAAACGTTCCGGTGATCCTCATCGACGCCAACGTCCATCCCGCCATGGCTCATCTTTCGGAGCACTTTCATGGCGCCGCAGCGATGGGCATCCATGCGCTGACCTCGCTCCCCTTCGTTCTGGCCCTTGCTGGTGTCGTCCTGTCCTGGTTCTTCTACATGAAGCGCCCCGACATTCCGGCCGCCATCCAGAGTCGTTTCTCCGCGCTCTACACCCTGCTTGACAACAAGTACTACTTCGACAAGATCAACGAGGTGGTCTTCGCCGGCGGGGCGCGCCTGCTCGGCAAAGCCTTCTGGCGTGGCGGCGACGTTGCGGTGATCGATGGCGTCATCGTTGACGGCTCGGCGCGCCTGGTTTCAATGATCTCGGCCGTAACGCGGACTTTGCAGACCGGTTACGTCTATCACTACGCTTTCACCATGATCATCGGTGTCTTTGTCCTGATGACTCTGTGGCTCAACCGCGCAGCCTAGCGTGAAAAGTTCGCAGACAAGCAAGGAATAACATGTCGAATTACCCACTGCTATCTCTGGCCATCTGGATTCCGATCGTTTCCGGTCTGTTGGTGCTTGCCACCGGATCGGACAGGAATGCGCCACTGGCAAGGATGCTTGCGCTGCTGGGCGCGATCGCTGCCTTCCTTGTGACCCTTCCGTTGTGGATCGGGTTCGATGCTGCGAATGGCGGCATGCAGTTTGTCGAACTGAAGAGCTGGATTCCACGCTTCAACGTCAACTACCACCTCGGCGTTGACGGCATCTCGATGCTCTTCGTCGTGCTCAATGCTTTCATTACGATCATCGTGGTTGCCGCAGGCTGGGAGGTGATCCAGGAGAAGGTTGCCCAGTACAACGCCGCCTTCCTGATCATGTCGGGCCTGATGAACGGTATCTTCACATCACTCGACGGGGTGCTGTTCTACGTGTACTTTGAAGCCTCGTTGATTCCGCTCTACCTGATCATCGGCGTGTGGGGCGGCCCGCGCCGGGTCTATGCGGCGTTCAAGTTCTTCCTCTACACTCTGTTTGGTTCGCTCCTCTTCCTGCTGGCGCTGATGTACCTGTTCATCCAGTCCAATGGCAGCTTCTCGATTCTCGAATGGCACCAACTGCCGATCGCGCTCGGCGCGCAGATCTGGCTTTTCCTGGCCTTCCTGATCGCCTTCGCGGTCAAGGTGCCGATGTGGCCGGTCCATACTTGGTTGCCTGACGCTCACGTCGAGGCGCCGACCGGAGGTTCCATCGTCCTGGCGGCAATCGCCCTGAAGCTCGGGGCCTATGGTTTCCTGCGTTTCTCGTTGCCGATTGCGCCGGATGCATCGCATGAACTCTCTGGACTGGTGGTGGCTCTGTCGCTGATTGCAGTGGTTTACATCGGCTTCGTCGCCCTGGTCCAGACCGACATGAAGAAGCTGGTGGCCTACTCGTCGATCGCCCACATGGGTTTCGTCACGCTGGGCTTCTTCATGTTCAGCGCCATGGGCATCGAAGGTGCCCTTGTCCAGATGGTCTCCCACGGCTTCGTCTCGGGCGCCATGTTCTTCTGCATCGGCGTCATGTACGACCGCGTGCATAGCCGGCAGATTGCCGACTACGGTGGTGTGGTCAATACCATGCCGAAGTTCGCCGCGCTCTTCATGCTGTTCTCGATGGCCAATGCCGGCCTTCCGGCGACTTCCGGTTTTGTCGGTGAGTTCATGGTGATTCTTGGCGCCGTCAAGTTCAACTTCTGGGTGGCTTTCGCCGCCGCCAGTTCGATGATCATCGGCGCCGCCTACACCCTGTGGATGTACAAGCGGGTGATTTTCGGCGACGTCGCCAATCATCATGTGGCCGAACTGACCGACATCAACAAGCGCGAGTTCGCCATCCTCGGCGCGCTGGCCCTCTGTACCCTGTGGATGGGTGTGTACCCGCAACCCTTCACCGAAGTCATGCACGCCTCGGTCAACGACCTGCTGCGTCACGTTGCCATCAGCAAGATTCAATAACCGGTAGCCGACATGTTCGACAATTTCCTTGTCCCCGATTTCCTGCCCGCTGCCCCGGAGCTCTTTCTGGCGGTCATGGCGATGGTCATTCTGCTTGTCGATCTGACGGTCAAGGACAGTCGGCGTACGCTAACCTTCGCGCTGACTCAGCTCACTCTCCTCGGGTGTGCGGTGATCCAGCTGATGACCAGTACCGGAGACGTCGTCTATACCTTCAGCAACATGTTTGTCGACGACCTGATGGCGGACCTGCTGAAGCTGTTCCTCTACATGACAGTGATCGTCGTGCTCTTCTACTCGCGTGCCTACCTTCTCGACCGCGAAGTGATGAACAAGGGCGAGTATTACGTTCTGGCTTTGTTCGCGACGCTCGGCATGATGGTGATGATTTCCGCCAATCATTTCGTGACGATCTATCTTGGTCTCGAACTGCTTTCGCTCTCGATGTACGCATTGGTCGCCATGAATCGCGACTCGGTAGCTTCCACCGAAGCGGCGATGAAATACTTTGTCCTCGGCGCGCTGGCCTCGGGCCTGCTCCTCTACGGCATGTCGATGATCTACGGTGCGACGGGGACCTTGGAAATTACCGGTCTGGCCGAGCGTCTCTACGGTGGTGGCGCCAACAAGACCGTGCTCGCATTCGGGCTGGTCTTCATGGTTTCCGGACTGGCGTTCAAGCTGGGTGTCGTTCCGTTCCACATGTGGATTCCCGATGTCTATCACGGAGCGCCGACATCGGTCACATTGTTCATTGGTTCCGCGCCGAAGCTGGCGGCCTTTGCCATAGTCATGCGCCTGCTGGTCAATGGCATGATCAGCATGGCCCAGGACTGGCAGGCAATGCTGGTCATCATGTCAGTATTGTCGATGGCGATCGGCAATCTCGCCGCGATTGCCCAGACCAATCTCAAGCGCATGCTGGCGTATTCGGCTATCTCCCATATGGGTTTCATGCTGCTCGGCATTACGACCGGGGTCGTTGGCGGCGACGCCCGCTTCGCGCTCAATGCCTACAGTTCGGCAATGTTCTACGTTCTGGCCTATGTGGTCATGACGACCGGCACCTTCGGGATGATCCTGCTGATGGCGCGCGCGGGCTTCGAAGCTGAGAATCTCGACGATTACAAGGGCCTCAACAAGCGCAGCCCCTGGTTTGCCGGGATCATGCTGATGATGATGTTCTCGATGGCCGGCATCCCGTTCTTCGTCGGATTCTTCGCCAAGTTCTCGGTTCTGCAGGCGGTCGTCGCCGCCGGTTACATGTGGCTGGCGATCGTCGCAGTCCTCTTCTCGCTGATCGGCGCCTTCTACTACCTGCGTGTGGTCAAGCTGATGTACTTCGACCCGCCGGCCGACACTTCGCCGCTGACCGCCGGGATGGACATGCGCATCCTGATCTCCGCCAACGGCCTTGCCGTCGCACTGCTCGGCATTTTCCCGCAGATGCTCATGTCGCTCTGCGCCTATGCCCTGCTGCGCTCGCTCTGAGCGATCCGGCCAGGCACGCCAACCAGCGCCCCGAAATCCGGGGCGTTTTCATTCAATGAGTCACGACAACCACCTTCTCGAATCCGAAATCACCAGCGAGCGCGTGTTCAAGGGCGCGCTGCTCGACGTGCGCAAGGACAAGGTGCGGCTACCCAACGGCAAGCAGACCGTGCGCGAGTACATCGTTCATCCCGGCGCGGTCGTCGTTCTCGCCTTCCTGGACAACGGCAAGCTGTTGTTCGAAAGGCAGTTCCGCTACCCGTTGCGCCGCGTATTCCTCGAATTGCCAGCGGGCAAGATCGACCCGGGCGAAGCCATTCTCGACACGGCGCGCCGCGAACTGCTGGAAGAAACCGGCCACGTCGCGACCGACTGGGAGTACGTCGGGGTAATGCATCCCTGCATCGGCTATTCGGACGAGCGGATCGAGATTTTCGCGGCACGTGGACTGCATCGCGCCGCGGAGAAGCAGCTTGACCACAACGAGTTCCTTGAGGTGCTCGAACTCACGCCGGCGGAAGCCAGGGCCGCCGTTTGGAACGGTCAGATCACCGATGGGAAGACGATCACTGCGCTGTTCTGGCTGGACAAGCCCTGAGCGAAACAGGGCAATTGCTGCGGTCGACCGCAGGAAATGCCAATAATCGATCTTCCGCGTCGTGGAGACGGACACTGAGTTGATCGCGCACCTTTCTCTATGGACTGGCGCAGGATTCATGCGATTGCGCTCGGGTCTTGGCAAAGCACGGTTTGAATGTCATAGTGGCGCGCACAGTGTCGGTGGGCATCGGCGCCAAGGGTCGCTGCGCCTGATCTCGACTTCCACGGGGTGTTGACAATGCTTATTGAGGCTCTCGTTGGCGGCAAGCATCGCGACCTGCTGGCGCCACATTTCTCGTTCGAACAACTTCGGCCGGGGAATGTCGTCGAGACCGACCTGTTCAGGCAGATTGCTGCGCTGCGCTATGAAGTGTATTGCCTCGAGTGCCGCTATCTCAATCCCGAAGACTACCCCCGTCAGGTCGAAATCGACGACTACGACGAGCGCTCGGCGCACGCCGCCGCGCGCAATGCCGAACGCCTGATGGTCGGCACGATGCGCCTGGTGCAGGCCACCGCCAACCAGCGCTATCCATTCGAAGAGCATTGCACGGTGTTCGATGACTTCGTTTTTCCCCCGCGCGAGCAATGCGGCGAGGTATCGCGGCTCGTGGTGCTCAAGAGTTTCCGGCGTCGTCCGGGGGACTCGATGCAGGGGATAACAAAGGAATTTCAGGAACGTGGCAGTCCGGGCGCCATTGTTCCGGCCGTGCAGCGCAAGCCGGGCAGAGAGCGGCGCAGCAACAGTCCGGAGATCCTGCTCGGCCTCTATCGGGAAATCTTCCGGTTCAGTCGCCAGGCGGGCATTCGCTACTGGTTTGCCGCCATGGAAAAGCCCCTGGCCCGCTCCCTGTCGCGCATGGGTTTCGATTTCAACCCGATCGGGCCGGAAACCGACTACTACGGCCCCGTCACCCCCTTCATGGCGGACCTTGAAGAAATTCTTGCGAACCTGCAGAGGCAGAACCCGCTGCTCCTGGCCTGGTTCAACGACCGCCCGATCTCACCCTGGTTGCTGTTCAGCACCTGGATGAAGATGAAGTTCGCCGCCGCCGGAAAGCCCTAGCTCCGGTCGCCACGGACTGGTCGGCGCCGGCTGCCGGCATACGGCCTGACGACTCCCTGAATCCGGGCTGGAGAGGGCCCCATCCGCAAAATGACATCCACCAGATTCCAGTACCCAACATGAGCCCCCTTCTTGCCAGACTGGCGCGGCAATTGATCCGTTGGCGCCTCGCCGGCAGTTCGCCGGCCAGCCTCATCGCCTTGGGCGAGGGCAAGCTGCTGAAATCCTTTCATCGCGCAGCCCGTTGTTCGCCGGCCTACCGGATACTACTGGCCGAGGCGGGCGTCGATCCAACGGCGATCCGCACGCCTCAGGACTTCCGTGACCAGTGCCCGGTTCTCGACAAGGCCACGACCTTCAAACGCTTCGGCGCCCGCGAACTACTCGCCGACGACATCAAGACCAGCAATCTTGCCTCCGTGCTGACCAGTTCCGGTCACGGCGGCGGTGGATTTGCCCTGGGTCTCAGCACTCGGGCGCAATTGAAGGATACCGCCTTCACCATCGATCTTGGCCTCGATCTGGCCTTCGACACCGATCGCCGCCGCACCCTGCTCATCAACTGCCTGCCCATGGGAGTCACCTTCCAGTCGGATGCCGTCTGTGTCGCCAATGTCAGTGTCCGCGAAGACATGGCCTGCGCCCTCGTCAACCAGGTCGGCGACATGTTCGAACAGATTGTGCTCTGTGGCGACCCGCTTTTTCTCAAGAAGCTGTGTGACCACTCGCAGGACATCGGGGTCGACTGGCGCCGCCACCGGCTCAACGTCATCGTCGGCGAGGAAACCTTTACCGAATCCTTCCGTGACTACCTGGCTGGCGTTCTCGGCATCGATCCCGACGACCCGCGCAGTGGAATGATCGGCAGTTCCATGGGCGTCGGCGAACTGGGTCTGAATCTCTTCAACGAGACCCGGGAAACCGTCGCCCTGCGCCGTGCCTGTGCTCGCGACCCGCAACTTCGCGAGCGCCTGCTTGGGCCGACAAGCGCCAGCATGCCGGTGCCGACCTTCATGGTCTACAGTCCGCTGCGCACCAGTGTCGAGATTCTTTACACTGATGACGATGGCAATGGCGATCTGGTGGTGACCCTGCTCGACCCGATCGTCCCCCTGCCGCTGATGCGCTACCAGACCGGTGATCGCGCCAGTTTCGTTTCGCCGACGCAACTCAAGCAACTTGCCGAGGCCATTGCGCCGGGATTTTTGCCGCCGGCGCTGCCGGTCATCGCGCTCCACGGGCGTAGCAAGGACCAATTGCCGGGCGGCGGGCATGTCGATACCTTCAAGGAGGCCCTGTATGGCAGCCCGGCAATTGCCCGCCAGCTCAGCGGCGCGCACCGGATCAGCGGGGCTGCGAACGAATTGTGCTGGCAGGTTCAGGCCGCGCGCGGCGCCGAGAGGAACCTGCCCGAGCTCGCCAGCCGGCTTGGGCAGGAAATTGCCTCGCGACTGCCCGGCTCCCCGTTGACGGTGACCTGCATGGCCTACGACGAATTCCCGCACGGCAAGACCATCGATTACGAGCGCAAGTTCGTCTACTGGTTGCCGTCCGAACAATGATCGCTCGCATGGCAAGCCGGAAATTCCGGGTCAGCCTTGCCTGCCCGGCCAGGTCAGGACAACGGTCGCAGCGAGCCGAGCCGGCCTGTTCGCAGTGACGGCGCCGCGCCCTTTTCCCAACCCGACCGCGATTGCTCCCTGTGACCACCACCATGCAACTGGTCAAAATATGTCGGATTTCTTTACAGTTGAAATCAAGCTGAGCCGGGTAGAGCAATTTAATCATATAATAAACATGGACTTGCGTATTCTGGCACGCCACTTGCTCTATAGAAGGTGCGAAGGTGAATTGCCTTCAGGAACTCAAACTCTCAAGGAGTCTTACCATGAAAAAATCAATCATTAGCCTGGCGGTTCTGGCGGCTTCCGTGGGCGGCTTCGCAAGCAGCGCGTCGGCTGTCAGCGTTGACTGGTCGCAGGACAGCGGTTACGTGTTCAATTCGGTAACGCCACAAACCGGCGGGATCGCCAACGCCGGTCCGGTCGCCGCCATGGGCGGGGATGCGAGGTACGATGCGCTGTGGTGGGGCAATAGCAATCCCGTTCGCGGAACCACCTCGGCCGTCTCGCCGATCACCACCGTGATCGGTGCCGCCAACAACGTGGTCAGCGCAACGGCTGCTCCCTTTACCACCGACGCAACCCCTGAAAGCTCAGTGAAGGTTGTTAGCCTCAACAGCGGGCCCGGCATCAATATGTTGACTTCGGGTGCGGGTCTCATTCCGATCAGCCAGGTTTTCCATAGCAATCAGACCATCAGCTCCGACTCAAGTGGTCTTCTGACCTCCGGCATTGTGCGGTCGGATTTGACCATCGATGGCAACTTGACTGGGATTAATGACGTTTTGTTCAAGTTTTTCGAGACGCCGAACAGCGATTCCAACTACAACTGCCCTGACGGTAGCGGGATCAGTTGCGATATCTTTCAGCTCGCAGTAGGCGGATTTGGATCGACCCCCATCAATATCGGCGGCACGAATTACAGCCTCAGTTTCGCCTTGATCGGTGTGAGTCCCAACGCTTTCGTCATCAACCCGGGCGACACGTGGGGTAATTCCTCATGCCAAGCTGGCAACTTCTGCATGTTGAGCAAGGAAGGTTTCGTGAACTGGTTTGCGGTCGGCATGCGCCTGGATGAGGTTCCCGAACCGGGTAGCCTCGCCCTTCTGGGCCTTGGACTGTTTGGTATGGGCGCAGCTTTCCGCCGCCGCAAGACCAACGGCTGAGATCTGTATCCAGGGGGGGCCGGCGTGACCGGCCGCCTCAGATCAACCGGATGAAGACCCCGTCGCGTGAGTGGCGGGGTTTTTTCTTTGGTGCGAGCGACTCTCGGCGGTGGCCATGCTCGATCATGGCAACCCACTGCCGCCGTTGTGCCGCATGAGCCGAGCCGGGACCGGCTCTGGCAACCTTGGCCGTGCCCGTTGCCTGACCGGGGGGTTGCGGGTTGTCGTCAGCATCAAGGCCATATTGGCCGCTGTCGGCAATTGCCTAATCGGCGACGGTGGTTCAGAATGACGACCATGCTCTGGATGGTTCCGAGTGGTGAGCAGCCTGACCGGCTTACGCCACATTTCTCGTTTGTACAACTGCCGCCGGCCAGCGTGGCCGGGGCGGACTCGTTCACGCAGATTGCCGCGCTGCGTTATGAAGTGTATTGCCTCGAGTGTGGTTTTCTGAGCCCTGAAGCGTATCCAGGCAAGCTTGAAGTGGACGACTACGATGGGCGATCGTTGCACGTCGCGGCATTCGACCCCGAGGGCCAACTGGTCGGGGCGGTCCGCCTGGTGCTGGCCGGGGCCGGGCAGCCATTTCCTTTCGAGGATCACTGCGGGGTTTTCGATGGCTATGTTTTTCCCCCGCGCGAGCAGTGCGGCGAAGTATCGCGCCTGGTCGTGCGCAAGAGTTTCCGCCGCCGGCCCGGGGATTCCTCGCAGGGGGTCGCGGACGAATTCGAGGAACTTGGGGGATCGAGGGCCAACACGCCGGGGATACCATCCGGACCGGGCAGCGAACGTCGCAGCAACAGCCCGGAGATCCTCCTGGGCCTGTACCGGGAGTTGCTTCGTTTCAGCCACCAGAACGGCGTCCGCTACTGGTTTTCCGCGATGGAGCGCGCGCTGCTTCGCTCGATGTCCAGGATTGGCTTCAAATTCGAGGCAGTTGGCCCGGGAGCCAATTATTACGGGCCCGTCATCCCCTTCGTGTCCGATCTGGAAGAGTTTCAGGTGACCGTGAAGAATCGTGACCTGCTGCGTTAGGCGCCGGTTACACGATTGCGGCAAACGTGGCGATTGATGACCCGGCGACCACCTGTTGCGGTCGACCGGCGATAGGCAGCCATTTTCAAAACGCCCTATATTCTCCGGCGTAATAACAAGATGCGGACTCGTTCTTAAACGAATATTAAGCCCTTGTTACAATGGCGCCATCAAGCAACCCACGCAGGTTTTCCAGCAATGACCCACGCGATTCAAGGCGCCACGCTCAGCCATCTCGACTGGCTCGAAGCCGAAGCCATCCACATCATGCGCGAGGTGGCCGGCCAGTGTGCCAACCCGGTGCTGCTCTTCTCCGGCGGCAAGGATTCGATCTGCCTGCTGCGTCTGGCCGAAAAGGCTTTCCGCCCGGGCAGGTTTCCCTTTCCGCTGATGCACATTGACACCGGTCATAATTACCAGGAAGTCACCGACTTCCGCGACAAGCGCGCCGCCGAGCTGGGCGAACGCCTGATCGTGCGTTCCGTCGAGGATTCCATGGCCCGCGGTAGCGTCGTCCTCAAGCATGAAGGCGAATCGCGCAACAAGCACCAGTCGGTGACGCTGCTCGAGGCGATCGAGGAATTCGGATTCGACTGCTGCATCGGCGGCGCCCGGCGCGACGAGGAAAAGGCCCGCGCCAAGGAGCGTATCTTCAGCTTCCGCGACGAGTTCGGCCAGTGGGATCCGAAGAACCAGCGCCCGGAACTGTGGACCCTGTACAACGCCCGCAGCCACAAGGGCGAGAACATCCGCGCCTTCCCGATCTCGAACTGGACGGAAATGGATGTCTGGCAATACATCGAGCGCGAAGCCCTCGAACTGCCGTCGATCTATTTCGCCCACAAGCGACCGGTGGTCATCCGCCAGGGCGCCATCGTGCCGGTCAATGTGCCGCTGCTGTCGGGAGAACTGACCAACCTGCCGAAGGCTGGCGAAGACATTGTCAAGCTGCGGGTGCGTTTCCGTACCGTCGGCGACATCTCCTGCACGGCCCCCGTCGAATCGGATGCCGACACCGTCGGCAGGATCGTTCTGGAAACCGCCGCCACCACCATCACCGAGCGCGGCGCCACGCGTCTGGATGACCAGACCAGCGAAGCCTCCATGGAACAACGCAAGAAGGAAGGGTATTTTTGATGTCCGCCCTGGAAAGAGTGGAAGACCACGGGCTGCTGCGTTTCCTGACCTGCGGCAGCGTCGATGACGGCAAGAGTACCCTGATCGGACGGCTCCTTTACGACACCAAGACCATCCTTGTCGACACGCTGCACGCCATTGCCCGAACCTCGGAAAAACGCGGCCTTGGCACCGTCGACCTGTCGCTGCTCACCGACGGCCTGCAGGCCGAGCGTGAACAGGGCATCACCATCGACGTCGCCTACCGCTACTTCTCGACCGGCACGCGCAAGTACATCATCGCCGATGCGCCGGGACACGAGCAGTACACCCGCAACATGGTCACCGCCGCGTCGACGGCCAACCTGGCCATCATCCTGGTCGATGCGCGCAAGGGTGTGCTGACCCAGACTCGCCGTCACTCGAAGCTGGCGGCGCTGGTCGGCATCCCGCATCTGGTCGTCGCCATCAACAAGATGGACCTCGTCGGTCATTCGCAGGCGACCTACGAGCAGATCAAGGCCGACTACCTCGAATTCGCGGCCAAGGTTGGCATACGGGATGTGCGCTTCCTGCCGATTTCGGCGCTCAACGGCGATATGATCGTCGATCGTGGCGACGCGCTGGATTGGTACCAGGGTCCGACACTTCTTGACATTCTCGAAAGCGCTCCCGGCGCGCACAGCGAACATGGCGAAGCCTTCCGCTTCCCGGTCCAGTACGTCTGCCGCCCGCAGGACTCGGCCAATCCGGCGCTGCACGACTACCGCGGCTTCATGGGCCGGGTCGAATCCGGGTCGATCCGGGTCGGCGACGCCGTCACGGTTTTGCCCTCCGGTCGCGAGTCGACCGTGACAGCGATCCAGATCGGCGGCGTCGAACTTGCCGAAGCGATCACCGAGCAATCGGTGACCTTGCTGCTGGCCGACGAGATTGACACTTCGCGTGGCGACATGATCGTCAAGTCGAACGAAGTGCCGGCCGCCGTCAAGCAGATCGAAGCCACCGTCTGCTGGATGGCCGAAGCACCGATGGACCGCGCCCGCACCTACCTGATCCGCCATACGACGCGCGACAGCAAGGCCAGGCTGGCCGCCATCGACCATCGCCTCGACGTCAACACGCTGGAGAAAGTCGCGGCGGAAAAGCTGGCGATGAACGACATCGCGCAAGTGACCTTCAAGCTCGCCCAGCCGCTGTTCGTCGATCCCTATGCGGAAAACCGCGCCACCGGCGCCTTCATCATCATCGACGAAAGCAGCAACAACACCGTCGGCGCCGGGATGATCCTCTGATTCCGTTTCCAGTCCAGCCATGCCTTTGTCGACTTCGCCTTGCCGTGCCAATTGCACTCTCAGCGGCTCATCTTCGCGTCACGATTGGTCTGGAAATGGAATGAGTCGTCGCTCAGCCGCCGCCAGCGCCCGCGCCGGGCGCTTTTTTGCTGGCTCGGTCCACAAGTGCTTCCGGCTGCGCTATAAAGGAGGCATGAAGATCACGCAACTCGCTCTGCTCGCTTTGCTGGGCTGGGCGCTGCCCCCCAGGCCGAGGTTTATAGCGCCCAACCGGATGGTCGGACGGAGATTTCGAATTCGCCATGCAGCGGCGGCAGCAGCACGAACTAAGGCGATCCCCGACGATAACGTTCCGGAAGCCAGCCGCCCGGCAGGCCGAGCGCGATGCCGATCGGCTCGGAGAGTTATGCGGACAAGCTTGAGGCCGAGCGCAAGAAGGACGAAGCTGCCCAGCGCAAGCAGCTGAAAGAACAACAGGCTGCGGCCAACGCGGGCCCCTCGGCTGCCAGCGTCGAGTCCTGCCTGCGGACCCTCGACCGGATGGCGCTGGATTCGTCGCGCCGTGCCGACCTCGAAGACGGCTGCCGCGCCACGGGTTCGGTGCAGCCGGTCTATGTGCCGGTGCCGTCCTACTACGGTGGCTCGGGCTACATCCGACCCATCCGCCGTATCCGCCTCGTCCGGTGCCCAGGCCTTTGCCCGAGCAGGGCACGCCAGCCAAGCCGGTCGACCCCTCTACAAGGTCCCGGCAACCAGCGGGGCCGCTAGGTTCGGCCACCAGAGGTGGCGGCGCCGGGATGCCTGCCGGTGCAACCGGTGCGACCCTGCCTGCGCCAGATCAGCGATAATTGCGGATGCCCAACAAACTTCCAGCGCGAACGGCGAATTCGCGCCCACTGTCGGCTTTGCGCGGCCTGTGGCCATTCCTCTTGCCGCACCGGGCGCGCATTGCGCTGGCCTTGTCCTGCTCTGCCTCGGTTCTGCGGCAATTCTGCTGGTCCCGCTGGCGTTTCGCGACCTGATCGATTTCGGCTTCGGCGAGCGGGAGCGGTCGGCTGGCGGACTGCTCGCCGGCTTGAGTCTGAACGGCCATTTCCTGGCCTTGTTCGCACTGGGAAGCTTCTGGGCGTTGGCGGTCGCTGCCCGCTATTACACCGTGTCGTGGGTCGGTGAGCGGGTGACGGCGCAGATCTGCGCAGCGCCGTCTATGCCCGGGCTGGTGCAGCGCCGCAATTCTTCGAGACCTTGCAGACGGGGAAGTGCTGTCCCGGTTGACCGGTGACACGACGCTGATCCAGACCGTCGTCGGCAGTTTCGATCTCGATGGGGTTTGCAGCCTGTTCCAGTTCATCGGCGGCATGAGGTCAGCGCTGGCCGTCACCAGCCTCTATCTGTTCTCGCTGAATCTTGGCCTGATGGCCTTGCTGATCCTGCCGATCCTTGCCATCGGGCGCAAGGTCAGGAAACTGTCGCGGGAATCGCAGGACCGAATTGCCGACACTTCGGCGCTGGCCGGCGAGATCCTCAATGCCATGCCAACCGTCCAGGCCCTACGCAGAAGCCCCCAGGAGGCCCGGCGATTTGCCGAACTGGACTGAAGCAAGTTTTGCCACCGCGATCAGGCGGACGCGCGCTGGGCGGTGCTGACGGCATTGATCATCACGGCGATCATGGGAACGATCATCTTCGTCCTGTGGATCGGCGCGCGCCAGGTGCATGACGGCCTCCTGACCGGTGGCCAGCTGGCCTCCTTTGTCCTCTACGCGGCGTTGGTCGCCGGCGGGGTCGGGACCATGGCGGAAGTGTGGGGCGACGTGATGCGCGCCGCCGGGGCCACCGAGCGATTGCTTGAACTCCTGCACGCCGAATCGGCCATCCTTGACCCGCGCCTGCCGCAGACGCCTGTCTCTGCGCGACAGGCGGCGATCACTTTCGAAAGCGTCGTCTTTTCCTATCCGGCCCGCCCGCAAATGCGCGCGCTCGACAATATCTGCCTGGACATCGCGCCGGGCGAGAATGTCGCGCTGGTCGGCCCATCCGGCGCCGGCAAGACCAGCCTGTTCCAGCTCCTGCTGCGCTACACGATGTGTCCGCTGGCGTGATCCGAATCAACGGGCAGGACATCCGTGACCTGCCTGCACGATCTGCGCAAGGACATCGCCATCGTCTCGCAGGACCCGGTAATCTTTTCGGCCAGTGCGCTGGAGAATATCCGCTAGGCGCAGCGACGCCACCGATCGGAGAAGTCATCGAGGCGGCGGGCGGCACTCGTGGACGAGTTCATCGGAGCGATTGCCCGACGGTTACCAGACATTTCTCGGCGAGCGCGGTACCAGATTGTCGGGCGGGCAGCGGCAGCGAATTTCGATTGCGCGCGCCATCCTCAAGGGCGCTGGCTCTTGCTGCTCGACGAAGCGACAGCGCCCTCGATGCGGAACGGAAATCCTCGTGCAACGCGGCCTCCAGCGCGGCCATGCAGGGACGCACCACGCTGATCATCGCGCATCAACTGTCCAGGTGCAGAAGGCTGATCGCATCGTCGTCATGGATCACGGGCGCATCGTCGGAGATCGGCACCCCGGAGGATCTGCGCCACCCGAGGCGGACTCTACGCGCGCTGGCGACGCTGGCAACTCGATCTGAATGCCCGCCCGGATTTCCGTTGTGCGCAGTTTTGTGTCCATCGTCTCCCTTTGGGAGGCGGTATTGAGGTGCGTGACCAGAGGGCCTCCTCGCTGCAGCCCGAATCGCCAAAGCGTGCCGGGAGGAGCAGGCGGCCGAGTGACAGGTGCCGATGGCAAAGCGAAACGGCTGACTCTCCGCGGGACCATGTTGACCCCGGATTCGATGAGGTTAATTCCTACCGAGTAACTGATCATTGGCGGGCAAGAGGGCGAGAGATGGTTCCCGGCACGAGCCGGGGTTTCCGGTATGTTCTTCTGCACCTGCGCGGAGGAAGCGATGTTGTCCATAAACTCCATGGCGGCCTGTTTGCGTCAGTCGCCGTGCGAGCCGCTGCAACAACACATGCGCGTCGTTATCGAGTGCATTGGCGAAGTCGCAGCGGCTAATCGCCGCTGATTGAGGGAATGAGCTAAACTCGAACTCCAGCAACAGGCAAGATCTTCCCTTGCAAGGAGAGAGGCTGACGCAATCAGATCTGAGTTGCGCCACCGCCGAGGCGTCTGCTGCTGGCGGTTGACCGGCGCAGACCTGCCGGGAACTTCTCTCCTGCAGATACGATCGCCGGCATCGCGCGGCAATTGCCGGCCTGCTGGTTCGCCCGATGGAGGTCCCCGACGGCGTCGCGGAACCGGCTGGCGAGATTCGTTGCCCTTCACCCAAACCGGCGAACATACCGGAACCGGATAATCGAGGGACTCGGACTGGTTGCGAAATCGTCTTCCGCGGCCGCGAGGTCGAGCAGTGGGGTTGATCTTAACTGGGATACATGGAGCGGGATACCGACCTGATGGGAATTTCCCTGAGCGGGCACTTTTCGCCCGGGAGGTAGTCTGAGTCCGTCTCCCGGTGATGCTCTGGTACTAGTTGATCCGCTGAGGGGCAATCAGCCGACTATGCCAGAGAGATGCCCAAGACCGACTTCGCCGATGATTGCCACTGACGACCAGGTTTCGCGGAACCGGCAAGACCGTTCGCGGCCGTCCAGCGCTCTTCGGATTTGTCCCTTCATTTCCAGCACTTCATCGCCAGGGATCATTTTGTGGGATCATTGCGCAGTATTCGGCATTGTTTTACGCCGCTCTTTGCCTTCCTTGTGCGTGGCTGGGAATGGGCGCCAACGTTGTTGCAAATACCGGCCGGACCTCGGTGGTTCTGGTTTGACCCTGAGACGGAGCAGCGCTGCTGCTGGCGATCTGGGAGCTTACCGGCTTCTATCTGGCACGGCGGCGATTGGCCGACACCATCTCCAGAGGGATCCTCGTTGGCAAGCCTTCGAACCGGCGCCATTGCTGCTCTTCGCGCCTGATCGCGGCGCCCTGCTGGCGGCCGGAATCAGCTTGACGATCGCCAGCATGCGCGGCTGGCCGGTGTCCGGACCAGCTCGATCGTCGATATGCGGCACCGGTGTCGCCGCGCTCTAGGTATCGGTGCGGTCAATTGGAAACGATGTATAATCGTCGTCGGTTTGTTGATGTTCCCCAGTTTGGCAACATCGCTGTCCTCAATTGAGCATCCACTAGCTGATTTTCAAATACTGAAAAATCCAATCCGCCAGGCCAAGGTGGGGTCCGCTTGTGCGTCTGGTCGGCTTGATCGTCGTGGTGACCATTTCCGCCGCCCTCACAGCGTGTCAGTATCGTAATCCCCGGCGGCATCGAGGGTCAATCATTCGGCTCGCGATCGGCGTCGTCCTGGCGATCATCGCCAAGGTGCTGATGCGCCGCATCCACCCTCGGAAGAGAGCAAAGACCGGATTTTTCACTTTGCCAGCGCGAGTATTTGCCCTGGCCCGGGCTTGCGTATTTACCGGGCGGCGTTGGCCTGCGCCCGCGCTCGAACGGTGTCGCCAATGGCATTAGGGCGATGGCGACAGCCATTCAGATCATCGAGACCGAGGCGGTGAGTTCCGGTCGGCGGTGACGCCGCCCTTCCTGGCTGCTCGGCGGCACGGGCATCGTCGTCGGCGGCACCCACCGCCTGGGTTACGGCACCATCGGCAACAGGATCACCCCGGACGCCGACCCGTGGCGTGCCACCTGTTACCCGCTGATTGTCGTCGCGTGGCGCTTTCCTGGGATCGGCAGGCGCTGCCGGGTCGATGACCCAAGCTCAGGTCGGTGCGGCGGATTGGCGGGGGTATCGCCCGCGGTGTATTTGAAAATTCCTTGACCTGCGCGTCATTGCTTTGCATTTCTTTCTCCTGTGGTTGACTACGGTGCTCACCAGGGCGTAGATTCAGGCGCTTATGATCTTCCGGATCCCGTGCGCTCTTTTCGGCTAGAACCTCCGCTACAGATTTCTCCAGACGGCGGCCTGACGCGGAAGCCATCTTTCCTTCTGAGCCAAGCGTGAGCCGCGCCGGATCTGCTGACCGTGGAGCCCATCGCAGCGCTTCGCGTCACTAAGGTGATCCAACTCCCCCGATGTTCGCGCCACCGCCGGATTTCCCGCGACCGGCCCCAGGCGCTGGCGAGAAGCGACTTCCTGATCGCGCGTCCTCGTAAGGTGCGAGGGTGCCGCCGATCTACCCGGTTGATGCGGTGACGACT
>JADKBR010000025.1 GCA_016714975.1 Candidatus Dechloromonas phosphorivorans | reverse complement strand
GGGCCGGGTCGAATCCGGGTCGATCCGGGTCGGTGACGCCGGTTTGCCCTCCGGTCGCGAGTCGACCGTGACATAGTGCGATCTAGATCGGCGGCGTCGAACTTTGCTGAAGGATTACCGAGCAATCGGTGGACCTTGCAGGTTGCTGCCGACGAGATTGACACTTCGCGGGGCGTCATTACGACGTCAAGTCGAACGAAGTGCCGGTGGCCGCCGTCCGGCCAGATCGAAGCCACCGTCTGCTGGACGGTCCGACACCGATGGACCGCGCCTGGACCTACCTGATCCGCCATACGACGCGCGACAGTAAAGCGCTGCTGGTCACCATCGACCATCGCCTCGACAAAGTCAACGCCGGAGAAAGTCGCGGCGGGAAAGCTGGCGATGAACGACATCGCGCAGTGACACTCAAGCTCGCCCCGCTGCTGTTCGTCGATTCCCATGCGGAAAACCTTCAGCCACCGGCGCCTTCATCATCATCGACGAAGCAGCAACAACACGGTCGGCGCCGGGATGATCCTCTGATTCCGTTTCCAGTCCAGCCATGCCTTTGTCGACTTCGCCTTGCCGTGCCAATTGCACTCTCAGCGGCTCATCTTCGCGTCACGATTGGTCTGGAAATGGAATGAGTCGTCGCTCAGCCGCCGCCAGCACCCGAGCCGGGCGCTTTTTTTGTTGACTTGGTCCACAAGTGCTTCCGGCTGCGCTATAAAGGGAGGCATGAAGATCACGCAACTCGCTCTGCTCGCCTTGCTGGGCTGGGCGCTGCCCGCCCAGGCCGAGGTTTACAAGTGCCGCCAACCGGATGGTCGGACGGAGATTTCGAATTCGCCATGCAGCGGCGGCAGCAGCACGATCAAGGCGATCCCCGACGATAACGTTCCGGAAGCCAGCCGCCGGCAGGCCGAGCGCGATGCCGATCGGCTCGAGAGTTATGCGGACAAGCTTGAGGCCGAGCGCAAGAAGGACGAAGCCGCCCAGCGCAAGCTGCTGAAAGAACAACAGGCTGCTGCCAACGCGGGCCCCTCGGCCGCCAGCGTCGAGTCCTGCTTGCGGACACTCGACCGGATGGCGCTGGATTCGTCGCGCCGCGCCGAACTCGAAGACGGCTGCCGCGCCACGGGTTCGGTGCAGCCGGTCTATGTGCCCGTGCCGTCCTACTACGGTGGCTCGGGCTACATCCGACCCTATCCGCCGTATCCGCCTCGTCCGGTGCCCAGGCCTTTGCCCGAGCAGGGCACGCCAGCCAAGCCGGTCGACCTCTACAAGGTTCCCGGCAACCAGCGGGGCCGCTAGGTTCGGCCACCAGAGGTGGTGGCGCCCGATGCCTGCCGGTGCAACCCTGCGCCTGCGCCCAGATCAGCGATAATTGCGGATGCCCAACAAACTTCCAGCGCGAACGGCGAATTCGCGCCCACTGTCGGCTTTGCGCGGCCTGTGGCCATTCCTCTTGCCGCACCGGGCGCGCATTGCGCTGGCCTTTGTCCTGCTCTGCCTCGGTTCTGCGGCAATTCTGCTGGTCCCGCTGGCGTTTCGCGACCTGATCGATTTCGGCTTCGGCGAGCGGGAGCGGTCGGCTGGCGGACTGCTCGCCGGCTTGAGTCTGAACGGCCATTTCCTGGCCTTGTTCGCACTGGCAAGCTTCTGGGCGTTGGCGGTCGCTGCCCGCTATTACACCGTGTCGTGGGTCGGCGAGCGGGTGACGGCAGATCTGCGCAGCGCCGTCTATGCCCGGGTGCTGGTGCAGGCGCCGCAATTCTTCGAGACCTTGCAGACGGGGGAAGTGCTGTCCCGGTTGACCGGTGACACGACGCTGATCCAGACCGTCGTCGGCAGTTCGATCTCGATGGGTTTGCGCAGCCTGTTCCAGTTCATCGGCGGCATGGTCATGCTGGCCGTCACCAGCCTCTATCTGTTCTCGCTGAATCTTGGCCTGATGGCCTTGCTGATCCTGCCGATCCTTGCCATCGGGCGCAAGGTCAGGAAACTGTCGCGGGAATCCCAGGACCGAATTGCCGACACTTCAGCGCTGGCGGGCGAGATCCTCAATGCCATGCCGACCGTCCAGGCCTATACGCAGGAGCCCCAGGAGGCCCGGCGATTTGCCGAACGCACTGAAGCAAGTTTTGCCACCGCGATCAGGCGGACGCGTGTCCGGGCGGCGCTGACGGCATTGATCATCACGGCGATCATGGGAACGATCATCTTCGTCCTGTGGATCGGCGCGCGCCAGGTGCATGACGGCCTCCTGACCGGCGGCCAGCTGGCCTCCTTTGTCCTGTACGCGGCGTTGGTCGCGGGCGGGGTGGGGACCATGGCGGAAGTGTGGGGCGACGTGATGCGCGCCGCCGGGGCCACCGAGCGATTGCTTGAACTCTTGCACGCCGAATCGGCCATCCTTGACACGAGCGTGCCGCAGACGCCCGTCTCTGCGCGACAGGCGGCGATCACCTTCGAAAGCGTCGTCTTTTCCTATCCGGCCCGCCCGCAAATGCGCGCTCTCGACAATATCTGCCTGGACATCTCGCCGGGCGAGACGCGCCATCCTCAAGGGCGCCCGGCTCTTGCTGCTCGACGAGGCGACCAGCGCCCTCGATGCGGAATCGGAAATCCTCGTGCAACGCGGCCTCAGCGCGGCCATGCAGGGACGCACCACGCTGATCATCGCCCATCGGCTGTCCACGGTGCAAAAGGCTGATCGCATCGTCGTCATGGATCACGGGCGCATCGTCGAGATCGGCACCCCGGAGGATCTGCGCCACCAGGGCGGACTCTACGCGCGCTTGGCGACGCTGCAACTCGATCTGTGAATGCCTGGCCGCGGATTGCCGTTGTGCTCATGTCCATCGTCTGCCCTGGAGTGTGCAGTATTGAGGTGCGTGACCAGAGGGGCTTCCTTCGCTGCGCCCGAATCGTCAGCGTGCCGGGAGGAGCAGGCGGCCGAGTGACCGGTGCCGATGGCAAAGGAAACGGCATGATTCTCCGCGGATCAGTTGACCCGGATTGAGCGAGGGTTAGAATTCCTACGAGTAACTGATCATTGGCAGGCAAGAGGCGAGAAGATGGTTCCCGGCATGAGCCGGGGTTCCAGGTATGTTCTTCTGCGCCTGCGCGGGAGGAAAGCAGATGTTGTCCACAAACTCCATGGCGGCGCTGTTCGGCAAGTCGCCGTTCAAGCCGCTGCAACAACACATGCGCGTCGTTATCGAGTGCATTGGCGAAGTGCCGGCGCTGTTCGCTGCGCTGATTGAGGGGAATGAGGAAAAACTCGAACTCCACAACGAGAAGATCTTCGCGAAGGAGAGGGAGGCGGACGCAATCAAGAACGAGTTGCGCAGCCACCTGCCGAGAAGTCTGCTGCTGGCGGTTGACCGGCGCGACCTGCTGGAACTGCTGGCGATGCAGGATACGATCGCCGGCATCGCGCAGGACATTGCCGGCCTGCTGGTTCAACGCAAGATGGAGGTCCCCGACGGCATGGCCGAACCGCTGGCGAGATTCGTTGCCCGCTGCACCGAAACCTGCGAACAGGCGAACCGGATAATCGAGGGACTCGACGAGTTGCTTGAAATCGGCTTCCGCGGCCGCGAGGTCGAGCGAGTGGAAGCGATGATCCTTGAACTGGGCTACATGGAGAGCGATACCGACCTGATGGGAATTTCCCTGACGCGGGCACTCTTCGCCCAGGAGGGCAGTCTGAGTCCGGTCTCGGTGATGCTCTGGTACCAGTTGATCCGCTGGGTGGGCAATCTGGCCGACTATGCCGAGAAGGTCGGAGACCGACTGCGGCTGATGATTGCCCACTGACGACCAGGGGTCGCGGAACCGGCAAGACCGTTCGCGGCTGTTGTCAGCGCTCTTGGATTTGTCTCTTCATTTCAGCACTTCATCGCCAGGGATCGTATTGTGGAGATCATTGCGCAGTATTCGACATTGTTTTACGTCATGGCCTTTGCCTTTGGCCTTTGCGTGTGCTGGGGAATGGGCGCCAACAATGTTGCCAATGCCATGGGGACCTCGGTCGGTTCCGGAGCCATAACCCTGAGACGGGCGCTGCTGCTGGCGGCGATCATGGAGTTTGCCGGCGCCTATCTGGCCGGCGGCGAGGTGGCCGACACCATCTCCAGAGAGATCCTCGTTGGCAAGCTCTTCGAACCGGCGCCGCATTTGCTGCTCTTCGGCATGATCGCGGCCTTGCTGGCGGCCGGAATCTGGCTGACGATCGCCAGCATGTGCGGCTGGCCGGTGTCCGCGACCCAGTCGATCGTCGGCGCCATATGCGGCGCCGGTGTCGCCGCGCTCGGTATCGGTGCGGTCAACTGGGAAATGATGGCCGAAATCGTCGTCGGTTGGTTGATCTTCCCTGTGCTTGGCGGCATCGTCGCGCTGGCCCTGACTCTGAGCATCCGCAAGCTGATTTTCAATACCGAGAATCCAATCCGCCAGGCGCGAAGGTGGGGTCCGCTATATGCGTTTCTGGTCGGCTGGATCGTCGCGCTGGTGACCATTACCGCCGGGCTCAAGCATGTCAATATCAATCTCGGCGGCATCGAGGGTCAATTCCTTTCGCTCGCGATCGGCGTCGTCCTGGCGATCATCGCCAAGGTGCTGATGCGCCGCATCCATCTCGAAGAGAGCGAAGACCGGATTTTTCACTTTGCCAGCGTCGAGAAGCTGTTCGGCCCGCTTATGGTGTTTACCGGGGCGGCGATGGCTTTTGCCCACGGCTCGAACGATGTCGCCAATGGCATTGGGCCGATGGCGACAGCCATTCAGATCATCGAGACCCAGGCGGTGAGTTCCCGGTCGGCGGTGACGCCGTTCATGCTGCTGCTCGGCGGCATGGGCATCGTCGTCGGCGTGGCGACCTACGGCTACAGGTTAGGGCTACCATCGGCAACAAGATCACCCAGTTGACGCCGACCCGTGGTTATGCGGCCACCGTTGCCGCCTCGATTGTCGTCGTGGCGGCTTCCGGGATAGGCATGCCGGTGTCGACGACCCAGATTGCGGTCGGTGCGGTGATTGGCGTGGGTATCGCCCGCGGTATCGGTGCACCTCGACCTGCGCGTCATTGCCGGCATTTTTCTCTCGTGGTTGATCACGGTGCCCATTGCGGCGATTCTGGCGGCCATGATCTTCCACATCCTGCGCGCTGTTTTCGGCTAGAACCCTCCGCGACTTCTCCAGACGGCGGCCCGACGGGACGCCATCTTTCCTTCGAGTCAAGCGTGAGTCATGCCGGATCTGCCGACCGAGCCCATCGCAGCGCTGCACAACACCAAGGGGATCGAATTCCCCTCTGACGTTCGTTACCGCCAGATTCTGGCGACCGCCCCCAGGCGCTGGCGAGAGCACCCTGATCACGCGTCTCGGCAGGGTGAGGGTGCCGCTGAGCTACCCGGTTGATGCGGTGACGACTCTCATCAAGCAGCTCAGGCGACAAGCCGGACTGAAAATCCGTGCCGGCTTCATGAGCGCCGGATGATCTCCGGAACAGCGGCCAGCCGCTGGACGATCAGGCTGCCGACCATGTCGCCCTCGACATTCACGGCTGTCCGCACTGTGTCGAGGATGCGGTCGATCGGCAGCAGGATGGCGATGGCCTCGGTGGGCAGGCCGACCGATTCGAGGACCAGGACCATGCTCAGCATGCCGACGCTGGGAATGCCCGGGGCGCCGATGGCGCCGAGCATGGCGACAAAGAAGATGATCATCTGGCTGGCGATGTCGAGCTCGATGCCGGCGAGGCGCGCGACGAAGAGCGCTGCGGCGGCCTCGTAGAGCGCCGTGCCATCCATATTGACCGTCGCGCCAAGGGGCACGACGAAGTTGGCGATGTCCTTGCGCACATGCAAATGCTGCTCGGTGCAGCGCAGCGTGACCGGCAGCGTGGCGGCGCTCGAACTGGTGGCAAACGCCGTGATCAGCGCCTCGCGCGCGCCCTTGAAGAAATGGATGGGAGACATCCGGGTGAACAGCCAGAGGATCAGCGGCAGGACCACCAGGCCGTGAAACAGCGTGGTTCCGGTGACGACGACGATGAAATGGCCGAGGCTCTTGAGCAGCCCGCCCTCCTGGGTGGCGACGAGTTGCAGGAGCAGCGCGGCGAGGCCGAACGGGGCGAGGCGCATGATCCAGCCGACAATCATCAGGCAGAGTTCCTGCAGTTCCTGGATCAGCAGGCGCAGGTTGCGGTAGCGTTCACCGCCGACGACCAGGGCGACGCCGAGGAAGAGGGCGATCATCACGATGGCAAGGATCTCGCCCTGGGCCAGCGCCTTGAACGGGTTCTGGAACAGGCCGCGCAGGAACTGGGCGATGTAGTCGGGCAGCGGCATCTGGCGCGCCTGATGGTTCTTCGTCGCTGCGGCGAACATTTCGAGTTGCAGACCCTCCCCCGGCCGGAAGACATGCGCGGCGCCAAAGCCGATCAGGATCGCCAGGCCCATCGTGGCGAAGAAGAAGGCCAGCGTTGTCGTCCACCCCGGTGCATCTGGTCATGGGCGCGCAGGTTGGCGACGCCGACGACGATGGACGAGAACACCAGCGGCACGAGCACCATGCGCAACAAGTCAAGGAAGAGGTTGCCAATCAGCTTGGCGCCGTAGAGCGCGCTCGCGGCAACGGGTGTCGGCTCGGCGCTGGCCAGCCACAGGCCGCCGGCGATGCCGGCAAGGCAGCCGATCAGGATTTGTGTGTTGAGTGAAGCAAGGCGAGGCATGCGATCGGTCTGTCGATCCGGGATAACGATGAATTGTATCCGGTGATCGAGGCCGGGGCGGCGCCCCGGTGATCAGGGCGAGACGGCGAGATGCTTACTGGAATCGCCAGGTGACGCCGACTGTCGCTGCCTGGGTTGTCGTGCGCGGGTTCTGGTTGTCGGACGAGCCGATGATGCCGAGCGCCAGATCGAGATCCTTGCCGGGCGAGTAGATTGCACCGAACTCGGCATACTTCTCGATGACCGTAGTGCCGCTACCGCGTGCGAATCGCTGTCCCATGTCCAGTGCAAGTTTCCACTCTTCGCTCACCTCCCAGATGGGCGCGATCGACAAGCGCGAGACGGTTGCGTCCGAGTCGTCGAAGGCTCCGTGGATGCGGCTGCGCCCCAGGCCGGCATTGAACAGGACGCTGCCGAAGGGGACCCTTTGCTCGAGGATGAATGTCAGGTTGCCCGAGATCTTGCCGGTACCGAAACCGTCTTCCTCCCGACTGCTGCCGTTGATCGGGAAGAATATCTCCGGCTTGAGGGCCATCCGCGTGTCGCTTTCCTCGGTTCCGTAGAAGCGCCACTTGGCGCCCAGTGATGGGGTCCCGACGCCGTAGGCGGCCTGGTCGGCGCTGCTCAGGCGCAGCCGCCCGTAGCTGGCGCTGACAAAGAGATCGAGGGTTTCGCTGACGCCTCGCGTATAGGTGAAAGGCAGACTGTCCAGGCGGTCGGTGCTGCCCGACATCTTCTGGCGGAAACCCGAGTAGGCCAGTTCGATCTGATTGCCGCCGCTTCCCTGGGTGCCCGTATCGTCGGTAATGAGAGGCTGCAGGGCGAGGGCAGGGGGGGAGACGATGGCAAGCAGCGAAGGCAACAGCGCGGGGCGAAGGCGATGGTTCGACATGAGGAATGTCCGGAGAGCGTGGCTGGTGGCAAGCTGCGACTATAAGGCGCGCTGCGGGATCCGGTCAATGCGGAATCCCTCCGGCGCGACCTCGTCTGTTGCGTAGGCGGCACTCCGGAATGGGCGGGGTTTTGCGCTAGCATACGTTCTGGACAAGCATCGGGGAGTCTGAAATTGAGCGATTTCGAAGCGTTGACCGCAGCGGTTCTGGAGTTCCGCGATGCGCGCGACTGGCGTCAGTTTCATTCGCTGCGCAACCTGATCGTTTCGCTCAATCTCGAGGCAGCCGAGTTGCTCGAGCTGACGCAGTGGAAGAACGACGCCGAGGTCGAGGCACTGCCCGTCGATCGGCAATCCGCGGAGGCGCTGCGCGACGAATGCGCCGATATCCTGCTTTATCTGCTGCTGATTGCCGATGTGGCTGGTATCGATCTGGCCGCGGCCGCCCGCGCCAAGCTGGTCAAGAACTCGGAAAAATACCCGGTCGCCAAGGCGCATGGGTCACGGGCCAAGTACAGCGAGCTAGGCTGACTCGCTTTCGATCGTGAATCGGGCGCCATCCCCTGGGCGAGGATCTCGGTCAGTCGGGGCAGGGTTTCGTGGAGCTTCTTTTCGTGGATCGTCAGCTACCGGTGGCAGTTCCGGCTGATTTTGATGGACAAGGCTCTCTTCCGCGCCTGGGTACGCAATTTTTTCTGTCTTTGTCTGTCATTGCCATTGTGCATGAAGGTCTTTAGGGGTACGTTGGCGCAGCATCGCCAGATTGGGCTGGCCCCTGTCTCTCGGATGGTCATCCAGGGCCAAATCGAACAGACGATCCATTTCAACCTTCGCGGTGGCATAGCATTCGCAAACGAGCGCTTCTATGCCGGGCCGATCTATCACCGAAATTCGACCTCGGCCGTATTCAATCAGACCTGCCGCCTGAAGCTTTCCCGCAGCCTCGGTGATTGCTTCGCGACGCACGCCCAACATGTGGCTGATAAATTCCTGAGTCGCATCGAGTTGATTGCCGGGCAGGCGGTCGAGGCTGTGCAAGAGCCAGCGACACAACCGCTGTTTGACAGAGTGAAACCGATTGCAGACAACACCCTGGGCTATCTGTGTCATCAGCGCCTGCGCATAGCGTAAGGACAGCGACTGTAAATCGCCGCTCTTGCCGAGTTCGCAACAAGCCCTGTCGGCTCGCAGCCGATATGCATTGCCAGCACTCTGGACGATGGCACGGTGGGTGGTGGTTTTTCCACCCAGGATCATCGGTACGCCCACCAGTCCGTCATTACCGACCATCGCCAACTGGGCGGACAATCCATCCTCGGTGGAAAAATCCAGAGAAACAATACTGCTTGTCGGAAAGTGGATGTATCTTTGCCGAGCACCAGAGTTGTAGAGAACCTCGCCAAGCGCCAACTGGGAGAACTCAAGTTGACCCTGCAAGCGGAAATATCCGTCGCTCGACAGTGCCGCAAGAATGCGGTTCCCTTCCGGGCTATCAATCAAGGATATCTCCCAAGCGCCTGACGACCTCTGTCATGTCATCCCGACACTCTTGAAGCATCTCATTGGAAATTGAACCATAGGTGTTGTGGTGAATCAGTTTTGCCATCAGGTGATTGAATACCGCGCGCTCGATGCGCGACCAGGCTCTGACAGAGTCTGGCGGAAAAACACGCCCGGCCCGCTGGATAAACTGTTCATGAGTTTCGTCTGAAGAAACACCATGCATTTCAGCAAGCATGTCTCGCTCCTTTGGTTTGTCGCTCTATTTTTTTTCTCTGTTGGGGTTGAGGTGCTGGCCATACGCCTGGGTACGGCCAGTGGTAACAATTACTACGCGGCGAGTTTTTGGGAGTGCACTGTGGATTTGCCAATTCGATTTTCACCGGCCTCTGCCGGCTGAATCAGGGCAAGGTGTTGATTGAAGACGGCGGAAATTTCCTTTTGCGCTTCACTTGCCTGGATTTGTGCCAAGCGAAGTTTTGCCACCTGGTAGTCCGTTACTGCGAGTATGGTGTCGCGAGTCAAGCCGATGAAAACATGCATCATGCTCTGCAATGCGTCCGGCAGATCAGAAGTCTCGTGGGCAATGCTGCGATCAGAGCACGCATCCCTCAATTGCCGCGAGCCTCGCTTGATAAATTCATCGGCGTGGTCAAATTCCAGGGACATCAGTTCTTCAAAGTTGGCAAGAGCCAAGGCGCGCAGTTTGCTGGAAAGCTCTATGCCTTGAAAAAGCGGAGCAAGTTGTTGGTTCATGGGAATCCTTTCTCAGAGCTGTGTGATGGGAACGTCTACCTTTACAATATCCTTGGTTTGGACGTTGATTGGAGTATCCCAGAGGCTATGCCTTGGGGATATCGGAAATCCGTACCAGCCTTGTCGGAAAAACAAGCGAGAGATGTAGGAATACTCCTACGTCAGTAGCCGGCCACGACGCGTCAATTCGCGGTCCCGGTGCAGGGTGCGCGCTTTCGGATCATGGCAATACCTTGATACTTGCGATGCTGGTGCGCCTGGCTTCGCCTACCGTTCGAGCAAATGCCTGAAACCCCGGGAATGGGCCACATTCGCAAGATCACACCGCAATGCCAGCATACCGAATTGGATCAGCCGAGCTTGTGCTGGAGAACATAACGGGTCAATTCGGCATTTGACTTTACACCAAGTTTCTCCAGAATCCGCGTCCGGTAGGTGCTGACGGTTTTCACACTGACATGGAGACTGTCGCCGATTCGGGTCAACGTGACCCCTTTGCTAAGAAGCAGTAGAACCTCCATCTCACGCCGCGATAGCGTTTCGTGGGGAGCTTTTTGGCTGCTGGATGCCACCCCTGAAAGCAGTTGCTCACCCAGGCTTGGGCTAACGTAGCGCCCACCATCAACTACAGTGCGAATCGCTGACAGTATCTGGTACGGCGGACTGTCCTTGTTGAGGTAGCCGGAGGCGCCTGCATCAAGCGCCGGAATAGCAAACTCCGCCTCCGAAAACATACTGAAGATCAGTACAGGCAGGTTCGCGCGCATCCGCTTGATACGCTTGAGCAGCTCCAATCCGTTGATATCCGGGAGCGACATATCCAGCAACACGAGATCCCAGTCGCCTCCGGGAATAAGGGCCAGGGCATCGAACCCCGTCGCCGCTTCGGCCGCAATTTCGAGATCATCGGTACTGGCCAGGAATTGACGCAGGCCGCCACGGACAACGGCGTGGTCATCGACTATCAGTATCCGCTTAATGATCTGGGTCACCTGTCTCTACCTTTCAGTTGTCAAGAGGGATACGCAAGCTAAGGTGCGTCCCGCCCTTGGGCATCCCGGTGACGGAAAGCTCTCCGCCCAGAAATAGGGCGCGCTCATGCAATCCGATCAGGCCAAAAGAGTCGGGTTTGAAACGATTGCCCTTCGTGATACCGATTCCGTTGTCGCTAACTTCGATGATCAGCTCGCCTCTATATTTTCTTAACGCAACGCGGGCGGTGCTTGCACCAGCGTGCTTTGCAACGTTTGTCAAAGCCTCCTGAATGATCCGAAATATCGCCGTACTGCGGTTTCTTGAAAGCCGGATATGTTCCGGCAAGTGCAGATCTGTCGCAATGCCCGTCATTTTGGAAAACCGGGCTACATGCCACTTGATCGTTGCTACCAGCCCAAGGGTATCGAGGGTAGCCGGCCGCAATTCGGCAGAAACTCTCTTGATGGTCTGCAGCGCAATATCAACCTGATCGAGAATGCCACGGAGCGAATCGTGCACTGGCGTTGAGACCGCCACACCATCGGCAACGTTCGCCAGATTGAGTTTGACCATCGTCAACGTACCGCCGAGTTCGTCATGGATTTCGCGGGCGAGCATTGCACTTTGTTCCTCGCGAACCGACTCCAGATGTGCGGCCAAGCGCTGCAAGCGCTTGGCGCTTTCGAGTTGATCTTCAGCAGCCAGTATGCGTTCCGTAATATCCTCGTGTCTGGCCACCAACCTAAGCGGACCGTCGCCAGGGAAACAACTCAGTTTCATGGCAAACCAGCGTCGCGTTTCCGGAGAATGGCATTCGTACTCAATCGAAAAATCCTGGCGCCTGCCGGCAAGAAACTTCCGGATGGCAGCAGCAACCCGGGCGGCGACAGGATCTGAGGCGCCTGAAGCGGCATCACAGATGGCGAGGTAGTTGGCTCCTTCGCATACCCGTTCGAATTTCGCGCCATTATCCTGTGCGAATTCCCGCCATGCCCTGTTCACCGCAATGATGTGCCCCGTGCCATCAAGCACGCACACTGAAGTGCTCAGTGCATCGATTGTGGCGCGAGCAAAGCGCTCGGATTCCTGCAAGGCACGGGATCGCTCTTCGACTTCGGCGGTACGCTGAGCGACCAGTTCTTCGAGCGAATCATTAAAGCGGCGCAAGTCTTCCTCGGCATGCTTGCGCTCGCTGACATCAGTCAGGCTACCGATGACGCGCACCACCCTGCCCGCTGAATCGCGGACAATGTGGGCACAATCCGAGATGTGCATCCAGTACCCAGCGCTGTGCCGCATGCGATATTCCAGTTGAAAACTATCGCAGCGGGTCTTCAAGTTGAGAACGATCTCCGGTCGAATACGGATCAGATCATCCGGGTGGACATGCTCGTGCCACCATCTTCGTCCTGACTCAGCGTCCAGTCCGCTGACGCCAAAGACTCGGCTGAGACCACTTGACCAATAGGTTGAACGGCTACCCTTATCCCATTCATAAACGACGCCGGAAATCGCCTCCATGGCCAGACGGAAGCGTGATTCACTCGCAAAAAGGGCCGCCTCAGAACGTTTGCGTTCTGTAATGTCCTGAGTGCTGCCAAAACCACCAAGCAAATTTCCCTGGGGGTCGAATTCCAGTTCGGCTCGCTCGTTGACCCACCTCGTCTCGCCAGCGACCACGACACGATGCTCGATATCATACGGAGCGCCAAGCAGGGCATCATGCCAGGCTTTGTCGACGAAAGTCTGGTCATCTGGATGTACTAATGAGAGAAACGTCTCATAAGTCAGATGCGTGCCCCTGGGAACACCAAAAATGCGATAGTTCTCCGCCGACCAGTTCAATTCATTTTTGTTGACATCAAGGCGCCAACTGCCTGTTTTGGAGACATCTTGTGCACGCCGCAGATCGGCTTCACTCTCGCGTAGCGAATTTTCAACGCGTTTGAGCCGACTGATATCAAGGTTGATGCCGGCCCAGTGGGTTATTTCCCCCATCTCGTTGCGAACGGCCACGCCGCGCGCCAGCACGTCATGCCACAACCCATCGACACCACGAAAACGATGTTCGATGTCCCAGGGTTCACCTGTCCGGGTGCACTCTTTCCAGGCAGCGATGGTGCGCTCCGCATCATCCGGATGCAGGACGTCACCCCAGCCAAAATTTGAGCACTGCTCCTGCGTTATTCCGACAAGCCTGAGGAAAGACTGGCTGGCATAGAGGTTCCGGCCGTCTGGAGTACAGATCCAGATCCCATAGTCGATCGATTCCCCAATGGCGCGATAAATACGTTCACTCTCGCGTAGCGCCTCTTCAGTGCGCTTGCGGGCCGTGATATCCCTCAAATACCCTTGCCACAGAATGCTGCCGTCGGGTTCCCGCTGCGGCATCGAATGACCATCAACCCACAGGATCCCTTTGCTCGGGTGGTGCACCCGATATTCGGCACGCCAGGGTGTCATCGCACGGGCCGAAGCGGTGATTGTCTCGTTCACCATTCCGATGTCGTCGGCGTGAATCCTAGCCAGAAGAGGCGTAGCGTCCTCGCGAACATCCTCAGGCTGCAGCCCGTAGAGTTGGTCCAGCGCAACGCTGGCGTATGGCACGCACGCCGTACCGTCAGGGCGCAACAGAAACGAGTAGACCACCCCGGGTACCGTTGCCACAATCTTTGCCAACAAATCCTGCATTTTCAGCTGGTCGCGCAGCGCGGCTTCGGCTTGTTTCTGAATGGTGATGTCTTGAATGACGGCAATCGAACGCGTGACATGATTCTGTTCGTCACGTACGGCAGTCAATTGCACATTGACCCAGACGATGCTGCCGTCCTTGCGCACATAGCGTTCGTCTGCGACAAAGAGATCGGTTTCTCCGGTCATGACAGCACGAAACCCTTGCCGGCTTCTCTCCAGGTCGTCGGGGTGAGTAATAACGTCGACGGATTGTGCCAAAAGCTCTTCAGCCGAATAGCCGGTAATTTCGCAAAATTTTTGATTCGCCCGCAATAGTCGACCGGTCAACGGATCAGCCTCAACACTGCCCACCGCCGACAATTCGAACAGGCTTCGAAACTCTGCTTCGCTATTGCGCAAAGCATCAACCATGACCTTGTATTCAGTCAGGTCACGTGCATATCCGACGGTGCCCAGAATTTGGCCATCCAGTGCAACCGGGGCCTTGAAGGTTTCAAACCAGCGCAATTCATCACCAGTCTCGATCCACTCCTCAATGATTCTTGGCTCGGCACTTTCAAGGACGGCCCGATCATCGGCCCGATAGGATTCGGCTAGTTCCAGCGGCGCGATATCAAGGTCGGACTTGCCGACAAGAGAATCCGCCGAAGGCCAGCCAAAAGTGGTGGCGAAGGGTTCGTTGACCGAAAGAAAGCGGCTCTGCTCATCCTTGAGCCAGACAATGAACGGAAACGCGTCAAGCAGTGCCCGTTGGTATTGCTCGCGTTCACGCAATCGCCTCGTAGCCTGCCTTTCCTGGGTCACATTGACCACCACCATCCGACATTCCCTGCCGTTCTCATCAGGCACAGCATCAATCGTGATCATCGCCGCCGGGCTTTGGGCTGTGGGCGATAAGGTAATTTCGCATCCTTGTCGGCTGCGCTCATTCAAGACCTTGCCCAGAAATTGATCGAAAACGGCAACAGATTCTGCTGCCACCGAAGCGCCAAATCGATATCGCCTGGCTTCAGCGCGCTTGATGCCGAGAAGATTGGCGCCGGCTGGGTTGATTTGACAAATTGTGCCCAGCGAATCCACGGTGATGAATGCAATGGGAGAAGAGTCGTAAATCGCGACATATCGTTGGCGCGCCGCGTCAGCTTCGGCATTTGCCCTAGTCAGCACCTCGTTTTGCAACTCCAGTTCGATTTGATGCACCTGAAGCTCATGAGCGAGGCGGTGCGTATCTATTGGCAACTTCACTCCGTTACTCAAGGACTGTTGATACCGATCCTCTGCGGACTTGCGCAGAATCCCCGGAGTTAGGTGTGTACTTGTCGAAACCTGTGCATGGGGAATTTCTCGCGAGATTCCGGTTGCTGTTTTTCTGGACGCAACGCAGCATTTGCAGGCGCGGGCTTCCAGTCTTGAGCGATCCAGAATTTGGATGTGGCCTCGGCTAAATGTAATCAGCCCTGCCGTCTGGAGTACGCCGATAACCTCAGTAACAACTTCAGGCTGCAAGCCCAAAGCATACCCAATTTGGGCAGCGGTAGTGTTCAGTTCGGCGCTGGGAGTCCGGTCATGGCAGAGCAGAATCCATCGACACATTTGTTGTTCGACGCGGTGGTGCCGATAACACAGTGCATTCTGTTCCACCTGAGTCATCAGCGACTGCACATAGAGAAGGGCAATGCGCAGCAGCGGACCCCCTGGATCAAGTTCGCTGCGGATCTGTTCGATGCTGATTCGGTAGGCATGGCCAGCACTTTGTACAACGGCCTGATGTGCCGACCTGTCTTCGCCGAGAACCGCGGAGATTCCAACTAGGCCATCATTCCCAACGATGGCGAGTTCCGAACTGGAACCGTCCTCGGTTATCGATCGAAGGGAGACAATGCCGCTAATAGGGAAATAGAGGAAATCTAGTGCCTCTCCGACTTCATGTAGCACCTCACCGACAGACAAACTGACATTCTCTAGCTGGAGCTCTAGTCGCAGATAGTCTGCCACGGGCATTGCCGCCAATAGAAGGTTTTCCTTCGGCGATTCCGGCTGTCCATTCGGCATCAGGTTTTTTCTCCGCGCTTGCCTTTGTGTTTATCTTTCAAAGGTCGATTTTTATGCTGCTCGCTTCTTATGCTCTTTGAGCTTCCCTCTGTTTTTCGTCTTCCAACCATACGGCATTATGCCGCCAATCCATCTGCTCCGGCGTCACCACCTTGGTTCCGGGGCCGTTGAGCTTTCCGGCCGCCGCCTTCACCCAGTTGCGCAGGGTCTGCTCGATCAGACCCAGTTCCCGGGCCACAGCCCCTATGCCATGGCCAGAATTCACCCGCTTCACGGCCAACCCCCTCAACTCGGCCGCGTACTCCTGCTTCGGTATCTTCTTCAACTTTGTCTCTCCTTCCAATTCCACGGGGCGTTATACCCCATCTCTTGGAAGACGAAATTTCGGGGGAAGCTCAGTGGCGCTTGGCTACCAAGTAGAACCAAAAAAAAGTTGATGTTTTTGAGGCGTAGGAAATGGCGTAGGAAAAAATAACGTCAAGGAAATTGACTGTTTATTGGGTCTGGCTTTCGATAATGAATTTTGCGCCATCACCCTGTGCCAGAAGGGATGTAAGGCGCGGCAGGGTCTCGTGCAGCGTCTTCTCTAAAGTCCACGGCGGATTGATGATGAACATGGCGCTGCCGTTCATTCCGAAGCCGTCGGTGGACGGCGCCTTGACTTCGAGCGTGGCCTGCAGCCAGTTGCTGGCGCCAAGTCGCTTCAGTCTGGCGGGTAGCTTGCGCGCCTCAAGTTTGGCCAGCAGCGGGTACCACAGCGCATAAATGCCGGTAGGAAAGCGCTTGAGCGAATCCTGCAGGCACTTGACGACGTTGACGTAATCATCCCGGGTCTCGTAGGCAGGGTCGATCAGCACCAGCGCGCGGCGGGGTGGCGGCGGCAGGATGGCCTTGAGCCCGACGAAGCCATCGCCCGCGGTCACCATCACCTGGCGACCGGCGTTGGCGAAGCATTCTTGCAGGTGCTTGAAGTCGCTGCTGTGCAGTTCGTAGAGCCGCAGGCGGTCGCTTTCGCGCAGCATCTGGCTGGCCAGCCAGGGCGAGCCCGGGTAGTGGCGCAGCTTGCCGTCCGGGTTGAGCATCCTGACGAATTCGACGTAGTCGACCGCCGCCGGGGGCAGGCCCTTCCTGTCCCACAGGCGACCGATGCCGTCACGGTACTCGGCCAGCTTTCTGGCGTGCGTCGATTCCAGCGCGTAGCGCCCGGCGCCCGCGTGGGTGTCGATGATCCAGAATGGTGCCGGTTTTTCGCCCAAGTATTCGGCAATCTGGAGCAGGACCAGGTGTTTGAGCACGTCGGCATGGTTGCCGGCGTGGTAGGCGTGACGGTAGCTGAGCATTAAATGGTCTGGTTGAAGAAGATGCGCCGGTCGCGGAACAATCCGGGAGTCGTCTTCATGTTTCTGAACAGGTGTGCGGAGGACGAATTATCCAGCACATTCCTGATTGACCGTGGCCTGTTTCACGGTTTGCGTATACTTGCGTGATGGAATTGCTCCAATTGCTGGTCCTGGTGTTCCTCGCTGCCGCTGTCTGGCTCTGGCTGGACAGCCTGAAGGTGCGCGAAATCGGCGTCAAGGCAGCGCAACGTGCCTGCGCCGATGAGGGCCTGCAGTTTCTCGACGATACGGTTGCCATCCGTTCGCTGCGGCTGGTGCGCGACGACGATGGAAGGCTTCGCCTGCGCCGCATCTATGGCTTCGAATACAGCGACACCGGCGACAACCGGCGTCCCGGGACCGTCACGCTCCTCGGGCAGCGGGTCGAGTTGCTGCATGTCCGTCCCCAACTCTATGTCGTGCCCAAGGCGCCGGAACCTCATGAAACCCTTCATTGAAACGATCGAATTCAAAGGTCTGGAAGCCTTGCGCCTGCATGGCCCGCGGGGGTCATCCGCGGTCATCAGCCGGCTGGGCGGGCAGGTTCTGTCGTGGATCACACCCGATGGACGCGAACGCCTGTTTCTTTCCGAGCGCGCGGTATTCGACGGCAGCGTGCCGATCCGCGGTGGAATTCCGGTCTGCTTTCCCCAGTTTGGCGGCGTTGGCAAGCTGCCGAAACACGGCTTCGTTCGTACCAGCGAGTGGTCGGTGACGACGCAGCGCTGTGGCGACGAATACGCGCTGGCGACACTCGAACTGGGCGACGACGAAGCCACACGTGCCCTTTGGCCACATGCCTTCCGGGCTGAAATTGCGCTGATGCTCGAAGTCGACCGCATCGATGTCGAATTCTGCGTCGAAAACACCGGCCCGGCACCCTTCGCCTTTACCGCAGCGCTGCATTCCTACCTGCGCGTCGTCCAGGTCGAGGATGCGGCGCTCGCGGGCCTGCATGGCCATGACTACCTGGATGTCGCCAACGGTAACCGGATTGTCCGCGAAACCGGGACGGAATTCGTGGTCGAGAGCGAGGTCGACCGCGTCTATTATGATGTCCGGCGCCCGCAACTGTTGAGGGCCGGCAATCTCAGTCTCGGCATCGAGAGTCAGGGCTTTCCCGATGTCGTGGTGTGGAACCCCTGGGTCGATGCCTGCGCCAAGCTCAAGGACATGCCGGCCAATGGCTGGCGGCACATGCTGTGCGTCGAGGCGGCCGCGGTCCGTACGCCGGTGACCGTGGCGGCCGGCGAGGAGTGGTACGGTCGGCAGACCTTGCTGGCGGTTTGATCCGGCTTGCCGTTTGTGTCTGACCCCCCAGCCGGCACGAGCCAGTGTGGTGGGGCAAGTCTGCGCCGGCAGGCCGAGCCATTGGGGCATTGCGGCAAAGGTATAATCACGGACTTTCCGCTTTCCGACGCTTGCCGTGACCCCTCTCGACACTGAAATTGCCCGTCGTCGTACCTTTGCCATCATTTCCCACCCGGATGCCGGCAAGACGACGCTGACCGAAAAGTTGCTGTGGTTCGGCGGCGCCATTCAGGTGGCCGGTGAAGTTCGGGCGCGCAAGGCATCGCGGCACGCGACCTCGGACTGGATGGAGCTGGAAAAGCAGCGCGGCATCTCGGTGACCTCGTCGGTGATGCAGTTCCCCTACCGCGAGTGCATGATCAACCTGCTCGACACGCCGGGCCACGAGGATTTCTCCGAGGACACCTACCGCACGCTGACCGCTGTCGACTCCGCCGTCATGGTGATCGACTCGGTCAACGGCGTCGAGGCGCAGACGATCAAGCTCCTGAACGTCTGCCGCATGCGCGACACACCGATCCTGACCTTCATCAACAAGCTCGACCGCGAAGGCAAGGAGCCGATCGACCTGCTCGACGAGATCGAGTCGGTGCTCGGCATCCAGTGTGCGCCGATGTCCTGGCCGATCGGCATGGGCAAGCGTTTTCGCGGGGTCTATCATCTCTACGACGACACCGTCGCCTTTTTCGACCCGCAAGCCGAAAAGGGGACCGCGGAGATCATCCGGGGACTCGACAACTCCCGTCTGGACGAACTGATCGGTCGGCAGGCCGACGAATTGCGCGTCGATATCGAACTGGTGCGCGGAGCATCGCACGCCTTCGACGCCGAGGCCTACCTGGCCGGCAAGCAGTCACCGGTGTTCTTCGGCTCGGCGGTCAACAACTTCGGTGTCCAGAGCCTGCTCGATGCCGTGGTCGAACTGTCGCCGGCGCCGATCGCGCGGCCGGCGGTCATGCGCACGGTACAACCGAATGAGGCGAAGTTTTCGGGCTTCGTGTTCAAGATCCAGGCCAACATGGACCCCCGGCACCGCGACCGCATCGCCTTCCTGCGCGTCTGTTCCGGCCGCTTCGAGCGCGGCATGAAAGTCAGGCAGGTCGCCTCCGGCAAGACCCTGGCGGTCAACAACGCCATCACCTTCATGGCGCGCGATCGCAGCACGACCGACGAGGCCTGGCCGGGGACATCATCGGCATTCCCAACCACGGCACGATCCGCCTCGGTGAAGCCTTCAGCGAAGGCGAAGACATTCGTTTCACCGGCATTCCTTCCTTTTGCCCCAGAACATTTTCGTTTGGCGAGAATTAAGAATCCACTGAAAATCAAACAGTTGCAGAAAGGTCTTCAACAACTGTCTGAAGAAGGTGCGACGCAGCTCTTTCGCCCACTTTCGGGCACCGACCTGATCCTCGGCGCGGTCGGCACGCTGCAATTCGACGTCGTGGCCAGCCGGCTGGAGAACGAATACGGGGTGCTGGTCATTTTCGAGCATTACAACTGCGCGACCGCCCGCTGGATTCACGGTGACCCCGCCGAACTGCGCCAGCTCTCCGAACGCTATAGCGCCAACGTCGCGCTCGACGGCGGCGATGACCCGGTCTACCTGGCACCCAACAACGTCTATCTCAACATGGTCAAGGAAAAGTTCCCGAACCTTCGCTTCGATGAAGTGCGTGAGGTAGTCTAGAGGGTTTGGCGGCCCGCCAGCAGGCGGTCGAGCTGGTTGGCGAATGCCTGGCGGTCAGCCAGGCTGAACGCCGGTGGCCCGCCGGTGTCGACCCCGCTGCTGCGCAGGGTGTCCATGAAGTTGCGCATGTCCAGCAGCTGCCGGATGTTTTCCTTGCTGTAGAGCTCGCCGCGCGGGTTCAAGGCCAGCGCCCCCTTGTCGATCACCGCCGCGGCCAGCGGGATGTCGGCGGTAATGACCAGGTCGCCTGCTTCCACCTGATCGACGATGTGATTGTCGGCGACGTCGAACCCCCGGGCTACCTGAATCGACCGGATGCTCGGGTAGGGCGGGGTTTTCAGCCACTGGTTGGCGACCAGCGTCAGTGGCAGGCGGGTACGTTCGGCGACCCGGTAGAGAATTTCCTTGATGACGCCGGGGCAGGCGTCCGCGTCGACCCAAATGTGCATGAAGGCGTTTCCGGCGATGTGAGCTGCGATAATACGCGCCCCATCAACGGATTTACTTCGATCATGTCCATCCAATGGTTCCCCGGTCACATGACCTCGGCCCGCAAAAAGGCGGCCGAGACGCTGGCGCTGGCCGATGTCGTTGTCGAGGTGGTCGATGCCCGCCTGCCGCAGGCGAGCAGCAACCCGATGATTCACGAGCTGCGTGCCTTCCGTCAGCGTCCGTGTCTCAAGCTGCTGAACAAGGCCGACATGGCCGATCCGTTGGCCACCAGGGCCTGGCTCGATCATTTCTCCCAGCAGCCGGGTGTCAGGGCGGTGGCGATATCGTGCAAGAAAGCCAGTGATGTGGCCGGCATTCCGGCGCTTGCCCAGCAACTCGCGCCGCACCGCAAGGGATGCCGTCAAGCCACTGCGCCTGATGATCATGGGCATCCCCAATGTCGGCAAATCGACGTTGATGAACGCGCTGGTCAGGAAAAGGTCGCGGCCGTCGGCGACCAGCCGGCAGTGACCAAGAGCCAACAGCGCATCGACATCAGTTCGCGGCTGTGCCTCTACGACACGCCGGGCCTGCTGTGGCCGAAGATCGACCATCCGATCGACGGCCTGATGCTGGCGGCCAGTCACGCGGTCGGCGTCAATGCCTACATCGGCGAGGAGGTGGCGACCTTTCTCGCCGGTTTTCTGCTCGCAAGCTACCCAGCGCTGCTCGCGGCGCGCTATGGATTCGCCACCGAAGGCCTGGACGGCACCGCAGTCATCGAGGCCGTAGCCCGCAAGCGCGGCTGCCTGCTCAAGGGCCGTGGCGGAGAACCCGACTGCGAGAAGGCGGCGGCGATCCTGCTGACCGATTATCGGAGCGGGGCGCTCGGCCGCATCAGTCTCGAAACCCCGGAACTGCGTGCGCTGCGCGAGCAGCAGTTACGGGGGGCTGCTGCGGTCGACGGCGAAAAAGAACAGGAAACCGGATCATCCCCGTCGACTGTCCTGGCCAATGCCAGTAACAGGCCGGCAATCTTCAAAACCCGGGATCCGGGGTGATTCGGATTTTCAGCGTAGACTGGAGACGCACACGGGGCCCGTTCCAGCACCTCATTGCAAACACCTTCAAGGAGAAGTCATGATTGGCTACGTCACTCTGGGCACCAACGACCTGTCTCGCGCCACTGCGTTCTACGACCAGCTTTTTGCCGCGATGGGCGGCAAGCGCGTTTGGGAAAGCGAACGTGGCGTGGCGTGGGGCACCAGCATGCAGGCGCCTTCAGTCGGGGTGATGACGCCCTTTGACGGGCGGCCCGCGACTGTCGGCAATGGAACCATGGTGGCACTCGTCGTTGGCAGAAGGGAAGATGTCGACAGTCTCTACGCGCTGGCTATCGAACTCGGGGCCACCGATGAAGGCAAACCGGGCGAGCGCTTAGCCGGTTTCCATGCAGCTTATTTTCGCGACCTGGACGGCAACAAGCTGAACTTCTTTCACATGGGTTAGGCCCCGCGTCCGGATCCGCCTGCATGGCCCATGAACCGACGCCCATGAAAGGCTTGCTGAGCTGGCTGCCCGCACTGGCCCTTTCGCCACTGCTCTTCGCGCAGGGCGTGTATGTCCGGCGCGTGACACCCAGGTTGCCGGAAGCACCGGGAGACCGGTCTGGCGTGAGCGGGGGCGGACCAGCGCTCAACCTGCTGATCCTTGGTGACTCCGCCGCTGCGGGGGTTGGCGCCGCATCGCAGGCGAGCGCTCTGGCAGGTCGCCTCGTCGAGGAACTGATGCCGGATTTCAAGGTGAACTGGCAGCTTCATGCGGAATCGGGCGTCACGACCCGCGACCTCATCGGACGACTCGAGGGAGTCGCCGGCGGGCGCTTCGACGTGGCAATCGTGTCGATTGGAGTCAATGACGTCATCACCGGCCGGCGAACCCGGCAATGGACAGCCGCATTGGCCAGCTTGCTCGATCTGCTGGAATCCGGCTTTGGCGTCCGGCACATCCTGCTGTCGGCGTTGCCGCCGATGCACCGCTTCACTGGACTATCCCCGGGATCCGTCTTATCTCGCTCCGGACGGATTCCATCCCGGCGAGCCGGCCTACCGCCACTGGGCCGCCGCGGTGGCAGCCAGCGTCCGGCAATTGCCGTCAGGCGCAGCCAGCGAAGATCGCCCGGCCTGATCGTCGACCGGGCGTTGCCATCGGGGCCGCCGGCGTGCCCGGCCTATTCCTCCCAGACGACAGGCGCATGCCGGTTGCCCCAGGTCTCGATGCGCGCCTCGAATGTTTTTCGATGCTCGCTCGCTTGGCCTTGAGGGTCGGTGTCAGCATGCCGTTCTCCGGGGTCCACGCCTTTGTGCTGATGACGAGGTATTCCAGCTTTTCGTGCGGATCCAGCGTTGCATTGACCGCCTGCAGATGGCTCGCCATGTCCGCCTCGATTGCAGCGCGGGCGGCTGGCAGGCGGGCGATGGCCGGCTCATTGAGAACGACGATGCCGATGGGCTGGCTCAAACCGGCGCCGATCACCAGGCAGGCATCGAGCGACGGGTTCTGGATCAGCTTGTGCTCGATCGGTGCCGGCGCTACATACTTTCCCTTGCTGCTCTTGAAGTTGTCCTTGATCCGGCCGATCAGGCGCAGGCGCCCGTCGGCATCGATCTCCCCCTTGTCGCCGGTGCGCAGCCAGCCGTCTTCGGTAAATAGTTCGGCCGTCAGCTCCGGCGCCAGGTAGTAACCCAGTGTGACCCCCGGGCTGAGCACCTGGATTTCTCCGGTCTGCAAATCGACGCGGTGATCCACGCCGTCCGCCGTCTTGCCGACCGTACCCCAGCACGGCCCGCCGATCTGGCTGGTGTGCGAGAGGCAGCCCAGTTCGGTCATGCCATAGCCTTCGATGAGCGGAATTCCAATCTTGTCGTACCAGCGCAACAGATCCACCGACAGCGGCGCACTCCCACTACCGGATATTCTGGCAGCGTCCAGACCAAGACCCTTACGGACCTTGCGCGCGACCAAACATCCGAGAACGGGAATCGCCAGCAGCCGGTCCAGTCTTTCGGCCGGCATCCTGGCCAGTACGGCCTGCTGAAACTTGAGCCACAGGCGGGGCACGCTGACAAACAGCGTCGGCCTGGCCCGTTGCAGATCGCGCGCAAACGAGTCGAGCGATTCGGCAAAATAAACATGAAAGCCGGCATCAAGCGACGCCAGTTCGAGAAACGAGCGTTCAATGATGTGTCCCAGCGGCAAATAGGAAAGGAGGCGGTCGGCCGGGGTCGCCCCCATAGAGCGGCTCGCCGCAAGCCAACCCGCAGTCAGACTGTCGAAGCTGTGTATCACACCCTTGGCCTGGCCGGTGGTACCGGAAGTGTAGATGATCGAGCACAGGTCAGTGCCCGCGCGCAGCGGACTGCCGGCGACCGGTGGCGTCGTGGCAACGATGGCCTCCCACCGCGGTGCCACCGCTTCGACCGGGGCCGGCGCCAGCGGCAAGGCCAGTCGAACGATTGCCGCTGTCAGGCCATCGATCAGGTCGACCGCATCGAGCTTGCCGATGAAGCAGGCGACCATTCCGCTATGGCCGGCAATCTGCCGGATGTTGTCGGCGATCTGCATCGGGTAAAGCGGCACCGAGACGTGGCCCGCCATCCAGATCGCCAGGTCGGCCATGATCCAGCCGGCGCTGTTCTTGCCGAGAATGCCGATCCGCGAACCGGGCGGCCAGCCTTGCGCCTCCAGATGGGCGGCCATGCGCCGCGCTTCATCCGCCGTCTGGCGCCACGTGTAATCGCGCATCTGTCCGCCGGCGAACGGCTGGGTCATATAGACGTGGTCCGCCGCCTCACGTTCCCGGCGATACAGTCTCTGCAACGGCAGCCTGGCTGGATCAACCACCGGCTGCCGGGCCCCCGGCGAACGAATGCTGATGATCCCCTCCTGTTGAAGCGGCAGGCAAATGCCGCAGAACGCTTTGGAGTGTCCTTCAGGGACAAGGACAGGTACTTCCGGCGACCGTGGCCCCCAGCTTACGGTGCCATCTGCCGATCGTCAATCGGGGGAATTGACATCCGGGATTGGCAGGAGGCTGTTCATGCGCTTGCCACATGTTCATAATCGGCGTATCGCCAATGAAGGTAAAAGGCCGTGGATACGCTCACCGCCATCGATCGCATCTCCCGCCGTCTCGCCGCGGCGCGCCGGGTCCTGTTCATCACCGGCGCCGGCATCTCGGCGGATTCCGGATTGCCAACCTATCGCGGGGTCGGCGGGTTGTACAACGACGAAGCGACGGAGGATGGGCTGCCGATCGAGACGGCGCTGTCCGGCGACGTGTTCGCGGTCCGGCCGGACATCACCTGGAAGTATCTGGCCCAGATCGAGCAGAATTGTCGCGGGCGATGCCCAATTCCGCTCATCGCGCGATCGCCGTTCTCGAACAGGTATTGTCCAGGGTCGTCGTGTTCACCCAGAACGTCGATGGTCTGCACCGCAAGGCCGGCAGTTCCGACCTCATCGAGATTCACGGGAATCTCCAGGAACTGATCTGTACCGCGTGCGACCATGGCGAGACAGTCGACGATCTGGCGGGGCGCGAGCTGCCGCCGCGTTGCCCGGTGTGCGGCAGCGTCCTGCGGCCGAACGTCGTGCTCTTCGGGGAAGCCTTGCCGGCGGGAGCGATGACGCGATTCGCGGACGCCCTGGAGGAGGGCATCGACATGGTGTTCACCATCGGCACCTCGGGTGTCTTCCCCTACATTGCCGAGCCAGTGGTCTGGGCGGCACGCGCCGGGATACCGACGGTCGAGATCAATCCCGTGGAAACACGGCTGACGCGGTTCGTCGAATATCACCTGCCGCTCGGCGCCGCCGAGGCCATGACGGCAATCATGGCCGCCCTCGACCGTCATGGCCTGCAGGGCATTCCGCGTTTCCAGGGCTGAAGTTCCAGTGAGTGAAGAGCGAGGTCCAATGATGTTTCAGGCGCTTGCCGTGAATTTGCCAATCCATTTCTGACTACACCTTGAGCTGTCGCAGGAATTCGATCGCGTGCTGTTGCGTGGCGTTGGGGCTGCCGAGGATGTCGAAGGTGGGTGTGCTGCCGGAAGCGAGCGGTGAGCGGCCGGCATTGCGGACGACGGTCGCCAGTTCGACCGTCAAGGTGGCGACGCCATTCGCCGGAGCGTCGTCGTCAAGGGTGTGACGGGCTACCGTGGTCATCGCTGCAGGAGATCGCGCGGCCGGTGACAAGTGCCTCGTTCTAGACCATGCGGTCCTCGCGGTAACTGCGCCGCAGCAGATGCGTGCGGTGGACTGTGCTGCCTCGGCCCGGATTGTCGAGCATTGAACTCGCCGCCAATACGGCTTGTCTGATTTTGGACAGGCGGTCGGAGGGCCTTGGCAGACGCTACCACGGCTGCATGACTGGCAAAGCAGAAAGGGCATCGGATATGGGTTCCCTGGGGATTCAGAAACTCAAGGTGATCGCCTTGGCAGCGAGTGATATGGAGCGCGCCAAATGCTTTTACGGTGAGACGCTGGGCCTGCCTCCTGCGTTTGAAGGCGTGCGGCAGGTAGGCTACTGTCTGGGCAATGTCATCGTGATGCTGAAGCCTGCAGCTGACGGTTGGTATGCGCTTCCCTCGGATGAACTTAATCCGCGCATCACCTTTGCCACTGATCATGCCCCGGATACCGAGCTGGAACTCAGGGCGCGCGGAGTAACGGTTGCCAATCCTGTGCAACCGTACCCCGCAGAGGGGTTCTACGTAGGAAGCTTTCTCGACAGCGAAGGCAACAAGATCTGGTTCTGCTCGCCGATCACAGGCGCGGTAGCGGAGCGATGATGACGGTTTGGTCGGCGCTTCCGGCAATGTTCGTGGGCAGACTGAGAGAGCCTTTCCCAAGGACGAACGGAATTTTCGGCGAGATGGCACAGCGACTCAGCCCAACGCTTCCATTGAGCCGAAAGCCACCGACCGGCAGGCCGGCTCTGCCGATAGCGCCCAAGGTTCAGGCAGCCCCGGTGAAAGACCGATGATTCAGGGCGGCGTCTGTGGAAGGGCGGTATTGGATGCGGCAGGGCGTGTCGGTGACATTACTGAAGTCAACCGAGATAAGGAGGCAAAGTGAAATACGTCCTCACGTGGTGGAGCGCCCAGGCGGGTCTCACTCTGACTACGAGGCTGCGCAGAAGCGAGTATTGGGTGTCTTTCAGCAGTGGCAGATGCCCCCAAGCCTGAGCTTCCACCAGTTTCTCGTGCGTGTTGGGGAATTCGGCGGCTACGCGGTGATCGAAACCGACAAGCCCTCCGATGTGCACAAATTGACCACTGCGTTTGCGGTTTTCCAGTTTCGCCTCGAACCGGTTCTCGATGTGATGGATGCTGTGGCAGCAGAATCCGAGGCGGTTGCCTGGCGGGACTCTATGGCATAGTCGATGCAATCGAGTCCACGCCGAAGTTGCTCTTGCTGGCGGAAGGTCGCGGGTTGAATTGTCTGACGCTGGGTGTTTATTCCAAAAAAAAGAAACAGGAGGAGTCATGAAAGCAATCTCAAGAATGAAGTTGGCGATGGTCGCGGTCGGCGCGTCCGTGTTTGTGTGCTCGGGCCCTCAGGCTGAAGAGGAGACGACCGCTACCATCCAGATCAGGAGTTACCCGGCGAACACACCGCGTACGGAGAAGGATGACGCCCTGAAGCTCAAGGGTCACTGGCGGGCCGGCCAGAAATACTACACTGCCTACTGCGAAGCCTGCCACCTGCCAAGCGGCGCCGGCAATCGTGACGGCAGCATCCCGCAACTGGCTGGCCAGCACCAGACCGTGCTGATCAAACAACTCGCCGACATTCGCTCCGGGGTGCGTTACAACCCGACGATGTACCCGTTTGCCAGGAAAAATCCCCGATGCTCAGGCGCTGGCCGACGTCGCGGCCTATATCGGGACCCTGTGCTTCCCGCTGGATTCGGGCAAGTACGAAGGCGCCGATGCGGCCAAGCAGGTGGCCGAGGGCAAGCAACTCTACAACAACAAGTGTGCCATGTGCCATCAGGAGAATGGCGCGGGACGCAAGGATGCGCTCTACCCTGTCCTGGCAGGCCAGCATTACAAATATCTGCTGCGGCAGATGACTGATGTCCGCGATGGAAAGCGCGTCGATGTCCCTGTGGAAATGTTCGATGCCATCAAGACATACGACAATGCCCAACTGGTTGCCATTGCCGCCTATCAGGCGAGCCTGAAGACACCCCAACTGCTGATGTGCAGGACCCCGACGGATAAGACAAAAATGTGAAGGCGGGCGTCCTGGTGCTGAGCCTGAAGGGGCTTTGCCAGACAGGTTTTGTTACTGAATAAAGACTCTTTGGCCTGCGCTGCATGTCCATCGTCTGGCCGCTATCTTTTGGCGAGCCGATTCTGTCGGGCAAGGACCGTCACGGGAAGTCCCTGAAGGCCGTTGCTGCAGGGCCGATCGAATAAAGCCGATCGGCCCGTCGTCCGGCCGGTCTGGCCGGAAAGTGAGCCTGCCGCTATAATCCGGGGATTTCCTGGCGGGATATATCATGTGCGGCATCGTCGCGGCAGCGGCCAGCAAGAACATCGTTCCCGTTCTCGTTGAAGGCCTGAAAGGCTCGAATACCGGGGCTACGACTCCGGCCGGCCTGGCTGTCATCAGCGCTGCCGGCATCGAGCGGGTACGCTCGGTCGGCCGTGTCGCCGAACTCGAAACCGCCTCGGCCAGCACCCGGTCGGTCACCGGCATTGCCCACACCCGCTGGGCCACCCACGGCGTCCCCTCCGAGCGCAATGCCCACCCGCACGTCTCCGGCTCGATCGCCGTCGTCCACAACGGCATCATCGAAAACTACGAAAGCCTGCGCAACGAACTCAGCGCCCGAGGCCACGTCTTCACCTCCGACACCGACACCGAAAGCATCGCCCACCTCATCGAAGCCACGCTGCAGACCGAGCCCGACCTCTTTGCCGCCGTGCGGATAAGCTGCCGCCGCCTCGTCGGCGCCTACGCCATTGCCGTCATCGACCACCAGCAACCCGGCAAAGTCATCGTCGCCCGCGAAGGCTCGCCCCTGCTGCTCGGACTCTCCGACACCGGCAACTACGCCGCCTCCGACGCCTCCGCGCTGCTGCAAGTCACCCGCAACATGGTCTATCTGGAAAATGGCGACATCGCCGAAGTTGACCGCAACCGGCGTCAGGATCACCCGCCTCGACGGTACCCTGGTCGAGCGTCCGCTGCATGTTTCCCAGCTTTCCGCCGCTGCCGTCGAACTGGGGAACTACCAGCACTACATGCAGAAGGAAATCTTCGAGCAGCCGGAAGCGCTGGCCAACACACTGGAAATCGTCGGCGGCAGCAAGACCATCCAGCCCGGCATCTTCGGCGCCGAAGCAGCCAGCCTGCTTCAGGATGTCGACTCCATCCTCATCCTTGCCTGCGGCACCAGCAGCCACTCCGGCTACACCGCCCGCTACTGGCTCGAAGCCATTGCCGGCGTGCCGTGCACGGTCGAAATCGCCAGCGAATACCGCTACCGTACCTCGGTACCGAACCCGAAGCAACTGATCGTCGCCATCCGCAATCCGGCGAAACCGCCGACACCCTGGCCGCGCTACGGCACGCCAGGCGCCTCGGCCAGAACAAGACCCTGGCCCTCTGCAACGTCCCCGAGTCCGCCATCGTCCGCGAATGCGTGCTGCGCTTCATCACCCGCGCCGGCCCGGAAATCGGTGTCGCCTCGACCAAGGCCTTCACCACCCAGCTCGCCGCGCTCTTCCTGCTGACGCTGGTCATGGCCAAGGTCAGGAACAAACTCACCGCCCAGGACGAAAGCGCCTACATCGACCAGCTTCGCCACCTGCCGGTTGCGGTCGGCAAGGTGCTGAACTCGAAAGCGACATCGAAGCCTGGGCGCAACGCTTCGCCGACAAGCACCACGCCCTGTTCCTTGGCCGTGGCCGGCACTATCCGATCGCGCTGGAAGGCGCGCTGAAGCTCAAGGAAATCTCCTACATCCACGCCGAAGCCTACCCCGCCGGCGAACTCAAGCACGGCCCGCTGGCGCTGGTCGATGCCGACATGCCGGTGATCTCGATCGCCCCGAACGACCAGTTGCTCGACAAGCTGAAGTCGAACCTCAAGGAAGTCCAGGCCAGGGGGGCGAACCTCTACGTATTCGCCGATGCCGACTCCGAGATAGCCGACTCGGAAGGGGTGCATGTACTGCGCCTGCCGGAGCACTACGGCGAACTGTCGCCGATCCTGCACGTGGTTCCGCTGCAATTGCTCTCGTACCACGTGGCGCTGGTCAAGGGAACCGATGTGGATAAGCCGAGAAACCTGGCGAAATCTGTGACTGTGGAGTGATCATGAATCTGAATGACAAGAAAGTGGCAATCATCGGCTTGGGGTACGTGGGGTTGCCGCTTGCCGTCGAGTTTGGGAAGTCGCGGCCGGTCGTGGGCTTCGACATCAATCTGGCGCGGATTGCGGAACTGCGCTCCGGCAAGGACAGTACGCTGGAGGTGACGCCAGAAGACCTGGTGGCTGCCAAGCAGCTCTCCTACAGCAATCAACTCGAGGAAATCGCGGATTGCGGTGTTTTCATCGTCACGGTCCCGACGCCGATCGACAAAGCCAATCGACCGGATCTATCGCCCTTGGTCAAGGCCAGCGAGACGGTTGGCAAGGTGATGAAGGCTGGGTCGATCGTGATCTATGAATCGACGGTGTTTCCGGGATGTACCGAAGAGGTTTGCGTGCCGGTACTGGAGAAGCACTCAGGCCTGAAGTTCAATCAGGATTTTTTCTGTGGTTACAGCCCCGAGCGTATCAACCCGGGCGACAAGGTCAATACGCTGACCAAGATCAGGAAGGTTACCAGTGGCTCAACACCCGAGATCGCGAAAGCGGTTGATGCGCTCTACGCCAGCATCATCACCGCCGGCACCTTCCCCGCTACCAGCCTGAAGGTGGCGGAAGCGGCCAAAGTCATCGAAAATACCCAGCGCGACCTGAATATCGCACTGGTCAACGAACTCTCGGTGATCTTCGATCGCCTCGACATCGACACGCTTGAAGTTCTCGAAGCGGCGGGCAGCAAGTGGAATTTCCTGCCCTTCCGCCCGGGGATGGTCGGCGGTCACTGCATCGGCGTTGATCCTTATTACCTGACACACAAGGCGGAGGAAGTCGGCTATCACCCGCAGGTCATCCTCGCCGGGCGCCGCATCAACGACAACATGGCGCGTTACGCCGCCCGCAAGGTCATCATGCTGATGCTGCGCAACGGTATCGATGTGGCGCGCAGCACGGTCGGCGTGCTCGGCATCACCTTCAAGGAAAACTGCCCGGACATCCGCAACAGCAAGGTGGCCGACCTCGTTCAGGAACTTCAGAACTGGGGAGTTCGGGTGGTCGTTTCCGACCCGTGGGCTGTTGCGGATGAGGTTGCCCATGAGTACGGTATCCAGCTTGGAACCATCGATGCAGCGCATCCGGTGGATTCATTGGTTGTTGCAGTAGGGCACAATGAGTTTCGCAATGAGGATCTCGCGGCATTGCGTTCGCTCTGTCAAGGTGAAAAGCCGGTTCTCGCCGATCTGAAGTGTCTTTACGACCGCAATGTCGCGACTACTGCCGGCTTTACGGTATTCCGTCTCTGAGAGGATAGAAATGAGAAATTACCCTACCATTACCGGCCGCAAGATCCGCATGGCGCTTGTCGGCTGCGGACGCATCGCGGCCAACCACTTCGGCGCCATGGAGCAGCACGCCGGCAATATCGAAATCGTCGATGTTTGCGACGTTGACCGCGCTTCCCTGGACAAGGCGGTCCAGCGCACCGGCGCCAAAGGGCATCTGAGCTTGACCGAAATGCTCCAGACCACGACAGCGGACATTGTTGTGCTGGCCACGCCAAGCGGCTTGCACCCGGAACAGGCTATCGAAATTGCCCTGTCGGGCCGGCATGTCATGACCGAGAAGCCGATGGCGACCCGCTGGCATGATGGTTTGCGTATGGTCAAGGGCTGTGACGACGCCGGGGTGCGCCTCTTCGTGGTCAAGCAGAACCGCCGCAATGCCACGCTCCAGCTATTGAAGCAAGCGGTCGAACAGAAGCGTTTCGGCCGCATCTACATGGTCAACATCAATGTCTTCTGGACGCGCCCGCAGGAGTACTACGACAGTGCCAAATGGCGTGGTACCTGGGAGTTTGACGGCGGCGCCTTCATGAACCAGGCCAGCCATTACGTCGATTTGCTCGATTGGCTCATCGGGCCGATCGAGAGCATGCAGGCGTATACCGGGACTCTGGAGCGCGATATCGAAGTCGAGGACTCCGGAGTCTTGAGCGTTCGCTGGCGCTCGGGTGCGCTTGGTTCGATGAATGTGACGATGCTGACCTACCCCAAGAACCTGGAAGGCAGCATCACCATTCTCGGCGAGAAGGGCACCGTCCGCGTGGGGGGTGTTGCGGTCAACGAGATCCAGCACTGGGAATTCGCCGAGAAGCTGCCGGAAGACGAGCAGATCGCCTCCGCCAACTATGAAACCACCTCGGTCTACGGCTTTGGCCATCCCCTCTACTACGACAATGTGATCAAGGTCATGCGCGGCGATGCCGAGCCGGAAACGGATGGTCGCGAAGGCCTGAAGTCGCTGGAGGTGCTGATTGCCGCCTATCTGTCGGCGCGCGATGGCAAGCGGGTTGCCTTGCCGCTGGATTACTGAGATGGCAGTGACCATTCATCCGAGCGCCATCGTCGATGAGGGAGCGCAAATCGGCGACGGCAGCCGCGTCTGGCACTTCGCCCACATCTGTGGCGGGGCCAGGATCGGCGCAGGCTGCTCGTTCGGCCAGAACGTCTTCGTCGGCAATGACGTCACCATAGGCAACAACGTCAAGGTCCAGAACAACGTCTCCGTCTACGATGCCGTGCATATCGACGACGACGTATTCTGTGGCCCGAGCATGGTCTTCACCAACGTCTACAATCCGCGCTCGGCGGTCACTCGCAAGGACGAATACCGGGTGACAATGGTGAAAAAGGGCGCGACCCTGGGTGCCAATTCCACCATCGTCTGCGGCGTCACCGTTGGCGAGTATGCGTTCGTCGCTGCCGGCGCGGTCATCAATCGCGACGTCAAGCCCTATGCTCTGATGGCAGGCGTGCCGGCCAGGCAGATCGGCTGGATGAGCGAGCACGGGGAACGACTCGACCTGCCGCTCGAGGGCGAGGCCTCTGTCCAGTGTCCGATCACCGGCAAGACTTACAGGCTGACGGGGACGACACTGGCGGTCGAATGAGGGTCGCGGTCGTCGGCGGCGGGATCAATGGTGTCATGACCGCCTGGGCCTTCGCCCGGCGCGGCAATAGTGTCGACCTGTTCGAGAAGGGCCGGCTGATGTCGGCCACCAGCCGCTCCTCCACCAAGATGTTGCACGGCGGCTTGCGTTACCTCGAACACGGCCATCTGGGGCTGGTTCGCGAGGCACTTCAGGAGCGCTCCTGGTGGATCAGGCAGGCGCCGCAACTGGTCAACCAGCTGGAGTTGCTTATCCCGATCTACCGGAACGGTGAGCGCGCCAAGTGGCTGGTCGGCGCAGGCATCAGGCTCTACGATCTGCTGGCAACGGGATCCGGGTTCCCGCGTGGCCGCTGGTACAGCGCCGACGAGTTGGTCGAACGCTTTCCCAGCTTGAAACGCGACCAGTTGTTGGGCGCCTACGGTTACTGGGATGCCCGTATGGATGACTACCAGCTTGGCCTGTGGGCAGCAGAAAGAGCGAGGGAATCAGGTGCAAGGCTCCACGAGCTGACCGCCGTGCTCAAGGTCGATCCGGCGACGGGAGAGGTTTCTACGGCGGATCGAGTGACTGTTACGACCGTATCGTCAATGTGGCCGGCCCTTGGGCGGAAACGCTCCTCGCCACGTCAGGCGTGACCAGCGCCTACCGGCTTGACCTGATCCGCGGCAGCCACATCGTCGTACCCGGCAAGCGGGAGCAGGGGTGCGTTCTGCAGGTGCCGGGCGAAAAGCGGATCCTGTTTGTTCTCCCGCATGGGGAAAACACCCTGCTCGGCACCACCGAAGTCAGTCAGGCCGACCCCGAACAATGCACACCCAGCGACGAAGAGATCGGTTACCTGATCGCCAACTACAACCGTTGCTTTTTTGAGGTTATTACGCGTCGGGATATAATCTCCACTTTTGCCGGCATCCGGCCGATTGTCGCCAGCAAGACCGATTTTTCAGCAGCCAGCCGGGAATCGGTCATCGAGCGCCAGGGCCGGCTGATCAACGTCTTTGGCGGCAAGTGGACCACCTCGCGGGCCCTTGCCGAAGCAGTCGTCACGAAATCGCAGCATTGAGGGAGAACATGGCAATCCAATTCATCGACCTGAAGGCCCAGTATCAAGCACTCAAGAGCACAATCGACGCCCGCATCCACAAGGTGCTCGACCACGGCCAGTACATCATGGGCCCCGAAGTGGCCGAACTCGAAGGCAAGCTGGTTGAATACACGGGGGCGAAACACTGCATCGCGGTCGCCTCAGGTACCGAGGCGCTCCTGATTGCCCTTATGGCCATCGATGTCAAGCCGGGCGACGAGATCATCACCACCCCGTTCACCTTCGTTGCCACCGCCGAAGTCATTGCCCTGCTCGGTGCCACACCGGTCTTCGTCGATATCGAGCCGGATACCTGCAATCTCGACGCCGGCAAGGTCGAAGCCGCGATTACACCCAGGACCCGCGCCATCATGCCGGTCAGCCTCTACGGCCAACCGGCGGACATGGACGAAATCAATGCCATCGCCGCCAGGCACAGCCTGACGGTCATCGAAGATGCCGCCCAGAGCTTTGGCGCCGAGTACAAGGGCCGGAAAAGCTGCAACCTGTCCACCATTGGCTGCACCAGCTTCTTTCCGAGCAAGCCGCTCGGCTGCTACGGCGATGGCGGGGCGATCTTCACCAGTGACGACAATCCTGGCCAAGGCCCTGCGCGAGATCCGCGTGCACGGCAGGAAAAGCGTTACGTGCATACCCGCATCGGCGTCGGTGGGCGCATGGATACCCTGCAGTGCGCTGTCGTGCTGGGCAAGCTGAGCGCTTCGCGTGGGAAGTCGATCAGCGTCTGAAAATCGGTTGCCCGCTACAACGAACTGCTTGCCGGCAAGGTGCCGACGGTTACCCAGCGCACTGACCGGACCAGTGTCTTCGCGCAATACACGGTCTTCGTCGAGAACCGCGAACAGGTTCAGGAAGAACTCAGGACGGCAGGGGTGCCGACTGCAGTGCATTACCCCATTCCGCTGAATCGTCAGTCGGCCTATCAGGCGCTAAGCAGGATCAGCGGCAATGTGTCGTCGTCCGATGCCATGGCAGGCCGGTCGCCAGGCCTGCCGGATGAGGCGCGGACCTCGCAGCAGGCCCAGGATCAAATCTCGGGCGGTGAGGTCGAGGCGGTGTGCAAGTCATCAAGATTGTTACCATCGTCGACGCGCGACCTCAGTTGTCAAAGCGTCAGCCGTTTCTCGATGCATTAGCGTCAAATTCACCGACCAGGTTACTAAAATTCACGGATTCATACCGGCCTTAGCACTAGGAAACTAGATGTCCAAGGTCTTCTTCTTGAAGAGCTGGACATTCCCCACCCGAAATGCAATCTGGAGATATCAGGCGGGCTTCACGGTCCATGACCGGCCTCTGGCACCTGGCGGTGGAGAAGGTTCTTCTCGAAGAAAGCCGGACTAGGTGCCGTATCTACGGGTGACACCAACTCGACTCTGGCCGGTGCGCTAGCAGCCGCGAAGCTCATCCCATCCTGCGCACATGTAGAAGCAGGGCTCCGTTCCTTCAACATGCGCATGCCGGAAGAGATCAACCGGATCGTCGCCGACCGCCTCTCTCGAAGCTGCTGTTCTGTCCGAC
>JADKBR010000024.1 GCA_016714975.1 Candidatus Dechloromonas phosphorivorans | reverse complement strand
CAATCACCGGCACGGCCATCCGCCTTATGATGCTGCGCTGGTTCACTCGCCGCCACGCTGCGCCGGCATCTGCGTCCCGCCGACACTACCGCGCGCTGGCGGCGACGAGTTCGCCCTGATCCTGATGAATTGCAGCGGCGGCCATGCGTGCCTGCTGCTGGAACGCTTGCAGCAGGGACTCGCCGGATCACTCCCTGTCAGTGCCGGGTGGCGCCAAAGCCGTTGCGATTTCGCCGGCGTCGCCGAGCTTCATGCGGCTGAATCGCTGGGGCAGGTGTTGAGCGTGCCGATGCCGCCTTACTCGATGCAAAGCGCCCGGGCAAGGGATGGTTCGCCTGATAGCCCCACCGGCGCGGTTCGCGCGGGCGGTCAGCGGCGAGCGCGTGCGACCGACGGACCGCTTCAGCGTGCGTTCCCATCGCCATCGATGAACGGGAAAGCGACGGGTAGTCGGATCCTCGGCCGCATGTCCGACCAGATGCTGGCATCGTTGGACACCACCCGATTGACGCGCATCAAACCCTCACTGCTGGTGGCCCATGGCCGCTCCCTATTGCCATTGGCAACCCGCCCGCTCCACTAGGGATTTCGCAGGCGAATGGCCGATCGGTGCGCACGGCTGCACGCCGGACGGCACACTGTTAGCGCATCTGGCTTCGGCCACCGCGCCTGTTCGAGCGCTCCTGAGTCGCTCGGGCGTTGCGGTCGTTACCCGCATTTTGCTGTGGCAGCGTTGATGGTTGCCCCGGTTCCGCGCAACACGCGAACTGTTCCTGCGCCGGCCGACGCTCGTCGGTGGGTTTCTAGCCCTGGCGATCGCCGCCTCGTACCTGATATGCCGGTTTCGACATGAAGTCCGGCGCAGTCGCGTATGTCTGGCTTTTTGCCAACCGGTCGTCCACATGACCGCTTTGCCCATCCCACCCGGGGAGCCTGCCTCCTGACGGGGCGTTGTGTTCCCGTTCTTTGGAGAACACACCGATGGCCCGCCCTACCGCGCCTTCCCTGTGGCTACCCGGGTTCGACCCGGCGGCCCCTGACCCCTGCCCCTGTCCCTGAGAGCAGGTTTGCCTTCCGCTCTGCGAGCCCGCTGAGCCTGTCGGCGGCAACCACTCGAGAACCCCATCGGCGTCGAGCAAGAGCCGCTTAGGACACCGTCCGCGCCAACTGGCGGGTGGTGGCCACCGCGACCGAAGCCGCCCCGCGCATTCTCTGGCCGCAACTGACCCGCGCCGACCTGGAGCACCTGACCGGCCCGACTGCGAAGTTCGAGGCCAACCTGGCAGCGACCACGCTTCTGCGCCAGATCGAAGCCGAAGGCCGGCCGGCCAGTGCGGATGATCGCCAGGTTCTTCAGTGCTACACCGGCTGGGGCGGCCTGCCCGCCAGCTTCAATCTCGAAGCCGGCGACAGCACCTGGGTCGAACGTGCACGTCGCTTGCAGGCGATGCTCAGTGCCGAGGACTACGAATCGGCGCGCGCCTCCGTCAACAACAGCCACTACACCGAGGTCCACGTGATCGAGGCGATATGGCAAGCGGTGGAGCGCTTCGGTTTCACCGGCGGGCGAATCCTGGAACCCGCCGCCGGCATCGGCCATTTCATCGGTGCCATGCCGCGGCATCTGCCCGAGCACCGCAGCATCACCACCGTCGAGATCGACCGGTTTCCGGCCGCATCCTCAAGGCGCTCTATGCGCCCGGTGGCGTGGACGTGCGGATCGCGCCGTTCGAGAAGACAGCGTTGCCCGACAACTGGTTCGACCTGGTGATCGGCAACGTCCCCTTCGGCAAGTACAAGGTCGCCGACGTGAGCAACCGGGCCTATGCCCGTTTCAGCATCCACAACTACTTCTTTGGCCGCGCCTCGACCTGGTGCGTCCCGGGACTGGTGTGCTTCATTACCAGCAGCCACACGATGGATGCCCAGTACGACGCGGTGCGCGAGTACATCGCAAGTCAGGCTCACTTGCTGGGCCATCCGGTTTCAGGGCGCCTTCGATGGCATCGTCCACCGAGGTGCAGACCGACATCCTGTTCCTGCGCAAGCGGCAGAGGGCCGAGGCGTCGAGGCCAATGGTTGAAGCTAAACACGGTGCCCGATAGTCTCCGGCACCCCCAATGCTACGAGCGCTACCTGCTGATCAACGCCTACAGTAAACAGAGCACCCGCAGTTCTGCATTGGCCGCATCCGCCGCGAGAGCAATGGCTACGAGGAAGTACCAGTCGCCGTGTTCGAGGGCGACCTGGAGGCGGCCCCGGCCGATCGCATCGCCTTGCCGCCGGTCGGTGCTTACCGGCCGGTGGCGCAAGCCAAGGCAGCCCCGCTGGGAGTGGTGGTCCTGGCCGAGGCCGGTGCCTGTCCTGGCAGCTACCGTCTCTTACCCAGGGGCGGCGGCATCGGGTCGAGGGCAGCGAGAGTGGTCCACGTCCATGACCAGCTCATCGCCACGCAGCGGGCCCGCGTCACCGGCCCGTGTGCCATCCGCGACCACGCCGGGCCCCGCTCGATGCGCAGTTGGCGGATGCGGGCGACGGTCGGCTGGAGTCCACCTCTGCGTGCCATGCTCAATGTGGACCTACGAGCGCTTTGTATCGCGCCATGGTCGCCTGTCCACGCGCGCCAATGCGCTGGCGTTCCGGTGCGACCCGGACTATCCGCCGTTGAGCGTCGCTGGAACATTACGACGAAGAGGCCGACACGGCCCGCAAGGCTGAGCTATTCACCTGGCGCACGCTGACCCGTGTCGTCGAACTGAGCACGGCGGCCGAGCCGGCCGAAGCCCCGGCTGTGTCCATCCAATGGCGTGGCCGGGTCGACCCGGCTTACATGGCCGAAATTCTTGGGGCACCTGAAGGTGCGGTGTTGGAGGCCCTGGCCGGAGCGGGGCAGGTGTTCCTCGACCCGGCCGACGGGGAATGGAAGACTACCGACGACTACCTGTCGGGCAACGTGAAAGCGAAGCTCAAGCAGGCGGTGCTGTCCGGGAGTACCTACCAGCGCAACATCGACGCGCTGGAACAGGTGCACCGGAGGACCTGCCACCGGCGGCATCGAGCCGGGCTGCCTGGGCGGTGTGGATTCCGGCCCTTGACGTCGAGGCGTTCATCCAGCAGGTCCTGGAACTTGATGACTGCCAGGTGGGGCTACTCGGCCGAGCCGGCGCCTGGTCGGTGAAGTACGGCGGGTGAGTGGGAAGCGCGGCAGAACGTGAAGGTGACCCAGGAATTCTCGCGTCCGCGCATGAACGCGATCGAGCTCGTGCAGTGCGCACTCAATGCAGGAGCCGACCGTGAGCGACCGCGATCCGATCGACAAGTATTTCGTCAATCCTGACGAGACGCCGGCGGCACGGGAGAAGCTGGGCCTCATCAAGGAGCGGTTCGCCGGCTGGGCCTTTGGGAAGATAGCGAACGCCGCGAGAAGCTGTGCAGGATCTACAACGACCCGTTCAACGCCACGCGGCCCAGGCGCTTCGATGGCTCGAAACTGAAGCCGCCGGGATCTTCCCGCTGCTTCGTGCTGCATCCGCACCAGCTGGATTCGGTGTGGCGCATCGTGCAATCCGGCAACACCGGCCTCTTCCATGTGGTCGGTGCGGGCAAGACGGCGGTGTGCGTCATCGCCAGCATGGAGTTACGCCGGCTGGGTTTCGCGAGCAAGCCCTGCCATGTGGTCCCCAACCACATGCTGGCCCAGTATAAGGGCGGAATTCGTCTGACCTCTTACTCGAACGCGTCGGTGCTGATGGCGATCAAGGAGGACCTGAAGGCGACCGCCGGCGCGAGCTGGTGTACGCGCACGCCACGGGCGATTGGGACGCGGTGGTCATCACGCACTCGAGCTGAGCGCATCAGGATGTCGCCGCGATTCGGCGAGCGATTCATCAAGGAGACTCATCCTTATGAAATAGAGATGCCGGTACGCGCCGAGGAAGAGCAACGACCGGTCCAACCGATCGTCAAGCAACTCGGAGGCGATGAAGAAGAACTGGGCGGTGCGTATGGAAAGCGGTCGGCCGACCAGAAGAAGGACGACCTGCTCAGCTGGGAGTTGCTGGGCATCGACGCCCCGTTCGTGGGACGAAGCCCACCTGCACAAGAACTCTACCGGTCTACCAAGATGACGCGGGTGGCAGGCCCGTTGCACCAGTTCGGAGCGCGCCTTCGATCTGTTCCTGAAGACGTTCTACACGATGCAGCCCATGGGCATGCGCAGCGGGGGTGGTATTCGCGACAGCGACGCCGGTAGCCAAGATCACGGTCGAGATCCACACCATGATGTGCTATCGCAGCCCAACCGGTTGGCGGAGCTCGGGCCGCAGCAGTTCGATGCCTGGGCGGCCACCCTTCGGCGAGAGCGTCACGGCGCTGGAGATCGCGCTGGACGGCAGCGGCTATCGGATGCACACGCTTCGCGCGGTTCATCAACGTGCCCGAGCTGATGGCGGTGTTCCGTGAAGTGGCTGACATCCGAACGGCGGAGAGATGCTGACCTACCGGTGCTGAGGCTGCGCGGCGGCAAGCCGTGCATCGTCGCCTGCCCGGCGAGCCTGTCGCCGCTGAAAGCCTTCGGCAGACGCTGGTCCAGCGGGCGGAAGCCATCCGCAACGGCGACGCCAAGCCGAACGAAGACAACATGTTGGCGATCACCACCGACGGCCGCAAGGCCGGCGCTGGATTTCCGGCTGCGTGGTGCCGCTGGCGCGCTTCGACGAAAACGGCAAGGTTGCCGCCTGCGTGTGGGAGTGTCCAGCCATCTGGCAACAGCAGACGGACTCTCCGCGGCGCCCAGTTGGTGTTCTGTGACTGGTCGTCCCCCCAAGGGCGGCAAGAGCTTCAGTGTGTATGACGATCTGCGGGACCGGCTGATCGGTGCGGGCATCCCTTGAAAGGAGATCGCCTTTGTCCGCGATGCCGAGACCGATGTCCAGAAGGCGACGCTGTTCAAGGCGGTGCGCGAGGGTCGGGTCCGGTGCTACTGGGCTCCACGGCCAAGATGGGCGTGGGCACCAACGTGCAGACCCGGCCTCACGGCCCTGCATCACCTCGATGCACCTTGGCGTCCCTGCGACGTCGAGCAGCGAAGGGCGCATCCTGCGCCAGGGCATCGAGTGTGAGGAAGTGGAAGTCTTCCGGTATGTCACGGAAGGCAGTTTTGATAGTTACATGTGGCAAAACGCTGGAGACTGGGGCACGCTTTCATCGCTCAGGTGCGGGGGGCGACCAGGGCATCCGGTCGCTGGAGGATGTGGAACTGGCGGCGCTAACCTATGCCGAGGTGAAGGCCTTGGCGTCGGGGCAATCTGGCTGGTGATCGAGAAAGCCGGCGGTGGACGCGGAGGTGGGCAAGCTCCCGACGCGTTCTCGGTGTGGCGCAACCAGCGCTATGCCAACGAAAGCGAAGTCGGCCGGCTGCCGGATGATGATCGAGGCGCTGGAGAAGAAGGTCGCGCTGTACGCACAGGACGCGGCCCGGATCGTTGCGCAGAGCCCTGCGGGGCATCGGGCCTGCAATTGGCGGGGCGCAAGATCGTGGGCCCCGATGGGGTCGGCGAGGCTCTGCGCGGGTTGGTGAGGACGGCCAAGGAAGAGGTACGCACGGGCAGCCGGATGATTGAACGGATCGTCGGCCGATTCGGCGGCTTCGACCTCGGCATCCTCGCGGCCCGCGGCGACGAGACCCCCAGCCTGTACCTGGCGGGACATTGCCTGTACAACGCCGAGCCCTATCAAACGGGTCCGTCCCTGGTGGCCGCCTTGCTGGCGGCGCTGGATTCGGTAGGCAAGCATCACGCCGACGCCGAGATTCAGTTGGAAACTCGCCGCAAGCGGCTGGAAGACCTCCGGCTGGAGTTGGCCCGCTCATTCGAGCATGAAGGCCGGCTGACCAACCTGCTGGTTCGGCAACGCGAGTTGCTCAAGCAGCTCGACCTGGACAAGGACGTAAGCCGGTAGCGCTAAGGACGACGCCGACGAGGCACGGCAAGCCGCTTGAGTTGATTTCACCCCATGGCCGAAAGGCTGTGGGGTTCTTGATTTGGCGGTAGTCGCCACGTTCCACCCTATTCCCAAAGGTCAGACTCTTGTTCTGGCTTTTTTTCTTTCGCCGATGAGCCAGCCCTGGCTCCGTTGCGACGATGGATGCGGCCTCGTGGCAGCACTGGCAAGGCTGCAGTCGCTAGTGCGGTGTAGGTGCGTAGTCCACCCCAAGCCGCGCAGTCGGGTGAATTCAAACGTTGGCGCTGAAGAAAACCCCTTTTTCAGCCCGATTCCCGGCAAAAATGGCACAGGTCTAATCTGCGCCATTTTGCTTATTCATGCCTTTGAACCGCGCCATACCATCAGCAGGCGAATCGGAGTAAAGAGGCGGATCAGGTGAAACTCAATCGCCCGAGGGTAGTAGGTGCCAAGGCAAGAGCTGCTCGTAATCGTCCGCCGTTGTTGCTGACGGTAGCGCTTTGAACAAGGCCACAAGATAGCGATATGGATCCACCCCGTTGGCCTTGCAGGTCTCGATCAGCGAATAAATGTTGGCACTGGCATTAGCCCCGGCCACCGTATCGGCAAAGAGCCAATTGCGCCGCCCCACGACGAACGGTCGGATCGCGTTCTCGCACAGATTGTTGTCGATGGGCCAAGCGCCGTGCTCGACATACCGGATCAGCTTCGGCCACTGCGCTTCCAGATAATGCAACGCCTTGCCCAACAAACTGCCCGGCGTCACGCGGTGTCGGTGCGTGACCAGCAGATGCTGAATTTCCGCCAGAATGGGGCGGCTCGCTGCCTCGCGTAACTGAGCCCGGTCGGCCACCGTTTTACCCCTCGCCTTCGCCTCCACGGCATAGAGCCGAGCAATCGCCGCAATAAACTGCGTCGCCAACTGATCCGGACGGCGAGCCGGTTTCGGCAAGATGGCTTCCGCCTCGACAAAGTAACGCCGTGCATGCGCCCAACACCCAAGATGAATCAGGCGATGCGCATGCGCGATGCCGTTGTAGACCTCGTAGCCATCGGACATCAAGACCGCGCCTTCGCGGATTCCGGCATAAAGCTGCTCGGCGTGGGTGCCGCCACGGCCTGGGGCATAGCCAAACAAGCGTACCGGTGGCCCGGTGCCGTTCATCTGCGCCCACAAATAACTCTTGCGCTGCGCCGCTCGACCGGATTCCTTGAGCACCTGAATCACCGTCTCGTCGCCGAACACCAGCTCGGCATCAAGCAAGTGATCGCGTAGCAGATTGATGATCGGCTGCACCGCTTCGCCGACCTTGATCATGCCCCGCGCCAATGTGTTGCGCGACAGGTCGCCGCCGAAACGTCCCAGTAGTGCCGCTTGCCGGTAAAGGGGCAGTGAATCCTGATATTTGGCGGTGGCTACCCAGGCCAAAGCCGCTTCAGTCAACAGTCCCTTTGGGATAATCCGGGCCGGTACCGGGGTAACCTTGATCCCTTGGTCACAACACGGGCAGGCGTATTTGACGCGCTGGTGCGAAATGACGCGGACCTGCTGTGGAATGATGTCCAATTGTTCGCTGGTTTCGACGCCGATTTCCACCAAGGCTTTGCCATCGTGCGGACAAACCCGTTCGGATTCCGGCAATTCATGGCGAACGATCTCGCGTGGCAGTGCCGGATCGAGGGGCTTGCGGCCACGTTTCTGGCGGGTATGCCCGGCAATCTCAATGCCAGATTCGACGGGGACTTCCTCGGTCACCGGCCCATCGGCAGAAGCCAAAGCTTCCGCTTCGTTGAAGAGTTCCGACTGGCCATTGCCGCGCGCCTCGCTCTTGGCAGCAAAGAGTTTGCGCAGGAAGGCGTTGAGTTTCTCTTTGAGAAGATCACGCTCGACCTTGACGACTTTGAGTTCGCCGCGCAGTGCTTCGCGTTCGGTGACGGCTGCCTCGCGCTCGGCAATCAGCGCGTTGAATTCTTCGGCGGTCAGGGTCACATTCGGCATATGACAATTTGACCAAAGTGGTCAACGATCGTTCACCCCACGCGCAGATAATGTCGGGCCGGATGCGGCTGCATGGCCGAGAGGTTAATGCCTTCCAGCAACCAATGCAGTTGCTCGACGCTCAATTCGACGAGGTCGGATTCCTTGGGCCATTTGAAGCGGTCCGATTCCAGGCGCTTGATGAGCAGCCAGAATCCGTTGCGATCCCAGAGCAATATCTTGATCCGGTCACGCCGGCGGTTGCTGAACACATAAGCGGCCTGCGCAAACGGGTCAAGCCCCAACCCTTGTTCCACGAGCAGGGCCAGTCCGTTGATGCTCTTGCGGCCATCCACCGCGTCCCGGTGCAGGAAGACCTTCAGCCGGGAATCGAGTCGGAACATGGCAGGGCGGACAGTAGCTGAAGAACACGTGCCAGTTGGTCAGGCGACAATGACGACCATTCCAGTCGAACGCCATTCGGCAGCCGGGCCGCCAGTTCCGGTGGCGTGGTCGGCGTACGTTGAGTGCTGACCGGCACCACCGGGATAAACGGCGCCGGCATTGCGGCGGATGGCCGCCGCAAACCGCCGGCCATGGATTGACACTGATGTTTGCCAATCCATTTGCGCAGAAGATTGGCATTGATGCCATGGGTCAGTGCCAGTTTCGCCACTGAAACACCTGGCTGCAAACTGGCCTCGATCAATTCGCGCTTGGCTTGCGGGTCGTAACAGTTCCGCCCATCCCGCTTGCTGCCAACGACCAGCCGTTCCTTCAGTTCCGTAATCTGCTCTGTCATAGGTGTCCACCTCGTTCTACGTGGACACATCATTCACCACCCACGGTCAGTGTGAAAGTCCGTGGCTTATTGAGCGCTTACTTTGAACTGGTCGACCGCAGCATTCTTTCTTCAGGCCGGCCCGCACCTCGCACCTAGCTGCAGGATCGCAGCACAAAACAGACGTTTGAAAATGTTACGGAGCCCGGTGGGGTACCACTACGGACCCACACAATTTACAACACAACTCTGATCTTGATCATTCATTACGCCCGAAACGGGATAGCAAGCCACAGTCGTTAGGACGTTCAAACCCAGAACTGCACTCTAGGTATGTCGTAATCAGGCGTCCAACAGACGAGACGACATCTTTGTCAGCACTGATGAATCCGATGGGGAGGCTAACAGGGTAAGAATCAGGCAATGAGACGTGATAAACGACAGCCACAAACTCGCCTTCGAAGTGCATCACCTCGACATTTCCGCCAAGGAAGCCCTCAATCAACCCATAAACCTTGTCGGAGTTAGGGTCGAACTCCCATTTCCACTGGCGGCAGTCTTCTCTTGTCATCTGTCCGAGACAGGCAAATAGATGGCCGGCGAATAGAGCCTCTTCTTTCGTGCTTGCCATGCTGAGAATCTCGCTGACCCTCACTCTGGAGATTGCTGCTCTTTCCCCAATATGGGTCGCTGGGTGCAAGCCAAAGGAAAGGGGTTTGCCCCACGTCCGCCTTGCTTTCTCTCCTTGCCTTGATGATGGGAGCTAAGTGTTTCTGGAGCAGCCCCCAATTTGCCGACGAATAGATCGGTCCGAGAAAGGTGGTTCTCTTCTTCTGACTATTGGCTTCCAGCCTTGCCAAGTCCTCGAAGAATTGCAGACTGACGGAACTGCCCTTCGAGTCGAAGAGCTTCAACGTCTCGCCGTCCCCAATGTCGAGCATCGCTTTCGCAATCTCCCCAAAATTGCTGGGTCTTCCCAAGCGGTCAAGCTCCAACGAGATTCGCTCATGCACGTAGTCTGAGTTTTTCAGTTTCTCGAAATCCTCCCGCTCGACGCTCCTACCATCCGTATCGACCTTGAACTGAACTGGCAGTCTGACGGGCATCTGCTTAATCTTGTTCACTGAATTCACGGTGTAGACAGTCGGCGAATCCTTTCTCATCCTGAGTCAACGACCTGGAAAGAAATCCCTTTTGCAAAATTTCATGGAACTGACGCTGGAAATGCTTTTCCACCTGCGTCTCGCTACAAGATGCGTTTTCGTCGTCGACCTTGATTGATATACCCGCTTTCGATTTTTCCGACGAGTTATCTTTCCCGAGGCATGAGAAGGTAGCGAGGTCGAAAGACAAGCAAGCCGTGCTGTCTCGAAGCAGCGACAGACGAGGAACCTCACCAAGCTCCGTGAAGTAACCGCTGGATTTCTCCGTAAGCGTCAGACGCCCATTTTCAGATAGCGTCAGTTCACCCCGTTCGACGAGATCATCAATTGCTTCTTGAACCTCCTTGCGTGTAAAACCGAAGAAGGTCGCAACCTGTGACATTGACATCGGCGCCAGGTGGATTAGGCGAAGAACGAACTCCCGAACAAACGGCAGCCCCTTTTGGGTGATGTACGAGAAGTTGATGTTGAAGCGTTGCGCCGGCAACAGGAAGTCAACTCGTGATAAATCGTTGTGTTTTCCAATGTCGTCACCTTAGCGGGGGTCTTTTGCGCGGACATGAACTTGTAGCCAGCGTCCTCGCCCATATCGCTCATGTAGGAAACCACCTGTCCGAGAGGCTTGTCCTTGTTGTGGGTCTTCCACATCTCGCCATTGCCGATAATCAGCAATCTATCCATTGCGCGGGACATAGCGACGTTTATTCGATTGGGTGTTCGCAGGAATCCGGGACTCCTCTGCTTGTCGGAACGCGTCAGACTCAGGATGATGATTCGGTTTTCCTTGCCTTGGTAGCTATCGACAGTGTCGATTTTCACCAATGCCTTGAAACCGTCGCTCCAAATCCTTTGGTTGAATTTCTGCCGAATCAAACGCTTTGTTCGGCATACATGCAGATGACAATCGATCAGCGCATCATCTTTGTCCTTGAGATTGGAAAGGTCTGTCAGGAATTGACCGCTCTCGGAAATCTGCTTGAGGAGGTCGATAACCTGCTCTGCCTCGCAACGGTTGTATAAATACTGACGCCACGGTCGCTCTGGTGGTTTGCATGATCGCCATGAGATGACGTGTCGAGCCAGGTTACGGGTGAACGAAGCGGGTTCGAGCGCCTGATAGATATCGGGAATAGCCCGATCTCCATTGTTCAGCTTGCCTCGTAAAAAGTCTTGGAAACCAGATTGCCGATGGGTGGCGCCATCCGATACTGAGTGAGCAGCGTAGCGCCTGTTTGCTTCCCATATTCAGAATTGAAAGCTCGCGCAAAGTCGCTTTCGGAATACTTCGTCGCTTTCCGGTGTGCTTGTCGTTGATACCAAGTCGGCGAGCCAGAGCCGCTTTGTGTGCATCGGAATACAGGAGGCAATTGCAAATGGTCGCCGACCAGCAGGACGCGCTTCTGCCGACTGCATTGCAATCGCCAGTTCGGCTGGATATCGAACGAGCCGCCTCATCAATGATTACGAAATCATAGATGTTGTCGTGAATCCCGATATGCTCCTTGTCCGATACCGACGCATGCCGGTAACCAGTTGTCTCGACTTAGCGTAGAACTCGTCGCAATTGACCCTCTCCGCCGACAGGGCGTCCTGGATGTCTCGGGATATCCTTGCCAACGCCCGAACCCTTCTGGCTTCATTTGGTCGGACGCCATATTCAGAGCAGAGATTAGAAAGCAGGATGGACTTCGCATCCGAAATTTTGCTTTCCTGGGTAAGAGAGCAATGCCGTAGTCCACGTGGAGCTTGGTGCGGATAGTTTCATCCAATTCGACCACGATCGGTTTGAGGGCTTTGATATCGTCCTCGTCGCCAATGTTCTCGAAATTCTTGAGCAGTGATTCGAGATGGTCAATCTGCTTGAATAGTTTCAACTCCGCTTCGACGACCTTGGAAATGAATTCAGCGTCGAGACCCAGCGCATCGGATAGAGCAGCGACACGGTAGCGATATTCGGCGTTAAACAATTCGCGCTTTTCGGCAGTGATGGCATGGGGAGACGTCCTTCAGACCATGCGAAACCGCTCCTTCACGGTTGCTGAACCTAACGACTTCCAGCGAAGTCCCCAACCTTCCGCAGTGCTTCCTTATCCGCTCTGCAGCCGTGTTGACCGCTTCGTGAGACTGGCTAACCAGTAGAATTCTTCGCACATCCAGCTTCTCGACGAGGAAGTGGACGAATGCAGCAATGAACTCCGTCTTCCCTGTTCCAGGCGGTCCCTGCAAAAGTGAAAGAGGTCCGTAGTTCAGCAGCTTGGTAAATGCCTCACGCTGTTGCTCGTTGGGGCTAATTTTGTTTCCATGCTGGTCCTCGGGTCGTATCTGGCGAAGTCATCAACAGTAACCGAAATGTTAAAAGCCGTCGCATCCTTGTTGCAGGAGGGGGTCGAACAAATCGAGTAGCCTGGCAAACACTCCTTCCCTATCAAGCAACCCTTCAAGCGCAGCACTGGTTGCGGCAGGAAGCCCTGTCTTGTTTCGTCCTGAAAAATAGGGTCGCCATCCTTCAGACCGTAGGCAG
>JADKBR010000023.1 GCA_016714975.1 Candidatus Dechloromonas phosphorivorans | reverse complement strand
CCTGGTTGAAATTGAGATGCAAACTAGTGTAATCGAAAGCAAGGTTACGCTACAGGAGTTTGGAAATACGATGCGGCTTGAAAGTACTTGGTCTGATGGGCGGGCCCCGATAATCTGTTCGAGGGTGAGTTAGTCAGCAAATTATCATAGCAATCGCGCCGCCCGAAATGGATTCGATGCAAGTGTCAAATACATCAGATCCGCAACAGTATTTGGAGAGACAAATTGCTATTTGATCTTCCAGAGTTTTTGACATCCACAGAAGAGTTTAAGGAAGAGCTTGATAGACAGCTAGACAAAAATCACCTTAGTAACGTTGTCAAAATTTCGCTCAACGAGGAAGGTGCGCTATTATCTCTAGATCAAATCGAATGCGTTAACAGAGGGCGCGGCTACGCAGACAAAGCTCTTGTCGTTCTCTTGTCGTTATGTGACTGCTACAAAAAGGACATAAAGTTGGTTGCAAAGGCACTAGATGAAAATACGAATACTACTCGGCTCATAAAATGGTATGAGCGCAATGGCTTCGTAAGAACTAATAATAATGAAACTCAAATGTTGCGAAGGTGTCGGTAATTTATTGAATTTAAGAAGTGAATAGGCTTGGCTTTTGTAGGCACTCTTTAGCCGATTGAAAATAGTAGGCGACTTCTTTCCCCCCTCAGAAGCTGCCAATGTTTTCGGGCGTGCGACGGGCAGCTACGGCCGAGAAGTTGGAATGGATCGGCCGGCAGGTATTTGAGTGATCCAGCCCTTCAGGCGTCCGGCCTGGAGCGGAGATGAGGGGCGGGTCGTGGCCGGTTGGTTGAGGTCGCCAACGGCTGCCTCCGAGCATTCCAGTTCGCGGAATCTGGGTCTAGCTGAATGGCCGCTATCGGGAAGCTGCTACTTCCGCTTCGGGTCGATGGCTGCCGGTCAGGTTGGGCGGGATTCCGAAGTGAGCAAAAAGCGATTCCGAAGCAACCCCAAGAGTGCCGCGGACGATTCGCCCGAACTCGAATTCGAACTGATCCGCAACGACCTCCCGTTGCGCTGGCTGCGCAAGGTCGGGATCGTGCCGGCCAATGGACTTTGCACCGGGCGCCGCGCCATCCTCATGACCCTGCTGTGCCGGGTCCCGCTGATGTTGTGGGCATTCCTCAGCGACCGCCTGTCCTCCTGGCCCCGGTTCATCCAGCGGTGGGGATGGCGGGGTGATCAGGGGGCCAGGTCGAAGACCAGAACCTCGGCATCCTGGCCGTCGGTCAGCGCCAGGCTGGATTCGTCGGCCAGCAGGGCGGCATCGCCTTTCTGCAATTTCTGGCCGTTGACCGCAAGGCTGCCGCGCACCAGATGCACGTAAGCCTTGCGCGCCGGGTCGAGCGGCAGGGTCGCTGCTTCGCCGGCGTCGAACAGTCCGGCGTAGATTGACGCGTCGGCATGGATGGTGACCGAGTCCTCGGCACCCGCTTCCGAGGCAATCAGGCGCAAGCGGCCGCGCTTCCCGGCGGCCGGGAAGGTCTTCTGCTCATAGCCGGGGGCAATCCCCTTGTGGCGCGGCAGGATCCATATCTGGAAAAGATGGGTAGTCGCGTCCGGCGCGTGGTTGAACTCGCTGTGCAGGACGCCACTGCCGGCGCTCATCCGCTGGACGTCGCCGGGGGGGATGTCGGCGCCGTTGCCCATGCTGTCCTGGTGGGCGAGCATGCCGTCGGTCACATAAGTGACGATTTCCATGTCGCGGTGGCCGTGCTTGCCGAAGCCGGTACCCGGTGCGACGTAGTCTTCATTGATCACCCGCAGGTTGCCCCAGCCCATGTGCGCCGGATCGTGGTAATCCGCGAACGAGAACGAGTGGTGGCTCTGCAGCCAGCCGTGGTCGGCGTAGCCACGATCTTCGGATTTGCGAACGGTCAGCATGGGCGGGGCTCCTTGGGCGGAAGTGACGAGTTACTGCTTGATGGCTTCGATGGCGATGTCGATACGGACGTCGTCACCGACATTCGGTGCGTACTTGCCGGCGTTGAATTCGGAACGCTTGACCATCGTCCAGGCATTGGCGCCGATCGCATCCTTCTTCAGCATCGGGTGCGGCGCGGCTTTGAAATCGGTCACGGTCAGCGTCACCGGCTTCGTCACGCCCTTCAGGGTCAGGTTGCCTTCGACCTTGGCCGGCTTGTCGCCGTCGAAGACGACCTTGGTCGACTTGAAGGTGGCGGTCGGGTATTTGGCGGTATCGAGGAAATCCTCCCCCTGGATGTGCTCGTTAAAGGTGGCGTAGCCGGTATCGACGGATTTGGTGTCGATCACGATGTCGACCGCACCCGTCCTGGCGGCCTTGTCGAGTACGACCGTGCCGGTGGTCTTGTCGAAGCGGCTGAGCTGGGTTGAATAGCCGAAGTGGCTGTACGAGAAACGCGGGAAGGTGTGGGTGCCGTCGACGACGTAGGTTTCCGGGGCGGCCAGCGCCGGAGAGGCGGCAGCGGCGGCGAGGATGAGGGCAGCGGAAAGTTTGCTGAGCTTGGTCATGGTGATTCTCCTGTGGTGGGTTTGGGGGGTTACTTGCCTGTTGCGGTGATGCGGAACTTGATCTGGACCTCGTTGGCGACGATGTCGAATTTGGCCCATGAGCCTTCGCCGATCGAGAAATCGCCGCGGCGGATCGTGAAGCTGCCGTCGAAGACGCCGCTGTTGCCTTGTGCCGTGAAGGTGGCGGGAACGACGACCTCCTGGGTCTTGCCCTTGATCGTCAACTGGCCGGCGACTTCGTACTTGTTGCCGCCGAGCGCCTTGACGCTGCTGGAAACAAAGCGCGCCGTCGGGAAGGCCTTGGTGTTGAACCATGGCTTGCCGGCCACCTCGTCGTCGCCTTCCGGGGCGCCGGTATCGACGCTGGCCAGTTCGACATCGAAGGTCGCCTTGGCCGCCATCGGCTTGGCCGGGTCGAAGTTCAACTGGCTGGAAAAGCGCTTGAATTTGCCGTCGACCGCGACACCCATCTGCTTGTAGGTGAAGTTGATGGCGCTCTTGTCGGGTTGCACCTGGTTGAATTCGACGGCCTGGGCGGCGAGGGGCAGGGCGCAGGCGAGGGCAAGGGCGAGGGCGAGGCGTTTCATGGTCATTTCTCCGTGGCGTGGGAAGGCAACATGCGGGTCAGGATGTCGTCCTTGTCGATGAAGTGGTGTTTCAAAGCGGCGCCGGTGTGTCCGACGATGACGGCGACGAACAGCAGGTTGAGGCTCATGTGGACGGTCTGCAGCAGGTCACCGAGTTCCTTGTTCTTGCCGAGCAGGTCGGGGATGGGCAGGACACCGAACCAGACGGTCTGGAAGCCCTTGGCCGAACTCATCAGCCAGCCGGTGAGCGGGATCGCGATCATCAGCGCGTAGAGCAGGAAATGGCCGGCGTGCGCCGCCAGTTGCATGAGCTTGGGCATGGTGTCCGGCAGCGCGGGGGGGCGGTGCGTGGCGCGCCAGAACAGACGGATCCAGACGAGCAGGAAAGCTGTCACCCCGGCCCATTTGTGCCAGGAGTAGAGCTTCAGCTTTTCCGGCGACAGCGGCAGGTCGTGCATGTAGAAGCCGAGTGCCAGCAGGCCGAAGAAGAGGATGGCCATCAGCCAGTGCAGGCCTTTCGCCGTTCTTGTGTAATCAGTTGTCACGGTCAAGCTCCTTGTTGGGGCAGGAATGAATAGGCGTCCATGGCAATGACGTAATCGTCGATGCCGGAATGGAAGCGCTCGGCACGAGCGTTTTCACCGCCGGCACCGAGTGCGACATAGAGCGGCAGCAAATGTTCATCGCTCGGATGCGACTGCACGGCGCCTGGTCCCTGACGGCGGTAGTCGAGCAGGGCGGGAATGTCGCCAGCGTCCAGACGGGCGGCGATCCAGTCCGCGAACTCGCGCACGTAGGCCGGCGTCTGGCCGCCGTTGCGCGCCGCGGTCTGGTAGTCGCGCAGGTTGTGCGTGACATTGCCCGAGCCGATGATCAGGAAGCCCCTGGCGGCGAGAGGCGCCAGCGCCTGCCCGAGCTGCCAGGCCTGTTGCGGGCCGCCGCGGCTCTGGATCGAGAGCGGGATCACCGGCACGTCGGCGTCGGGGAACATCAGGCGCAGCGGCACCCAGGCGCCATGGTCGAGGCCGCGCCCGGGATCCCGCTCGACCGGCAGGCCGGCGTTCTGGATAGCGGCGACGACTTCCTCGGCGGCTTCGCGGCAACCAGTGGCTGGGTAACGCAGGGCGTAGAGTTCCTCCGGAAAGCCCCAGAAGTCGTGGATCGTTTCCGGGCGGTCGGCAAGACCGACCGTCGGCAGTAGCGTATCCCAGTGCGCGCTGACGATGACGATGGCACGCGCCAGCGGCAGGGTGCCGGCTGCGGCAGCGATCGCCGCTCCGGCCGCGCCGGGGCGCAGCGCGACGGTCGGCGCGCCGTGCGGGACGAAGAGAGCGGGCTGGGTCTGTGTCATGCGAACAACTCCTGAAGCGATGAGCGCACTGTATTCCTCATTTTTGACCAGAAATAGCCGACAATCTGCAAATCTTTATTGCTGATAATGCAACAATGGACAGACTCGATGCGATGCGCCTCTTCCTCCGGGTCGCCGAACTGGGCAGTTTTTCCGCCGTGGCGCTGCAAACCGGAGTCGCCCGTTCAGTGGTAACCCGGCAGATCGCGGCGCTCGAAACACACCTGGGAGTCAAGCTGATGGCGCGCAGCACGCGACGGCTGGCGCTGACTTCGGCCGGCGCGGCCTACCTGGAAAAGTGCCGGGTCATCCTGAATCTGGTTGAGGCCGCCGAAGCCGATGTCGCCGAGGAACGCCTGACGCCACGCGGCAATATCCGCATCAGCCTGCCGCTCAGCTTTGGCCTCAAACGGCTGGCGCCGCTGCTGCTCGACTTCTCGCAACGCCATCCGGACGTCAGCCTGGATATGGATTACAGCGACCGCCGCATCAACCTCATCGAAGAGGGAATCGACCTGGCGATCCGCATCACGCGGCGGCTGGAACCTGGCGATGTGGCGCGCAAGATCGGCACCGGTCGCATGCTGCTCGTCGCCGCTCCGGACTATCTTGCACGCCACGGTCGACCGCAACATCCTGCGGAACTCGCACATCACGAATGTCTCGGCTACACCAATGCCGGCAGCACCATGCCGTGGCAGTTCATGATCAACGGACAACTGGAGGGTTTTCCGCTCCGCAGCCGGATCAATGCCAACAATGGCGAAGTCCTGACCGAGGCCGCGGCACAGGGACTGGGCATCACCCTGCAACCCGATTTCATCGTCGCCAGCTTTCTCGCCGCCGGCCGCGTTGAAGCGATCCTCGCCGATTTTCCGGTTCCCGAGCTCGGCATCTACGCGATGCTGCCCAGCAACCGTCATGTGCCGCACCGGGTCAGGGTGCTGATGGACACCCTCGCGGCGGCGCTGGTGGCGCCTTGAATCCGTCAGGAACAGGAGCTTGCAGCGAGTTGACTGGTTCGCGCATGGCCACTATCTTCGGCCCAATCGATTCGGAAGCAGCTTGATGCCTCAAAAATTCAACAAGCTACTCGTTGGGGGAGTGATACTCGTTGTGCTTGGCGTGGGCGTCGCTGCCTGGGTCTGGGTTCCGTGGATATTCTCGGCCCGGTACACGATCAGCGTCGCAACGGGTCCCGCAGGCAGCTTCGGGCAGAAATTCCTTTCGGCGTTCAAGCGCCAGGTCTCCGAGGAACACCCGCGTGTGCAACTCGCTCTTGAGGAATCCGGAAACCTTCAGGAAAGCGCCGATAAATTCCAGAGTGGAAAATACGATCTCGCCCTGGTCAGGAGCGATCACCCGGCAGCGGCCAGCGGCGGAACCCTGGTCATCTTGCGCCGCCTGTCGCTGGTCATGATGGTTCCCGCCGCTTCGCCAGCGAGATCGATAAAAAAGCTTTCCGGAAAGAAGATCGCCATTCTTGAGGGCACGCGGGAAGACGACCCCCTGCTGCGGACAGTCATGGATTTCTACAGCATCAAGCCAGCCGATCTCCAAAAGACTCCGTTGGCTGACATTGCTACCGCGCTGCACCGGAAGCAGGTGGCCGCGGTTGTCGCCATTGGTTCGACCGGCCCGGGAGCCGTTTCCGACGCCATCCGAGCCATCGTCAGGGCGACCGGCAAGCCACCGAGATTCATCGATCTGGAAGCAGCCGAAATGGCTGTACGGAACCCCTTGTACGAAGAGATCACCATCCCCGCCGGAGCATTTGTTGCGGTTCCCGCGATTCCCGACGACGAGGTGAAGACGGTCGCCGTCGCGGTTCGGCTTGTGGCGAAAAATTCCATGCTGAATGATGTCGCCGGCGAGATCACGCGCTTGCTGCTGACCACGCGGGCCAAGGTAGCAGCGACACTGCCGCAGGCGGGTCAGATCGAAGCGCCTGACACCGACAATAAGGGTGTTCTGCGGACCCATCCGGGAGCAGCGGCCTACATTGACGGAACGCAGGAGAGTGTTTTTGAACAGGTCATGAGTCAGCTGTTCAATCTTTCGATCATCGGCGGGATTCTGGGTTCGTTCGCACTCTGGTTCAGCGGCTTTTGGCGGAAACATCGTCCTGACGAGATACAGAAGAATCTGGCGCGGCTGCCGGCAATGATGCGCGAGGCCAAATTGCTGCCTCTCGAGAAGCTGGGGGAAATCGAGGAAGAACTTGATACGCTCTCGGGTTGGCTGCTTGAGCGCTTCCTCTATGAGAAGATTGCGCCGGACCGGATCAATGGCGTGGCGGTGATTATTTCCCATATTCGCCTGGTCATCGAGCGCAGACGAAAGGCTGCTTGAGCGCAGAAGATTCATGATTTCCCGCGACGTCTTGCCGGGAAGCCAGTCCGCTCAAAAGGCGAGCGTTGTCCGGAGCGAGAAGATCCAGGCATTGTCTCGGGTTGGGGCGAATACCGGGTTGCGGATGTACTGCACATCGGGCGTCAGCAGCAGTCCCCCGAACAGGCTCCAGTTCCAGTAGGCTTCGAGCGTATTCTGCGTGTGCTCCAGGGTCAGCAGGGGCAGCGGCTTTTTCTGTTCGAGGCTGCCTAAGGCGATGCCGATCTGGTCACCATCGGCGCGGCCGAGCGGATTGTTGATCGCGACGCCGATCCCGAAGCTGCGCTTGTTGCCACCACTGTCGTCGCTGCTGGCATTGAGGCGTCCGAACAGGGCCCACTTCTCGTTAAGATTCTGGACCGCATTGATCGACCAGCCCTTCGACCTGGCTTGCTCGGCGGTTGCTGGTGCCTGAAAGAGCGTGAGCGAGTATTGCGCGTCGCCCAGCCCCTTGAAGCGGGGTGTCCACTGGGCATAGCCCAGCCAGGCGTAGGGAGAACTCAGATAGCCGTCGCTCGGCCGTTTCGAGGGATCCTCGGTGTTGACGCTCTGTCCACCGGCGACAAGCTGGAGGCGTTTCGTCGCGTTGAACTGAACGTAAGCACCGGTGCCGGTCGTCGGATAGGTCGACGAACCGTTCGACGAGAAGATGGTATTGATGAAATTGTTTTGCTGATCCGCCATGTAGTCGTTGCTGTCGAAATTGAAGAACGAGTACTGGCCGACCGCCACCGCGAACTTTTCGCCCGGCAGCGTGTGGGTGTAGGTGATCTGCGAGTACTTGTTCTGGTAATCGGGTAACTCGGCGCTCAACGTGCGCGCCTTGCGGTTGATCGTCACCTTGGCGCCGCTGCGACGTTCACCGTAATAAAGGAACTGGAAGGAGCCTGACCCGAAGGTCTCGCTGTCGAAAATGTCCCAGTTCAGCGTCGGCCAGAACAGGGCCTGTGATGCAGTGCCGATGGTGGCCGGATTTTGCCAGCGCTGCCGGTAGCTGAGACTGAACGTCCACGTGAGGCCATACTCGTCCTCCATGCGCGTCGTGAAATCCGAGTAGTCGTCGGCCAGCGTCTGGAAGACAGTTGGCTTTTTCCTGGCGCGGCGCAGGGAATCGTGGACGATGCCGATCTTCGCGGGTGAGCGATCGCTGGCTTGTTCGCCGGTGGCCTCAGCGGCTTGCCCGGCAACCCCGTCATCACTGTCGACGACATTCCCGACGATCGCTTCCGCCGCCTCATCGGGCGAACCGTCATCGTCGTCATCGTCGCTGGCGAATGCAGGTGCGCCCGAGAGCCATGCCGCAGCCAGACAGGCGGCGAGAACGGTGCGTGCACCCATTTCGGGGGTCAGGTCGTGAAGGGTTGCGAGTTATCGAAGTCTTGCGCACGGCCTGCCGCCCACGCCTGCAGGAAATGGATTCCCCATGCCACCCCGAAGCCGGTCTGATCGGTGCCGATGGCGCCCAATCCGTCCTCGCAGTTGGCGGCTGACAGATCGACATGCAGCCAGGCGCGGTCGCCGGTGAAACGCTTGAGAAAGCGCGCGGCGTGTATATGATCGGGCGCATCTTCATCGAGGCTGCACTGGCAGATGTCGGCCACCGTGCTGTCGAGATCATCGTCGTAGTCGGCATCCATCGGAAAGGTGCACACGCGCTCGCCACTGCGCGCACCGGCCCGGACCGCCAGCGCGCCGAGTGTCTCGTTGCTGGCGAATACGCCGGAATAGCGGCAGCCGAGCGCGTGAATCATCGTGTAGGTCAGTGTCCCGAAATCGATCATCAGATCAGGGTCGGCGCGTCCGGCCAGAGTCAGTGCATCGGCGAGCACCAGGCGCCCCTCGGCATCGGTATGGACGATCTCGACGGTCGTGCCGTCGAGCGCCGTCACCACATCGCCCTGACGACTGGCGCGCGGCGAGATGTCGTTGCTGGCGAGCGCCAGCCAGGCATCGATGCGCAGCGGCAGGGCCAGCCGCGTGGCAGCGAGCAGGATGCCGAGCACCGCCGCTGAACCGGCCATGTCCTCGTGCATGCCGATCATCGCCTCGGCCTCCTTCAGGTTGTGGCCGCCGGTATCGAAACAGACGCCCTTGCCGACCAGTGCGACCCGCCCCACTGCACCGGACGGCACAAGTGAGACTCGGACAATCGCCGCGTCGTTGGCCTCGCTGCCCTGAGCTACCGAAACGAAGGCGCCGGCGCCCATCTCGCGCAGGCGTGGCAGGTCGAATTCCTCGATATCCCAGCCCAGTTCACCGGCCAATTCACCGATCCGTACCCGGTACGCCGCAGGCGTCAGCTCATTGGGTGGCAGCACGGTCAGGATTCGCGCCAGCTGGTTGCCCTCGGCGAGGCTGTACGCGGCGCCGGGCATCGCGTCGGTCCCCCAGACGTGCAGCGCTTCCAGCGGGCGTGGTGCGTCCTTCTGTTTGCGGTTGGGCAGCGGTGCACCGTTGGCCAGCGCGACGTAGGTAGCCAGATCGGCCATCCACCCAGCCAACTTCTTTTTGCCACAAATCAGTACGTCGACCGCAACAGGCTCCTCGTCGAGCAATAGCGCCAGGCCTTCGCGCAGCAGCGTCAGATTTTCGAAGTTGGATTTGTCCTTGTCCAGCATCAGCCAGACCCGCAAGCCGCCCGCGGCCGTGTTGGCGGCAACCGGATCGTCGCCCAGTTCCTCCGCATCAAGACGGCGGCGGGCCAGCGTCGCCAGCAGCAGCGGGCGCTCGGGGCAATCCCGCGGAATCGTGTCGCCGGAAGACATTACGGCCAGTACGTGGCTCATGCCGGCCAAGGCTGCGTCATCGGGGAGGGTGGGGCTGGTCAGGAGGGTGGCGAGCATCGGAGCGGCAGTGTGTTTCGGCTTGGTCATTATAGATAGCTGCCGCTCCCGTTGGGCCACCATCTACCCAAGCAGCGCCACCGACTTGATCTGTGCGGACAGCTTGAGGCCAGGCCGGATATCGAGGCGTTTGGCCGAACGCCTCGTGATGCGGGCGAGCAGCGGGTGATCGCCGATGTCAAGACGAACCAGGACGTGGCCCGGCGTGTCGGTGGCCGCGAGGTCAACGACGACGGCATCGATGCAGTTGAGGATGCTGGATTGCGTTTGCGGGACCAGCGCCAGGCTGACGTCGCGCGCGAGGATGCGGCAACGGAGCGCGGTGCCAACTGGCTCGCGGCAGCGCGAGACATGGATATGGCCACCGGGGAATTCGAGGCGGGTCAGGTCGTCGGCCTCGTGTTCGGCGACGACGGATTCGATGACGACGCCGGCATCGTCGGCGAAGGCGGCAGGCAGGTGGATGCGGCCGAGGACCGCGTTGAGTGGACCGCTGGCGATGGGGCGGCCACGATCGAGCAGCACGAGGTGGTCGGCGAGGCGTGCGACTTCGTCGGCTGCGTGGCTGACGTAGATGACCGGGATCGACAACTCGCGATGCAGGCGCTCCAGATAGGGAAGGATTTCCAGTTTGCGCTTGTGGTCGAGTCCGGCGAGCGGTTCGTCCATCAGCAGGATCTGCGGCGCAGCGAGCAGGGCGCGGGCGATGGCGACGCGCTGGCGCTCGCCGCCGGAAAGCCGCGCCGGCATCCGTTCGAGCAGGTGGGCTATGCCGAGCATCTCGGCGATTTCCGGCAAGGAAAACCTGGTGCCTCCGGTCGACGCCCGCTTTTGGCCAAATTCCATGTTGCCGCGTACCGGCAGGTGCGGGAACAGGCTGGCCTCCTGAAAGACCATGCCGAGCGCCCGACGGTGGGTTGGCAGGAACACACCCTTGCTGTCGTCCTGCCAAATAGTGTCGCCGATGGCGAACAACCCGTCCGCGGCGTGTTCGAGACCCGCCATGGCGCGCAGGCAGGTCGTCTTGCCGGAACCGGACGGGCCGAACAGTGCCGTGACGCCGTGCCCGGGCAGGGTCAGGTCGACATCCAGGCTGAAACTCCTGTGGTCAACCCGGAAGCGGGCCCGGATTTCGGAACTCATGCCGGTTTGCGCCGCGTCGGGTTGAAGGTGTAGAGCGCCAGCAGCACGACGAAGCTGAACAGCAACATGCCGCCGGAAAGCCAGTGCGCCTGCGTGTATTCGAGAGCTTCGACGTGGTCGTAGATCTGCACCGAAACGACCCGCGTCCGGTCCGGAATGTTTCCGCCGATCATCAGCACGACGCCGAATTCGCCGATGGTATGGGCAAAGCCGAGAATCGCGCCGCTGATGAAGCCGGGCCGGGCGAGCGGCACGGCGACCGACCAGAAGGCATCCCACGGGCTGGCGCGCAGCGTGGCCGCGGCTTCCAGCGGGCGCTCGCCGATCGCCTCGAAAGCGTTCTGGATCGGCTGGACGACGAATGGCAGCGAGTAGAACACCGAGGCGATGACCAGGCCGGGAAAGGTGAAGGGCAGCATGCCGAGGCCAAGCGCTTCGGTCAGCCGCCCGACTGGACCGTTCGGCCCCATGGTGATCAGCAGGTAGAAGCCGATGACCGTCGGCGGCAACACCAGCGGCAACGCGACCACGGCGCCGACGACGCCCTTGAGGCGCGAGCGCGTGCGTGCCAGCCACCAGGCGATCGGCGTGCCGATGAACAACAGCAGGACGGTGACGACGGTGGCCAGCTTGAGGGTCAGCCAGACGGCGGCGAGATCGGTGCTGTGCATTCGCCTAGCGCGCGGCAGGGCCGCCGGGTGTGGAAAAACCGTAGCGGCTCATGATCTGGCGCACGTCGGAGCCGGCGAAAAATACGGCAAAGGCACCGGCTAGGGCGTTGCTTTCGGCACGCTTGATGATCACGAAGCCCTGGCGCAACGGCTGGTGCAATTCGGCCGGAATCAGCGTGTAGCTGCCGGTGCCGGCAAATGCCGGGGCCAGTGCCAGCGAGAGGGCGATGATGCCGACGTCGGCATTGCCGGTCTGCACGAATTGCGCGGTCTGGGCGATGTTCTCGCCATGGACCAGGCGGCTTTCGAGCGCTTCCCAAACTTGCGCCGCCTTGAGCGCCTCGACTGCGCGCATGCCGTAGGGCGCGTGCCTGGGATTGGCGATGGCGATGCGCCGGATCTCCGGTTGCGCAAGGTCGGCCAGCGCCAGCGGTGGGGCGCCACTGCCCGGGCGCCAGACGACGATGCGGCCGAGCGCGTAGGGCCGGACTTCGGGGCCGGCGAGACCCGCCTGAACAAGTTTCTCGGGAAGCTCGAGGTCGGCCGAGAAGAAGAGGTCGAAGGGCGCGCCGTTCAGGATCTGGGCGTAGAATTTCCCTGAGGATCCATAGCTCACTTCGATGCTGTCGGCGGGGTGGGCTTTCCGGAACAGGCTGACGATTTCGTCCAGCGCGAAGCGCAGATCGGCGGCTGCGGCGACACGGATCTGCTCGGCACGCAGCGGCGCGGCAACGAGCAGGAGAGCGAGGGCGAGGGAGCGGACGAAGGTCATGGCGTGCGCGTCTTATACCACCGGGGCGGCAAAGGGCAAAGCCGTACCCGGCGAGCGGCTCCGCGCCGAAGTGTCGGCCATGGCGCGAGGCCCTCACCGGTTCAGCCGGGACTAGAACCGCATTTGCAGGTGCAGCAGCAGGTAGGCGACGACGATGACCGTCACCAGCGATCCGGCGACCAGCGGGACACCGAACCTGGCAAACGAGGCCGAGGTGTAGCCGCCGGGCTGCATGACCATCAGGTTCGACTGGTGGCTGAACGGGTTGATGAAGGTGAACGAGATGCAGGTTCCGATCAGCGCCAGGAGCGTTACCGGGTTGATGCCGAGTTCGTTGGCGATCCCGATCGCCACCGGGGTAAGGATGGACGCGGCTGCCGCATTGGTGACGAGATTGGTCACGAGCGCCGTCGTCAGCGCGAAGACGATTACGACGAGCAGGATGCTACCTCCCGCGAGGTGCCTGATTGCGTCGGCGAGTACCTTGGCGAGCCCGCTCTCGACGACGATTGCGCCGAGCGCCACCGACCCGACGAGGATGAACAACACGTTCCAGTCGAGTGCCCGCACGGCGGACTTCGGCGTCAGGATGCCGGTGATCACCATGAGCACGGCCCCGGTCAATGAAGCCAGTTCCACCCGAACCAGGCCGAAGGATGCCGAGACGATGACGGCGATCAGGATGGCGAGAGCGAAAGCGGTCTTGGCCGGTTGCGGGCTCAGCCCGGCGGCGCGCTCGAACAGCGTAATATCAGGCTGGTCGACGAGCAGGGACTTTGTCGGAGCGGTCACGAAGGCGGTTGCGCCCGGGCGCACCTCGGTGTCGCGCAGGGGGCCTGTGGTCCGCGCCGCGATGACGCGGATTCCCCCGTCGGTCTCGAAGTCCCGCACCGTCCCGTTGGCGCTTGAGCCTGCGGAAGCGCGGTAAAGGCGCTGTTCGGCCAGGCCGAAGAGCGGACTGCCCCAGAGGGCGGTCACACCGCTCTCGGTCGCCGAGAAGATCAGGGTGTCGCCAGCCTCGATCGCGGCGGACGGAGCAAGATCGGCATCCCAACGCCGGATCGCATCAAGGGCGTACTGCTGAGTCTGATCGATCCCGAAATCCGCCGCCACGCGGCCAATCGCCAGCGCCTTTCCGGAGACCGGGATTTCGACTCGCCAATCGCGAGTCGCCGCTTCCGTTTCCCCCTGACCGCGCAGCATCAGCGGCGCGATCAGATACACGATCACCGCGCCGACGATGGCGACCGGCAATGCCACCGGGGCGAACGACAGCATCGTCATGTCGATGCCCGCTGGCGCGGCGATGCCGGCGATGAGCAGGTTCGAGCTGGTGCCGATCAGCGTCACCGAGCCGGCCAGAGTCGTGATGTGCGCGATGGGCAACAGCAACTCCCGGGCGTTGATGCCGCGGTTCTGCTCCAGTTCCTTGGCCGCCGGGACGAGCATGGCGACGATCGGAGTGGTGTTCATCAGGCCGGAACCGACACCGATGGGCAGCGCGAGGCGACGCAAGGCCTGCTGGGCGCTGGTGACGGTCGAGAGCAGCGCCCAGGTGACTCGGCTCACCGCGCCGGTATGGACAATACCCTTGGCGATGACGAGCATCGCCGCCACGGTGATGATCCCGCCGTTGCTCAATCCGGCGAAAAGCGCCGGCACCGGGGCCAACCCGGTGACACCCGCGACGCAGATCGCCGTAGCCAGTGCGAGAACAGCAGGAACCCTCCCCGACGCCATGGCGACGAGGGTTGCGAGCACGACCAAAGCAGCGAGATAGATCACGTGATGACTCCTTCCTGTAGGACTCCAAACAGCCCCTTGATGGCCACGACGCGTAAGTTGATCCTGGCGCCGGCATCGAGCCACCGGTTGACCGACATCTTGAAAACCAGCGCCCAGCAAGATGTGGCCGAAAACGTTACGCCCGGAATCATACAGATTTTGATGGCAACTGAGATAGTGATGTTGGTGAGCGTCGCGCTCGCAAGCTTGACCAGGAATTCCTCGCTGCTGTCCGCCGTGATCGGTCTGATCGTGCAGCGCCCCTGCACGTAAGCGGTGAATCTGCAATAATTCATCGCGTTGCAGCCTTGGCTCGACAGCTGGAGCCAGGCAACTTTGCGCTGTGGCAGCCGACCGTTTGGGCTCCACGTCGTTACCGTTATCACTCTGGAGCAAGTCAATGAACCGAATCGCATTCGTCCATGCCTCGATGGCCGCTGCCGCGCTTGCGCTCACGCTGATCCCAACGCTGGCTGACGCCCAATCGCGTGTGCAGTACGGGCGCATCACCAATGTCGTCCCCACCACGGTGAACAACTCGACGGCTCAGAACGTCGGAACGCTCGTCGGCGGCGGCGTCGGTCTAGCCACCGGCAGCGGGCAGTCGGGCAGCAACCGCGCGCTGCGCAGCCTCGGCGGCGCGGCGGCCGGCCGCGGCGTCACCACACTCGCCACCCGTTCGCAGGCGTTCGAGTACACGGTTCTCATCGGCGGCAGGACAACCACCCGCATCATTTCCGACCAGGCGGGCAAGCGGATCGGTGATTGCGTCGCCATCGAACAGGGGCAATTCAGCAACATCCGGCTGGTGTCCGATGCCCGCTGCACCCCGATCCCCGGGTCTGCTTCCGCTCCGGCCGTGGCTGCGCCGGCTGAAGTGGAGGCCGCGAGTGCCTGCGAACAGTCCAAGATGCAGGTATTGAATGCCGACACCGACGAGGCCTTTACGCTCGCGGAGCGCCGCATGCGCCTGTTGTGCGGCGAATGATGCTGGGAACGTCGGAACGATAAGGGCGTCAGCCCCGGCCGTTCGGCCGGGGCTGACGCCCGGTGCTACGGCGCTTGGAGCGCGAGAAGGTTCTTGTAGACCTCGCCGTCCTTCATGATGACGAAGAAGTTCGTGGCCGGGTTCTCGACCAGCTTGATGTTTTCGACCGGGTTGCCGTCGACCAGTAGCAGGTCGGCGAGTGCGCCTTCCTGAACGACGTCCATCTTGCCGTTGTAGGGGCTGCGCAGGCCGGAAAGGGCGAGTAGCTCGGCGTTGGTGGAAGTTGCCATCACCAGCGCCGAGGCGGGCGTGTACCAGCGAGTCATTTTGGACAGTTGCGCCCCCTGACGGTCCGCCAGTTCCTTCGAGAACAGGATGTTGGTACCGAAGGCCGTCTTGAGCTTGTACTTCTTGGCCAGTGCGTAGACGGTATCGCTGCCCGACACTACCTCCAGTTGCTTGATCCGGTTTTCGGACCCTGGCGGGAATGGCGCAGCGTCCTAAAGAGTCGGCCCGGTAATCTTTGAACCATGTAGCCCGTTGGGGCCAGAACGCGTCAATTACTGGGCTTCAAACTTCATGGGGCCGACTCAATAGTCGTCCAGGAAGGGCTGGATGCTCAGCCAGACGCCTTTGTCCGCCATCATTCGCGTCGTGGCATCGTCGATCAGGTGCGCGTGGTCCACCACCTTGACGCCCGCGCACTTTGTAAGCGCTCTCAGCGATGCCGGTACTTGCTGCCCGAAACCCGCTTTGAGTTCGACTGCTCCCTGTATCTCAAGATTCACACGCGCAACAAGAACTCGCCCCGACAGTGGCCAGATTGTGTTTCGCGCCGATCATCTGCCGTCGTGACAAACTTTCGATTGACGGCTGCGGTTGCGGTCAACGATACTTTTTGTCAATCTCCCATAGTTGCTGATCCGACTTCGCCGCCCGGGAGCCGGCCCGGCAGATGCGGCGGGCTGAAGGTTGCGCAATTATCGTACCCCGCGAGAGGAACCCCATGACAGAACCCAACCCGCCGACAGCAGATCTTCCGCTCACCGGACTCCACGATTTCCCCGCGACCATCGAGGAGCGGAAAGCGGCTGGCAAGGCCGCCCGCCAACGGGTGGCGCCCGGCGCCCAGGGGCACTGGGACGAGAAGGGCCGCGGGCATGATGCGCTCGACACAGTCACCAGCCAGAACCTGGCCCGCGTGCCCGATCTGGTGCCCCTCCGGCACGGACGCATGGCGGTGTCGCCGTGGACCTACTACCGCGGGGCCGCAGCGGTGATGGCCGCTGACTTGGCGTCGCAGCCGCACAGCGGCCTGGAGGTGCAGCTCTGCGGCGATGCACACGTCCTCAATTTCGGCCTCTGGGCGACGCCGGAGCGGAACCTGCTGTTCGACCTGCGCGACTTCGACGAGACTCTGCCCGGTCCCTTCGAGTGGGATCTCAAGCGCCTGGCCGTGAGCCTGGTGGTGGCCGCCCGCGCAAGCGGGATCGAGGCTAGCACCGCCGAGGCGGCGGTAGTGGCCGCCGCCTCGGCCTACCGTAACCGCATGAGCCGATATGTCGACGCGCCCGAGTTGGACATCTGGTACGACAGCATCCCTGTCGATAACCTGATCAAGTACTTCGAACCAGCCGACCGTGGTCGTGTGTCGACCCACATCGAGAAGCAGGCGGAGGTTCGCACGAGCCAGGGCGCGTTCGCCAAGCTCACCAGCATGGTCGACGGGCGGCCCCGGATCGACGAGGACCCCCCGATTCGCGTCACCATCGATGACGACGAGCAGGCCGACCTGGTCGACCAGCTCTTCGCCCAGTACCGCTTGACACTGCAGGAGGACCGGCGGCTTCTGTTCGACCGCTTCACGCTTGTCGATGTCGTCCGTCAGGTCGTCGGTGTCGGCAGTGTCGGCATGCGTGTCTATCTGGTATTGCTCGAGGGCCGCTGCGGCGACGATCCGCTGTTTCTTCAGGTCAAGCAGGCCGCTGCCTCGGTATACGAAGCACATGTCCGTCCAAGCCGCCACGAGAACCATGGCGAACGGGTGATCAGCGGCAAACGGTCCCTGCAAAGCGCCACCGACATCTTCGTCGGCTGGGGCTCCCTGCACGGGCGGGACTACTATGTGCGCCAGTTCCGGGACATGAAGATCATCCCGAGCATCGAACTCGTCGCCCCCTACCTGGTCGAGTTCGCGACCGCTTGCGGCGAGGCCCTCGCCAAGGCCCATGCACGCAGCGGAGACCCCGCCGCCATCAGCGCCTACATCGGCAAGGGCAGGAAGTTTGCCCGGGCAATCAACGACTTTGCCCACCTGTACGCCGACCAGAACGACCGGGATCATGCCCAGCTCGCCGCCGCCATCGCCGACGGCGCCATCGAGAGCAGAACCGACTCATAGCACACACGGATCGGTTCGCCGGCCCCCGCACTTCGGCGTACCCGGCAAAGCCGTAGATCGCCCACGACTGGAGCACCTGCCGAGCCGGAAAGGACAAACGAAGTCGGGTCGGCGTCGCTTGGCAGGAGAAAGAAATGCACTGCCTGAATACCAAACATAACGGCGCCCTTGGGCGCCGTTATGTGAGCGAGATCAGGAAATGGCGCACCAAGCCGAGGAGCGTCTTTGGCGACGGCGGGGTGAAGTCAAGCGGAACAAGCTTCGTTCCGGATACCGATCATGAGCGCGGTAAACGACTGAAAACTCAGCATCTTCATCAGGTCCGCAACTCCGCAAGCGCAATTCAGGCGAGGGCCTTTGCCTTGAGCTTGGCGAACTCTTCCGGAGTGATCGTGCCTTTATCGAGCAGCGCCTTGGCCTCAGAGATCTGTTCGGCAGGCGATTTTCCGGCCACCTGCCTGATGTAGGACTCGGCCTCGGACCGCGACCGCTCGAACGCGGCTCGCTGCCGCTCCGCCATGCTCTTGCCGCGAGCAATCACATACACCAGGGCCGTCAACATCGGCAGGAAGATCAGGCAGATCAGCCACAATGCCTTGGAGCCACCTCCGAGTTCGCTGTCCTGGAAGAGATCGGCAATGATCCGGAACAGGATCAGGAGATACGCCACAAAAAGGAAGGTTGACGCGATTAGCCAGATGAAGTCCCAAAAATTGCTCATTACAGATACCACCTTTCAATCAGAACAATAAAAAATTGACCATGACGGCTCTGTGTCATCCGCCTTGACGCATTGCGCCCTTGACCCAGCCGCGCAGCAAACCGAGCAATGCACTCCCAGTGACCATTCCGAGAGTGTAGACGACAATGATCAGCAAGGACGTGGGCATCGTAATGCCCGCGCCAAATAGGGAGACCGTGACCGCGTCGAAGTTCTGGATCTTGAACAGCAACACGACCGCCGTTACCACGACGATCAACGAAATATAGACGTAACGCATATGCTTCCTTTCCGGGTGCTCCCTGTTTCCATCAGCAATCGGTTGGGTTTCCGGCGCTGGTCACTCACCGCGCCGATACGGAAACCTCTTTGAGGTTTCTGTTAACCAGCATGTAACAGACGACGAATGCTGCAGCAGCGGCCGCAAGGTGCTTGAGCGTATGGCCGCTGACGAATTGACTGATCGCCAGCACCTCGTGATCGAAGGTCTCTAGGAGTTTGGCGAGTACGTACCAGCCAAAAACCCAGTAGATGTCGCCGCCACGGGTGTAGCGCGATGGATTCAGTCTGGCCAGCAGGAGCAGGACAATCACGGAGTATCCTTGCAGAATCCCGTAGGGCAGGACATTGCCCGCCCCCATGCGTTCCGTCGTCCGCCAATAGACGACCGACGCCACGCCGAGCAACAGCATCGGCAGCAGCAACATGAGTCCCGCCCGCACATTGATCCGATCGACGATCTGGCTTGAAACCAGCCCCATGAAGGCGATGGTCATCGGCAGACGGTCCCAGAACAGGGTCTCGTTGTCCGGCGCGAGGTGATAATAGCCCGATCCGAGCGCGGTCAGCAGCACCCCAAGAAAGAAGACCACGAATGGCCAGCGCTCGCTGGCGAACTCGAACCGCGCGCGGCCGCCGATGACGATCAGCAGGCCCATGACCCCCGCGATCAGGAAAGCGAAGTTCGAGGAGACGACATCGAGAAAGTTGTCGATCCCGAACGCGTGCCGGTGGTCGGCGAAATCATGGTATTCAACGGGTTGCCGCATGGCGGGCAGCAGAAACGCCGCGGCGATGGCCAGCAGGGTTAACGCAACGATCCAACGCGTGCGGGTGTTCATGGGCACTGACACTTTCGACGACAACAGATGGTCTGAATCGGCTCCGGCATGGCTATCTGGCGACTGGATTCGCTGTCATCACCCGCTCGCCATCCGCCCGGTGCATGTCCAGCATGCCGTCCTGAACGGTCCACAAAGTCGCGGTTTCCAGCGCCGCAAGGAATTCCCGTTCCTGCTGCATGACACCATCGCCGGCACATGCCACGCGCGTCGCGGCCGCCGGCCCGATGACCAGACGATCCCCATCGCGCTTGAATGTGGCGCGGAAGGTGTTGCACCCGCTGTGGCCCTGTACAATGCCATCCTGAAACGATAGGGTCAGCTTGGTGCCGGACAACGTGCCCACCACCGCCTGCCGGCCATTGTTGAAGCCGGTGACTTCCCAGGTGACGCCCTCGAGCTTGGGTGCTGGCGCCATCTGGAATACCAGCGGCGCGCCGGACGCGGGCGTCAAGGTCAGGCGATCGTCGATGATCGCAAAACGGAAAGTGCCGGCCAACGCGCGCTGGAAAGCACTCTCGAGGACCATTTCAGGCTCCGGACAGGCCATCATCGTGCCGGCCAGCGTCCCGATGACCAGCTTGTCGCGGTCAACCGTGTAACCGCCCATGAAACGGTTGCACCCGGAGAAACCACTGATGCGCCCCGCCTCGAAACGCGCCGTCACGGGACGCTTTGCACCGCCGAGCGCGCTGGAATCATGACCCGGCAGGCCGACAAGCTTCCAGGTCGATCCCTCGATGGTTGCCGCCGGGGCCGGCATGGCATTGCGCGCGGCCGGAATGCGGCAACACCCGGCGAGGAAGCGTCCGTCAGGCAGCGAAACACGCGCTGTGACGGGATGCTGGACGTCGGACATGGTGTCGCTGCAGGCCGCTTCGCGCAGGAAGGCCACGAGGTTGCCGCCCCTGCCGCCCGCGACCTTTCCGCGCCAGGCCCGTTCCCTCAGGGCGTCGAGACGCGTCTCGCTGCCCCGGTAGTACATGGGGCGCTGGTCCGGAAGGATCAGCCGCGCGGAACTTCGTCCAGAGAACTCGAGACCCCACGACGGCTCGTTGCCGAAACATAGCAGTTGCGGGTCCTCTGCGCTTGCGGGTAACGCGGATGCCAGGAGTGCGAACACCGCGATGCATGTCTTGATCATATCCACGTTGACTCCTTGTTCGGCGATGCCCGGCGTCCGGTGGCGCGCAAGGTCATCAACTACCCGCGCGACAGCAGTTCTATTCCGTTGTTGCCGACGCGCACGCGGTCGCCGATGCGCAACCCCGGGGATGATGACTGCTGGACGGTCGCCAGCGAACCATCGTCGTAACGGATACCGATGATCCACACCAGGGAACTTCCGCTGGTCATCCGGTTCCCTGCGTAGGCTCCACCGGCGGCGCCAATCACGGTCGCTGCGGTCCGACCGGAGCCGCCGCCGATCTGATTGCCGAGCAGGCCACCGACCAGCGCACCGCCGATCGTGCCGACGGCGGTGTTGGGATTCTGTACCGTCTGCGAACGGATGGATTCGACCGTTCCGACGCGGGAGGAGGGCTGTGAAACCTGGAAGGCGGGCTGGGTTTCACATCCCGACAGCACCGGCACGGCGAGAATGACGCAGAGCGCAAGGGCGCGCCCGAACAGGTTGAATTTCATTCCTTGATCCTCATTCGACATGGTGATACGCAATCATTCGGGAATCGAATACAGCAGGTACATTGCCGACAACAGGCCCGTCGGGCGGCCGAGCACGCCGAGCCAGCGCCCGAAAATGGTCTCGATATCGTCGCTGAGATACACTTGGGTCAGGGCACGATTGACTTCCAGTCGCAGCGCGGCATCGCCCCGCGGCAACGCCATCGCATAGGGCTCGAACGAAATTTCCTCGGCCAACAATACGAATTTGGCGGGATCCTTGGCCTGGGCCGCAAGGCCTACGAGTTTGATCTTGTCGCCGGCGTAGGCGTCCACGCCACCGGATTCAAGCATCGCCAGCGCTTCGTTGGCATCGCCGACCTTGACGACGCGGGTATTCACCAAGTGCTTCTGGACGATGGCATTGAGGCGCGCCTCGGTCGTCGTGTCCTTCAATACCGCGATCTTCTTGCCAGCCAGATCAGCCATGCTGTTGAACGACGAGTCGGCCCTGATCATGACGCCGCCGGCGTCGATGAAGATCAGGCTGGAAAAATCGACATTGGCCAGCCGACCCAGCGTTTGCGTGGTATTGGCACAATCCAGATCGGCCTTGCCGGAACGCACCATTTGCAGCCGCTCGGCGGTGGAGCCGGCGATCCATTGAACCTTGAGATCGGCATTGCCGACTACCTGGCCGATGCGCGCGATCACCCGTTTGCAGAGGTCGATCGAGTAGCCGGCAGGCGCCTTGTCCGGGCCAACGAACGAAAACGGCAATGAGTCGGCGGCATAGGCGACATTGATGACCTTCGCCGCCTTGATCTTGCCGAGCGTGTTGGGCACGGATTCGGCGATGGCGCCGGTTACGAACAAACTGCCCGCAACGAGCGCCCCGATGAGAAATCTTTTCATGACAAACCCTCTTGAAAGTGGATCCGGCAATAGCGGCCATGCCGACTGAAGAAACAACGCGAAAGCTAACAGACACCTTTAGACCCGTCAACGCGGAATGATTCACCCGGCATTCGCCAGCTTGACAAGCAGTCGCCCCGGGGGCAGCACATGCCGGATATTCACGACGACAATTCGTTGGATCCGCTTCAGTCGCTGGCTGGTGATGGGTTTCATGTTTCCCTGCAACCCTTCTGGCTGGACGCCAGAGGCGCTTCGAGGACTGCCCAGATGACTGAGACCGACCCCAGCGCGGCTTCGCCGGCACCGGCGCCGGTGCACGACCTCCGGGAGACCGTCGAGGAGCGAACCGCGGCCCGGAAGGCGGCACGCAAGTGGGCTCCGCTCAGCGCGTTAGCGTGCTGGGACGAGACAGCGCGCGACACGACGCCCTCGACTCGATCGTCGCCCAGAACGCGATCCAGGTTCCCGAGTTGCTCCCCATCCGACATGGCCGCATGATGGCCTCGCCGTGGAACTACTACCGCGGAGCAGCCGCGGTGATGGCTGACGATCTCGCGTCCCGGCCCCACAGCGGGCTCCTGGTGCAACTCTGCGGCGACGCCTACGTCCTAAGCTTTGGCCTGTGGGCGACGCCCGAGCAGAACCTCATGTTTGACCTTAGCGACTTTGACGAGACGCTGCCCGGGCCTTTCGAGTGGGATGTGCAGCGACTCGCCGCCAGGCTGGTGGTGGCGGCTCGGGAGGACGGCCTCAAGGCAGCGACGGCGGAGAGGCGGTGGTCACGGCGGTGGAGGCTTACCGGGACTGCACGGCCCGCTACGCGAAGATGAGCGAGCTTAGCTTCTGGTACGACGGCACGCATGTCGACAGCCTGATCAGCTACTTCACACCGGCCGACCAAGGGCGGATCTCGGTGCACATCGAGAAGGAGTCCAGAAGCCGTACTCATCTCGGCGCGTTCGCCAAGCTCACCTCGATGGTCGACAGCCGGCCACGGATCGACGAGGACCGACCCTCCCGCGTTGCCATCGACGACGAGCAGGACGCGCTGACCGACCAGTTCCTCACCGGCTACCGGATGCCCTTGCAGGAGGACAGGCGCTTCCTGTTCGACCGCTTCACGCCGGTTGACGTGGTCCGCCAGGTGGTCGGGGTGGCCAGCGTCGGCATGCGCGTATATCTGGTCCTCCTCGAGGGCCGCAGCGGCAGCGACCCGCTGTTCCTGCAGGTCAAGCAGGCCGCTCCGTCGGTATATGAGCCTTGCCTCGGCCCCAGCCGCCACGACAATCATGGGGGCACGGGTGATCGCCACCAAGCGGGTGCTGCAAACCGCGACCGGCATGTTCGTCGGCTGGGGCTCGTTCCAGGGTAGGGACTACCACGTGCGGCAGTTCCGTAACATGAAGATCCTCCTCGATATCAAATTGCTCGCCCCCTGCCTGGTCGAGTTCGCTGCCGCCTGCGGCGAGACGCTGGCACGGTCGCGAGTGCACCCTGTTGGTAGGACATCATTTAGAATTGCGTGCCGCAGTCTTGCCTGCCGATTCACCGAAACTTCAACAAGGAGCCGCGCCGTGTCCGTGAACGTTGCCACCAAGCGAACTGCTTTTCTGTCCGGAACGAACGCCTTGCTTACGCTCAGCACGTTGGTTCTGCTGGCGGCCTGCCAGCGCGCTGACGAAGCGTTGGTGCCGGAGATACGCCCGGTGCGCGTGACCACCGTCGAAAACCGTTCCGCCAGTGGCACTGTGTCCCTGACCGGAACGGTGCAGGCGCAAACCGAAATCAACCAGTCGTTCCGCATCGACGGGCGGCTGATCGAGCGCACGGTGGACATCGGCGACAGCGTAAAGCCCGGCCAATTGGTCGCCCGGCTCGACCCGCAGAACGAGGAAAGCAGCCTGCAATCGGCGCGTGCGCAACTGAGCGCAGCGCGGGCCCAGTTGGTTGAGGCGCGCGCCAACCACGCGCGCATGCGCGACCTGGTCGCCCAGGACGCGGTTCCCCGCGCTTCCTTCGACCAGGCGGTGGCGCTGCTCCAGACCGCCGAGTCGCAGGTCGAGTCGGTGCAGTCGCAGCTCACCCTGGCGCAGAATCGTCTGAGCTACACGCGGCTCCTGTCCGACGTGGCCGGCGTCGTGACGGCGCGCGGAGCAGAGCCCGGCGAAGTCGTTTCGGTCGGACGCATGATCGTGCAGGTGGCGCGCGAGGGCGCGCGCGACGCGGTTTTCGACGTGCCGGGCCGCGTCAAGGACATTGCCCCGAAGAATCCGGAGATCACGGTGGCGCTGACCGACGACCCGCGGGTGACGGTTGCCGGCCGGGTACGGGAAGTCGCGCCGCGCGCGGATCCGGTGACCGGCACCTTCGCCGTGCGCGTACGCTTGATCGACCCGCCGCCGGCCATGCGCCTGGGCAGCACCGTTACCGCCAAGATGCAACTGCCCGAGGCGCTGGCCATCGAGGTGCCGGCCTCGGCGCTGGTACGCGCCGACGGCAAGACCGCGGTATGGGTGGTCGACCAGGCTTCGAGCACCGTATCGTTGCGCAACGTCCAGCTGGGCGGGGGCGACGCCAACACCGTGCAGGTGGCCGCGGGGCTGAACCCGGGCGACGTCGTCGTCATCGCCGGCGTGCAGGCGCTGCGCCCCGGACAGAAGGTGCGCGTACCGGAGGCCCGCTCGTGATCGGACCGAACCTGTCGGAATGGGCGCTCAAGAAGCGCTCGCTGGTTGTCTTGCTGATGATCCTGGCCGTGGTGGCCGGCGTCATGTCCTTCTTCAAGCTGGGGCGCGGCGAGGACCCGGCGATCACCACGCGCACGATGGTCGTCGCGGCCGGCTGGCCCGGTGCGATGGTGGACGAGACGATCAAGCAGGTTACCGAGCGGCTCGAGCGCACGCTGCAGGAGACCGACTACCTCGACCGCTTGCGCAGCTACACCATCGCCGGGCAGACGACGATCTTCGTCGACCTGAAGCAGTCAACGCCGCCGCACAAGATTCCCGACATCTGGTACCAGGTGCGCAAGAACATCGGCGACATGCGCCACACGCTGCCGCAGGGCGTGCTCGGGCCCTTCCTCAACGACAGCTTCGGCGACACCTTCGGCATCATCTATGGGTTCACCGCCGACGGCTTCAGCTTCCGCGAACTGCGCGACTACGTGGAGGCGGCGCGCTCGCGCCTGCTGCAGGTGCCCGACATCTCGAAGATCGAGGTCATGGGCGCGCAGGACGAGCAGATCTTCATCGAGTTCTCCACCGAGCGACTGGCCGGCCTGCGCCTGAACCTGAACCAGATCGTCGCCACGTTGCAGGCGCAGAACCTGGTGCGCCCGGCCGGCACGATCCAGGGCGAGCAGGAGCGGGTGTTCCTGCGCGTGTCCGGCGCCTTCGACTCCGAGCGCGACATCGAGGCGGTGAACATCGTCGCCGGCGAACGGATATTCCGCCTCGGCGACATCGCCACCGTGCGGCGCGGCTTCACCGACCCGCCGCAGCCGATGTTCCGCGTCAACGGCAAGCCGGCCATCGGCCTGGCGATCGCCATGCGCGACGCCGGCGACATCCTGGCGCTCGGCGAGAACGTGCGCAAGGAGATGGCCGAGATCAAGGCCAACCTGCCGGTCGGCATCGAGCCGGTGCTGGTGGCCGACCAGGCGGTGACGGTCGATCTGGCGATCAACGACTTCATGACCAACTTGTGGCAGGCCATCGTCATCATTCTGGCGTGCAGCTTCGTCAGCCTGGGCGTACGGCCCGGCGCGGTGGTGGCGCTGGCCATTCCGCTGACGATGGCGATCGTGTTCGCGGTCATGGACGTGGCCAACATCGACCTGCACCGCATCTCGCTGGGCGCGCTGATCATCGCGCTGGGGATGCTGGTCGACGACGCGATGACCACGGTGGACGCGATGCTGCGCCGGCTGGGTGCCGGCGACACCCCGGACCAGGCCGCGACCTTTGCCTACCGCACGCTGGCGGCGCCGATGCTGATCGGCACACTGGTGACGATCGCCGCCTTCGTGCCGATCGGCTTCGCCAAGAGCGGGGCCGGCGAGTACACCTTCTCGATCTTCTCGGTGGTGGCCATCTCACTGATCGTCTCGTGGCTGGTGGCGGTGGTCTTCGGGCCGCTGATCGGCAAGGCGCTGCTCAAACCACCGAAGAAGCAGGAGGCCGAACCCAAGCCGGGCAAGCTGGTAGCGGGCTATAGCACCTTCCTGCAAGGGGCGATCCGCATGAAGTGGCTGACCATCGGCCTCACGCTCGCGGCCTTCGTCGCCGCGCTCTACCTGTCGAGCCACGTGTCGCGACAGTTCTTCCCGTCCAGCGACAGGCCCGAGCTGACGGTGAACCTGACCCTGCGCCAGAACGCGTCGATCTTTGCGACTGAGCAGGAGGTCAAGCGGTTGGAGGCGATCCTGAAGACCGACCCGGACGTCGACCACTTCAGCAGCTACGTCGGTCGCGGCGCGATCCGCTTCATCCTGACGCTGGACGTGCAGTTGGCCAACCCCTTCTTCGGCCAGTTCGTCGTCGTGACCAAGGACCTCGAGGCGCGCGAGCGGCTGCGGGTCAAGCTCGAGAAGGTGCTCGCCGAGCAGTTCCCCGGCGTCGTCTCGCGTGTGTCGCCGCTCGAGCTGGGGCCGCCGGTGGGCTGGCCTCTGCAGTACCGCGTGTCGGGCCCGGACAAGGACGAAGTGCGGCGTCTTTCGCTGGAACTGGCCAACGTGGTCGGCACCGACGCGCGCACGCGGCACGTGCACTTCGACTGGATGGAGCCGGCGCGGCAGTTGCGCGTCAAGATCAACCAGGACCAGGCCCGGCAGCTCGGCGTCAGTTCGGCCGCGATCGCCGGTGTGCTCAACGCCGCCATCTCCGGCACACCGGTGACGCAGGTGCGCGACGACATCTATCTGGTCAACGCCGTGGTACGCGCCGCCGATGGTGAACGCGCCTCGTTCCAGACGCTGGCGTCGCTGCAGGTGCCCACGCCGAGCGGGCGCATGGTGCCGCTCCAGCAGTTCGCGAGCTTCGTCGAGGAGCAGGAGTTCCCTCTGGTATGGCGCCGCGACCGGGTGCCGACGCTGACGGTACGCGCCGACGTCAACCCTGGCGTTCTGCCCGACGACGTGGTGTCCGCGCTGGCGCCGAAGATCGCCGAGTTCGGCGCCAGGCTGCCCAAGCCCTACAAGGTCGAGACCGGGGGCCTGTTCGAGGAGAGCCAGATCTCGCAGGCCTCGGTGTTCGCGGTGGTGCCGCTGATGATCGTGCTGATGCTGCTGGCGATGATGGTCATGCTGGTCAGCTTCCGCCGCCTGGCGATGGTGATGGCGATCCTGCCGCTGGGTCTGATCGGCGTGGTGCTGACGCTGCTGGTGTTCAACCGGCCGCTGGGCTTCGTCGCCATCCTCGGCATCCTGGCGCTGATCGGCATGATCGCCAAGAACGCGGTGATCCTGATCGTCTCGATCGAGGAGGAGCGCGCCAGCGGCCTCGCTGTGCGCGATGCCGTGCTGACCTGCGCCACCAATCGGTTTCGGCCGATGATGCTGGCCGCGATGTCCACCGTGCTCGGCCTGCTCCCGATCGCACCCACCGTGTTCTGGGGCCCGATGGCCTTCGCCATCATGGGCGGGCTGCTGGTGGCGACGCTGCTGACGCTGGTCTTCCTGCCGACGCTTTACATGACGGTGTTCGGCAACGAGAAGACGCCGGCGGCCGATGCCGTGGGGCAGTCGTCATGAAGTCGCAGCCGGCGGCGATGCCGCTCAGCCGGCGCGGTGCCGGGACCGTGACGGAACGGGGCGCATGAACGCGCCCGGCCGTTCCCAAGCACTCATCCGGGAGCGCGCGGCGCGGGGGGTTGTCCGGTGACCGCCGTGCCCGAAGCTGGTCTGACCCGTGCTCTGGCCGTGCGTGCGCTGTTGTACTTTGCCCTGTGGATCGTCGTCGACCAGAGCACCAAGCCGGCGAACCTGGTGGTCGGCCTGCTGGCCAGCGCAGTGGCCACTTGGGCCAGCGTCAAGCTGCTGCCGCCGGCCAGCGGCGGCGTGCGCCTCGGCCAGTTGCTGCTGCTGTTGCCGCGCTTCCTGTGGCAGTCGCTGGTGGCCGGAACCGATGTCGCGCGCCGCGCCTTCGCACCGCAGCCGCGCTTGCAGCCGGGCTTCGTCGACTATCCCGTCGGGCTGCTACGCGGCGCGGGGCGCAACGCCTTCGAGCTGATCGCCAGCCTGATGCCGGGCACGGTGGCCAGCGACGGAACACCAGACATGATCGAGTTCCATTGCCTCGACACGCGGCAACCGGTGGTCGAGCAACTGGCCGCCGAGGAGCGTGCCTATGCCAGGGCCCTGCAGCCGGAGCCGCGCGATGGCTGATTTTCTGCTCTCGGCGGCGGCCTTCGTCGTGCTGATGGTGGCCGTCGGCCTGGTGCGCGTGGCGCGCGGACCAGGCCGCGCCGAGCGCATGATGGCTGCGCAACTGCTGGGCAGCGGCGCCATCGGTGCGCTGCTGCTGTTCGGAGCGGCCTCCGGCGACCGGGCGATGTTCGACGTGGCACTGACGTTGGCGCTGCTTTCCGCCTTCGCGTCGATCGCCTTCGTCAAGTTCGCGCTGCGCCAGGACCAGAAAGTCGCCGACGACGACGCCGAGGAGGGTGCAAGGTGAGCGTTGTGCTCGACGTCTTCAGCATTGTCGCCATTGTCGCCGGCCTGGTGTTCTTTCTCGCGGGCACGGTCGGGCTGTTGCGCTTTCCCGATGCCTACACGCGGCTGCATGCGCTGACCAAGGCCGACAACCTGGGCGTCGCGCTGGTGGTCACCGGTCTGCTGCCGCAAATGGATGGCGTGCTCGCGGCGCTGAAGCTGGTGCTGGTGTGGCTGCTGGTGATGCTGTCCAGCGGGGCGGTGTCGCAGCTCATCGCGCGCTCGGTGCGGCGCCGGGAATGCAGCGAATGAGCGCGCCGGGCCGTTCCCAGGCGCTCATCCCGAAGCGCGCAGGGTAGTCGAATGACGGCGCTCGTCAGCCTGGTCGTTGCATTGCTGCTGCTGTGGCTGGCGCTGTGGACCGTGGTCGCGCGCGACGCCTTTGTGGCTGTAGCCGGTTTCGTTGTCTACGGCTTGCTGCTGTCGCTGGTGTGGGTGCGCCTGGCCGGCATCGACGTCGCGCTGACCGAGGCGGCCATCGGCGGCGGCCTGACCGGCGCGCTCTTGCTCGGTGCGGTGGGGCGGTTGCGCGGCACCGAGGCGGCCGCGTGGTCCGAGCGCAGCGGCGCCGGTACGCGCGCATTCGCAGTGTTGCTGTCGGTGAGCGTCGCCACGGTGCTGGCGCTGTGCGTGCTGGCGTTGCCCGAGCCCGCGCCGACGCTGGCGCCGCAGGCGGTTGAGAACCTGGCAGCCACTGGCGTCGGCAACCCGATCACCGGCGTGCTGCTCGCCTTCCGCGCGCTGGACACGCTGCTCGAGGCGGTCGTGCTGGTGATCGCGCTGATCGGCGTCTGGTCGCTGGCGCCGGACCGCTTCTGGGGCGGCCGCCCGGGGCCGCGCTACGGCGCAGACCCCGACGGCATCCTCACCTACCTGGCGCGCGTGCTGCCGCCGATCGGCATCGTCGTCGGCCTCTACCTGTTCTGGGCCGGCGCCGACCACCCGGGCGGCAAGTTCCAGAGCGCGACCATCCTGGCAGCGATGTGGATGCTGGTGCAGATGGCCGGCCTGGGCGATGCACCGCGCATCGACAGCCGCTGGGTACGCGCCGGCATCATCGTCGGGCCACTGGTGTTCGTCGCCGTCGGCTTGCTCGGTGCGTGGCAGGCGGGCGCCTTCCTTGGCTATCCGGTCGGCTGGGCCAAGCCGATGATCGTGGTTATCGAGCTGGCGCTGCTGCCGACCCTGGTGCTGGTGCTGGCCTTGCTGTTGAACGGGGCACCGGCGCGAAGCGCCGACTCCTCGCCGGCGCCCGGCGAAACTTCCATTTCAGCGCGCAACACCAGGCCCATGCCAACCCGGAGTGCCGGGCGATGAACGTCGAGACGCTGTTCGCGCTGTGCGCCTGCGCGCTGGTGGGCATCGGCCTGTACGGGCTGATCGTGCAGCCGCACCCACTGCGCAAGCTGGTGGCCTTCAACATCATGGGTTCAGGCGTGTTCGTGCTCTTCGGCGCGCTGGCCAAGCGCGGCGCCGCGGCCGGCATGGCCGCCGACCCGGTGCCGCAGGCGCTGCTCATCACCGCCATCGTCGTCGCCTTCGCCGCCACCGCAGTGACGGTGGCGCTGCTGCTGCGGCTGATCGAATCCACCGCTACCGCGTCGCTGGCCAGCGAGCCGCCGACCGGCGATTGAACGGAAGCACCGGCGGTGGAACTCTGGACGAGCACCCACGGAGGCGCGCTGCTGGCGGCGGCGGTGCTGTTGCCCTTCGTCGGCATGCTGCTCGGCCTGGTGCTGGGCGGGCGGCGGGCGCAGCGCGTGGCCTTCGTGCTGATGCCACTGGGGCTGGCGCTGGCGCTGGGCATCGCCGCCGCGTGGCTGCGCGAAGGCCAGACGCTAATCTACCTGCTTGGCGGCTGGGCGCCGCCGCTGGGTATCGCGCTGCGTGCCGACGGGCCGGCGGTGGCCATGCTGCTGGCGGTAGCCGGGGTGGTCTGCGGCATCGGCATTTACGCGCGCGCCGACTTCGGCACGCCGCCGGGCGTCAAGGAGTCGCGCGCCGCGTTCAGCTACTGGCTGCTGCTGATGGCGGTGTGGGGTGCGCTGAACCTGGTGTTCGTCAGCGGCGATCTATTCACGCTCTACGTCGCGCTGGAGCTGCTGACTTTCGCCGGCGTGCCGCTGGTGTGCCTGGCCGGCAGCGGCGAGACACTGCGCGCCGCGCTGCGCTACATGCTGTTTGCACTGTGCGGCTCGGTGCTGTACCTGCTCGGCGCGGTGCTGCTGTACGGCGGCTACGGCACGCTGGACATCCCGCTGCTGGCCAACGCGGTGCAGCCCGAACCGATCGCCTGGACGGCGCTGGCGTTGATGACCGCCGGCCTGCTGGCCAAGACCGCACTCTTCCCGCTGCACATCTGGCTGCCGCCGGCGCATGGCGGCGCGCCGGCGGCAGCCAGTGCGGTACTGTCGGCGCTGGTGATCAAGGGCTCGTGGTTCCTAGTGTTACGGCTGTGGCTGGACGTGATGCCGGGCGTGGCCAGCGCCTCGGCCGCGCAGTTGATGGCCGGCATGGGCGCGGCGGCCATTGTCGTCGGCAGCGTGGTGGCGTTGCGCCAGGAGCGGCTGAAGCTGCTGGTGGCCTATTCGACGGTGGCGCAGATCGGCTACCTTTTCCTGCTCTTCCCGCTGGCCTTCGATGCCGCCGGCGACATGGCGCTGCGCGAGACGGCCCAGGCGGCCGGGCTGCTGCAGGCCATTGCGCACGCCACCGCCAAGGCCGGCATGTTCATGGCCGCAGGCCTGGTGTATGCAGCTCTGGGCCACGACCGCATCGACAACCTGGCCGGTGCGGCGCGTGCGTTGCCGGTGGCCGTGCTGGCTTTCCTGGTCGGAGGCGTGGCGCTGATGGGCGTGCTGCCCAGCGGCGCCTATCTGGCGAAGAAATTGCTGCTGGCGTCGGCCGACGCCTCCGGCCAGTGGTGGTGGACGCTCGTGCTGCAGGGCGGCGCGGCCTTCACCGCAGCCTACGTGGTGCTGATCGCGGTGCGCGTGCTGCGCCGCCCGGTCGCGCCCTTGAGCGGGCGGAAGCCGGTGTCGATGCTGTCGCAGTGCGCGGCGCTCGGCCTGGCGCTGGCCTCGCTGGCGTTGTCGCTGGCGGCGGTTTGGGGGCCACTGCCGGCCGAGCTGATCGCCAACCCGCTGTCGCCCAAGGAACTGGGTAACACGCTGACGATGTTCGCACTCGGCGCGCTACTGGCGTCAGCCCTGTCGCGCCGACCCTTGTTCGTTGCCGCTCGCGTCGGCGACGCTGCCAGCGGCGATGAGGACGGCGCCCCGCTGCGCCGTGCCACGGTCGCGCTGGGCGTCGCATTTGAGCAGGCGGACGCATTCCTTCGGCGCTGGTCGTCCGCGAGCCTCTCATTGCTCACGCTGGCGGCGCTGTTCGGCGGGCTGCTGCTCGTCGGGGCACCGAAATGAATTCTGCGCAGGTTTGCTCGGTCAAAAGGAGCGCCGGTCGCGATCGACATCTAACAAGGAATTGCAGCCCATGACACGGCCCCTCGTGAACACTTTGGCGACAATGAATATCGCTACAATGCGCGTCAGGGCATCCGCCCCTGCACGGCGTTCGAACGGTGCTCGGCGCCTGCCTCTGCCACGCATTGCAAAAAGGAAATCGATATGAAGATCAGCGCGCTGGTGGCGTTGCTTGCCACCGGGCTTGCCGCTTGCTCGGTCGGGCCGGATTATGTGCGCCCGACCGTTGAGTCGCCCAGTACCTGGCGCATCGACTACCCGACGGCGGTCGATGTGGCTAACACCAAATGGTGGGAGCAGTTCGGCGACCCGGTGTTGAACGAACTGGTGGACGGCGCGTTGCGCGAGAACCTCGATGTGCGCATTGCCGCGGCACGCGTCGATCAGTTCATCGGTGCGCTGACGTCCACCCGCTCGCAGTTGTACCCGCAGCTCGGCTACGGCGCCGAGGCCAGCCGGACGCGCGCCAGCCGCGTCGGCCAACCGCCGCTCCCGCCCGGCGCCGACCCGTATTTTTCGCTCTACCAGGCCTCGCTCGGCGCGTCCTGGCAGCTTGACCTGTTCGGTCGCGTGCGCCGCCTGAGCGAGGCTGCGCAAGCGCAGGTCTATGCCAGCGAGCAGGCGCAGCGCGGCGTCGTGCTGTCGCTGGTGTCGAGCGTTGCGACCAGCTACATCGCGCTGCGCGCACTCGACCGCCAACTGGAAATCGCGCAGGCAACGGCCAGGAACTTCGGCGAAACTGCGCGGCTGTTCGAGCTGCGCTTCAAAGGCGGCATCGTGGCCAAGACGGATGTGATGCAGATCACCTCGCAGTACCAGCAGGCGCTGGCCGCGATTCCGGCCTTCGAGCAGGCGATCGCCGCGCAGGAAAACCTGATCTCGATCCTGCTCGGCCGCAACCCCGGGCCCATAGCGCGAGGCAAGACCATCGACCAGCTCGTCGCGCCGCTGATCCCAGCCGACCTGCCCTCGGCACTGCTGCAGCGCCGGCCCGACATCCTGCAGGCCGAGCAGAATCTGGTGGCGGCGAATGCCAACGTCGGCGCCACGCGCGCACTCTACTACCCGAGCGTCTCGATCACCGGCCTGCTCGGCAGCGTCAGCACGGCGTTCAGCAGCCTGTTTACCGGCCCGGCAAGCGCCGGCCTGATCGCTGCCGGCGTCAGCGGCCCGATCTTCACCTTCGGCGGGATCGAGGGACAGGTCAGCTCGGCCGAAGCGCAAAACCGGCAAGCGCTGCTCCTTTATCAACAGACGATCCTCAGCGCGTTTCGCGAGACCAACGATGCGCTGACCGGGTCGCAGAAGAAGATCGAGGAAGTCGCGCTGCAGGGCAAGCGTGTGGACGCCTTGCGCGAGTTCGCCCGTCTGTCGAAGCTGCGGTTCGACAAGGGGGTGGCGGCTTATCTCGATGTGCTGGTGGCCGAGAACGAGTTGTTCGCAGCCGAGCTGGCAGGGGTGCGCTTGCTTGCCGATCGCTACACGCAGCTGGTCAATGTGTACCAGGCGATGGGCGGTGGCTGGGTGGACATCGCGGCTTCAACGACGCCCACCCCACAGAGCACGATCACCGCGGAAGCACAGTAGGCGTCAAGACACCGTCTGCATGACTCTCCTGCCGACAGCGCGCAGGTCGGGACAAGCCTGAAACCAACTCGAGGCAGCCTTGAACCAACTGCGCGCGGGAGGCTACCCGGTGAAGGACGAAGACGTGGCGCGCCTGTCTCCATGGCCACACGAACACATCAACATGTTGGGGCGGTACTCGTTCTCGGTGCCGGAGGCAGTGGCCAAAGGCGAGTTGCGTCCCCTGCGTGACCCCTCCGATGGCGATTAGGACAAGCGCCTAACTGCTTCTTCCATTCCACTGCACCCCAAACCCCATTCCTGGCCTGGGCCGGATCGGTGGTGGGCGGGCGGATGCCGAGGTCACGCCGCGGCAGACTATAATTTCCTCCTGTTCATTGCTGGCAGCGACACGGCGTTGCTGCAGTCCCTTTCGATCCAACGATTCCGCGGTGACCTCCTTGGCCAGAATTCAAATTGACCTTCCCGATCGCTTCAGCTTCTCGACGACGATCACGATCTACGACCAGCACATCAATTACCGCAATCACCTCGACAACTCGGCTCTGGGGACGCTGGTTTCCGAGGCGCGCGTCCGTTTTTTCAAGGCGCTCGGCTACACGGAACTCGATGTCGAAGGTGCCGGCATCATCGTCACCGATTCGGCAATCCAGTATCGGGCCGAGGCTTTCCACGGCGAGGTTCTGGTCATCGAAATGACGCCCGCCGAGTTCAACAAGTACGGCTTCGACCTCGTCTACCGCGTTGGCGAGCAGGCCAGTGGCCGCGAGGTGGCGCGCGGCAAGATCGGCATCATGTTCTTCGACTACGCGGCGAGGAAGGCGATGGCGGTGCCGGCCGCCTTCCGCGGGCGCTTCCCGGCATGATCCCGATCCGCTACGTCGAGCCGGTCTTTCGCCCGCCGAGCGAGGCCGAATCGCTGATCCTGCCGGTAACCGACGGCTGCTCGTGGAACGAATGCACCTTCTGCGAGATGTACACCGCGCCGCAGAAGAGATTCCGCGCGCGCGACGAGGCCGAAGTGCTGGATAGCATCCGCCTGACCGGCGAACGCTACGGCGATGAGGTACGGCGCGTTTTCCTCGCCGACGGCGACGCCACGGTGCTGCCGACCCGGCGCCTGCTGACTATTCTCGCGGCCATCCGCACCCACCTGCCGGCGGTGCGGCGCATTTCCAGCTACTGCCTTCCGCGCAATTTGCGCAAGAAGTCGCAGGCGGAAGTCGACGAACTGGCGGCGGCCGGGCTCTCGATGGTCTATGTCGGCGCCGAATCGGGCGACGATCAGGTGCTTGCCGCGGTCCACAAGGGGGAAACCTTCGAAACCACGCGCGAGGCGCTGGACAAGCTCGGGGCGGCCGGGATCACCCGTTCGGTGATGATCCTCAACGGCCTCGGTGGCAAGGTGTGTTCGCGGCAGCACGCCGAGAACTCGGCGCGTTTGGCCAATGCGACACAGCCGGAGTATCTGGCGACACTTGTCGTCAGTTTCCCGCTCGGCGAGCAGCGCTTCCGCGTGGGTTTTCCGGAGTGGGAAGCGCTGACCCAGCATGAATTGTTCGTCGAGACCGAGCAACTGCTTTCAGCTCTCGAACTCAAGCGCACTGTGTTCCGCAGCGATCACGCATCGAACTGGCTGGTGCTCAAGGGCACGCTGGGCGCCGACAAGGCGCGCCTGCTGGCACAGGTGCGGCAGGCCATCGAAAACCCTGACAAGGCGCATCTGCGCCCGGCCTGGGCGCGCGGGCTGTAGTCTATTCCTTCTCTAGCTTCAGCGACGCCGAATTGATGCAGTAGCGCAGCCCGGTCGGTGCCGGGCCGTCGGGGAACACATGGCCAAGGTGGGCGCCGCACTCGGAACAGGTAACCTCGGTGCGGACCATGCCGAAGCTGCGGTCGACATGTTCGGCGACCAGCTTTTCATCGTTCGGCGTGTGAAAGCTCGGCCAGCCGCAGCGCGAGTCGAACTTTGTTTCCGAGCGGAAGAGTGGGGCGCTGCAGCAGACGCAGCGATAGGTGCCGTGGTCGTGGCAGTCCCAATATGCCCCGGTGAAAGCACGCTCGGTGCCCTTTTCCCGGGTCACGTGATACTCGGTCGGGTTCAACTGGGCGCGCCATTCAGCGTCGGTTTTCTCGATTCTCGGCATGGCAATTGGTCCTCCAGGTTGGCGATGCGAACTGAGACATTTATACTGCCAGATGATTCACCTAGCCAATCAGGAAGCAGTTGAATGAACCACGCCCCCCTCAGCGACAGCGAACTCGACCATCTCGAAGAACTCCTCGACGCTGACGTCTTCCAGGGCGATGCGATGCGTCTCGACGAGATCCAGGCGATGCTCTGTGCGATCGTCAGCGGGCCGGTGCCGATTGAGCCGTCGGTCTGGTTGCCGGAAGCGCTGGGCAAGGGACTGGAGAGCGCCAACGATCCGCAGGTTCTCGAAGCGCTGGAACTGCTGATGCGCCTCAACAACGACCTGGCGGCTGCCTTGCTCAATGATGAAACGGTCGCGCCGGTCCTCTATCCGCTGGATGAGCGTTGCGAGGAATACGACTATGCCGCCTGGGCCGATACCTATGTGTTCGGCGCCGGGCTTGGCGGCGATTGGTTCGAACTCGCGGGTAAACACGCGGACGATCTTTCCGAACTGCTCGAGCCGATGTTCCTGCTTAACGGCATGCTCAAGGAAGATGTGGAAAAGAGTGGCGAACGCTGGTTCGCTCCGGCCGAGGAAGCGCGGCTGGTCGCCGACATCCAGGAAAACCTGCCGCTCATTGTTCAGACTCTCTATAACTTCTGGCGGAACAAGCGCCGTGGCGGCACGGTCAGGAACGAAGAACCGAAATCGGGCCGTAACGATCCTTGCCCCTGTGGCAGCGGGCGCAAGTTCAAGCAGTGCTGCGGTCGACCCGATCGATTGAACTGAAATCGCTGTCTGCTGACAGTGTCTTCGGAGACCTCTTCCCATGTTTTCGGGGCAGCCCGCGATGGGGTCGGCAAGCTTTTCCAGGCTGGCTTGAATGCACGCAAAAAGTGTATTGCGTTACGTCAGGATTAGGCGTACAAAGTAATTGCAGTATCGTATTGCTAACCACAAGGAGAGCGATTATTGAGAATGCAACTTCCTCAGGATGACTAGTACGTACTCAGACGGGGCAACCCGCTAGCCGGTGCGCAAGGCACCGACAAAAAACGCCGCTTTATGCGGCGTTTTCAGTTTACCGGCGTCCCCAACGTTTGGCCGGACGGCCAAACGGCTCACAGCAGCGTGGTGTCATCGTGCGAGTACGCTGGCGCGCAGCAGCAGAGGATGTGCAGCGCATCCGTGCCGGTGTTTTCGACGCAATGCGGCATCCCGGGCGCAATCGCGATGCTGTCGCCGACACCGATGGCGAAGCTCGCCTTGTCCAGCGTCATCAGGCCACAGCCGCGCGTGACATGGTAGATCTCCTCGCTGGTTTCGTGGCGGTGCAGCCGGGTTCTGGCGCGGGGCGGGACAACTGCTTCGGCGAAGCTCTGGTTGCGCACGGCATGCAGGGTGGGGTGCAGCAGTTCGCGGATTTCCGAGCCGTCCCTGGTGATATAGGAGGTGACGTCACTCAATGCGGTCTTGATGATCACTTCCCGCCCCAAGGCTGGATCGGCACCGACGAAATCGCGTTGGCCGGCGCGCCCTCGATGATCTTGCGGCTGATCGCCAGATAGACCAGCACATTGCGCTTGCGATCGACGAAGCGGGTAATTTTTGTTTCCTTGAAGATCAACGACGTGTTTTCGCTGAAGACGACATCTTCCTCGGGGAGATTGGCAGGCAGGGTGATCGGACCGACCTGGCGACAGGCGAGCGAGAACTGCGATGGATCTTCGGCCAGCCCGAAACTGCCCTTGACCCCGCCGGTGCGCGCCTGACTGACATGGCAGGTAACACCGGGGATTTTCGGGTCATCGTAGGCATAGATACAAACCCGGTGGTTGGCACCGATCAGTTTCCACGCGGTGGTAGCGCAGCCGATTTCCTCGGCGGCGACGGAAAAACTGGCGGGCAGCGCAAGGGCCGCTAGCAGTGCAATCGGCAAAGGGCGCATTGTTGGCTCCGGAGTGTGCGGTTCAGGTTCCAGTCTTGCCGAGTTGATCGAGGAAATCCGCGCCGGCGCGGCGCCCCTCATCCAGCAAGTCGTTGATGAAGCTTGGGCTGCGATCCAGTTTCGACGGGTAGTCGAGGTCGCGTGACAGCCGAATGTGGCGGACTTCGACATGCTTGAAATGATCGGCGGTCAGCCAACCCCTGGCGAGCCAGTCGTTGGCCTGTTCAAGGAAAAACAGCTCCTGCTTGAGCGACAGGTTGCCAGCGAGCTCGTTGCGGCGGTCGGTGATGTCGCTCGTCAGCCTGGGTTCCCTATCGCGTTTGTCCGGGTTGATCTGGATGACCCAGATCTCGTCCGGCTTGGCATCCCTGTCCTGCAGACCGGCAAGAAAGCCGCGGATCGGCGGGTTCTGCGAGAACAGGCCGTCCCAATAGACGCCGCTGCCGACCTCGACGGCGCGAAATAACTCGGGAATGGCGGCCGAGGCAAGCAGGGCGTCGACCGAGATCTGCTTTTCCGGTTCCGCATGGTGGGAATGAAACGCCGTGAATTCTCCCGACCGGACCTCGACAGCGCCCACCATAAGGCGCGGCGAATCCGGCTTGACCGATTTCCGGACCTGCGCGAAGTCGATATGCCGCTCGATGATGCTGGCGAGGTAATCCTGGCCGGTGGCAGGCACTTGGTATGGACTGATTTCCGGCAATGCAAGGTAACCGGCGCTGCGTTGCAGCAGGACTAGGAAAGTGTTCGAAAAGGCATCCATTGGCTGCCGGGCGGAAATTTCCCGCCAGAACGATTCCAGTAGCTGCGCCCCGCGCTTGGGGTCGTCCTGGAGCAGGCCGAACCAGGCAATGGCAGCGCACAGCGCGCCACCGGAGGTGCCGGAGAGTCCGGCAATGCGATAACGCGAGCGATCCAGACCGCTGAGCAGGGTCTGCAGGACGCCACCGGTAAAAGCGGTGTGGCTGCCGCCCCCCTGGCAGGCAATGACGATGGCTTTGGATCTGGTGGCTGGCGCCGGCGGGAGGGTGAGGGGGTTCATTGCGGAGTCTCAAGGAGCGAGGTGCTGGCAGTTTGCCATGATTTTCCCCGATTGAAGCGCACTGGCGCTTGCGGTTTCTGCGGTCAGCGGTGTGGAGCCATCCGCGCGACGAACTTGGCGAGGATCCTGTAGGTGTCGCGGTCGAACGGTGGGCGATCGACGGCGAGGAGGGCGGGGAGTTCCTCATTGGATCGAGCGGTGCCGAGATAGCGCCAGGCGTTGATCAGGTGGGCTTCGTCGCCTTCACGAATCAGTGCGGGACCAGCGAATGGCCAGGAAACGAGCTTGAGCCGGGCCAGCGCACCGACCAGGCGCAAGGAGTGCTTGGTGTACGGCTCATTGCCGATGCAAGGGCCCGGGCAGCGCTTGATCTGGTAACCGAAGCACGGTTTGCCGGGGGCTGTCTTTTCCAGACCGAGCAGTGCGTCGCACAGTTTGTGCTCGGCGGCCAGGGCGCGCAGCACGTCGCTGGCTTCCTTGCTGTTCTTGAACAGGCCGTAGCACGAAGCGCCAATCCCGAAGTCGAGATCGTGCGTCGCGGCAATTTCCGGGCGCAGCCAACCGTTGCCCTCGTCGACCAGCGTCCACGTGCAGACCTCGTCGTTGCGGCGCAGTTGGCGGTTGTGGCTGGGCTGGAGTTGCTTGACCAGCGCGGTTTCCTTGAGCAGGGCGCCAATTTCGCCGGCGGTTTCGATCCAGTCGATGCGCCTGACCTGCTGGGCGAGGTTCATTTCCCTGGCCGAACTGTGATCGGCCGAAAAATGCGAGAGTACCCGCTGGCGGATGTCCTTGGCCTTGCCGACGTAGAGCGGCAGGTCGTTTTCAGCGTAGAACAGGTAAACGCCGGGCGTGTCGGGCAAGTCGTCGACGATGCCGGCGTCGAGGTACGGCGGCAGGCTGGGGCGGGCGTTCTGCGCCTTCAGCGCGGCGTCGATTTCGTCGCTGCTGCGGTCGACGTGGATTTTTTGCCAGAATTGGCGGATCAGTTGCGCGTCGGCCAATGCCCGGTGGCGAGCGCCGACCGCCAGATCGTGACGCTCGATGAGCGAATCCAGATTGTGCCGCTTGTGTTCCGGGAACAGGCTGCGCGACAGCTTGACCGTGCACAGCACCGGCGCCCGAAAGGTGACGCCGAGGCGCCTGAACTCGTTCTTCAGGAAGCCGTAATCGAAGCGGGCGTTGTGGGCGATGAACAGCCGGCCTGCCAGCCGGCGCCAGGTTTCGTCGGCAACCTCCGCGAAGGGCGGGGCAGCGGCTACCAGCTCGTTGCTGATCCCGGTCAGTTGTTCGATGAACGGCGGGATGCGGGTGCCGGGATTGACCAGTTGCTGCCACTCGCGCACCGATCCATCCGCATCCACTTCGATGATGCCGATTTCGGTGATGCGGTCGCTGGTGGCCGTAGCGCCGGTGGTTTCGAGGTCGACGAAGGCCAAGGCCCGGGCAGTCATCGGCGATGGTCAGATCGTCTGCGTCGCGGCGCGAAAGCTGCTGTCGAGGTCATCACGGGCGAGGGCGACGATGTCCGGGTCGAGAATTCCCTTGCTGGCGAAGTCCCCCAGGGTGTGCGAAATTTCGTCGAGCCGCTGCGCGCCACGGTAGGGACGCACCTGGGCCAGCGCCTGGAAGACGTCGGCGACGGCGACGATGCGCGCTTCCGGCTCCAGGGTTGACGCCGAGCGGCGGAACGGGTAGCCGTGGCCATTGAGCGCTTCGTGGTGAAAGGCGGCCCATTCGGCAACCGTCTCCAGTCCGGGGACATGGCGCAGGATCTGGAAGGTTTCGAAACTGTGCCGTTCCATGACCGAGAATTCGGCGACTGTCAGGCGCGCCGGCTTTTCGACGATTTCGTCCGGCACGCAGAGCTTGCCGATGTCGTGCATCAGTCCGGCGATTTCCATCTTGGCCAGCGAATCCGGCGCGAACCCCATGCGCTCCCCGAGGTGGCGTGACAGTTGCGCGACACCCAGCGAGTGGGAAGCGGTGAAGTGACTCTTGGCATCGACGATGCTGGAGATCAGGCGCGCCACGTGCCGAAACTGCGGGAATTCGATGGTTACTGCCCACAAAGGCAACTCAAGTTCGTTCAGGTAGGTCTGCACGTGGCGTGGCACGAGGGAGATCCAGAATGCCTCGCGCGAGGCTGCCGCCAGGAAGGCATCGACCACTTCCGGCTGCAGCACGTTGCCCGACAGCGCGGAAATCTCGCGGCAGATATCCGTGCTGTGGAACAGCGGGTTTTCCAGACCATGCCGCAGCAGCAGCGTATCCACCCGGTCGGCCAAGAGGATCAGGTTGCTGTCGATGGCATCCGCCTCGCCGAGGTCGGCCGGCAGTTCGGTCCACGGCGTGTGGTGATGGCGGACGGCGTTGGCCAGCAGCGAGAGGTGGGCGAAAGGTTGCATGAGATGGAAGGCACGCTCGCAGTGCGCCTGCCTGTCCACGCCGGGGTCGTCCGAGACCAGTCGGCGGTGCTCGGCGGTGGAGGAAACCCCCATGTCGTGCAGCAGACCGGCGAAGACAAGATTTTCCAGGCGCGCTTCGGACAGGCCGAGCAGCAGCGCCGTCTCGCGGGCGATCATGGCAACGCGCTTGCCGTGCTGGAAATCGCTGACGCCGACCAGGTCGAGGGCGTCCGAGACGGCAAAAACGGCACTCTTCAGGTTGATCGTGATAGGCATCGATCACTCGGATGGGCATGGCGAAGGTGAAGCATACCACTACCGCAGGCCGCTGAGCGCCGTCGGAATACTCGCGACGCTGGCGTCACGGGACGCTCTTCGAGAACGACGCAAGTGGCCTGTTGGCGGAGTTCAGCCAACGCCTGCCGTCGCTTCTTGGCAACAGAGAAATAGAGGGTAAAGCCAACCTTCCGAGAGCGACCATCGCTACACTTGGCCGCTCTTGGATTGAACGAAGAGGCGCGCCAAGCGCGTCCCAGCCACAAGGAGAACAGATGATGATCAAACCATTCCAGACCCTGATTGTTGCCGGCATGCTGTTTATCGCTGGCGCCGGTTTGCCCGCATTCGCTTCCGAGACCCCTCGGGCCGTGGCAACCGGGGCTGCAGCAAGCGATGATGCCGCACGGGCGCAGGCGCTGCTGGCCAGGGCGGTCGCTGCCTACCAGGCAAATCCCAGACAGGCACTGGTCGATTTCAGCCTCGTCGGACCCTACATGGATGGCGACCTCTACGTTTATGTCGTCGGTGAAGACGGCGTGATGCGCGCAAGTGGCGGGCCTTCAATGGTGCTCGTCGGCCGCGATGTGCGAAATCTCAAGGATGCGGATGGCAAGCTGTTCATCGGGGAGATGGTTGTCGGCTCCAGGTTGAAGGATAGCGGGTCGATGGAGTACCGCTGGCTCAATCGCGAACACGGCCGCGTCGAGCGCAAGCTTGCCTATTTTCAGAAAGTGGGCGACGCGATCGTTGCCGTCGGCTACTACATTCCCCGTTCCACACCGCAGGAGGCACGGGTGCTCTTGGGCCAGGCCGTCGAAGCCGTCAAGCGGGACCCGAAGGCGGCCTTCGCGAAGTTCAACGACATCAACGGCGGCTATGCGCGGGATGACCTGTACGTCTTCGTTGTTGGCATCGACAACCTGGTGATGTATGCCAGCGGCGCTTCGCCGCGACTCATCGGTCGCAAAGTCGATCACGTGATGGACATCAACGGCCAGCGCATCTATCCGCAGTCGGTCCAGCTTGCCACGGCCAAGGCCAGTGGCGGCATCGAGCTCCAATACACTTGGCTCAATCCGGTCACCGGCATGAAGGAGCACAAGACCACTTACCTTGAGCGCGTCGGGGATTATGCGGTCGGTGTCGGCTACTACCAGCCCCAGCCCAGGAACTGAGGGGATCGGGAAGCGCGACCCTTCCCCTGCAGGCGAAAACTGGCCGGTTTCCGACCCTGCACTGCCGACTAGCGCAGCTTGAGTTCCTGCAGAACGGTCGTCGAGATTTCCTCGATCGACTTGGTCGAGGAGTCCAGCCAGCGGATGCCCTCGCGACGCATCATTTTTTCGGCTTCGGCAACTTCGTAGCGGCAGTTGCCGAGCGATGCGTACTTGCTGTTGGCGCGCCGCTCTTCGCGGATCCTGTGGAGGCGCTCGGGCTGTATGGTCAGGCCGAACAGCTTGCTGCGATGCTTTTGCAGGGTTCCCGGCAGTCGACCGCGTTCGAAGTCTTCGGGAATCAGCGGAAAGTTGGCCGCCTTGAGACCGAACTGCATGGCCAGGTAGAGTGAGGTTGGCGTTTTGCCGCAGCGCGACACGGCGACCAGAATCACATCGGCTTGCTCCAGATCGCGATCGGTGATGCCGTCGTCGTGGGCCAGCGTGTAGTTGATGGCCTCGATCCGTTTCTTGTAATCGGAACTGTCGGCCGATCCGTGCGAGCGGCCAACCGTATGGCTGGACTTGACGCCAAGTTCTCCTTCGAGCGGCGCCAGGAAGCTGTCGAAGTACGAGAGGCAGAAGGCGTCGGCCTGGTGAACGATGTCTGCCAATTGCTGATCGATCAAGGTCGTGAATACGATAGCGCGCATGCCATCAGCCTCGCCCTGGCCGTTGATGCGGGCCACGGCTTCCTGCGCCCGGGCAAGGTTGTCTACGAAAGGGATGCGGATCTGCGTGAACTCGACACGCTCGAACTGGGTCAGAAGACTGTGGCCGAGCGCCTCCGCCGTCAGGCCAGTGCCGTCGGAGACAAAAAATACGGAGCGCTTGGTCGGGCCCATCCGGCAATTTTACCCGCTGTTGCGTCATCCTGAGGCGATGCCGTTGATCGACGGACAAATGCCGCGGGGGGGGGCACGGCCCCCCCGGTATGGCACTGCGAATTCGAACCAACAACCAGACGCTCAATGGAAATGAACTTCATCCTTTCCTTCAGCAGGAGCAAGGAGATTGGCACCCAGCACACGAGACAGGAAAGTAACGAAAGCGATGATGCCGACGAAGATTCCCAACCACATCAAACCGTCCGGATTGACCACGATCTGCGCGGCGGCGCCGGACACTGCAGCAGCTGCGGCAGCGACGGGCTTGACGTAACTCGGTACGACTCCGGGGAAGACATAAGCCCACAGGAGGTGAAGGATACCGACGATGACGGCCAGGAAGATCGAGTGCTTGAAGGTGAACCGGAAGATTTCCGATTCGCGACCGACCATGCCTGTGGCACCGGTGGCCACGGAAATGGACTGCGGAGAGATCATCTTGCCGCAAACGCCGCCGCTGGTATTGGCCGACAGCGCGATCACCGGGTCGATACCGAGTTTCTCGGCAGTCACCGCCTGCAACTTGCCGAACAATGCGTTGGTCGAGGTGTCGGAACCGGTCATGAACACGCCCAGCCAGCCGAGAATGGCGGCAAAGAAGGGGAAGGCGACACCCGTTGTCGCCACAGCGTAGCCCAGGGCGATCGCCATGCCGGAGAAGTTCATGATGTAGGCGAAGCCGAGGATGGTGGCAATGGTCACGATGGGCCACTTGAGCGTCTTCAGGGTATCACCGGCGACGCCAATCGCCGTCTTCACGGTGGCACCCATGACGACGACAGAGAACATCCAGGCAAAGAGAATTGCAGTGCCGGCGGCGCTCAGGACATTGAAGTTATAGACTGCAGGCTTGGCTTTGCCGGCCTGGTCGATGACCATCTTGTCGAGGCCGCCAATCGGGATGGCGTAGTCGAACACCAGTTTGGTCATCTGGTTGAGCGCCTGATTGACCGGCTTGATTCCCCAGGCGCAGACGAACAGGGAAAGGATGATGAACGGTGCCCAGGCCCGGAAAATCTGACCGCCGGTGAACCTCAGTGCTGCCTTTCCCTCGCTCTTGGGTTCGTCCGGGAAATGCCAGCTTTCTTTCGGATGCCAGATCTTGAGGAAGGCAACCGTGCAGATGATCGATGTAATCGAGGCAACGAGGTCGGGCAGCAGTGGTGCGGTTAGTGGCGAATTGGCAGAAAAGAACTGGGCGATGGCGAAGGAGCCGCCGCTGACCAGGCAGGCCGGCCATACTTCCAGACCTTTTTTCCAGCCTGCCATGAGGACGACCAGATAGAGCGGGATGAAAATGCTGACAATCGGCAGCGTCCGGCCGACCATCTGGCTGAGGGCGAAGTCAGGAATGCCGGAGACTTGCCCGCCCACCACGATGGGAATGCCGATGGCGCCCCAGGCCACCGGTGCCGTATTGGCCAGCAGACAGATACCCGCAGCATAGAGCGGGTTGAAGCCCAGGCCCGCCAGCATGGCCGCCGTAATCGCAACCGGAGTGCCGAAGCCGGCCGCTCCTTCGATGAATGCGCCGAAGGAAAACGCGATCAGCAGTGCCTGCAAACGGCGGTCATCGGAAATCGAAGCCAGCGAATTCTTGATGACTTCGAATTGCCCTGTCTTGACCGACATGTTGTAAATGAAGAGTGCCGTGATGACGATCCAGCACACCGGAAACAGGCCGAAGGCGCCACCGTACAAAGTGGCCAGCGCGGCCAGATCCACCGGCATCTTAAAGACAAGGACTGCGATGAGAACAGCGAGTCCGGTGCCGCCCATTGCTGCAAAATGGCCTTTCATTCGCTTGATGGCAAGCGCCCAGAAAAGAAAGAGGATCGGTATTGCTGCGACCAGCGCGGACAACCCTATATTTCCCAGTGGATCAACATTCATTTGCCATGTCATCTTCTTGCTCCTTGTCTTGCGGGCAGAGTTCATTTGCCCGATATCAGATTAACCACCCCTGCCACCCAGTCTCTCACCCCTCTAACAGGTCATGGCGTTCTCCTTGCGACTGCATTCCTCGAGCAGGTAGGCAATCGATCGAAAAGTGCGCCCGGTTTCCGCCGTAAGGCCGATCTCGCAGGTGCGGTTGGTCGACACACCGCAGGCGCAATTGGCCGGCAGTTCGTCGTGGATGTTGCGCAGGGCATGCCGGTTGAGTTCCGGCACGACAAAGCCGCGATCGCCGGCAAAGCCGCAGCAGGTGACGCCAGCAGGTTCGATGATCTGGTCGACGCAGGCGGCCAGAACTGTCTTCAGTTTGGCATCCGAGCCGGTCCTGCGGACGCTGCAATTGACGTGCAGGGCCACCGGTCCGGCCTGTTTGGTGACCATCAGGCGCGGCAGCAGGGCATCGGCGGCAAATTCATGGAAGTCGTAGAGCCTGAGGCGGCCAGCCAGATACTTCTGCATGCGGCCAGAACAGGCACTGGCGTCCATGATCACCGGGTAGCGACCACCTTCCGAAGCTTCCGTCAGCGCCGCTTCCAACGCCCCGGACATGCTGTCGGCCTCGTCGGGCAGGCCCTTGCTGGCCAACATCTGGCCGCAGCACATCTGGTCGAAGCCTTTGGGCAGCCGTGGCGCGTAACCTGCACGGGTGAGCAAGGTCATGATCACGTCGCCAAGCTGGGGTTCGCCGGCGTCGCTCGGCCCGAAGATGCGGCCGCCGCAGGCCGGGAAATAGACGACCGGGTCGCCATCGGTAGTGCGCGCGGCGGGGCCCTTGCCGGCGTGCGGCATGTTCTTCTTCCACGCGCCGGCGGATATTCGCGCCAGGAAGTTGTCGCCGAGGATGCCGGAAGCCAGATGGCCGGCGCTCAGGCCGAGGCGCGATGCCTTGGCCACGGTGCCGAAGTTGTTGGCTGTCCATTCACCAACCCGTTTGCCGCCGCTACCGATTTTGCGCGCGCGCAGGCGGCGGGTCAGGTCACCAGTGTCGATGCCGACTGGGCAGGCCGTTGAGCAAAGGCCGCAGCCGGCGCAGGTGTCGAGGCCCATGTAGGCGTAATCCTCGCCGATACTGCCGGCCGGCTCGCCACTGGCGGCGCGCCGGGACAGTTCGCGGACGCTGACGATGCGCTGGCGCGGCGAGAGCGTCAGCCGGTGCGAAGGGCACAGAGGTTCGCAGAAGCCGCACTCGATGCAGCGGTCGACGATGTCCTCGGCGGCCGGCATCGGCTTGAGGTTCTCGAGGTGGGCGGTGGGGTTGTCGTTGAGGATGACGCCGGGGTTGAGCAGGGTATCGGGGTCGAACAGGCGCTTGATCGTGCGCATCAGGTCAGCCGCTTCCTTGCCCCATTCCATTTCGACGAACGGCGCCATGTTGCGGCCGGTGCCGTGTTCGGCCTTGAGCGAACCATCGTACTTCGTCACCACCAGATCGCAGACGTCGTCCATGAAACGGGCGTAGCGGTCGATCTCGGCCTGATCCCCGAAATCCTGCGTAAACACAAAATGCAGGTTGCCTTCCAGCGCATGGCCGAAAATGATCGCCTCATGGTAACCGTGCTGGCGGAGCAGGGTCTGCAGGTCCAGCGTGGCATCGGCCAGCGCGGCGATCGGAAAGGCAACATCCTCGATGATCACCGTCGTGCCGGTCCGGCGCATGGCGCCGACCGACGGGAAGGTACCCTTGCGCACCTTCCAGTACATCTCGCAGGTCGCCGGGTCGGTCGAGAACTGCAACGGCTCGACGGTAACGATGCCGGCCATTGCCGCGTGGACGGCGGAAATGTGCCCGTTCAATCCGTCGACCGTGGCCGAGCGCACTTCGATGAGAAGCGCGGCAGCGTCTGCCCCTAGCGTCATGATCATCGGCGGCAGGCCAGGTTTGTCCTGCACCGAGCGCAGCGCCGGGCGGTCGAGCAGTTCTACCGCTGAAACCGGCTGCGGCTTCAAGCGGATGACCGCTTCGCAGGCGCTGCGGATGTCCGGAAAGAAAACCAGCGCGCTGGCCTTGAACGGGTCTTCGACGACGGTATGATAGGTGATGCGCGAGATGAAGCCGAGTGTGCCTTCCGAGCCGATCATCAGGTGCGCCAGGATGTCGAGCGGGTCTTCGTAATCGACCAGCGCGTTCAGACTGTAGCCGGTAGTGTTCTTGATCTTGAACTTGTGGCGAATGCGCTCGGCGAGTTTCGGATTGTTCCGCGTGTCGCGGCCGAGGCGGTCGAGTTCGCCGAGCAGCGCACCGTGGCTTTGTTTGAAAGTCGCAATGCTGGCCGGATCTTCGCTGTCGAGCAGGGTGCCGTCGGCCAGCACGACGCGCAGGCCGGCCAGCGTCCGGTAGCTGTTCTGGGCCGTGCCGCAGCACATGCCGGACGCGTTGTTGGCGGCGATGCCGCCAATCTTGCAGGCGTTGATCGACGCGGGGTCGGGGCCGATCTTCCGGCCATGCGGCGCAAGACGGCGATTGACTTCACCACCGATCATGCCGCAGCCGACACTGACCTTGCTAGCGTCGGCGCTGATTTCGCAGGTGGAAAAGCTCTCGCCGATGAGGGCCAGCACGCCGTCGCTGATCGCCTGACCGGAAAGGCTGGTTCCCGCCGCCCGGAAGGTGACGGGGGTATTGTTTTGCCTTGCTGCGGTCAACACCGATTTGAGGTCATTTTCCGATTCGATGACGGCGATGACCTGAGGGACCAGGCGGTAGAAACTGGCATCGGTACCGTAGGCGAGACGGCGCAGGTCATCGGTGATGACCTGGGTTGCGGGCAATTTTTGACGCAAGGTGCGGATGAGTTGACTCATGGTTTCGTTACTCCCTTATCCGAGAACTACCAGCAAATCCTTGGCGGCGACGCGATCCCCCGGCGCGACCAGCACCCTGGCGACAGTGGCGTTGCGTTCGGCCGTGATCGACGTTTCCATCTTCATCGCTTCGATGGAAACCAGGGGGCTGCCCCGGCTGACCTTCTGGCCCGGCTTGACCGAAACCGTCGCGATGGCGCCCGGCATCGGTGCGGCGATATGGTCCGGGTTGCCGCTATCGGCCTTGGGATGGGTCTTGCGGATCGCTTCCTGTCCGCTGCGGGCGATGCGCATGGGGCGCGGCAGGCCGTTCAATTCGAAGTAGAGCCGCACCTCGCCGTCTTCCTTGATGTCGGTCTGGCCGGTCAGGCGCACGATCAAGGTCTTGCCCTTGTCGATATCGACCGCCATCTCGTCCTTTTCGCTCATGCCGTAGAAGAAGGCCGGCGTCGGCAGTGCCGAAACGTCGCCGTACTGGCGGTGGTGCTCGGCGTATTCGGCGAATACCTTGGGGTACATCAGATAGGATGCCAGATCGTTGTCATTGACCTGACGGCCGATGGCCTTCTCCGCCCTGGCCCGTTCCGCCTCCAGGTCGGCCTCCGGTAGATGGGCGGCGGCGCGGCCGACAATCGGTTCCTGGCCTCTCAGGATCCTGGCTTGCAAGGCCGGCGGGAAACCGTCCGCCGGATACCCGAGTTCGCCCTTCATCATCGACACCACCGATTCCGGGAAGGAAATTTCGCGCTCCGGGTTTTCCACATCGGCGGGGCCGAGATCGTTGGCGACCATGAACAGCGCCAGATCACCCACGACCTTGGACGACGGGGTGACCTTGACGATGTCTCCGAACAACCCGTTGGCGTCAGCGTAGGCCTGGGCGACCTCGTTCCAGCGATGATCCAGGCCCATCGCGCGGGCCTGTTCGCGCAAATTGGTGTATTGCCCGCCGGGCATTTCGTGGCGATAGACATCGGAAGTGCCAGAGCGGATGTCGGCCTCGAACGGTGCGTAGAACTGGCGGACGCCCTCCCAGTAACGGGCAAATGGGGCGATGCGGGCGCAAGTCAGCCCGGAATCCCGTTCACCGTGTTCAAGCGCGGCGACGATGGCACCCAGGCTGGGTTGCGAGGTCAGCCCGCTCATCGAATCCATGGCTCCATCCACCGCGTCGACACCGGCTTCGACGGCGGCCAGCACCGAGGCGACGGAGCCGCCGCTGGTGTCGTGGGTATGAAAATGGACAGGCAGGCCGACTTCCTCGCGGATGGCCTTGACCAACATGCTGGCCGCCGCGGGGCGGCAGACACCGGCCATATCCTTGATGCCGATGATGTGGGCGCCGGCTTTTTCCAGTTGGCGGGCCATGGCGACGTAATACTTGAGGTCATACTTCGGGCGAGCCGGATCGAGCAGGTTGCCGGTATAGCAGATCGCCGCCTCGCAGATGGCGCCCGATTCGATCACCGCGTCCATGGCGACCCGCATGTTGTCGACCCAGTTCAGCGAATCGAAGACCCGGAAGATGTCCATGCCGTTCTTCGCCGCCTGCGCGACGAAATAGCGCACCACATTGTCCGGGTAGTTGGTGTAGCCGACCGCGTTGGAAGCCCGCAGCAGCATCTGGAGGAGCACGTTGGGCGCCGCTTCGCGCAGTTTACCCAGACGCTCCCACGGATCTTCCTTGAGGAAGCGCATGGCGACGTCGAAGGTGGCGCCGCCCCAGCATTCGAGCGAGAGCAGATCGGGTAGCAGATGGGCATAGTGCGGCGCGACGGCGATCATGTCCGTCGTCCGCATGCGGGTGGCGAACAGCGACTGGTGGGCGTCGCGCATGGTGGTGTCGGTGAGCAGGACGCGCTTCTCGCTACGCATCCACTGGGCGAATTTCTCCGGGCCGAGCTCAAGAAGGCGGTCGCGGCTACCTTTGGGCAAGGCTGCTGCCGGATCGATGCGCGGCAGCAGCGGTTGCGGCAGCGGCAGGGCGGGTTTGTGGCGGCCCTTCATTTCCGGATTGCCGTTGACCAGCACATTGCCGACGAACTTGAGCAGGCGCGTGGCACGGTCACGCCGGGGCCTGAAGGTGAACAACTCGGGTGTGTTGTCGATGAAGCGGGTAGTGCACTCGCCGCTCTTGAACAACGGATGGGTAATGACGTTTTCCAGGAAGGCCAGGTTGCTGGATACACCGCGAATGCGGAATTCGCTCAGGGCACGGCCCATCCGGCGGATCGCTTCCTCGGGGTCGTGCCCCTTGGCGGTGACCTTGACCAGCAGGGAATCGTAGTAGGGTGTGATAATCGCGCCGGCATAGGCCGTGCCAGCATCCAGGCGGATCCCGGCGCCCGACGCGCTGCGGTAGGCGGTCAGCCTGCCATAGTCGGGGCTGAACGCCTTTTCCGGATCCTCGGTGGTCACCCGGCATTGCAGGGCGTGACCCGACAGCCGGATCCTGTCCTGGGCCGGCAGGTAGTCGTCGACGCCGATGCGGGCGCCTTCGCTGATACGGATCTGCGCCTTGACGATGTCGAGGCCGGTGACTTCCTCGGTGACCGTGTGTTCGACCTGGATGCGCGGATTGACCTCGATGAAATAGAACTCGCCGGAGTCGACGTCCATCAGGAACTCGACGGTGCCGGCATGGGTGTAATTGACGCCGCGCGCCAGCTTGAGGGCGGACTGGCACAGGCTTTGGCGTTGGGCTTCGCTCAGAAAGGGGGCAGGCGCGCGTTCGACCACCTTCTGGTTACGGCGCTGGACCGAACAGTCGCGCTCGAACAGGTGCACCAGTTGACCGTGCTGATCGCCCATGACCTGAACTTCTACGTGGCGGGCGCGAACCACCATTTTTTCCAGATAGAGCTCGTCGTTGCCGAAAGCCGATGCGGCTTCGCGCCGCGCCAGGTCGATCGCCGGGGCGAGTTCTTCCGCCTGGTTGATCGCCCGCATGCCGCGCCCGCCGCCGCCCCAGCTCGCCTTGAGCATCAGCGGGTAGCCGATATCCGCAGCGAGGGCGAGACACTCGTCGCTATCCCGGGGCAAGGCCTGGGTGGCGGGAACGACCGGCACCTGAACGCGCTCGGCCAGCGCCCGTGCCGCCACCTTGTTGCCCAGCTCGCGCATGACGCTCGATTGCGGGCCGATGAAGATGATGCCGGCTGCAGCGCAGGCATCGGCAAAGTCCGGATTCTCGGCAAGAAATCCGTAGCCCGGGTGAATGGCGTCGACCCTGGCCAACTTGGCGACGCGAATGATGTCGGCAATATCGAGATAGGCGCCGACCGGCTTCTTGCCGTCGCCGACCAGATAGCTTTCGTCGGCCTTGAAGCGGTGCAGGGCGAACCTGTCCTCATTGGAGTAGATGGCTACGGTACGGATTCCGAGTTCGCTGGCTGCGCGCATGACGCGGATGGCGATTTCGCTGCGGTTGGCGATCAGGATTCGGTGGATGGTTTTCACGAAGGTGCTCCGATGTTGTTTGGTTGGGCGGCGTAAATCGAATTGCCACCATTTTTCGCAGCAAGCACGGAACCCGCTGTCGTGTGCGAAGGAAAACGCATCAGGCGCGGTCCTTCAGCAGATCCCGCAAGCGCTTGGGCGCCGGCCTCAAAGGCACCCGCACCGATGTCCATGGCCCTTGATTCGACGGCATCAACCAGCCAAACCGGCTCCCCAGCCAGGTCGCGAGCCGATACAGCGACGGTGAGCGGTAGACCGCGGCCCAGCCGCGCCAGACTGCGGTCATCAGCCGGCTGTAGCCAGCCCCTTGCCCGCGCATCGCCGGATTGGCGTGGGGCGGGCTGAACGACTCTTCGCGCAGGCGTACCAGCAGGTCCGGTATCGGGATCTTCACTGGACAGACCTCGCCGCAGGCGCCACACAGCGTCGAAGCGGTGGCCATCGTCGCCGTCGCTTCCAGTCCCAGCATGTGCGGCGAGATGATCTTGCCGATCGGGCCGGGGTAGGTCGTGCCGTAGGCGTGGCCGCCGATGCGTGTATAGACCGGGCAGTGGTTCATGCAGGCGCCGCAGCGGATGCATTGCAGCGTCTTGCGCAGTTGTTCGTCGGCGTAGGCCTGGCTGCGACCGTTGTCGAGCAGAACCAGGTGTACTTCGTGCGGGCCGTCCTTCTCGTTTGGCTTGCGCGGCCCGGAGATCATGTTGAAGTAGGTCGAGATGTTCTGGCCAGTCGCCGATCGGGTGAGCAGCGAGAGCAATGGCGGAACGTGTTCGAGCTTCTCGACGATCTTCTCGATGCCGGTGATCGCGATATGGACCGGCGGCGCGGTGGTGCTCATCCGGCCGTTGCCTTCGTTCTCGACGAGACAGAGCGTGCCGGTTTCGGCGATGGCGAAATTGACACCTGAGAGGCCGATGTCGGCGACAAGGAATTTCTCGCGCAGCACTTTGCGGCCTATCTGGATCAATTCGTCTACATTGTCGGTGTAATCGACGCCCGGCACCTTCTCATGGAAGAGTTTGGCAATCTCTTCCTTGGTCTTGTGGATGGCCGGCATGATTATGTGCGACGGCTTCTCGCCGGCGAGCTGAACGATGTACTCGCCCATGTCCGATTCCAGCGCACCGATGCCGGCCGCTTCGGCGGCATGGTTCAGTTCGATTTCCTCACTGACCATCGACTTGCCCTTGACCATCAGTTTGGCCGAGTGCTGGCGGCAGATGCCGAGGATGATTTCGTTGGCCTCATCCGGTGTTTCGGCCCAATGCACCCGAATGCCGTTGCGTGTCAGGTTCTCTTCCAGTTGCACCAGCAGTTCGGGCAGCTTGCCGAGGCTGTACTGGCGGATCTGTTCGCCCAGCGTGCGCAGGCTTTCCAGTTCCTCCGCATCGGCAAACTGGCCGGCGCGCTTGGTCATCAGGAAATCCATCGCGCCGCGGAAGCTCTGGCGCAGGAAGGGGTTGTCGACGACCGCTTTGGAGCGGGCGCGGAAGCCTTGGGAAGGCTTGAAATGAATCGGTTGGGCGTTCATTGTTCGTCTCCCATCAACAGCACGATCAATTCCTTCGGGCCATGCGCGCCGTAGGCCATGGTGACCTGGATATCGGCAGTCTTCGAGGGGCCGGAAATCAGCAGGGCGTTGGTCGGCAGGCCGTCCTTCCAGGCCTCAAGCTGGCTTGCTTCGTAAAAGGTGTTGTAGATGTTGGCGCTGTCGAGCAGCACGACATGGACGGGCGGCACCAGCGACATCAGGCGCGGCTCATGCTGGTCCGGCCAGAGAATCAGCGTGCCGGTTTCGGCAATGGCGGCGCGGGCCGCAGTCAGGCTGGCCGGGATGGCGCGGAACATCGTTTCCTTCCAGCTTTCGATTGGCTGGTCGTAGGCGGGGCAGGCGATGTCCCGGGCCGGCAGTTCGGCCAGGGCGCGCTGGCCGTGCGGCGTGCCGGGGGCGACGAGCAGCTTGTTTATTCCTTTGCTTGCCAATACTTCCTGTAATTTGCTCAGCCAACCCGTGCGGGAAACCGGATGCACCTCAGCGTGGGCGAATTCGAGGCAATGGCGAAAACGGGCCACCTTCTCGGCAGTGTTTTCATGCGGACGGTGGCTGGCGTACCACCCGCCAACGTCAGGCAGGGTCTTGGCTTGCAGCGGCGCTGCCTTCAATTTGGCAAGAATGCGGTCACGGGCGCTCATTTGGCGGTCCTCCGCAGCAGGAAGCTGGCGATGTGTTCGCCGGGTAGGGCAGGTTTCGCGAGGCCTGCCTGCTGATCCTTCCAGGCGGCGTGGCCGAGAATGTTCATCAGGCAACCGCAGTCGGCACTGACCACGCGCTCGGCGCCCGTCGCTTTCAGGGCCTTGACCTTGTCCTCGACCATGGCGCCGGAAATTTCCGGCTGCTTGACAGAGAAGGTGCCGCCGAAACCGCAACATTCCGATTCGTGATCCTGCTGCGCGACCTTGACCTTGTCCAGGCCGTCGAGCAGCTTGCGCCCGGTGAGGTGGACGCCCATCTCGCGGCGGGCCGAGCAGGAGGTGTGGAGCACAACAGTGCACTCGCCGCCCTTGTCTTCAGGCTGCCAGGCGAGCACATTGACGAGAAAGTCGGTGAATTCATAAATGCGCGCCGAGAGTGCCTCGGCCTGCGCCTGGCGCCTCGGATCGCTGGCGAAAAGCGTCGGGTAATGGTGCTTCATCATCCCGGCGCACGAGCCGGACGGAACGACGACCGGCCAGTCGTTGGGAAACAGGGTGAGCGTGTGCGCGGCCACCTTGCGCGATTCCTCGGGAAAACCGCTGGTATGGGCCGGTTGACCGCAACAGGTCTGTTCTTCCGGAAAATGAACGCGAATGCCTTCGCGTTCAAGGAAGGTGATGGCGTCCATGCCGGCGCCGGGAAAGAACTGGTCGACCACGCAGGTGGCGAAAAAATAAACATCGCCAGGCCGACGCGGTCGGTCTTCTTGCTCGCTCATCTTGCCTCCATTGGTCAGTTGGTCATACCACTAATGCTTTTCTCAGCGACGTACGATACATCGAATATTTGGCGAATCATATAGGGGTTTCTCCGGAGCTTGCGCTGGTCTGGCTTGCTGATTAGAATTGTGTGGTCTTACCAATTTGGCCACTGAACTAACCCATGCCACAAAACAAGGTGCAGGTTCTGCGTATTTCCGATACCGTGGCCTCGTCGCTTGAGCGCCGTATTCTGGAAGGCTCACTCAAGCCGGGCGATCGTCTGCCGCCAGAGCGTGAGTTGGCAATCGAATTCGGCGTCTCACGTCCTTCATTGCGTGAAGCCATCAAGAAGATAGCCTCCAAAGGGATGGTGCGGAGCCGCCAGGGCGGTGGTACCTATGTGACCGATCGTCTCGAATCGAGTTTCTTCGATCCTTGGCAAGACATGCTGGGGGAGCACCCCAATCTGCGCGAGGACATGCTCGAATTCCGCCGCATGCTCGAAGGGCAGGCCGCCCAATGGGCCGCCGAACGGGCGACCGAAGCCGACCAGACGCGCCTCGACCAGGCTTTCGCAGCCCTCAACGACGCTTTCCTGGTCGATGATCTGGAATCCCGCTCGTGTGCCGACATAGCCTTTCACCAAGCGATCGGCGAAGCCTCGCACAATGTCCTGGTCGGCCAACTCTCGGCGGCATTACTGCACCTGATGCATGACAACATCCGCCTGAATCTGGGCGAGTTGCAGCGCACTCCCTCAGCCGGTTCCTTGTTGTTGCGCCAGCATGAGGCCATTTACACAGCGATCCGCGAGCGCAAGCCGCAGGCCGCCCGCGCCGCCGCAGAAACCCATATCGATTTCGTCCGCGAGACGCTGGCCCAGTCGCTGCGCTCAGCCGCGCGGCGCGAAACAGCCGCCCGGCGTCTGCATACCGATTCTCAACCCCCGGCTTCACATTCTTCCTGATTGGATGCTCTGAAAGGAATCCGCATGAACCGTCTCGTCATTCCCTTTGAAGAACTGCGCATGACCGATGTCGAACAGGTCGGCGGCAAGAACTCGTCGCTCGGCGAGATGATCAGCCAGTTGGCCGACTCCGGCGTGCGTGTGCCGGGCGGTTTCGCCACCACGGCGCTGGCCTACCGCGACTTCCTCGCGCAGAGCGGCCTCGATGACAGGATCAATGCGGCCCTCGACATCCTCGACGTCGAAGACGTAAACGCGCTCGCCGCCTGTGGCGCCGAGATACGTGGCTGGATCAAGGAAACGCCGCTTCCGACCGTGTTGACCGTGGCCATCACCGAGCAGTACCAGCGTCTGGTCGCCGGTTCCGGTGCCGACATGTCGTTCGCCGTGCGCTCCTCGGCCACTGCCGAAGACCTGCCCGATGCTTCCTTTGCCGGTCAGCAGGAAACCTTCCTAAATATCGTCGGCCTCGAAAACATCCTGTACGCAATCAAGGAAGTGTTTGCCTCGCTGTACAACGACCGCGCCATCTCCTACCGGGTGCACAAGGGCTTCGTCCACGCCGAGGTCGCGCTGTCGGCCGGCGTCCAGCGCATGGTCCGTTCCGACAAAGGTGCCGCCGGCGTCATGTTCACGCTAGACACCGAATCCGGCTTCCGCGACGCCGTCTTCGTCACGTCAAGTTATGGCCTCGGGGAGACGGTGGTGCAGGGCGCCGTCAATCCGGACGAGTTCTACGTACACAAGCCGATGCTGGCTGCCGGCAAGAAGGCTGTCGTGCGCCGCAACCTCGGCTCCAAGATGATCAAGATGACCTTCGCCGCCGAGAAGGCCGCCGGTCGTTCGGTGGTCACCGAGGAGGTTCCAGAATCGCTGCGCCACACGTTCTCGATCAATGACGATGAAGTCATGGAACTGGCCCGCTACGCGATGACCATCGAGCAGCATTACGGTCGCCCGATGGACATCGAATGGGGCAAGGATGGCGTCGACGGCAAACTCTACATCCTGCAGGCGCGCCCGGAAACCGTGCAGTCGCATTCTGGCGCTGGCCGGATCGAGAAGTTCAAGCTCAAGCAGTTCTCCAAAGTACTTGCTTCCGGCCGCGCCATTGGCCAGAGGATTGGCATCGGCCCGGTGCGCATCGTCACCGACCCGAAGCAGATGGATCAGGTCCTGCCGGGCGACGTACTGGTGGCCGACATGACCGACCCCAACTGGGAGCCGGTGATGAAGCGCGCTTCCGCCATCGTCACCAACCGGGGCGGCCGCACCTGCCATGCAGCGATCATCGCCCGCGAGCTGGGCATACCGGCGATCGTCGGCTGTGGTGATGCCACCGAAACCCTGCGCGATGGCGATACCGTCACCGTCTCGTGCACCGAGGGCGACACCGGCCACGTCTACCGCGGTAGCCTCGACTTCGAGATCTCTTCCCGAAACATCTCTGCCATGCCCGAGGTGCCGGTCAAGATCATGATGAACGTCGGCAATCCGGAACTGGCCTTCGAATTCGCCCAGTTGCCGAATGCCGGCGTCGGCCTCGCCCGCGTCGAGTTCATCATCAACAACGTCATCGGCATTCACCCGAAGGCGATCCTCGATGTCGACCGCCTGCCGGCATCGAAGCGCGAGGAAATCAAGCGCCGCGCCCGCGGCTACGCCTCGCCGAAGGCTTTCTTCGTCGAGAAACTGGTCGAGGGGGTCGCCACCATCGCCGCCGCCTTCTGGCCGAACCCGGTAATCGTCCGTCTTTCCGACTTCAAGTCTAACGAGTACCGCAAGTTGCTTGGCGGCGAACTCTACGAACCGGAAGAAGAAAACCCGATGCTTGGCTTCCGCGGCGCCTCGCGCTACATCGCGCACACTTTCGAGGATTGCTTCGAGATGGAATGTCGGGCCATGAAGAAAGTCCGCGGCGAGATGGGGCTGACCAACGTTCAACTGATGGTGCCATTCGTCCGCACCCTCGGCGAGGCCCAGGCCGTTGTCGACCTGTTGGCTGGCCACGGTCTGAAGCAGGGCGAGAACGACCTGAAGCTGATCATGATGTGCGAAATTCCTTCCAATGCGCTGCTCGCCGACGATTTCCTGAAAATCTTCGACGGCTTCTCGATCGGCTCCAACGACCTGACCCAGCTCACCCTCGGCCTCGACCGCGACTCGGGCCTCGTCGCCAACCTTTTCGACGAGCGCGACCCGGCAGTCAAGATGCTGCTGGCAATGGCCATCGCCGCCGCCAACAAGGCCGGCAAGTACATCGGAATCTGCGGCCAAGGCCCCTCAGACCACCCCGATCTGGCGGAATGGCTGATGGATCAGGGCATCGACAGCATCTCACTGAACCCCGATACGGTGGTCGACACCTGGATGCGCCTGGCCAGCCACGAAAAGGCCTGATTGTTGCGGTCGACCGCGGAAAGCCGGCAAGAAGTGACGAGAACCGGGGCAGGGCGGTGCCTTTATTCTTTTTGAAAATCCATGCTCAGTCGGTTTCCAGACTTGCTCTCCGTCGGATCAGGCGCAATGTTGACAATTGATCGGCAGCGCCTATAATCCCGGCTCGGTTCAGCGCGGCAGTAGCTCAGTTGGTAGAGCGATACCTTGCCAAGGTATAGGTCGAGAGTTCGAGACTCTTCTGCCGCTCCAGGTTTTTCAGGGAAAGCTCGGCTTTCCCTTTTTTGGTTGGGGTGTTCTTGATTTCACGCAGGGCGCGATAGCAAAGCGGTTATGCACCGGATTGCAAATCCGAGTAGGTCGGTTCGACTCCGGCTCGCGCCTCCAGGAATTTGCGGCAGTAGCTCAGTTGGTAGAGCGATACCTTGCCAAGGTATAGGTCGAGAGTTCGAGACTCTTCTGCCGCTCCACAAGAAGAGGGGAAAGCGCCACAACGCTTTCCCTTTTTGCATCTGGCGCTCGCTATAATCGGCGAGCCGCCCGGGTGGTGAAATTGGTAGACACAAGAGACTTAAAATCTCTCGGCCTCTGGCTATACGGGTTCGACCCCCGTCCCGGGCACCAAGGGTGAACCGATGATCATTTTCGACCTTGCCTGCGACGGCGACCACCGCTTCGAAGGATGGTTCCGGAGCGCCGAGGACTTCGCCGACCAGCAGGCGAGGTGCCTCATCCGCTGTCCCAGTTGCGACAGCGACGAAGTCCGCCGCGTTCCATCGCTGGTCAGCATCGCGGCGCACCGTTCATCGCCGGCAGAGGGCTCGGCAGCATCCTCAGACAAGGTGCGCCTGGCATCGGTGCCGCTGCTTCCGGCCGCCACCCAGGTGATGGCGATGTACCGCCAGTTCGTGCAAGCACTGCTCGCCAACAGCGACAATGTCGGTGATGCGTTCGCCACGGAGGCGAGAAGAATCCATCGCCAAGAATCTCCCGAACGCGCGATCTGCGGCAACGCGAGCGAAGACGAATGCGAGGCGTTGCGTGAAGAAGGCATTCCCGTCGTGCGCCTGCCGGACATCAAGGGCGAAGACCTGAACTGAAATCCCGGAGGAGAGCGTGGAGGACGCTCGTTGGACCCCTGGATTGCGCCTGTCGATATCATTTTACATAATGCAAATTATGCGCACTATCCGTTCGACCCGCGGTATTGGGCTACGTGTTGCGGAGTCGCGTTTTTGTCGCTCGCGTTCAAATGCGTTCAAATCCGGCAGACGACCGATTTCGCCGTTTTCAAGTGTGACTGTTCGGTAGGATGCTTGGCAGGGAATTTCCCCGTGCGCTCATGGCTGCAATCTGCGCACTCATCAATGCGACATCTCTGTTCGGCGTGCACCGTGCGAAACTGGTCAATCAACGCTTGCGCTCAGGGCTTGACCAGTCCTCACTCTGCAGTCAACGCGGAAACACTTTAATCAACAGGATATCGCATATTCGTTAGAATCAACGTTAGAAACAAGTTGGCGATTCATGTCGGCAGATCAAAGCCTCTCAGCTTGCGGTACATGTCGACTGCGTAGGAATCAGTCATCCCGGCAACGAAATCGGCCACTTGCAGCAGGCGAATGTAGGGGTCGGGATCCGGTTCGCCGCCGTAACCGAGGAATTGGGGTGGCAGTAATTTAAGTAACATGCTTTCGCGTGTCGTGAAGCGGGAATGCCCTGCCCTTGCCTCGACTGCATTGCTGAAAAGCCCGAGCAACGCCGCGAGCACCTCAAAACCGGCGGTCTCGATCTCGAGCGCTGGCCGCGCATTGTAGATCGTCTCCTTGGCAATCTGGAGTATGGCTTTCAGGGGCACGGCAACTGGCGACTGCTCAAGCAGTTCGTCGTCAAGAGCCCCTTCGAGAATTGCCCCCTCGTTATCCAGAAAGACTGCCGCAGCGCATTCCAGCACGCGGCCGATGGCTTTGGCCCGCAAGTACTCGAGGCGTTCCTTCGGGTCATGCAGGCCGCCGCGACGCTGCGCGCTGGCCGCGCTTCCGGCAAGATCGGCGAGGAGATATTCCGCCTCACGGTAGGACACGAAGCCAAGGCGGGCGGCGTCTTCCAGGTCGACGATCAGGTAGCAGGTGTCGTCGGCCACTTCAACCAGGAATGCCAGTGGATGGCGCCGCCAGGGCGTGCCTGGAATCCGCTCGACCAGACCGGTCGACCGCGCCACGTCCGCGAATGCGCCAGCATCATGCTGAAAGAAACCGAACTTCCTGCTGCTCTTGCCGTCGAGTTCGCCGTCGACCGAAGAAGGACACGGGTACTTGGTGAATGCCGCCAGGACCGCGCTGGTCAGTTGCAGCCCCGGATTGGCAGGGCTTTGCAGGCGGGTGACGATGCGAAAGCCTTGGGCATTTCCTTCGTAACGCTCGAAATCAGCGCGCTGTGCGGCGGTCAGAGGATGGCGTTCAAGCAGGCCGGAACTGCGGAACCATTCGCGGATGGCGTCTTCCCCGGCGTGACCGAAGGGTGGGTTCCCGATGTCGTGCGCGAGGCAGGCGGCGGCGACGATGGCCCCGAAGTCTCCGGATTCGACGTTTTGCAAATCGTGGCGGGCGATGATCTCGCGGCCGACGAGCGCCCCCAGGGATCGGCCGACACAGCTGGCCTCGAGGCTGTGCGTCAGACGGGTCCGCACATAGTCGCTCTTGGCAAGCGGGAAAACCTGCGTCTTGTCTTTCATCCTTCGGAAAGCCGAGGTGAAGACAATGCGGTCGTAGTCCTGCTGGAAGGCAGTCCGTTCCGGAGTTCCAGGCGTGCTGCCAGCCCCCGGCCGTTCGGCGGAGAGCAGCTTTTCCCAGGTTTTTCGGTGGCCCATGATTATCGGAACGCGATGCGCTGGGCTATGAGTTTACTCCCCTTCAACCTCGTTCCGCACATGCGCGGGCAGTGGAACGGACTTGCCAGTCCGGGTATCCATCCACACCACTTTGGCGGCGCCTTCGGCATACACCCGCTCATCGCCGACGACGCGCATCTCGACATGGGTGAGGAAACTGGAGCGCCCCGGATGGCTGGCGTAGGTCCGCACCTCGACCGTCCCGGGATAGTTAAGTGGAATCAGGAAAGTGCAGCTGGCGTTGATGATCACCGGCCCTTCCGCGCCCGGCCGAACCGGCACCTGCATCGCCTCGATCCACTCGACGCGCGCCTGCTCGATGTAGCGGAAGTAGACGGTGTTATTGACGTGGCCGTAGGCATCCATATCACCCCAGCGAATGGGCATGGTGGTGAGATGAACGAGTTTCCAGCGCTTTTCCATATTGGTTCGTTTCCCTGGAAGGGTTGAAAAAATCAACACCATACTGTACCGTATTGCCCACGACGCGACAATGATCTGACAAGGAGAGATGATGGAACGCGAAGCGATGGAATTTGACGTTGTCATCGTCGGCGGCGGCCCCGCCGGACTGGCGTCGGCAATCCGCCTCAAGCAACTGGCAGCGGAGAACGGCAGCGAAGTTTCGGTCTGCCTCATTGAAAAAGGGGCCGAGATCGGCGCCCACATCCTTTCGGGCGCGGTGCTGGATCCCGGGGCTCTGACCGAGCTTCTGCCCAACTGGAAACAAGACGGTGCGCCGCTCAACGCGCCAGTCAGCGAGGACCGTTTTTTCATCCTCAGCGAAACGGGTGCCAAAAGGGTTCCAACAGCCTTTTACCGAAGTGTTTCCATAACGAAGGCTGCTATGTCATTTCGCTCGCCAATCTTTGCCGCTGGCTCGGTGATCAGGCCGAGGCGCTGGGTGTCGAGATCTACCCTGGCTTTGCCGGCGCTGAAGTCCTGTTCAACGTGGATGGCTCGGTGAAGGGTGTCGCCACTGGCGACATGGGACGTCTGCACGATGGTGCCGAAGGCCCAAATTTCCAGATGGGCATGGAGTTGCACGGCAAGTACACTTTCTTTGCCGAGGGCTGCCGCGGCCATCTCGGCAAGCAGCTTCAGGAAAGATTCAAGCTCAATGCCGGCGCGGACCCGCAGACCTACGGCATCGGCATCAAAGAGCTGTGGGAGATCAAGCCGGAGAATCACCAGCTTGGCCTCGTCGTCCATAGCGGCGGCTGGCCGATGGAGCCCGACACCTACGGCGGTGGTTTCCTCTACCACCTCGAAAACAACCAGGTCGCGGTCGGTTACGTCGTCGGTCTCGGCTATACCAACCCACACCTGTCACCGTTCGATGAATTCCAGCGCTACAAGACGCATCCGGAGATCCGCAAGTTCCTCGACGGCGGCAAGCGTATCGCCTACGGCGCCCGCGCCCTGACGGCGGGCGGCATACAGTCCCTGCCGAAACTGATTTTCCCGGGCGGCGTCCTGGTCGGCGACAATGCCGGCTTCCTGAATGCGGCACGAATCAAGGGGATGCATTGTGCCATCAAGTCAGGCATGCTCGCCGCTGAGGCCTGTTTCGCAGCACTCAAGGGCGCACGCGAGCACGACGAGCTGATCGCCTACCCGGAAGCATTCAGGAGCAGCTGGCTCTACGACGAGCTCTACCGGGCGCGAAATTTCAAGCCGTGGATGAACAAGGGCATGAAACTTGGTTCGCTGATGTTCGGGATCGACCAGATCGTCCTGCGCGGCAAGGCACCGTGGACGCTACACCACAAGGCTCCGGATCACGCCAAGTTGAAGCCCGCTTCCGAGTGCCCGCCGATTTCCTACCCGAAACCGGACGGCGTACTGACCTTCGACCGCCTGTCCTCGGTCTTTCTGTCCAGCACCAACCACGAGGAAGACCAGCCCTGCCATCTCCAGTTGAAGGATGCGAACATCCCGATCACCGTCAATCTCGAGCAATATGACGCGCCGGAACAACGTTACTGTCCGGCCGGCGTCTATGAAATCCTGCGCGACGAACAGGGCAACAATCCGCGCCTGCAGATCAATGCGCAAAACTGCGTCCATTGCAAGACTTGCGACATCAAGGATCCAACCCAGAACATCAACTGGGTCGTGCCCCAAGGCGGCGAAGGGCCAACCTATCCGAACATGTGATGCATTATAATCTCGGGGCTGAACCCTCCAGGGAGAACATCGCATGGGCTTTCTAGCCGACAAGAAGATTCTGATCACCGGTTTGCTGTCCAAACACTCGATCGCCTACGGTATCGCCAAGGCTTGTCACCGTGAAGGCGCGCAACTCGCCTTCACCTACCAGAATGAACGCTTCGAGGACCGCATCAAGAAGTTCGCAGGCGAATTCGGTAGCGACATCACGATTCCCCTAGATGTCAGCAGCGACGAGCAGATCGACAATGTTTTCGTCGTCCTCGGCAAGCGCTGGGATGGCCTCGACGGCCTCGTGCACTCGATCGCCTACGCGCCGACCGAAGCCATCGAAGGCGACTTCCTGACCGGCATCTCGCGCGAAGCCTTCCGCATCGCTCACGAGATTTCGGCATACAGCTACCCGGCGTTGGCCAAGGCCGCGCGCCCGATGATGCAAGGCCGCAAAGGTTCGCTGCTCGCCCTCTCCTATCTTGGCGCCGAGCGCACCATGCCCAATTACAACACCATGGGCCTGGCGAAGGCCAGCCTCGAAGCAGCGACGCGTTACCTCGCATTCAGCCTCGGACCCGAAGGCACGCGCGCCAACGCCATATCGGCCGGCCCGATCAAGACGCTGGCGGCGTCCGGCATCGGCAATTTCGGCAAGCTGCTCGCCTACAACTCGCACAACGCCCCGCTGAGGCGTAACGTGACCATCGACGAGGTCGGCAACGCGGCCGCCTTCATGCTTTCCGACCTGGCCAGCGGCATTACCGGCGAAATTCTCTACGTCGATGGCGGCATGAACACAACGGCGCTGGGCAACGCGGAGCCGCTGCCCGCCTGAAAAACGACTGTCGCGGTCCACCCGCGAAATGGCATGAAAAACGCCGACCAGGAAAAACCGGTCGGCGTTTTCTTGTATCGGGCTGGCCATGATCAGCCCGCCTGATTACTTGTCCTTGGCTTCCAGCACAGCCTTGTTGATTTCCACCTTGTAACGGCTGCGAAGAGCGGCGAGGTAGCTCTGCACCTCTTCCTGCGCCTCCAGCGTATTCAACTGGCGCAACAGGGCCTGCTTGCGGGCATCGTCGAGCGCGTCACCGGCATTGATGCTGACCAGCTTGAACAGCGCGTAGCCCGTCCCGGGCAGGTCGACACCCGCATAGGCCGGCAGCTTGGTCGTGTCCATCTTGAAGACGGTCGGCCCTGCGGTCTGCGGGATCTGCCGGGAATCAAGGCGGGATATGCTCTGACCGCACCCCAATTGAGACTTTCCTCGCCCCTTCTGAGCGCTTCGAGACGGGATTCGCCATCCTTGCGCGCCAGAGTCTGGGCTTCCTGGCGTCTGAGCAACGTCTCGATACTGCCCTTGACGTTGTCGAAGGGCTGCAGCGCGGCCGGCTTGTAATCAAGAATTCTGGCGGCGACGAGCGTGTTCGGTGCGATTTCGACGGCTTCGCTATTGCGCCCGTTCTTCACTGAGTCCACCGAAAACACAGCCGCCAGCAGTTTTTCATTGGCCAGCGGACCATTCGCCGGATTGGCCTGGCGTCCCAGCCATTCCGACTGCTTGACGGCGAGTCCGTACTTGTCGGCCGCCGGTTTCAGGCTGTCGGACTGCTCATAGACGGTATTGCTGAATCCTTCGGCAGCTTCGGCGAATTTGCGCGACCCGGCAGCCTTCTTCAACTCCGCCTCGATTTCACCTTTGACCTCGGCCAGATCCTTTTCCTTGGCGTTGCGCATGCCGGTCAGCTTGATGACGTGGAAGCCGAAATCCGTTTCAACAACGCTCGAGATCTCGCCATCCTTGAGGCTGAAGGTGGCATTCTCGAATGGCTTGACCATCATGCCGCGGCCAATGAAGCCAAGATCTCCGCCCTTGGCGGCCGAGCCCGGATCATCGGAGTTCTTCTTCGCCAGGTCGGCAAAGGCGGCCGGATTCTTGCGGACTTCCTTGAGCACTTCCTCGGCCTTGGCTTTGGCCTTGTCCTTGCCAAGCTTTTCGGAACTCATCAGGATGTGGCTGGCACGTCGCTCTTCGGGTTGCTGGTAACGATCCTTGTGACCGTCATACCACGCCTTGATCTCGGTTTCCGAAATCGCCAGCGACGCACCGACGGTTTCCATCGACAGCACGACGAATTCGACCTTGGCCTGCTCCGGTATCTCGAACTGCTTGCTGTTCTCGTCGTAGAACTTCTTTGCCGCACCGTCGGCCAGCTGGACCTTGTCAAGATAGGCGTCGAGCGGCAGACGGAATTCCTGAATATCGCGCTTTTCGGTCTGAATGGCGAGGATGCGGTCGCTGACCGTCCGCGCCATGACCCCCGACTGGCTGACGGCCATCGCCAGTTGCTGCAGGGTCAGGTCCTGGCGCAGACGCGCCTCGAAGCCGGACGGGGTCATGCCTTGACCGCGGAGCGCCGCTTCATAGCGTTCCTGAGAAAATTTGCCATCGACCTTGAAGCCGTCGATGCCGTCGATCGTGCGCCGAATCGCATCGTCGCTGGCAAACATTTTCTTCTTGGTCGCTTCCAGCGTCAGCAACTGCTGGTCAACGAGATCATCGAGAATTGCCCTCCGCGCCTCCGGTGCATCCAGCATCTTTGCATCGAACTGCGCCCCCATCTGCGTCCGCAAACGCTCCTGCTGGTCACGCAGCGCCTGCTGGAACTGCTGCTGGCTGATCTTGACATCACCGATCCTGGCCACAGCGTCTCCGGTTCCTGCGTTGCGCACATAGGAATCGACGCCGAAGAAAGCGAACGGCAGGGTGATCAGCGCCAGAAAAATCTGGACAATCCTTTTGTTGTTGCGAACTGCATCAAACATGAGCGGAAAAACCCTTCGGATACGTTCAAAACGACGAACGGCGGTTCGCCGGAAACGGCAATGATACCGTAATTTCACTACCCTTCATCGACCTGCCCCGGTGTTGCGGAACTATCCCTGTCCGATCAGTTGCCCCAGTCGGCGCACGGCATCCTCGATCTCGGGCGCATGCGGGTTGCCGCAGTTCAGGCGCAGGCAATTGCGATACATGCCGCTGGCGGAGAACAGTTCGCCGGGAACAAAAGCGAGCCCCTGCCCCGCCGCCGCTTCATGCAATGCCATCGTGTCGCAATCCTCGGGCATTTCGATCCACAGGACGAAACCGCCCTGAGGCTGGGCAATTCGGGTCTCTGCCGGGAAGTGCCGGGTCACTGCCTGGCGCATGGCATCGACCTGACGCTCATAGCTGCGCCGCAAGCTACGGAGATGTCGCTCGTAAGCGCCGGAATCGAGATATTCGGCGAGCACCTGCTGGGTCAGCGGATTGGTCCCGCCACTGGTCACCGTCTTCTGCAGCGCGATTGCCTGCCGGTGGCGCCCGGCAGCGACGAAGCCGATGCGCAGGGCCGGCGACAGACTCTTCGAGAAAGACGAGCAGAGCATCACGTTACCCGTCGCGTCGAAGGCCTTGATCAGACTACGGGCGCTGGTTGTCGAAGCAGAGGTCGCCATAGATGTCGTCCTCGATCAACGCGACGCCGCGTGTTGCGGTCAACGCCGCCAGCAAGCGTTTTTTGGGCTCCGGCATCAGGCTGCCGAGCGGATTGCTGGCATTCGGCACCAGCAGGCATGCCGCGACTCGTCCATCGCGGGCGGCAACATCGAGCGCCTCGACCGACATGCCGGTGCGCGGGTCGCTCGGGATCTCCAGAGCGCGCAGGCCAAGGGTCTCCAGCAATTGCAGCATCAGGTAGTAAGCTGGCGATTCGACCGCCACGGTATCACCGGGTCGGGTGACCGCCCGCAGGCAGAGACCGAGCGCTTCGGTGCAGGAATTGGTGACGACGATCTCTTCAGCGTCCAGCGGCCCGCCCCACGCCAGTGAACGGCGTACCAACTGGCGAACCAGCGCCGGTTCGTCCATGTCGATGCGTGGCTGCCACCCGCGAGAAGTTTTGGGCAACGCCGGGCGACGCCGGCATAGAGCCGCTGCAATGCGGCTATCGGCAACAATGAAGGATGCGGCAGTGCCGCCGCCAGCGGCGCCACGCCGGGCCTGCTACCGGCTTGCAATACACGAATCAGGCGTTGCGTGACATCCACCGGCACCGCGACTTCCGGCGTCGACCGCAGTACAGGTTCGGCGCGTGGAGGGAGCGATCGCCGCACGAAATATCCGGACTGCGGGCGCGCTTCCACCAGGCCCTGATCCTCGAGCTGGCGCAACGCCTGCACGACGGTGGATAGCGAAAGCCTCCGTTCCGTTGCCAGGCGCCGCAACGAAGGCAGGCGATCGCCGTGGCGCAGAACCCCGCCGGCGATCAATCCCTGCAGGTCGCCAGCCAGCTTTTCATAGCGCAGCAGTTCAGTCGTCATGAATCACCGATACAGTCGGGGGGTGAACCAGCAAGTACAGTTGATGATTGACACAACTGTACTGGTGACAATTTTACTTTATTGCAACTGTATCACCAAGCCGGATTGACCTAATCTCTCGCCAAAGACCAATGCTGGAGCGAGCCATGGAACTCTTCTTGAACAGCGCTGAAATCCGCCTTTTGGCCTGGTGGTGGCCGAGGCGATCGGCCCAGCAAGCCCCGGATCGACGGACCGCAAAAAATCTTCGCCCCTTGTGGATGTCGCTCAGGAATTGGTACAGGGTTTCTGCCCGGGCCTGCCCGCAGGTCATGCCCGAATTTCAGGTCATATTGACGACATGGGTTTCGAAACAGCGCTCCATGAACACCATGAGGGCAGGAATATTGCAGTCACCGCGACTGACCTCCGCGACTTTCGTCCGAATGAAGGCAGTCATCTGGCGATGCGCCTTGATGTGGCCCTCCTCAAAGCGAACGCCCTGAAGCCGGGCGGTTTCCTCTTCCCACGCGAAGTGCGCAATGAGGTCCTCGGCAAAACGGGAAAGTAGCGCCAGGCCATCTTCGTGATCATCCTCAACCTCGAGCAAGGCGCACTTGACCTGCACTATCTCGTTAAAGAGTTGGTCGTGCTGACGATCCATCTCGGCGACGCCAGACACCAGCTCGGTCGGCATATGGATTGCGCTCATGGCACGTCCTCCAGACCGGGTTTCAGAGAATCGCTGAACAAGCTCAGGTGCTCCAGCCCTACCGTGATACAGACCCGCGCGCCACGCTTTCGGCCGACCTCAACGACCATTGTTCCGCCGACAGCCTCGGAAATGGTCCTGACTTTGCGCATGCTGTTCCAGTGTCTGCCGATACAGAGTGCGGAGATACAGGCACGTGGCAACCTGAGATATCTGACCCAAGACATGCTTCTTTCATCCACCGGAAGATGACAACTTGAGAGACTACAGCGGGTTCGATAGAAAGCGAATACTGTACATCCATACAGTTATCTGATAAACTGCCTTCATGGTCGAAAACCCTGCACGAGACCTCGCCCATATCTCCAAAAACCAAGGAGCCCAGAACCCAGTCGCTGCAGACGCCTGCCTGCTGGCGCCGGCCTTGTCGGATAAACCGGACTCGCGTCTGACTCAATCGCGGCAGTGAGCAGTCTTGCCGGTTTTCAAAGCGACCACGGCGGCCCAGCCAACTGGGGCAATTCGCCGGGAGCTTAGCCCCACCCAGCGCCGCGCGTTGCGGAACATGCGCATCCACGGCGAATCCTCGCCCCAGTTTTCCGGGTGCCACGACATCTGCACGGTGCGGAAGACGCGCTCCGGGTGCGGCATCATGATCGTGAAGCGGCCGTCGGCCGTGGTCACCGCCGTCAGGCCGCCCGGCGAACCGTTCGGGTTGTACGGATAGACCTCGGTCGGCTCGCCCTTGTTGTCGACGTAGCGCACGGCGGACAGCACCTTGGCCTGGTCGTCGGCATTGTCGAACACTGCCCTGCCCTCGCCGTGCGAAACGACGATCGGCACTTGCGAGCCTTCCATGCCGGCGAAGAAGATCGACGGCGACTCAAGGATTTCGGCCATCACGAAACGTGCTTCGAACTGCTCGACCTTGTTGCGACGGAAAGCCGGCCAGTTTTCGGCACCCGGGATGATCGACTTGAGCGCGCTCATCATCTGGCAGCCGTTGCAGACGCCGAGGGCGAAGGTATCCGGACGATTGAAGAAGGCGGCGAATTCGTCGCGGCAGCCGTCGTGCATCAGGATGGTCCGCGCCCAGCCGAGGCCGGCGCCGAGCACGTCACCGTAGGAGAAGCCGCCGCAGGCGACCAGCCCCTTGAAGTCTTTCAGGCTGACACGGCCGGCCAGGATGTCGCTCATATGGACGTCGACCGAGGCAAAGCCGGCCTTGTCGAAGGCGGCGGCCATTTCGTAATGGCTGTTGACGCCCTGCTCGCGCAGGATGGCAACGCGCGGCCGGCCGCTGAGTTGCGTGTAAACCTTGGTGAAATCGTCCTGCGGATCGAAAGTCAGCTTCGGCGTCAGGCCGGGATCGGCGACGTCGAGGATGCGGTCGAATTCCTGCTGGGCGCAGCTCGGGTTGTCACGCATCGCCTGCATCTGGTAGCTGGTTTCCGACCAGGCACGTTGCAGATCGACACGCTTCTCGCGCAGCACGCGTTTGGCGTTGCGGGTGACGCGGATTTCGTCCCACTCGTTCAGGGTGCCGACGAAGTGGTAAGGCACGCCACAGGCGCGCAGGATGGGCGTGACCTTTTCGCGGTCGGCACGGCGGATCTGGATCAGGGCACCAAGTTCTTCGTTGAACAGGGCGCGCACGATGTGCTCGAAATCGCGGCCGGCCAGCAGGTCGGGGCGCTTCTCGGAGCCATCGACATCACCGGCACCAGCATCGTAGCAGATGCCGTCGAGGTCGAGGGAGACGCCACGGCGGCTGGCGAAGGCCATTTCGCAGGCCGCCACGAACAGGCCACCGTCGGAACGGTCGTGGTAGGCGAGCAGCATTCCCTCGCGATTCAGCTTCTGCACGGCGTCGAACAGACCCTTGAGCTTGGCCGGCTCATCGACATCCGGCGCATCGCTGCCGGTCGCGTTGTACACCTGGGTCAGCGCCGAGCCGCCGAGGCGGTTCTTGCCGAGGTCGAGCAGCAACAGTTCGGTTTCGCCCTGATCGACGGCCAGTTGCGGCGTTTTCGTCCTGCGCACGTCGTCGACCGCAGCAAACGAAGTGACGATCAGCGACAGCGGCGAGACGACCTGCTTCTTGACGCCCTGCTCATCCCAGGCGGTACGCATCGACAGCGAATCCTTGCCGACCGGAATCGACACGCCGATGACCTTGCACAGTTCGGACACCGCCTCGACGGTATCGAACAGGCGGGCATCCTCGCCCGGCACGCCACACGGCGCCATCCAGTTGGCCGAGAGCTTGACCTTGCCCAGTTCGCCGATATCGGCGGCGGCCAGGTTGGTCAGCGCTTCGCCAATCGCCATGCGGCCGGAGGCCGGGGCATCGAACACGGCGAGCGGGGTGCGCTCGCCCATGGCGAAGGCTTCGCCGAGATAACCCTGGTAGCCCATCGTCGTCACCGCGACGTCGGCCACCGGCACCTGCCACGGGCCGACCATCTGGTCGCGCGCCGTCATGCCGCCGACCGAGCGGTCGCCGATCGAGATCAGGAAGGTCTTGTCGGCGATGGTCGGCAGACGCATCAGGCGATAGGCGGCGTCCTTGAGTTCGATGGCGGTGGCGTCGAAGGAGACGAAGGTTTCCGGCTCGTGCTTGACGTCGCGGGTCATCCGCGGCGGCTTGCCGAGCAGCGCTTCCATTTCCATATCGACCGGATTGACGCCGAAATGGGCGTCGGTCACCGTCAGATGGCCGTCGCCGGTCGCTTCGCCGACCACGGCAAACGGGCAGCGCTCGCGCTCGCACATGGCCTGGAATTCGGCGATGCGGTTCGGCGGAATGGCCAGCACGTAGCGTTCCTGCGATTCGTTGGACCAGATTTCGGCCGGCGACATGCCCGGCTCTTCGGTCGGCACCTTGCGCAGGTCGAAAATGCGCCGACGCCGCCCAGTGGGCCAGTTCCGGCAAGGCGTTGGAGACGCCACCGGCACCGACGTCGTGAACCGACGGATCAGTCCGTCGCCCCTCTTCCCGTCGCCCATCTGCCAGCAACGGTCGATGACTTCCTGCGCCCGCCGCTGGATTTCCGGGTTGCCACGCTGGACCGAGGCAAAATCAAGGTCTTCGGCATTGGAGCCGGCCGTCATCGACGAGGCGGCACCGCCGCCCAGACCGATCAGCATGCCGGGGCCGCCGAGCTGCACGAATTTCGTGCCGACCGGGAAGGTTTCTTCCTTGAACGACTGCTCGGCCTGGATGCTGCCAGACCGCCGGCGATCATGATCGGCTTGTGGTAGCCGCGCACCGTGCCGGCGACGTCCTGCTCGTAGGTGCGGAAATAGCCGGTCAGGTTCGGGCGGCCAAATTCGTTGTTGAAGCCCGCCGCGGCCAATCGGCCCCTCCAGCATGATGTCGAGCGCCGAGGCGATGCGCGACGGACGGCCGTAGGCGTGTTCCCACGGCTGCGGCGCATCGGGCAGGTTCAGGTTGGAGACCGAGAAACCGCAGAGGCCGGCCTTCGGCTTGGAACCCTTGCCGGTGGCGCCTTCGTCGCGGATTTCGCCGCCGGAACCGGTCGCCGCGCCGGGGAAGGGCGAAATCGCCGTCGGGTGGTTGTGCGTCTCGACCTTGGCCAGGATGTGGGTCAGCTCTTCCTTGCGCGGAATAGCCGCGGTCGGCATCCGGGTAGAAACGCTGGATGCTGGCACCTTCGATGATCGACGCGTTGTCGGCGTAAGCCATCACCGTACCCTGCGGGTGGGCGGCGTGCGTTTCGCGGATCATGCCGAACAGGGTCTTGTCCTTGGCCTGGCCGTCGATCACCCAGGAGGCGTTGAAAATCTTGTGGCGGCAGTGTTCGGAATTGGCCTGGGCGAACATCATCAGTTCGACGTCGGTCGGGTTGCGGCCGGCCTTGGTGAAGACGTCGAGCAGGTAATCGATTTCGTCGTCGGACAGTGCAAGGCCAAGCGAACCGTTGGCGTCGACCAGGGCCGTTTTGCCGCCTGCAGCATCATCGACCGTAGCAAGCGGCTTCGGCGCGAAATGGCGGAACAGTTCGCCGGCGGCTCGAAACCGGGCAGCACTGATTCGGTCATGCGGTCGTGCAGCAGGCCGGCGACGGTTTTTCTTTCATCGGCGCTCAGGCCCGGCCGCCTGTTCAACGACATGGAAGGCAATGACGCGCTCAATGCGCTCGATGGCATCGAGGTCGCAGTTCCAGGCAATGTCGGTGGCCTTCGACGACCACGGCGAAATGGTGCCGATGCGCGGCGCGACCAGGAACAGTTCGCCGGCTTCGGCGCCGGCCGCCTTCTCTTCCAGCAGCGTCGCCAGCTTGGCGCGCTCGTCGGCATTCAGGGCGCGCTTTTGCGCCACGACATGCCAGTAATCGGCCACCACCGATTCGATATCCGACACGGCCGCGACCAGGCGGGCTTGCAGGCGTTGCAGACGGAAGGCGGAAAAGGCGGCGTCGCCCTTGAGGCAAAGAATGTCGGCCATGGAGTTGTTTTCGTTAAGCGGGGCGGCAGGCGCGTATAACCGAGGGCGCTGCGGGAGTGCCCGGTGCTGCCGGGGACCCAGGGCGACACGCGACCAACCGGTCGGAACCGGGTCGCCCGCCGAGGCCGAGCGTGCCGGCCACGTTCCGCTGTCGATCTCGGTTCTGCCTGCTTGCGACGCCGGGATTCGGTCAACGCCGAACTGGTCCACGGGGTAATTTCGGCGTTGAACGGGAATGTCGGCGCGGCAAGGCACGCCGTGGTCGTCTGCGCCAAGCCGGGGTAAAAGTCTGGTCGGCCGGGACATGATGTCTGGGAACTGCCGCCGGTGGACAGGCGCGATCCGCTTTGGGCTGGGACGACCCGCTGCGCTCCCTGATCCGTGAAATCGAGATGTTTCCGGCGCCGGTGATTGCCATGATCGAAGGGTCGGTCTGGGGCGGCGCCTGCGAAACGATCTTCGCATGCGACCTGATCATCGCGTCGCCAAAGTACCACTTTCGCCGTCACTCCCTCACCTTGGCGTGCCGTACAACGTCCGCGGCGACTGGCTTTCTTCAACGCGGCTTTTCCCCCTACCGCCTGGTCAAGGAAATGGCCTTCACCGCCAAGCCGGTGAGCGCCCAGCGTGCCGAGCAGGTCGAGCATCATCAACCCTACGTCGTCGACAACCCGCAAATCGAGGAGTTCACTTACGAGATGGCCACGGGAATCACGCAAAATGCTCGTTGTCGATTTCGGTAATGAAGGACCGGCTGCGCATTCCAACCAGCGCCCATCCGATGACTCGCAGGGCTTCGAGCGAATTCAGGGCTTGCGCCGCCTGGTCTGACACAACGACTGAGAAGGGATTCTCGCCTTCAAGGAAAAGCGGAAACCGGTTTTCACCGGCACTTGAGCCAGATCCAGGTGGGGCCGACAGCAAAATCCGGCTTTCTCTGCCGTTGACCGCGGCAATTGCCTGCACCGCGCCTTCCTCTCCCCGACAGGAAATTCAAGATTGCGGGAGAGCGCAGGGGGCGCCAAGAGTCAGGCTCGCCCGTCAGTCACCAACCGCATCAGCCTCCCGACTTCACATTCCAACCGATAATACTCAGTGACCTGAAGGTCCCGAGTGCGAATGTGTGCGGTCAGGAATCCCGCCCGATTTCAGAAGGACAAACTCGGCGGCGACCGGATTACAGGCTGGTTCAACGC
>JADKBR010000022.1 GCA_016714975.1 Candidatus Dechloromonas phosphorivorans | reverse complement strand
CATAAGGGTCGGGATCGGGTTCGCCCGCCAGGCCGAGAAACTGGGCCGGCAACAACTGGAGCAGCATCCGGTCACGAGTCGTGAATCGCCCATGCCCCGCCCGCGCCTCCACCGCGCCGGCGAACAGGGCCAACAGCGCACCGAGAACCTCGAAACCTGCAGTTTGATCTCGAGCGCCGGACGGGCGGTGTAGATGGTGTCCTTGGCCAGGCGGAGGATCGCCTGCAGCGGACCGGCAACCGGCGACTGTTCGAGCAGTTCGTCATCGAACGTCCCCTTGATGATGGCGTCCTCGTTTTCCAGAAAGACCGCCGCGCCGTTTTCCAGCAGGCGGCCGATGGCCTTGGCCCGCAGGTATTCGAGGCGTCCCCCCGGGTCGTGCAGGCGACCCAGCCGCCGGGTATCGCCGGGAGCGCTGCCGGCGAGGTCGGCAAGCAGATATTCGGCGTCGCGATATGGCACGAAGCCGAGACGGGCGGCGTCTTCAGGTCGACGATCAGGTAGCAGGTGTCGTCCGCCACCTCGACCAGGAAGGCCAGCGGGTGCCGCCGCCAGGCGGTGCCCGGAATTCGCTCGACAAGACCGGTCGACCGCGCCACCCGGCTGAAGGCGGCGGCATCCTGCTGGAAGAAGCCGAATTTCTTGCCGCTCTTGCCGTCAGTTCGGTTGCGACCGGAGACGACGCGGGTACTTGGTAAATGCCGCCAAGAGTCTGCGCTGGTCAGCTGCAGCCTGGGGATTGGCATGGTTCTGCAGGCGGGTGACGGTACGAAAGCCTTGGGCATTGCCTTCGTAGCGCTCGAAATCGGCGCGCTGAGCAACGGTCAGCGTATGGCGTTCGAGCAGTCCGGAACTGCGGAACCATTCGCGAATTGCGTCCTCGCCGGCGTGCCCGAAAGGCGGATTGCCGATGTCGTGAGCGAGGCAGGCAGCGGCGACGATCGCCCCGAAATCGCCCGATTCGACGTTCCGCAGACCGTGGCGGGCGATGATTTCGCGGCCGACGAGCGCGCCGAGCGAACGTCCGACACAACTGGCCTCGAGGCTGTGGGTCAGCCGCGTGCGGACATAGTCGCTTTTTGACAACGGAAAGACCTGCGTCTTGTCCTTCATCCGCCGGAAGGCGGAGGTAAAGACAATGCGGTCGTAGTCCTGCTGGAAGGCGGTGCGCTCGGGACTTCCGGGCGCCTTGCCGGCACCCGGCCGTTCGGCGGACAGCAACTTTTCCCAAGTCTTTCGTTGGCTCATGGTTTTCCGGAATGGCGACGCGAAGGGCTGCGAGTTTACTCCCCTTCCACCTCGGCCCGCACGTGGTCTGGCAAGGGCACCGACTTGCCGGTCCGGGTATCCATCCACACCACCTTGGCGGCGCCTTCGGCATATATCCGCTCATCGCCGACGATACGCATTTCGACGTGGGTCTGGAAACTTGAGCGCCCGGGATGGCTGGCATAGGTCCGCACCTCGACCGTGCCGGGGTAGTTCAGCGGAATCAGGAAACTGCAACTGGCGTTGATGATCACCGCCCCGTCCTCGCTTAGTCGTACCGGGCGCCTGCATCGCTTCGATCCACTCGACGCGGGCCTGTTCCGTGTAGCGGAAAAGACCGTGTTATTGACATGTCCGTAGGCGTCCATGTCCCCAGCGAATCGGCATGGTCGTCACATGAACGAGTTTCCAGCGCTTTTCCATATTGGTCCGGTTCCCCGGAAGGGTTGAAAAAAAAGACACCATACTGTACCGTATTGCCCACGACGCGACAACGAACTGACGAGGAGACATGATGGAACGCGAAGCGATGGAATTTGACGTTGTCATCGTCGGCGGCGGCCCCGCCGGGCTGGCCTCGGCAATTCGTCTCAAGCAGCTGTCAGCGGAAAAGGGTGGCGAGATTTCGGTCTGCCTGATCGAAAAAGGTGCCGAAATCGGTGCCCACATCCTTTCCGGCGCGGTCCTCGACCCCGGCGCGCTGACCGAGCTTCTGCCCAACTGTAAGCAGGACGGCGCCCCGCTCAACGCGCCGGTCAGCGAAGACCGTTTCTTCATCCTCAGCGAAACGGGCGCCACCAAGGTTGCCAACAGCCTGTTGCCGAAGTGCTTCCATAACGACGGCTGCTACGTCATTTCCCTCGGCAATCTCTGCCGCTGGCTCGGCGAGCAGGCCGAGGCGCTTGGGGTCGAGATCTATCCCGGCTTCGCCGGCGCCGAAGTGCTGTTCACCGCCGACGGTTCGGTCAAGGGGGTCGCCACCGGCGACATGGGGCGTCTGCATGACGGCAGCGAAGGCCCGAACTTCCAGATGGGGATGGAACTGCACGGCAAATACACGTTTCTTGCCGAAGGCTGCCGCGGCCATCTCGGCAAGCAACTCCTCGAAAGATTCAACCTGGATGCCGGCGCCGACCCGCAGACCTACGGCATCGGCATCAAGGAACTGTGGGACATCAAGCCCGAGAATCACCAGCTTGGCCTCGTCGTCCATAGCGGCGGCTGGCCGATGGACCCCGACACCTACGGCGGCGGCTTCCTGTACCACCTCGAAAACAACCAGGTCGCGGTCGGTTACGTCGTCGGTCTCGGCTATACCAACCCCTACCTGGCACCGTTCGAGGAGTTCCAGCGCTACAAGACGCATCCGGAAATCCGCAAGTTCCTCGAGGGCGGCAAACGCATCGCCTACGGCGCGCGCGCCCTGACCGCCGGCGGCATCCAGTCGCTGCCCAAACTCGTTTTCCCGGGCGGCGTCCTGGTCGGCGACAATGCCGGCTTCCTCAACGCCGCGCGGATCAAGGGAATACATTGCGCCATCAAGTCGGGAATGCTCGCTTCCGAAGCCTGTTTCGACGCGCTCCAGGGCGGACGCCAGCATGACGAACTGGCCGCCTACCCGGAAGCCTTCAGGAACAGTTGGCTGTATGACGAACTCTATCGGGCGCGCAACTTCAAGCCGTGGATGAGCAAGGGGATGAAACTCGGCTCGCTCATGTTCGGCATCGACCAGGTCGTCCTGCGCGGCAGGGCGCCATGGACCCTGCACCACAAGGCGCCGGATCACGCCAAGCTGAAGCCTGCCGCCGATTGCACGCCGATTATCTACCCGAAACCCGACGGCGTTCTGACCTTCGACCGGCTGTCCTCGGTCTTCCTCTCGAGTACCAACCACGAGGAAGACCAGCCCTGCCATCTGCAACTCAAGGATGCGGCAGTGCCAATCAGCGTCAACCTGGCACAATACGACGCGCCTGAACAGCGTTTCTGCCCGGCCGGCGTCTATGAAATCCTGCGCGACGAACAGGGCAACAACCCGCGACTGCAGATCAACGCGCAGAACTGCGTGCACTGCAAGACCTGCGACATCAAGGATCCGACCCAGAACATCAACTGGGTTGTGCCGCAAGGAGGCGAAGGGCCAACCTATCCCAACATGTGATGCCTTATAATCCCAAGGCTAAACCCTCCAGGGAGAATATCGCATGGGCTTTCTTGCCGAAAAGAAAATACTGATCACCGGTCTGCTGTCCAAGCACTCCATCGCCTACGGCATCGCCAGGGCTTGTCACCGTGAAGGCGCACAACTCGCCTTCACCTATCAGAACGAGCGTTTCGAGGATCGCATCAAGAAGTTCGCTGGCGAATTCTCCAGCGACATCACCATTCCGCTCGATGTCAGCAGCGACGAGCAGATCGACAACGTTTTCGTCGAACTCGGCAAGCGCTGGGATGGCCTGGACGGCCTCGTCCATTCCATTGCCTACGCGCCGACCGAGGCCATAGAGGGCGACTTCCTGAACGGCATCTCGCGCGAGGCCTTCCGCATCGCCCACGAGATTTCGTCGTACAGCTATCCGGCGCTGGCCAAGGCCGCAAGACCGATGATGCAGGGGCGCAAGGGTTCGCTGCTGGCCCTCTCCTACCTTGGTGCCGAGCGCACCATGCCCAACTACAACACCATGGGTCTGGCCAAGGCCAGCCTCGAAGCTGCGACGCGCTACCTGGCGTTCAGCCTCGGCCCCGAAGGTACTCGTGCCAACGCCATATCGGCCGGCCCGATCAAGACCCTGGCTGCGTCCGGTATCGGCAGCTTCAGCAAGCTGCTGGCCTACAACGCGCATCACGCCCCGCTGCGCCGCAACGTGACCATCGACGAAGTCGGCAACGCCGCCGCCTTCCTGCTCTCGGACCTCGCCAGCGGCATCACCGGTGAAATCGTGCGTCGATGCGCATGAATACCACGCGCTGGGCAACGCGGAGCCGCTGCCCGGGTGAAGAGCCAGCGGCGGTCGACCCGCACAGCACGAAAACGCCGACCGGTTCTGCCCCGTCGGCGTTTTCCCGTATCGGTCCCGCCATGGCCAGCCCGGCCAGATTACTTTTCCTTCGCCTCCAGCACCGCTTGTTGATTTCGACCTTGTAACGGCTGCGCAGCGCGGCAAGGTAGCTCTGCACCTCCTCCTGCGCCTCCAGCGTGTTCAACTGTCGCAACAGGGCCTGCTTGCGGGCATCGTCAAGCGCATCACCGGCATTGACACTGACCAGCTTGAACAGCGCGTAGCCGGCTCCCTGCAGGTCGACGCCGGCGTAGACCGGCAGCTTGGAGGTATCCATCTTGAAGACGGTCGGTGCCGCAGGCTGCGGGATCTGGCGCGGGTCGAGGCGGGAAACGCTCTTGACCGCACCCCAGTTGAGGTTGTCATTGCCCTTGCGGAGTGCCTCGAGACCGGCTTCGCCATCCTTACGCGCCAGCGCCTGTGCTTCCTGACGCCTGAGCAACGTCTCGATGCTGCCCTTGACACTGTCAAAGGGCTGCAGCGTGGCCGGTTTGTAGTCGACGATGCGCGCGGCGACCAGTGTATTCGGCGCGATCTCGACGGCCTCGGTATTGCGCCTGTTCTTCACCGAATCTTCGGAAAACACGGCAGCCAGCAGCTTTTCGTTGGCCAGCGGACCATTCGCCGGATTGGCTTGGCGCCCCAACCATTCCGACTGTTTGACGACGAGGCCGAACTTGTCGGCCGCCGGTTTCAGGCTGTCGGCCTGTTCATAGACGATATTGCTGAAACCCTCGGCCGCCTCGGCAAACTTGCGCGACCCCGCGGCCTTCTTCAACTCGGCCTCGATCTCGCCCCTGACATCGGCCAGACCCTTTTCCTTGGCGGCGTGAATGCCGGTGACCTTGATGATGTGGAAACCGAAATCCGATTCGACCATGTTGGAAATCTCGCCGTCCTTGAGGCGGAAAACCGCTTCCTCGAACGGCTTGACCATCATGCCGCGACCGAAGAAGCCGAGGTCGCCACCCTTGGCGGCGGAACCCGGATCGTCCGAGTTCTTCTTCGCCAAGTCGGCGAAGGCGGCCGGATTCTTGCGGACTCTTTGAGTACTTCCTCGGCCTTGGCCTTCGCCTTATCCTTGCCGATCTTTTCGGAGGCAATCAGGATGTGGCTGGCACGACGCTCTTCCTCCTGCTGGAAACGATCCTTGTGACCGTCATACCAGGCCTTGATCTCGGCATCGGAAACAGCAAGCGCGGCGCCCACGCTTTCCATCGACAGCACGACGAATTCGACCCTGGCCTGCTCCGGCACCTCGAACTGCTTGCTGTTGTCGTCGTAGAATTTTTTCGCCGCGCCCTCTACCAGCTTGACTTTGTCGAGATAGGCGTCGAGCGGCAGGCGGAATTCCTGAATGTCGCGCTTCTCGGCCTGCATCGCGAGGATGCGGTCGCTGACCGTACGCGCCGTGACACCGGACTGGCCGACAGCCGTCGCCAGTTGCTGCAATGTCAGGTCCTGGCGCAGACGCGCCTCGAAGCCGGCTGGGGTCATGCCTTGACCGCGGAGCGCCGCTTCATAGCGTTCCTGAGAAAACTTCCCATCGACCTTGAAGGCGTCGATGCCGTTGATCGTGCGCCGGATCGCATCGTCGCTGGCAAACATCTTCTTTTTTGTCCCTTCCAGCGTCAGCAACTGCTTGTCAACGAGATCATCGAGAATCGCCTTCCGCGCTTCCGGTGCGTCCAGCATCTTTGCATCGAACTGCCCCATCTGCGCCCGCAAGCGCTCCTGCTGCTCACGCACGGCCTGCTGGAACTGCTGCTGGCTGATCTTGACATCGCCGATCTTGGCCACCGCGTCCCCGGTTCCCGCATTGCGCACGTAGGAATCGACACCGAAAAAGGCGAACGGCAGCATGATCAGCGCCAGAAATATCTGGACGATCTTCTTGTTGTTGCGAACTGCGTCAAACATGAGAGGAAAAACCCTTCGAATACGTTTAGAACGACGAACCGCGGTTCGCCGGAAACGGCAATGATACCGTAGTTTCGCTGCCCTTCATTGACTTGGCCCGGTGTTGCGGAACTGTCCCTGTCCCGATCAGTTGCCCCAGTCGGCGCACGGCATCCTCCGATCTCCGGCGCATGCGGGTTGCCGCAGTTCAAGGCAGGCAATTGCGATACATGCCGCTGGCGGAGCAACAGTTCGCCGGGAACAAAAGCGAGTCCCTGCCCCGCCGCCGCTTCATGCAATGCCATCGTGTCGCAATCCTCGGGCATTTCGATCCACAGGACGAAACCACCCTGAGGCTGGGCAATGCGGGTCTCTGCCGGAAAGTGCCGGGTCACCGCCTGACGCATGGCATCGACCTGACGCTCATAGCTGCGCCGCAAGCTGCGGAGATGTCGCTCGTAAGCGCCGGAATCGAGATATTCAGCGAGCACATGCTGGGTCAGCGGATTGGTGCCGCCACTGGTCACCGTCTTCTGCAGCGCGATTGCCTGCCGGTAGCGCCCGGCAGCGACGAAGCCGATGCGCAGGGCCGGCGATAGACTCTTCGAGAAAGACGAGCGAACATTGCTTACCGCTCGCGTCGAAGGCCTTGATCGGCCATGGACGCTGGTCGTCGAAGCAGAGGTCGCCATAGATGTCGTCCTCGATCAACGCGACGCCGCGTGTTGCGGTCAACGCCGCCAGCAAGCGTTTTTTGGGCTCCGGCATCAGGCTGCCGAGCGGATTGCTGGCATTCGGCACCAGCAGGCATGCCGCGACTCGTCCATCGCGGGCGGCAACATCGAGCGCCTCGACCGACATGCCGGTGCGCGGGTCGCTCGGGATCTCCAGAGCGCGCAGGCCAAGGGTCTCCAGCAGTCCGCATCAGGTAGTAAGCTGGCGATTCGACCGCCACGGTATCACCGGGTCGGTGACCGCCCGCAGGCAGAGACCGAGCGCTTCGGTGCAGGAATTGGTGACGACGATCTCTTCAGCGTCCAGCGGCCCGCCCCACGCCAGTGAACGGCGTACCAACTGGCGAACCAGCGCCGGTTCGTCCATATCGATGTGGCTGCCACCCGCGAGAAGTTTTGGGCAACGCCGGGCGACGCCGGCATAGAGCCGCTGCAATGCGGCTATCGGCAACAATGAAGGATGCGGCAGTGCCGCCGCCAGCGGCGCCACGCCGGGCCTGCTACCGGCTTGCAATACGAATCAGGCGTTGCGTGACATCCACCGGCACCGCGACTTCCGGCGTCGACCGCAGTACAGGTTCGGCGCGTGGAGGGAGCGATCGCCGCACGAAATATCCGGACTGCGGGCGCGCTTCCACCAGGCCCCGATCCTCGAGCTGGCGCAACGCCTGCACGACGGTGGATAGCGAAAGCCTCCGTTCCGTTGCCAGGCGCCGCAACGAAGGCAGGCGATCGCCGTGGCGCAGAACCCCGCCGGCGATCAATCCCTGCAGGTCGCCAGCCAGCTTTTCATAGCGCAGCAGTTCAGTCGTCATGAATCACCGATACAGTCGGGGGGTGAACCAGCAAGTACAGTTGATGATTGACAACTGTACTGGTGACAATTTACTTATTGCAACTGTATCACCAAGCCGGATTGACCTCAATCTCTCGCCAAAGACCAATGCTGGAGCGAGCCATGGAACTCTTCTTGAACAGCGCTGAAATCCGCCTTTTGGAAAACGTCCCGATCAGCCTGCGCAACGCCGCGGGGAAACAAATCACCTGTGCCACCGGTACGCTCTGGATTACCTTCACTGGAAACGCTGGTGACCTCTTTCTGGTGGCGGGTGAAACCTGCCACGTGCAAGGCAACGGCCTGGTGGTGGCCGAGGCGATCGGCTCGGCGAGCGTCCGGATCGACGGACCGCAAAATATTCGCCCCTTGTGGATGTCGCTCAGGAATTGGTACAGGGAATTTCGCCCGGGCCTGCCCGCAGGTCATGCCCGAATTTCAGGTCATATTGGACGACATGGGTTTCGAAACAGCGCTCCATGAACACCATGAGGGCAGGAATATTGCAGACACCGCGACTGACCTCCGCGACTTTCAAGCGAATGAAAGCAGTCATCTGGCGATGCGCCTTGATGTGCCCCTCCTCGAACAGAACGCCCTGAATCCGGGCGATTTCCTCTTCCCACGCGAAGTGCGCAATGAGGTCCTCGGCAAAACGGGAAAGCAGCGCCAGGCCATCGTGATCATCCTCGACCTCGAGAAAGGCGCACTTGACCTGCACTATCTGGTTAAACAGTTGGTCGTGCTGACGATCCATCTCGGCAACGCCAGACACTAGTTCGGACGGCATGTGGATTGCCCTCATGGCACGTCCTCCAGACCGAGTTTCAGAGAATCGCTGAACAAGCTCAGGTGCTCCAGCCCTACCGTGATACAGACCCGCGCGCCACGCTTTCGGCCGACCTCAACGACCATTGTTCCGCCGACAGCCTCGGAAATGGTCCTGACTTTGCGCATGCTGTTCCAGTGTCTGCCGATACAGAGTGCGGAGATACAGGCACGTGGCAAGCTGAGATATCTGACCCAAGACATGCTTCTTTCATCCACCGGAAGATGACAATTTGAGAGACTACAGCGGGTTCGATAGAAAGCGAATACTGTACATCCATCCAGTTAAATGATAAGCTGCCTTCATGGTCGAAAACCCTGGACGAGACCTCGCCCATATCCCCAAAAAACAAGGAGCCCAGAACATGAAACACATCCAGAAATGGTTCGAGCTGATGGCCGGAATCTGTCGGGAGGAAATGGCCCGCGAGGAGCGCGCCCGGGAAATTTTCGCTGGCGCCAATCCAGACCTCCAGTCGCTGCAGACGCCTGCCTGCTGGCGCCGGCCTTTTCGGATAAACCGGACTCGCGTCTGACTCAATCGCGGCAGTGATCAGTCTTGCCGGTTTTCAAAGCGACCAAGGTGGCCCAGCCAACCATGGCAATTCGCCGGGAGCTTAGCCCACCCAGCGCCGCGCGTTGCCGAACATGCGCATCCACGGCGAATCCTCGCCCCAGTTTTCCGGGTGCCAGGACATCTGCACGGTGCGGAAGACGCGCTCCGGGTGCGGCATCATGATCGTGAAGCGGCCATCAGCCGTGGTTACCGCCGTCAGGCCGCCCGGCGAGCCGTTCGGGTTGTAGGGATAGGCTTCGGTCGCCTCGCCCTTGTTGTCGACGTAGCGGACGGCCGACAGCACCTTGGCCTGATCGTCGGCATCGTCGAACACCGCCCTGCCCTCGCCGTGCGAAACGACGATGGGCACTTGTGAGCCTGCCATGCCGGCGAAGAAGATAGACGGCGAATCGAGCACTTCGGTCATCACGAAGCGGGCTTCGAACTGTTCGACCTGGTTGCGACGGAAAGCTGGCCAGTGTTCGGCGCCGGGGATGATGGACTTCAGTGCGCTCATCATCTGGCAGCCGTTGCAGACGCCCAGGGCGAAGGTGTCCGGACGATTGAAGAAGGCGGCGAACTCGTCGCGGCAGCCGTCGTGCATCAGGATGGTCCGCGCCCACCCGAGGCCGGCGCCGAGCACGTCGCCGTAGGAGAAGCCGCCACAGGCGACCAGACCCTTGAAATCCTTGAGGCTGACGCGACCACTCAAAATGTCGCTCATATGGACGTCGACCGCGGCAAAGCCGGCCTTGTCGAAGGCGGCAGCCATTTCGTAATGGCTGTTGACGCCCTGCTCGCGCAGGATGGCAACGCGCGGACGGCCACTGATGTCCTGATAGACTTTGGTGAAATCTTCCTGCGGGTCGAAAGTCAGCTTCGGCGTCAGGCCGGGATCGGCGACGTCGAGGATGCGGTCGAATTCCTGCTTGGCGCAGTCAGGGTCGTCACGCATGGCCTGCATCTGGTAGCTGGTCTCTGACCAGGCGCGCTGGAGGTCGACGCGCTTTTCGCGCAGCACGCGCCTGGCGTTGCGGGTGACGCGGATTTCGTCCCATTCGTTGAGCGTACCGACGAAATGGTACGGCACGCCACAGGCGCGCAGGATGGGTGTGACCTTTTCGCGGTCGGCACGGCGGATCTGGATCAGGGCGCCAAGTTCTTCGTTGAACAGGGCGCGGACGATATTCTCGAAATCACGACCAGCCAGCAGGTCCGGACGCTTTTCCGATCCATCGACATCACCGGTACCGACGTCGTAGCAGATGCCGTCGAGATCGAGCGACACGCCGCGACGGGTCGCGAAGGCCATTTCGCAGGCAGCAACGAACAGGCCGCCATCGGAACGGTCGTGGTAGGCGAGCAACATGCCTTCACGGTTCAGCTTCTGCACGGCGTCGAACAGGCCTATCAACTGGGCCGGTTCATCGACGTCCGGCGCATCGTTGCCGGTCGCGTTGTACACCTGGGCCAGCGCCGAGCCACCGAGGCGGTTCTTGCCGAGGTCGAGCAGCAGTAGTTCGGTTTCGCCCTGGTCGACGTCCAGTTGCGGCGTTTTGGTCTTGCGCACGTCGTCGACCGCAGCAAACGAGGTCACCACCAGCGACAACGGCGAAACGACCTGTTTCTTCTCGCCGCCCTCCTCCCAGGCGGTGCGCATCGACAGCGAATCCTTGCCGACCGGGATCGAGACGCCAATCGCCTTGCACAGGTCGGAGACAGCTTCGACGGTGTCGAACAAACGGGCATCCTCGCCCGGCACGCCGCAGGGCGCCATCCAGTTGGCCGAGAGCTTGACCTTGCCGAGTTCGCCAATATCTGCAGCGGCCAGGTTGGTCAGCGCTTCGCCGATGGCCATGCGGCCGGAAGCCGGGGCATCGAACACGGCAAGCGGCGTACGCTCGCCCATGGCGAAGGCTTCGCCCAAATAGCCCTGATAACCCATCGTGGTGACGGCGACATCGGCCACCGGCACCTGCCACGGACCGACCATCTGGTCGCGGGCGGTCATGCCGCCGACCGAGCGGTCGCCGATCGAGATCAGGAAGGTCTTGTCGGCGATGGTCGGCAGACGCATCAGGCGGTAGGCCGCGTCCTTGAGTTCTATGGCGGTGGCGTCGAAGGACACGAAGGTTTCCGGCTGGTGCGTCACGTCGCGGGTCATGCGCGGCGGCTTGCCGAGCAGCGCTTCCATTTCCATGTCGACCGGATTGACGCCGAAATGCGCGTCGGTGACGGTCAGGTGACCGTCACCGGTCGCTTCGCCGACCACGGCAAACGGGCAGCGCTCGCGCTCGCACATGGCCTTGAATTCGGCGATGCGGTTCGGCGGAATGGCCAGGACGTAACGTTCCTGCGATTCGTTGGACCAGATTTCGGCCGGCGACATGCCCGGCTCTTCGGTCGGCACCTTGCGCAGATCGAAAATGGCGCCGACGCCACCCGAGTGAGCCAGCTCCGGCAGGGCGTTGGAGACACCACCGGCACCGACGTCATGCACCGACAGGATCGGATTCCCGTCGCCCGCCTCCTGCCCGTCGCCTTTCGGGCGTCCTAGTGCCAGCAACGGTCGATGACTTCCTGCGCACGCCGCTGAATCTCGGGGTTGCCACGCTGGACCGAGGCGAAGTCGAGGTCTTCGGCGTTCGAACCGGCGGTCATCGACGAGGCAGCGCCGCCGCCCAGACCGATCAGCATGCCGGGGCCACCCAGTTGCACGAACTTCGTGCCGACCGGGAAGGTTTCTTCCTTGAACGATTGTTCAGCCTGAATCGAACCGAGGCCACCGGCAATCATGATCGGCTTGTGGTAGCCACGTACCGTGCCTTGAACGTCCTGCTCATAGGTACGGAAGTAGCCAGTCAGGTTCGGGCGGCCGAATTCGTTGTTGAAAGCCGCCGCGCCAATCGGGCCTTCGAGCATGATGTCGAGCGCCGAGGCGATGCGTGACGGGCGGCCGTAGGCTTTTTCCCAAGGCTGCGGCGCATCCGGCAGATTCAGGTTGGAGACCGAGAAGCCACAGAGCCCGGCCTTCGGCTTGGAACCCTTGCCGGTCGCGCCTTCGTCGCGGATTTCGCCGCCGGAACCGGTGGAGGCACCGGGGAACGGGGAAATGGCCGTCGGGTGGTTGTGCGTCTCGACCTTGGTCAGGATGTGGGTCAGCTCTTCCTTGTAGGAATAGCCGCGGTCGGCATCCGGGTAGAAGCGCGGGATGGTCGCCCCTTCGATGATCGAAGCATTGTCGGCGTAGGCCATCACCGTACCTTGCGGATTGGCCGCATGGGTTTCGCGGATCATGCCGAACAGCGTCTTGTCCTTCTTCTCGCCGTCGATAACCCACGAGGCGTTGAAGATCTTGTGGCGGCAATGCTCGGAATTGGCCTGGGCGAACATCATCAGTTCGACGTCGGTCGGGTTGCGTCCGGCTCTGATGAAGATGTCCAGCAGGTAGTCCACTTCGTCATCCGACAGCGCCAGGCCGAGCGCGCCGTTGGCCTCGACCAGTGCCGTTTTGCCACCCTGCAGCACGTCGACCGTAGCCAGCGGCTTCGGAGCGAAGTGACGGAACAGTTCGCCGGTAGCGGCGAAACCGGGCAGCACTGATTCCGTCATGCGGTCATGCAGTACGCCGGCGACAGCTTCCTTCTCGTCGGCATTCAGTGTACGGCCACCTTTGACAAGCACATTGAAGGCAATCACGCGCTCGATGCGTTCAATGGCGGCCAGATCGCAGTTCCAGGCAATGTCGGTCGCCTTCGAGGACCACGGCGAAATGGTACCAATGCGCGGCGCCACCACGAACAATTGGCCGGCTTCAGCGGCGGCCGCCTTCTCCTCCAGCAGGATCGCCAACCTGGCGCGCTCGCCAGCAGTCAGTGGGCGTTTCTGGGCGACCACGTGCCAGGAATTGGCCACCAGCGATTCGATATCCGACACCGCCGCTACCAGGCGAGCTTGCAGGCGTTGCAGGCGGAAGCTTGAAAAAGCGACGTCGCCCTTGAGGCAAAGAATGTCAGCCATGGAGAGTTGATTTCGGGTGAAGCGGAGAGGCAGGCATTATAACCGAGGCTTGGGGGGTACCCGGTGTGGCGGCGAGCGCAAGGGCGACCACTTTTCGACCAGCCGGTCAGCCAGAATCGCCCGCTGCGATGGGGCGGTATCGGCCGGCACGGTTCCGCTGTCGATGTCAGTTCTGCCCCGCTTGCGACGCCGGGATTCCGTTAAGGCAACGGGTACGTAGAATCCGTTATTCATGCATCTCACCATCCGGCTATATGGTTCGTGCGGCGGTGTCCATTGCGGGATCACAAACCACCGCAACGGCACACTCATTTACCGCAGGCCCAGGAGAAGAAACATGGACATTGTTCAGTTGGAAATTGACGATCACATCGGCACCATCACACTCAATCACAAGGAGAAACTCAACGCACTTTCGACCGAGCTGGTTGAAGGGGTTATTTCGGCGCTGAATGAATGTCGGCGCAACAAGGCACGCGTTGTCGTGCTGCGCGCCAAACCGGGGGTGAGAGTCTGGTCGGCCGGCCATGATGTCTGGGAACTGCCGGTGGACGGGCGCGATCCATTGGGCTGGGACGACCCGCTGCGCTCACTGATCCGCGAAATCGAGATATTTCCTGCACCAGTGATCGCCATGATCGAAGGATCGGTGTGGGGCGGCGCCTGCGAAACAATCTTCGCCTGCGACCTGATCATTGCCTCACCAAGCACCACCTTCGCCGTCACGCCCTCAAGGCTTGGGGTGCCGTATAACGTCAGCGGCGTGCTGACTTTCTTCAACGCGGCGCCCTATCGCCTGGTCAAGGAAATGACTTTCACCGCCAAACCGGTCAGCGCCCAGCGTGCCGAACAGGTAGGCATGATCAACTACGTCGTCGACAACCCGGAAATCGAGGAGTTTACTTACGAGATGGCACGGGGAATCACGCACAATGCCCCTTTGTCGATTTCCGTAATGAAGGACCAATTGCGTATTCTGGCCGGCGCCCATCCGATGACTCCGCAGGGCTTCGAACGGATTCAGGGCCTGCGCCGCCTGGTTTACGACAGCAACGACTACAAGGAAGGGATTCTCGCCTTCAAGGAAAAGCGGAAACCGGTCTTCACCGGCACTTGAGCCAGATCCAGGTGGGGCCGACAGAAAGATCCGGCCCTGTCTGCCGTTGACCGCGGCAATTACCTGCACCACGCCTTCCTCTCCCCGACAGGAAATTCAAAAAAATTGCGGGCGAGTACAGGGGCGTCAAGAGTCCGGGCAGGCCTGCGTTATTCCACCAACCGATCGGCACTCCCAACTTCAGACCAGCGCCGATAATACTCGGTGAAGGCAAGGTCACGAGTGCGAATGTGTGCAGTCAGGAATCCCTTGATTTCAGAAAGTCTTGCCTCGGCGGCGGCCGGATCCCCAGGCTGGTTCAGCGCGATGCCGGCGAGCGTATCCAGCGTGCGCTCATGGTCGGCGATGTGGTCGTCAAGCTCCGGGTAGGCGCAGAAGCGCATGAGCAATTCTTCCGACATGAAATGCGCTGCGCAGAATGACTGCAATTGGTCCATGAGCGCAGTCGGGCCAGGCCTCGTCCCCGTGGGGTGGTGCAAACTTGCCTGCAATGCTTCGATCAGCTCGATCTGCATCCGGTGTTCGCCATCGACCGTTGCGCGATCGTGATGGCAGTTTTCGCTCAGTGCTGACATTCTTGCGCCTCCTGACCAATTCTTGAGAAAAAGTTACCACAGCCGTCGTCGACAGCGAAACCGGGTGCGATTCGCTTGTTGTCCGGCAAGGCGCGTGGCGCGGCCGCGTTGATCATGGACGTTTGCCCGGGTCAGGCAAGGTCAGCGCCATACCACGAAATGATTTGTCTGCCGGGCAGTCATCTCCATCGTCGCTTAGCACATAGATCTCGTTCTTGCCGCCAGTCGCGAACAGTGCCTCAGGGTGCATGTTGCCGAAGTCGACGCCCTTGACCCGCCGTGGCGCATCGGCCGCCTTGCCCGACCAGGTGTAGAGGACAAAGCCCTGGACGCGGCTTTTCGGGCCAAAAGGTCCGGCGACGATCACGAACTGCGAACCGACGAGTTCGATGCTGCGAATACCGAGCCCACCGAGATCGATGGCGATCAGGTCGCCGAAAACCGGCGCTGCCTTGTTGAGCACATCAGCCGGGTTCTTGAGGGGCACCAGCAGCGCCTTGCGTCTGGAAGCCACCCTGTTGCTGGACAGCGGATTCCGGAAGCCGATCAGGAGTTCCTTGTCCGGCGTCGCCGCAAGCCCTTCGATGTTGAGGCCGCCCGGCTCTTCCGGGCCTTTTCCGGCCTCACTGGCCATGCGGAGATCGGCGAACCGCGGATCGGCGACGAGGGCTTCGATGATGCCCCTGTACGGCAGCGTCGCCGCGCTGACCGTCGGTCCGGCCGCGCTCTCGAGTACGTCGGTGGCAAAGAACTGCCGCCGCGTTTTCTTGAACTTGCCGTCAGAGTTGGCGGAGTGTGAGGATATCCAGTAGATGCGGTCGTCGATCCGCGCCGCACCTTCGATGTCCGACTTCGTGGCGTTGCCACTGCGCAAGCATTCGCCGCTTCCCTTGATCAGATCGACACAGGTCACGGCTTCGGGTTTCCCCCGTTGGTAGATCGTCAGCATATGGTGATCGTCGTCGGCAACCACGAAGTGCTTTGGGCCGAGCGCAACAGCGGCGGAAGCGTCGCAGAGACCGCGGTAGCGGGTTTCTTCTGCCTGCGAATACGCAGCCGCAAGCTGCAACATCAGGATCGCCGCAGCAGCACGAATCAGACGGTTCATGGTCAGCAATCTCCGTGGTCAAAGCCGTAGCCAAGCGCCTGATTGTTGCGGCGATTCGCGCCGTGGGTCGCGCCGCCCAACTCAGTGCATGTCGACGGCCAATTGCTTTAGCGCCTGCAACGGTACCACTTCCAGCGCCCCCTGGTTGGTCGAATTGAGTACCACACGCGGCGCCTTGCCGGCCTTGTACGCTTCGACCCAGCGCGCAGCACAGAGGCACCAGCGCTGGCCCGGCTCGAGGCCGGGGAAATCGAACTCGGGGCGCGGGGTCGACAGGTCGTTGCCGCGCGCCTTGGAGAATTCAAGGAATTCGGCGGTCAGCACGACACAGACGGTGTGGCTGCCAAGATCTTCCTCCGACGTGTTGCAGCAACCGTCGCGGAAAAATCCGGTCAGCGGCCGGTCGCTGCAGGTCAGCAACGGCCCGCCGAGCACGTTGAACTGGCTGCCACGCCCTGGAAGATCGCGTGCCTTCATGACACCTCATCGATCCAGGCCTGCTGGATCGCCTCCAGAATCTTCTCGCCGCAGTGCTTCGGATCGTCGTCGAAGTCCTCCAGCGCCATCACCCAGTCGCGCAGATCGACGAAATTGACCTTCAGCGGATCCTTGTCCGGGTGCGCTTCGCTCAATTCGATCGCGATATCGCTGATGTCAGTCCATTTCATTTGCGGTGGCCCTCCTTCGCCATGTTGATGCTGTACTTTGGAATTTCGACCACCAGCGGGGTCGACCGCACCAGCGCCTGGCAGCCGAGACGAGAATTCGGTTCGAGGCCCCACGCCTTGTCGAGAAGGTCCTCTTCCTCTTCCTCGGCCGGGTCCAACGAGTTGAAGCCCTCGCGCACGATGACGTGACAGGTCGTGCAGGCACAGGACATCTCGCAGGCGTGTTCAAGTTCGATGCCGTTCTCCAGCAGGTTCTCGCAGATGGACTTGCCCTCTTCCGCGTCGATGACGGCGCCGTCGGGGCAGTTTTCGACATGCGGCAGGACGACCAGTTGCGTCATGCCTCTTCTCCTATTCTCAGATCGGCGACCTTGCGCCCGGCCAGCGCGCGATTGACGCTCTGATTCATGCGGCGGTGGGCAAATTCCTGCGTCTCGAAACCGAGATCATCCATCGCCAGGTTGATCTGGCGCCGGTTGTCGCCGACCACGGTCTCGCGAAGTTTCTCGATGCTCGCCACGATCCTCGCCGCTTCAGCATCGTTCAGCAGGTGGCGGTCGTCCCGGAGCGCTGCCTCGGTGGCTTCAATCATGCGCTGGGCCTCAACCTGTGCTTCCTTGAGGGCCCGCGCCAACGCGTCCTCCTTGGCGTGCTCCATCGAGTCCTTGAGCATGCCGGCGATTTCGTCGTCCGACAGGCCATACGACGGCTTGACGATGACGCTGGCTTCGACGCCGGTCGTCTGTTCGCGCGCAGCAACCGACAGCAGGCCATCCGCGTCGACCTGAAAGGTGACGCGGATGCGCGCCGCACCCGCCGCCATCGGTGGAATGCCGCGCAGCTCGAAGCGCGCCAGCGAACGGCAGTCGCTGACCAGTTCGCGTTCGCCCTGAACGACGTGGATCGCCATCGCCGTCTGGCCATCTTTGAACGTTGTGAATTCCTGGGCGCGCGCCGTCGGGATCGTCGAATTGCGCGGGATCACCTTTTCGGTCAGCCCGCCCATCATTTCCAGCCCGAGCGACAGCGGAATCACGTCGAGCAGCAGCCAGTCATCCTTGCCGGTCTTGTTGCCGACCAGCAGGTTGGCCTGGGTCGCCGCGCCGAGGGCGACGACCTTGTCGGGATCGAGATTGGTCAGCGGCTCCTGGCGGAAGAAGTCGCCCACCGCCTTCTGAACCTGGGGCATGCGCGTCGCGCCGCCGACCATGACCACTCCCTTGACGTCCTCCGCGCGCAAACCGGCATCGCGCAGCGCTTTCTTGACCGGCTGTATGGTCTTGGAGATCAGCGTCCGGGCGATTTCGGCAAAAGTCGCGACATCCAGCTTCAGTTCGACCATTTCACCGGTCGAAAGGCGCGCGGTGATCGGCGCTTCGGGGTTTATGGTCAGGAATTCCTTGGCTTCGCGGCAGCGCATCATCAGCAGACGCCCATCCTCGGGCGACAGCGGCTGCAGCCTCGCCTGCTCGATCGCCCAGCAGAAGATGCGATGGTCGAAATCATCCCCACCCAGTGCCGAATCACCGCCGGTGGACATCACCTCGAAAACGCCTCGGGTCAACCTGAGGATGGAAATGTCGAAGGTGCCACCCCCGAGGTCGTAGACTGCATAAATGCCCTCAGAAGCATTCTCCAGTCCGTAGGCAATGGCGGCCGCTGTCGGTTCGTTGAGCAGGCGCAACACATTGAGGCCGGCAAGGCGGGCGGCATCCTTGGTCGCCTGACGCTGGGCGTCGTCGAAATACGCAGGCACGGTAATGACCGCCCCGACCAGTTCGCCGCCCAGCGCGAGCTCGGCGCGCGCGCGCAGGCTCTTGAGAATTTCGGCCGAGATCTCGACCGGACTTTTGACTCCGGCCACTGTCCGGACCTTGACCATGCCAGGCGCCTCGACGAAGTCGTAGGGCATCGATTCGACGTGCGCGACATCTTTCAGCCCGCGGCCCATGAAGCGCTTGACGGAAACGATGGTATTCCTGGGGTCAACCGCCTGCCGGGTCTGAGCCGCATAGCCGACCTCGGTCACGCCGCTGACCTGGTAGCGGACAATCGATGGCAGCAGTGGCCGCCCCTGTTCGTCGTTGATGACCACGGCGATGCCGCTGCGTACCGTCGCCACCAGTGAATTTGTCGTGCCGAGATCGATGCCGACTGCCAGTTTGTGCTGGTGTGGTGCCACCGACTCGCCAGGCTCGGCAATTTGAAACAAGGCCATGGCTATTCTTCCAGCGACGCCAGCGCGTCGTCGATCTCATGCAGGAGCTTTTCAAGAAACATCAGGCGGCGGACACGATCCGTTGCGGCCGCGAGATTGCCGGTGTCGTCAAGAAGTTGGCCCAGCTCACTGTACCGCCCCTTGAGTTCGGTGCGCAGCCGATTGTGAAGCCGTTCAAGTTCATGATGGTCGCCGCCGTTGCGCGCTTCCATGACCGCTTCTCGCCATTCCATCTGCTCCATCAGAAAATCGGCCGGCAGCGACGTGTTGTTCTCCGCCTGGATATCGTGCCCGGCCAGGTGCAACAGGTAACGCGCACGCTCCAGCGGTTTCTTCAGTGTTTCGTAGGCCTCGTTGGCGTGGGTTGCCCACTGCATCGACAACCGCCGCTCCGCGTCGCCGGCATTGGCAAAGCGATCCGGATGAACCTGGGCCTGCACGTCGCGGTAGCGGGAATCGAGGTCCGACAGGTCGAGCCGGAAGCCGCGATCCAGTCCGAACAAGGCGAAGTGGTCGACGCGTACATCCATCACACGTTGAACGACTCGCCGCAGCCGCACTGATCCTTGACATTCGGATTGTTGAACTGGAAGCCCTCGTTCAGACCTTCGCGGGCGTAGTCCAGTTCCATCCCGTCAAGATACGGCAAGCTCTTCGGATCGACGACAACCTTGACGCCATTGCTCTCGAACACCAGATCCTCGGGACTGACCGCATCAACAAATTCCAGCTTGTAGGCCATGCCGGAACAGCCGGTGGTCCTGACGCCGAGGCGCAGGCCAATCCCTTTGCCGCGCTTGGTCAGATAGTTGGTGACGTGTTTGGCCGCCTTGTCGCTCAAGCTGACTGCCATGCTTATTCTCCGTGCTTCTTCTTGTAATCGGCCACCGCCGCCTTGATGGCGTCCTCGGCCAGGATCGAGCAATGGATTTTAACCGGCGGCAGGGCCAGTTCCTCGGCAATTTCGGTGTTCTTGATGGTCAGCGCCTGATCGACCGTCTTGCCCTTGACCCATTCGGTCACCAGCGACGACGAGGCGATGGCGGAACCGCAGCCGTAGGTCTTGAACTTGGCATCCTCGATGACGCCAGATTTGTTGACCTTGATCTGCAGCTTCATCACATCGCCGCAGGCCGGCGCGCCGACCATGCCGGTCCCGACCCCGTCATCCTCCTTGCCAAAGGAACCGACGTTGCGTGGATTCTCATAATGATCAATGACTTTTACACTATAGCTCATGTTTCTTCTCCTTAATGCGCCGCCCACTGGACGGAATCGAGATCGATGCCTTCCTGGACCATTTCCCACAGCGGTGAAAGTTCGCGCAACTTGCCAACTTTCGTGTGTAACAGATTGATTGCGTAATCGATTTCTTCTTCTGTAGTAAACCGGCCGATGGTGAAGCGGATCGAGCTGTGCGCCAGTTCGTCGTTGCGCCCCAGGGCCCGCAGGACATACGACGGTTCCAGGCTGGCGGAGGTACAGGCCGAGCCGGAAGACACTGCCAGATCCTTGATCGCCATGATCATCGACTCGCCCTCGACGTAGGCGAAGCTGATGTTGAGATTGTGCGCGACACGGTGTTCGAGATCGCCATTGACGTAGGTCGCCTCGATATCCTGCAGGCCCTGCAGCAGTCTGTCACGCAGCTTGCCGATGCGCTGGCTTTCCTCGACCATCTCGACCTGCGCGAGGCGGAAGGCCTCGCCCATGCCGACGATCTGGTGAGTCGCCAGCGTACCGGAGCGGAAACCGCGCTCGTGACCGCCGCCGTGCATCTGCGCTTCAAGACGGATGCGCGGCTTGCGGCGGACGTACAACGCGCCGATACCCTTCGGGCCATAGGTCTTGTGAGCGCAGAAGCTCATCAGATCAACCTTGAGCTTGCTCAGGTCAATATCAACCTTGCCGGTCGCCTGCGCGGCATCGACGTGGAAGATCACGCCCTTTTCGCGGCAGATTTCGCCCAGTTCGGCGATCGGCTGGATGACGCCGATTTCGTTATTGACGAACATCACCGAGGCCAGCACGGTATCCGGGCGGATCGCCGCCTTGAAGGCTTCGAGATCGATCAGGCCGGTACCCTGAACGTCAAGGTAGGTTGCCTCGAAGCCCTGGCGCTCCATTTCGCGCACCGTGTCGAGCACAGCCTTGTGCTCGGTCTGCACCGTGATGATGTGCTTGCCCTTGGTGCCGGCGTAGAAATTGCAGGCGCCCTTGATGGCAAGATTGTTGGATTCGGTGGCGCCGGACGTCCAGACGATTTCCTTGGGATCGGCATTGACCAGTGCCGCAACCTGTTCACGCGCCTCCTCGACCGCTGCGTCGGCGACCCAGCCGAAGCTGTGCGAACGCGAAGCCGCGTTGCCGAAATGCTCGCACAGGTAAGGAATCATCCTTTCCGCGACACGCGGGTCGACCGGGGTGGTCGCCGAGTAATCCAGGTAGATCGGGAGTTTCATCGTGGTTCTCACTTGAGTGTTGATTCAGTCGGATTGATTCAGACGGCCACTGCCGTCAGTCCCTGCAGGCGTCCGACCGTAACCTGCAAGGCATTGATGAAGTCGTCGATTTCCGCCTCGCTATTGCCGGCGCCCAGACTGACCCGTACCGCGCAACGGGCAACTTCCGGCGTCACGCCCATCGCCTGCAGCACATGCGACGGTTCCGGGTTGGCGCTGGAGCAGGCCGCCCCGCTTGCCACCGCAAAGCCAGCACGGTCAAGTTTGCCAACCAGCGTTTCGCCATCGACATCGGGTACGGCGAAATAGGTCGTATTGGGCAGACGCTCTGCGGCAGCAGCGAAAATCCTTGCGCCAAGTCCTGACAATCCGTTTTCGAGCCGCTCCCGCAGCCATTCGAGACGTTGCGGCAGTTCGGCAACGCGTTCTGCCGCAAGTTCCGCCGCCACGCCGAAACCGACAATCGCCGGGACGTTCTCGGTGCCGGAACGCAGCCCGCGCTCATGACCGCCGCCAGCGATCAGCGGTTGCAGTTCGACACGCTTGTCGAGAATCAGCGCCGCAGCACCCTTTGGCCCGCTGGCCTTGTGCGCCGAGAGGGTCAGGGCGTGGACACCGGCTGCATTGAGCGCCCGGAAGTCGAGCGGCAGCTTGCCCAAGGCCTGCACCGCGTCGCTGTGAAACCAGCCGCCAGCAGCCTTGGCCGCCGTCGCCAGAAGCGAAATGCCCTGGATGACCCCGGTTTCGTTGTTGGCCGTCATGATCGACCACAGCCGCGGGCGCGCCACCAGAATCCGGGAAAATGAGTCGAAATTGACCATCCCCGAGGCGTCGACCGCAACCGTCTCGATCTGCCAGCCACTGCGTACCAGCTGAGCCGCCGGCTTGAGCACGCAAGGATGCTCGGTCGCCCCGACCGCGATGACGCCCGGCCGGACGCATGCCGCTGCCCCCTTGACAAAGAGATTGTTGGCCTCGCTGCCGCCGCTGGTGAATACCACCTCGGTCGGATGCGCGTTGACCGCCGCTGCGACCCGCTGCCGCGCCTCGTCGACCGCATGCCGCGCCGCCCGGCCGTATTCGTGGCGACTGGAGGCATTGCCGAAACGGCTTTCCAGCCACGGCAGCATCGCCGCCAGCACCGCCGGGTCGAGCGGTGTCGTGGCGTTGTGGTCGAGATAGACGGGATTGAACATCGCTCTGCTCAGATGACCGCGGCCACCTTTCGCGCACGGACCGTGATCGGGGATGCGGCCCGGCTCCGCCGGTCTGCGATAACCGACACGACGCCCGCTTTCGCCTCCTTTTCGCGCTGGCGAACAACGAGATCGGCAAGCGTCACCGACGCCAGATAATCGTACATTCGCGTATTCAGCGAGGACCACAGATCGTGCGTCATGCATCGCTGATCGTCGAGGCAATTCTCGCGGCCGCCGCACTGCGTCGCGTCGAGCGGCTCGTCGACGGCACGAATGATATCGGCCACCGTCACCATGGCCAGCGGCCTGGCAATGCAGTAGCCACCGCCGGGTCCGCGCACGCTATCGACGAGTTTGTCCCGGCGCAGCTTGCCGAACAGCTGTTCGAGGTAGGAGAGCGATATCTTCTGCCGCTCGCTGACCCCGGCCAGGGCCACGGGGCCATCCTGGCCACGCAGCGCGAGATCCATCATGGCAGTGACCGCAAAACGTCCCTTTGTCGTGAGTCGCATCTTGTACCTTTCGCAATTAACCTACTATTGCAGTCAACTATATATACTTGATCAAATTAGTCAACAATTTTGCCCAGGTATTTGGGGTCGAAGCGGTCAGCCGGCTGCACGTCCTCGTCGCACCTGATCCCCGCTTCTTCCAGTTCGCGCAGCAGCGAGGCCAGGCGGCGGTCGGTCTCGGCGGCATGGTCGAGCAGACCGTGGATCGCCTTGGCCAGCGGATCATCCTGGTCGCGCCCGACGGCATAGGCGGAAAACCCCAGTTTTTCGGCCTGCGCCTCGCGTTGCCGACTTTCCTCGGAATGATCGAGCACCCTCGCCGGGTTGCCGACCGCCGTCGCGCCCGCCGGCACCGCCTTGGTCACGACCGCGTTCGAGCCGACCTTGGCCCCGGCGGCGACGGTGATCGGCCCCAGAATCTTGGCTCCCGCCCCGATCACCACGCCATCTTCCAGCGTCGGATGGCGTTTGCCCTTGTTCCAGCTGGTGCCGCCGAGCGTGACGCCATGATAAAGCGTGACATCATCGCCAATCTCGGCGGTCTCGCCGATCACCACGCCCATGCCGTGGTCAATGAAGAAGCGATGCCCGATCGTGGCGCCCGGATGAATCTCGATACCGGTCAGAAAACGCGAAATGTGCGCGACAAAACGCGCCAGCCAGCGCAAGCGATGACCCCAGAGCCAGTGCGCCAGGCGGTGCAGGATCAGGCATGGATGCCCGGATAGCAGGTCAGCACCTCCCAGAACGAGCGCGCCGCCGGATCGCGGTCGAAGACCGCCTGAATATCCTCACGCAGATGCTGGAACATGAAAGCTGATTTCCCTGTCGTTAACAGGGCGAATTCTAGAATACTCGACTGAATTTGTCAGCTATTTCCCGGCTCAGGCGCACAGACCGGCCAGAAACGAAACGGCCAGTCAGAGACTGGCCGTCTGCACGAAACCGCCGGGCAAGGCTACTCGCCGTAGAAGTTCACGTCGTAGGGATAGGGTTTCTGCGGCACCTTCGAGTCGGCATTGCGCTCCGTCGTTTGGACATCCTGTTTCTTGTCCCACCCAGGGGCGCGGCCGACCTTCTGGTCTTCGACCCACTCGGGTGCTTTTCAGTTGCTCGTCAATCCACTTCGTGTGGTCGGACACGTAGCTCGTATTTACGTCACCCATTGGCTGCATTCCTCAAGCTGATCCAGTGCGTGATTCTAGCATGACCGGAATGCCCACTTATCGTGAGTGTTCAGCTTTGTCGGACTAATTCTGTCCGGCCTGGGACGACACTGCCCGTCACCGATTATCCGGTACTTGATCCGGACGAACTGCTTAAAAGGCAGGCCGGCGCGCACCACAGTAAACCCAACACCTTCAGCTCTTGCACCACTCGGCGGGACACCGCCAAATCGCCAAATCGGATCGGCCCGCCAACTGGATGACAGTCAACTGCGGCCAATCATGAATCCTGGAGAACGAGTACGCAACCACTGTTCGAGTATCATCGATATCAAATCATCTCGCCAAAATAGCCCGGATGTTCGTAGAGACGCTTGTTGGGCAAGGCTTCAACAAATCGGGACGTCAGAACCCGCGCTCTACCAGACCTCGTGTTGATTCCGGCGCAAGCTTTCGAAAGCCTCATTCTCGGTAAACCGGACTCCAAAGGGCAGCCTGAATCCTTGTTTCTTTTGGTAATGATTTCATCTGGTAGAAACCCACGCAGTGCTTCCTTAAAAAACCAACGGAGCTCCAACCCTTTCAACTCAAATAGTCCCCAGGCAGGCTAAAGAAAATGCAAACTGATTGTTGGCAAGCATTAAAACTGACCTGCAAACCAGCCAGTCGCGTTGTTCCCGTGACCTTTGGCAGATCAATTCTGGCAGTAAGGTATATCGCCAATCGAAAGCCAACTCCCGGTTGGTATTGCTGTTCGTTCGAGCACCGGACCAGACTTGGCGCTGGTGCGCTAGTGGCGGTAAGAAGTGGTATCCTTAATGCCCCGGTAAATTTTTGTCAGTGTCTGCTTGATACCCAGCCGCATTATCAGGTTGTACATTTCCGTAAACGTCACATCGGAATGCTGGCTTGCTCCATAACTGATGTTGCAATTAACGGTAGCGCGCTTCCAGCAGCCTTATTTTCAGTAGCGGCTCGATGATCAACC
>JADKBR010000021.1 GCA_016714975.1 Candidatus Dechloromonas phosphorivorans | reverse complement strand
GTCACCGTCTTCTGCAGCGCGATTGCCTGCCGGTAGCGCCCGGCGGCGACCAGAAAACCGATGCGCAGGGCCGGCGATAGACTCTTCGAGAAAGACGGTAGAGCATTACGTTACGCTCGCATCGAAGGCGCGAATCAACCACTGGACGCTTTGGTCGTCGAAGCAGAGGTCAACACGTAGATGTCGTCACCTAGATCAACGCGACCGCGTGTTGCGGTCAACGCCGCCAGCAAGCGTTTTTGGGCTCCGGCATCGAACTGCCGAAGCGGATCCCCGGCATTCAACAGCGGGCATGCCGCGACTCGTCCATCGCGGGCGCATTAACCTCGAACGCCTCGACCGACATACCGGGTGCGCCGGAATTCACTCAGGGATCTCAAGCACATAGAGCCAAGGTCTCCAACAATTACAGCATCAGGTGACAAGCTGGCAGTTAAGGCCGCCACGGTATCACCGGGTCGGGTGACCGCCCGCAGAGCGAAGACCGAAGCGCTTCGGTGCAGGGGTGAAGTGACGACATTCTCTTCGGCGATCCAACATGGCCCACGCCCACGCCGGTGAACGGCGTGCCAACTGGCGAACCAACGCCGGTTCAATCCATATCCCAGTGGCCCCACACCGCGGGGTTTTTGGGCGAACGCCGGGCGACACAAAGCACCGAAGCGCCGCGGTACATGCAGTTATCGGCAACAATGAAAGATTCGCGGCAAATTACCCGCCATCAGCGGCATACGCCGGACCTGCTATAGACTTGCAATACACGAATCAGGCGTTGCGTAATATCCCAAGGCACACGGATTTCGGCGTCCATTCCGCAGTACAAGTTCGGCGCATGCCAGGAGAACGATCGCCGCACCAAATATCCGGACTGCGGGCGCGCTTCCCACAAGCCCCGATCCTCGAGCTGGCGCAACACTTTGCGACGGTGGATAGCAAAGCCTCCGTTTCCGTTGCCAGGCGCCGCAACGAAGGCGGTGATCGCCGTGGCATAGACCCCGCCGGCGATCAATCACACCAGGTCGCCAGCCAGCTTTTCGCAGCGCAACCAGTTCGGCTATTCATAGATCACCGGCACTGATGGGGTGAACCAGCAAGTACAGTTGATAGTTAGCCCAACTATGCCACTGGTGACCAATTTTACTTTAACATTACAGCTGTATCTTAAGCCAGTTTACTGACCTAATCTCTACTTAAGACCAATGCTGGAGCGAGCCATGGAACTCTTCTTGAACAGTAGCGTCCTTTTGGAAAACGTCCCGATCAGCCTGCGCAACGCTTAGGAAGACAAATCACCTGTGCCACCGGTACGCTCTGGATTACCTTCACTGGAAATGCTGGTGACCTCCTTCTGGTAGCAGGTGAAACCTGCCACATTCAAGAACAGCCTGGTGGTGGCGAAACGATCGGCTCCAGCAAGCCTCCGGATCGACGGACCGCAAAAAATTCGCCCCTTGTGGATGTCGCTCGGGATTGGTACGGGAGAATTTCGCCCGGGCCTGCCCGCAGGTTGTGCCAATTTCCAGGTCATATTGGACGACATGGGTTTCGAAACAGCGCTCCATGAACACCATGAGGGCGGGGAATATTTGCAGACACCGTGACTGACCTCCGCGACTTTCGAGCGAATGAAGGCAGTCATCTGGCGATGCGCCTTGATGTGCCCCTCCTCGGGCAGAACGCCCTGAATCCGGGCGATTTCCCCTTCCCACGCGAAGTGCGCAATGGGAGTCCTCGGCAAAACGGGGAAAGTAGCGCCAGGCCTCTTCGTGATCATCCTCGACCTCGAGCAAGGCGCACTTGACCTACTGCTCTCAGGTTAAAAGTTGGTCGTTCTGACGATCCATCTCGGCAACGCCAGACACTAGTTCAGGACGGCATGTGGATTGCCCTCATGGCGTCCTCCAGACCGAGTTTCAGAAATCGGCCTGAACAAGCTCCAGGTGCTCCAGCCCCTACCGTGATACAGACCCGCGCCCACGCTTTCGGCCGACCTCAGCGACCATTGTTCCGCCGACAGCCGCGGAAATGGTCACAGACTTTGCGCATGCTGTTCCAGTGTCTGCCAATAGAGAGTGCGGAGAATACAGGCACGTAGCAACCTGAGATATCTGACCCAAGACGTGCTTCTTTCATCCACCCGGAAGATGACAATTTGAGAGACTACAGCAGCGGGTTCGATAGAAAGCCCAGATACTGGTACATCCATCCAGTTAAATCGATAAGCTGCCTTCATGATTGAAGCCCTGCGAGACCTCGCCCTGCTATCCCAAAAACCAAGGAGCCCAGAACCCATGAAACACATCCAAAAATGGTTCGGGTCCTGATGGCCGGAATCACTGGGAGGAAATGGCCCGCGAGGAGCGCGCCCGGAAATTTTTCGCTGGCGCCAATCCAGACCTCCAGTCGCTGCAGACGCCCTGCCTGCTGGCGCGGCCTTGCATGGAATAAACCGGACTCGCGTCTGACTCAATCGCGGCAGTGATCGGTCTTGCCGGTTTTCAAAGCGACCAAGGTGGCCCAGCCAACCATGGCAATTCGCCGGGAGCTTAGCCCACCCAGCGCCGCGCGTTGCCGAACATGCGCATCCACGGCGAATCCTCGCCCCAGTTTTCCGGGTGCCAGGACATCTGCACGGTGCGGAAGACGCGCTCCGGGTGCGGCATCATGATCGTCAAGCGGCCATCAGCCGTGGTTACCGCCGTCAGAAGCTGCCCGGCAAGCCGTTCGGGTTAGCGGGATAGGCTTCCGTTCGCCTCGCCCGCTGTTGTCGACGTAGGCGGACGGCCGACGGCACCTTGGCCTGATCGTCGGCATCGTCGAACACCGCCCTGCCCTCGCCGTGCGAAACGACGATGGGCGTGTGCGGAGCCTGCCATGCCGGCGAAGAAGAATGCTGGAACGGCGAATCAGAGCACTTCGGTCATCACGAGCACGGGCTTCGAACTGTTCAAGCGGGTTGCGACGGAAAGCTGGCCAGTGTTCGGCGCCGGGGTTAAGTGGACTTCAGTGCGCTCGTCATCTGGCAGCCGTTGCAGACGCCCAGGGCGAGGGTGTCCGGACGATTGAAGAAGGCGGTTGAACTCGTCGCGGCAGCCGTCGTGCATCAGGATGGTCCGCGCGCCCACCCGGACCAGCGCCGAGCACGTCGCCATGTAGGAGAAGCCGCCACAGGCGACCAGACCCTTGAAATCCCATGGGCTGACGCGACCACTCAAAATGTCGCTCATATGGACGTCGACCGCGGCAAAGCCGGCCTTGTCGAAGGCGGCAGCCCATTTCGTAATGGCTGTGCGACGCCCTGCTCGCGCAGGATGGCAACGCGCGGACGGCCACTGATGTCCTGATAGACTTTGGTGAAATCTTCCTGCGGGTCGAAAGTCAGCTTCGGCGTCAGGCCGGGATCGGCGACGTCGAGGATGCGGTCGAATTCCTGCTTGGCGCAGTCAGGGTCGTGCATCGCCTGCATCTGGTAGCTGGTTTCTGACCAGGCGCGTAGAGGTCGACGCGCTTTTCGCGCACACGCGCCTGGCGTTGCAGGTGACGCTGGATTTCGTCCCATTCGTTGAGCGTACCGACGAAATGGTACGGCACGCCACAGGCGCGCAGGATGGGTGTGACCTTTTTCGCGGTCGGCACGGCGGATCTGGATCAGGGCGCCAGGTTCTTCGTTGAACGGGGCGCGGACGATATTCTCGAAATCACGACCAGCCAGCAGGGTCGGACGCTTTCCGAACCATCGACATCACCGGTACCGACGTCGTAGCAGATGCCCGTCGAGATCGAGCGACGCCGCGACGGGTCGCGAGGCCATTCGCAGGCAGCCACGAACAGGCCGCCATCGGAACGGTCGTGGTAGGCGAGCAAACATCCCTCACGGTTCCGCTTCTGCGGCGTCGAACAGGCCTATCAACTGGCCGGTTCATCGACGTCCGGCGCATCGTTGCCGGTCGCGTTGTGCACCTGGTGCCAGCGCCGAGGCCACCGGGGCGGTTCTTGCCGAGTCGAGCAGCAGTAGTTCGGTTTCGCCCTGGTCGACGTCCAGTTGCGGCGTTTTCGGGGGTCTTGCGCACGTCGTCGACCGCGGCAAACGAGGTCACCACCAGCGACAAGCGGCGAAACGACCTGCTGCTTCTCGCCGCCCTCCTCTCCCAGGCGTGTGCGCATCGACAGCGAATCACTTGCCGACCGGGATCGAGACGCCAATCGCCTTGCAGTCGGTCGGCGACTTGGCCTCGACGGTGTCGAACAAACGGGCATCCTCGCCCGGCACGCCGCAGGGCGCCATCAGTTGGCCGAAAAGCGACCTTGCCCGAGTTCGCCAATATCTGCGGCGGCCCGAGATTGGTCAGCGCTTCGCCGATCGCCATGCGACCGGAAGCCAGGCGCATCAGCGCACAGCGAACAAGCGTACGCTCGCCCATGGCGAAGCTTCGCCCAAATAGCCCTGATAACCCATCGGTGGTCACGGCGACGTCGGCCGCGGCACCTGCCACGGACCGACCATCTGGTCGCGGGCGGTCATGCCGCCGACCGAGCGGTCGCCGATCCCGAGATCAGGAAAGGTCTTGTCGGCGATGGTCGGCGAACGCATCAGGCGGTAGGCCGCGTCGCAGGTTCTATGGCGGTGGCGTCGAAGGACGAAGGTTTCCGGCTCGTGCGTCACGTCGCGGGTCGCGCGCGGCGGCTTGCCGAGCAGCGCTTCCATTTCCATGTCGACCGGATTGACGCCGAAATGCGCGTCGGTGACGGTCAGGTGACCGTCACCGGTCGCTTCGCCGACCACGGCAAACGGGCAACGCTCGCGCTCGCACATGGCCTGGAATTCGGCGATGCGGTTCGCCGGAATGGCCAGCACGTAGCGTTCCTGCGATTCGTTGGACCAGATTTCGGCCGGCGACATGCCCGGCTCTTCGGTCGGCACCTTGCGCAGATCGAAAATGGCGCCGACACCGCCCGAGTGGGCCAGCTCCGGCAGGGCGTTGGAACACCACCGGCACCGACGTCATGCACCGACAGGATCGGATTCCCGTCGCCCGCCTCCTCCCCGTCGCCTTCTCGGGCGTCCTGATTGCGCCAGCAACGGTCGATGACTTCCTGCGCACGCCGCTTAGGATCTCGGGGTTGCCACGCTGGACCGAGACGAAGTCGAGGTCTTCGGCGTTCGAACCGGCGGTCATCGACGAGGCAGCGCCGCCGCCCAGACCGATCAGCATGCCGGGGCCACCCAGTTGCACGAACTTCGTGCCGACCGGGAAGGTTTCTTCCTTGAACGATTGTTCAGCCTGAATCGAACCGAGGCCACCGGCAATCATGATCGGCTTGTGGTAGCCCCGTGCCGTGCCTTGAACGTCCTGCTCCTTGGGTACGGAAGTAGCCAGCGAGGTTGGGCCGGCCGAACTCATTGTTGAACGCCGCCGCACCGATCGGACCTTCGAGCATGATGTCGAGCGCCGAAGCGATGCGCGACGGGCGGCCGTAAGGCTTTTTCCCAAGGCTGCGGCGCATCCGGCAGATTCAGGTTGGAGACCGAGGGCCACAGAGCCCGGCCTTCGGCTTGGAACCCTTGCCGGTCGCGCCTTCGTCGCGGATTTCGCCGCCGGAACCGGTGGAGGCACCGGGGAACGGGGAAATGGCGGTCGGGTGGTTGTGCGTCTCGACCTTGGTCAGGATGTGGGTCAGCTCTTCCTTGTAGGAATAGCCGCGGTCGGCATCCGGGTAGAAACGCTGGATGGTCGCGCCTTCGATGATCGAAGCATTGTCGGCGTAGGCCATCACCGTGCCTTGCGGGTTGGCGGCATGGGTTTCGCGGATCATGCCGAACAGCGTCTTGTCCTTCTTCTCGCCGTCGATAACCCACGAGGCGTTGAAGATCTTGTGGCGGCAATGCTCGGAATTGGCCTGGGCGAACATCATCAGTTCGACGTCGGTCGGGTTGCGTCCGGCTCTGATGAAGATGTCCAGCAGGTGGTCCACTTCGTCATCCGACAGCGCCAGGCCGAGCGCGCCGTTGGCCTCGACCAGTGCCGTTTGCCACCCTGCAGCACGTCGACCGTAGCCAGCGGCTTCGGAGCGAAGTGACGGAACAGTTCGCCGGTAGCAGCGAAACCGGGCAAGTACTGATTCCGTCATGCGGTCATGCAGTACGCCGGCGACAGCTTCCTTCTCGTCGGCATTCAGTGTACGGCCACCTTTGACAAGCACATTGAAGGCAATCACGCGCTCGATGCGTTCAATGGCGGCCAGATCGCAGTTCCAGGCAATGTCGGTCGCCTTCGAGGACCACGGCGAAATGGTACCAATGCGCGGCGCCACCACGAACAATTGGCCGGCTTCAGCGGCGGCCGCCTTCTCCTCCAGCAGGATCGCCAACCTGGCGCGCTCGCCAGCAGTCAGTGGGCGTTTCTGGGCGACCACGTGCCAGGAATTGGCCACCAGCGATTCGATATCCGACACCGCCGCTACCAGGCGAGCTTGCAGGCGTTGCGGGCGGAAGCTTGAAAAACGACGTCGCCCCCTCTTTCCCCTTTGAGGCAAAGAATGTCAGCCATGGAGAGTTGATTTCGGGTGAAGCGGAGAGGCGGGCATTATAACCGAGGCTTGGGGTACCCGGTGTGGCGGCGAGCGCAAGGGCGACCACTTTTCGACCAGCCGGTCAGCCAGAATCGCCCGCTGCGATGGGGCGTATCGGCAAGCACGGTTCCGCTGTCGATGTCAGTTCCGCCCGCTTGCGACGCCGGGATTCCGTTAAGGCAACGGGTACGTAGAATCCGTTATTCATGCATCTCACCATCCGGCTATATGGTTCGTGCGGCGGTGTCCATTGCGGGATCACAAACCACCGCAACGGCACACTCATTTACCGCAGGCCCAGGAGAAGAAACATGGACATTGTTCAGTTGGAAATTGACGATCACATCGGCACCATCACTCAATCACAAGGAGAAACTCAACGCACTTTCGACCGGAGCTGGTTGAAGGGGTTATTTCGGCGCTGAATGAATGTCGGCGCAACAAGGCACGCGTTGTCGTGCCACGCGCCAAAACCGGGGTGAAGAGTCTGGTCGCCGGCCATGAGGTCGGGGAACTGCCGGGTGGACGGGCGCGATCCATTGGGCGGGACGACCCGCTGCGCCTACTGATCCGCGAAATCGAGATATTTCCTGCACCAGTGATCGCCATGATCAAGGATCGGTGTGGGGCGGCGCCCGCGAGCAATCTTCGCCGCGACCTGATTGTGCCATCACCAAGCCCCACCTCGCCGTCACCCTCAAGGCTGGGTGCCGTATAACGTCAGCGGCGTGCTGACTTTCTTCAACGCGGCGCCCTATCGCCTGGTCAAGGAAATGACTTGCCCGCCAAACCGGTCAGCGCCCAGCGTGCCGAACAGGTAGGCATGATCAACTACGTCGTCGACAACCCGGAAATCGAGGTTTCGCACGAGATGGCACGGGGAATCACGCACAATGCCCCTTTGTCGATTTCCGTAATGAAGGACCAATTGCGTATTCTGGCCGGCGCCCATCCGATGACTCCGCAGGGCTCGAACGGATTCAGGGCCTGCGCCGCCTGGTTTACGACAGCAACGACTACAAGGAAGGGATTCTCGCCTTCAAGGAAAAGCGGAAACCGGTCTTCACCGGCACGGAGGCAGATCCAGGTGGGGCCGACGGAAAGATCCGGCCCTCTCTGCCGTTGACCGCGGCAATTACCTGCACACGCCTTCCTCTCCCCGACAGGAAATTCAAAAAATTGCGGGCAGTACAGGGCGTCAAGAGTCCGGGCAGGCCTGCGTTATTCCACCAACCGATCGGCACTCCCAACTTCGGACCAGCGCCGATAATACTCGGTGAAGGCAAGGTCACGAGTGCGAATGTGCCAGTCAGGAATCCCTTGATTTCAGAGAGTCTTGCCTCGGCGGCGGCCGGATCCCCGGGCTGGTTCAGCGCGATGCCGGCGAGCGTATCCAGCGTGCGCTCATGGTCGGCGATGTGGTCGTCAAGCTCCGGGTAGGCGCAGAAGCGCATGAGCAATTCTTCCGACATGAAATGCGCTGCGCGAATGACTGCAATTGGTCCATGAGCGCAGTCGGGCCGAGCCTCGTCCCGTGGGGTGGTGCAAACTTGCTTGCAATGCTTCGATCAGCTCGATCTGCATCCGGTGTTCGCCATCGACCGTTGCGCGATCGTGATGCAGTTTTCGCTCAGTGCTGACATTCTTGCGCCTCCTGACCAATTCTTGAGAAAAAGTTACCACAGCCGTCGTCGACAGCGAAACCGGGTGCGATTCGCTTGTTGTCCGGCAAGGCGCGTGGCGCGGCCGCGTTGATCATGGACGTTTGCCGGGTCAGGCAAGGTCAGCGCCATACCACGAAATGATTTGTCTGCCGGGCAGTCATCTCTCATCGTCGCTTAGCACTAGATCTCGTTCTTGCCGCCAGTCGCGAACAGTGCCTCAGGGTGCATGTTGCCGGAAGTCGACGCCCTTGACCCGCCGTGGCGCATCGGCCGCCTTGCCCGACCAGGTGTAAGAGGACAAAGCCCTGGACGCGGCTTTTCGGGCCAAAGGTCCGGCGACGAGTCACGAACTGCGAACCGACGAGTTCGATGCTGCGAATACCGAGCCCACCGAGATCGATGGCGATCAGGTCGCCGAAAACCGGCGCTGCCTTGTTGAGCACATCAGCCGGGTTCTTGAGGGGGCACCAGCAGCGCCTTGCGTCTGGAAGCCACCCTGTTGCTGGACAGCGGATTCCGGAAGCCGATCAGGAGTTCCTTGTCCGGCGTCGCCGCAAGCCCTTCGATGTTGAGGCCGCCCGGCTCTTCCGGGCCTTTCCCGGCCTCACTGGCCGTGCGGAGATCGGCGAACCGCGGATCGGCGACGAGGGTTCGATGATGCCCCTGTACGGCAGCGTCGCCGCGCTGACCGTCGGTCCGCCGCGCTCTCGAGTACGTCGGTGGCAAAGAACTGCCGCCGCGTTTTCTTGAACTTGCCGTCAGAGTTGGCGGGGTGGGAGGATATCCAGTAGATGCGGTCGTCGATCCGCGCCGCACCTTCGATGTCCGACTTCAGTGGCGTTGCCACTGCGCAAGCATTCGCCGCTTCCCCGATCAGATCGACACGGGTCACGGCTTCGTTTCCCCGTTGGTAGATCGTCAGCATATGGTGATCGTCGTCGGCAACCACGAAGTGCTGGGCCGACGCAACAGCGGCGGAAGCGTCGCAGAGACCGCGGTAGCGGGTTTCTTCTGCCTGCGAATACGCAGCCGCAAGCTGCAACATCAGGATCGCCGCAGCAGCACGGATCAGACGGTTCATGGTCAGCAATCTCCGTGGTCAAAGCCGCAGCCAAGCGCCTGATTGTTTCGGCGATTCGCGCCGTGGGTCGCGCCGCCCAACTCAGTGCATGTCGACGGCCGACGTGCTTTAGCGCCTGCAACGGTACCACTTCCAGCGCCCCCTGGTTGGTCGAATTGAGTACCACACGCGGCGCCTTGCCGGCGCCTTGTACGCTTCGACCCAGCGCGCAGCACAGAGGCACCAGCGCTGGCCCGGCTCGAGGCCGGGGAAATCGAACTCGGGGCGCGGGGTCGATCAGGTCGTTGCCGCGCGCCTTGGAAAATCAAGGAATTCGGCGGTCAGCACGACACAGACGGTGGCTGCCAAGATCTTCCTCCGACGTGTTGCAGCAACCGTCGCGGAAAATCCGGTCAGCGGCCGGTCGCTGCAGGTCAGCAACGGCCGCCGAGCACGTTGAACTGGCTGCCACGCCCTGGAAGATCGCGTGCCTTCGCGACACCTCATCGATCCAGGCCTGCTGGATCGCCTCCAGAATCTTCTCGCCGCAGTGCTTCGGATCGTCGTCAAAGTCCTCCAGCGCCATCACCCAGTCGCGCAGATCGACGAAATTGACCTTGAGCGGATCCTTGTCCGGGTGCGCTTCGCTCAGTTCGATGGCGATGTCGTTGATGTCGGTCCATTTCATTTGCGGTGGCCCTCCTTCGCCATGTTGATGCTGTATTTCGGAATTTCGACCCCCAGCGGGGTCGACCGCACCAGCGCCTGGCAGCCGAGACGAGAATTCGGTTCGAGGCCCCACGCCTTGTCGAGAAGGTCCTCTTCCCTCTTCCTCGGCCGGGTCCAACGAGTTGAAGCCCTCGCGCACGATGACGTGACAGGTCGTGCAGGCACAGGACATCTCGCAGGCGTGTTCAAGTTCGATGCCGTTCTCCAGCAGGTTCTCGCAGATGGACTTGCCCTCTTCCGCGTCGATGACGGCGCCGTCGGGGCAGTTTTCGACATGCGGCAGGACGACCAGTTGCGTCATGCCTCTTCTCCTATTCTCAGATCGGCGACCTTGCGCCCGGCCAGCGCGCGATTGACGCTCCGATTCATGCGGCGGTGGGCAAATTCCTGCGTCTCGAAACCGAGATCATCCATCGCCAGGTTGATCTGGCGCCGGTTGTCGCCGACCACGGTCTCCGCGAAGTTTCTCGATGCTCGCCACGATCCTCGCCGCTTCAGCATCGTTCAGCAGGTGGCGGTCGTCCCGGAGCGCTGCCTCGGTGGCTTCAATCATGCGCTGGGCCTCAACCTGTGCTTCCTTGAGGGCCCGCGCCAACGCGTCCTCCTGGCGTGCTCCATCGGGTCCTGGAGCATGCCGGCGATTTCGTCGTCCGACAGGCCATACGACGGCTTGACGATGACGCTGGCTTCGACGCCGGTCGTCTGTTCGCGCGCAGCAACCGACAGCAGGCCATCCCGTCGACCTGAAAGGTGACGCGGATGCGCGCCGCACCCGCCGCCATCGGTGGAATGCCGCGCAGCTCGAAGCGCGCCAGCGAACGGCAGTCGCTGACCAGTTCGCGTTCGCCCTGAACGACGTGGATCGCCATCGCCGTCTGGCCATCTTTGAACGTTGTGAATTCCTGGGCGCGCGCCGTCGGGATCGTCGAATTGCGCGGGATCACCTTTTCGGTCAGCCCGCCCATCATTTCCAGCCCGAGCGACAGCGGAATCACGTCGAGCAGCAGCCAGTCATCCTTGCCGGTCTTGTTGCCGATCAGCAGGTTGGCTTGGGTCGCCGCGCCGAGGCGACGACCTTGTCGGGATCGAGATTGGTCAGCGGCTCCTGGCGGAAGAAGTCGCCCACCGCCTTCTGAACCTGGGGCATGCGCGTCGCGCCGCCGACCATGACCACTCCCTTGACGTCCTCCGCGCGCAAACCGGCGTCGCGCAGCGCCCTTGACCGGCTGTATGGTCTTGGAGATCAGCGTCCGGGCGATTTCGGCAAAAGTCGCGACATCCAGCTTCAGTTCGACCATTTCACCGGTCGAAAGGCGCGCGGTGATCGGCGCTTCAGGGTTTATGGTCAGGAATTCCTTGGCTTCGCGGCAGCCATCATCAGCAGACGCCCATCCTCGGGCGACAGCGGCTGCAGCCTCCTCGCCTGCTCGATCGCCCAGCAGAAGATGCGATGGTCGAAATCATCCCCACCAGTGCCGAATCACCGCCGATGGACATCACCTCGAAAACGCCTCGGTCAACCGAGGATGGAAATGTCGAAGGTGCCACCCCGAGGTCGTGATTGCATAAATGCCTCAGAAGCATTCTCCAGTCCGTAGGCAATGGCGGCCGCTGTCGGTTCGTTGAGCAGGCGCAACACATTGAGGCCGGCAAGGCGGGCGGCATCCTTGGTCGCCTGACGCTGGGCGTCGTCGAAATACGCAGGCACGGTAATGACCGCGCCGACCAGTTCGCCACCCAGCGCGAGCTCGCGCGCGCGCGCAGGCTCTTTGAGAATTTCGGCCGAGATCTCGACCGGACTTTTGACTCCGGCCACTGTCCGGACCTTGACCATGCCAGGCGCCTCGACGAAGTCGTAGGGCATCGATTCGACGTGCGCGACATCTTTCAGCCCGCAGTCCATGAAGCGCTTGACGGAAACGATGGTATTCCTGGGGTCAACCGCCTGCCGGGTCTGAGCCGCATAGCCGACCTCGGTCCGCCGCTGGCCTGGTAGCGCACAATCGATGGCAGCAGTGGCCGCCCCTGTTCGTCGTTGATGACCACGGCGATGCCGCTGCGCACCGTCGCCACCAGTGAATTTGTCGTGCCGAGATCGATTCCGACCGCCAGTTTGTGCTGGTGCGGTGCCACCGACTCGCCGGGCTCGGCAATTTGAAACAAGGCCATGGCTATTCTTCCAGCGACGCCAGCGCGTCATCGATCTCATGCGGGAGCTTTCAAGAAACATCAGGCGGCGGACACGATCCGTTGCGGCCGCGAGATTGCCGGTGTCGTCAAGTTGGCCCAGCTCACTGTACCGCCCGCCAGTTCGGTGCGCAGCCGATTGTGAAGCCGTTCAGTTCGATGATGGTCGCCGCCGTTGCGCGCTTCCATGACCGCTTCTCGCCATTCATCTGCTCCATCAGAAAATCGGCCGGCAGCGACGTGTTGTTCTCCGCCTGGATATCGTGCCCGGCCAGGGTGCGGCCAGGTAACGCGCACGCTCCAGCGGTTTCTTCAGTGTTTCGTAGGCCTCGTTGGCGTGGGTTGCCCACTGCATCGACAACCGCCGCTCCGCGTCGCCGGCATTGGCAAAGCGATCCGGATGAACCTGGGCCTGCACGTCGCGGTAGCGGAATCGAGGTCCGACAGGTCGAGCCGGAAGCCGCGATCCAGTCCGAACAAGGCGAAATGGTCGTTGCGTAAATCCATCACACGTTGAACGACTCGCCGCAGCCGCACTGATCCTTGACATTCGGATTGTTGAACTGGAAGCCCTCGTTCAGACCTTCGCGGGCGTAGTCCAGTTCCATCCCGTCAAGATACGGCAAGCTCTTCGGATCGACGACAACCTTGACGCCATTGCTCTCGAACACCAGATCCTCGGGACTGACCGCATCAACAAATTCCAGCTTGTAGGCCATGCCGGAACAGCCGGTGGTCCTGACGCCAAGGCGCAGGCCAATGCCTTTGCCGCGCTTGGTCAGATAGTTGGTGACGTGTTTGGCCGCCTTGTCGCTCAAGCTGACTGCCATGCTTATTCTCCGTGCTTCTCTTGTAATCGGCCACCGCCGCCTTGATGGCGTCCTCGGCCAGGATCGAGCAATGGATTTTAACCGGCGGCAGGGCCAGTTCCTCGGCAATTTCGGTGTTCTTGATGGTCAGCGCCTGATCAACCGTCTTTCCCTTGACCCATTCGGTCACCAGCGAAGACGAGGCGATCGCGGAACCGCAACCGTAAGTCTTGAACTTGGCATCCTCGATGACGCCAGATTTGTTGACCTTGATCTGCAGCTTCATCACATCGCCGCAGGCCGGCGCGCCGACCATGCCGGTCCCGACCCCGTCATCCTCCTTGCCAAAGGAACCGACGTTGCGTGGATTCTCATAATGATCAATGACTTTTACACTATAGCTCATGTTTCTTCTCCTTAATGCGCCGCCCACTGGACGGAATCGAGATCGATGCCTTCCTGGACCATTTCCCACAGCGGTGAAAGTTCGCGCAACTTGCCAACTTTCGTGTGTAACAGATTGATTGCGTAATCGATTTCTTCTTCTGTAATCGGCTCGGCCGATGGTGAAGCGGATCGAGCTGTGCGCCAGTTCGTCGTTGCGCCCCAGGGCCCGCAGGACATACGACGGTTCCAGGCTGGCGGAGGTACAGGCCGAGCCGGAAGACACTGCCAGATCCTTGATCGCCATGATCATCGACTCGCCTTCGACGTAGGCGAAGCTGATGTTCAGGTTGTGCGCGACACGGTGTTCGAGATCGCCATTGACGTAGGTCGCCTCGATATCCTGCAGGCCCTGCAGCAGTCTGTCACGCAGCTTGCCGATGCGCTGGCTTTCCTCGACCATCTCGACCTGCGCGAGGCGGAAGGCCTCGCCCATGCCGACGATCTGGTGAGTCGCCAGCGTACCGGAGCGGAAACCGCGCTCGTGACCGCCGCCGTGCATCTGCGCTTCAAGACGGATGCGCGGCTTGCGTCGCACATACAGGGCGCCGATGCCCTTGGGGCCATAGGTCTTGTGAGCGCAGAAACTCATCAGGTCGACTTTCAGCTTCTGCAGGTCGATAGCGACTTTGCCGGTTGCCTGCGCGGCATCGACGTGGAAGATCACGCCCCTCTCGCGACAGATTTCACCCAGTTCGGCGATCGGCTGGATGACGCCGATTTCGTTATTGACGAACATCACCGAGGCCAGCACGGTATCTGGGCGGATCGCCGCCTTGAAGGCTTCGAGATCGATCAGGCCGGTATCCTGAACGTCAAGGTAGGTCGCCTCGAAACCCTGGCGCTCCATTTCGCGGACCGTGTCGAGCACTGCCTTGTGCTCGGTCTGCAGCGTGATGATGTGCTTTCCTTTGGTGCCGGCGTAGAAGTTGCAGGCGCCCTTGATGGCAAGATTGTTGGATTCGGTGGCGCCGGACGTCCAGACGATTTCCTTGGGATCGGCATTGACCAGCGCCGCAACCTGCTCGCGCGCCTCCTCGACCGCTGCGTCGGCGACCCAGCCGAAGCTGTGGGAACGCGAAGCCGGGTTGCCGAAATGCTCGCACAGGTAGGGAATCATCTTGTCCGCGACACGCGGGTCGACCAGGGTAGTTGCCGAATAATCCAGGTAGATCGGGAGTTTCATCTTGCTTCTCGCTTGAGTGTTGATTCAGTCGGATTGATTCAGACGGCCACTGCCGTCAGTCCCTGCAGGCGTCCGACCGTAACCTGCAAGGCATTGATGAAGTCGTCGATTTCCGCCTCGCTATTGCCGGCGCCCAGACTAACTCGTACCGCGCCCCGGGCAATTTCCGGCGCCACGCCCATCGCCTGTAGCACATGTGACGGTTCCGGGTTGGCGCTTGAGCAGGCCGCCCCGCTGGCCACCGCAAAGCCAGCACGGTCAAGCTTGCCGACCAGCGTTTCGCCATCGACATCGGGTACGGCGAAATAAGTCGTATTGGGCAGACGCTCTGCGGCAGTAGCGAAAATCCTTGCATCAAGTCCTGACAATCCATTTTCCCGAGCCGCTCCCGCAGCCATTTGAGACGTTGCGACAGTTCGGCAACGCGTTGTGCCGCAAGTTCCGCCGCCACGCCGAAACCCACAATCGCCGGAACGTTCTCGGTGCCGGAACGCAGTCCGCGCTCATGCCCGCCGCCAGCGATCAGCGGTTGCAGTTCGACACGCTTGTCGACAATCAGCGCCGCCGCGCCCTTCGGGCCGCCAGCCTTGTGCGCCGAGAGGGTAAGGGCGTGGACACCGGCTGCATTGAGCGCCCGGAAGTCGAGCGGCAGCTTGCCCAAGGCCTGCACCGCGTCGCTGTGAAACCAGCCGCCAGCAGCCTTGGCCGCCGTCGCCAGAAGCGAAATGTCCTGGATGACCCCGGTTTCGTTGTTGGCCGTCATGATCGACCACAGCCGCGGGCGCGCCGCCAGAATCCGGGAAAATGAGTCGAAATTGACCATCCCCGAGGCGTCGACCGCAACCGTCTCGATCTGCCAGCCACCGCGTACCAGCTGAGCCGCCGGCAGAGCACGCAAGGATGCTCGGTCGCCCCGACCGCGATGACGCCCGGCCGGACGCATGCCGCTGCCCCCTTGACAAAGAGATTGTTGGCCTCGCTGCCGCCGCTGGTGAATACCACCTCGGTCGGATGTGCGTTGACCGCTGCTGCGACCCGCTGCCGTGCCTCGTCGACCGCCCTCCGCGCTGCCCGGCCGTATTCGTGGCGACTGGAGGCATTGCCGAAGTGGCTTTCCAGCCACGGCAGCATGGCCGCGAGCACCACCGGATCGGGCTGCGTCGTGGCGTTGTGGTCGAGATAGACGGGTTTGAACATGGCGCTGCTCAGATAACTGCGGCCATCTTTTCGCGCACGGACCGTGATCGGGGATGCGGCCCGGCTCGCCGGTCTGCGATAACCGACACGACGCCCGCTTTCGCCTCCTTCTCGCGCTGGCGAACAACGAGATCGGCAAGCGTCACCGACGCCAGATAATCGTACATTCGCGTATTCAGCGAGGACCACAGATCGTGCGTCATGCATCGCTGATCGTCGAGGCAATTCTCGCGACCGCCGCACTGCGTCGCGTCGAGCGGCTCGTCGACGGCACGAATGATATCGGCCACCGTCACCATGGCCAGCGGCCTGGCAATGCAGTAGCCACCGCCGGGTCCGCGCACGCTATCGACGAGTTTGTCCCGACGCAGCTTGCCAAACAGCTGTTCGAGGTAGGAGAGCGATATCTTCTGGCGCTCGCTGACCCCGGCCAGGGCCACGGGGCCATCCTGGCCACGCAGCGCGAGATCCATCATGGCAGTGACCGCAAAACGTCCCTTTGTCGTGAGTCGCATCTTGTACCTTTCGCAATTAACCTACTATTGCAGTCAACTATATATACTTGATCAAATTAGTCAACAATCTTGCCCAGGTATTTGGGGTCGAAGCGGTCAGCCGGCTGCACGTCCTCGTCGCACCTGATCCCCGCTGCTTCCAGTTCGCGCAGCAGCGAGGCCAGCCGGCGGTCGGTCTCGGCGGCGTGGTCGAGCAGCCCGTGTATCGCCTTGGCCAGTGGATCATCCTGATCGCGCCCGACGGCATAGGCGGAAAAACCCAATCTTTCAGCCTGCACCTCACGTTGCCGGCCTTCCTCCGAGTGATCGAGGACTCGCGCCGGGTTGCCGACGGCTGTCGCGCCCGCCGGCACCGCCTTGGTCACCACGGCGTTCGAGCCAACCTTGGCACCGGCGGCTATGGTGATCGGCCCGAGAACCTTGGCCCCCGCCCCGATCACCACCCCGTCTTCCAGCGTCGGATGGCGCTTGCCCTTGTTCCAGGAAGTGCCACCCAGCGTTACGCCGTGATAAAGCGTGACGTCATCGCCGATCAGTGCAGTCTCGCCGATCACCACGCCCATGCCGTGGTCGATGAAAAAACGTTGACCGATCGTGGCGCCCGGATGAATTTCGATACCTGTCAGAAAACGCGAAATGTGCGCGACAAAACGCGCCAGCCAGCGCAAGCGATGACCCCAGAGCCAGTGCGCCAGGCGGTGCATGATCAGGGCATGGATGCCCGGATAGCAGGTCAGCACCTCCCAGAACGAGCGCGCCGCCGGATCGCGGTCGAAGACCGCCCGAATATCCTCACGCAGATGCCGGAACATGAAAGCGTATTCCCCTGTCGTTAACAGGGCGAATTCTAGAATACTCGACTGAATTTGTCAGCTATTTCCCGGCACAGGCGCACAGACCTGCCAGAAACGAAACGGCCAGTCAGCGACTGGCCGTCTGCCTGAAACCGCCGGGCAAGGCTACTCGCTGTAGAAGTTCACGTCGTAGGGATACGGTTTTTGCGGCACCTTCGAGTCGGCATTACGCTCCGTAGTTTGGACATCCTGCTTCTTGTCCCACCACAGTGCGCGGCCGACCTTCTGGTCTTCGACCCACTCCGGGTGTTTTTTCAGTTGCTCGTCGATCCATTTCGTATGGTCGGACACGTAGCTCGTATTTACGTCACCCATTTGGCTGCATTCCTCAAGCTGATCCAGTGCGTGATTCTAGCATGACCGGAATGCCCACTTATCGCGATGTTCAGTTTTGTCGGACCACTTCTGTCCGGCCTGGGACGACACTGCTCGTCACCGATTATCCGGTACTTGATCCGGACGAACTGCTTAAATGGCAGGCCAGTGCGACCACAGCAAACCCAACACCTTCAGCTCTTACACCACTCGGCGGGACACCGCCAAATCGCCAAATCGGGATCGGCCCGCCAACTGGGATGACAGTCAACTGCGGCCAATCATGAATCCTGGAGAACGAGCACGCAACCACTGTTCAAGCATCATCGATATCCAAATCATCTCGCCAAAATAGCCCGGATGTTCGTAGAGACGCTTGGTTAGCAAGGCTTCAACAAAATCGGGACGCAGAATCCCGCGCTCTACCAGACCTCGTGTTGATTCCGAAGCAAGCTTTCGCAAAGCCTCATTCTTGGTAACCCAGACTCCAAAGGGCAGCCCGAATCCTTGTTTCTTTTTGGTAATGATTTCATCTGGTAGAAACCCACGCAGTGCTTCCTTAAAAAACCAACGGAGCTTCAACCCTTTCAACTTGTAGTCACCAGGCAGGCGTAACGAAAATGCAAGCAGATTGTTGGCAAGCATTGGAAACCCGACCTGCAAACCAGCCAGTCGCGTTGTTCCCGTGACCTTTGGCAGATCAATTTCTGCAAGCGTATATCGCCAATCGAAAGCCAACTCCCGATTGGTATTGCTGTTCGTTCGAGCACCGGACCAGACTTGGCGCTGGTGCGCTAGTGGCAAGGCTATATCCAACTGCCCCAGAAAATTCTTGGTCAGTGTCTGCTCGACACCCAGCCGCATTATCAGGTTGTACATTTGCAAACGGTCAGGCATCGGAATGCTGGCTTGCTCCACATAACTGGATGCTTTTCGTACCAACGGTAGCGCTCCAGCAGCCTTGGTTTTCAGCAGCGGCTCGATGATCAACTGCCTCGTCGCGCCGGGGAAGTACTGATACCAGTCAAATACCCGCTGCTTGGCATAACGTGAATTGCCCCCAAAGAGTTCGTCACCGCCATCACCCGCCAAGATACGGGTTATTCCGTCTTCTTTTGCCATCTTGGCACAGTAGTAGGCAGGCAGTGCCGACGAGTTGCCAAAGGGTTGATCATAGCTGGCTGCAACCAAAGGAATACTGCGCACAAGATCATCTGGAGTAACGTAATACTCGTGATGCTCGGTCTTGAAACGTCTTGCGGCGATGCGGGCATACTGCATTTCATCATAGCCCTCAGCCTCGAATCCGATTGAATACGTGGCGGCTTGTTGCCCTGATGCCTCAACGATCATTCCGGCAACCGTTGAGCTATCGGTTCCACCACTCAGGAAGCAGCCTGGTTTGCCGCCATCTAGCTGCCCGGCCACCGCATCGCGTAGCAATTGGCGGAATTCGCTACGGAGATCATCAAACGAGTGCTTGGCCAATTCGAGAAATTCCGGCACCCAATAGGGCAGAACCGTGAGCACACCATTGACAAACAACGCATAGTGACCCGGGGGTAAGCGATAGATACCCTTGAATATCGTGCGGGGAGAAGGAATGACATGGAAGTAGAAGTAATCAAAAATAGCCTGTGGATCAATTTCCGTGCTGGCATCAGCGAGTTCGTCAGCCCGCTCCCCAAAACACAGTTCCCCCCCGACGACGCGATAACACAAACTTCGAATTGCGAAGCGGTCGACTGCCAGAAAACCTCGCCCGTTTGCATCTGTGAACCCCACGGCAAACTCGCCAGAAACATTCCTGACAGCCTCGGGTCCTTCTTTCGCAATCAGACTCCTCCAGGCCGCCAAGTCTCCCTGGGTACCGGCTATGGAAAAAAGCTCGCTCGTAGCAAACCTTGGTCTACCTGAGGCCAAAGGCAAATTATGGTCCATCATGTGTCAAATTCCTTTTGACGCTGAATCAACAAGCCTGCATTCTCTCGTCGCAAATTGCCGCCCTGCCCTCGCATTGAATTGAGGCTCACTTTGTTTTTCGTCTGCCAAAGGGTGTGGTTCGCCTTGTAACGCCCCTTGTGGCATGCCCGAAGCCGTTCTCGCGCATCAGCCGCTCAACCCGGGGTTTGCTAGCTGGAAAGCCTCGCTGGTGAAGCTCTTTCACCGTTCGAGGACTGCCGTAGGCAGCCTTGAGTTCGGCGTCGATGGTGCGAATCAGGGCAAGTTCGCTGGCAAGAGCCGCAATGCCTTGTCCCTTCGTGACTAGATTCACCACCAGTTCACGGAACTCTCGCGTGTATTCCTGCTTCGGTATCATCATCTTCTGTCTTCCAATGGAACGTCAATAGTGCGTCACCCGTGGAAGACGAAGTTTCGGTGGAAGCTCACTGTCCGAACTTGCGGCAGCTGCCCTTGACACCTCGGATGCTTTGCTTCTTCTGGTTGATTCCCGCAGGGCCCCGAGTATCAATCTGAGGAACCTGTGGCCAGCCTCAATGAAATTGCTCTTGAACACTTGGATATTTTGAATCATAGAGTCACTAGTTGACCACTCCGCCTGCTCAATGGTCGCATTGGTGTAGAACTCGATGGCTTTCGTTGACTGGCTTGCCAAACAGTCTTCTAGCAACCGATAAAGCAATAGCCGGCTTGGCGCGAATCGAGCCAGGGATTCGCTATAGGCTGTCTTCAGAATTACGATCATCTGCCGGTTGCTGATCAATAGACGCGAGGCAGCAAGTTGATTGCCGATCGACAATTCGCATATCTCAGCCTGATTTGTCAACGCAAACCGACTGAGAACATCCGCATAAAATGCACCTTGCTTGTTCTCGATGGCGACCGCCGTACCAGCAGCACCTTTCCACCCTGCGCTTTCCAGTTCGCCAAACCGCCGAACACCACTCGTCATGTCCTCCGAATTGGCCCGTATTGAAAACTCCGGGAGACCAGCTTCTCTTTTGGCGCGATTCAGATAACGTCGAATATTTGCTCTAAGGTTTTTCGAACGCCTGTTCCAATAATCGGAAAAACTGATCCCGCGCTCAATCGCGATCGTCCGGACATGCGAGGAAACCGTTCTTGCCAGTGCCGATCTTGAGAGGTCCGGGGAATAGCGCGGGTCGATGGCAAGAAACTCGATGGTCCAGGCAAAACCCGGCAATGCCGCTAGCAATTCCGACAACGTGCTCGCATCAGAAATCAGAATGGATGTAACTTGGGCCTGTGAAGGGCGAAACGATACCCACCGCCCAAAGCCGACCTGCTCCAGAATAAGCACGCCAGAGATCACCCCATTTGTGCGACAAATACACAGTTGTTCTTTGCCGCTAGCAAAGTGATCGAGGAGAGGCCCGACAAAACGGCTGTCGAAGAACGGGTGACCATCAAAGAGCTGCACATTGAGGCGATCCCATTCTTCAGCATAGGTCGAAAAGTTCGCTTTTGCCGGATGGAACTCCCAAGTCACCCGCGAGCCTCTTCTTCAAATAAACTGAGCACCTTGGTAACAGCGGCAATCATCCAGTTCATTTCATCACCTGTCAGGGACTGATGACAAGGCAAGTGAAGCAGATGAAGACGATGGTCATGTGCAACCTGGCAATCTGATACAGCCATTTCATCCCAACGCCAGATTGGAACCCCGAGCTGCTTCAGCCAATAGAAATGAGGGTTAGGGAAGTCGACGTAGAGCGGCAGCATGTAGGGAACGACATGCTCAGGCAACTGCGGATACAGCACGTGGCAATTCGGCACGTCAGAAAGGGCTTTAAGCCAGCAGCGATAATTAGCCTGCCGGCGGCAAACGTTGCCACTGATCGAGGAATGGTTGATCACCCACCGTGAACTGCGAAGTGATGCTGTTCTCACTGAATCTGCAGAATATCGCGTCGATTGCGCTGGTCTTTGCAGCACCCGATCATTGCCCGGCTCGGGAATTTTGCTGATGATTGAATCAAGCAACTTATCGATCTGGTCGATATCCGGCTTCCGTATTTTGGGCTCTCGGGAGATTTCGGCACTGCGTTTGATCCCCCGAAGTTCAGAAAGGAACCCTGCGGACTGGATACCTACACCATCCAAACGACGCGCATCCGGCGCGTACAAGAAGCCGCCATCAGGACTTGGGAAGAACTTGTAGGGGCTTGAAGCAACGAATTTTCCGAACTTGCCTGCCCCTCTGGCCTGATCGCGCTCGGTAAAAAGGACATGCGCGCAATCTTCGACCAATACGATTGCCTTCTCTTCACACCATTGCCTTAGCCAAGAGAAATCCTGGATGAAACCAAAAAAATGGGTTGCGACCATTACCCGGACTGGCTTGACAGACTGCTTGTAAACCTCGTCCAATCTATATCGATCCGGCGTCAAATCGGCATTCAGCGGATAGAGCACCACCTCTGCTCCCATTGCCAACGCGGGGTCAAGCATGGTTACGCAGTGATAGGCCGGCGCCATTAGGGCTCCGCTACCGTCAAGTTTGGCAAGTCGATAAGCCTCACCAAGAGCATAGCGACCACGGGAAAAGTGAAGGACGCCGCCGTCCAATCTTGGCTTCACCTTTGACTCGCCATCTTCAAAGCACTCGAAAACCGACGACAACAGCGGAACGCGCGGCTTTGGAAAATTGCATCGGGAGGCATCAAACACCCAATATTCGAGGGACACGATGATTGCTCCGGTTCTCGGGCTGCCAGGCATTGTTGATCCAGGCAATAGTTGCATCCTGAACTGCAATACGTTTTGTCGGCGAAGAGAAAGTATGGTCGGCCTGTTCGAGATCGACACGCGTCAGCCGATCGCCAGCCAATGCCCGCGCACCTGCCGGATCGGCTTGAAATGCCTCAAGAAATTCCTTGGCGGTGTAGTCGTCGCCACTAAGAATAAGCAACACCTCGCCTGGAAAAACACCCAAAGCCTGCATCATTCGCGTTTGAAAGGGAGACACCTGAGTGTATTTCACGGTATCGGTTTGGCGTGCCCGTCTCCAACTCTTCAGAAGCCCCATTAAGGCAGAACTGACGCCTACCCTACCACTGAGCAGCTTGCGCCAGAAATCGGCCTGAAAGAGACGTTGACCGTAGTAATGCTTTATGTGCGTTTTGGCCAGACTGGCTTCTGAACGGACCCAGGGATTCAGAAGCACAAGCCCGGTAATCCGCTGGTCATGCTTCGCATCCCAATAAATCAGGCTGGCTGACGCAGCGTCGCACAGCCCCCAAAGGACGATCTTGGCAACATCGGGGCATTGCTGGCGGAAGACGCCGATGGCGGCAGCAATATCATCATTGACTGTCTCGAAATCGCGCAGGTCACCGGTACTATCACCCATGCCGCGATAGTCGAAGCGCATTACCGGGAAGCCTGCTTCAGAAAGCGCCCACGCGAGCAGAAGGAACTGGCGATGGCTTCCGACACGGTATTGCGGCCCGCCCACCAGAACAAGGACGCCGACCGGTTTCGGCACCTCCGGGGTGCTCACGATACCGACCAGTTCATCGCCGGCACAGGAAAAGCACAGGGCATGTTCCGTGAATTTCATTGCCAGGACCCCAGTGCCCCAAGTGTCGCCTCAATCAATTCAGGCGCATCTTCAATTTCGGTAGTCTGCCAGAAAGCAGGGCCGTGAACGACCCTGGCATTCACGGAGAATCCAGCCTCAAGCCATTGATCGATGCGATCACGGGAGACTGGCGCGAGGGTAGCATCTTGCCGTGCTGACAACTCCAGCCAAGCGACTCGCCCAGAATGCCCTACCGGTGGCCGCAGCTCGGCATTGAGCAAACCATCGACAAGGGCAGGAGCTAAAGTGTAGCCGGCAATTTCGACATTCTGCCCAGCGGCAAGCTGTTGCCGGAGTTGCTCCGTAACGCCTTTGGGTTGCCCGAAGGCCAGTTCTCCCGCCATCTTTAGACGCATGAACTGTTGCCAGTGCTGTTTTCCGGAAATGGCGGGCTGCCAGAAAATGAAATCTGCTTCTTTAGGCAGCCTAGCTGCAACAGAGACAGCCAATAGGCAACCGGCGCGCAGCCCCCAGAGGATCAGCGGACCTTGGTTGTGGGCTTGGAGCCAACTACAGCCTGATACCAAGTCGTCCTGCCATGCCTCCCAAGTAGCATCGGCGAAATCGCCGGAACTATCCCCGCAACCTAGCAAGTCAATTTGCAGCACATTGAACCCGGCTTTGGCCAAAGCACGCGACTGTAGTGCTGCCATGCGGCGGGCCTTGTTCATCTCTTCGGCGAATGGATGTAGATAGACTATCGCCCCACGCGCCTGGCCATTTCTGGCGGCATGGTAGATACAGAAACGCTGACCCAGATCACAGGGAAGAAAGAAAGCTTGCAAAGTTTGTGTATCCGATCACCTGGTTCACTTGACCAAGACAACTTCGGCAAGCGAACCGACACCCAAAAAAGCATCGCCGCCTAATTCGTCCTCGGCAAATTATAAGGGCTGCCCGTGATGTTGACCGTGACATACACCACATCGGGCTGTGCACCCTTCTCTCGATGAATCGCCTGCGGGTACCGCGGGCCTGAGTTGCGCCGCCATGCTGGGCAGTCCTCCGCGCTTCTCGGGCTATGGCCGACCCAGCGTCGCAAATCCCGGAGGCTACCAATATGCAGAAGGAATGCTGCACCAAGTTCTTGAAAACGAGGAACACCCTATCGTTTGCCCTGATCAAGTCCCGGACGGTGGATAAACCACTACGGTCGGGCAGCCTCTGCCGTTCCAACTGAAGTTAACATACGGCTTGCAAGACATCAGGCCTAGCTGGAAAGCGCCCAGGCAAATAAACGTGAGCGTGTACATTTTGCGAGTTCCAAGGCGCTGGTGAGACTGGAGGGATTGTCTATTGAATGCCGAAATTCTGGAAAAGGTCCATTGGACGCCAGAGGCCGAGAGACGTTCGTTGGTGGCATCCCAAAGCCGAGCGAAGGTTCTGCCCAACCGGAAATGCGGTTCGACATGCACGTCATAGTCCCAAACGCCAGATCCCGGTTCCGCCAAAACGAAGCGGCAATGAACCTCGTCTTCGTCATAGAGTTCTCTTGCAAACCACAAGAAACCCGCGAATCTGTCCTTGCTCGTAGCCACCAAACATACGTGACCCCGTTGGAAACGCGAGCGAACAACTTCTTGTGGCCTCGGAAAAAACCCAACCAAAGGGCTTTCGAGCCCGGCTTCGTGAACCCTTTCGGTTTCGGAAAGCTTGCACATTGGTACAGACGGATTTGGAACTGGTTGAGCCACAATGTAGTACCGGATCAGGCGAGCACGCCCACAGCTCAGGGCTTGCAACACCCTCCCAACCAAGTAAAGGGTTCCGTTGACTACGCCGAAGCTGTTGAAGGACGACGAAAGCGAGCTAAACATGTTTGGCGTAAAGTAAAAAACCGGAACCCTCTATGCACCGAAGCGGCCGCACAGATTGCGCATGAGGAGAGTTTGCTCATCTGGTTCGCTTACTCATCCAGCCTTTTCCCCTCGATGAACTCGACCAACGTACCCACTGTGGCAAACGTGGTGCCATCAATTTCGTCATCATCGACCGCAAAGCCGAAGCGCTCCTCGAGACTGTTGATCAATGCCACGACTGCCATTGAATCAAGCTCCGGAATGGCACCAAGAAGTGGGGTGTCATCCTTGAACGAAGCGGCGCGACCATTGAGGCTGAGAATTTCGTCAAGGATGAAAAGAAGTTCTTGCTTTATGTCCAAGTTGGACTCCCGATTGTCAGACAAATGAACTGCCAGCATTATATGTTCAGATGAATGGAGAGACCGTGAGAATCCACACGGTCCCGTTGCTCGTGATGACGTATCCTTCGACTGTTGGATCGAAGGCTAGAAGGATGTCTTCGATAACCTGATCACCGTGAAAACCGCCAACCCCAAGAATCCAACCAACGTGACCTCAGAGAACACCCTGAAAAGCCGGATAGAAACCTACCGAAACTGGGTTCATTCGGCTAAACAACAGACCGGCAAAGGCGCTGTCGCCCAAGCACGGGAAATTCTTGCATTGAGAGCGACCGGCGGTCAGTGCGGCATATCCGACTATTACTGGTACAAGCTCTATGACTCCGCCTATCTTTACGGCCGGGGAGTCGAAGATTTTCTGGGTTGGCGCTTGCAGGCAGAGCTGAGTCTTGCACTGAACCCCCGCAATGTTGTCCTGCCAGCCTGGGACAAGACCGTTTTCATGACCATGGCCGACTCGGTCGGTCTGCCGGTCGTACCGACCCTGGCAACCTACAAGGCGAGTTCGCGCCTGCCCGCTGTGCTCGGCAAGCACCTGCGGACCACTGCGGAAGCGGGCGCCCTCCTTCGTGACCCCAGCGTCTTCCCGCTATTCGGGAAGCCTGCCTATTCGCAACAGGGTTACGGGAGCGCCTATCTGGTGCGCTATGACAGGGATAGCGACAGCCTGATGCTTCTCGACGGCCAGACCATCCCCGTCGAACAGTTTCTAAGGCGCCTTGAATTCCCTGTTGATAAGCGCTATCACCGCCCGGAGTGTGGTTTTCTGTTTCAGAAGCCTTTGAGACTCGCCGGGCCAATCGAACAGCTCACCGGGTGGAACGCCATCTGCGGCGCCCGTGTTATCTGCCTGAATGGCCCCGACGGGTCGAGTCCGATTGGCGCCATCTGGAAAATCGCCGTGCCCCCCAACCATGTCGACAATTTCAGTCTGGGAAAATATGGAAACCTGCTGGCAGATATAGATCAAGCCACCGGCGCAATCGGTCGTGTACTCGGCGGCCTCTGGCCGGAAACCAGACTGCTGAGCGAGCACCCGGTCTCGGGCAAATCCTTTGAGGGCTTTCATCTGCCGGACTGGCAACAAGTCCTCGACGCCTGCAGCGCACTTGGTGAACTGATTCCGTTGATGCGAATTCAGCATATCGATTTCGCGTTCACCAGCGACGGACTAAAAGTATTGGAGATCAACGACATAGGAGCAACCGAGTTCGCCCAACTTCACGGTCACGGACTCCTGACGGAACGGATGCGCAGCTTTCTCAAGCAATTTGGCAACCGAACCAGTTACCCATGGATCAATGCCCTTTAGCGACCAAAGGCTCAACCCTTGAAACCAGGCCACCTTGGAAATGTCCTCCATCGAAAATGGAAAGCAATCATTGGCGCGATTGAATGGCGGGTCCGCGCAAGATTAGGCGATGAGCGTTTGGACGCTGGCATTTTTCGTCTCGCCGTAACGTTCAGACCACGCCTTGAAAACACGCGTTTTTTCGGGATCGCCGGCAGTGTAGGCAAGACAACGACCAAAGACCTACTCGTCAGCATCCTGAAGGTTCGAGGAAAGACAATAGGTAATCCGCAGTCTCTCAACGCAGCGCCTGAGGTTGCCAAGACAATACTCAGGACACGTCCCTGGCACCGATACTGTGTCGCTGAACTGGGTGAGACTGCACCGGGTTCGCTGGACAATCAACTGGCTGTCTTACAACCGTCGATCGGCATCATCACTGTTGTCGGTGACGATCACCTGAGTGCCTTCGGCTCACGCCAGGCCATCGCCCGTGAATTCGCCAAACTCGTCCAGGCCGTTCCTACGCATGGAACGGTCGCACTCAACGTCGATGATGAGTTGGTCTCGAGTTTGCGTGAAGATGCACGCGGTCGGGTCATCACCTATGGCACTGGAGCAAGCGCCGATCTGCGAGCCACCGATATTGCTTCGATATGGCCGGATTCACTGCAATTCACGGCGAACTTCAATGGAAAATCGGTCCCGATCCGCACTCAGCTCTTCGGCAAGCAATTGCTGACATCGGCACTTGCCGCCATCGCTGGCGGACTCGCGGCAGGCCTGACGCTGGAAGAGTGCGCAACGGGAATCAGCCGGGTAGTCCCTGTCGAGGGCCGCATGCAACCGGTCCACGTTCCCGGCGGAATCAACTTCATCCGCGATGACTTCAAGGCGCCTGCTTGGACGGTCGGACCACTTCTCGATCAACTCCGCGATGCACAGGCCAAGCGAAAAATTTTCGTGCTCGGCACCATTTCAGATTGTCAACGCAAAGAAGAAAAATACACGACGATAGCAAAGGAAGCGTTGGCAGCCGCGGATATTGCAATATTTACTGGTCGTTTTGCCTCGGCCGCACTCAAGGCGAGCAAGCCGGGAACCGAGGCACGGCTGTATGCTTTTTCCCAGACCCGTGATGTGGCCAGTTTCCTCCAGTCGATCCAGCAGGACGGGGATCTCATCCTCCTTAAGGGAAACAACAAAAAGGATCACCTGAGCCGCATTTCGCTCTCACTGTCACAAACCGTAAATTGCTGGGTAGATAACTGCGGTCGCGACATGTTTTGTTCAGAATGCAGCCATATCCGATCACACCGTGGCCCTTCAGGCGTGATCGCGCAGCAAACATCCACCGAGTCACCCTCCCTCGGCCCCATGTCAGCGGGCTTTCCATTTGCCTCTCCAACCGATCAGATCATCATCGGGCTCGGCAACCCCGGCATCGAGTTTGCCAAAACACCTCACAACGTAGGCTATGAAGCACTGGATAGCCTCTGCTCGTCGATTTCAAGCAAGTGGGAGGAGTACCCCGAAGCCTGGATTGCAAAAGGGGGCATCGACGATTGCAATTTCTATCTCATCAAAATCAAGACACCGATGAATCTGACCGGTTCTGTTTTCAAAAGACTCTCCGCAGCAATGCACTTCGATGCCGCTCAATGCATCCTTGTGTTCGATGATATCGACCTCCCGCTTGGCAAGGTGCGAACCCGAATGAATGGCAGTGCCGGTGGCCATCGCGGCGTCGCTTCGATTCTCGAGGCGTTTCAGTCCGATGCTTTCCGACGGGTAAAAATGGGTGTGGGGAAACCGGGTGGAAAACTTGACCGTGTTGCTTATGTGCTGACTCCCTTTGCCGCTGAAGACCGTGCCGCGATTGACCAGGCGGTTTTGACTGCCGAGGCAAGCCTACGCGAAATGATGTTACGCCCCAGCTTGATGCAGATGCATAAGCCCAGCGAGTAACGACAAGACGATGCCTCGTACCTTAAGACAAAACTTTCTCCGCGTACGGGATGCCCTCGAGTGGCGCCTGCACAGGCTGCTGGGCGACCGTGTGGTGTACGGCACCCTGCTTGCCAGCGCTCGGCTCTGGCGCCGGCTGCTGAAAAAACCCGTGTTCATTGGCGTCACGGGAAGCGCCGGCAAGACCATGACCAAGGAACTCATGCTGGGAATGCTCTCGCAAAAAGGCAAGGGTATCGGAAACTTTTCTTCCTACAACAACATCGAGGAAATCGCCAAGCCCATGCTGCGGCTGCGCCCAACGCACAGCTTCTTCGTCACCGAGCTGACCGGCGACAAGCCCAATGCCATGGACAAGCCGCTTGCCCTGGTGCAACCCGGCATCGGCATCGTCACCGTAGTGCGCGACGATCATTCGAGCAAGGAGTACCCGCGCGAAGCAATCGCCCAGGAAAAAGGCAAGCTCATCGCCTCGCTCCCGGCCACCGGCACCGCCGTCCTCAATGCCGATGACGAACTGGTCCTTGCCATGGCTGCCAAATCAGTCGCCAGGGTCATCACCTATGGCCTTTCCCCCAATGCAGAACTGCGCGCTGAAGATGTCAGTTCGGTCTGGCCGGAACGTTTGCAAATGACCCTGGTCCGCGGGTCCGAGCGCGTAAAGCTCCGCACCCAGTTGTGCGGAACGCACTGGGTTCCTTCCGTGCTCGGTGCGATCGGCGGCGGTCTGGCCGCCGGCATGACTCTGGCTGAGTGCGCCAAGGGGATCGCCAGCGTTGCCCCCTTCGACGGCCGCATGCAACCGGTGACAACCCCTGACGGAGTGACCTTCATCCGCGACGAATGGAAAGGAACGCTATGGACTGTCAAGGCGAGCTTCGCTTTCATTGAGGTTGCCCAAGCCAAACGGAAGATCATCGTGATTGGTACGCTTGCAGATTGCGGGAGCGGAGCGCCACAGAAACTGACGCAAATAGCGAAATTGGCGCAGCAAATTGCAGACCATACAGTATTTGTCGGCCACTGGGCTTCCAACGTTCTCAAGGCACGCAAGCCCGGAGAAGATAAATTGCGCGCTTTTAGCCGTGTTCGAGACGCAACTGAGTACGTCAACTCAATTACCCGCGAGGGCGATCTGATCTTGCTCAAGGGCACAAGCAAACAGGATCACCTGATACGCATCATCCTTGCACGAAATGGAGAGGTGGCTTGCTGGCGGGACAACTGCAACCGGAGTCTTTTCTGCAACGAGTGCCCCGATCTGAACAAGCCTTCCGGCGCACCAAAAGCCACTTCACAGGCTATGTTTCAGCACTCGCCATCAGATTCGCGGCACGTCGAAATCGGCCAACAGATAATTGTCGGTCTTGGCAACCCTGAAGCCAAGTATGCCAATACGCCACACAATATTGGCTATGAGGTGGTGGACCAACTGGCGGCCTCACTAAACTTGATCTGGGGCACGACATCCGAAGCCTGGGTTGCACGCGGATCATCTAAGGGACGTGCGGTCTGTCTGATCAAGGTCAGAATGCCCATGAACGGAATTGGCGCCGGGCTGGAGGACCTTGCGAAAAGCATGGCCTTTAGTCCTGAGAATTGCGTTCTGGTTTACGACGATCTCGACTTGCAAATAGGCACCGTGAAGTCCCGATTAAACGGCGGTGCCGGAGGGCATCGTGGGGTCGCCTCAATTCTTGAAGCATTTCAAACCGACGCCATCCGGCGGGTAAAGGTCGGGGTGGGAAAAGCCGGAGAAGAACTTGATCACGTCAACTATGTTCCGGCGCGCGTCAAGGTAGTTGTCGCCTCAGTCATGCAGCCAACGGCTGAATAAGGTTGTCTTCTGAGAACGCTTTGACGATGCAATCACGTTCGGGATTGAGTGTCACGGCACCGACCGGCGTCCAGTTTCTCGTCTTGCCCGACCATCGTGCCGGGTTGAGGTCGCGTGCCGAGGCATACAAGGCATGTCGGGCCGCCAGTATTGCCAGATCGTCACCGATATGGCGTTGGGCCGGGCTGACGTAACGAATGCCGCTGTGCCGATGTTCGACGTTGTACCAATGAACAAAGCTGGCCGCCCAGGCGCGAGCGTCGTCGAGTTCAGCAAAGCCTTTGGCAGGAAACTCGGGCCGGTATTTGGCGGTGCGAAACAGCGACTCCGCGTAAGCGTTGTCATCACTGACTCGGGGTCGTGAATACGAGGGTTTGACGCCCAACCAGTTGAGCATCGCCAGCACCGTCGTCGCCTTGAGCGTCGAGCCGTTGTCACCATGCAGGACGGGCTTGCTGCTCAGCGCGGCAATCCCCTTCGGCCAGCGCAGTCCGGCGTACCAGATGCGCGGCATGATCAGCGTGATCGCTGTCATGGACCTCCCAGCCGACGATCTTGCGGCTATACAGGTCGAGGATGAGGTAGAGGTGAAACCATTGGCCTTGCACCTTGGCTGGTAAATAAGTCATGTCCCAACACCACACCTGGCGCGGTTCGGTGGCAATGTGCGTGCTCGGTGGCCGCCGTTGTTTGGGCACCTTGGCGCGTCCACGGTGGGTGGTTTGGCCGTGGGCCTTGAGCACCCGGCTAAAAGTGGATTCGCTGGCCAGGTAAATCCCTTCATCCGCCAGCATCGGCACAATGCGCGCTGGCGGCACAGCAGCAAAACGCGGCTCGTTGGCAACGGCCAGCAACTGGGTGTGCTCGGCATCGCTGAGGGCATGCTTGGGCGTCGCACGCACGGCCAAGGGGCGGCCATCAGGGCGAATTCCGCCATCAATGGCTTTCCAGCGTTGCAAGGTGCGCAACTCAATGCCGGCCATCTCGCAGGCCAACATCAGCCGTGCGCCAGCAACATGAGCGATATGAATGTCTCGGGCCAAAGCCTGGCGATCTTCAAGGCCGATCATTCGGCCTCGCCCTTGTTGAAGATCACCGCGACTTTTTTTGAGAGGACAAGGAGGGGCCGCCGTTTCGGCGAGAGCCCGGTCCTTGCGCAGCAACTCGCGTTCGAGTTCCTTGATGCGCCTTCGATCTTGCCGGGTGGCTTGTGGGCTGGCTCTGACTTCTTCCGGCTCGGCCAGCGCAGAGGTCGCACTGGCTCGCCATTTGAGTAGTTCGTCCGGATACACGCCGTGCTCGCGGCACCATGCGCTTTTGCCGGTTTCGTCCAGTGCCGCCGTGACGATCACTGCCTCCAGGCGCGCCGCCGCTGTCCATGCCCGCCCTCGGGCGGGCATGGACAGCACGTCATCTCGCCAACGTTCGAGCGTTCCTGAACCAATGCCCACTTCACGGGCAACCACATCCACTGCTGCGCTTTCCGGTGGGAGCAATCGCGCTACCGCTCTGTCCTTAAACCTCTGTCCGTACCTTGCCATTTCCATCCTTTGTCGCCGACCATTGTTGAGATTCTATTGGGGCGACAACTATTCTGACGCAGGGGGGTTCTGACGGCTTTTGATGCGGACAGCCGCATCGCCATTGACAAGTCGATTCAAACTGCCGTGACTCGCGTACTCGAATTTGTGGAAAGCCAGCCCAGAAGAAAATGAAGGGCGGAATCAACTTCATCCGCGATGATTTCACGGTGCCTCTGTGGACGGTCGATGCCTCCTTTGCATTCATGGGTGCGGCACAAGCCAAGAGAAAGATAATAGGTATCGGGTCCCTGTCAGACTGCGGTGGCGACGCACCAAAGAAGTACGCCAGGGTCGCCAAACGGGCGCAAGAAATCGCGGACCTGACGATCTTCGTTGGACCGTGGGCCTCTCAAGTTCTGAAGGCGAGAAAGCCCGGTGCCGAAGATGCACTCCGCTTGTTCAGAAACGTCCGGGATGCGGTGGAGCATATCAATTCGATCACACGCGAAGGTGACCTCGTCTTGCTCGTCTCGATCGGCATACATGCTCCTTCTCGCTGACATGTTATGCCTCACACACAAAATTTCGGACAGGCTCAGTCGCGTGACCGTGACCCCATCAAAGCATCAATGCGTTCCGTCAAGAAAGCGCTGCGTCCAAGATATTGGGGAACCCCAAGATCCGCTTCGGTGTTGAGTTCCATGAGAATCGGCCCGCGATCAGAGAACGCGATATCCCAATGCTGTAGCCTCAAACCAGGGAACAGTTCTGCCGCACTGCGGCACAACGCAAGCGCCGACGACCAATCCGGCAGCCGGGCTCCGACAAGGCGAGTCTTGGTGTCCGGATGATCGGTCCGCTCGGTGCCGGTTGGCCACAAACCGTCAATGACGCGCTTCACTTCTCCGGTATCAGTATCGATCCAGGCCAGAAGATTTCCGCTCTCACCCATGCAAAAGTTGTCCGTAATATTTTTTTCTCTGCCGATTTTCCAGAACGCCAGGACGATCGACGGAGATCCGTCGGCAGAAAGCGCAACGATAACGCGAACGCAACTGACAGTGTCACCGACAAGTGCGACAACTTCCGGGTGCTGGACCAAGCGTGTCTGAAACAGCATTCCGCCAAAATGCTTGTTTTTACAGGTTGCCAGCAATTCACTCCGACTTACGGCCTGCCCGCGGATATCAAGAAAGCCTGCGTTGTTATTCAACGATTCCTTAAGGCAAAAGGTTCCGCGCCCATAAGTGCCATGAATCGGCTTGATGAATACAGGAAAAGTTACAGCCGTCCCCAAGTAGGCGTCCAGTTCTTCCTTGTTGCGAAGAAGCGGTTCTTGGGCAACTCTTCTGCCCGAAGGCGAATAAATGGCAAGCGTCTCGGGAACTGGAAACCCGTAATGCACCAGCAACGCATAGTTAAGAACCTTGTCATTGGCTGTCGCCCGCCAGGAATCGTCATTAAGAACGCGATCGATCTTCGCACTGCTTCGCCAGCCAACACAGCGGGACTTTTCTTGCCCCGGGAAGAAATTGTCGTCGAAGATGCCAAGTTCGTAATATTCCTCAATGCCAATTCTCTGTCTTCCGCTCGCCAGACCCCGAATCTCCATGGCCTGCCGCAACCACGGCTTTCCTGTCTGAGCCTTGACCAGTCTGGCGTATGCATAAAGTTTTCGCAGCTTGCTCATCAAAATTTCAACCCGTTTCAGAGAGTAATCGCCACCATCCATGGCGAGACATCAATCCGAGAAAGACGATACACTAACCGCCATTCATCGTGAAGGAAGATTCTCAGCGCTTCGATGGTAAGCCCTTCAAGCTGTCGCCCTTTCTGTATTGTCCACCAAAATCGACCTCCTCAAACCCCAATATTCCCCCATGTCGGATACAACTCTGCTTCATGAATTGATCTCCCAAGCCACTGCGCGCTCTGATGGCCGGAGCGCCTTGGTACATGACAAGAGCTCGCTTGCTTACGGTGAATTGCAGGACCAGCTTGTCCGGTTTTCTTCAGGACTGATGGCGCTCGGAACTCAACGCGGTGAACGAGTCGCCATCTACCTGGAGAAGCGCTTCGAAACGGTGATCGCCAGTTTCGGGGCTCCTGCGGCCGGCGCTGTCTTTGTGCCGCTGAATCCGTTACTGAAGCCCGAGCAGGTGTGCTACATCATTAGGGACTGCAATGTACGGGTGTTGATTACCTCGCGTGAGCGCCTTGCCCTGCTCGCCAACACATTGACCCAGTGCCACGACCTGCGCCATGTGGTTGTTCTCAACTCCCCGGAGCCCCTGCCCACAAGCGGCCCGATCTCGTATTCGAGTTGGAGCGACCTGCTGGAAGCGCCCCAGAAACCTGGCCATCGCGTAATCGACACTGACGTTGCGGGAATACTCTACACCTCCGGCAGCACCGGCAAGCCCAAAGGGGTGGTCCTCTCGCATCGCAATATGGTCGCTGGAGCCAAGAGTGTTGCCAGTTATCTGGACAACAATGCCGACGACACCCTCCTTGCGGCTCTTCCGCTCTCGTTCGACGCCGGCTTCAGTCAGCTGACTACCGCTTTCCACGTCGGGGCTCGTGTGGTGCTGTTGAACTACCTGCTGCCACGCGACGTGATCAAGGCGATCGAACGCGAAAAAGTCACCGGGTTGACCGCCGTTCCCCCGCTGTATATCCAGTTGGCGCAACTGAACTGGCCGGAGTCGATTACCGACCATCTGCGCTACTTTGCCAACACCGGCGGCCGCATGCCGCGGGAAACGCTGGTCACCCTCCGCAGACAACTGCCGAAAACAAGGCCCTTCCTGATGTACGGCCTCACCGAAGCCTTTCGCTCGACCTATCTGCCGCCCGCCGAAGTCGACCGGCGTCCCGACTCGATTGGCAAGGCGATTCCCAATGCCGAGATCCTGGTATTGCGTGAAGATGGCTCGCCCTGCGCGCCCCATGAGCCGGGCGAACTGGTGCACCGTGGCGCCCTGGTCGGCATGGGCTACTGGAATGACCCGGAAAAGACCGCCGAACGCTACAAGCCGCTGCCGGTCAACGCACCTGGACGCGAAGCGGGGCTGGTGCTGCCGGAAATCGCCGTATTTTCAGGCGACACCGTTCGCATGGACGAGGACGGGTTCCTTTACTTCATTGGCCGGCGCGACGAGATGATGAAGACTTCCGGTTACCGCGTGAGCCCGACCGAAGTTGAGGAAATCCTTTACGCAACCAGGATGGTCGGCGAATGTGTTGCCTTTGGTGTCGACCACGATACGCTGGGTCAGGCCATCCAGGTTATTGTGACGCCGCCCGCCGGGAACTCGATCGACACCGCCGCCTTGCTCGCCGAATGCCGCATGCGGATGCCGGCCTACATGGTCCCGGCGGGTATCGCAGTCCGCGAGGGTCCGCTGCCGCGCAACCCCAACGGCAAAATCGATCGAAAAACACTGTCGACCGCGTGGGTCGAGAATAACGGCGCTTGATACCAGCCGTTTCCGGAGAAATGCAATCAATGTCCGTTTCTGAACGCCCGCTTCCCGTCCATGCGCCGATGAATCAATTCGCGACGGCCGATGGCCAGCTTCTGGTTGGCGGCATCACTCTGCAACGCCTTGCTGCCCGCGTCGGCCAGACGCCCTTTTATGCCTATGACCGGCAGTTGTTGAGGTCTCGCGTTGCCGAGTTGCGCGCAGCGCTGCCGAAAACGATCAAGCTGCACTATGCGATGAAGGCCAACCCGATGCCGGCACTTGTCGGGGTCATGGCCGGTCTCGTCGATGGCATCGACGTCGCGTCAGGTGGCGAGTTGAAGGTTGCGCTCGATGCCGGCGCCGATCCGGCCGAGATCAGTTTCGCCGGCCCCGGAAAGCGCAGCGGAGAACTGGCCCAAGCAGTAGCGGCCAGAGTTCTGATCAACATTGAATCCTTCCGCGAAGTTCGCGAGTTAGCCTTGATATCGGACGAACTTGGCCTTCCTGCAAGGGTAGCTGTTCGCGTCAACCCGGATTTTGAGCTTAAGGGATCCGGCATGAAGATGGGCGGCGGACCCAAGCAGTTCGGCGTCGATGCGGAACAAGTCCCCGAACTGCTGGCCGAGGTCGGGCGTGCGGGCCTGGCATTCGAGGGGTTTCATCTGTTTGCCGGCTCGCAGAACCTGCGCGCCGAATCGATCTGCGAGGCTCAGCAGAAATCCTATGAGCTGGCACTGCGCCTTGCGGCCGAAGCCCCGTCGCCGGTGCGCTTCCTCAACCTTGGCGGAGGATTCGGAATTCCCTACTTCCCTGGCGAACAGCGACTTGACCTGGCCCCAATCGGCGAAAATCTCGACCGTCTGGCCGAGCGTGCGGGACGGGACATGCCTGAGGCAAGTCTGGTCATCGAACTCGGTCGCTTTCTAGTGGGTGAAGCCGGGATTTACGTCGCCAGCGTGGTCGACCGCAAGATATCAAGGGGGCAGATCTACCTCGTCATCGATGGCGGGCTGAACCACCATCTATCGGCATCCGGAAACTTTGGGCAGGTCATCCGCAAGAATTACCCGGTCGCCATCGGCAACCGGATGGCCCAGGGTCAGCGCGAGACAGCTTCCGTGGTCGGCCCATTGTGCACACCACTTGACCTGCTTGCCGACCGGATGGAGCTTGCAGTAGCTCAATCCGGGGATCTGGTTGTGATTTACCAGTCCGGAGCCTACGGCGCCAGCGCCAGCCCGCATGGCTTTCTCGGTCATCCGGCACCCGTCGAAGTGCTGGTCTGATCAGCAAGCGATTCGCCGGCAGCGGCAGCACCACCTGACAGACGCTCTGTGCTGCTCTCACCCGCGCTTGCCCTTGCGGGCGAATCAGACAGCTCTAGAAACCAGCGACCATCCGGCGCAGGTTGGCGAGCAGGACGGCCTGATGTAGACTGCACCTGTCTTGTTTTTCCACGTGTGGAGTCCTCGCCATAAATACCTTGGACAGGATCATCGCCGAAGTCGGCCGCGGTGAGGTTGTTTTTCCGACCCACGCCGACGTTGCGATTCGAGTTCGCCTTGCACTAGAGAACCCAGATCTGAATTTGGGGGATGCGGCGCAACTTGTCCAGGCAGAGCCATTCCTCGCTGCGCGCGTGGTTGCCTTGGCCAATTCTGTGGTTTTCAACCGTGGCGGGCCTGTTTCGGATGTTCGCAATGCGATTGGTCGCCTCGGAATCAGGTTTGTTAAGGCGCTCGCCACTGCCGTGGTAATGCGCCAGATGGCTGGCAACTCACAGTCGCCAGAATGTCAGCTGCTATCGGAGCGACTCTGGGAGCACTCGGCACATGTGGCCGCGCTTGCCAACGTGTTGGCCCTCAGATTCATGCGCCCGTTGGCCGACAGAGCGCTCTTTGCCGGCATGGTCCATGAGGTTGGTAACTTCTACTTGATCTCGCGAGTCGACGCCTACCCTGATCTCTTTGCGGACCCAGGCATGCTTTCGCTGCAGACCGAGATGACGCTCGGCCGCGCCGTGTTGAAGGCGCTGGCCGTGCCAGACGAGGTCGTGGATGCGGTTGAAGCTCTCTGGCAGCCGAGACCCATCAACTTCCCACCTTCCGGCCTGCCCGATTTTCTCGCCTTGGCAAATCGCCTGACCCCGATTCTTTCGCCGCTGCAACGGGGTGAGACCACTTCGCAGTCAGACGTTTCTGATACTGCATCTCTTCCGGGTGAGATTCTGGAAGAATCTGCAGAGGACATGGAGGCTCTTACAAAGGCCTTGCTTTATTGAGAGTTTCAAGTTAGATTCATCGTGTAATATGTAGCTGAAAAAAGGCAAACCCGTCGAAAGACGGGGACGCAAAGTCACCGGTCTAAAGGAAATGGGCAAGATGCCGTTTCCAAGGATAGCGGGGCCGCCAGGCTAACTGAGGTCATATCGGGTACACGAAGCTCCATTGTGAGTTCGTAGTGCATGATCAGCCCGTCGAGTTTCCCAAGCGGTTTTTCCTGCTCAGTGAGTGGTTTGCGCCAGCCCGATAGATTTGCGGTTTGATGGGGTGTTTTGGTGCTACCAGCAAGGAGAATCGGCGATGGCTGTTCCAGTCGACAACGTGATCATGTTTCCGGACGGAGTCCGTGATTCGACTCCGGATTTTGGGCGCTCTCAGATTCTAGTGAAGGCACGGGATCTCATGGCCCAAGAGCTCCGTGAGGCCTTCCGTTCCCTGCTGCCGACGCTCGTGGAGGAGCTTCTTGCGCGTGGCGATGTCGCACTGGGACGTTCCGATCGTGAGCTTTTTTACGGCACAAGAGACCTGATCCGTGGCAAGGCGCTCCGCCTTGAGGGTGTCCTTGTTGCCAAATGGTTAGAACTGTGCAGGCAAGAACTCCACCCAGCCGACAAGAGCAAGTCACCCCGGCACATCGGTGACGCGGAAGAACTGCAGTTGCTTGATTTCGGCGCAATAGATCAGGAACTGGCTGTCAAGGCAATCGCGGCCCGCCTTCGTGGGGATTGCGACGAAAACCTGTTCGGTGCTGGACGTCGGCTAGCTTCTCTTTCCGGACAGGCCGAAGGGAATTGGCCATTAGAGGATTTCATAGCCCGGTCGCTGGATATGGCTTTCCTGGATGCCGGGGTTGTCGGCATGGCGCGAGTGGAACTTCTCCGTGCCATCGAGCGCCATGCGGTCGAAGCGTTTGGTACGCCGATTCGTCGTCTAAATGATTTCTTGATTGGCCGCGGCGTGCTACCGAAGCTCCGGCGCAGTTACACCCCGCCGGCAACCGACAAGAAGCAGTCTGACCACGCAGAAAGCGTTGCCGAAACTGCCGACATCTTTGCTCTCTTGCAAGGACTCGTGACGGCGCAGCCAGTAAATGGGACGGCAAACGGCGCAGGGAATGCGGTCGGTTCGCCGATGAGTCGTGGCATCGGCGAGCTCGCAACCGGTTTGTCTCGACTGGAAGTCAGCCCTGGACAGATGCCCGTGGCCATGGAACAGGTCATGTCCTCCCTGCATTCCCTGCAAAGAGTGGCGCCCATTCAGGCAGCTGGCCAATCACTGGTCAACGTGTTACGGGAGTTTCGTGCCAGCGACACTGGCCAAAGCCTGGAGCATCTCCATGCGGTGACGGTGGATATTGTCGCAACCTTGTTTGACTTCATCTTTGGCGATGATTCCATCTCGGATCCGCTCAAGGTTTTGGTTGCGCGCTTACAGATTCCCGTGCTGAAAGTCGCGATGCTGGACAGGACATTCTTTTCCAGCAGAGCTCATCCGGCCCGGCGCCTTCTCGAAGGAATTTCCCGTGCAGCCGTGCGCTGCGGCCCGGAGGCGGGTCACGGCGATCCACTTTACGCTTGTATCGCGGAAATCATCGACCGGCTGCAAAAGGAATTTACCCAAGATACCAGTCTGTTCGATCTGCTCTGTGTTGAACTGAACACTTTCCTCGACGGGCAAGAGGCCGCAGCTGATGCGCGGGCAGTGCAGGCGGCCCCACTTGTAACTCAGCAGGAACGTCGGGAACTGGCATCGCTGGCCGCCGACGAAGCCATCGCTCCGTGGCTGACCATGTCGCTACCGCCTGTTGTGACCGATCTACTTAACCAGGAATGGCGCATGTTGCTCATTCGGGAACATCTGAGCGGGGACGAAGCGGCTTGGGGGGTTGCCATGAGCACCATGAGTGACTTGGTAGCGAGCGTGCAACCACAATCGGATGTGCATAGCCGCAGGTGTCTCGCTGCCCGGCTGCCGACTTTGGTTCGCAGGATTCACGTGTGCCTGGAAGATCTGAAGGTGGCAGATGAGCGTCGCCTCGCCCTCATTGACAAGTTGTTCACTCTGCATGCGGGGGTACTGCGCGGTGCGGTGCCGCTGGTAACGGATTCGAGGCTTCACCTGCCGGAAGCGGACCCTGTCCCTGTTCGGATCACCAGCGAACGTGTTGAGTGCGGCGAAACCCATTTGGAACGGATCTTTCTCTCGCCTGGTGCTCTACCGCCACCCTCGTTGCACAGCAATCACGCTCAGTCCTCGGTGGCAAGACTTCAGCGGGGCGATTGGCTTGAATTCTCCAATGCCGAGAAGGGTCCATTGCGTTTTCGACTGTCCTGGGTCAGTCCGCAGCGTGGAATCCTGCTTCTGACTAGCCCTCAATCACCACAAGCAATGTCGGTGTCGCCAGAAGCGCTGGCGCTACAGATTGAGCGTGGCGAGGCTTCCATCCTGGCCGTAGAACCGATATTCGACCGCGCTGTTAGAAACGCCCTGGAAACGCTGAAGGCCGCTTGACAAGCCATCGAAATCGCCGCTCAAGGTTTTTTCTGGGTATTGAACTGCACGGAATCTTGACCGAGCTTCCCCAGGCCTCCCGTCGTCCTGGGCAAACGCTTCCAGCAACGTCGTTGTTGCCTCTCGACAAGACTCAAGAGCGGACGCTAATTCAGCGCAGTTTAAGGCCCCTGTAATACCTCATTGAATGTAAGAGGATTCCCCCTGCGGTTTGCGATGTTTGCGCAAGCTGTTGCCATACAGAGTTCAACCACCCTCGACGTGCTCTTGGGCCAAGGGGTGCGATACGCGCACGGCCTGCAGCAGACTGGCAGCGAAGAGCAATAAACCGCTGGCCAGCATGAAACTCGCGGCGGCATCCAGGCCTGCGAGGAATGCGCCGCCCGAAGCGAGCCACAAACCACTCCGCCAGCGACCATTGGCGGCGAGCTTCTGGCGCATCTGGAGGCGCGCCGGAGTTACCGGCCCCGGCCAGCGCCAGACCGGTAGCAACTGGCTCAGCGCCCCGCTGACCAGTGGCAGCAGAAAGGCGACACTCCAAACAAGCAGGTCAGGCCGGGCCGCGGACAAACCAGTTCCGTGAGCGACACCGGCCACGAGCGTCAAGCACAAGCCAAGCAGCGCGGCCAGGAGTGATGCCGAAACCCCGTCGCCGAGCAATTGACCGATTCCGAAGCGCCTGATCCATTGGCTGAGCAGACCGAGCCCGGCGACCATCATCAGAGCCGCGCCCGCCACGGCAAATTCCCAGGCGACTGCGGCACCGGTGGCAACCACCAGCGCCCCTCCGGCAACCAGCCAGAGCTGGCGGCGCAGCCAACTGCCAGATTCTGGATCGCGCATCTGGAGCGCCGTCGGCAAGAGGACCGGCAAGGTTCCGAGTGCTGCCAGTCCGACCAGGCCGAGTACGTTGAGATGCAAGTGAAAAATGCGCAATGCGTTCCGGTACGCGGGACAGATTTCCATCAGCAGAACCGCCAGCAAGGCCATCATCAGGCAGCCCAGCGCTGCGCCATACCAGCGCCAGCCCGGATGGGGCGAATCCAGTGCGGCGCGCGCCCGGCTTGCGGCCCAGTCGAGCAAAAGACCGGCCAAAACGATGTCGACCGCAGCGGCCAGCGGCAGGAGCCAGCGCGGAACTGTCCCCTGCATCGCCAGAACCGCGGCCAGTCCGGCAACTTGGGCGGCGAATGGCAAACGGGAGATCGCCGGCGCGGGATCGCCGGTTCGCGTCAGCACCGGGACAAAATGGCTAATCGCCGCAAGAATCAACGGCAAGATCGCGACCGCAAACGCCAGATGCGCCACGGCCGGCGGCGAGCCCATTCCGCTCAAAGCAAGCGCAGCGCTGCAGAAAAGCGCAACGAGGGTGAGGCTCGCGGTGGTCAGCAATCAGGTCACAATGGCAAAGTCGATCACGATGGCACCCGGTTCGCGTTGCCTGTACTCGATGTTCAGGCGCTCGCCGTAACGGGCCTGCAACTGGGCCAGCAGCGGCAGCGGGTCGTGATCGTTGCAAAAGCGCATGGTTTCGCCCGGAATCAGCGCATCCAGTGCGCCAAAGATGGCAGCATGACGAAAACGCTTGGCAATGCCGCGCGCATCGAACGGATAAAGCGCTTCCGGGGTTGTGTGGTTACAGGCATGAACGGGTTGCATGGTGGCTCCTCAGAGATCGCGAACGGGAAGGCTGATTCTGGTGCGCGCGCTTTCGGCTTTCCTTGATGCATCTCGGCAATCCCCCACAAAAACGGGGGCCAAGGCCCCCGTTTGCAGACCGAGGCGCAGAACCGCCTACTGCAGTTCTTCAAGACGAATGCGCTTGACCTTGCCTTTCTGGGCGGGCAGTGCCTCAATCCTTGCGATCGCCGTATCGGCACAGCTCTCCTTGCAAACGTGGGTCAGGATAATGATGTCGGCTTCACCCTCGCCTTCCGCCGGCTCACGCTGCAGCATGGCGTCGATCGAGATGCCCTGGTCGGCCAGAATCCGGGTCACGTCGGCCAGCACACCCGGCCTGTCCTCGACCCGCAGGCGCAGGTAGTTGCCGGTCTCGACTTCACTCATGGGCAGAATCGGCAACGTGGACATGGCATCTGGCTGGAAGGCAAGGTGCGGGACGCGGTGCGCGGCGTCGGCCGTGGCCAGACGGGTGACGTCGACCAGATCGGCAATCACGGATGACGCGGTCGGCTCGGCCCCGGCCCCCTTGCCATAGTAGAGCGTAGTGCCGACGGCGTCGCCCTTGACCATGACGGCATTCATCGCTCCCTCGACGTTAGCCAGCAAGCGCTTGGCCGGGATCAAGGTCGGATGGACACGCAGTTCCACGCCATTGCTGCGGCGCTTGGCGATGCCGAGCAGCTTGATGCGATAGCCGAGTTGCTCGGCGTACTTGATGTCCGACGCTTCAAGCTTAGTGATGCCCTCGATGTAGGCCTTGTCGAACTGCACCGGAATGCCAAAAGCAATAGCGGAAATCAGCGTCGCTTTATGCGCAGCATCCACGCCCTCGATGTCAAAAGTCGGATCGGCTTCAGCATAACCGAGGCGCTGGGCTTCCTTGAGCACGTCGTCGAAGGACAGGCCCTTGTCGCGCATTTCTGACAGAATGAAGTTGGTCGTGCCGTTGATGATGCCGGCCGCCCATTCGATGCGGTTGGCGGTCAGGCCTTCGCGCAACGCCTTGATGATCGGGATACCGCCGGCAACAGCCGCTTCGAAGGCGACCATGACGCCCTTCTCCTGGGCGGCGGTAAAGATTTCTGTGCCATGCAAGGCAAGCAGCGCCTTGTTGGCCGTCACCACATGCTTGCCGTTGGCGATGGACTGCATCACCACGTCCTTGGCAACAGTGTAGCCACCGATCAGTTCAACGATGATGTCGATTTCCGGGTCGTTGACCAGCGCGAAGGGATCGTCGGTCACGCGAGCGGCACCTGCGGTAATCTTCTTGGTGAGTTCGACATCCCGGTCGGCGACGGCTGTGATGCGAATCGGGCGCCCGGCACGCCGGGTAATCTCCTCAGCATTGCGGTTGAGAACGGTCCAGGTGCCACCACCGACGGTGCCGATGCCGATGAGGCCAACATTGATAGGTTTCATTTTCGGAATTTGCTCAGGTTGAGTAACGTTTACGATAATTTTCAAGAAATCGGGCGATGCGGCCGATTGCCTCCCGCAGGTCGTCCTCGTGCGGCAGGAAAACCAGGCGGAAATGATCGGGATGCGGCCAGTTGAAGCCGCTGCCCTGAACCAGAAGAACCTTTTCCTCCTGCAGCAGCTCGGAAATGAACTGCTGGTCATCTTTGATCGGATAGACTTTGGGATCGAGGCGGGGAAACAAGTACAGGGTGGCCTTGGGCTTGACACAGGTGACGCCGGGGATGGCACTGAGCAGTTCGTAAGCCACATCGCGCTGGCGCCGCATGCGTCCGCCCTCGGCGACCAGGTCGTCGATGCTCTGGTAACCGCCAAGCGCCGTCTGGATGCCATGCTGCCCCGGCGCGTTGGCGCACAGGCGCATCGACGCCAGCATGTCGAGTCCTTCGATGTAGTCCTGGGCATGCCGTTTGTCGCCGGAAACCACCAGCCAGCCGGCTCGATAACCGCAGGAGCGGTAGTTTTTCGACAAGCCATTGAAGGTGATGGTCAGCACATCTTCCGAAAGTGACGCGATCGCCGTGTGCTTGGCACCGTCGTAAAGGACCTTGTCGTAAATCTCGTCTGAATAGATGATGAGCTGGTGCTTGCGGGCAATGTCGATGATTTCCCGGAGCAACTCATCGGGGTAGAGCGCACCGGTCGGATTGTTGGGATTGATGACAACGATGGCTCGCGTTCGCCGATTGATCTTGCTGCGAATGTCGGCGAGGTCGGGCAGCCAGCCATTGTTCTCGTCGCACAGGTAGTGCTTCGGTGTCCCGCCGGAAAGGCTGATCGCCGCCGTCCACAGCGGATAATCCGGCGCCGGAACGAGCACTTCGTCGCCATCGTTGAGCAGCGCATTCATCGCCATGGCGATGAGTTCCGAGACACCGTTGCCGACATAGATGTCTTCCAGCGTCACACCCTTGATGCGCTTCTGCTGGCAGTAATGCATGATTGCCTTGCGCGCGGAAAAGATTCCCTTCGAATCGGTATAGCCGGCGGCACTGGGGAGGTTGCGGATGATGTCCTGCTGGATTTCCTCGGGTGAATCGAAGCCGAAGGCGGCCAGATTGCCGATGTTCAGCTTGATGATCTTGTGACCCTCCTCCTCCATCTGCCTGGCTTTCTGCAGCACGGGGCCGCGGATGTCGTAGCAGACGTTGGCGAGTTTTGCCGACTTCCTGACTGGCTTCATCAAAGCAATCCGTCCTTCCGGAACATGTCCTTGATGCCGCGAATCGCCTGCCGCGTCCGCGCTTCATTCTCGATCAGCGCAAAGCGGACGTGGTCGTCGCCATATTCGCCGAAACCGACCCCCGGCGAGACGGCCACCCTGGCCTCCGCCAGCAGCTTCTTGGCGAATTCCAGCGACCCCATGGCGGCGTAGGCTTCGGGAATCTTCGCCCAGATGTACATCGACGCCTTCGGCACCTCGACCATCCATCCAGCCTCATGCAGGCCCCTGGTCAGCACGTCGCGGCGGTTTTGATACATGACCCGGACTTCCTCGACGCAAGCCTGCTCCCCATCGAGCGCGATAATCGAAGCCACCTGGATCGGCGTGAAGGTGCCGTAGTCGTGGTAGCTCTTGATTCGCGCCAGCGCGGAGACAAGCTCCTTGTTGCCGACCATGTAGCCGACGCGCCAGCCGGCCATATTGTAGCTCTTCGACATCGTGAAGAACTCGACGGCGACGTCGCGCGCGCCCGGCACCTGCATGATCGAAGGCGCCTTCCAGCCGTCGAAGACGATATCTGCATAGGCCAGGTCATGGACGACAAGTATGTCATGCTGTTTGGCCAGCGCAATGACGCGCTCGAAGAACTCGAGTTCGACGCAGCGCGCCGTCGGGTTGCTCGGGAAGCCGAGAATCATCATCTTCGGCTTGGGCGTGCATTCCTTGATGCCGCGCTGCAGTTCGTCGAAAAAGTCGACATCGGGCGTCATGCGCACCGAGCGAATGTCCGCCCCGGCGATGATCGCGCCGTAGATGTGGATCGGATAGCTCGGGTTCGGCACCAGGACCGTATCGCCGCGGTCCAGCGTTGCCAGCATCAGGTGGGCTAGGCCTTCCTTGGAACCGATTGTCACGATGGCCTCGGATTCCGGGTCGAATTCGACATCGTAGCGGCGCTTGTACCAGTCGCAGATCGCCTTGCGCAGCCGGGGGATACCTTTGGAGATGGAATAGCCATGGGTGTTCTCACGCAAAGCCGCCTCGACCAGCTTGTCGGTGATGTGCTGTGGCGTCGGCTGGTCCGGGTTGCCCATGCTCATGTCGATGATGTCTTCCCCGGCCCGACGACCGGCCATCTTCAACTCACCGGTGATGTTGAAGACGTAGGGCGGCAGGCGCTCGATGCGGGGGAAATCTCTCATGGCGGGCAAGTCCAGTGTGCGCGGGCGAAAAGGTATAATGCTACTTCATCGCATGGTGCACCGCAATTTAGGCGAGTTCTTCGGTCAGAAACCACAGTGAAACTTCATCTCTCCAATAGCGCCGGGCTCAACTTGTTTACCGCGTATGGTGACGACTATGTTGCGGTCAACAACGAAAAACATGCAAAAAACCTGATCGTACTGCCGGAATCGATCATTCCGGACTGGTCGACTGCAACAGCCGCGAGCCTCACCGAAATCGACATGCGGAGACTGCTTCAACTCGGCACTGAAATTGTCTTGCTCGGTACCGGAAGCCGCCTGCGCTTCCCCTCCGGCATCCTGATGCGTCCCTTCGCACCAGCGGGTATCGGACTGGAAGTCATGGACCTGCGGGCTGCCTGCCGGACCTACAACATCCTCGCCGCCGAAGGGCGAAAGGTGGCTGCCGCCCTGGTCTTCGACTGATCAGCTACGCCCGTACGTATCTTCGAAGCGAACGATATCGTCCTCGCCAAGGTAACTGCCGGACTGCACCTCGATCATCTCCAGCATGACGATTCCCGGATTCTGCAGGCGGTGCCTGACGCCAAGCGGAATATAGGTCGACTGGTTTTCCGAGACCAGGAACACCTCGTCGCCACGCGTTACCCTGGCCGTCCCGCTGACGACAATCCAGTGTTCCGCCCGATGATGGTGCATTTGCAACGAGAGCGATGCGCCCGGTTTGACACCGATTCGCTTGACCTGGAAGCGCTCACCGGAATCCACGCCGTCGTACCAACCCCATGGCCGATGGACCTTGCGGTGCCACTGGGCAACACTACGCTGCCCCGCTTTCAGCCGATCGACAATTTTCTTAACGTCCTGGGTCGAATCCTGATGCACCACCAGCACCGCGTCGTCGGTCTCCACCACCACCATGTTACTGAGACCAATGCAGGCAACCAGCCGGCCTTCCGAAAAAACCAGCGTGTCGCGGCAATCTTCAAGCAATACATCCCCCCGCGTCGCATTTCCCGCTTGATCTTTCGGCAATGCCTTCCACAGGGCATCCCAGGTGCCGACATCCGACCAGCCGGCTGCGAGGGCGATCACGGCACCCTTCGGCAAACCTGCTTGCCCGGTCGTCAGCCGCTCCATCACGGCATAGTCGATCGAGTCCGCCGGGCACGTGCCAAAGGAAGCCCGGTCCACGCGCACAAAATCACCGTCCGCCGTTGCTCCAGCCAGAGCCGCCTGGCAGACCCCAAAAATATCCGGCCGGCAGGTCGCCAGCGCAGAGAGCCAAACTGAGGCACGGATGACAAAAATTCCGCTGTTCCAGAGAAAATCGCCAGAATCCAGGTACTCCTGCGCCGTTTCGCGATCCGGCTTTTCAACAAAACGGGCCAGATGACAAGCACCCGACTCACCACTCAGCGGCCCACCTCGCTGAATGTATCCGTAACCGGTTGCCGGGCAATCCGGCGTGATCCCGAACGTTACAGCCATTCCCTGAGCGGCGAGCGAAGCCGCCCTGCTGACAGCCTCACGAAAGATGCCGGCTTCAGCAATGACATGATCGGCCGGCATCACCACCAGTATCGGATCCCCGCTATCCCGCGTCGCCCACAAGGCGGCCAAGGTCAGCGCCGGCGCCGTATTCCGGCCAAACGGCTCAAGCATGATGCTAGCTTCCTTGCCCAGCAGACGCACCTGTTCGGCGACCACGAAGCGGTGCTCCTCATTGCAGACGATCAAAGGCTCAAGGAGTCCTTGAATCCCGTCAAGGCGCGCCACAGTCGCCTGCAGCATGGAAAGCTCACCGACAAGCGGCAACAGTTGCTTGGGATACCTTTCACGCGACAGAGGCCACAGGCGAGTCCCGGAGCCACCCGAGAGAACAACAGGAAGAAGTTTCATCGAGGTCTCATCAAGAAAATACGGATTTTGGCCCCGCGCGAGCATATCCGGCGGTGGCCCACTCACGCCCATTGTAGGGCATGGGCGGCCATTCTCGATGCTGCTTTGCCGGTAGCGCAACTCTTCATCTGCCAGAACTTCCGAGACCGCTTTCTTCGGGTGAGGGAATCATGATTGCACGGTCAACTGGATTTTTCCGGTCATGTAGAAGTTCAGACTTGATCTGACTGGGGTAAGATCGCGGCCACACTGCACAGCCGGTCGAGTCCGACCCTTCGCCCGCGAAAATCCTTGCCATGGCCAATCAACTGAACCTCTTCGACGCCGGCGCCAAGTCGAAGGCCAGCGAGCCGGCTGTGCCCGAATTGCCGCCGACCCTGCCGCCCGCGGCCAGCTCCGCGGCCGACGACATTCCCTCACCAGCCGACTACGCCGCGCGCCGTTATCTCGAATACGCGATGAGCGTCGTCACCGGGCGCGCCCTGCCCTCGGCGGCCGACGGCCAGAAGCCGGTGCAGCGGCGCATCCTCTATGCGATGCATCGCATGGGCCTCTACCGCAGTCCGCGCCACGTCAAATCGGCGCGCGTCGTCGGCGACGTGATCGGCAAGTACCACCCGCACGGCGACTCGTCGGTCTACGACGCGATGGTGCGCATGGCCCAGAACTGGAGCCTGCGTTATCCGATCGTCGACGGCCAGGGCAACTTCGGCTCGCGCGACGGCGACAACGCCGCCGCCATGCGCTACACCGAAGCCCGCCTGACGCCGATCGCCGAACTGCTGCTCGCCGAACTTGACGAAGGCACTGTTGACTGGAAGCCCAACTACGACGGCGCCAACGACGAACCGGCCCTGCTCCCGGCGCGCCTGCCCTTCGCGCTACTCAACGGCGCTTCGGGAATCGCGGTCGGCATGGCGACCGAGATTCCGGCCCACAACCTGCGCGAAATCGCCGCTGCCGCGGTCAACCTCGTCAAGAACCCGAATTTCAGCGAGGACAAGCTGCTGGCGCTGATTCCCGGCCCCGATTACCCCGGTGGTGCCCAAATCATTTCGACGCCCGAGGAAATCGCCGCCACTTATCGCAGCGGGCGCGGCAGCCTGCGCGTCCGCGCCCGCTGGAAAATCGAGAATCTGGCGCGCGGCCAGTGGAAGCTGGTGATTACCGAGCTGCCGCCGGGCGTTTCGACCGCGACGGTGATGTCGGAAATCGAAGCCTGCTCCAATCCGGTGGCCAGGGAAAAGGCCGGCAAGAAAGTGTTCTCGCCGGAACAGCTCAACCTGAAAGCCGCCTTCCTTTCGGCCATTTCGGAAAGCGGCGTGCGCGACGAATCGGGCAAGGAACACGCCATCCGCCTGGTTATCGAGCCGGCGTCGTCACGCCAGGGTCAGGACGACCTGGTTCGCCTGCTGCTCGCCCACACCAGCCTAGAGACCAATGCCGCAATCAACCTGACCGTGCTCGGCGTCAACGGCACGCCGCGCCAGGCGTCGCTCCACAGCATGGTCGCCGAGTGGTGCCGGTTCCGGCTGGCGACCGTCGAGCGCCGCACGCGCCACCGGCTGACTGCCGCCGAGAAACGCATCCACATCCTCGAAGGGCGGCAGGCGATCCTGCTCGACATCGACCGCGTCATCAAGGTCATCCGAGAATCGGACGACCCCAGGGCCGATCTGATGGCGCACTTCAACCTGTCAGTCATCCAGGCCGAGGACATCCTCGAAATCCGCCTGCGCCAGTTGGCGCGGCTGGAAGGCATCAAGATCGGCGAGGAACTGGCCAAGCTGCGCGATGAAGCCACGGGATTGAACCATCTGCTGAGTTCGGAAGAAGCGCTGCGCGCCTGCGTGGCCAGCGAAATCCGGGCTGATGCCAAGAAATATGGCGACGACCGGCGGACGCTGATCGAAGCGTCGGAGAAGGTCACGATGGCGGACGCCAAGACAGTTTCCATCGTCGACGAGCCGACCACGCTGGTCGTCTCGAAGCACGGCTGGCTGCGTTCGCGCACCGGTCACAACATCGACCCCACCCAGCTCACCTTCCGCTCCGGCGACAGCCTGCTTGCCTGCCTGCCCTGCCGCACGGTCGACCACCTGATTCTGCTCGACACCAAGGGCCGCGCCTACTCGATCCCCGCTTCCGACATTCCCGGCGGCAAGGGCGATGGCGTTCCCGCCACCTCGCTCGCCGACTTCGTCGTCGGCGGCAAGTCCTGCCTGGCACTGGCCGTACAGGCTGAGAAGCTCTATCTGGTGGCTGCCAGTGGCGGCTACGGGTTCCGTTGCAAAGGGGAAGATCTGCTGTCGCGCGGCAAGGCGGGCAAGGCCTTCATGACGCTGGCAGAAGGCGAGGCCCCGGTCGTTTTCGTACCAGCACCCGAAGGCGATGTCGCCTGCATTACCCGGGATGGCCGCGCGCTTGTCTACAGCGTCGAGGAAATCCGCCTGCTGGCCAAGGGCCGCGGCCTCAAGCTGATCGACGCCAGCCCCGGCAAGGCGGCGCTCGAGGAAGTCGTGCCGGTCATCAACGGTGTTGCCGGTAGACTAAAGGGCGAACGCCTCGAACTCTGTCGCGGCAATCGTGGAGGCCGTGGCAAGCCGCTGCGGGCCAGCCGGAAATAGAACCGGCAGCGTAGACGCAGAAAAGCCGGAGACAAGCTCCGGCTTTCTGGCTTCGGGAGAACGCTCAGTGCTCAGGCGACCTTCTTGCCAGCAGCCTTTGTCGCGACGGCCTTCGGGGCAACCACGTTGGCAGCGTTCAAGGCGGCTTCGGTGGCAGCGACGACACTGGCTTCGGTAACATCGGCAGCTTGCCTGGCCGCCTTGTTCAGCCCTTCAAAGGCTTCGTTGGCGGTCTTCATCGCGCTCTTGACCGCTTCGACGGCGACATCGGAACCGGCCGGTGCGGCGGCCAGAGCCTGGTCGACGAGATCGGCAACATTGGCATTGGCCGCAGCGACGCGGCTTTCGACTTCCTTGGCAATCTTGTCCTTGGTTTCGGTGGCGATGGCGAAGACGTTGCGCGAGTATTCCATGCCTTTGTCGATGGCCGGTGTCGCAAGCTTCTGTTGCAGATCGACGAATGACTTGACGTCCTTGGTGCCGAGCAGTGTGTTGACGTTGGCGAAGCAAGCTTCGAAAAAGGAACGTCCGGCACTGAGATTCAGTGCTGCGAGGCGCTCGAAACCGTCGAAGGTGACGTTGGCGAGCAAGGAAACGGAACCGATGCCGGCATTGGCCAGTTCTTGAGGCTTGAAGTTCATGGTGGTTTCTCCAAAAGAGTGATGCTTGCTTGAAAGGACCCATTGCCCGCTTGCATCAAATTGCTGCGCTGCAACATGATGCCATTTTAGTTGTTTTTGCCCCGGTGTCAACAATTTTGTTGCAGCGCACCAATTGTTGGTGAGGCCCACCGATTCCCCACGTCAGCTGCCCATGCGGCGCTGCATGGAGAAGATTCGGTGCACCTGACGGCGTTGCGCCACGTCAACTGCGGGTTGCCCTCCCGCGTGTAGAATTGGCGACATCATCGCTCCGGGCGTGGCACCCGGACTTGTCGGAGAGGCAGTCATGAGGGCCATCATCGCCGGCGCTCTCGTCGGTTTGCTGCTGGGTAGCGCCATCGGCGGCGAATTTTCAGTGTTGGGGGCTATCGCCGGCGCGCTGGTCGGCGGCTATTTCTTCCGCAGCCGGCAGCCCCCCGGGATGACCTCCGGTCAGCTTGAGCAGCGCCTGCTCCAGCTTGAGAAGAGCCTGGCCGAGCAGCGCAGCGAACTTGAAGTGCTGCGCCGGCTGGTCACGCCAGGCGAGTCGGTGGCGGCACCGCCTGTCGCCCCAACCGCCGAACCGGCGCCCACACAGTACGCCACCGCAGCAAGTGACACCACTGTCAGCCCGCCGGTTCCCGGAGAAGAACCCGGGGGGCGCTGGGTCGACCTCGATGCGCTGCACGAGCCACGCCAGCCGACGTCCGGCTTCAGAGCAGAGGCGCCACGGTCCGAACCCGAAACGGCCGACGCCCGTCCCGACCCGATGGCTGCCTACCTGAAAACCACACTCGGGATCGACGGCGACCGCCTGGCGGTTCCCGGCTGGCTCAAGTGGTTCTGGGAATCCAACCCGCTCGCCAAGATCGGCATCGTCCTCCTCTTCTTCGGCGTCGCTTCGGGCCTGCGCCTGGCCATCGACCACGGGCTGCTACCGGTGCCGGTGCGCCTGATCGCCACGGCCGTCGCCGGCATCGCGCTGATTGCCTTCGGCATGGCCAAGGCGCGCGTCGCCAAACACCGCGTCTTCGGGCTGGCGCTGCAGGGCGGTGGCTTCGCGCTGCTTTACCTGATCGGCTACTTCATGCTCACCCGCTACACGATGATCGGACAAGGGCCGGCGTTCGCCGCCTTCGCCGCGCTCGGTGTCGGCTGTGTTGCCCTCGCCGCGCGCCAGGACGGCCCGGCGCTGGCGGTGTTCGGTCTTTCCGGCGCCTTCCTGGCCCCGGTCCTCGCCGGTGGCAACGCGCAGACGCCGCTGCCGCTCTTCCTCTATTTCACGCTGCTCAACGTTTTCATCCTCGGCGTCGACTGGTTCCGAGCATGGCGCGTCCTCAATATCGCCGGCTTCGTGTTCACGCTGGCGGTCGGCATGGCCTGGGCGATCGGCAACTACCACCCGCCGCACTACCTGGTGACGCAGGCCTTCGTTGTCCTCTTTCTCGCCGCCTACTCGGCGATGCCGGTCGCCACTACACTCTTCCGCGCTCCCGGCAGCGCAGGGTGGCAGGACGGCATGCTGCTTTTCGGCACGCCGCTCGTCGGCTGTTTCCTGCAGGCGCAACTGGTGGGCGACACGGCCTATGGCCTGGCATGGAGCGCGCTGGCCGGCTCGCTCTGGTACTTCATGCTCTGGGGGCTGATCGCGCGCCGTGCCGGCAGCGCCCCGCCGGTCATTGCCTACGCCCACTTCGGGATTGCCGCCTTCCTTGCGACCATCGCCGTCCCGCTCGCTTTCGACGCGCAGGTGACCTCCGCCTTCTGGGCCACCGAGGGCGCCGCCGTGCTCTGGTACGGCGTGCGCACGCGCCGGGCGATTGCCCAAGGCACCGGCCTGCTGATGCAGCTCGCAGCCGGCGCCGTGCTGCTCCTCGGCTGGCCAGCGCTGCATCGCGGGCTGCCGGTGGCCAACGATGCGGTCCTTGGCGCCGCCCTTGTGGTCACCGCCGGGCTCTTCTCGACGCGCGTCTTGCGCCGGATCGAGGGGGCGACACCGGTGCCGTCCGGGCTTCCGCTCGGCTGGGCGGTGCTCTGGTGGTTCGCTACCGGATTCTCCGAGATTTCGCGCTGCGGGCCCTGGGCGCTGCAGCCGTCGTATGACCTGCTCTTCGTTGCCGCGTCGGTGGTCGCGGTCGACGGCCTCAGCATGCTCTGGCGCTGGCCGCAGATGCGGGCAGTCACCCTGCTCCTGACGGCCGCGGCGGCGCTGGCGGCTTTCGTCACCGTCGGCCGCGCCGGACACCCGTTCGCCGGCTTCATGGCCTTCGCGCTGCCGCTTGCGCTCGTCCTTCACCAGGTTCTGCTCGCCGCCGACGAAAAACGCGGCGCGCCGTTCTTTCAGACCGTTCGCCATGTCGGGGGCTGGTGGCTGCTGCTCGGCTCGCTGGTCCTGGAAGCGTCTTGGCAGGCCGCGCGGCATGCCCAGCCACCCCACTTCTGGGCATTCGTTGCCGTTACTGCCGTGCTCGCCGCGAGCATCGCGCTGGTCGCCTGGGGCGCGAGGCGTGGGCTGTGGCCGTTCGCCGTCGCCGAGGCGCGCTACGTGCCGCTGGGCGTCTTCCCGGCGCTGGCCGGGCTGGTCGTCCTGCTGCCGTTGGGCAACGCCACCCTCTCCGGCACCGACGGGCTCGGTTGGCCGTATCTGCCTTTGCTCAACGTTTTCGACGCAACACAGGTCGCCGCTGCCGCGTCACTTCTGCTGCTGGCCGGCCTGTTGAAGCCGGAGCAAGGCCGCCTCCTGCGCGGGATCGTCGGCACCATCGCCTTCATCTGGCTGTCGGCGCTCGCCGGGCGCATCGCCCACCACTGGGGCGACGTGCCGTTCGCGGCCGGGCCGCTGCTGCGGTCGACGCTATTCCACGCGCTGCTCACGCTTTTCTGGACAGTCACCGCGCTCGCCACGCTGATCCTGGCCTCGCGCCATGGCCTGCGTACAGCGTGGTTCGGCGGCATAACGCTGCTCGGCATCGTCGGCGCCAAACTGCTGCTCTTCGACGCCACCGGGCGCGGCACCTTGACCTGGGCGGCGACGCTGATCGGCGTCGCGCTGCTCGTGCTCGCCGCAGGCTATTTCGCACCGCTGCCGCCGGAAGAGCGGGGGGCGTCACACGGGGAAGACGAATAGCGGTATCGTTACGCTCCCATTCCTGTCACCCACCGACCGACGATGACCACCGATCCCGACCGCCTGGCTGCGACGATGCCGGGCGATATCCAGCGTCAGGCCGCCCACATCGCGCAGGACGCTTTCGCCACCGTCTTCCGGCTGACCGTCGACGGCGGCATGCCGGGTCGCGATGCGGCGCTGGCCGAGGTCAAGCAGCGCTGCCTCAGGTGGTGCGCCGCCGGCGACGGCGATGAGGCGCGCAGCTTGCGCCGCGTCCTGCTCGCCACCGGCCTCGACCAGTGGGGACTGGCCTACACGCAGGCCTTCGACCTGACCGCGATCCCGACTCTTAGCGCGTTCCTCGGTTCACTGCGAACATCGCTGGATGCCGCCGAAGACGCGCGTTTCCAGCGCCTTTTCGCGCGGGTCGATGCGGTCGAGAGCGATGCGGTCGAGTTCAAGATCGAATTGCGCCGCAACATTCATCTGGCACTCTGGCACGCCATGACCGCCTGCGACGACAGGGCGGAGGGACAGCGTATCGTGCGCGCACTGGGCAGTCTGATGCTGGCGCTGACCCGGCGCATGCCGCTGCTCGGCTGGCGGCTGCTGGCGGATGCGTTGGCCAGCATCCAGATCCGCCTGCTGAGCGATGAAAAGCCGGTCGGCGGGATGGCTGAAGAAGGGACGCAGCAGTTGTTCGCCGCGCTAAGCCAGAGCCTCCCACCCGAGCAATATCAGGCGATACACGCCCTTTCCGGGCAGGTGGTGCTGGCCTGGCAGCAAGCCCGACGCCCGGCAAGCTGAAAGGGGGCTGCCGCCCCCTTTCAGCAGCTCCAGGCTGACCGCACGCCGTCTGCTGCGGTCAACCGCCCGTGATGACCTATTTCCGGACGATGACCCCGCACGCCTGGCGGGCGCCCGAATTGCCGGTCGGCTGGGTCTTGAAGTCATCCGGCGCGGCATGAACGATGACGCTGCGTCCGACGATGGCGGTCGCGCCCTCGCTGATGGTCAGTCCGTCGAGATAGGCGGTCAAGGTGGCAACGCCGGCGGCATTGGCAATCAACTGCGGCATGTCGCCGGCGTGGTGGTCAGCATGCTCGGGATTGCCGTGCGCCTTGCCGCCCGGGTTGAAATGGCCGCCGGCGCTGGTTCCGTCGGGCGCGCTGCAATCACCCTTCTCGTGAATATGAAAGCCGTGGGTACCCGCCGTCAGCCCGCTCACCTCGGCGATCACCCTGACCTTGCCTCCCGTCTGCGTGAAGCTGACGACACCGACGACCCGATTGTCCTGAGTCGGCGCCAGTCGCGCCTCGGCGCGCTCGGCGCCGCTGGGACCCATGCCGCCCATGCACCCGGCCAGCATTCCGCTGCAGGCCAGCGCGCCAACCATAATGAACTTTTGCATTCTTGATGTCTCCACTTGTCTGAAAGTACTTGGATACCCATAATCGGCGGCCTTAAGCATCTGCCGCTTTCATTCTGAGGCCGGTCATCGCGCGTAGCAAGCCATGCACAACGAAACATTGAGGCCGGAAACCACCCCGAACGGACTGAGCAGTTTCAGCCCGCTCATCGACAGCGCCAAGCTTGCCCACCCGCCCGGCACGCTGGTCGACCGGTACGGCCGCCGCATCACCTACGTCCGCCTTTCGATCACCGACCGCTGCGATTTCCGCTGCACCTACTGCATGGCCGAGGAAATGACCTTCCTGCCGCGCCACGAGGTGATGAGTCTCGAAGAATGTCTGCAGGTCGCCACGGTGTTTGTCAGTCTCGGCGTCAATAAGTTGCGAATTACCGGCGGCGAGCCGCTGGTGCGCAAGAACGCCATGTGGCTGATCGAACGCCTGGGTGCCCTGCCCGGCCTCGACAACCTGGTCATGACCAGCAACGGCTCGCAGCTCGACCGCTTCGCGCCGGCACTCAAGGCCGCCGGGGTCAGACGCCTCAACATCAGCCTCGACACCCTCAATGCCGACCGCTTCAAGGCGATCACCCGGATCGGCGACCTCGGCAAGGTGTTCAACGGCATCGCGGCGGCGCAGGCCGCAGGTTTCCGGCGCACCAAGCTGAATGCGGTCATGATGCGCGGCATCAACGACAACGAATTCGGCGACCTCGTCCAGTTCGCCCTTGACAACGAGCTCGACCTTTCCTTCATCGAGGAAATGCCGCTCGGCGAAATCCACGGGCGCCAGAATACCTATATTTCGTCCGAGGAAGCCCGCGAACATCTGGCCCGGCGCTTCGAGCTGATCCCGTCGACCGAATCCTCCGGCGGACCGGCCCGCTACTGGCGAATTCCGGGAACGGAAACCCGGATCGGCTTCATCTCGCCGCACAGCCACAATTTCTGCGATACCTGCAACCGCGTGCGCATCACCGCCAAGGGCGAGCTCTACCCCTGCCTCGGCCAGAACGATGCGCTGCACCTGCTGCCGGTCCTGCGCGACCATCCGGGCCAGGATGCGCCGCTGCGCGAGGCGATCATCGCCAGCATGGGCATCAAGCCTTTCGGCCACGACTTCACGCAGCAGATGGAAGCGCCGCAAGTGGTGCGCTTCATGTCGATGACCGGCGGCTGATTTTCGCCCGATTTTTGCGGTCGACCGCAACAGGCAGCAAAAAGCGACCCGCAGGTCGCTTTTTTCGTAGCGCGGCAGCCCGCGATTACTACAGGCCGCGCTGCGCCCGCTTGCGCTCGATCTCGGTCAGCAGACGCTTGCGCATGCGAATCGATTTCGGCGTCAACTCAACGAGTTCGTCATCGGCAATGAACTCGATCGCCGACTCCAGGGTAACTTGAACCGCTGGCACCAAGCGCACGGCTTCGTCTGTACTGGAGGTGCGAATGTTAGTCAGCTGCTTGCCCTTGATGGGGTTAACCACGAGGTCATTTTCACGGCTGTGAATGCCGATGATCATGCCTTCATACAGCTTGTCGCCCGGAACAACAAACATGCGGCCACGATCCTGCAGCTTCCACAGCGCGTAAGCGACGGCATCGCCATTGTCCTGCGAAACCAGCACGCCGTTGCGCCGCTCGCCAACGCTACCTTCACGACATGGGGCGTATTCATCGAAAACGTGGCTCATCAGGCCGGTACCGCGCGTCAGGTTCATGAATTCCCCCTGGAAGCCGATCAGGCCACGCGCCGAGATGCGGTATTCGATGCGCACACGGCCACGGCCATCCGGCATCATGTCCTGCAGGTCGCCCTTGCGCTGACCGAGACTATCCATGACGCCGCCCTGATGCTGCTCCTCGACATCGACTGTCAGCATTTCGTACGGTTCGCATTCCACGCCGTTGATGATTCTCTTGACGACGCGTGGCCGGCCAACCGCCAGTTCAAAGCCTTCGCGGCGCATGTTTTCCAGCAAAATTCCGAGATGCAATTCGCCACGGCCGGAGACGTCGAAAATTTCGCCGTTGGCGTTGTCATGCACGCGCAGCGCCATGTTGGTCAGCAGTTCCCTGTGCAGACGGTCGCGAATCTGGCGGCTGGTGACGAACTTGCCTTCGGTGCCGGCCAGCGGGCTGGTGTTGACCATGAACTGCATTTCCAGCGTCGGCTCGTCGATCTTCAGCAGCGGCAGTGTTTCCGGATTCTCCGGGTCGGTCACGGTACAGCCAAGCACCAGATCCTCGATACCGGTGATCTGGACGATGTCGCCGGCGTGGCCTTCGTCGAGTTCGACCTTGTTCAAACCCCGGTAGCCGAAGACCTGGCCGATCTTGGCCTTGATCGGAGTGCGCTCGTGTTCGGCCGCCTCCTCATCGGTGCCGAACATGATCAGGACCTGCTGACCGGTCTTGACGCGGCCGCGCTTGATGCGCCCGATGCCGATGCGACCGACGTAGGAAGAGTAGTCGAGGGCCGAGATCTGGAATTGCAGCGGCGCTTCGACATCGGTATCCGGGGCCGGCACGTGGTTCAGGACCGTCTCGAACAGCGGCGTCATGTCCACGCGCGGCGCATCGAGTTCGAGCGCGGCCCAGCCGTTGAGGGCGGAAGCGTAAACGATGGGGAAGTCGAGCTGCTCGTCGCTGGCGCCCAGCTTGTCGAAGAGGTCGAAAGTCAGGTTGACGGCGTTGTCGGGATTCGCTCCGTCGCGGTCGACCTTGTTCACGACCACAATTGGCCGCAGACCAAGGGCCAGCGCCTTTTTGGTCACGAAGCGCGTCTGTGGCATCGGTCCTTCGACGGCATCGACCAGCAGCAGGACGCCATCGACCATGCCCAGAACGCGCTCGACCTCGCCGCCGAAGTCGGCGTGACCCGGCGTGTCGACGATATTGATGTGGATGCCCTGATACTCGACCGAGGTATTCTTGGAGAGGATGGTGATGCCACGCTCCTTCTCCAGGTCGTTGGAGTCCATGACGCGCTCGTCCAGATGCTGGTGGGCGGCAAAGGTACCCGACTGGCGGAGCAGCTTGTCGACCAGCGTGGTCTTGCCGTGGTCAACGTGGGCGATGATGGCGATGTTGCGGATCGGACGATCGGACATGGGGAAGGCCTGAAAAATCAAAGGCGTGATTCTAGCACCCCATGCTGCGCCGCACCATGGCGATTGCACGAACTGCGGGATCGTTCGCCTTCGCCTTCCCCGTCAGACGACTACCAGCTCCGCGGCGACGCGCTCGGCGATTGCCAGCGACGAGGTCAACCCCGGGGACTCGATCCCGAACAGGTTGACCAGCCCGCCGATACCGTGCGTCCGCGGCCCCTGGATGATGAAATCACCGGCCGGCTCGTCGGGGCCGGTCACCTTCGGCCGCACGCCGGTGTAGCCGGGGTGCAGCGCGCCGTCGGCGAGGTCTGGGTAGTAGCGGCGAATGGCGCCGTAGAACTTCGCCTCCAGCCCTTCCTCGAAAGCGTAGTCCGGCACCGCCGGCCAGCCGCTGACATCGGGACCGAACTTGCACTGGCCCCCGAGATCGAGGGTGACGTGGATGCCGAGCCCGGCATGGTCCGGCATCGGGTAGACGAGGTGGTTGAACGGGCTGCCCCCGCCGAGCGTGAAGTAATGGCCCTTGGCGTATGCCGCCGGCGGCACGCAGGTAGCGGGGAAGCCCTCCAGGCCGCGCGCCACGTGCTGCGCCTGCAGGCCGGCCGCGTTGATCAGCGTCCGGCAGTGCAGTGCAAACGGCTCGTCCCCGCCTGTGCGCACGACGATGCCGCCATCGCTGACACTGCCACCCGTCACCGGCGTTCGGGTGACGAGCGTTGCCCCGGCCTGCGTCGCATCAGCGAGCAGCGCCAGCATCAGGCCGTGACTGTCGATGATCCCCGTCGATTCGGAAAACAGCCCGGCGACCGCCTTTACCGCCGGCTCGAGGCGGGCGACATCGGCCGCCGTCAACGGTGCCAGCGGCACGCCGTTTGCGGCCGCCCGTTCGGCATAACCGGCGAGTGCCGGCAGTTCCGACTCCTCGGTAGCGATCAGTATCTTGCCGATGCGCCGGTGGCCGATGCCGCGCTCGGCGCAGTAGCGGTAGAGCAGTTCCTTGCCGCGCACGCACAGCGCGCTCTTCAGCGAGCCGGTCGGATAGTAGATGCCGGCGTGGATCACCTCGGAATTGCGCGCCGAGGTCTGTGTCCCGAACGCCGCCTCCGCCTCAAGGATCAGCACTTCGCGCCCTGCCAGCGCAAGCTCCCGCGCCACCGCCAGCCCGACGACGCCGGCGCCGACAACAACGGCGTCAACAGCTTCCATTCAGTTCACTCGATCCTGCAGGATTGGACCGCGCAGTGCAATCTTTCCCACCAAGCAATACTCTCGTCTACACACGGCAATTGGAGCGCCCGGGATAGGGCCGGCACGTTTGGTGTTCATGATTGATGGTGTCTGACTGGGCATGACGATGCTTTCTGCTGAACGGACCCGTGAGCACTAGCGATCAGTATTCCGCATGAAATCCGCCGTATTGAAGAAGTTCTGCAGCAACTTCGCGCGAATCGCCTCTTCGATGCCGACATCCTCCATCGCCAGGACCATGCAGGCGACCCACTGGTCGCGTTCCCTGGTGCCGATCGCGAACGGCGAGTGCCGGGCGCGCAGGCGGGGATGGCCGAATTTCTCGACGAACAGGTCGGGGCCGCCGAACCAGCCCGAGAGGAACATGTAGAGCTTGTCGCGTGAGCCTTGCAGATCGGCAGGATGCATGTCACGCAATTCCCGAAACTGGGGAATGGTGTCCATCAGTTCGTAGAAGCGGTCGCAGAGCCGGGCGACGCCAGCATCGCCGCCGATCTTGTCGTAGGTCGGGGAGTTTTCCATGAGCTTCATCGAGAAATTGAATTTCAGCCCTTGCGCGCCACGACGCGACCGCGGGGTGCGCCCGCCTTGACCGGCTGACGCACAGGGCGCTGGGCAGCAAGCGGCTTGTGAATTTGCCCTGTTCCGGGCGGTTGACCGCGACCGCCTGCCGGTTGCCAGGCGGGAATCAGTTGTCGCTTGCCGTTGCCGATCAGGTCGGCGCGCCCCATTTCCTTCAATGTCTCACGCAGCAGCGGCCAGTTGGCCGGATCGTGGTAGCGCAGGAACGCCTTGTGCAGCTTGCGTTGGCGACCGCTGCGCACGGTGCCGACGTGTTCGCCGTCGCGTGACAGCTTGCGCAGCGGGTTGCGTTCCGTGTGGTACATCGTCGTCGCCAGCGCCATTGGCGTCGGCAGGAAGGTCTGCACCTGATCGAGGCGGAAGTTGTTCTTCTTCAGCCACAGCGCCAGGTTGAGCATGTCCGCGTCGGTCGTTCCCGGGTGGGCGGCGATGAAGTAAGGGATCAGGTACTGCTCCTTGCCGGCCTCGCGCGAGAAGCGGTCGAACAGTTGCTTGAAGCGGTCGTAGGCGCCCATGCCCGGCTTCATCATCTTCGACAGCGGGCCTTCCTCGGTGTGTTCCGGAGCAATCTTCAGATAGCCACCGACGTGGTGGGTGACCAGTTCCCTGATGTATTCCGGGGAGCGCACGGCGAGGTCGTAGCGCAGGCCGGAGCCGATCAGGACCTTCTTGACGCCCTTGAGCACCCTTGCCTTGCGGTAGAGCGAGATCAGCGGCGCGTGGTCGGTGCCGAGGTTTTCGCAGATATCGGGATAGACGCAGGACAGGCGACGGCAGGCGGCCTCAATCTTCTCATCCTTGCACTTCAGGTGGTACATGTTGGCGGTCGGCCCGCCGAGGTCGGAGACGATGCCGGTGAAGCCCGGCGTCTTGTCGCGCATTTCCTCGATTTCGCGCAGCACTGAATCTTCCGAACGGCTCTGGATGATGCGCCCCTCATGCTCGGTGATCGAGCAGAAAGTACAGCCGCCGAAGCAGCCGCGCATGATATTGACCGAGAAGCGGATCATCTCCCAGGCCGGTATCTTCGCTTCGCCGTAGCTCGGGTGCGGGCGCCGGGCGTAGGGCAGTTCATAGACCTGGTCGAGCTCCTCGGTCGACAGCGGAATCGGCGGCGGATTCAGCCAGACGTCGCGTTCGCCGTGCGCCTGCACCAGCGCCCGCGCGTTGCCGGGGTTGGATTCAAGGTGGAAGGTGCGCGAGGCGTGGGCGTAGAGCACGGGATCGTTGCTGACCTGCTCGTACGACGGCAGGCGGACGACGGTGTGGGCACGCCGGTCCTTGAGCGCGGCCAGCCGTTCGGCGCGTGAGACGATGTGCACGGCGTGTTCGCCGGATGATTTCGTTTCAGTTGCGGTCGACGGCGAGTTTTGGCCATTTACCATGGCATAAGGGTCGGCATGCTTGACCAGCGGCCCCGGCGTGTCGACCGCGGTCGAATCGACCGCCTCCCATTCACCGGAAGGCAGCCAGCCGGATGGCACCATGAAAGCAGTGCCGCGCAGGTCGTGGACTTCGGCGATTTTCTCGCCCTTGGCCAAACGGTGCGCCAGTTCGACGATCGCCCGCTCGGCGTTGCCGAAGACCAGCAGGTCGGCCTTGGAATCGGGCAGCACCGAGCGCCGCACCTTGTCCGACCAGTAATCGTAATGCGCGATGCGGCGCAGGCTGGCCTCGATCGAACCGATCACCACGATGCAGCCGGGAAAGGCCTCGCGGCAGCGCTGGGCATAGACCGTCACGGCGCGATCGGGCCGCTTGTCGGCCTCGCCGTTCGGGGTATAGGCGTCGTCTGAACGGCTCTTGCGGTCGGCAGTGTAGCGATTGACCATCGAATCCATATTGCCCGCGGTCACCCCGAAGAACAGGTTCGGCTTGCCCAGCTTCCTGAAGTCGGCGGCGGAATTCCAGTCGGGCTGGCTGATGATGCCGACGCGGAAGCCCTGCGCTTCGAGCAGGCGGCCAATCAGCGCCATGCCGAAGCTCGGGTGATCGATGTAGGCGTCACCGGTGACGAGAACGATATCGCAGGAATCCCAGCCAAGCGTGTCCATTTCGGCACGCGACACGGGCAAAAAGGGCGCCGGACCGAAACGCGCGGCCCAGAACTTGCGATGGCCGAACAGCGGCCGGGTGACTTGCTGAATCGAGTTCATGGCGTATTTTACCCGAGCAGGCAGGTGCTGCCCGGCGTGGCATGGTCACCCGGGTACGTTTCTGGCGTGGAAGTACTGTCGGGGATCGTGCGAAGTGCCGGAATCCTGCTCGAATCAGGCACCGGCGCGCAGCGCCAGGAGCGGCGGCGTGCCGAGCAACTGACGCACTGCCAGCCAGCCAATGCCGACCGAAAGCACCATTCCGGAAAGCGTCGCCAGCGGAAACAGCCAAAGACTCAGCGGCATGTCGAGCAGGAAAACTTTCTCCGCCAGCACCTGCCCGACCACCGCCGCGCCGGCGCCCGCAATCAGTCCGGCGATCGCGCCGACCACGGCCAGCTCGGCCAGGAGGGATTGCCGCAACTGGTCGCGCCCGGCACCGAGCGCCCGCATCACCGACAGTTCGTAGCGCCGTTCGTCGAATGCCGTGAGCAGGGCCGACCCGAGAACGATCGCCCCGGCCAGCAGCGAGAACAGAAAGATCAGCTGCACCGCCCGGACCACCTGTCCCATGACCGTCTGGATCTGCGCCAGGATGGCGCTGACGTCGATCAGCGTCAGGTTGGGAAAGCGCGCCACCAGCGTCCGCACCAGCGCCGCTTGCGTCTCAGGAAGATGGAAGCTGGTGATGTAGCTCGCCGGTGCTGATTCGAGCACGCCGGGCGGCGTCAGGACGAAGAAATTGACCCGCATCGAATCCCAGTCCAGCTTGCGCAGGCTGCTGACGCGCACCAGCGTCTCCTGGCCCCCGATCATGAAGCGCAAGTCATCGCCGACCTTGACTCCAAGCGTTCTCGCCAGCCCTTCCTCGACCGAAGCAAGCCCCTTGCCCGAATCTTCGGGCCCGAACCAGTTGCCCCGGACGACCCGGTTCCCCGACGGTAGATCGGCGCGCCAGGAAAGGTTGAATTCGCGCTCGATCAAGCGCTGGGCGCGTTCGTCGTCCGGGTAACTGGCGGCACTCACCGCCCGGCCGCCGATCTGCATCAGTCGCCCGCGGACCATCGGCGCAAGCTCGACGGCAATGCCGCTGGCGGCGAGCGCGTCGGCAACGGCCTGCCGTTGATCCGGCTGGATATTGACGATGAAGCGATTCGGCGCATCGGCCGGCGTCGCCTTCAGCCAGACGTCGACCAGTTCGCCGCGGGTCACGGTGAGCAACAGCATGGCCATCAGTCCGAGGGCCAGCGCGACGATCTGCAGGGTGCTTGCCGCCGAATGTCGTTCCAGATTGGCGAGCCCCTGCCGCCAGCCAAAGCCGCCGCCGCCGCGCAGTCGCGAAACCGCGCGTACACTGAGGCGGGCGAACAGCCAGAACAGAACCAGCGCCCCGGCAAATCCGCCGATCGCATAGGCGCCCAGCCGCAAATCGCCCGAGACCAGCAGCAGCAGGCCGGCAAGCGCCAGGACGCCAAGCCCATAGCCGCCGAGCAGGAACGGCCGCGGCGGCCCCAATTCGCGGCGAAAGACGCGCAGGGTCGGCACCTTGCTCAGTTGCAGGAGGGGAGGAAAGGCAAAACCGAACAGCAGGACCGCGGCAACCGCGGCACCCTGGAAGGGCGGCAGCCAGCCCGGCAAGGGAAGACGCAAGTCCAGCAGCTCCGCGAGCCACGAGACGAGGATGAAATGCACCGCGAAACCGGCAAGGCAACCGACCGCCGAAGCCAGCAGCGCCAGCCAGACAAACAGCGCCGAATGCAGACGAATCAGGCCGGACTGCGTGATGCCGAGGCATCGCATCACGGCGCATGCGTCGAGATGACGCTGCATGTAGCGCCGGGCCGCCAGAGCCACGGCGACCGCAGCGAGGATCACGGTCAACAGCGTCGCCAGACCAAGGAAGCGCTGCGCCCGGTCAAGCACGCTGCGGATTTCCGGCCGCGCATTCCGCGTATCCTCGAGCCGCTCGCCGCGTCCGAGGCGCGGCTCGACCCAGTTGCGGAAACCCGAAACGGCGCCCGTATCGCCGGCAACGATGAAGCGATAGGTCACCCGCGAACCGGTCTGTATCAGCCCGGTTCCCGGCAGATCGTCGAGATGCAGCATCAAGCGCGGAGCCAGCCCAAGGAAGTTGATTCCGCGATCGGGTTCAAAAGTCAGGATGGCCGCTACCAGGAAGGTGCGCTGGCCGAGTTGCAGATTCTGCCCCGGCCCCGTCTCCAGTGTGCTGGCCAGGCGCTCGTCGAGCCATACCGTGCCTGGCGCGGGGCCACCCGGCGTCGCCTCGCCCGCCTCACCGGCACGATCCGCCCGGCGCAGCATCCCGCGCAAGGGATAGGTGCCGCTCACCGCCTTGATGTCCGCCAGTTGCGCCTGCCCGCCCGCCAGCACCATGCTCGGAAAACCGACCGTTTCGGCCGTCTTCAGACCGCGCCGGGCAGCTTCGTCGCGAATCGACGCGGGCCACGGATGATCGGAAATCAGCAGCAGGTCGCCGCCGATGAGTTGCCGGGCTTCCTGTTCGAGCGCCAGACGAACCCGGTCGGTGAAGAATCCGACCGCGGTGACGGCCGCCACGGCGACCACCAGCGCGGCCAGCAGCAGACGCAGCTCTCCTGATCGCAGCTCGCGGCCCAGCAGGCGCCAAGCGAGGCCGCTCATCGCAGCGCCGCCCAGCGCGTCCGGAATTCGGCGGGCGCCAGAGCGCGTCCGTGCAGGAAGCCCTGCAACTGATGGCAACCCAGATCGCTGAGAAACGCGGCCTGCTCGGCGGTCTCGACTCCCTCGGCGACCACCTCGAAATCGAGGCTCCGGGCCAGGGCCATGACCGACCGGATGATCGCTTCATCCTCGGAACTGACACCGATCCCGAAGACAAAAGTGCGGTCGATCTTGAGCTGCTGAACCGGCAACATCTTCAGATAGCTCAGCGACGAATAGCCGGTCCCGAAGTCGTCGAGCGCCAGGCTGACGCCAATCTTGCGCAAACGATCGAGCAAGCCGTGAGCATCCTTGACGGCCATGACGACCGATTCGGTAATCTCCAGCTTGAGATGTGAGGGTTCGAGTCCGGTTTCGCCCAGAATCTTTTGCAGGGTATCGACAAACTCGGGGCGCTCGAGTTGCTTTACCGAAAGGTTCACCGAAACCTGCGGCAATTCGAAGCCGCTGGCCTTCCAGCGCATCACCTGCAGGCAGGTTTCGCGCAACACCCAGGTACCGAGCCCGACGATGATGCCGGAATCCTCGGCCAGCGGAATGAAGCGCCCCGGCGCCACACTGCCAAGTTCCGGGCTGTCCCAGCGGATCAGCGCCTCGGCGCCTACAAGGCGGCCGCTCTTTGTCTCGACCTGCGGCTGCAGATGCACCGAAAGCTCGCCATTGCCGACCGCGCGGCGCAGCAGCGTCTCGATCTGGATACGCTCCTGCGCGTCGCGCGTCATTTCCGGCGTGTAGAAATGGTATTGGCCACGCCCCATGGCTTTGGCGCGATACATTGCGCTATCGGCATTGCGCAGGAGGTCACTGACCGAGTTGCCGTCGTTGGGGAAGATACTGATTCCCACCGAGGCCGACAGGAAGAGTTCGTGCTCACCGAGACGGAAAGGCGCATCGAAGGTCGCAATGACCTCGCGTGCCAGGATCGCCGCCTCTTCGTCGGTGCGCACAGCTTCCATGACGCAGATGAACTCGTCACCACCGAGCCGGGCCAGCATGTCGATCAGTCCAACGTGTTCGCAGAGGCCGGCAGCCACCGAAATCAGCAATTCGTCGCCAACGCCATGACCGAGCGAGTCATTGACCTGCTTGAACTGGTCGAGGTCGATGAACAGCACCGCAAGGCGATTGTTCTTCCGGGCAGCATCGACCAGACTGGCTTCCAGTCGCTCGATGAAATAGCGGCGATTGGCCAGGCCCGTCAACGGGTCGTGGTAGGCCAGATAATTCAGCTGGCTCTCGGCCTCCCGGCGCTCGTTGATCTCCCGCCTGAGCTGCCGGTTGGAGCCTCGAAGCTCCTCGGTCCGGGCATCAACCTGGATTTCCAGCGAGCTGCGCGCTGCCTCGATCCGTTTTGCCTGCTCGGAAAGGATCCGTTGCGCCCGCCTGACCACCATCAGCTGCATCAGATAAAGCAGGGCAAAGACACCGGTCACCACCGCCGTGACGATCCACAGGGTCCGCCGGTACGCGGTCATGAAGGGCGTTACGTCCTGAAACAGCTCGAACACGCCTTCGACCGCCCGACCCTCGCTGGATATCGGCACGTGGCTGGCGAGCAGGTCAATGTTCGGGCGGACGCCATCGAAGGTCGCCATACTGTCACGATGGCTCAGGTCGCTGCGCACCTCACCAGCCAAAGCGGACTTGAATCCTGCATTGCCAAGCTGGCTTTCACCGAACTGCGACGGGTCAGTCGAGAAGATCATCACGCCCAGGCGATTGTAGATCTTCACCTTGACCACAGCCGTTTCGTGCATCAAGGCCGCAACGCTGGCCTGCATCGCCTGAGATTCGTCCGCGTCCATGAGCATCGAGGCATCCTTGCCGACCGATGCTGCCATCAGCTCGGCCAGCGATTCACCCAGCACGTTCTCGAAAACCTGGGCCATGGCCACGTTGCGATCTTCGGCAAGCATCGTCAACTGACGCACCGACACCTCACGATACAGGGTGCCGAGCAGCACGGCGGCCAATCCGATCAGGATCAGGCTGAGGACCGAAAAATAGCGGGAAAGGTTGAACATGGGAGGATCTCAGGGCGTGCGCAAAGCTTATTCGATGTCGCGCACCCTGGCGACCGCGTCTTCGACGCGGCGCACCGAGATGACGTCGATGCCGGCAATCGACTGCCGCGGGCGATTCGCCTCGGGAATCAGCGCCCGCGTGAAACCAAGCTTGGCCGCCTCCTTCAGGCGCTCCTGTCCGCGCGGCGCCGGGCGGATCTCGCCGGCGAGACCAACCTCACCAAACACTACAAGTTTCGACGGTAACGGCTTGTTTTTCATTGAGGATGTGATCGACAACAGAACCGCCAGATCGGCAGCAGGCTCGCTGATCCGGACCCCGCCTACCGCGTTCACGAAGACATCCTGATCGAAGCAAACGATCCCGGCATGGCGATGCAGGACGGCCAGCAACATGGCAAGACGCTGCGCGTCGAGGCCGACGGTCAGGCGGCGCGGGTTGCCGTGCGCCGTATCTACAAGCGCCTGAATCTCGACCAGCAACGGACGCGTCCCCTCCTGCGTCACCATCACGCAAGACCCGGCGACATCCTGACCGTGTTGTGACAGGAACAGGGCCGACGGGTTGTTCACTCCCTTCAACCCTTTGTCGGTCATTGCGAAGACGCCGAGTTCGTTGACCGCGCCAAAGCGGTTCTTGACCGCGCGCACCAGGCGGAAGCTGGAATGGGTGTCGCCCTCGAAGTAAAGCACCGTGTCGACGATATGTTCCAGCACCCGGGGACCGGCCAGCGCTCCATCCTTGGTCACGTGCCCGACCAGGATGATGGTGATGCCGGAGTTCTTGGCGAGGCGCGTCAATTGGGCGGCGCATTCCCGCACCTGCGCCACCGAGCCGGGCGCACTCGAAAGCTGATCCGACCACAACGTCTGGATCGAATCGATAACCGCGACTTGGGGTCGCTCGGCCTGCAGCGTCGCCAGGATGCGTTCGAGATTGATTTCCGCCATCAGTTGCAGCGACCGGGCGTCAAGCCCGAGGCGGTGGGCGCGCAGCGCGACCTGCTCGCCGGATTCCTCGCCGGTGACATAGAGCACCTTGCAGCCGGACGACAGCAGCGAAAGCGCCTGCAACAGCAGCGTGCTCTTGCCGATGCCCGGATCGCCGCCAATCAGCACGACGCCGCCGGCGACGAGGCCACCGCCGAGCGCCCGATCGAACTCGGTAATGCCGGTCGCAATGCGCTCGGTTTCGCGCGCCTCGATTTCGCCGAGATTGCGCAGCCGGGCGACCGCGGGCGGCGACTCGAAGCGATGACCGCTGGTCTTCTCCGCAACGCTCTCGACCAGCGTGTTCCATTCGCCGCAGCCGGGGCATTGCCCCTGCCATTTGGGACTCGTGGCGCCGCACTCCGTACAGCTGTAGATCGATTTGCCTTTTGCCATTCTAATCGACGAACCTTACCGGAACCCGTGGGGCCAGCGCGCAGAACAGCTCGTAGGCAATCGTGCCGGCTGCTTTGGCTACCGCATCCGCCGGAACATACCCGGCCAGCCCGTTGCCCCACAGGGTAACCGGCGCCCCGGGCCCGGCTTCGGGAATATTGGTCAGATCGCAGGCCAGCATGTCCATCGACACCCGCCCGACGGTCTCGGTCATGCATCCTTGCACGGCAACCGGCGTGCCGCTCGGGGCATGGCGCGGATAGCCATCGGCGTAGCCGCAGGCAACGATGCCGATGCGCATCGGCCGCGCGGCCACGAAGGTCCCGCCGTAGCCGACCCGATCACCCTGAACAAGCTGCTGCACGGCGATGATTTCGCTGTCGAGCGCCATCACTGCTTGCAGGCCGAGCTCGGCAGCGCTGCATTCGGCGAACGGACTCGAACCGTAAAGCATGATCCCCGGCCGAACCCAGTCGGCATGCGTCTGCGGGTAGCGCAGCAAGGCGGCCGAATTGGCCAGGCTGACCGGCACCGTCCAGTCGCCGGTCATCGCGGAAAAGCGTTCCAGCTGCTCATTCACCCCGCGTCCGCCATCGGCCTCGGCAAAATGGGTCATCATCGTCAAGGTGAGATTGTCGACCCCGGCAAGCATTTTGCGTGCCCTGGCGAGGTCGACCGCATTCAATCCCAGCCGGTTCATGCCGGTATTGATCTTGAGATAGATCGCCAGGGGCGAACCGCCGGGAACCGAGGCGAGCAGCAATTCCAGCTGTTCCAGGCAATGAACGACCGTGGTCAAGCGATGTTCGGCGACAGTCAGCGCATCGCGCGCGCTGAAGATGCCTTCGAGGAGCAGGATCGGCTGTTTCACTCCAGCCGCGCGCAGGGCGACGGCATTCTCGCATTCAAGAACGGCAAAACCGTCCGCTTCGTCACGCAGGGTCTCGACAGCCCGCCACTGCCCGTGGCCATAAGCATCCGCCTTGATCACGGCCCACGCCCTGGCCCGGGGCGCCAGGCCCTTGGCCAGCCGATAGTTATGCAGAAAGGCGGAACGGGAAATACGCGCGCGGATCGGTCGGGAAGTCATCATGAACCGGCATCCTTCAGTTGCTGGCGGACGAATCGAAAAAGGTCATGGCCGCGTCCTCCGGCCGGTCTCCGCAAATGCCATGTTGTGCTTACGCATGAAGAAACTGCAAACGCCGGCCAGCGAACGTCAAGGTCACCGCCGGAGCCGGCAGAACCGTGCCCGAGGCGTCAGACGAAAAGTGCTTTGCCATTGGCCAAGAGGCAGACCCGGTCGCGACCGGCATTCTTGGCAGCGTAGAGGGCTTTGTCAGCGGCGCGCAGCATCTCGTCCTCATCACTCATGCCGCTCTCGCGGTTGGCCACACCGATGCTCACCGAGGTCTGGATGTCCACACCGGCGATGTCGATCTTCAATGACTTGACCATCCTGCGCAGACGCTCGGCAGCCAGCAGGGCGGCCCGCGCGTCCGCATCGTGGCAGAGCAGCATGAACTCCTCGCCGCCTATCCGGCTGACGCTGTCGTCCTTGCGTGCTGCGGCCTCGATGGCCTTGGCCACCGCCTGCAACACCTGATCACCGACTGCGTGACCATGCCGATCGTTGATGGACTTGAAGAAATCGATATCGATCATCAGCACCGCCATGGCTTGCCCCGTGCGTTGAGCGGAACTCCAGAATCTCGTGAGCGCACCCATGCCGGCTCGACGGTTGGGCAGTGCCGTGAGGAGGTCGGTCATCGCGGCGTGTTCGAACCGCTGGTTGCTGATGGCCAGTTCCGCGGTGAACTGGCTTGAGCTGGGCCCGATCCCGCTCCCATGCCTTGAGCAAATTCACATAGTGCAGTGCCGCCCGCATGCGGGCACTCAGGGCGCGGGCATTTACCGGCTTGGTCACGTAATCGTCGACGCCGGCCTCAAAGGCCTCGACGATCGCCTCGTCTGCCCCCTCACCGGTCAGCATGATGATATACATGGACTGCCCCCAATCGGTGGCGCGCAGGGCGCGGCACAACTCGAAGCCGTCCATGACCGGCATGAGCCAGTCGGCAATCACGATCTGGGGCATGACCTCGAGGGCCAAGGCCAGCGCTTCCTTGCCATTCTCGGCGGTGTAGACCGTACAGCCAAGCAGATGGCGCAGATAGCCCTCGGTTATGATGCGGCTGGTGGGTTCGTCCTCGACCAGCAAGACCACGCTGCTGCACGGCAACTGCGCCTCCTGGTCCTGGTGGGGAACCGGGGCGTTGACGATGGCATCGAACGACGGGAGGAGAATGGCCGGTACCTTCAGCAACTCTGCCCACTCGTGCCACTGGTGAACCACGCGGTCAAAAACCTCACCCAGTGCAATCGCATCGAGACCGTTCTTGCCACCCAGAAGCATCAGTTCGGAAACACCGTGGTGGCGTTCCGCCGCGGGTGACAGACCAAGATCAGCCATCCGGCGCGCCTGAAACAACAGATGGACCAGTTGGTATGGCCGGGAGCCCTCGACAAAACCTGATGCCTCCGGCACCTCGTGCCAGCAGACAGGCTCGGCAAGCGCCTTGGGAATCCTGCAATCTGCCATGATCGCCGCCGTGAATTCCGTGTGATCAATCATCAGCCGCTCGCGTTCCATTTCCAGCAGCGCCACACCGGTCTTTTTCTCGCCAAGCACGGCCCCGTATTCTGCGGGGTAGACGGTCGCCAGCGCCAGGCAGCCGATCTGCGCCAGCAGGCCACAAGCAAACAGTTCTTCGGGCGAAATGGTCCGCACCATACGGCCCAGCTCCTGACTGGCCACCGCCATGAACAGGGAATGGGACCAGAAGCCCGGATAGTCGAAAGCCGCGCACGGCCCTTCAAGAAATTGGTCGACCAGCGAGAATCCCATGGCCAGCTGGTGGACGGTCTTCATGCCAAGGCGCATCACCGCCTCGCGGATCGAAACCAGCGGCCGGCCTCCAGACGCCGCGTTATTGGCGGTGCGCAACAGGCGGCTGGAGAGCGCGGGATCGCTCTGCACCACCCTTGCCACCTCGTCCGCGGTCGCGTCCTCACGTCGACTGATCTCCATGATCGCCAATGCCACCCCTTTCGGGCTGGGAAGTTGGCCGCTGATCCGCAGTTGTTCGAGACTTACCATGATTGTTGTTGTTGGCTACCCGCCGTTCACTTTCGCCGAGGGCGCATTCTAGCAGCCTCGGCCCGCCAGGTGTCTGGCGCCGGGTGCGACTTCAACCGCGTTTTTCAGAAATAGTCTCGCGCAAGCCGGTGCTTCAGTCCGCGGAGGCAGTCGCTGGCAGGGCAATGCTGCCGCGCCGCAGATGCGGTTCGATCTCGTCTGGCGGCAGCGGACGACTGAACAGATAGCCCTGCACTCTCGGACATTGCGCCGCGCGCAGGAATTCAAGCTGCCCCCGGGTCTCGACGCCCTCGGCGATCACATCCAGATCCAGACTGCGCGCCATGGCGATGATCGCCGTCGCGATTCCCGCATCATTGACCCGGTCCGGGACGCCGCGGACGAAACTCTGGTCGATCTTGAGCATGCCGATCGGAAAATGCTTGAGGTACGACAGCGACGAATAGCCGGTACCGAAATCGTCGATCGAGAAATGCACCCCCAGCGCACGCAGGCGATACATTCCCTGGACTTGCCTGGACTCCGGGTCCATCAGGATGCTCTCGGTGAGTTCCAGTTCGAGCTGCTCGGCGCTGATGCCGCTCTCGGCAATGATCTCGGCAACGCTATCGAGGAAATGCGGCGCGCGGAACTGGCGCGCCGAGACGTTGATCGCCACGCGCGGCGTAAACACGCCGCGTTGCTGCCAGTCCCGTACCTGGACGCAGACGGCATTGAGTACCCAGTCTCCCAGCGGAACGATCAGGCCGCTTTCCTCGGCCACCGGGATGAACTGGGCTGGCGAGATCATCCCGCGCTCCGGATGCTGCCAGCGAATCAGCGCCTCGATGCCAACGACTGTGCCGTCGGCGGCGTTCACCTGCGGCTGATACACCAGCCGGAATTCGCCACGGTCGAGACCCTTGCGCAAATCAGCCTCAACCGCCAGGCGCTCTGCCGTCTGGACGGTCATCGCGCCGCTGTAGAGCTGCCAGTTGTTGCGTCCCTGATCCTTGGCGTGGTACATCGCCGTATCGGCGTGCTTGAGCAAGGTGGCGGCGTCTTCGCCGTCTTCAGGGAAGATGGCGATGCCGATACTCAAGGTCACGGTGACCTCCCGATCGCCGATCAGGAAAGGCATGGCGAGCAACGCCTGCAATCGCGCGGCGATCTGGCCGACCATCTGGGTATCTTCGATACCGGTCAGGACGACGGTGAACTCGTCACCTCCCAGACGGGCGAAGTGTATTGCGGCGGCGTCCGACGCCGGCCGGGCGACGAAGTCGCCGGCACGCAACTTTTCCTTCATGCGCATGGCGACCTCCTGCAGCAGGGTGTCGCCGGCGCCATGGCCGAACGTATCGTTGATGCGCTTGAAGCCGTCGAGATCGAGAAACAGCAGCGCCACCCGAATATTGTCCCGGCGCGCGCGCTGCAACTCAAGATCGAGGTGTTCGAGAAAGCTCTGGCGGTTCGGCATGTCGGTCAGCGTGTCGAAGTAGGCCAGGCGGAGGATCTTCTCTTCACCGAGTTTCTCGGCCGTCATGTCGCGCACCACGATCACCACCTTGTCCACCCCGTCGGGGACAACACGCGCTTCGTGGTAATGGATTTCGCCCTCCAGCGGCAGCGAGTAGATCACCGATTGCAGCTTGCCGCTCAGCAAGGCAGCATCGATCGCCTGCTGGACCAAACCTGAGGCATCGGGCGGCAGCAGCGCCGAAATGTTCTTGCCAAGAAATCTCTGCTCGAATCGCACGGAGGTCCTGACCGAACCCGGCTTGTAGTCCAGGTAGGTGCCTTGCCAGTCGATGACGAAGATCATGTCGGGAATGGCCCGCATGACCGCCCCCTGCTTTTCCCTGAGTTCACACAGCTGGCGAACCGCTTGCGCCGATCGCAGAACCTGGCGCGCCCGACGACCCAGGATCGGCCAGTTGATGGGCTTCGCGACAAAGTCGTTGGCGCCTGCCTCGTAGGCCTCGTCGATCGATGCCGGATCGTCGAGGCCGGTGACCATGATCACCGGCACCCCGGTCATATCCCAGCGCTGGCGTAGGCGGCGGCAGACTTCAAAGCCGTCGATGCCGGGCATGTCGACATCAAGCAGCACCAGATCGGGTTGCCGCTTGGCAAGAATTTCGAGCGCCTGCTCTCCACTCTCCGCCTCCAGAACGTCGAATCCGAACTGGGCCAGGGTCTCCCGTTCCAGCATCCGCATCACGTGATCGTCGTCAACGATCAGCGCGTCGCCAACGCAAGCTCTTCATTCGAGCGCATTTTCACCTCGCTCTTCAATTTGTTCCGCCAGCGCCGTGAGAACACGCGGCAGTTCTTCTCCGGCTTTCGCCAGCAGCGGAATGGCACCCTCGACTGTAGCACCGCGTCCGATCATCTCCAACGCCTTGCACACTGTCGCCAGACCTTCGGCGCCGACATTGGCGCTGCTAGACTTCATCGAATGCGCCGCCTTGCGCAAGGCATCGGCATCGCCTGCTTCGCTCGCCGCCCGCATCTCCGCCAGGCGCGCCGGCGCATCGGCGCGGTAGGCCTGGATCACGCGTTCGACCAGCAGCGCACCGTTGGCGCCCGGCAGCTGGCGGATAGCATCGAGGGCGCGCGGGTTGACGGCCTGCTCGCCTGCGGTGACAACTGGCGCGGCGGATTCCGCCGGTGGCGGATCCGCTGCCGTACCGGTCTGCGGCAGCCAGCGCCGCAGGAGCGCCGACAAGCCCGTGCTGGTGAACGGCTTGCTCAGGTAATCGTCCATGCCGGCGGCCAGGCAGCGCGCGCGGTCGCCCTCGACGGCGTTGGCGGTCAGCGCCACGATCGGCAGCGGGTGGTGGAGCAGGCCCTGGCGCTGGCGCGAGCGAATCTGCGCGGTGGCCTCGAAGCCGTCCATTTCGGGCATCTGGCAATCCATCAGAACGAGGTCAAAGTGCTCACTGGATAAACGCTCGATCGCCAATCGACCGTTTTCCGCCAACTCGCAGGCCACGCCGAGCGATTCGAGCATGGCCCGGGCGACCATCTGGTTGACCGGGTTGTCCTCGGCGACCAGCACCCGCCCGCCGAGTGCGGGGGCACCCGCGACGACAACCGGCGCTGGCGCGCCATCCAGTTGCGGCGCGACCGTCTTGAGCGCCAGCACAGTGGTGATCGCGCCGTAGAGTTCGGACTGGCGGACCGGTTTGGAGAGATAGCAATCGATTGCCGTCGCCTGGCGATCCGGATGGTCGGCGCCGGCGCCAGCCGACGAGAGCATGACCAGCGGCAGCCTCGCATAGCGCCGATCCGCGCGAATCGCGCGCGCGATGGCAAAGCCGTCCATGCCCGGCAGGTGCAGATCGAGGATCGCCAGATCGAAGCCCCGGCTGCGCATCCGGTCGAGCGCCCGCAAGGCGTCATGCCCGCTCGCGACGTCCGTGCAGCGCATCGACCAGCCTCGCAACTGGTGCGCCAGGATTTCGCGGTTGCTGGCATTGTCATCGACGACGAGGACCGAGAGCCCGCTAAGGCGCTCGGCGAGAGGGAGAACCGTGCGGGCATCGGCATCCTGTTTGGCGAACGCCAGCTCGAACCAGAACAGTGAGCCGTGGCCGAACTGGCTGACCATCCCGATCTGGCCGCCCATGATTTCGACCAGCCTTTTGGCGATCGTCAGACCGAGGCCGGTGCCGCCAAAGCGCCGGGTGGTCGACGCGTCGGCCTGGACGAAAGGTTTGAACAAGTGACTTTGCACTTCTTCTTTGATGCCGGCGCCGCTATCCTCGACTTCGACGCGGAAACCTGCCTGCTGCGGGTCCTCGCAGAGCAGCTTGATGCGCACGACGATCATTCCCTGGCTCGTGAACTTGACGGCATTGCCGACCAGATTGGTCATGATCTGGCGCAGGCGCACGGGATCGCCCTTGAGCGCCACCGGCAGATCGTGCGGCAGACTACAGAGCAATTCAACGCCTTTTGCCTGGGCGGCCTGGGCGAACAACTCGCTGACGTTTTCGACGAGCTGGCGCAGACTGAAATCGATCGTCTCGAGATTGAGCTTGCCTGCTTCGATCTTCGAGAAATCAAGGAGGTCGTTGATGATGCTCAGCAGGTGCTCGCCGGACTGGTACACGACATCGTTGAAACGGCGCTGCTGCGGGGTCAGCACCGTGCCGCGCAGCAATTCGGTCATGCCGAGAATGCCGTTCATCGGCGTCCGGATCTCGTGGCTCATCGTCGCCAGGAATTCGCTCTTGGCGCGACTGCCGGCTTCGGCCGCTTCCTTGGCCGTGCGCAGCTCGGCGGTACGCTTGGCTACCTCAACCTCCAGGTGGTCACGATGCGCCGCCAGTTCGGCGGTTGTTGCGGTCAACGCCTTCAAGGGCAGCGTTTTCAGGACCACGTAGATGGCAATGCCCAACAGCAGGCCCAGGGTTGCGCTGATCAAGGTGCCTTGAACCAATGGTCGCATCGACGCCGTGATACGTACCTGGCCAACCTCTTGAGCGGCGTCGTGGAGCGCATGGGCTCTGCGCAGAAACGGCACGTCCGGGAGGTTTCCAACCCGTGCCAGGAGCGTCTCGCCGTTGTCGACGACCTCCACCAACTCGCCGCTCAAGACGACCGGCTGGCGCGAGATCAGCCCTCTGAGGCGATCTTCGGCATACATCCAGACGTCCGGATTGCTGGTGATCAAACCGCTCAGCGCCGACGCCTTGACCTGGGCCTTGAAGTCAAGCGATTCGGCAAGATGCCGATACCCGACCGCCCAGTAACCCAGCGGCAGACTCGCCGCTACGAGCAGCGCCACGCTCAGCGCGAAGCGCCTGACGTTGCGTTCAAACTGCTCAGCGCTCTGCGGCGTGACAGCAGTCACGGGATGAAGTGTCCGTTCTGTTCCAGTATCCTGATTCCCTGCGGCGATCTGACGAACTTGACGAACTCCTGGGCCTCCGGCGCGGGGTTTCTCGGCAGCACAAGATAGAACTGCTTGACGAGCGGGTAGCGCCCGGAGCCGGCATTTTCCACCGTCGGCGCGACGCCATCAAGGGTTAGCGCCCGCAGGGCACGCTTCTCGGAGCGGATCAGGGCGAGCGTCGAGGAGCCGAAGCTGCCGGGAATCGACTCCATCTTGTCGGCGGCTTCCTGATCGGTCACGGCGAAGGGCAATCCCGGGCGCTCTTCGGCGACGGCAAGTGCTTCGGCGATCTCGGGCGACAGCATTCTGATCTGCCGGTAGTTGTCGTCTCCCGGCTGGCGCATCACCGGGCGAATCGTCGTGCCGTCTGGCCAGCCTGACCACTTGCCGCTATAGATCTCGGCAACCTGCCCCTGGCTGATGGCGGTGACCTTGTTCTTTTCCTGAACGGAGAAAACGGTCGGCGAGCGCGCGTATTCGGTGGCGGTCAAGCCGTTCCGGGCATCTTCGTCGGATAGCGGGTGGGCCGCCAGGCCAATCGCGACACTCCCCTTGACGACGGCCTTGACGACACCGGCGGTGCCGATACTGGGCAGGACGACAATCGTCGTTTCCGGGTGCGATTTGGCAAACGCCTCGGCGAGCAGTTGCATCGTCCCCAGTGCGTTGCCGGTCCCGCCGATGCGAATCTCGCCGGCCGTTGCCAGAAAGGGCAGGCACAGCAGCAGCCAGGCGGCAAGGAGCACGCCGCGCAGACCGCCGTTTCTTGAGTGATCCAGGCTCATGCACTTGCTCCTTGGCCAACGTGACGAAACGGATATATTTATAGCGGCCCGCCAGCCGCCGACTTGAGGCTGCCTGCCTTGCCCAGGGCCGCGTTGCAGCAGCGGCGGCGCCACCCCGTCAGGCCAGCCGCCCGCAATGAATCCGCAGCAGCCGCGCGCAGCGGGCGGCAATCGCCTCGTCGTGGGTAACCAGTACCAGCGTCGTTCCCTGGCTGGCATTGAGGTCGAACATCATGTCGATGATCTGCTGGCCGGTGGCGGCGTCGAGGTTGCCGGTCGGCTCGTCGGCGAGCACCAGGCGCGGGCTGGGGGCAAAGGCGCGGGCCAGCGCGACGCGCTGTTGCTCGCCGCCGGACAGGTGCTTCGGGTAATGCTTCAGCCGGTGTTCGAGGCCGACGCGCACCAGCCAGTCGCGGGCAGTTGCGGTCGACCCTCTGGAACCGGCCAATTCCAGCGGCAGCATGACGTTTTCCAGCGCGTTCAACGACGGCAGCAACTGGAAGGACTGGAAGACGAAGCCGAGCAGCTTGCCGCGCTGGCGGGCGCGGTCGTCTTCGTCGAGGGCCGCCAGCGAAACGCCGTCGAGACGGATTTCGCCGGATGTGGGAACATCGAGGCCGGCCAGCAGCCCAAGCAGGGTCGATTTCCCCGAACCCGAGGCGCCAACGATGGCCACCGTCTCCCCGGACATGACCGAAAACGAAATATCCTGCAAAATCGTCAGCGGCTCGCCGCCGTTATCGACGGTCTTGCCCAACCCTGACACTTCAACCACCGGTTTCTCGATCATGCGGACTGCCCTGCTCCTGTTGGCCCTGCTCTTTTCCGCCACGCCGGCGCTGGCCGCGCGAACCATCCTGATTTTCGGCGACTCGCTCTCCGCCGGCTACGGCATCCGCCCCGAACAGGCCTGGCCGTCGTTGCTGGAAAAGCGTCTGAGCGAAAAGCGCCTCGATTATAACGTCGTCAATGTCTCGATTTCCGGCGAGACCACTGCCGGCGGCCGCGCCCGTCTGCCGGCAGCCCTGCAGCGCCACAAGCCGGCCATCGTCGTCATCGCCCTCGGCGCCAACGACGGTCTGCGCGGCCTGCCGCTGGCCCAGATGCGCGACAACCTCGCCGCCATGCTCGATGCCGCCCAGACGACCGGGGCGCGCACGCTGCTCGTCGGCATGCACCTGCCGCCCAACTACGGCCCCTATGCCGCCGAGTTCGCGAAGAGTTTCGCGGACACCGCCAAACGCAAGAAGAGCGCCGTGCTGGATTTCCTGTTGGCGCCGATTGCCGCCAACCCGGCCTATTTCCTGTCCGACGGCATTCATCCGACACCCGAGGCGCAGCCGCTGATCCTCGATCACGTCTGGCCCGGCCTGCAGCCGCTGCTGAAATAGGCCATGGTCGCCGATCGCTCCCCCCTTGCAGATCTTGGCGGCTTCGACGAGATCATCGACGTCCGCTCCCCCGCCGAATTTGCCGAAGACCACATTCCCGGCGCCATCAACTGCCCGGTCCTCGACGACGCGCAGCGCGCCGAAGTCGGCACGCTCTACAAGCAGGTCTCCCCGTTCGAGGCCAGGAAGATCGGCGCCGCGCTGGTTTCCGAGAACATCGGCCGCCATCTGCGCGAGCACTTTCTCGGCAAGGCGCGGGACTGGAAGCCGTTGATCTACTGCTGGCGCGGCGGCAACCGCAGCGGCTCGATGACCACCATCTTCCGCGCCATCGGCTGGAACGCCAGCCAGCTCGAAGGGGGTTACAAGACCTGGCGCCGCCACGTGGTCGGGCAGCTCGAACACCTGCCGCAGTCCTTCGCCTTTCAGGTCATCTGCGGCGCCACCGGCAGCGGCAAGACGCGCATCCTGCAGGCGCTCGCCGCCCGCGGCGAACAGGTGCTCGACCTGGAAACCCTGGCCAGCCACAAGGGTTCGGTTCTCGGCGTACTGCCCGGGCAGCCGCAACCGGGCCAGAAATGGTTCGAAACGCTGCTCCTGCTCGAACTGGAGCGCTTCGACCCGGCGCGACCCGTCTTCGTCGAGGCGGAAAGCCGCAAGATCGGCCGCCTGCATGTGCCGGATGCCCTCATCGAACGCATTCGCGACGGCGAATGCCTCAGCATCGACGCGACGCTGGCGGCCCGCGTCGCCTTCCTGCTGAATGACTACGATTATTTCCCGAGGATGCCGGCGCTCCTGAGCGAACGACTCATGGTGCTCAAGAACCTGATCAGCCGGAAGACCATGGAGCGCTGGCACGAAATGATCGCGGCTGGCGAGTGGCCGTCCCTGGTTCGCGCCTTGCTGGAAGAACACTACGACCCGCTCTACTACCGTTCACAAAACCACAACTTTACCGGCCACAGCAGCGCCGGCATCTTTCCGACCGCTGATCTCTCGACTGCCGGCATCGCCGACATCGCCGCCCGCATCGCTCACTCGCGGACGGCGCAGATCGCCTGACGCAGCGCCGGCCTCGGGCTGTCGACATAGCCCTCGGCGAAGGCTAACTCGCGCAGGCCGGCCGCCCCGGCGACGGCACGCAGCTCCCCGGGGCGCAGCAGGAACTCCGGGCTGGAAGGCTTGCCATAGGCCTCGTTGCCGACCATGAAGGTCTCGTAGATCAGGACCCCGCCATTGCCGAGCAAGGCGCAGACATCCGGCAAACGCGGCCGCCACAGGTAATTGGCGACGACGACACCGGCAAAGCGCTCGCCGGCCAGCGGCCAGTCGCCGGTTTCGAGATCGAATTGCAGCGCGGTGATACCCAGCATCCCCTGCAACCCGGAAATTGCCGCGAAATCGCGGTCGACCGCAAGCACCGCGTAACCCGCTGTCGCGAACAGACGGGCATGGCGACCGTTGCCGCAGGCGAGGTCGAGCACGCGCCCGCCGGCGGCCACGAGCGGCAGATGACGGACGACCCAGGGCGACGGGGCTATCATTGCGGCATGTTTATTCGGGGAGGCGGTCATGGCGGGCATCATTGTTCAGGAGAACGGTCAGGGAAGATACCAGCAGGAAGTCATCGCTGGCGAGCACCGATTGCTGGCCGACGAGCCGGTCAGCGTCGGCGGCGCGGATGCCGGGCCGGCGCCGCTCGATTTCGTGATGGCCGGCCTCGGCGCCTGCACGTCGATGACCCTGCGCATGTATGCCGAGCGCAAGGGTATTCCGCTGACGCGGATCAGCGTCAGTCTCGGCCATGACATGGTAGTCATCGACGGCGTCAAGCGCGACCGGATCCTGCGCAAGATTACGCTGGATGGCGATCTCAGCGGCGATCAGCGGGCGCGCCTGCTCGAAATCGCCAACAAATGCCCGGTGCACCGCGCGCTCGCGCAACCGCTGGTGATCGAGTCCCGGCTTGCGGATTAGGTGGTGCCACCCACTCCAGCGCTGGAGGCGGAGTTGCCGATATGCTATCATTGTGCATTGCACCATAATTGTGCAGCAAGGAATCTGTCATGCTGGAACATCACTACCTGACCTCGCTTTTCGAACCTGACGCGGTGGCCGTGATTGGTGCCTCCGACCGTGAAAACGCAGTTGGCAACATCATCTTCAAGAACATTCTGAATTCCGGCTTCAAGGGGCAGCTGTTTGCCATCAATCCCAAGCACGAAAGTGTTCAGGGCGTGAAAACCTACGCCACGATCGAAGAAATCGGCGCTCGCGTCGATATGGCGGTGATCGCCACCCGGCCCCAGACGATTCCGAAGATCATCGAGCAATGTGGCCGCTGCGGGGTGCGCAACGTCATTATCGTCACCTCGGGCTTTTCCGAATCGGGCTACTCCGGCGCCGCCCTCGAGCGCAAGATCCTTGAGCTGGCGCGTTCCTACAACGTCCGCATTCTGGGTCCCAACTGCCTCGGCATCATCCGGCCGGACATTGGCCTCAATGCGACTTTTGCCAGCATAACCGCCGATCGTGGCCACCTGGCCCTCGTTTCGCAATCCGGCGCCATGTGTTCGGCAGTGCTCGACTGGGCCAAGAGCAACCAGATCGGCTTCTCGTCGGTCATTTCGCTGGGCATGACGGCCGACGTCGAGTTCGGCGAGATCCTCGACTACCTCATCTACGACAGTCGCACACATTACATCCTGATGTACGTCGAGGGCATCCGCAACGCCCGCCGCTTCATGAGCGCGCTGCGCTCGGCGGCCCGCATCAAGCCGATCATCCTGCTCAAGGCCGGGCGCCACGCAGCCGGTTCATTGGCGGCGTCCACGCACTCCGGAATGGCGGCGGTTTCCGATACGGTATTCGATGCCGCCGTGCGCCGCGCAGGCGTCGTCCGCGTACGCAACATCGGTCAGCTCTTCTATTCCGCCAAGGCGCTCGACTCAAAGTTCCGGCCTTCTGGCAACCGCCTTGCGATCATTACCAACGGCGGCGGCCCGGGCGCCATGGCGGCCGACCGTGCCGGTGACCTTGAGATCCCGCTGGCCCAGCTGGCGCCCGAGACGATGGCGGCGTTGAACAAGGCGCTTCCCGCCAACTGGTCGCACAGCAATCCGGTCGATATTGGCGGGGATGCGACGCCAGCGCGCTACCGGGAGGCCATCATGACGGTAAGCGGCGATCCGGGTGTCGACAGCACGCTGATCATGCTCTCACCGCAGGCGATGACTCAGCCCCTGGAAGTTGCCAAGGCCATCGTCGAGATTTCCGACGAAACCAGCCGTTCGGTCATCTGCTGCTGGATGGGCGAGGAGCAGGTTTCCAGCGCCCGGAGGCTGCTCGAGGAAGCCGACATTCCGGTGTTCCGCACGCCGGAAACCGCCATCGAACTCTTCTACCACCTTTCGAAGTACTACCGGAACCAGAAGCTGCTCCTGCAGACGCCGGAGCCGACCCGCCAGAATGACCGCCCGGAAACCGAAGGCGCCAAGATGCTGATCGAGGCGCTGCTCGCCGAGCGCCGCAAGGTCCTCTCCGAAATGGAATCGAAAGCCATTTTGCGAGCCTTCCGCGTGCCCGTTGTCCAGACCATGGTTGCCCATACCGCCACCGAGGCGCTGTTGCTGGCCGAGCAGATCGGCTTCCCGGTCGCCATGAAGGTCGACTCGCCCGATCTCGCGCACAAAACCGAAGCCGGCGGCGTACGCCTCAACATCATGAGCGCGCCGGCAGTCCGCAATGCCTACAACGACATCATCGAAACAGTCAAGAAGCGGTATCCCCAGGCCAGAATCAGGGGTGTTTCAGTTGAAACCTTCGTCGCGCGGCCACACGGTCGCGAGTTGATGGTCGGCGTTTTCCGCGACCCCATCTTCGGACCAGTAATCACTTTCGGTGCCGGGGGATTCGATTTCGAGATATTCAGCGATCGCTCGGTTGCGTTGCCGCCGCTCAACAAGTTCCTGGCCAAGGACCTCATCGAATCCACTCGCGCCTCGGTCATTCTCGGTAACTTCCACAACATGCCGCCGGTCGATCAGAAGGCGCTGCGCGAGGTGTTGCTCTGCGTTTCGGAAATGGTCTGCGAACTGCCGTGGATCATGGAACTCGACATCAACCCGCTGATCGTCGATGAGAAAGGCGCCATCGTCGCCGATGCGCGCATCGTCATCGACCACGTCTCCGAACCCAGCGGCGATCGCTACGCACACATGGCGATCTACCCCTACCCTATCCATCTGATCCAGGAATGGCAGATGAACGATGGCAATGTCGTCACCATCCGCCCGATCCGGCCGGAAGATGCCGAAATGGAGCAGGCGTTCGTCAAGGGCATGTCCGACGAGTCGCGCTACTACCGCTTCATGGACACGCTGCGCGAACTGACGCCGACCATGCTGGTCCGTTTCACGCAGATCGATTACGACCGCGAAATGGCCCTGGTCGCCACGCTACCCGACGCGGAAGGCAAGGAAACCCAGATCGGCGTCGCCCGTTACGTGGTCAATCCGGACGGCGAGACGGTAGAGTTCGCCCTGGCGGTCGCCGATGACTGGCAGAAATGCGGCGTCGGCCGCAAGCTGATGACCGCGCTGATCGACTGCGCTCGCCAGAAGGGCTATCGGGCAGTGGTTGGAGATGTGCTGTCAGCCAACGGCAAGATGTTCAATCTGATGACCAGCCTCGGCTTCACCACGCACCCGCACCCGGAAGACCACGCGGTCAAGCGTGTGATCAAGCCACTGACCGGCTGACCGGGCCACCACCCGCTCGTTGCGCAGGCCGGGCTGACCAGCCTGCCCCGATTGGGCACGTGCCGTTAGCCAACGCCCGGTTCTTGAAGGCTGCCGCTTACCGGATTTCCAGCAGGCTTTCGTCCCAGGCCGCGTGTTTTTCCAGTCCGACCAGGTTGGCTACGGTCGCGGCGATATTGGACAGCCCGGCCAACTCCGCCTGCTTCAGGCCCAGCCTGCCGCCGCTGACATTGTCGTAGAGGATCAACGGCACCGGATTGAGCGTGTGCGCGGTCTTGGCCTTGTACGAACCGTCCTTGTTCTGGGCCGGCGCCTTGGTTTTCTTGTCGATCTCGTACATCTCGTCGGCATTGCCGTGATCGGCCGTGATCAGCGCCACGCCGCCCATCGCGTCGATCACCGGCAGCAAGCGCGCAAGTTGCAGGTCGACGGCCTCGACCGCCATCGTCGCCGCGCGGAAATTGCCAGTGTGGCCGACCATGTCGCCATTGGCGTAGTTGCAGCGCAGCGTCCTGTACTCGCCACTCTGTAGCGCGGCGATCATCGCATCGGTGATTTCGGCAGCCTTCATCCACGGGCGCTGCTCGAAGGGAACCACGTCGCTCGGGACTTCCAGCCAGGTTTCGCCGGCGAACTTGCCCGAGCGGTTGCCGTTCCAGAAGTAGGTGACGTGGCCGAATTTCTGGGTCTCCGAACAGGCGAACTGCCTGAGGCCGGCCTTGCTGAACCACTCGCCCATGGTGTCCCGGATCGCCGGCGGCGCCACAAGGAAGCGGGCCGGCAACTTGAGGTCGCCATCGTACTGCAGCATGCCGGCGTAGGTCACTTTCGGCACCCGCACCCTGTCGAACCGGTCGAAGCCGTCTTCATCGAAGGCGCGACTGATCTCGATGGCACGGTCGCCACGAAAATTGAAGAAGACGACCGCGTCGCCATCCTCGACGATCCCGATCGGCTGGCCGTCTTCGCCGATGACGAAAGGCGGCAGATCCTGGTCGATGGTGCCGGGATTCTGCTCGCGCAGGCCGTTGACCGCAGCAGCAGCGTTGGCGAACTGCTGCCCTTCGCCCAGCACGTGGGTGTGCCAGCCTTTCTCGACCATCGGCCAGTTGGCGTCGTAGCGGTCCATGGTGATGTTCTGGCGACCGCCGCCCGAGGCGATGCGGGCATCGAAACCAGTGTCGCTGATCCTGGCCAGGAAAGCTTCGAAGGGAACGACATACTCAAGGGCGCTGGTTTCCGGCACGTCGCGACCGTCGAGCAGCGCATGGATGCGCACGACCTTGACGCCTTCCGCCTTGGCCTGGACGACCATCGCCTTGAGATGATCGATGTGGCTATGCACGTTGCCGTCGGAGAACAGGCCGATGAAGTGGATCGCCCCGCGCCCCTCTTTGGCGCCGGCGACGATCTGCTGCCACGCCTCGCCCTGCCAGATGGCGCCCGAGGCGATGGCATCGGCGACCAGCGACGCGCCCTGGCTATAAACTTGCCCGGCGCCGATGGCATTGTGGCCGACCTCGGAGTTGCCCATGTCGTCGTCCGAGGGCATGCCGACCGCCGTGCCATGGGCGCACAGACGGATGTTCGGATGACTGGCAAACAGACGGTCGAGCGTCGGCTGGCGAGCGGCGGCGATGGCGCTGCCGACGTCGGATTTCGGAAGACCGTAGCCGTCGATGACGATGATGACGACCGGCCCCTGAATTCCGGCGAATGAGGAGAGTTTCTGCAGCATGTGAGCGAATCCGGCGGGAAAAGAAGGAGGCGCGCCTCGCGGCACGTCGCCAAGTATCCCCGCCCGGGGGCGCCGCAGTCAATCCACCCGCACCGCGCCCGGCTATAATCTGCCCATTGCAATCCACCGGAAACCGCCTCATGGAAGCCGAACAACTCAACAGCATCTCCTACAAGCTCGACGACCTGGCGCAGCGCGCCGCCGAGCTGCGGAGGTATCTTTGACTACGATCACAAGCGCGAACGCCTGACCCTGCTCGACAAGGAACTGGAGGATCCCAGAATCTGGGACGATCCGCAGCGCGCTCAGGACCTGGGCCGCGAGAAAAAAGCGCTGGAAGACATCGTCCTCGTCCTGGAGGCCGTCCAGGGTAGCCTCGACGATGGCCGCGAGCTGTTCGAAATGGGCCGTGAAGAAGGCGACGACGACACGCTGCACGCGGTCGAAGCCGATGCGGCAGCCGTCGAGAAAAAGATCGCGACCCTCGAGTTCCGCCGCATGTTCAACAACCCGCAGGATCCGAACCCCTGCTTCCTGGAAATCCAGGCCGGCGCGGGCGGCACCGAAGCACAGGACTGGGCGGCGATGCTGCTGCGCATGTACATCAAGTATGGCGAGCGCAAGGGCTTCACGGTGGACGTCATGGAAGAGTCCGAAGGCGACGTCGCCGGCATCAAGGGCGCCACGGTCAAATTCACCGGCGACTACGCCTACGGCACGCTACGCACCGAAACCGGCATCCACCGCCTGGTTCGCAAGTCGCCTTTTGACTCCAACGCCCGCCGCCACACTTCCTTTACAAGTGTCGTTGTCTATCCGGAAGTCGACGATTCGATCGAAATCGACATCAATCCGGCCGACGTGCGCACCGACACCTACCGTGCCTCGGGCGCCGGCGGCCAGCACATCAACAAGACCGATTCCGCCGTGCGCCTGACCCACACCCCGAGTGGCATCGTTGTCCAGTGCCAGAATGACCGCTCTCAGCACCGCAATCGCGACGAAGCCTGGTCGATGCTGCGCGCCCGCCTGTACGAACTCGAACTGCGCAAGCAGATGGCCGAACAGCAGAAGCTGGAGGACGCCAAATCCGACATCGGCTGGGGTCACCAGATCCGTTCCTACGTGCTTGACCAGTCGCGTATCAAGGATCTGCGCACCAACCACGAAACCGGCAATACGCAGGGTGTGCTCGACGGCGACCTCGATCCGTTCATCGAAGCCAGCCTGAAACAGGGCGTCTGACGTCTTTGCAAAGGAACCCGGAACCGATGCATGATTCAGGTTTTTTCAATGCGGAATTTACCGTAAAGAGATCACACATGGAAAACAACCCTCGCGCACTTTGCGTTGCCCTGGCGCTAGTCGCCCTGACCGGTTGCAGCGACAAGGCTCCACCGGCCACCCAGGGTGCTGCAAAGCCGGCGCTCACGGTCGCTGCGGTGACACCGCAGGTACTATCCTGGCCGCAGACACTCGCCGCCAGCGGTAACGTGACCGCCTGGCAGGAAGCCATCATCAGCCCGGAAATCAGCAACTACCGGATTACCGAGGTTCTCGCCAATGTCGGCGAAACGGTCGCCAAGGGCGACGTGCTCGCACGCATCGCCAGCGACGCGGTCGACAGCGAACTCGCCGAGAGCCGGGCTATGGTTGTCGAAGCCGCAGCTACCCTGGCTGAGGCACAGGCCAACAATGAGCGCGCCCGGCAACTTCGGGAGAAAGGCTTCTACAGCGCGCAGCAGGGCATCCAGACGCAAACTGCCACCGACACCGCGCAAGCCCGCCTGAACGCCGCCAAGGCGCGACGGGCATCGGCCGAGCTTCGTCGCTCGAAGGCAAATGTCGTGGCGCCCGACGACGGCATCATTTCGGCGCGCAATGCAACCGTCGGTTCGCTGACTCAGTCCGGGCAGGAGTTGTTCCGCCTGATCCGCCACGGTCGGCTCGAATGGCGTGCCGAAGTGACTGCCGCTGAGCTGAGCCGCCTTGAGCCCGGGCAGCCAGCTTACCTGCAAGGCCCCAATGGGGTGGTCGTAAAAGGCGGTGTCCGCACCGTCGCGCCGACGGTCGATCCGCAGACGCGCAACGGCGTGGTCTATGTCGACTTGCAACCAGATGCCGGCACAATCCTCAGTGCCGGCATGTTTACTCGCGGCGAGTTCAATCTGGGATATCACCCGGCGCTGACGTTGCCACAGTCGGCAGTGCTGTTGCGCGAGGGTTTCGCCTACGTCTTCCGCATTGAACCGGGCGCCAGTGACCTGGCCCAGGTGACCCTGACCAAGGTCGGCACGGGTCGCCGTCTCGAACAGCGGATCGAAGTCAGCGGACTCGATCCTGCTGCCAAGGTCGTTGCCAGCGGGGTCGGCTTCCTCGCCGATGGCGATACGGTTCGTATCGTGGCTGCCGAAAACCAGCCATGAACGTCTCCGCATGGTCGATCCGCAACCCGACTCCCGCGATTCTGCTGTTCGTGATGCTGACGCTGCTTGGCGTCATGGCCTTCCGCGCCATGAAGGTTCAGCAGTTCATGGACATCGACCTGCCGATGGTCACGGTGACCGCCTCATTGCCCGGCGCCGCGCCAGCGCAGATGGAAACCGAGGTGGCGCGCAAGATCGAGAATTCAGTCGCCACGTTGCAGGGCATCAAGCACATCTACACCAGGGTGCAGGATGGGATCGTCACCATCGACGTCGAGTTCCGCCTCGAAAAGCCGACGCAGGAGGCGGTCGACGATGTGCGCGATGCCATTTCCCGTATTCGCGCCGATCTCCCTGGCGACCTGAAGGATCCGGTCATCAGCCGGGTCAACCTCGCAGGCATGCCAATCCTGACCTATACCGTGTCCTCCAGCCGGATGGACGACGAGGCACTGTCATGGTTCGTCGACAACACGGTGAGCAAGAGCATGCTCAGCGTGCGCGGCGTTGGGGCCGTGTCGCGTGTTGGCGGGGTGACCCGGGAGATCCGCATCGAACTGGACCCGGCCCGTCTGCTGGCATTACGCGCCACGGCAGCCGAGATTTCCCGTCAACTGCGCCAGATTCAGCAGGACGCCTCGGGAGGCCGAGCCGACATTGGCGGCACCGAACAATCGGTCCGCACCATCGCCACCGTCAAGTCCGCTGCGGAACTTGGGGCGATGGAAATCGCGCTCGGCGACGGCCGCCGGGTTCGCCTCGACCAGTTGGCCACGGTCACCGACACCGTCGCCGAGCAGCGCTCCGCCGCCCTGCTCAACGGCAAGCCGGTGGTCGGTTTCGAGATCGTGCGGAGCCGCGGCGCCGGCGAAGTGGATGTTGCCGACGGCGTGCGGGCGCGACTTGAAAAGATCAAGGGCGATCATCCCGACATCACGATTACTGAAGCTTTCAATTTCGTCGACCCGGTGCTCGAGAATTTCGAGGGCTCGATGTGGCTGCTGATCGAGGGCGCAATTCTCGCCGTCATCGTCGTCTGGCTCTTCCTCCGCGACTGGCGCGCCACCCTGGTTTCGGCGACGGCGCTGCCACTTTCGATCATCCCGGCCTTTGCCGTGACCTATCTGATGGGCTTCACACTCAACGTGGTCACCCTCCTCTCGCTCTCGCTGGTCGTCGGCATTCTGGTGGACGACGCCATCGTCGAAATCGAAAACATCATGCGCCACCTGCGTATGGGCAAGACACCCTACCAGGCGGCGATGGAGGCGGCCGACGAGATCGGCCTGGCGGTGATTGCCACCACCTTCACGCTGATCGCCGTCTTCCTGCCGACCGCCTTCATGGGCGGCGTGCCGGGCAAATTCTTCGTCCAGTTCGGGTGGACCGCGGCCATCGCCGTCTTTTTCTCTCTGGTCGTTGCCCGCATGCTGACACCGATGATGGCTGCCTACATCCTGAAGCCCCCCCAAGGCGAGCACCACGAAGCTCCCTGGATGACCGCCTACCTGCGCTGGGCCGCCTGGTGTCTGAATCACCGGTTGGCGACAACGACTGCTGCGGCGATCTTCTTCTTCGGATCCTTCGCCTTGGTGCCGCTGCTTGCCAAGGGCTTCCTGCCGCCCGATGACCTTTCACAAACCCAGGTTTATCTCTCGCTGCCGCCCGGCAGCACCTTGGAGGAGACACGTTCCGTTGCCGAAGATGCACGCCGAATCGTTGAGAAAAACAGCCATGTAAGGATGGTCTACACCGCAATTGGCGGCGGCGCTGCCGGCAGTGATCCATTCGCCACGACCAGCGCGGCGGAAGTCCGCAAAGCGACACTGACCATCAACATGACGCCGCGCGGCGAACGCGGAGGCGTCAGGAAGCAGGCTGTGGAGCGCCAGTTGCGGGAGGCGCTGGCCGTACTGCCTGGGGTCCAGGTCAAGGTCGGCTTCGGCGGCTCGGCGGAAAAATACATCCTGGTACTCGCCAGCGAAAATGGTGACCTGCTCTCCGAGCATGCGCGTGTCGTCGAGCGCGAATTGCGAACGATTCCGGGAATCGGAGCAGTGACCACCACGGCCAGCCTGGTCCGTCCGGAACTCGTCGTCCTTCCCGATTTTCCACGGATGGCCGACCTCGGCGTGACGTCGGCGAGCATCGCCGACACGCTGCGTATCGCCACTGCCGGCGATTACGACCAGAACATCGCCAAGCTCAACCTGAGTCAGCGCCAGATCCCCATTGTCGTCAAGTTGCCCCCGGCCGCACGTCAGGACTTGTCGCTGCTGGAGCGCCTGACCGTCCCCGGCAAGAACGGTCCGGTGATGATCGGCAACGTGGCAACCCTCGCTCTCGCCGGTGGTCCCGCCGAAATCAATCGCTACGACCGCCTGCGCAACATCAATTTCGAGATCGAACTGAACCAGCAGCCACTCGGTGAAGTGGAGGAGCGCGTCTTGGCCCTGCCCAGCCTGGCCAAGCTGCCGCCCGGCATCCTGCAAACGACGGTCGGCGACGCCGAGGCGATGGCCGATCTTTTCAACAGCTTCGGCATCGCCATCCTGACCGGCGTGCTGTGCATCTACGTCGTGCTGGTGCTGCTGTTCCGTGACTTCATGCAGCCGGTGACCATTCTCGCCGCCCTCGTGCTCTCGGTCCCCGGGGCATTCCTGGCGCTGTTCGTGACCGGGACGGCGGTCTCGATGCCGTCGATGATCGGCCTCATCATGCTGATGGGCATCGCCACCAAAAATTCGATCCTGCTCATCGACTACGTCATCCTTGCCCGCCGCGACCACGGCCTCGATCGCTGGCATGCGCTGCTCGACGCCTGCCGCAAGCGTGCCCGGCCGATCATCATGACCACCGTTGCAATGGGCGCCGGCATGCTGCCGATCGCGGTCGGCCTCGGCGCCGACCCGAGTTTCCGCGCACCGATGGCGATCGTCGTCATCGGCGGCTTGATCACGTCGACCTTCCTCAGCCTGCTGGTAATTCCTGTCGCCTTTACCTTTGTCGATGACGCGATAGGCTGGCTGAAGAGACATACGTTCACGGCACACGGGTGAGCGGAAGCATTTTTGCCGGTCTGGCGCGGTCGACCGCGCCAGACGAGCAGTTTGCCGAATTGCTCAGCCGGCCGGGCCTGCGCATCGAGCGCATCGTCTCGACCGGCCAGTGCAGTCCGCCCGATTTCTGGTATGACCAGCCCGCCGGCGAGTGGGTGCTACTGATTCAGGGCGCCGCCCGGCTGCGTTTCGCTGACGAGCCCACGCCACGCGAATTGAGCGCGGGGGATTTCGTCGACATTGGCCCGCATCGCCGTCACCGGGTCGAGTGGACAATGCCCGACCCGCCAACCATCTGGCTGGCCATTCATTACGCGGAGCCAGTCGCCGCAGCGCCGGTTGCCGACAACCAGGCCCGGTAGAGCCGCAAGGCGACGTGGGCATCATTTGCCGCATAGAGCAGTTGGCGCTCGCTCAGATGCGGGTTGGCCCAGTTGCTGGTACCGGTCTTTTTCGACTTCTGCAGCCTCTCGCCGAAGAAATGGGCTACTGCCACCTTCGCCCCCACCGTGCCGCGATGCCCGGGTCCGCGCAGAACCTCCCCAAGGTCGAGCAGCTGCCGCGCCTCGATGCCCAGCACCGATTTCAGCGCGCTCCGGTCATTGCCAAGGCCCAGGCCTACCTTCAGAACGGCGGCTGACTCAAGGATTCTTTTCAACACCTCGGCGCCGCGAGACCGGGAAATCGGGAACAGGTAGGCATGGTCGTCGGTGGCAAGCTGTACCAGATGGGGGCCGGTCGACACCTCGCCTTTGAGGAAGGTCGGCTTCGACTCGCTATCGAAGCCGACGGCATCGGCTGCCATCAGCACGGCCAGCGCCTGGCCGGCAAGTTCATCGGAAACGACAAGGCTGATCCGGGACAGCGGGATGCCCTCGTAAATGGGCAGTTCGGCGCTGCCAGGCTCCGCTCGCCGCACGACGACATCGTTCACTGCAGGCGACCCTTGAGCCACTCTGCAAGCAGGCGGATTTCCTCGAGGCAGACTGCGTGCGGCATTGGATATTCATGCCAGTCGACCCGGTAGCCGTGGCCAATCAGGAAATCCCGGGCGCGCCGTCCAAGAACCGGGGAAACGACATCATCTTCGCGGCCGTGGGCGGCAAAGATCGCAATGTCGCTGTTTGCTGCGGTGCGCTCGCGGGTCACCAGTTCGCCGCAGGGAATGTAGGTTGACAGCGCGATGATGCCGGCCAGCGGCTCGTCATGGGTCAGCGCCGTCGTGTACGCGACCGCCCCGCCCTGCGAGAAGCCGGCCACGAAGATTCTTGCACAGGGAATTCCGCGCTGGTTTTCGCGGGCAATCAGGCGCCGGATCGTGTCCCGCGAATTCACGATGCCCGCCTCGTCGATCTGGCGACTGGTGCTGTCGAGGGAGACGATGTCGTACCAGGCGCGCATGACGTAGCCGCCGTTGCAGGTGACCGGAATCTCCGGCGCATGAGGAAAGATGAAGCGCACGCCCGGCGCATCCGCCAGCCCGAGTTCCGGCACCACCGGCACGAAATCCGAACCGTCGGCGCCGAGGCCGTGCATCCAGATCACCGCATACTGCGGACTGTCGCGCGTCTCGACCTCGATGGCCGGAAAATGCTGTTCCACTGGAATCTCCTGCGTCAGGTCAGTTCTGGAAAAAGCACATCGGTGAACCCGAAGCGGGAGAAGTCCCGCATCCGCGTCGGATAAAGCCTGCCGATCAGATGGTCGCATTCATGCTGCACGACCCGCGCGTGGAAACCTTCGACCGTGCGGTCGATCGGCCGCCCCTGCGGATCGCAGCCCTGGTAGCGGATCCGTGCAAGGCGCGGCACCTCGCCGCGCAGGCCGGGAACCGACAGGCACCCCTCCCAGTCGAGCTCCTCCTCGCCGGTCAGCGGCGTGATCCGCGGATTGAGCAGTATTGTCTGCGGCACCGACTCGGCATCGGGATAGCGCTCGCTCTTCTCGAAGCCGAAAATCACGACCTGCAGTCCGACGCCTATCTGCGGTGCCGCCAGGCCGACGCCGCCGGCCGCCGCCATCGTGTCGAACATGTCGGCGATGAGTTCATGCAGTGCCGGCGTCGTGAAATCTATCACCGGGCGCGCGGTTTCGAGCAGCCGGGGATCGCCCATGCGCAGAATGGTTCTGACAGCCATCGATGTATCTTGGTGATTTTCAACGCCTGCCAATCCAGGCGATCCAGCCAACGGAGGGAAATTCCGGACTAGCCGTAGCGTTCAAGTAGCGACAGGGCGAAACCGCGTCGCCCGTCGCTGGCGGCCCGGTCAGATTTTCTTCTTGTCCTTGCCCTTTGCCTTGCGGCGCTTGGCGTCGATTTCGGGTGGGCGATAGACGAGAACCGGGACGCTGGAATGCGTCAGAACCCGGTAAGTCTCACTGCCCAGCAACAGCGAGGAAAGTCCGCCACGGCCATGTTTGGACATGAAGATGAGATCGCAGTCGTGGTCGTCGGCCGCATTGATGATCGCCTCCCACGGCGTGTCGCTGACGACGGACACCGCCGTGCACTCGACCCCGGCATCCTTGCACAATTTCTTGATGTACCCGAGGTACTCCTTGCTCATCCCCTCGGGACCGATGGCCAGGCGCTCCAAGGCAGCGGGTTCGATCAGATCGCCGTAGTTCTCGGCATGCCCGACCGACTTGGCGTAGAGAGCGGTGATCTTCGCGTTGGACGCCTTGGCAAAGGCAACCGCGCGCCCGGCGGTATCCCGGGACAGTTGGCTGCCATCGGTCGGCAACAATATATGCTGGAACATTCTTGGTCTCCCACAAGTTAGCACCACTCGCGCCTCAAGGCGCTGCAAATAATAGCCCAATTCCATGCAACAATAGCCGGTCCGGACGAAAAAGACACGATTTCCATCGTTTACCGCGCCGCTTCACAACTGGGTCGGTAGCATTCCCGAAGACAGTTCCGAAGCCAGAGCATTTCCAGGACAGCCTGCGGTCAATCGCCAACCGCCAAGTCCTAATCCTGCATGGCCATGAGTTCCTTGTCGGCATAGCGCAGGCGCATTGCCAGCACCTTGGCGAGTTCCTCGACCAGCGTACACGCCAGCCGCTTGTGCTCCTCGCGCAGTACTTCGAACTGCTCGCGCCGCAGTACGTAGAGCTCGGTGTCTTCGAGCGCCGTCGCATCATTGAGGCGGGTCATCTGCGAAAGGAAGGCCATGCCCCCGAAGAAGTCGCCGCGGCCGTAAGTCAGCAAATGATGGGCACCTTGCTCGGTACCGACCGGCTGGGTGATGCGAAGGGCGCCTTTGCGAATCAGATAGAGTTCGTTGCCTGGGTCACCGTATGAATACACCTTCTCGTCCTTGACCAGCGTACGACGCTCCATGGCCGCCTCCAAGTCGATCAGCGTCTCTTCCTTGTGCCCCTTGAAGATATCGAGATCCTTGAGTTCCAGCGCGGGAAGATCGGGAAGCTTGCCCGCCCCCTCGCCCTCGCCAAGGATCTGCTCTTCGACCCACTCCACCGCGTCATCGAGCTCACCGAACACCTTGACATGCTCGGTCATCGTCGTCAGTTCCATCTGATCGAAGAACTCGGCGATGTTTCGACCATTGGGCAAGGAATGCGACAGGTTGCTGAAGATCAGGAAAGCGTCCCGCTCGATCAGCGAATCGCGGATCTGTTGCAGCAGGTGCACCGCCGTGACATCCACCGACTGCACGCGCCGCATGTCGAGCAAGATGTACTTGCGCTTGCCGAGCTCCGGTTCAAGGGCGAGATACAACTGGTCCTTGGTGCCGAAGAAGAGGCCGCCCTGCAGTTCTAGGATGACCGACTGGTAACCTTGCTTCTCGAGGACTGCCATGTCCTGGCGCAGACGCACGCGCTTCGAGAACCGGGTGCCACCGTCCATCTTGCGGCGGATCACCGTGCTGCTCAGTTGTTCGCGAATGAACAGGAACATGGCCAGCGCGATGCCGACGCCGGAGGCGGCAATCAGGCTGTAACCGACCGCGACGGCCACCACCGCCACGATGACGATGAAGTCGAGCACGGTCCATGGCGACTCGAGCAGATGCAGGCTGTGGCGGTCGATCATGCGGAAGCCGACGATCATCAGGATGCCGGCCAGCGCCCCGACCGGAATCCACGCGATGAAGCTCCCGAGGGCGAGAAACGCCACCAGGGAGAGTACGCCCTCGACAACCCCGGAGACGCGGGTCTGGCCACCACTCGCGAGATTGACCAGCGTCGCTCCCATCTGGCCGGCGCCCGGCATGCCGCCGGCACAGGCCGAGGCAACATTGCCAAGACCCTGCGCGACCAGTTCGCGGTTCGAATCATGGCGACTGCGGGTCAGCGCGTCGAGAACGACCGCCGTCTTCAGCGTATCGATCGACAACAATACTGCGAGCGTAAGCGCCGTTCCAAGCAGGCTGCCAATCTGGCTCAGCTTGAGCTCGCCGATCTCCTGCCAGCGCCCGGTGATCGCGTGCAGCATGCTCGAAGCCGTGCCGCCCAGCGGGCCGATGATCAGCTTGTTGCCTTCGACGACCAGCAGCGACTCGTCCATCGCGGCGAGTCCGAAATAGGTCAGCACACCCGCCAGCAGGCCGAGAATTGCCGCCGGCACGACACGCGTGACCAGCGGCGCCAAGACCATCACCGCCGCCGACACGGCGCCGATGACGGCGCTCTCCCACTGCCACAGTTCCGGCGAGATCAGCGCGCGCCACCACGCGGTACCGCCGGGAGTGCCGAGAAATTTCGGGATCTGGCTGCCGATGATGATCAGCCCGACGCCGGTGAGATAGCCGCTGACCACCGGAAACGGGATGTACTTGATCAGGCTGCCGATGCCCATGAAACCCAGGGCGAGTTGCACCACCCCGGAAACCAGACCGAGGGCCGTCAACATGAGGACGATCGACGGCGCCGGGGTGCCGGCCTGAACGAGTTCGATGGCAAAGGCCGAGAGGACCGCCGCGGCCGGCGCACATGGCGCGGTGATCAGGCGATTGGTGCCGCCCAGCGCGGGCGCCACCAGACCGAGAGCGGTCGCCCCGAGAATGCCGGCGAGCGCCCCGAGGCCGGCGTAGGCCGGGCCGATGGCCGCATAAATGGTGACGCCGAAGGCGATTGCCGATGGCAGCGCCACCAGCATTGCCGCAAGCCCCCCCCAGAAATCGCCGACCAGCTTGTCATTCTTGAACGTCATGGACAGTTCCATCGGTTCCGGCCCTCCTTCAGTCTCTCTAGAAAAATACTTCGCAGCAGATTCAAAGGTCCGCCCCACCCCACGCTAAGCAGGCTCCCAAACTAAACGGCCTAGGATGCAAAACCTAGGCCGGACGCGATGCTAACACGATTGATTGTTTTTCAGCAGAAGCCGAAAGCCACGCTGGCTGCCCCCGACATCCCTGGAGCGGGAAGCAGGCTTGCCCGAATCGGGTCGGGCAAGACATGCCGCGCAAACAGCGAATTAACGGGAATTCAGTGCGAATCCCTCGCGTCGGCAGTTGTCTGGCCGGCCATGCGCGTGGCGCACAGCTCCCGGTCGATCGCCTCGGCATGATCCGCCACGCGGTCGATTTCCTCGACAAATCGCGCCAGCGTGAGCTTCGCCTCGATCTCGAGTGCGTCATCACCGAAGATCTTCTTGAGAAGTTGCATCGAAAGGCGGTCGGCCTGGCTCTCGTGCCAACTGACACCACGATCTTCATCACCCGAGGGCGCCTCCTTCCACCACTGCAGGGATGGCCGATAACCGGCGACCAGAACGTCTACCGCGGCGCAGACCTCATCGGTCAATTGCAGCATGTCCGGCACCAGATGCTGCGGAATGCAGACACCAGATCGTGAGAGGTCCGACTCGACGGCGAAACTCGTTATTTGCCGCTTCATGTCCTTGAGCAAGCGGCTCACTCCAGTCATCGGATCGACCATTCCGGAAATCAAGTTTCCGGCTGAGGCCTGCGAGTACACGCCAGTTTCGAGGTGCTGCTGCAGGTCGTCGAGTGTTCGCATTTTCTCTGTGATCTTCCTCGCTTGCTGCCAGCATGACCCATCCTTGTCAGTCTGCAGATAGCCGTCGACCGCCTCCCTGAAAATTGCTGTGGCGTCAGCCACGGCGTCCAGATAGCGGTCCAGATCGTCTTCGATTGACCTTGAGATAATTACCTTATCTACCGCCTGGAATTGCGTTTTCATAGCGACTTCTCCTGCAGAAATTGAACAACTGAAACTGAACCCCGCGAGACACTTTCCCCCGCGCCACTTAAACAACTAAATATTTTTTTGATTCGTCCTAAATCCATTGGCTCCCGAACGCCGTGGCATTGGCGCTGCCTACGTCGCCCTTGTAATTTGGGCGATGCAAGCCGGCAGACTGCTGCCGCGACCATCGCTTGAGAATGCCTCCAGCCACTGCGATTTCTTGAGCGATGCCGTCCAGAGTTCCGTGGAGATCGTGGACCGAAAACGCACAACCAGGGGAGGTCCCGTCCCGATGAGTGCTGATGCGTCCCCGGGAAGGAATGGCAGCGCGATCCCCCGCATCTGGCCCGCCATGCAGGCCCAGGGCTTGAAGGTTCCGCAGAGCGCTCTCGCTCGCCATCGCCGCATCGGCATCGAACTCGGCAATCAGTGATCCATTGGCCAGTCGGGCGTAGCCGTGCTGCAGGTTCGTAGCCGCTTTCTGAATGACAATCATCATCTTGCCAGTGGCTTCATTGGGACCCGAAAGCATCTGATGAAAACCACGGGCGGCCTGGAACAGTCCTGCTGCACCACGATTGAGGCTCTCCATGGTCCGGTGCATATCATCCACCCCGCCATTGATATTGGGCATGGACCTTAGCGCAGCCAGACTGCGACGCTGAAGTTCCTCGCGGCTCTGCTCCAAGTCGTGCAGACGAAGTGAATGTGCCGACTCCTTGCCCTGCAAAACCTCGCCTACGACCACGGCAAGCTTCACCACCATCCCTGCTTGCCGATCAAGCATGGCGAAGAAATCGGTCCCCACGGCAGCATCGGCAGCCGATGCATGGAGACTCCGCACGACTTGCGACTCGCCATTGGCGGTCACCGCATGCGGGCTCATTGTGTTTTCCACGGTGCCGCCTGTTGGCGAAATGCGCCAACCAGAGCGCCGAGTTCCGGCAGCAGCCGCTCGCTCTGCCCTTCCAGCCAGCAGCGAATGGCTTCCCCGCATTCATCAGGAAGCGCTTCCGCGGTCAGTTCGGCGGCCACGGCCAGGTCGTTCAGGCTGCCGAGCATTTCCTGCAGGCCGCTCGCCGCCACGTGGTAGTCGCGCAGCGCCGCGCCGGGGAAGAGCGGAGCGAAGAATTCGAGCGCATAACGCAGCCGCTTGTAGGCTACGCGAAGACGATGACGGGACGCCGCGTCGCCGCTCAACGCCTCTTCAGCCAGTTGGCCGACCTGTTCGGCGCGCTTTTCGAGACAACGCGGGGCGAAGGCTTCGAGCCGACGCACCTTGCCCTCGGGAAGCGCCAGCACGGCGGCGGTGAATTCGAGCAGCAGCCGCGAGTAATCGACTGATTTGAGCGAAGCGCGTGCCGCCTCGCGATTGCTCGCGCAGCGCGCAGTTGCATACCGCGACAGGCGGGCGGCGACAGCGCTTTCCGGGAAAGCCGCGAGGATCGACGGCAAGGTTTCGCCGGTGAACACATCCCAGTTTCGCGCTTCTCCGAGCTGCCTCGCCAACGCCTGCCAAAGCGGGTCGAATCTGGCCACGAAGTCCTGCGGCAAGCGCGGCTTCCAGACCCGAATCGCCGAGCGCAGCCGACGGATCGCGACGCGCGCCTGATGCACGAACTCCGGGTTGTCGTTCTCGCGCAGTCCCTGCTCGTTGCTCTGCAGATGATTCAGGCAGGCCAGCGCAACGGTGCGGAAGGCGGCGACTGTCGTCATTCCGCCGTCGGTGGCGATCGGCAGCGCCTTGACCGGCTGCAGCGACTCATCGGCCAGAACGCGGTAGCCGCGCTGGAACTTGCTGGCGGCTTCCGGGTGCAGTTGCAGCTCCGTCTGCAGTTCGCCAGCGACGGAAAAGAGGTCGGCAACCCCGCCCGAGCGCAATTCGAGACCGACCTCGCAGATTGCCTGACGCCGTCCCGCAGCCTCGATCCAGCCACGGTCTAGGGCCAGTTCGATGCGCACGCCGTCACGCGGCTCGAGCATCCAGGCGCTGCGGGTGAAACGGGTGGTAAATGCCGGCTTGAGGTCTTCACGGACGGACTCGAGCAAGGGGCGCAAGCTGCCGTCGGCGACGTGCGAGAAATCGAGATCGCCCGGAGCGCCGGCAATTTCCCGCTCGCCATTTGCGCCCGGGCTGTTGCCAGCCAAGCCAACCCGGCCGACCGATGACAGCCAGGCAGAACCCTGCTTGCGGTAGCCGACGATGACGTGCTCGCGTCGCAGGCGCTGGTCAGGGGTGTCGTAGTAGGTATGGACGACGCGCTGGCGAACCGGCCTGGAATCGGTCAGCAATGGATGCTTGACCAGCCGAACAGCAAGCTCGGGCGCTAGCGATAGACTCAGTTCAGTTTCAATACCCACCTGACGACTCCTGAGAAGCGGCTGGGACCCAACCAGACCGGACTCTTCCTGACGGGACCGGCGGCTATCGGAGATCGGCCACCCAGTCTTTGGGTGATCATTTCAAGCACAGGCCATGCCAGTATCGACTCGCCTGTGGATACTCACACTGAATCAGGAGGATAGCGACTGTTGTCGAATTATGTTGGAACGAAGGGGGGTGTAACGGAATGAACCGGCATGGTGCCGAAGGAAGCACTTGATACTTGAATTACGGTTAATAAACCGGATCTTGCAGATATTTCGTGACAATTTACACAAAGTCGAAACGTTACACCTGCGCAGGCGATGGCTGCCCGACCGCCGTCTGCGGTGGAGAACCGATTTTCACTTCGGCGTGAGGTCGAGCCCCGTTTCGCCGGTTCAGGTCTCCGGCGGCAGGGCGCGCCGGGCCAGCCTCCTGTTGAGCGCGGGGCGGGACAGTCCGAGCAGCGTCGCGGCGACGCCCTGATTGCCCTTGGCGCGTTTCAGCGCCTCGCTGACCATCGCCTCCTCGACCTCGTCGAGAGTCGGAAAGCGCCCCGGGATCAGGATCGGCAGGCCTTCGGACGACTCCGCCTCCGGATTCTCGGCTCCTGTCTTCTGCTGCTTCTGGATGGCCTGGCGGAAGCTGTCCATGGCCAGCACCGGACCCGCGCGATGCAGCGCCATGGCGTTGAAGACCATCGCCCGCAGCTCGCGCACATTGCCGGGAAAATGGTAGTTTGCCAGCAGGGTGAGCAACTCGTTCGATGGTTCAGGGGCGGCCTTGTTGATTGAAGCAGCCGATTCGTCGAGGAAGTGCTGGAGCAGCAGCGGGATGTCCTCCTTGTGCTGGCGCAGCGGCGGCACTTCGACCTGATGTACCGACAGGCGGAAGAAGAGATCCGAGCGGAACTGTTGCTGACGCATCATCTGCGCCAGGTTGCAGTTGGTCGCGCAAACGACCCGCGCGTCACTGGGAGATGCGACATCGGAACCCAGCGGGTAGTACATGTGCTCCTGCAGCAGGCGCAACAGCTTCACCTGCGAGGCCATCGACAGATCGCCGATTTCGTCGAGAAACAGCGTGCCGCCGGCAGCCTGGGCGATCAGGCCGGCGCGCGCCTGGTCGGCGCCGGTAAAGGCGCCCTTCCTGTGACCAAACAGCGTGTCGGAAAAGAGCGTGTCGTCGAGGCCGGCGACATTGACCTGGACGAACTGTCCGCTCAGACCGCTCAGTTTGTGCAGCGCATGCGCGAACATCTCCTTGCCGGCGCCGGTCTCGCCGGAAATCAGCACCGGCTCGGCGGAGACGGCCACCGCTTCGAGATACTGGAAGAGCGCCCGCATCTTGCGGCTGTTGGTGACGATGCCGGCGAAGGCCTCGTTGTCTTGCAGGCAGTCCGAGAGCAGATAGCGCTTGAGCACGCCCATCTGCCGGCGCAGCGAGTGGACCTCGAGCGCATGGCGGACGCTCGCCACCAGCCGGCTTTCCTCGACCGGCTTGACGAGGTAGTCGAACGCGCCTTCCTTCATGCTGCGGACGGCAGTCTCGATATCGAGCGCCGCGGTCATGACGATCACCGGCACTTCCGGGTAGAGGTGGACGATGTCCGGCAACAGCTTGTTGCCGGTGACATGCGGCATGAAGAGATCAAGAAGGACGGCACTCGCCGGCTGCCGCTCGAGGGCGGGCAGCAGTTCCCGGCTGTCGTTCACCGTCCGGATGTTGGCCACGCCGGCACTCTGGAGCACCGCCGCGCTGGCGCGCAGGACCGACTCCTCGTCGTCGACAAGAAAGACTGGCAGGCTGGCAAACGATCTTTCCTTCATTCACTCCTCCGTGGCAGCCGGCAGATCGATGCTGACCGTCGTTCCGTGATCATCGTTGGTTGCGAACCTTAGCACCCCGCCGTGCTTGTCGACGATCGACGACGAGATCGACAGGCCCAGTCCCGTTCCGCCGCTGTCGGCCTTGGTGGTAAAGAAGGGTTCGCCGAGATGGGGCATGACGTCCTCGGCGATCCCTCTCCCCTGATCGGCGACCTCGACGATGACCCGGGTTCCGGTACTGTCCGGCCTGGCCGAAACCCTCACCGAACGATTGCGCTCGGGCAGGGACTCGAGGGCATTGACGATGACATTGATGAACACCTGTTCCAGTTGCTGCACATTGCCCTTGACCATCGGCAGCGCCTCCGGCAGGTCCAGGGCAAAGACGTCGGTGTGCTTGCGGATGCGCGCTTCGAGCAGCGCCACCGCCCCGGACAGGACTTTTCCGATGTCGGCCAGCTCATCCATGTGCCCGCGATCCTGCCGGCCAAGGTGCTTCAGGTTGTCGATGATCTTCTGAATGCGCTTGGCGTTCTGACCGATGTCGCTCATTCCCTGTTCTATGGTCTCGCGCGCCTGCGCAAAGCGCAAGCCCGCCAGCATGAATGCTCCCTGCTCCTGTTCGTAATCGTTGAGGATCGGCAGTGCATCCTGCCAGATCCGCGTCAGCAGTGAGGCATTGGTCAGGATGGCATGATTCGGATTGTTGATTTCGTGGGCGATGCCTGCCGAGAGGACGCCCAGCGAGGCCAGGCGCGCGTTGCGGACAGCCTGCCATTGCAGCTTGCGATTCTCGGTGATGTCGGTGATCACCACCATGGCCGCGATCACCGCCGTCGCCGAAGTGATCGGCACCATGCGAATTTCCCACCAGGTGTTGTCGCTCGACGTGTACTGGAAATGCTCGACCCGCCCGCTCGTGAAAACCTGCCGCAGCTTCTGCAGATAACCGTCCCGCACATCGGGCGGGAGAATCAGTTCCGATCGCTTCTCGCCGGCACCGCCCACCGGATAGAGCAGGGGCCGGTTGGTCAGCAGGATGCTGGCCTCGCCATCGACGGTGAAGATCAGGTCCGGGGAATGGTTGAACAGCGTACGCAAGCGCGCTTCCGAATCGCGCAACGCGTCTTCCGCCAGCTTGTGCTCGGTGACGTCCTCGAAAAAGCCGACGATTCGAGTCAGTTCGCACCCCGGCTCGCGCACCGGAAAGCCGCAGACGCGCAGCCAGCGCAAGCCACGGTCGCCGCGCGATACCGGCAGGACGATGGTGAACCGGCCGCCCTCGGTCTGCAACTGGCTGATCGCCTCGACCAGCGTGCGCCGGTCATCGGCTTCGAAGACGTCGAGCATCAGCGCGGGTGAGGGATCGGCGAGCCTGGCCTCGTCACCGGCGATATGCCGGAAGGCCGGCCCGATGTACTCGAGCCGCGACACGTCGGCGTTGATCGCCCAGAAGACGACATCGACCGTTTCCGCCAATTGGCGAAACAGTTCCTCGCGCTCGAAGATGGTCTGGGTCAGGCGGATTCGATCGTCGAGTTCGCGACGACTGCGCACCAGGTAGAAACTGAGCAGCGCGGTGAACAGGATGCCGCCGAGCAGCACCAGCCAGTGCGCCCTGGTAAACGCCTCGGCGCTGCGAAAGGCATGGGTGGCGATGCTGGTGACGCTCCACTGGCGATCGCCGAAGGGGATGGTGGCCGTCATCCGCGGCTGACCCGCGTCACCCTCCGGCGGCAGGCCGGCGGCCGTGGCGGCGGCGCCCGGATCGAGGCGGCTGGCGTAAAAGTAGAGAAACCGGGCTTCGCCGACACCCGACTCGTCGCGCACCAGGACCTCGACGCCGCGCGGCTCGAGCAGGCTGATGGCGAAGTGGATCATCTTCTCGATGTTGTAGATGCCGATCACGAAGCCGAGGGGGTCTGGCCGCTTCCCGGATGCGCCGGCAGCGACGGAACGCTGCGATTCGCCTGGCGCGTAGAGCGGCAACGCCGCATAGACGACATGGATTGCCTCCCCGCCAGCCTGCACCAGTTCCATTCGTCCGCTGACCGCGACAGTCCCGCTCCGTCGCGCCCGCTTGAAGAGCGCCACAAGTTCGCCGCTGGCGTTCAGGTCGACACCTGGCGCCACTCCGGAGCCAGCACGCGATGCGGAAAGAAGCACCGGAACCCGCAGTGCGTCCGTACTCGTCACTTCGTCAGGTCCGCTGCCGGCGGGGCGTATTCGTGGCGACCCCTGGCGCGGGGCAATCAGCAACGGCGCCCACAACAGGCTGTCGATGTAAGGTCGGCGCTCGAGCAGCGAACCGGCGAAGACCTGAAACTCGTTCTCGTCGACGCCCTGCGCCGAGTGAAACAGGACGGGTATTTCCTGGAGCGCGTCAAGCCCCTGCCCGACCACCGCCCGCACGGACTGGATGCGGTCCGTCGCGGCCCACTCGAATTCTCTCAGGTGGCTGGTCTGCAGTTCCTGCCGGACATTCCACGACGAAAGGCAGGTCAGGAGAAGCCCCCCGATCGCCGCGGCATAGGCGGCGGAATACTTCGGCAGTCTATCGAACATCGGCGGTCATCAGAAGGTTGCCATAAAGGGCTTCGCAGGCGGATTTTCCCTATTGCCACTACCCGATCCGGGTCAGCTTAGCAGAAAGCGTTGGCGGCAAGAGCAATTCGTCGGCCAGTCCCCACGAACGTGCCAGCCCGGCGTCAGGCGTGGTCATCGGTCTGTCGGGCGAAAAACCGGCGCCGTTCGACGATGCAGTCACTGTCTCCCATACGGTACTCACGGCAGACATCCGGCCGGCGCTCATAGATGACGCAGCGCATGGTGTCACGATCGACGGCGGCGCACCAGCCATCGGCAAGGCGGCGCATCACCGATCCGCCCCAACGATCCTCCGCCGTGAAGCGCACCGGGACGTTGTCTTCGCCGGCCAGCAAGACCTCCAGACGGCAGCAACATGCCTCGCAGTCGGCGCATGAGACGGCGGCCGGGACATCGGTGTCGCTTGCTCTATCCATGCGCAACATTGTCCCACAGGCGAACAGTCAGGCGCGGCCCGTCGCTGGAGTATGCGGAGAAACTTGCACCCCCCGTCGCCGACGGCAGCGTCATCGACCGGACAACGCCGCGGCCAGGGGCGCACATTGCCCAAAACCCGCGGTCTGACGCCGGCCACGACACGCCCGGCGGAACGCGCCGGGTTCATTGCCACCGGTTAACCCGCGCTTAAGGTTCGCCTAAGAACTCCTTAAGGCAGGCTCTCTACACTCCTTCTCCATGAACACGACAAGGAGAACGATGGTGAGAACCCTTCCCGCCCTGTGCCTGCTGCTGGCCAGCATCGCCGCCCAGGCTGAAACAGCGCAACAGATCGGCCAGACCTATGCCGCCGAGGCAGCCGCCCGGCAAGCTGGCTTCACGCCTTCCGCCAAACGCGGCGAGACACTCTTCCGCCAGCGCTTTGCCAACAACGACAAGATGCCGGCGTGCACCAGCTGCCATACCGACAGCCCGCTGAACGCAGGCCAGCATGCCGTCACCGGCAAGGCGATCCGTCCGCTGGCGGTGGCCGCCAATGGCCAGCGCTTCAGCGACCCGGCCAAGGTCGAAAAGTGGTTCGGCCGCAACTGCAAGGAAGTCATCGGCCGCGACTGCACGCCGGCCGAGAAGGCCGATTTCGTCACCGCCATGAGCGAGGCACGCTGACATGAAACGCATCGCCATCATCCTGCTCCTCGGCGCTGCCCTCCCGGCGCTCGCCGACCGGGTGCCGCTCCCCGCGAACACACCGGCCAGCTACCAGGCCGAATGCGGCGGTTGCCACATGGCCTATCAGCCTGCCTTGCTTTCGGCGAACGACTGGCGACGAACGATGGCCGGCCTGAAGGACCACTTCGGCACAGATGCCGCGGTCGACGGCCCTGCAGGGCAGGAAATCGCCAGCTTCCTCGAACGCAACGCGGGCAACGCCGGCAAGCTCGGCAGCGCCGGCGAACCGCCGCGCATCACTCAGACCGCGCGCTTCGTCCGCAAGCACCGCGACATTCCAGCGAAATACTGGAAAGACCCGCGCATCAAATCGGCGGCCAACTGCGAGGCCTGCCATCGTGGCGCCGCCGAGGGCAACTACAGCGAGCACGACATCCTGATTCGCGAACTTCGGAGATAAACCATGCAAAAGATACTCGTCTGGGACTGGCCGGTTCGCCTCGGCCACTGGCTGATGGTCGGCGGATTCATTCTGGCCTGGCTGACCTCGGAGAGCGAAACCTTCCGCCTGCTCCATGTGATCTCCGGCGCCACCGTGCTCGCCGTCGCCACCTTCCGCCTGCCCTGGGGCTTCATCGGCAGCCGCTATGCGCGCTTTGTCGATTTCGTTCGCGGTCCGCGCGCCGTCAAGAATTACGCCGCCGGCCTGCTCAAGCTCGAGCCGGCCCACCATGTCGGCCACAATCCGGCCGGCGGCTGGGCCATCGTCCTGCTGCTCGGCCTCGGCATCCTCACCGGCCTCTCGGGCTGGGCGAACTACAACGACATCGGCGGCGGTTTTCTCGAGGAGCTGCACGAAGGACTGGCCGTCACGATGCTCACCGTGGTCTTCATCCACATTGCCGGCGTGCTCTCCGGAAGCCTGATGCACGGCGAAAACCTGGTGCGGGCGATGCTGAACGGCCGCAAGCAGGGGATGCCGGGAGAAGCCATCCGCTCCGCCCGGCCGCTGGCCGGCGCGGTCCTGCTGGCGTGGGTCGCCGTCGCCGGCTGGTGGATTGCCACCTGATAGAATCGCGCCATGCGCATCCTGCTCGTTGAAGACGACCCCCAGCTTGGCGACGGCCTGACCATCGGCCTGCGCCAGGCGGGTTTCGCGGTCGACTGGGTGAAGGACGGCAATTCCGCCGACCGCGCGCTGCAATCCGAAACTTTCGACCTGGTCGTCCTCGACCTCGGCCTGCCCCGCCTTTCCGGCATGGAGGTGCTGACCCGCGCCCGCGGCCGCCGCCAGACCCTGCCGGTGCTCATCCTGACCGCGCGCGACGCCACCGGCGACAAGGTTTCCGGCCTCGATGCCGGCGCCGACGACTATCTCGTCAAGCCGGTCGACCTCGACGAACTGGCCGCCCGCATTCGCGCCCTGACCCGGCGCAGCGCCGGGCGCGCCGCGCCGCTGCTGACCCGCGGCAATCTCGCGCTCGATCCGGCTGCTCATAGCGTCACGCTCGCCGGCGCGCCGGTCGAACTGTCCAGCCGCGAGTTTTCCCTGCTGCAGATGCTGCTCGAAAACGCCGGCCGCGTCCTCAGCCGCAGCCAGCTCGAACAATCGGTCTACGGCTGGCGCGACGAACCGGACAGCAACGCGCTCGAAGTGCACATCCACCACCTGCGCAGGAAGCTGGGCAGCGAGCTGATCCGCACGCTGCGCGGCGTCGGCTACACGATACCCAGGTGACGACCGCCTGGTTCTCGCTGCGCCGCCGCCTGCTCGGCCTGCTGCTCGGCGGCGTCGCGGTCGCCTGGCTGGTGACCATGGTCTTCAGCTACGTCGACGCCCATCATGAAGTCGACAAACTTTTCGACGCCCAGCTCGCCCAGGCGGCGCAAACCCTGCTCGCGCTGGCCGGTCACGACGAAAGCGATGACATCGAGGACCTTGGCGACGCGGGCCACAAGTACCAGCGCCGCCTGCGCTTCCAGCTTTGGCGCGGCGACGGCAAATTGCTGATGCGCTCGAAAAATGCCCCGGAAACGGCGTTGACCGCAACCGATGGCTTTTCCGAGACGCGTGACCGGAAAGACCGCTGGCGCCATTACAGCCAGTGGAACGACGACCGCAGCCTGCAGGTGCAGGTCAGCGAGAACCACCATATTCGCGACGAACTGATCGGCCACATCGCCTGGCGCCTGCTTCTCCCCGCCCTCTTCGGCCTGCCGCTGATCGGTCTCTGGGTCTGGCTCGCCACCCGTCAGGGACTGGCATCGCTGGACGGCATCGCCGGACAGATCGCCAGCCGCGCACCGCAGCAACTGCAGCCGCTGACACCCGCCTCCGCCCCGGAAGAAATCCGCACCATGATCGAGGCTCTGAACGGCCTGTTTCAGAGGGTCGAAACCGCCCTCGAGGCCGAACGGCGGTTCACCGCCGACGCCGCCCACGAGCTGCGGACGCCGCTGGCGGCACTCCAGGCACAAGTACAGGTCGCCCTGCGCGCCCGTGACAGCGGCGAGCGTGACCGCTCGCTGGCGCAACTGCAAAGCGGCCTGACCCGCGCTTCCCACCTCGTCGACCAGATGCTGCAACTGGCCCGCCTCGACCCCGAATCCGGACTGCCCGATCCGCAACCGGTCGATCTGGCGATGTTGGCCGAAGCCGTCTGCGCCGATCTGGGGCCGCTGATCCTCGACAAGGATCTCGATTTCGCTCTCGATGCCGCCACCGGCTGCACAGTGACCGGCCAGGCCGAATGGCTGCGGGTATTGATCCGCAACCTGGTCGACAACGCCATCCGTTACACCCCGCTGGGCGGCAAGGTCCGCGTCCGCGTTTCCCGCGCCACTGGTCGCTGCCGGCTGTGCGTCAGCGACAGCGGTCCCGGAATTCCGCCAGCCGACCGCGACGCGGTCCTGCGCCGCTTCCATCGCCTGAACCGGGGAGAGCAACCAACGGGTAGCGGGCTCGGCCTGGCGATCGTCGCCCGCATCGCCGAACTGCACGGCGCCGAACTCGACCTCGCGGCGGTTGAAAACGCGCAAGGTTTGCAGGTCACGGTCACCTGGCCCGCCGCGGCCCGCGGCTAGAAATCAGGGCCGGCGCGCAAGCGTGGAGCAGCACGCCCCACTGCCGTAAACGGTTTTTCGCTCCTTTTCGCCGTCGACCGCACCAGGCAGGAAATCCCGTCGGGGGGCAAGCAACGGTCCGTGTTCGACCCCGAGCGGTCGATCAGCTTTCTCCAAACCGGCCAGTCAGCCAAATCCGGATTCTGCGAACCGGAATGCTCCGAAGCGGCCATTGGCGACTTCACCCTCCCGGCCACAACCGCAGGCGCAGGCATTCCACACTCGGTTACGCCTCGCCGGAGCAGTTCCTGAACAATTGGCTCAGCAGTCAGCATAAGAAAGAATTGGCGGCATAATGTCGCTGCGTTGGAAGACAAAAAACAGAGGGAGGTTCAAAATGAGATAAGCGGCATTATCGCGATACGATAGGCAACGCAACTGGTTCCATCATCAGCGGCGAACTGAAATCGAAGTCTTAGTCTGTATGTGGAAGGTTTGGCCATGGCCAATAGACAAAGTTTCCCCCTTTTTGATAGTCGCAATATTCTTCAAGACAGGAGAGATAAGGATAGCGGTCCTCCACAGGGGTGGCGTGATCGTCGTGCGACTGCTGAACGAAGATTGCCTCTTGTTCAGGAAGATGCTCTAACCGAAGCAGAATGGTTTCGCCTTATGGTGAGATTTATACATTCCAAGAAGAAGTGAGATCAATTCGCGCTCCAAAAACAGCGGACATTGCATTGGTCTAGAGGGTGTCTCAACCATTCACATTCAAATTGGGAGACTCTTCGACCGGCCGGTTGTAGCCGAACCCAGACTCGCAATGTATCCACGAATCGTGGTTTTACGCTCTATTGCTGCGGGCAACGATAGCTGAACCGCGGCGGATACTTTGGTTTTTCAGTCTTTTTCGCCGTCGACCGCGCCCCGAAGGAAGTCCCCTTGGGGGGCAGCAGCCTGTTTCAACTCACGCGCCCGCACCGCACACGTCCGGAATCAGCCCGAGCCCGGCATTGCGGCAACCAATCAGCAAGATCGACGTTGCCTTTCCGAGACCGACTTCGCGCCGCAACCCTCGACAATGCAGCCGCGTTTTCTGCCGATGGCTTCGATTACCGCGAATACGGCAATGCATTCCGTCGCAATGACGTGGATCCCTGAGTCGACCCGCCCACAAGGCTTTGCCAGTGCCCCAGGCACCTTGATCAGGCCGAAAAGATTCCCCGTGATAAGCCTGCATTAAGCTTGGCGGATTACACTTCAGGCCATGTTCAAATCGGTCGCATCGTACCGGGCGCGCTCTGGCTGACGACGGAACCATGACCTCGCTCTCCCTGCTCCTCTGGATCACGCTCGGCATTGCGCTGCAATTGGCGCTATGGCTCGGGGTCAGCTTCTGGCGTCACTGGCTGGAATTCCAGGCGCTACGCAGCGGCATAATCGCGCCGGAGAGCATCGTGCCGCCGCTCACGCCGCTGTCCGGTCCACTGTCCGAGCCGGCAACAGTCCCCGCATGGTCCGGCTTCAGGCCATTTCGGGTCGCGCGCAAGGTCGTCGAAGATGATGCCCGGTCGATCTGTTCCTTTTATCTTGTTCCCGAAGACGGGCAGGCCCTTCCGGAATTCCTGCCCGGCCAGTTCCTGACTTTCCGGCTTGATGTGTCTCCGGCGGATGGCGCCACCGAGCAGATTCTCCGTTGCTATTCCCTGTCGGATGCTCCGCGACCAGATCATTACCGTGTTTCGATCAAACGGGCGCCGCCGCCTGTAGGTTGCGATGTGCCGCCGGGCCGTTCCTCGAATCATTTTCATGATCGAGTTACCGTCGGCGGCATCTTGCAGGTGCGGGCGCCCGGCGGGCATTTTCATATCGACCGCAGCGATGCCCCGGTGGTGCTGATCGGGGGCGGGATAGGCATTACGCCGATGATAAGCATGCTGACCTGGTCCCTGGCTGAGCAGCCTGGACGCGAAGTCTGGCTCTACTACGGGGTGCGCCATGGCGGCGAGCTGGCGATGCGGTCTCACCTTGACGCGTTGGCTGCGGCGCATCCGAACTTCCTGTTGCGCATCTGTTTCAGCGACCCGCGACCCGAGGAGAGCGAAGGGTGCGACTTCCATCATCGCGGACGCGTGGATCTGCCCTTGCTCCGTATGGAGTTGCCGCTCAAGCCTTACGAGTTCTATATTTGCGGCCCGACGCCGATGATGGAGAGCTTGGTGAGGGGGCTGGAGGAGTGGGGCGTGCCAGCGAGGCGCATTCACTTCGAAGCCTTCGGCCCGGCATCGATCAAGCGCCGGCCAGCGGTTGAATTGCCGCCATCGGACGCGATGGCAAGTCACATTCTCGTGACCTTCGCCAAATCGGGCAAGCAACTGCCGTGGCAACCCACTGCGGGCAGCCTGCTCGAATTCGCCGAGGCAAACGGGCTTACCGTCGATTCCGGTTGCCGCGCTGGCGGTTGCGGCACTTGCCAGACAACCATTAAGTCGGGTGAGGTGGCATACCTCCAGCCGCCGGATTACGACCCGGAACCCGGCAGTTGTCTGCTCTGCGTCTGCACGCCAAAAACCAGCGTGACCCTGGAGGCATAATTGACGACTTCGCTCACTGCCGGCTCGCTTTGGCGGCAGCATATCCTGCCCTTTACCCTGCTGCTCGGCCTCCTGGCGGCTGCCACCTTGGCCGGCGACTTCTTGCTGCACCGACTGAATCTGGTCTGGGTCGGTCGCTACCTTGGCATTCCTGGCACGCTTCTGATCATCGGCTCGCTGGTCTATTCGCTGCGCAAGCGCAAATACATTTCATCAGGCAACCCTAAAACCTTGCTGACCCTGCATGAAGTTGGCACCTGGCTCGGCTCCTTAATGGTGTTGCTCCATGCCGGCGTCCATTTCAATGCCATCCTGCCCTGGCTCGCCACGGTGGCCACGGGAGTGAATGTGATCAGCGGCATGGTTGGCAAGCTGCTCCTCAGCCGCTCGCGCCAGCATGTTCTCGGGCAACGCGAGCACTTCCAGTTGCGCGGACTATCGCGCCCCGAAGTTGAACAGGCGGTGTTCTGGGACGCCGTGACACTCGACGCCATGACCAAATGGCGCAAGGTGCACATCCCGATCTTCGTTGTCTTTGCTGCACTGGCGTTGGGACATATCGTCAGCATCTTCCTGTTCTGGGGCTGGACATGAACCGGACCGTAAAGATTGTTCTGGCCGCCAACCTGATCGTGTTCACCATCCTGGCTTTTGTCTATCCCCACCTGATGGTCGGGCCGGGCATGTTGATTCCCGGGCATGCCAAGCTGGAAGGAGACTGCTTCGCCTGTCATGCGCCACTTAGCGGGGCCGATTCGGCGCGCTGCATTGTCTGTCACAAGCCCGAAGACATTGGCCGCCTGACCACGGCGGGCCTGCCGATCGACAAGCCGCTGACGGCGACCCCCTTCCACCAGAAGCTGACCCGCCAGGACTGCGTCGCTTGCCACAGCGATCATGCCGGGGTCAAGCGATTCCGCCCGACCGGACATTTCAATCATGGTTTGTTGGAAAAGGCAACGCGCGACGAATGCCAGAGTTGCCACAAGTCACCCAAGGACACACTGCACCAGCAGATCACGGGCAATTGCAGCCAGTGCCACAGCCAGGAAAAATGGACGCCGGCGACCTTCGACCACAACAAGCATTTCGAGCTCGACCGCGACCACAATGCTCGCTGCGTCACCTGCCACGTTCATAACGATTACAGCCGCTACACTTGCTACGGCTGCCACGAGCACACACCCGACAATATCCGCCGCAAGCACATCAAGGAAGGTATCCGCAGTTACGAGAATTGCGTCGAATGTCACCGCAACGCCGACGAGCACGACATTCGCGGTGAGTACGGGAAGCGTGAAGGCAAGCGCGACCGGAAAAAGCACAACGACTGAGTTTGAGTCGAGGGGTAGTTTCCTCATCGCTTTCCCGCCGCTCAGGCTCGGTACCTTCACTTTGGTTTTTCAGTCTTTTTCGGCGTCGACCGCAGCAGCTTCTTTCAACTCAAGCCCGCACCGCACACGTAAGACTCCCCGTGATAAGCCTGCATTAAGCTTGGCGGATTACACTCCAGGCCATGTTCAAATCGGTCGCACCGTACCGGGCACGCTCTCCCTGCTCCTCTGGATCACGCTCGGGGTCGCCTTCTGGCGCCATCGGCAGGTATGCCATATGCTACGCAGCACAATGAAACCTCATTCGCCAACATGACCCCTTCGTTGAAACGCTACGCTTGGCTATCCATTGCTGCGGCCATTGCCACGATTCTGCTCAAGGGCGTGGCGTGGTGGCTGACCGGTTCGGTCGGGCTGCTGTCTGACGCCATCGAGTCGTTCGTCAACCTCGCGGGTGCCCTGATGGCACTGGGGATGCTGACTCTGGCTGAGCGCCCGGCGGACGATGGTCATGCCTACGGGCACGGCAAGGCCGAATATTTTTCCAGCGCTTTCGAGGGCTTCCTGATCCTGTTGGCGGCTCTCAGCATCGGCTATACCGCCATCGAGCGCCTGTTGCATCCTCAATCGCTCGACGCAGTGGGCATTGGCTTGATGGTATCGGTAGTGGCGTCGGTCATCAATTTCGCCACGGCTCGCACCTTGATGGCGGTGGGACGCCAGCACAATTCGATCACTCTGGAGGCCGATGCGCATCACCTGATGACCGATGTCTGGACCTCGGTTGGTGTGATCGGCGGTGTCGGCCTGGTCTGGATTACCGGTTGGCTCTGGCTCGATCCGGCCATCGCCCTGCTCGTTGCGGTGAACATCGTCTGGACCGGTTGGCAACTGATGCGACGTTCCGCCACCGGTTTGATGGATGGCTCCTTGCCACCCGAAAAGCTGGCGGAAATTGAAGTGGTGTTGGCCAGATATCGCCAGCAGGGCCTGGCCTTTCATGCCCTGCGGACTCGTCAGGCGGGCAGCCGCGCTTTCGTAGTGGTGCACGTATTGGTCCCCGGAGACTGGACCGTACAGCAAGGCCATGACTGGGCCGAACGGATCGAAGTGGAATTACGAAACGTACTGGGTCACGTGCATGTCACGACACATCTGGAACCGGCCGAGGATCCGGTGTCGATGATAGATCAGGAACTCGACCGGCCTTCGTCTTGAAGGTGGTGTGGGAAAGGGGAAATCCGGGGCCTCAGACCAGTTTTTTTTGATTCCCCATGTCCCAAACAGGGGCATTTGGCCTCACAAAGGTTATAATTTGACGTTCCGACCACCCCCGTTCCGAGGCAGGAGTTTTTCGCCATGCATGATCGCAACGTTCTATCGCTGGTCAAGGATTTTGCCGGTTTCGCGCTGGTTTCCCTGGCATCCCTCGTCGCCACGCCGGTCCACGCCGAAGACAGCAACCAGAATCTGCTTCTGGCAATGCTGGCGCCCTCGTCTTCCGCGAGCATTGACAGCGCGCTGACCGTTCACGAAGTCCGCGCCGCCCCGGTTATGGCACGCACGGTCGATCTGACCACCCAGCCGGACGACCTCTGGGTTCGTCTGCGTCACGGGTTTGCGATGACCAACCTGAATGACGATCTGACGCTCCACTATCAGCAGTGGTACCAGAACCGGCCCGATGCGCTGCGCCGCATGGTCGAGCGCAGCCGTCCCTATCTGCACCACATCGTCGAGGAACTCGAGGCGCGCGGCATGCCGACCGAGATCGCGCTGCTGCCGATGGTCGAGAGTTCGTTCAATCCGATGGCCTATTCCCGCGCGCATGCTTCGGGCCTTTGGCAGTTCATCCCGGCTACCGGAAAGCGCTTCAACCTCGAACAGACCTGGTGGCAGGATCAACGTCGCGATGTCGTCGCCTCGACCGGCGCCGCGCTCGAATACCTGCAGACCATTTACGAAATGCACGGTGACTGGCATCTCGCCCTGGCCTCCTACAACTGGGGCGAAGGCTCCGTCAAGCGGGCGATCGAGCGGAACAGCGCGCGCAGCCTGCCGACCGACTACGCCAGCCTGACCATGCCGAGCGAAACGCGGCACTACGTTCCCAAGCTGCAAGCGCTCAAGAACATCTTCAGCAACCCGGTCCTGATGATCCAGCTCGGCCTCCCGGAAATCATCAATCGCCCCTACTTCGCGACCATCGGAACGCCCAAGGCGATGGATGTCAAGACCGCCGCTCGCCTCGCCAATATGCCGATTGACGAGTTCGTGGCGCTCAATCCCTCGCACAACCGCCCGGTCATGAAGGCCGATACGCCGGTTGTCCTGCCGGCCGAGAAACTTGCCACTTTCCAGCGCAATCTGGAAAAAACTGACGAACCGCTTACCGAATGGCAAACCTATACGCTGAAGTCCGGCGAAAAGCTGGATCAGGTGGCGCCGCGCTTCGGAATTGCACTCGCCGACTTGCTGCGTACCAACGGCCTGAGCGGAAAGATCCGGCTCGCCACTGGCTCCACTCTGCTTGTCCCGGCCGGACCGGGGGCCGACGACGTCGAGTCGGTTGCGTCTGAGCCGCGCCTGCCGCAGATCATCGAACCCGAACCGCCGTTGAAGACTGCCAGGGCAGTCGTTGCCGCGGCAACCGCCGACAAGCATTCATCCAAGACCATCAAGTCAGCCAAAGGCGTTGTCAAGGAAACCAGGGCTGCCGGCAAGGACGCCGGGAGGTCGAACGGCAAGATGGCGAAAAACCTGGGGAGCGGGACAACCAAGACCGTGCTGTCCAAGCCGCCGACCCCGACCCAGGGAACCAAGGTCGCCAAAGCGGGCAATGGCCGACGTAGCTGATTCAGCCAACCAGGTGGCAGTTGACCGTATGCGTCGCTGACACGCGGCTGGTTTCCGGATAACGCTGACGGCAGATGTCCGTTGCCTGCGGGCAGCGCGGGTGGAAATGACAGCCGGCCGGCGGATTGGCGGGCGACGGGGTTTCACCGGGCAGGCGGATCGCCGCCGCATGGGCATCCGGCCTTGGTGGCGGCACCGCCGACAACAGGGCTTGGGTATAGGGGTGCCACGGCAACCGCAGGACCTCTTCCGCCCTGCCCCGCTCGACGATACGGCCGAGGTACATCACCGCCACGTCGTTCGCCAGATATTCGACCACGGCGAAGTTGTGGGTGATGAACAGGTAGGCGACGCCAAGTTCTTCCTGCAGTTTTTTCAACAGGTTGAGGATCTGCGCCTGCACCGACACATCGAGCGCCGAGGTCGGTTCGTCGCAGATCAGCAGTTCGGGCTGCACGGCAAGGGCACGGGCGATGGCGATACGCTGACGCTGGCCGCCCGAGAATTCATGCGGATAACGCCCGGCGGCCTCGTCCGGCAGGCCCACCTGCGTGAGCAAGGCCGCGACGGCTGCCGCCTGTGCCGCCGAATCCGCTTTGCGCCCCAGCGCGGACATCCCTTCGGCGATGATTTCGCCGACCCGCAGGCGCGGGTTTAGCGACGCGAACGGATCCTGAAAGACCATCTGCATGTGCCGGCGCGCCGCGCGCAGGCGCCCCGGCGCCATACCGACCAGTTCGTTGCCGCCGAGGCGAACGCTGCCAGCGGTCGGTTTGATCAGTTGTAGCAGCGCCTTGCCGACCGTCGTCTTGCCGCAGCCGGATTCGCCGACCAGCGCCAGCGTGTGCCCGGCGGAAATGGCCAGCGAAACGCCGTCGACCGCAAGCACGAGTCCGACCGTCCGTTGCAGGACGCCGCGGCGAATCGGGAAATGAACTTTCAGGTCAGCGACGTCGAGAAAAGGCGCCGTTTCCGGCATCATGTCGCCCAGCCCGAGATGCGGCGTATCGGCAACTTCCGCCGCACTACCCGTCCAGTGGCAACGCAGCGAATGGCTGGCTGCGACGCTGCGCCACTCTGGAGAAATCTCGCGACAAACCGCCATCACATGCGAGCAACGGTCGGCGAAACGGCAACTGGCCGGCATCGCCTCCGGTGACGGCACCTGGCCGGGAATCGTCGTCAGGACCATGCCGCGCCGCGAGACTTCCGGCAAGGCGGCGAACAGCGCCTGCGTGTAAGGGTGATGCGGGCAGGAAAAGAATTCCTCGCGAGCAGCGACTTCGACCAACTCGCCGGCGTACATGACGCCGATGCGATGCGCCATCCTGGCGACGACGCCGAGATCGTGGGTAATCAGCAGTATCCCCATGCCACGCTCGCGCTGGAGTTGCGCCAGCAGGTCAAGGATTTGCGCCTGCACGGTGACGTCAAGCGCCGTCGTCGGCTCGTCGGCGATCAGCAGGTCCGGTTCGCCAGCGAGCGCAATGGCGATCATCACGCGCTGCTTCATGCCACCGGAAAACTGGAAGGGATACTCGTCGAGTCGCCTCTCCGGATCGGCGATGCCGACCTGGCGCAGTAGTTCCAGCATGCGCTGACGGGCAGGCTCGCCGCGCAGGCCGCAATGCAGGTCGAGCACCTCGCCGATCTGCACGCCCACCGTCAGCACCGGATTGAGGCTGGTCGCCGGTTCCTGGAAGATCATCGCGATCCGCGCGCCGCGCACCCGGCGCATGTCGGCTTCGGCCAGGGTCAGCAGTTCCTCGCCGTTCAGCTTGACGCTACCGCCAGCAACCCGACCGGCCGCCGGCAGCAGACGCATGATGCCCTGCGCGGTGACCGACTTTCCGCAGCCGGATTCGCCAAGCAGCGCGAAAGTTTCACCCCTGGAAATGGCAAAGGAAATGCCGTCGACCGCAGCAAGGATCTTTTTCCCGGCCGTGAAGCCAAGGCGCAGGTCGGTAACTTCAAGCATCATGCCGCTCTCGGGTCGAATGCGTCGCGCACGGCGTCGGCGAACAGGTTGGCCGCCAGCACGAGGATGAACATGGCGGTGAACGCCGCCGCCAGCGACCACCAGACGACCGGTTCGCGGCCCAGTTCCATGCGCGCGCTGTTGATCATCGTGCCGAAGCTGGTCATCGTCGGATCGACGCCGATGCCGACGTAGGAGAGCACCGCTTCGGCCAGCACCAGCCCGGAGAAATCCATGACCAGGGCGATGATGACGATGTGCATCAGGTTGGGCAGGATGTGGCGGACGACGATGCGCCAGCTCGAAACGCCGAAGGATTGTGCCGCCTGGATGTACTCCAGCTCGCGCAGCTTCAGCGTCTCGCCGCGCAGCAGCCGGCACAGCCCCGTCCACGAGGTGATGCCGAGGATGAAGCAGAGCGCCAGCAGGCGCAGGTCGGCGCGTTCGGCGGCAGTCGCGAACCATTGCGGATGGGTGTCGATGACCACCTGCATCATCAGTACCGCGGCGGCGATGAGCAGCACGCCGGGGATCGAGCTGAGCACGGTATAGATGTACTGGATCACATCATCGACCCAGCCGCGGAAATAGCCGGCGATGATGCCGAGGAGCACGGCCACCGGCAGCATGACCAGCGTCGTGACGAGTCCGATGATCAGGCCGGTGCGCACACTTTTCAGCACCTGGTAGAGCACATCCTGCCCGACCTTGTCGGTGCCGAAGACGTGATATTGCCCGGCCAGCCAGAACAGCGGCGCGCCGACCAGCATCATGAGGCCGAGCGTGATCAGCACGGCGTTCCATGCGAAGCTCGTTTCGCCGCGCCAGATTTTCCGCCATCCCGGGGCGTCGATCGCGCCAGGCCGCCGGGCTATCACGCCGGCCACTGCCAGCCAGCCGAGAATGGCCAGCAACCCGGCGCGCAATGCGGTGAACCCGGCATCGGCGGCAACCTTGTCCTCGCGTTCGCCGAGATGCTGGCCGCCGTGCTTCAGGCGCGGATAGTCGCGTACCGTGCCCTGCCCCGCGAGGTCGTAGCTTTCCTTGGCATAGAGGCGGGTGGCGAACGGCTCGGAGTAGGTCTTCTCGTTGCGCGTGCGCAGCGGCGCAGCGACAAGGTCGAGCAGCGACAGCACCTCGATCGCGTATTGCGCCTTTTGCCCGGGCTTGCTCTCCAGTTGCAGGCGGTAATGCAGCGAATCGAGCAGGCCGATGGCAACGAAAGCGAGCAGCACCGTCGCCGCGGCCATGCCGGCCCGGTTGGCGCCAACCCGCCGCCAGGCAAGGAGCAGCGGCGGACTCCTGGCGATCAGCACGCCGAGGCCGATGCCGGCGGCGACCAGCAGCCAGATCAGGACGTCCGACCAGAGGATGACGACCTGGAACCCGGTCATTCGAAGCGGATCCGCGGATCGACCAGCGTGTAGGAAATGTCGGTCAGGATCAGGCCGACGATGTAGAGCACCGAACCGATGAAGACCATCGAGCGCACCACGGCGAAGTCCTGCGCGTTGATCGCGTCGATCGTGTAGCTGCCGAGGCCGGGGACGCCGAAGAAGGATTCGGTCAGCAGCGAGCCCATGAAGAGCAGCGGAATGACGACGACGACGCCGGTCAGGATCGGGATCAGCGCATTGCGCAGGACGTGACGGAAGAAGACGACAGTTTCCGGCAGGCCCTTGGCACGAGCCGTGCGCACGTAATCCTTGTTCACTTCCTCGAGGAAGATGGTCCGGTACCAGCGTGTCGACGAGCCGATCCCGGAAATCACACCGATCACCACCGGCAGGATCAGGAAGCGCCAGGCGTCCAGGCTGTCGCCGAAACCGGAAATCGGCACCAGCCGCCACACCTTGCTGATCAGGTACTGGCCGCCGATGATGTAGAACAGCCCCGAGATCGACATCATCGCCACGCACAGCACGACGCCCCAGAAGTCGAAAGCGCTGGCGCGGAAGAAGGCCAGCGTCAGGGCGAAGCTTACCGTCACGAAGAGGCCGAGGATGAACGTGGGCAGCGCGATGGCCAGCGATGGCCCCATGCGGACGCCGATTTCGCGGGCGATGTCGCGGCCGTCCTCGGCGCGGCCGAAATCGCCGGCGAACATGCGCGCCGATTTCTGGAAGAAAACCGTGTCGGTTGCGGTCGACAGTCCGGAAGCACCGGAATTGAACAGCAGCGGCTTGTCGTAGCCGCGCTCGACCTTCCATTTCTCGATCGCCTCCGGCGTCACCCGCTTGACCCCGAGCTGCATCCGCGCCATGTCGTCCGGCGTATTGACGACGAAAAACAGCGCGAAGGTGAGAAGATTCACCCCGATCAGGATCGGGATGGCGTACATCAGGCGGCGGACAATGTAGGCAAGCACGGGCGAATTATGCCAAGAGCCGGCGCAGGATGAGCGCTATCAGCGCAACAATCGCCAGCGACCAGCCGGCCACCGCGTAATCGGAACGCCGCCACGGCTCGCCCGGCGATTGCGGATCGCGCAATTCGTCGGGGAACCTGCGCGGCGGCACCGGGATGATCTTCCGCTCTGCAGGGTTCTTCGGCACGCGCGCGTTGTACTCGACGCTGCTCTCGACCGGCCAGTCGCCCCAGGCGCGGCTGGACGGAAACTGCGGCACGCGGACGAGCAAAATTTCCTCGATATCTTCGGCCAGCACCTTTTCCAGTGCCGTCAGCTTACGGCCAGCCTTGCCGCTCGCCAAGCGCAGCAGGTCGGTGCCCATTTCCTCGAAGGCCGCCGCCGGGTAGAGCATGGTCCGGTCCTCGGTCAGATAGTCGAAGGTCGCCTTGGCTCTTGCCAGGCTTCTCTCCTTGAGCGCGACCAGCGGCAAGGCCGCGATCGCTTTCGGCCAGCTCTCCGCCCCGCGTTCCGGCACCCGCCAGCCGAGTGTGCGCGCGGTCGTCACGCTGATCCCGGCGCAGTTGGCGCTGGCGTGCTGATAGGCGAACTGGTGGCGATAAAACTGGTTGTACACGCGGCCCAGTGCCGATTGCAGACGCGCCGCGCTGCGCGCATGCTTGAGCGTCGCCACCAGCAGGTAAGACGGGCGATACCAGGCCTGGCCGCTGTTCAGGTCGCCGAGGTAATTGTCGAGTGGCACCGGCGCGGCGATGATGCCCTTCTCGCTTTCGCAATCGAGTGTATAGAAATTGTTGACCAGCCATTCATCGATGCCGCCCTGGGCGCCGATGCGACCAGTCATCAGTGCGAAGTGGCCAGCGTGCGCCTCGTCGTCATCACCCTGGGCGCCATTCAGCATCAGGCCAAGCAGTGGCTGCCCGGCCCGGGGCCCACTGCTTCCCGAGCGCCGCCACAGCGACTCGACGGCAAACGGGCTGCGCGCCCCGCCCTGCGGCTGCGCCCGCATCCAGTCCCTCAAGAGTGCAGGAACGCCAGGCAGACCAGTCCTTGCCGGCGCTTCCGGCAGACGAAAATCCTGCGGCCACAAGGTCCGCGCAACGAAACTTCCATCCTGCTGATTTCCGCGCATTTTCAGCGGTCGACCGCGAAAGAACGCGACGCTGCTCGCGTCGAACCAGGCACTGTTCAGCGGCAGCCGCGGTGCCAGTAGCAGTGTCAGCTCGTTGCCGCCGCTGCGGATCATCCGACCATCGCCAGCGAGTTGCGTCCCCGCCAGGGTGTCCGGCGCACCCAGCCAGACCAGCGGCGGCAGCGCCACGGCAGCGTCGATCGGCGTCGCCCTGGCCCAGGCCGCGAGGTCATTCCGTAGAGGCAAGACCGGGTCGAAACCCGCGAGCAGCGCGCCCGGCTTCGGTACGGCAATGGTTTCGTTCCCGAAATACCATCGGGCCTGCGGCAAAGCGGTGCAATCACCGCTACTGCCGCTGGTTGTCACAAATTGGTTGGCAGGAAACAAACCGTATGCAGGCATTGCCGGATTCTGCCCGAAACCGGCGGCGCTGGCGCATTCAACCATTCACCATGGCAATCCCGAGCGCCATCGGCCAAGACAACAGATGCCAGCACGGGCTGTCCGCGATGAGCAGATGGCGATTCATGTCACGGCGAATCACCCGGCAGGCAGTGGATTCGCCCAGGCCTCACTCGAAAACCACCGGCCCGCCATTGAGCCGCGCTGCCACCCAGTCGCGGTAATGCGTCTCGACCGCCTTGCGTTTGAGTTTCATGGTCGGCGTCAGCAGGCCATTGCCGATCTGCCATTCGTCGCGGGCTATGAAGATCTGATTGATCCGCTCATGGTGCTGAACAATGGCATTGACCTCCGCCAACGCCTGCGTCAGGAGGCGCACCAATTCGTCGCGCGCGGTCGCCCGCCCCGGTTCCGACAGATTGGCCAGCAACACCGGCTGATCGAGACCATGGCCGAAAATGCAGGTCTGGCCGAGTTCGGCAACTTTGGCAAAGCGGTTCTCCAGTGCCTGCGGCTCGACGAACTTGCCCTTGGAGGTCTTGAACACCTCGCTCATGCGCCCGGTGATCCACAGATTCCCGTTCGCGTCGAAGCGGCCCTTGTCACCGGTGTGGTACCAGCCATCGACAATGACTTCAGCGGTCTTTTCCGGGTTCCTGTAATAACCCTTCATGACGCCCTTGCTGCGGAAGAGGATTTCGTTGTCTTCCGAGATCTTCACTTCGGCAGTCCCCATCGACGTTCCGACGGAGCCCGGCAGCGGATTGTCGTCACGCATCCAGGCGCAGCCATCGATGAAATTTTCGGTGGCGCCGTAGCCATCGCGCAGGGCAACGCCCAAATCGAGAAACCAGCGCTGGACTTCCGGCGAGACCGGCGCCGATCCGCTGACGATGAAGTTGGCCGAGGCCAGCCCGAGCTGCTGGCGAATCCCGGCCTTCTGCTCGTCGCTCAGGGTCGCCATGGCGGCCGGCGGAATTCTGGCCTCGACAGCCTCCTTGAACTTGGTCCACAAGCGCGGCACCGAGAAAAAGAAGGTCGGCTGCACCGAACGCAGTTCGTCGGCGAAAGTGACCAGGCCCTCGGAGAATGACACCGTGGCGTTCGTGTACAGACTGCAGAACTCGATCAGCACGCGTTCCGCGATATGCGACAGCGGCAGGTAGGACATCAGGCGGGAAGTCCCCGATTCAAATCGCAGGTTCTTCGCCAGGTCGGGGCAGACGTAACCCGCCGTCGCGTGCAGGTGCATGACTCCCTTGGGATTGCCGGTGGTGCCCGAGGTGTAAAGAATCATCATCAGACCGTCGGGATCGGGCACCGGCGACTCGGCAAAGGGCGGCGAGTCCTGGATGACGTCGGACAGCGCAAACTGGCAAGGCGCCTTGCAGCCGAGCATCGCCACCCTGACGACCCCGGCGGTCGCCCATCGAAACCCGGAAGATCCGCGCATCGCGTGCTCGATGTGTGATTGCCGAGGTCCTGGCCCGGAGATTGGCACGCTGGTGGCCCACTGCAGGTCCGACCCTGCTGTTACCGTCCATCCTGCCCGGAGGCAGGCGCTGACCGTTGATGAAGGTCGCCAGACGTCGCACCTGCTGGCCGATCTCGGCCCAGGTGTACTCGGTCCATTCAAGATGATGTGGCTGACGCAGGAATACCTTGTCGGGCGTCGTGGCCTCCCAGTGATAGAACATCTCGAGCGGCGATCTGATCTCTGCGGACACGCTTGCCTCCTGACATTTTTGCGTACTTGAAATGACACCCCCGCCGGCGGCGGCTCTGGGCCCTAGGGCAACTGCCGCGCGATCAGTTCCTTCATGATTTCGTTCGAGCCCCCGTAGATCCGGGCGACGCGGGCGTCCGCCCAAGCCCGGGCGATCGGGTATTCCCACATGTAGCCATAGCCGCCATGCAACTGCAGGCAGGCATCGAGCACCTTGCATTGCAGGTCGGTGCACCAGTACTTGGCCATCGAGGCGGCGGTCGAATCGAGTTCGCCCTTGATGTGCAGCTCGATGCAGCGGTCGATGAAGACCCGGGCGATCTGCACCTCGGTCAGCGCCTCGGCCAGCGTGAAGCGCGTGTTCTGGAATTCGATGATCGCCTTGCCGAAAGCTTCCCGCTCGCGGCAGTAGCCGCTCGTCCAGCCAATCGCCGCCTCCATCTGGGCCACCGCGGTGATGGCAACCTGCAGCCGCTCCCAGGGCAGCTCGTTCATCAGGCAGGCAAAGCCCCCGTTCTCCTGGCCAAGCAGGTTTTCCGCCGGCACGCGGACGTTGTCGAAGAACAACTCGCCGGTGTCCTGCGCCTTGAGGCCGATCTTCTTCAGGCGCCTGCCCTTGGTGAAGCCGGCCATCGTCGTATCGACGACGAACAGACTCATCCCTTTCGCGCCGCCGCCCGGCGCGGTGCGCGCGACGACGATCACCAGGTCGCAGTGCGACCCGTTGGTGATGAAGGTTTTTGACCCGTTCAGGACGTAATGGTCGCCGTCGCGCACCGCTGTCGTGCGGATACCCTGGAGGTCGGATCCGGCCGCCGGCTCGGTCATGGCGATGGCGCCGATCAGTTCGCCGGTCGCCATCCTGGGCAGGTATTTCCGCTTGAGGAACTCGCTGCCGTAATGCAGCAGGTAAGGTGCGACGATCTCCGAATGCAGCAGCATCCCGAGCAGGTTCTGCACCGCCCGGCGCGCCGGCTGCTCGAAGAGCACGACGCTGTAGAGCTTGTCGGCGCCGGCGCCGCCGTACTCCTCGGGCATCGAGGTGCACAGGTAACCGGATTCGCCGGCCTTCAGCCACACCTCGCGGTCGATGTAGCCCTGATCCTCGTAGCGCTCGTAGTGCGGGGCAACTTCGACCGCGATGAAGCGGTCGAGCGATTCGGCGAATTGACGGTGTTCGTCACTGAGAATAGTGCGCGGTATGGTCATGCTCTTCCTTTTCGCGGTCAGACGCGGAAACCGCCGCCGCAGACCAGCAGTTCGCCGGAGATGTAGTTGGATTCGGGATAGCAGAGCAAGGCAATGGCGCCGGCGGCCTCTTCCGGCGTGCCGCCGCGACCGAGCGGCACCAGCGCCTCCATCTGCTTGAGGAGTTCGGGATTGACGCCGGCCTTGATCTGCCGGCCCTCGATTTCGAGCGTCGCGCTGCCGTCGGCCGGAGCGCTGGTCAGGCGCGTATTGATCAGGCCGAAGGCAACGCAATTGACGTTGACCCGGTAACGTCCCCACTCCTTGGCCAACGTCCGCGTCATGCCGATGACGCCGGCCTTGGCCGCCGCATAATTGACCTGGCCGGCATTGCCGCCGACACCGGCGATCGACGAGACATTGACCACCTTGCGGAACTTCTCCTGCCCGGCCTCGCTCTCCTCTTTGGCGGCATTGCGCAGGAAATCGGCGGCAGCGCGCAGGATGCGGAACGGCGCCGTCAGATGGACGTCGATCATTGCGTACCACTGCTCGTCGGTCATCTTCTGGACGACGTTGTCCCACGTGTAGCCGGCATTGTTGACGATGATGTCGAGGCCGCCGAAATGCGTGATCGCCGTCTGCACGAAGCGCTCGGCAAAATCCGGCGCGGTGACGCTGCCGATGCAGGCGACGGCCTTGCCGCCGCCGGCGGCGATGTCGGCCACCGTCTGTTCTGCCGGCGCCACGTCGAGATCATTGATGACCACGCTCGCCCCCTCCACCGCCAGCTTCAGGGCGACCGCCCGGCCGATGCCGCGACCCGAGCCGCTGACGATGGCCACCTTGCCTTCGAGTTTTCCCATTTCGATCTCCGTTTTAGATGAATTCGCTTCAGTCGAGCGCCACCAGCGCCTCGCCTTGTATCTTCAGTTGTCCGTACTGGTTGAGCATTTCCACCGCCACCCGCGCCAGCGGCCTGCCGTCTTCGTCCAGCAACTCGACGACCTGCCCGCGCAGGACCGGCTGGTTGCCGAGATGGGTGAGCGCCATGAAGCGCACGCTGAACGAGCGCAGGCTGGCCTGCGGCCGCCATCCGGTCAGCAGGCGCCCGAGCCAGGCCATGCCGAGCATGCCGTGGGCGAAGACATCTGGCATGCCGGCGCGCCGGGCGAAATCGATGTCGATATGGATCGGGTTGAGGTCCCCCGAAGCCCCGGCGAAGCGGCAGAGCAGGGCGCGGTCGATCGCCGACAGAAACAGCTCAGGCAACTTGTCGCCAACCCTGACCGGCGCGTTGATCTCTTGCTCTCCGACCATGGCGCTCACTCGTTCATGACGACGATGACCGAGCGCATCTCGCCCACTGCCTCGCCGCGCTGGTTGGTCACCTTGGTCACCTTGGTGACGAATTCCATCCTGCCGCCCTTCTTTTCGCTGATGTCGGCAACGCTCGAGCGCAGGGTCAGCACGTCGCCGGCATGTACTGGTCGCTCATAGGTGAAGCTCTGTTCGCCATGCAGCACCCGGTCGATCGGCACGCCCAGCGTTTCCATCAGCGCCTGGATGGTCCCGGCGTCGAGCTCGGCCCCGAAGTACAACGTCGGCGGCGCCAGCAACGACGGATGGCCGGCGGCCAGCGCCGCCGCCTCGTCGGTGTATTCCGGCCGGGTTTCGCCGATGGCCCGGGCAAAGGCGAGCAGCCGCCCCTTCTCGACCGGCCAGTGGACTACCGGCAACTGCAGGCCGACATGACTCCTGTCGATCATCGTCTCTCCCGCTCAGTCGGCGCGCTGGTAGAGCGTGACGACGCAGGCGCCGCCCAGCCCGAGGTTGTGCTGCAGGCCGAGGCGTGCGCCGGCGACCTGGCGCTCGCCCGCTTCGCCGCGCAACTGCTGGACCAGTTCGGTGCACTGGGCGAGGCCGGTGGCCCCCAGCGGGTGCCCCTTCGACAGCAGCCCACCCGACGGGTTGGTCACGATGCAGCCGCCGTAGGTGTTGTCGCCATCGGCGACGAACTTCTCGGCGCCGCCGTCCGGACACAGGCCCAGCCCCTCGTAGATGAGCACCTCGTTCTGTGCGAAGCAGTCGTGCAGTTCGACGACATCGATATCCCCGGGACCGATCCCGGCCTGCGCATAGACCTGGGCGGCCGCCTCGCGGGTCATGTCGTCCCCGACCAGCGCCATCATGCTGCGCTTGGCGAAGGTTCCCGGACGATCGGTCGTCATCGCCTGGGCGGCGATGAAAACCCGGCGGTCGAGGTTCATCCGGTCGGCGAAGCGCCGTGACACGAGAATCGCCGCCGCCGCGCCGCAGGTCGGCGGGCAGGCCATCAGCCGCGTCATGCCGGCTTCAGGAAAGACCATCGGCGCCGCCATGACCTCTTCCTCGCTCACCACCTTGCGGAACAGCGCCAGCGGATTGTGCGCCGCGTGGCGGCTGGCCTTGGCCCGCACACTGGCAAAAAGCTTGGGCTTGACGCCGTAACGCTCCATGTACTCCTTGCCAGCCCCGCCGAAGTAACGCAGGGCAATCGGCACATCGTAAGGCGCGATCTCGTCGCACAACTCATCGAAGCGCGAGAACGGCGACGGCCGGTCGGTCCACTGCCCGGACAGCGCGCCCGGCTGCATCTGTTCGAATCCGAGCGCCAAAATGCAGTCGACCGCACCCGACTCGACCAGCTGGCGCGCCAGGAAGAGCGCCGTCGATCCGGTCGAGCAGTTGTTGTTGACGTTGGCGATCGGAATGCCGGTCATGCCGACTTCGTAAAGCGCACGTTGCCCCGAGGTCGAGTCGCCATAGACATAGCCGACGATTGCCTGCTGGACGGCGTCGTAGCTCAGTCCCGCGTTGTCGAGCGCCTTGCGCACCGCCGCTTCGGCCATCACGTCGTAGGGGTCGCTGGCGCCCGGCTTGCCGAAGGGCACCATCCCGACACCGGCGACAAAAGCCTTTCCCGGCATTCTCTGCCTCCTCACCTGGGCCGGTTTGCGTTCCCGACGGAACCTGCCGGCAGTTATTCAAAGCACTCAGCTCTCGGGCATGGCCGGCAAAAAGCCCTACCGTTCGCAAGGGTGTTGTATGCGTGCCTATACCTATGATGAGGCTACACTATTTCGCATCCCAAAATGGCCGCGCGAATGAATTTTGCTATATATCTGCTCTATGCGCAAAACGCTGCATCAAAGCGTCACCGCAACATTGAGGCTGCAACGATTGCCAATTCATTCAAGAGGGGAACCAAGTGAAAAAAGCTGCAACGAAAAACCTGCCCGTGCGCACCGCGCTCGCTTCCGCCATGCTGCTCGCCTTCAGCGGCAACGCGCTGGCGTTCGAATTTTCAACCGAGGACGGCATCAAGGGAAGCTGGAACACCACCGTTTCGCTCGGGGCCAACTGGCGGACCACTGCCCCCCTCAGCTACCTGTACAGCCGGCCGGATGGCCAGCGTATCGGGCTGAATAATGGCTCGGGCGGCACCGATACGGATGCCGGCAACCTGAACTACAGAAAGGGAGACATAGTCAGCGCGCCCTTGCAGATCCTGTCCGACTTGGCAATCAGCAAGGGCGACCTCGGCGCCTTCGTCCGGGTCAAGGCCTGGTACGACGCGGCCATGGAGAACAAGAGCAGGCCCTACGGCAATGCCGACAACGGCTACGCCCAGGATGTTCCTCTGGCGGACAACAGCCAGCCCGACATGCTCAAGTACTCGGGCATCGCGCTGCTCGATGCCTATGTCTACAACACCTTCGATGTCGGCACCCCGTTGCAGGTCCGTCTTGGCAACCAGGTCGTCAACTGGGGCGAGAGTCTCTTCATCCAGGGCATCAACCAGTTCAACCCGCTCAACCTGCCGGTTCTGCGCAAGCCGGGCACCGAAGTCAAGGAAGCGTTCCTGCCGGTGTGGAGCATCGATGCCAACATCGCCCTCGGCGGCGGCGCGTCGCTCGAAGCCTTTTACCAGTTCAAATGGGCGCAAACCCTGATCGACAGTTGCGGCGGCTACTATTCGCCCATCGAGAACTCGTTTGCCACGAATGCCAAGGGCGGCACCAGCTGCGCCGGCGTCGCCACGGTGGCTTATCCGGGAGCGGCCGTCTGTCCACACCTGCCATGGTGGCAGCGGGCTACTACGCCCCCCTCGCCGAAGGCAAGGAAGGCAAGGATACCGGGCAATATGGTCTGGCACTGCGCCTGCCGATCGCGCCGATCGACTCCGAAATGGGTTTGTACGGAATGAAGATCAACTCGCGGACGCCGTACATTTCTGCCCTGTCCGGCACCTGGAACGGTTTTCCGGCCGGCCTGCCACTGCCTCTGGGCGCCCTGCGCAGAGCCACGCAGCTGAATCCGATGGTGGTCAATCAAGCCGGCGGGCAAGCGTTTGCTGCAGCAAGCCCGGTCGCCAGGGCCCTGGGCGCCGGTGGCATCACCACGGCGACTGCGATCTGGGAATACCCGGACAACATCAATATCTATGGCGTCACCCTGTCGACCAATATCGCCGGCTGGTCGGTTGGCGCGGAATATGGCTACACGAACAATCAGCCGGTGCAGATCAACGGCGTCGACATGCTCAATGGCCTGATTGGCGGTGTCGGTCCGGTTGGCCAGAAGGCACGGGCCGCTTTTACGGGTGGGCTTAACAGTAAAGTCCAGGGCTACGACCTGTTCAACAAGAACCAGCTTGCGGTCAACACCGTCAAGATTCTGCCGTCCATGCTGGGCGCGTCGCAGGGCCTATTCACCGCCGAAATCGCCGGGCAGCTGTCCACGAATACGAATGATCAGGCCGTCAGCCAGCAGATTCGCTATGGCCGCGCCTTCATTTACGGCTTTGCCGAAAGCTCTGGACTGTCGAGCGGACTTGGCCTGCCGGGCTCTCTCTGCGGGTCCACCACTTCCGGGTACAATCCTAACAGCATGGGCTGCAAGAACGACGGCTTCGTCACCAAGACGGCCTGGGGCTACCGCCTGAAAGGCTCGCTCGATTACCCGGGCGCCTTCGACACCAGCTTCACGCTGACGCCTTCGCTCTTCTGGGCGCACGACGTCAACGGTTATTCCGTCGATTCGCAGTTCATCAAGGATCGCATGGTTCTTGGCGTCGGCCTCAGAGCGGACTACCAGAAGAAGTTTGCCATCGACATCGGCTACACTATGTTCGGCAACAAGGCCAATTACGACCCGTTCGCCGACCGCGACTACTTCAGCGTCGCTCTCAGCAGCACGTTCTAGTACCCGTGATGGATTGGAGGAGACACCCCATGATTTTCAATATGAAACTGATTACCCTTGCGGTCGCTGGCAGCCTTCTCGGTGGGGCCGCCCTGGCCGCGACTTCGGCGGCCGACATCGAGCGCCTGGGCAAGGACCTGACGCCAACCGGCGCCATCCGCGCCGGCAACGCCGACAATTCCATCCCCGAATGGAAGGGCGGGCTGACGACGCCCCCGGCCGGCTGGAAGGCGGAACAGGGCTACACCGACCCGTTCGCCAATGAAAAGCCGCTATTCACGATCACCGGTGCCAACGCCGACCAGTACAAGGACAAGCTCGCCCCGGGCCTGACGGCGCTGCTCAAGAAGTACCCGAACTTCACGATGCCCGTCTACCCGACGCATCGCACGGTGGCGCTACCCAAGGCAGCGACCGACCTGATCAAGGCCGAAGCCCCGAAGATCGAAATGAAAGACGGCCATATCATCGGCCGCGTCTTCTCGAACGTGCCCTTCCCGGTTCCCAAGACCGGCGAGGAAGCGATCCAGAATCACATCCTGCGCTATTTTGGCGGAGGCTATGATCGTACCTACGTCTGGTTCCCGGTGCGCGCCAACGGCGACACCTACAAGGTCACCTTCGTCGACCGCGTCGTGACCGCCGCCAATTTCGACCCGCCGCAGGAAGGCAACATGGGGTTCGCTTACTTCGGCCGCTTCACTTCGCCGGCGACGCTTGACGGCACGATCTATCTCGTCCATGAACCGATCGACCAGCTCAAGGACGCGCGTTCAGCATGGATCTACAACTCGGGATTGCGTCGCGTGCGTCGCGCGCCGGATCTGGCTTTCGACAACGTCGGTGATGGCACCGAAGGCATGCGCACGACCGACCAGTATATGGCCTACAACGGCTCCATTGAGCGCTACGACTGGAAACTGGTCGGCAAGAAGGAAATGTACGTGCCGTACAACACGTACAAGATCGGCGACAAGAAGCTCAAATACACCGACATCATCGACAAGAACACGGTCAAGAGCGACCTGATGCGCTATGAACTGCATCGCGTCTGGGTCGTCGAGGCGACGCTCAAGGCGGGCCAGAAGCATATCTACGGCAAGCGCGTCTTCTATCTCGACGAGGATAGCTGGAACCTTCTCGAAGAGGATTCCTACGACACGCGCGGCCAGCTCTGGCGCGTCGGCATTCATGGCCTGCGCCAGAATTACGACGCCCTGGTTCCCTGGCACAGCGTCCAGGCCTGGCACGACCTGACCAACGGCAACTACCTGGTCACCCACCTTGACAACGAAATCTCGCAGCCCATCGTTTTCGGCAAGAAGGCCAAGTGGTCGGACTTCCAGCCCGACGCCCTGCGCCGCGCCGGCGGCACGCGCTGACCGGAAAATCACAGCCCTGATTCGAGGGATTATGGCGGCCATCGAACTCTCGATGGTCGTTTTTTTTCCGCAAACGAGAAGGTGAACGATGAAGAGGATGCTGATAACGGCGTCGCTGGCAGCCATTTTCGCCGGCGCTCTGCCGACGCAAGCCGACGAGAAGCCGCTGCTGGTGGTGTCGCGGGTGCCGATGAAACAGGACAGGACTCTGCTGCTCGACGTTTTCCGCACCGACCAGAACGCCGTTGCAGTCGGCGCGCGCGGCACGGTCTTCGTGTCCACCGATGGCGGCAAGGACTGGAAGGGCCAGCGTACGGCAAGCACGCGGACTCTGACCTCGGTCACTGCGGTCGATGACAAGACCTGGCTGGCGGTTGGTCACGGCGGAACCATCCTGCGCAGCGCGGACGGCGGCCAGACCTGGACCCGCATTGACGTTGCGGATGCGGGCCAAGACGCCCTGCTCGGAGTGACCGCAATCGATGCCAAGACCGTCTTTGCCTATGGCGCCTTCGGTCTCTTTCTCCGCTCAACGGACGGCGGCCTGACCTGGTCCAGACAGGAGGTCGTCGAGGATGGTTTCGATCGCCACATTACCAAGATCATCCCGCTCGGCGACGCCTTGCTGCTGGTCGGCGAATCCGGCACCCTTGCCCGGTCGACCGATGGCGGCGCCAATTGGGTCAAGCTCGACTCCCCCTACGAAGGCTCCTTCTTTGGCGGCATGCGGACTGCCGATGGCAACGCGCTGATTTTCGGCATGCGCGGCAATGTCTTCCGTTCAACGGATTCCGGCCGTACCTGGAAGCCGGTCGAGACGGGCACCAAGGTCGCCTTCAACGGCGGTCGCGCCTTCGACGACGGCATGGTAGTGCTCGCGGGCAATGCCGGCAAGCTGGCACTCAGCCGTGACAACGGCCAGAGCTTCGAAACCCGGAGTCTTCTCAACAGGGGATTCTCCGGGATCTTCCGGCGTAGCGACGGGGAACTGGTGGCCGTCGGTGATCGCGGCATCACCCCCGTGCCAGCAGCCCTGCTGGCGAAGTAAGCAACACCCACCACGGAACCGACCGGGAGAAATGGCGTGAATTCAGACCCACACGGAGCAGGCGACAGCGGCTTGCAAGCTCACGATTTCAGCAACACTTGGGTAGGCAAGGTATCTTATTGGATATTCAGCCTGCGCAAGCCGCTGTTGCTTTTGTTCATCCTGATAACGATCGCGCTGGCCTATTCAGCCAGTCACTTGCGGGTGGGCGCCGGATTCACCAAGATGATCCCGCTCAAGCATGAGTACATGCAGACTTTTCTGGAATACCGGAACGACTTCGGCGGTGCCAACAAGATCCTCGTTGCCGTCAAGGCGACGAATGGCGACATCTACACCAAGGAGTTCATGGACACCTTGCGCAAGGTCACCGAAGATGTGTTCTACATCAAGGGTGTCGAGCGCAGTTCGGTGACCTCGCTGTTCACCTCGAATGTCCGCTACACCGAGGTGGTCGAGGACGGGTTCCGCGGCGGCAACATCATCGCGGCAGACTTTGCCGGCACGCCGGAGCAACTCGCTGGCGTGCGCAACAACGTCGCCAAGTCGGACTGGGGCGGCCGTATTGTCGCCACCGACGGGACTGCCGCCATGGTCGTCGCTACCCTGCAGGAGAACGATCCCGACACGGGCGAGCGCCTCAATCTGCAGCAAGTCGCGAAACAACTCGAGGAAATTCGTCAGGCAACGGAAAACAAGGATGTCTCGGTCCACATCATCGGCTTTGCCAAAGCCGTTGGCGACATCGCCTCGGGTGCGGCCGGCGTCATCGCCTTCTTCGGGGTCGCCTTCGTCATCACCGCCGCCCTCCTCTACTGGTATTCGGGATCCGGCATGCTCGCCTCGTACGCCCTGATCTGCGCCGTCGTGCCGGTGATCTGGCTGCTCGGACTGCTGCCCTTGTTCCATCTGACTCTCGACCCGATGTCGATCCTCGTTCCCTTCCTGATCTTCTCGATCGCCGTCTCGCATGCGGTCCAGATGACCAGTTCCTGGAAACAGGAGACCATGGCGGGCGCTGATGGCATCAAGGCGTCACGCCTATCGTTCGAGAACCTCTTCATCCCGGGCGCCGCCGCCTTGCTGGCCAATGCCATCGGCTTCATGGTCATCGGCATGGTGGAAATCGAGATGGTCCGGGAACTGACCATTACCGCCACCCTAGGCGTGACCGTAATGATCGTCACCAACAAGATGCTGCTTCCGATCCTGCTTTCCTACCGGAAAATTTCACCCGAACAGGCGCAGAAGATGCGCGGCCATGAAGCCAGCGCCGACCGGCTGTGGGCCAGGCTTGGCATCCTCGCCACGCCGAAGGGCGGCGCGGTCTCCATCGCCATCGCCCTCGTGGCGCTTGGCATCGGTCTTTATATCGCCAAGGACCACAAGGTTGGCGACCTCGGCGACGGCGTGCCGGAGCTGCGTCCGAATTCCCGTTATAACGAGGACGTTCGCGTCATCACCTCGAAGTTTGCGATTGGCGTCGATGTCTTGCAGGTGATCGCCGAAGCCAAAGGCGCCGAATCGCCGTGCGTCGATCGCACGGTCATGGACAAGATGGAGGAGTTCGAGCTGGGCATGCGCCAGAATGATGGCGTGGCAACGGTGCGCGGTCTTGCCGGGTTCGTGAACAACGTCACTCAGGCGTATGCGGAGACCTTCATCAAGTGGCAGGCGCTGCCCCAGGACAAGGCCCAGATCGCCCAGGGCGTTGGTTTCGCCACCCGGCTCGGCAACGAACTGATGAACTCGACCTGTACCGCGATGCCGATCTCGATCTTCACGCGCGACCACCAGGCCGAGACGATCACCCATGTCGTCGATCAGATCAAGGCGTTCAAGGGCGAGTACGACACCGATGCGCTCAAGTTCCGCCTTGCCAGCGGCAACGTCGGCGTCATGGCCGCCACCAACGAAACTGTGGCCGCGGCCGACAAATGGGTCAACCTCGCCCTGTTCGGGTCGGTGGCGCTGCTCTGCCTGCTCATGCTGCGCTCGGTTCCCGCAACACTGTGCATCATCCTGCCACTCGCCCTGGTGACCGTATTGTGTAACGCCATGATGACGCTGCTGGACATCGGCCTCAAGGTCAATACGCTTCCCGTCGTGGCACTTGGCGTCGGCGTCGGCGTCGACTACGGCATCTACCTTTTCGAGCGCATCAAGCACGAAATGGATGCCGGGCTGGATCTGCCTGCAGCATTCGTTCAAGCCCTGAAACAGCGCGGCACCGCTTCGGTATTTACGGCCGTGACCATGACCGTATCGGTGGGAACCTGGGCTTTCTCGGCACTCAAGTTCCAAGCCGACATGGGCATCCTGCTGGCCTTCATGTTCCTGGTCAATGTCTTCGGCGCCATTCTCTTGCTGCCGGCACTGGCGGCCTTCCTCGTCCGCAAGAAGTTGTAAGCAGCCGCCCCCGGAGGCACAGAAGCGCGGCGCAAACCACAGGTTTGTGCCGCGCTTCACTTTCAGGTCTGGATGCGCCCCCATCCGGCCTTTGCCTCAAGGAACTCGGCGACGTACTTGTCGGCGATCTTGCTTTCGGGCAACTGGCCAAGTCCCTGAAAGACATGGGGCATTCCGTCGAAGACATCGAGCTGGACATCGACTCCGGAACCGTGCGCCTTGGCTGCCGCCCGCGTGGAATCGTCGAGCAGCATCTCGTTGCTGCCGACCTGGAACAGCATTGGCGGCAGACCGGTGAAATCGCCAGTCAGCGGCGAGACAAGGGGCGTCAGGTGCAATTCCGGCTCGGAGAGGTACAACTCGCCGAACCAGCGCAGCATGGCCACCGAGAACATCGGGTCGTTGGTTTCGTTGACCGCCGCGCTGCGTCCGCTCAGCGAGAAGTCGGTCGATGGCGAGAGGAAGATTGCCGCGGACGGCAACGGCAGCCCCTCGGCACGGGCACGCATCAACGTCACTAGCGACAAGCTGCCGCCGGCCGAGTCGCCGCAGATCACGATGTTCTGCGCCGGCACGCCGTTGTTGAGCAGCCAGCGATAGGCCGCCAGACAGTCGTCTGAAGCCGCCGGATAGGGGTGTTCCGGCGCCAGCCGGTAGACCGGCATCAGGGCGCGGGCGCCGGATGCGCGGCACCAGCGGGCTATCATCGCCGACTGGATACGCGGAATGCGGAAACAGAAGGCGCCCCCGTGCAGATAGAGGAATACTCGATCGAGGCGGCTCCGCGGCACTTCCAGCCACTCGGCCCGCACCTCGTCGCAATCCTGGCGGGTTATGCGGATATCCGTGGAAAGTTGTCCGAGATTGTGGTCGACCGTCGCGATCCGCTTGCGTAGCTCGTGAATGGCATCGTTCGAAAAGCTCATGCGCTTGAACGAGAAGCGCAGCAGGTTGTCGATGATGAACTGCGCGGACTCGCTGCCCATGTGCGGAATCAGGCGGTAATAGGGCGGCGCTGTAATCTTTGGGGCAAATTCCGAATCCATGCATGTCTCCTGTATCCTGGACCGGTGCCGGAAACGCCAGCCAAGCTCTCGCGGACGGTCTGGCCACCAAACAGGATATTCAAGTTATTGTTCCAGCACCCTATGGTCGGCGCCGGATTCTTCTTTGTCAGATCCTACTGGGCTTTCTTGACGGCCGGCCTTTCTTCCACTGCATTTTCGACCGCAATACTCCCCGGCAGCTCCGCCAACTCCGGCTTCTGCGCACGCGGCCCTCTCGAAACCCGCCTGCTCGCTACCGGCGGCGCCACCTTTTTCCTCACCATGGCGTCGCCCTTGTTGTCCGCCGGCTCTACTTTTCTGACCGCCGACCCTTGTACACCAGCCTTCGTTCCAGGCGGAACCTTCGTCGCGGCGGTCTTGCGGACCGGCGCAACCCCCACCGCCTTGCTGTGGACCGATCGCGAAGTGGCAGTCGTTCGCCGTGCCGCCGGCTTCGTTTCTGCGTTGGGCTCCGGCTTGCCGACCGTGGCGGCAAGCAGTTCGTCGAAACTCTCGGTGAGGCACTTCACGAACACGCCGGGATCAGGCAACATCTTGCGGCAGGAAACAAAACACACCCAAAGGGTGCCGTTGTAGCTCAACCCGGTCAGGTTGAGGCCAACGCCGTCAATGACGATCGAGACTGGCGTGAACATCTGCAGCTTGGCTCCCGCCAGATAGAGCGCTTCGTCGGGACCATGAACGTTGGAAATCGTGACATTTACCAGAGGCACGAGTACGGAACGCGCGACTTGCTCGACGACCATGGCGGGCAGTACCTCGATCAGCCGGGCCGGAAGATCCTTGCCCAATATGGCGGAGATGGACTTGCCCCGGCGGGTGGCGCGACGCACGGCAAGGAGCCGCCGGTGCGGATCAGCGATATCGGTAGCGAGGGGCACGGCGGCCATGGCGACCTGATTGCCTTCGTCCCCCCCGGTGCGCCCGCTCCGGGTGCTAATCGGCATCATCGCAATGAGGCTGGCGCCTGGAAGGTCACCCTTCAGTTCGAGGTATTTGCGCAGCGCGCCACCGGCTGTGGCCATGAATATGTCGTTGATCGTTACCCCTTCGACCTGTTGCCGAATCCTGTTGCAGTCGGCAAGTGACAAGCCGGCGACATCGACCACGCGGTGGGCCGATATCTTGCCATCGAAGCGCGTATGAGGCCGCACATGCAGCACCTCGCCAAAGCTTGCGGTCATTTCTGCCGCCATCTCGGCCACCCCCAGACGTCTGGTGATCACCTTCTTGCTGATATCCATCGCCTTTCCGCTCGCGACGAGGCCGATGCCGGCAGCTGCCGCACGCTTGCCGAGATCGGCAATGAGCCGCGCTCCGTCGAGGAGTTGGCAGGCACGATGGCTGACCGCGCGCGCGCACAGTTCAACAGTTGTCGGATTGCGATCCGCGACGATCGCGACCTGGCTCAGATCTTCGTCCTCTTCCGGATCCAGCGTCGGCGATAGCGAATGGATGGCCCGAATGATTTCCACCCCTCCCTGGCCGTCGACCGCAGCATGGTGAAACTTGATGTAGAGCGCGAAGCTCCCCGGGGCAATGCCTGGAACATGGTCGAGTCCCTCGATGATGTAGGCCTCCCACAGGGGCTTCGACTTGTCGAGCGAGCGTGAATGCAGCCGCGCCACCTGAATCATCAGCTGGCGCCAGTCGCCGGGCTGCGGCAACGCGATGTGGCGGACGTGGTACTCGACATCGACATCCGTGTCGTCGATCCAGTAGGGTCGATCCAGACCCCAGGGAGCTTCCACGAGCCGGCGCCGGAAGATCTTCGTCTGTTTCATCCGGGACTCGAAGAAGTCGAGCACCGATGTGAAACGGAGTTCTCCTCCAGGGGCGGTAGATGGGTCGTAGATGCCGAGGGCGGCCACTTGCATCAACTGGTTTCCGTGCTCAACCGCCAGAAAAAGATTGTCCAGACCCGAGAGGTGTTTCATCACTTTTACCTATGGCAAGTTTCTTGACTCGATTCGCCCGCAAAAAACCGCCGGGCCAGCTCCGCGCCGCACGGCGCCAACGATTTGAGAATTTCGCAAACGGGTGCGGAAGACACGAACCCCCTGACTAGGCGTTCCCATAGGGTGCTGTCTTGGTTGAAAGCCGCGCCCGGACCGGATGATGGGGCATCGTGCCGGCGGTTGCCGGCTGACCTGGTGCTGGCGCCGAAGTCCGCCGCTTGCTCGCACGCGGTGGCGGGACAGGCTCGATCCTGGCGCGCTTGGACAGTTCCTCCTGATCGACTTCCGCCACGAGGGCGTCGAAGCTCTGCCGGAGGCAATCTGCGAAGACCTCGGGGTCCGGCATCATCTTGCGGCAGGAAACCACGGTCGCCCAGAGATTGCCGCAATAGCTGAAGCCGTTGATGCTCAACCCAACGCCGTTCTTGACGACACCAATTGGGTAGAAGCGATTCAGTTGCGCACCGGCAAGGTACAAGGGCACATCGGGCCCACGGACGGTGGACACGACAATGTTCAGATAATCTCCAAGCAGGTTGTCAACCACCGCTGAGGTGATGCGGGTCGGCAGTTCGTCCGCGAGTTGACGCAGCAAATCGTGGCCGATCACATCTGCGGTCTGCCTCGTTTCCCCAGCGGACTGCCGAATGGCGCGCAGACGAGCGAGCCCGGACTGAATCTCGACATGCAATGGCACACGGTGCTGGTTCAATTTGTTGCCTTGATCGCTGCCAGGCAGAATGTCCTGATGGCCCGCCGGCACTGCAGCCGCCACACCAGCCCAAAGCGGTTCGCCGGATGCCTGCAGGTAGTGCCGCACGGCACCGCCGACAGTAGCCATGAAAACATCGTTGGTCGTCGCCCCGCCGACCCATTTGCGAACACGCTGGACTTTGGCCATCTCGAAGCCGACGCCTTCGACGATACGCCGCGACGAGACTGAACCGGCAAATCGGGTCTTGACCGGATCCTGCGGCCATGCCAGCTCATCGAGCAGGCTTTGGCGCAAAGTCCCGCCGGCCACCCGCTTGTAGAGAACCCTGGATGCCAGCGATGCCATCTTCACGCCCGCAGTCGAAACCGCGTGCCACAGGCGCACCACCCGGGGCACGGCATTGCTCAACGAGCGCGCATACAACTCGACCAGCGTCGGCACGGCATCGGCAAACAATGGCTTTTTCGCCACATGGCTGTGTTCCGGCATCGCAATCAGCGAATGCAGCGCTCGCAGGATCTTGGCGCTGGCCTCGCCGTCGACCTCGCCGCGATGAAACTTCATGTATATGGCGAAGCTCCCCGGCTTTACGCCTTCAACGTTGTCGATTCCTTCAATGACGTAGACCTGCCAAAGCGGCTTGGAGCGGTCAAGCACCAGCGAATGAAGACGTGCGGCCTGGATGCACAGATGCCGCCAGTCACCGGGCTTGGGCAAGGCGATGTGGCGAATGTGATACTCAAGGTCAACCTCGGCCTCGTCCACCCAGTAGGCACGGTCCAGATCGAAGGGCACGCGCACCAAACGACGGCGGAGAACCGGCGAAACATCCAGCCGCTCGCGAATGTGGGCCATGATGTCGCGCAACCTGACGTTGCCACCGGGCGCAGTACTCGGATCATAGATCCCGAGCACCGCCACGTGCATGCACTGGTTGGGCCGCTCCATGGCAAAGAAGAGTTCGTCTAGACCGCCAAGTTGTTTCATGGATAGCTCGGAAAGTGGACAAGAAACTCATTCATCATCTGCCGACCTGCGCCGACACCTTTGCAACCTTGGTCATCATCTCCGAACGAGCAGACGCGGGTCTGACGCGACCCGCCCGTACGGACCGAGCGACTGCTTGCAGCTTACTACACCGGATAGGCCAAGAATAGAAGGAAAACCCTATCGCGGGAAGGGGAAACGGCAGTCGCTCCGGCACTGCTGAAATCCGTATGACATTCTAACCTCATCCGTGAACAGATCCGGGCCTAGCCGACCGGCCGGTCAGTGACACAACGCGGTGCTCGGTCAGCTAGCGGGTACCGGCGCGCCTTAGCGCATCGGCCTGAAAATCCGTGACTTGGCCGCGGATATTGAAGCGAATCGGCGTTTGCACTCCATGGTCGAGCCCGCCGACGAAATACGAGCCCGCCGTCAGGTCATGAAAGATGCTCAGCCTGTACCAGGGCAATGGCGCATCGTAATACTGGATGAGGCCGTGCAGGGCCACCCGCCAGAGGTCGCCACGCGTCGAATAGGACTCCTCCGCCACGACACTCCAGCTATCTTCGTCAAGGTAGAAGACACGCCTGCCATAGACGTGGGACTGTCCCGACTTCAGCTTGGCCTCGACCACCCAGACCCGATGCAACTCGTAGCGCATCAGGCGCGAATTGACGCTGCCACGGTGGATGATGTCCTCGTCTCGCTGAAGCTTCTGGCCGATACGGTAGCAATTGTAGGGAATGTAAAGTTCCCGTTTGCCGTGCAGAACCCACTCGAATCGATCCGGGGAGCCATTGTAGGCATCGATCTGGTCAGCGGTGAACATCCCTTCCGAACCATCCGTAATTCCGTCGTAGCCAAGATCCGGGGCACGCCGCACACGACGCAGGCCGGCATTGTAGACCCAGGCGTTGCGCCGCTCCTTGAGTTGGTTGAGCGGTTCATGGACCAGAAACATCGTACCCAGCAAGGTGGGAGGTTCGGTGTAAGCCCCCATCGCGACGAACAGACGGTTGTCGGTCTTCTTGTCCATGTTCGATTCGTAGATCCGCCGCGAATGAAAGCCGATCCGGTAATAATCGCCGGAAGCCCGCACCGGAAACGCCAGGGTCGTGCGCTCGACACCGCCACCCACATAGCGCAACAGGTGGTTCCAGATGGCTTCAAGCCCACTCCTCGGCACGGGGAATGGCACTGGGTTGTAAACCGGTAGAACGACAGACGAACCATCGATTTCAGCACGGCCAGCCTGTTTTTCCGCTTCGCTCATCACCGCATCAGGATATGCTGCTGTCCGGCGCACGCGGTAGACTGGCATCTGGAACCCGTCAGCCTTTTGCAGGAGAGCAACGAGCCCGGGCATCAACTGATCCCGGTAATTGCTCCAGTTTTCCCGGGTGATGGTAAACAGCGGCGAATCTTCCGGGAACGGATCGATGTAGCCCATTTCCGGCCGCCAGCCAGCAGGTGGCTCCCTGAGGCCCCCTGTCCAGGCGGGAATCGTTCCGGCAACGTTACCGGCGCGCTCCGCCCCCACCGGTGTCAACTCCTGCCCAAGTCGGCCCGCTGCAACTGCTACCAGTGCCTCGGCGCCAAGCAGGCAGACGACCGACACCTTCATGACAACTTCGAGGAAGCGCCTGTTCATTGCGTGCACACGGCTATCCAATCCAGGTTTCAGTGCCCCGTTCGTGATGTGCGACTTGACTGTCTCTCAGGCAGAATCATACGCCGGTATCGGGTAGCCAAGAACGTACCGATGGGAGTACTTCGTGGTCTCGTCCGGATCACCGGATTCTGTGGCACCTGGCCAAGACCCGGCGCAGGTCCAGCCTTGATCGGTTCACCACCGCCTGGCCTGCAGCCTCTCTTCAAGGCGACGTCCGCCCACAATCCACCATGCCGCGCTCTATGATCCGGGCGCAGTCTGTTCCACGGAGCAGGCTGCCGTACTGGCCCTGCCCCTTGCGGTCGAGTCGGGAGGAACAGAATCCATCCGCGACCCAGTTCGGCGCATGGCGCACCAGCAGGCCGGCCTGAAGGCCCAACGCCAGCCGGTCCGCGATATCCCGCGCGACGAATTCCAGATCGCCCGGATCCTCCAGAGCTTTTTTCAATGCGTGCACATGCCGATCAAGTGCGGCATTGCCGCCGCGCGCCAGGTCCACCTCGGCGAAATAGACATCGATCACCGCCGGCGTCTTGTCCATCGCGCGCAGCACGTCGAGACACTGGATGTTGCCGCTGCCTTCCCAGATCGCGTTGACCGGCGACTCGCGAAACAGGCGAGGCATCGGTGAATCCTCCATGACGCCGCTGCCGCCGATGCACTCCATCGCCTCGGCCACGTGCTGCGGCATCCGCTTGCACACCCAGTACTTGCCCAATCCGGTGCCGAGCCGCACGAGCAGCGCTTCGCCTTCATCGCATGGATTGTCGAGCGCCCGCGCCATGCGCATCGACAGCGCCGTGGCCGCCTCCGACTCCAGGGTCAGGTCGGCCAGGACGTTCTGCATCAGCGGCTGTTCGACAAGCCGCTTGCCGAACGCCCGGCGCTGCCCGCAGTGATGCAGCGCCTGCACCGTCGCCGCGCGGATGCCGCCGCTCGAACCGACCAGACAGTCGAAACGTGTCATCGCCACCATGTCGATGATCGTCCGCACCCCCCGCCCCTCCTCGCCGACCATCCAGGCCAGCGCACCGCGCAACTCGGTCTCGCAGGATGCGTTCGAGGCATTGCCCATCTTGCGCTTGAGGCGCTGGATCTGCATCGGGTTCTTCGACCCGTCCGGGCGCCAGCGCGGCAACAGGAAACAGGTCAGGCCGCGGGCGGTCTGGGCCAGCGTCAGGAAGGCATCGCACATCGGCGCCGAGACGAAAAATTTGTGGCCGACGAGTTCATAGGCCTGCCCCGGACCTTCCTGGCCAACCGGGTGGGCGCTTGTCGTGTTGGCGCGCACGTCCGACCCGCCCTGCTTCTCGGTCATCGCCATGCCGATGGTCAGCACTGCCTTCTGATCGGCCGGCACGTTGCGCGGGTCATAACCGTCGGCGGTGATCCGGCCCTCCCAGAGCGCGGCCAGTTCCGGCTGGTGGCGCAGCGCCGGCACGGCGGCAAAGGTCATCGTGACCGGGCAGCAGTGACCGGCCTCGACCTGTGACATCATGAAGAACTTCGCCGCCCTCGCCACGTGCGCGCCGGACCCCGGACGACGCCACGGCGCCGCGTGCATGCCGGCTCCCAGCGACGTCTCCATCAGTGCGTGGTAGGCGGGATGAAAGCGCACCAGGTCGATCCGGTGGCCGAAGCGGTCATGCGTATCAAGTTCCGGAGGATAGCGATTGGCCTGCTCGCCGAGCGCGAGAAAATCGGCGGACCCGAGCCTGGCGCCGAACGCCAGCAGTGCCGCCTCCTCCGCCTGCCCCCCGTGGGTGCCAACTGCTTCCTGTAGCGCGCGATCGCTGGCGTACAGGTTGTAGTCGACGAGCGCCGCCGGCTGATTGAGCACTTCATGCGTGTGAGCAAGGTAGGGGCCGAAATCCGTACCTGTGGACACCACACCCTTGGATTCACCTTGCCTCACATTTGTCTCCATTCTGACCTCATGGCTGGAGAAGGCTAATTCGGGTCTTGCCGGAAAGCCTCCAAGCCAGCCAGGCTTGCGGCTCGGAAACCCCACACGCGATCACTATAAACCCTGGTTGAGAAAGTTGAACAGCGCGGGGAAGAGAAACCCTGCATTCACGCGTTTTGGCCAAGGGCGCACCATTCATCAAGGCTTGGCGCGTTGGCGGCTGCCAACCGAACCAGCGCAAACCGCACGACGGATCAAGTTTGGTGGGAGACCGCCTGTCACGGTTGCGTAGCGCACGTGTATCATTCACTTGGGCGGACACGGCAGGTGGCTGTACTCGGCACAACGCTGCGGCTCCGCGTGACCGCTGGAGAAGCAAGGATTGGCGGAGAGGATGGGATTCGAACCCATGTGCCAGATTTCTCTGACCATCCGATTTCGAGTCGGCGCCGTTATGGCCACTTCGGTACCTCTCCGGAGCGGGCCGGATAATAGCACAAAACAACGCATGCGCTGGTTCAAGAACTTGATGATCGTGCTGCTTCCACTGTTCTTCGCGGGATGCGGCGAGCAGGCAGCACCGTTGGCCCTGAAGCGGCCGTTGCCCTTCCCGACCCCGGCCCAGCATGATCTGGTCGTCGTCACCAGCACGGGACCACTCACCTATTTTCTGGATGACAAGGGAACCGTGGTCGGCCTTGAGCACGATCTGATCGAAGCCTTTGCCCAGGAACTCGGGGTCGGCGTGAAGTATGAGGTCGTGCCTCCGGACGAAATCGAAGCCGCGCTCGATGCGGGCAAGGCTCATCTTGCCGCGGCATGGCTGCCCATGCCTGCGGACACCCGCGAAAAATCGACGCCACCAATATTGCAAACCAGCGATGTGCTCCTTCAGCATGAAGCGTCGCTGCCGCTCGACGACATGGGCGACCTGCGCGGGCGAACGGTGGTCGTGATGCCCGGCTCGCGGCAACTGGCCACGCTGCGCGAGCTCCAGAAGCGGATGCCCGACCTGCAGGTCATCGAATACAAGGACGGCGATCTCTTCAGCCTGCTCGAATCGCTCGGCAAACGGAAGTTCGAACTGGTCGCCATCGATTCGACACTGACCCAGATTGCCGCGCAGTTCATTCCTTCACTGCAGGCGACGCTGGAACTGAACGAGAACCACCCCGTGGTCTGGCGGCTGGGAACCCACCCCAACGCTGAGTTGCTGGCTCGTCTCAGCGCCTTCGTCGAACGGGCGCAGCGCGACGGCACGCTGCTGAAGATCGAGGACCGCTATTTCGGGCATGTGCGCCGCCTCAAGCAAGGGGATATCGTGAGCTTCCTGGGTCGCATGGAAACCGTACTGCCCAAGCTGAAAAAGCACTTCCAGTCGGCTCAGACGGTTTCCGGAATCGACTGGCGTCTGATCGCCGCAGTCGCTTACCACGAATCAAACTGGGACCCGGAAGCCACCAGCCCGACCGGTGTACGCGGCATCATGATGCTCACCGAGGAAACTGCGGACCGCCTCGGCATCGGCAACCGCCTCGACCCACGCGAAAGCATCCTGGGCGGCGCGCGCTACCTGAGCCTGCTCAAGGACATGCAACCCGCGGATGTCCCCGAACCCGATCGCACCTGGCTGGCGCTCGCCGCTTACAACATCGGCCCCGGCAATTTCAATGCGGCCCGGGCGCTGGCGAAACTACAGGGGGCCGATCCGGCCGCGTGGTACGAAATGAAACAGATCCTGCCCCTGCTGGCCCAGCCGAAATATTACGAAAAGGTGAAATCCAGCCGCGCACGCGGTGGCGAGGCTGTTCTTCTGGTCGAGAACATTCGCGCTTACCACGACATCCTCGTCCGCTATGAACCGCCGTACCAGACAGTTTCAACGCGCGTCGAGAACATGGTCGGCATGCAGGGCAGCGGCCCCGGCCTCAAACTGAAGCGCTGAGCTTCTCCAGCCCGCCCATGTAAGGACGCAGCGCGGCGGGTATGGTCACACTTCCGTCGGCCTGCTGGTTGTTTTCGAGGATCGCCACCAGCGTGCGGCCCACCGCCAGGCCGGAACCATTCAGCGTATGGCAAAGCTCGGTCTTGTTCCTGTCGTTGCGGAAACGCGCCTGCATGCGCCGGGCCTGGAAGGCGCCAAAGTTGGAGCACGACGAAATCTCGCGATAGGCGTTCTGCGCCGGCAGCCAGACTTCGAGATCGTAGGTCTTCTGGCTGGAAAAACCCATGTCGCCGGTGCACAACACGACACGGCGGTAAGGGAGTTCCAGCTTTTCGAGGATGACTTCGGCGTGGCGGGTCAGTTCTTCGTGTGCCGCGGTCGACTGCTCGGGATGGACGATTTGCACGAGTTCGACTTTGTCGAACTGATGCTGGCGGATCATGCCGCGCACGTCGCGCCCGCCGGAACCGGCCTCGGAACGGAAGCACGGCGTGTGGCAGACGAACTTGAGCGGCAGCCCCTCGGCGGCGAGAATCTCGTCGCGCACGATGTTGGTCACCGGCACTTCGGCGGTGGGGATCAGGTAGAGCGGTTCCTGCTCGCCGCGCAGCACCTTGAACAGGTCTTCCTCGAACTTGGGCAACTGGCCGGTGCCGAACAGGCTGGCGGCATTGACCAGATAGGGCGCATAGACCTCGGTATAGCCGTGCTCGGCGGTGTGTGTGTCGAGCATGAACTGGGCGAGCGCCCGGTGCAGGCGGGCGACGCCGCCCTTCAACAGCGAGAAACGCGAGCCGGAAATCTTGGCGGCGGTGGCGAAATCGAGCTGGCCGAGCGCCTCGCCGACATCGGTGTGATCCTTGACCGGAAAATCGAAAGTACGCGGGGTGCCCCAGCGCCTGATCTCGACGTTGGCGGACTCGTCGTCGCCGTCCGGCACAGATTCATCGGGAATGTTCGGCAGCGTCGCGAGGATGGCGTTGAACTTTTCCAGCAATTCGCCGAGGCGAAGCTCCGAGACTTTCAGCTCGTCGCCGAGGGCGCCGACCTGGGCCATCACCCCGGAGGCATCCTTGCCCTGCCCCTTGAGCATGCCGATCTGCTTCGACAGGCTGTTGCGCTGCGCCTGCAGTTCCTGCGTGCGCGTCTGCAGTGTCTTGCGCTCGGCTTCCAGCGCCGTGAATCCGGAAAAGTCGATCGGCTTGCCGCGCCTGGCGAGCCCCCCGGCGACGGCATCGAGGTTGGAGCGGAGCTGCTGGATGTCGAGCATGGTTTTTCCTGTTTTCCGGCGGTCGACCGCGACAGGCGGCCGAAAACCCGAAATTATACGCGACGCAACAGGCGGCCCAGCAGGCCCCAGAGCTTGTAGAGCACGAATCCGGCAAGCAGCAGGAACACCGCCAGCAAGCCGAGAAACACCAGCGGCGAGGCGAGCATCGCCCACAGGCCGGCGAGTACCATGCCCTCCTCGCCGAACGAGGCGATCCAGTTGGAGAACGGCTCGGGCGAGGTGTTGATCGCCAGCCGGCTGCCGGCCTTGGCGAAGTGCGTGCCGGCGGTAATCGTGCCGCCGATCAGCCCGGCCGCCACCATCCACGCCGGATCGACCTCACCCAGCGCGAAGGCCGCCAGCAGCGCCCCCGCCGGAATGCGGATGAAGGTCTGGAAGCCGTCCCACACCGAATCGAAGGCCGGCACCTTGTCGGCGATCAGCTCGGCGAAGGCCATGACCCCGGCGACGCCAATGACCAGCGGATTCTGCAGCACGTCGAGGGTCGACGGCAGGTGCAGATAACCGAGGTGGGACAGCGCCCCGGCCAGGAACACCACCAGATAGAGCCGCAACCCGCTGGCCCAGGCGAGGCCGGCGGAAAGGGCGATCGTTTGCGCCATGTCCACTACTTCTTCGCCTTCCGGTCGAGTTCGCGCAGGTGCGCCAGCTTTTCGCCGATCTTGCCTTCCAGCCCGCGTGGGGTCGGCTCGTACCAGCCCGGCTCAGCCATGCCGTCGGGCAGGTAGGTTTCGCCGGCGGCGTAGGCTTCCGGCTCGTCGTGCGCGTAGCGGTATTCCTTGCCGTAGCCGAGTTCCTTCATCAATTTGGTCGGCGCGTTGCGCAGGTGCACCGGCACCGGCCTCGACCCGTCCTGTTTCACGAAGGCGCGGGCCGCGTTAAAGGCGTTGTAGCCGGCATTCGACTTGGCGGCGACCGCCAGGTAGATCACCGCCTGCCCCAGCGCCAGTTCGCCTTCGGGCGACCCGAGGCGCTCGTAGGTAGCGGCTGCATCATTGGCCATCTGCATGGCGCGCGGATCGGCCAGGCCGATGTCTTCCCAGGCCATGCGGATAATCCGCCGGGCCAGGTAGCGCGGGTCGGCGCCGCCGTCGAGCATACGGATCAGCCAGTAGAGGGCGGCGTCCGGATGCGAGCCGCGCACGGACTTGTGGAGAGCCGAAATCTGGTCGTAGAAGGCATCACCCCCCTTGTCGAAGCGGCGCAGGTTCTGCGCCACGGTTTTCTCTACCATTTGGCCGTCGACCGCGACAAGACCCGCCGTATGCGCTGCGATGCGGATCTGTTCGAGCAGGTTTAGCAGCCGCCGCGCATCGCCATCGGCTAGCCCGACCAGCCGCTCTCGGGCCGCGACATCGAAGCTCAGGTCGACCAGCGCCTGCTCGCAGGCTCGGTCGAACAGCTGACCCAACTCGGCCACATCGAGCGATTTAAGCACGTAGACCGAGACCCGCGAGAGCAAGGCGGAATTGACTTCAAAGGAAGGATTCTCGGTCGTCGCGCCGATGAAGGTCAGCAGGCCCGACTCGACGAAAGGCAGGAAACCGTCCTGCTGCGCCTTGTTGAAGCGGTGGATTTCATCGACGAAGAGAATGGTCCGCCGTCCCTGGTCGCGCCACATCTCGGCCTGCGCCACCGCCTCGCGCACCTCCTTGATCCCGGAAAACACCGCCGATAGGGCGATGAACTCGCACTGGAACTGTGTTGCCATCATCCGCGCCAGCGTCGTCTTGCCGACCCCCGGAGGGCCCCAGAGGATCAATGAATGCGGCTGACCGGATTCAAACGCCAGGCGCAGCGGCTTGCCCGGCCCAAGCAGGTGCATCTGGCCGATCACCTCGTCCGGCGTTTGCGGACGCAGTTGCTCTGCCAGCGGGGCATTTCGGTGAACCGTGTCTTGGGAGAACAAATCGCTCAATATGCCAATGCCCAGATATCCTTGTCGTGTCTTGGCCATCGCGGACCCCGACTCATTCGGCCCGGCAATGGAAAGTCTCGGAAAACAAGCGCAGTTGCTTTGAGGTTCCCACGGCTTATCGTCTTCTCATAGGGCGCTGGTTATGCTACCAGCTTTCTTCAGATTGCTTGCAGAGTGATGGGTTTGTCCTTGACGGTTTGGTGATCCCGATACGGCGTTGTCCCGCCGGGTGGCGTCGAGCTTAAGGTCTTGGGCCCGGGGGGCCTTGGGGGGGCCTGCAGGCTCTGCATGGCCGGCACGATCAGTGGGCCACCGGAGAACTACGGCAAGGTTGGATTTGCGAACCCAACACCTGCTGAGGAATGAACCGATTACCCAAAACAGGATGCAGCTTTCCGAACTGGTTGAAATGCCGCCGCCAACGATCTCGCGAGAGATCGTCGGCTTTGTGGCCAGCGCCCGATCGAACTCGACATTGATAACCTCTGCGAACAACAGGCAGAAACGAAAACCCCACAGGGCGCGGGGCTCAGCGGGGGTATCGTCCGGTCAGAGACTGGTCTTGCGCTGTGTTACTGGCGGGCCAGAACGGATGCCAAAACAAACTGTCTGACACCGCGATCCAGTGTAGCTGGGATCATAGACGCTCAATCGCAGTTGTCGGCAACCACAGTGTCAGTGGCAAATCCGGCAGTTGCTCAAATTCATAGCGCTATACCACCCACGTGCCCCGCCATCTTTAGCGTCAACAATCACGCCGATCGATGACTTAGCACTACTTCGCAGACGTGTTCGGGCTAGACTCTCGGTCCATGGACACACTCATCATCAAAATCAGCGGCATGAAGGGCGAGAATTGCGTACGTACCGTCGCCAATGCGATTCAGGACTTGCCTCATATCGGCCATATCGAGGTCTTGTTGGAGAAGTCCGAAGCCATTGTTGAGTACGGGCGTCTCATCGAGCCGGGTGATATTGTGCAGGCAATCGAGGACGCGGGCTATCCGGCCGTCCTGCTGATTTGAGATGGGCCCATGAAAACCTCCAGCGATGCCGCTTCGGCGAACGCAGAGCGCCGCTGCCGAACAACCACCTTGGCTACCTGGGTGCGGATAACGTGCACCGCTTCGATCAGGACTGCATCAAAGGGGGGTATCAGATCAATGCCGTCGATTGCATCACCCAGTACGACGGCGTCGCCATCTGCGAGCGCATCAGCGAAGCCTTCCTCATCCCGGTGCTGGAAGCCCTTCCGCAAACCGTCCCGTTCGTGATTCACGGCTTCCATACCGACAAAGGTTTATTACAACCACCACTTGTATGATGATACTTGCCAACAATTTCGGCAGAAAAAGCAAAAAGCCCTGAGTAATCAGGGCTTTCGGCTATCTTGGCGGAGACGGAGGGATTCGAACCCTCGATACAGGTTTATGCCCGTATGCTCCCTTAGCAGGGGAGTGCCTTCGACCTCTCGGCCACGTCTCCGGATCCATACTTCAACGAAGGCGCGGATGATATAGCCTCCGCGCCTTCCGGTCAAACTTGTTGATCGAGCCCAAACGTGCGGTGCAGCACACGAACGGCCAGTTCGAGGTATTTTTCGTCGAGGACGACAGAGATCTTGATCTCGGACGTGGAAATCATCTTGATGTTGATGCCTTCGTCTGCCAGTGCCTTGAACATCTGGCTCGCGACACCCGGGTGCGAGCGCATGCCTACGCCGACGGCAGAGACCTTGCAGATCTTGTTGTCGCCGGTGATTTCGCGTGCGCCGAGCGTTGCCTTGACACCTTCGAGAATGGCCGTCGCTTTGGCGAAATCGCCGCGGTTGACGGTGAAGGATACGTCGGTCGTGCCGTCGTGGCCGACATTCTGGATGATCATGTCGACGTCGATGTTGGCCTCGGCAATGGCGCCCAGTATCTGGTAGGCGACGCCTGGCTTGTCCGGCACGCCGAGCATGGTCAACTTGGCTTCGTCGCGGTTGAAGGCGATACCGGAAATGATCGGTTGTTCCATGTTTCTTTCTTCCTCAACGGTGATCAGCGTGCCTTCCCCTTCATCCTCAAAGCTGGAAAGAACGCGCAATTTGACCTTGTACTTGCCGGCGAATTCGACTGAGCGGATCTGCAGCACCTTGGAGCCCAGGCTGGCCATTTCCAGCATCTCCTCGAAGGTGATGGTTTCGAGCTTCCGCGCTTCTGGGACAACGCGTGGATCGGTCGTGTAGACGCCATCGACGTCGGTGTAGATCTGGCATTCGTCAGCCTTCAGCGCGGCGGCCAGCGCGACGGCCGAGGTATCGGAACCGCCACGGCCCAACGTCGTGATGTTGCCGTCAGCATCGACACCTTGGAAACCAGCGACGACGATGACGTTGCCAGCATCGAGATCGTGGCGCATTTTGGCTTCGTCGATCGACAGAATGCGCGCCTTGGTGAAGGTGCTGTCGGTCAGCACTTTGACCTGGCCGCCGGTGTAGCTCCTGGCTTCGCAGCCGGCACCCTTGAGCGCCATGGCCAGCAGCCCGATGGTGACCTGCTCGCCGGTGGACATCACCATATCCAGTTCGCGCGGATCGGGATTGGCCTGCACTTCCTTGGCCAGCGCAATCAGCCGGTTGGTTTCGCCACTCATCGCGGATACGACGACCACGACCTGGTGACCTTGCGCCTGGAAGCTGGCAATACGCCGGGCGACGTTCCTGATGCGTTCGGGGTTGCCCACCGAGGTGCCGCCGTATTTTTGAACAATTAACGCCATGGATTCATCCGGCTAAACGCCAGACACAGAAAAGAGAGGGCGCGATTTTACCCTACCGCGCCCCGTTTCCGTAGAAATTCGGCGCCAGGTACCACGGACTAGAGATCAGCCAACACGCGCAGGTGGGCGCCGACGCTGCGGGCCAGCGAGGTCATCACGTAACCTCCCTCGAGCATGGAAACGATGCGCCCGTCGGAGAATTCCGCCGCCAGCTTCTTCAATTTCTCGGTGCACCAGGCGTAATCCCGCTCGAGCAGGGCGAGGCCACCCATGTCATCTTCGTAGTGCCCGTCGAATCCGGCCGAGATGAAGATCATCTGCGGTTTGAATTCTCGCAGGCGCGGCATCCAGATCTGCATGACTGCATCGCGGAACTCCGCGCCGCCGCTACCCGCCGCCAGCGGTACATTGCACATGTTGGCTGCCGGCTTGTCGGTGCCGCTGTAAGGATAGAAGGGGTGCTGGAAGATACTGCACATCAGTACGCGATTGTCACCAGCGAAACAGTCCTCCGTGCCGTTGCCATGATGGACATCGAAATCAATAATCGCGACGCGTTCGAGGCCATGTGCTGCAAGTGCATGGCGGGCAGCGACGGCAACGTTGTTGAAGAAGCAGAAGCCCATCGGATTGGTGCGCTCGGCATGGTGGCCGGGTGGTCGGACAGCGCAGAAAGCGTTTTCGCATTCGGCGCTCATGACCAGGTCTACCGCTTGACAGCCAGCGCCCGCAGCCCGCAGCGCAGCCTGCCAGGTGTGGGGGTTCATGGCGGTGTCCGGGTCGAGGTGGACCACGCCATGGGTCGGCGAGGCGCGCTTGATGCGCTCCAGATGAGAAGCCGGGTGCACGCGCAGCAGTTGTTCGAAGGTGGCGAGCGGTGCGTCGTGATAGTTGAAATAAGCGTCAATCCCCTGAGCGATCAGGTGATCGCTGATGGCCGTAAGACGTTGCGGACACTCCGGGTGATGCGTGCCCATGTCGTGCAACAGGCAATCGCGATGGGTGATAAAGGCAGTGGTCGTCACTCGTTCTTTCTCGGCGGATCGGCGCACCAGGAAGGAGCACGGCGATGTCCGATTATCGACCCAATCAGCGCGCCGCTTCAAGCATTAGAATGGACCGCACCACCATTTTCCGGAAATACCCGATGTTCGCTGCCACCCTCCAGACCCTCGCCACCAAGCCGCGCCCGCTCGACCAGGTTCTCACCGCAGCCGGTCGTGTCATCCTTGGCAAAGATCGCGAGATCCGTCAGGCCGTCGCCTGCCTGCTCGCGGGTGGCCACCTGCTGATCGAGGATCTGCCCGGTGTCGGCAAGACGACGCTGGCCCATGCGCTGGCGCGACTGCTCGGGCTCGGGTTCTCGCGCATCCAGTTCACCAGCGACCTGCTCCCGGCAGACATTACCGGGGTTTCGATCTACGAACGCCAGCGCGGAGAATTCCGCTTCCTGCCCGGTCCGGTCTTCTCCCAACTGGTCCTCGCCGACGAAATAAACCGCGCGACCCCGAAGGCGCAGAGCGCCCTGCTCGAGGCCATGGAAGAACGTCAGGTCACGGTCGAAGGCGAAACCCGGTCGCTGCCCGAGCCGTTCTTCGTCATCGCGACCCAGAACCCGTCGCACCAGATCGGCACCTTTCCATTGCCCGAGTCGCAACTGGACCGCTTCCTGATGCGCATCGAACTCGGCTACCCGGACCGCAATGCCGAACGCGCCCTGCTGACGGCCGGCGGCCAGCGCGCGCTGGCCGATCAACTGGCGCCAGCGATCGAGGCGCAGGATCTGCCTGCGCTGCAGCGCGAGGTGGCGGCGGTACATGCCGCCGAACCGCTGATTGACTACGTGCAGGCGTTGGTCGAGGCCACCCGCCATGATCAAGCCTTTCAGCACGGCCTTTCGCCGCGGGCCGGACTCGCCCTGCTCGCCGCAGCCCGCGCCTGGGCCTGGCTCGCCGGCCGCAACATGGTATTGCCCGATGATGTTCAAGAAGTGCTCTCCGCTGTTGCACGCCATCGTCTGCGTTCGACGCAGGGAACCGGGATGGCCAAGGCCGGGGACATTTCGGCGTTGATCCGCTCGGTGCCGATTCCCTGAGGCTGTGGGCATCGTCGCCGACCTCAAGCGCCGGCTCTTTCGCTGGCAGAGCGACGGGACCGCGCCGCTGCGTCTTGCGCAACGCCGCATCTTCATCCTGCCGACCCGCGCCGGTCTGCTCTTCGCCGCAGCCTTGCTGGCGATGCTCACCGGCGCCATCAATTACAACCTGGCGCTGGGCCACGCCCTCGTCTTTCTTCTCGTCGGCCTCGCTCTCACCGGCATGGTGCACGCTTTCCGCAACCTGCACGGACTGGTCATCACGCCCGGGCGCTGCGAGCCGGTGTTTGCCGGCGAGGTCGCCTACTTTCCGCTCCACCTGGCGAGCGACCGGAATTCGTCGCGACTGGCTCTCGAACTGCGCGCCGGCGACGAATCCCGCAGCGTCGCCACTGCCGTCGCCGCCCACGGCCTGAGCGAAGTCGCCGTGCCGGTTGCGTCGCTGCGCCGCGGCTGGCTGGATCTGCCGCGCACCCGTCTGGCCACGACCTACCCGCTCGGACTGTTCGTCGCCTGGAGCTATCTGCAACCGGCGATGCGTTGCCTTGTGTACCCGCAACCGCTGGCCACGCCATTGCCGCCACAGCAGCCAGCAACACAGAGCGGCGATCACCACGGCGACGGCGGGCAGGAGGACTTTTCCGGTTTCCGCGAGCGCCAACCGGCCGACTCGCCGCGTCACGTAGCCTGGAAAGCAAGCGCCCGCGATGGCGGACAGCGTCCGTTGCTGGTCAAGCAGTTCGCCGGCGGCGCGCAGACCGAACTGCAACTCGACTGGTCGCTGACGCCGGAGGCGGCCGCGCCCGAGGCGCGCATTGCCACCCTTGCCGGCTGGGTAATCGCGGCGGCAGCGGAGGACGCCTGTTACGGTCTACGTTTGCCGGGGCAGGAAATCGCGCCGGACAGCGGCGACCTGCACCGCCATCGCTGCCTGGAAGCACTGGCGATCTTTCCCTCATGATGACTCGTCCGGCCGAAGCCCTCGATCGCGGCGCCGCGCCCTGGCTTTTTGCCGCGGCGCTGGCCACCACTCTGCCCCACGCCGAGCATCAGCCGTTCTGGCTGAGCGCGCTGACTGCCGGCCTCTTCACTTGGGGCGGCTGGCTGTGGTGGCGCAACGAACGCCTGCCCGGACGCTGGGTGCTCGGGTTGGCGGTCGCCGCGGCCTGCGGCGGCGTCCTGTTCGAGTTCCGCACCTTGTTCGGGCGCGATGCCGGCGTTGCCATGCTGGTCGTCTTCATGGCCCTGAAACTGCTCGAACTGCGCAGCCGGCGCGACGCGACGGTGGTCGTCACGCTGGGCTACTTCCTGCTGCTGACCCATTACTTTTACTCGCAGAGCATTCCCACCGGGATTTGGCTGCTGACGGCAATGACGCTGCTCACGGCGACGCTGATCCGCCTGCATGGCGGCCGGTCGTGCAGCACCGGCGCCACGCTGCGCTATGCGGGTCTGCTGACGCTGCAGGCGATCCCCTTCATGCTTGTCCTCTACCTCCTGTTTCCCAGGGTTGCCGGGCCGCTCTGGGGCCTGCCGCAGGACGCCCACAGCGGCCGTACCGGACTGTCCGACCAGATGAGCCCGGGCACTATCGCCAACCTCGCGCAGAGCAGCGAGATTGCCTTCCGCGTGCGTTTCGCCGAACCGCCGCCACCGCGCGACAGACTCTACTGGCGCGGACCCGTTCTCGAAAGCTTCGACGGCCTCACCTGGAAGCCGCAGATCGGCCGCAGTCGCCCGCCGCAGATTGAGCCGCAGTCGCCGCCCATCGCCTACGAGACCACCCTAGAACCCCAACAGCAACGCTGGCTGCTGGCACTCGACGCGCCCGGCGCCCTGGGGCCGGAATTTGCCCTTTCCAGCACGTTGACCGCAACCAGCCGCGAACCGCTGAGCCAGCGCCAGCGTTTTGCCCTGACGGCAACGCTGTACTACCGCTTCAACGCCGATGAGGAAGCCATCGCGCTGCGGCGCAACCTGACGCTGCCGCCCGCCGGCAATCCGCGCGCCCGCGCCCTAGCCGAGTCGTGGAAAGCGGCTGACCCGGATCCCGCCCGCCTGGCACGCAAGGCAATGACCCTTTTTTCCGACGAAAACTTTTTCTACACGCTGCAACCGCCGCTTCTCGGCGAACAGCCGGTCGATGACTTCCTCTTCGTGACCCGACGGGGATTCTGTGAGCACTATGCCTCGACCTTCGTCTTCCTGATGCGCGCCGCCGGCGTGCCCGCCCGTGTCGTCACCGGCTATCAGGGTGGCGAGGCGAATCCGGTCGACGGCTTCGTCGTCGTTCGCCAGTCCGATGCCCACGCCTGGGCCGAGGTCTGGCTCGCTGGACGCGGCTGGACGCGCGTCGATCCGACCGCCGCGGTTTCTCCGGCCCGCGTCGAGGGCGGCATCGCCGCCGCCATGCCCGCCGGCGAACCCCTGCCGGCGCTGATCCAGTTGCGCAGCAACTGGCTGCGCACCCTGGTCTTCCGCTGGGAGGCGGTCAACAATGCGTGGAATCAGTACATCCTCGCCTACAACCCGCAGCGCCAGCGCGAACTTCTGGCACGCCTCGGCATGCCCGATGCCGACTGGCACAAGCTGGCCGCGGCGCTGGCGATCATCTGCGGCATCCTGCTGCTGGCGACCACCGCGTGGGCCCTCCATCAGCGGCCGGGTCTCGACCCCGCCGCCCGGCTTTGGCAAAAAGCCTTGCGCCGACTGGCGCGAAGCAAAGTAAACTGCGCACCTTGGGAAACACCGCTGATCCTCCTCCAGCGCGTCGAAAGCGAGCAACCGGCACTCGCGCCGGCGTTCAGGGAGGTTGTGTACGCTTACCTGCGGGCGCGCTACAGCGGAATTCCCGACGACCTGACCACACTGCGCGGAGCCCTGGCGCGCCTGCCCTGACGGAGAACGACTTGAAACACACTCTCGGCGCCCTGCTGCTTGCCGCCTGCGCCTGCCTTGGCAACGCCGCGATGGCGGCGACCAGTTTCGCCAGCGACCCGGCGGTCATCGAATTTGCGCGCGACCTCGAACAGCGCCACGGCTTCAAGGCCGACGAACTGCTGCTGCAGTTCGCCCAGATCCGGCCTAACGAAAAGGTGCTGCAGTTGATCAGGCCGCCGGCGTCACCGCTCCAGCGTTCCTGGGAACGCTACCGGCTACGTTTCCTGACCGAGCGCCGCATCAATGGCGGCGTCCGCTTCTGGCAGGAAAACCGCCTGAGTTTGGCCCGGGCGAGCGCGCTCTATGGCGTGCCGCCCGAGATCATCGTCGCCATCATCGGCGTCGAAACGGAATACGGGGCCAACACCGGCAGTTTCCGGGTGCTCGAGGCACTGGCCACGCTGGCCTTCCACTACCCGCGCCGCGCCGACTTCTTCCGCACCGAACTTGAACAGTTCCTGCTGCTGGCGCGCGAAAACGGCATGGACGCCGTCAACGTACGCGGTTCCTTCGCCGGCGCCATCGGTATTCCGCAGTTCATGCCGGGAAGCCAGCGGCGGTATGCGGTCGACTTCGACGGCGACCAGAAAATCGACCTCTCCGGGAGCATCGACGACGCCATCGGCAGCGTTGGACGTTTTCTCGAGCAGCACGGCTGGGAGGCCGGCCAGCCGATCGCCGTTCCCGCCCGCACGCGCGGCGAGCCGGAACGCAGCCTGATCGATGCCGGCATCCAGCCGACTCTGCTCGTCGCCGATCTGGCGCAGCAGGGAATCAGCGCCGATGCCAACCCACAGGCCACTGTGACGCTGGTCGATCTCGTCTCCCCCGGCCGGCCGACCGAGTACTGGCTCGGCTACAACAATTTCTACGTGATCACGCGCTACAACCGCTCCAGCTTCTACGCGATGTCGGTGTTTCAGTTGGCAGCCGCAATTCGCGAACGGATGCCGCCCCCATAGAGCGCTCGCCGGCTACGGGGTTAGTCAAACACTTCGCCGTCCGGAAGTCCAGGCGCTTCGCCGCTCAGCGCTTCGGCAGAAAAAGCATGGGATCGACCGGCTTGCCCTGTTTGCGAATCTCGAAATGAAGCTTCACAGCTTCACTGTCGGTGTTCCCCATTTCGGCGATTCTCTGACCACGCGTCACCTGTTGGCCTTCCGCAACCAGTATCTTGCGGTTGTGCGCATAAGCGGAAAGGAAGGTCGAGTTGTGCTTGACGATCAGGAGTTGGCCAAAGCCGCGGATACCCGTACCCACATAAACGACCTTGCCGTCCGCCGCTGCCAGCACCGGGTCACCGGATTTGCCGGAAAAATCAACGCCCTTGTTCCCCGCTTCACTGTAGGACGAAATCACCTTGCCCGACGATGGCCACAGCCATGCCACATCGTCAGGGCCAGTGGCAGCCGCTTCCGGCTTGGCTTCAGGTTTGACTTCGGGTTTCGGTTCCGGTTGTGCTTCGGGTTTGACCTCGGGTTTGGGGTCAACCGCAGCAACCTGCGGTTTGGGAGACACATCACCGCCCTTGTTCAAACGCGCGTAGGCCTCATCCGAATACGGTTCCTTGCCGCCGCGCGGCTCACGCTTCAAACCCTCGGCGGAAACTGCAGACGGTGTACTCGCGGGTCTGCCAGGCTCATCCAGCGGCCGCGATTCGACTACCTGGGCGGTGACCACCGGCTGGGCAACTACCGGACCACCGCCGGTGGCTACAGCCGCCACCGGCGGCGCCACGCGCAGGATCTGGCCTTCCTTGATTGAATTCGGGTTGACAATATTGTTCCAGGCAACGACATCCCTGTAGTCCTGGCCATGCTCGAGGGCAACGCGATAGAGCGTATCGCCCTTCTTGACAGTGTAGTATCCAGGCCCACCCGTTGCCTGCGCTGTCGCTCTGGCTGAGGACGAGGCACCGCGGTCTACAGCCGGCGCCGGCCGTTGTGACATGCAACCGGCGATCACGAGGGCGGAAAGCGCCAAGGTTAATACGTGAATCATTGCGTTCCTGAGAGAAGTGGGACAAAGCGAACCGGATCGAGCCGCGATTCGACAAATCCCTGCGGCGTCCGTTCGATGAACGAAAGATACTGCTCCGAACCACCCACCGGAAGGACCAGCCGCCCGCCAACCGTCAATTGTCTGAGCAGCGCCGGCGGCACATGGAATCCGGCCGCAGCGACAATGATGCTGTCAAATGGCGCCGCCTCGGGCAGTCCAAGTTGGCCATCAGCATGCTTGAGCCGGACGTTGAACTGCTTCAACTGGCGCATGTTGGCCTTGGCCTTTTCCAGCAGCGGCCCAAGCCGCTCGACGGAGTATACCTCAGATGTCAGCTGCGCCAGAACCGCCGCCTGATAGCCGCAACCGGCGCCGACCTCAAGCGTCTTGCCCAGTGCCGCACGACCGTCGAGCAGAAGTTCGATCATCCTCGCGACGACGAAGGGCTGGGAAATTGTCTGCCCCATGCCAAGCGGCAGGGCCGTGTCTTCATAGGCGCGCGATGCCAACGCTTCCTCGACGAAGATGTGCCGGGGAACCGCAGCCATCGCCCGGAGTACGGCTTCGTTGCGGATACCCTTTTCGCGCAGGCGCTCGATCATGCGCGCGCGCGTACGCTGCGAGGTCATCCCGATTCCGTGCAGGCCGAGACCGCTCATCGCATCCAGTTCGCAATCGCCTGCAACTGCAGTGTATGCGTCAGATCGACCTGCAACGGGGTGATAGAAACGCAGCAGCGCTCGATCGCATTGAAGTCCGTTCCCGGCCCGGCTTCGGCCGCAGCGCCTGCGGCACCCACCCAGTAAACCGTATCGTTCCTCGGGGAGCGCATCCTGACAACTGGCTCGGCTTTATGGCGCCTGCCGAGACGGGTCACTTCGGTTCCGCACAGGTCAGCATAGGGAACATCGGGAACATTGACATTCAGCAATACCGGCTGAGAAATCGGATTACTGACAAAACGCTCGACAAGCTCACGCGCAACGCGTCCGGCGGTCTTGAAATTCTTGCCTTCAAAACTGGTCAATGAAATTGCAATGGAGGGAATACCCAACAGGAATCCCTCGGTCGCCGCCGCCACCGTTCCCGAATAAATGGTGTCATCGCCCATATTGGCGCCGTGGTTAATACCCGAAACAATAATGTCCGGCATGTAATCAAGCATTCCTGTAACCGCCAGATGGACGCAATCCGTCGGCGTACCATTAACGAAATAAAACCCGTTTGCTGCCTGTTTCAGAGAAACGGGGCGGTCCAGCGTCAATGAATTGCTGGCCCCGCTCCGATTCTGCTCCGGAGCAACAACAACGATTTCGCCCAGTCCGCGGAGCGCATCCGCCAGCGCCAGAATACCCGGCGCGAAATAGCCGTCGTCATTGCTCAGGAGGATATGCATATCAGACGGCTAGCGATTCCAACGTACCGCCCCCACTCAGCCATTCGCCCACCCATTTCGGCTGGCGACCACGGCCGGTCCACTCCAGCGTTGCGTTGTCGGGATGGCGATATTTGACCTTGACCTTGCCCGTTGGTCCCTTGGCCTTTGCTTCCTTTCCCACCAGTTCGTCGAGCGCATAGCCCCGCGCCTTGACGAAGGCACGTGCTTCATTGAGGACCCTGACTTTGTCCTGGGCCTCGCGCCGCTTTAGCTCGGCGGGAATCTGTTGCTGCAGGTCGCGCAACTCAACAACGGTCAGAGAAGACAAATCCATGATTACCTCCTGAAATTAAATAGTCTGGGCAATTTAACTTGTCTCGAACAGTTTATCAATCGTCAAATGAAGAAATCTGGATAAGCCGGCTAATTGCCTCAATTTTGATGAGAGATTTCATATAGCGGCAGATTGTCACCTGGGCTGGCATGAGAAGGATTTGACCAGTCGGTGGCGCATTGCGTGACCAGCCGATTTCACTTTTTCTCGAGTTTCGTGAATTCGATCACGGCTGCTTCTGCCATGGTTCGGCACCATGGCCACACTCGACAGAAAACGGAGAAAACGCCATGCTACCCAAAGCCAATATACAGTCCCCGATGCGCCATAGCCCCAACTCAGCGGCTGCAAATGGCTTTCATTCGAACGATGACAGCCATGCCAGTTTTGATCTGCGCGACACCCTCGCCGCAACGGTTGTCCGCGAACTTTCCTTCGCCGAGTTCCGCGCTGCACTCGAAAAATCGGGCAAGCGCTTCGCCTGACTGGCAAGCCATCTTGCCGCCCGGCATGCGTGCGGCCGAGGTCGCTATACTGAGAACCTCAGCAACTCTGGCGTCCATGCAACTTCCCGGATGACTCTCCGCTTCATCGGCGCTGTCCTGGCCCTATTCTCCTCAAGCTTTACTGCCTTTGCCGACAACTTGCCGCTCGGCGCGATCCGTCTCCCCGAGGGATTCTCGATCGAGGTTCTGGCGCGGGTTGCCAACGCGCGGCAGATGGCCCTCGGCGACGGCAACATTGTTTACGTGGGTTCAGCCAATGAAGGCAAGGTCCACGCTATTCAACTCGACAGCCAAACCCGCGCGACCCGTACTACTGTCTTCGCCAGCGGCCTGACCATGCCAGTCGGCGTCGCTTTCCGCGATGGAAATCTCTATGTTTCGGCGGTCGACCGCATCCTGCGCTTCGACGGCGTCGGCAGGCGCCTCGACGATCCCCCGGCGCCGGTCACGATCCGCGACGATTTCCCCAAGGAGCGCCACCATGGCTGGAAATTCATCGCCTTCGGTCCGGATGGCCGGCTCTATGTGCCCGTCGGCGCCCCGTGCAACATCTGCAAGCCGGACCCGGAACGCTTCGCAGTCATCACCAGCATGAGGCCGGACGGTACCGATCTCCAGGTATTCGCACGTGGCGTCCGCAACAGCGTTGGCTTCGACTGGCAACCCGGAACCGGCGAACTGTGGTTCACCGACAATGGGCGTGACCTGCTGGGCGACGATCTGCCGCCCGACGAATTGAACCACGCGCCGCGGGCCGGCCTGCATTTCGGCTATCCCTACTGTCACGGCGGTACGCTTGCCGATCCCGAGTTCGGCGGGGAGCGCCCGTGCAGCGAATTCGTACCACCGGCGCTGAATCTCGGCGCCCATGTCGCCGCGCTGGGAATGCGCTTCTATCGCGGGCGGCAGTTCCCCGAGTCGTATCGCGGCCAGATCTTCATCGCCGAACACGGGTCGTGGAACCGCTCCCGGAAATCCGGTTACCGGGTAACGCTGGTCAGGGTTAACGGCAATCGGGCTGTCTCGTACGAGCCCTTCGCCACCGGCTGGCTGCAGGGGGAATCGGCGTGGGGCCGGCCCGCTGACGTACTGGAACTGCCGGATGGCTCGCTCCTGGTTTCCGACGACCTGGCCGGGGCGATCTACCGCATTTCGTATTCGCAGGCGCGCCGGCCGTGAGCGAACAGCACCGACTGACCATCGCCACCCGCGGCCGCGGGTCCGTCGAGATCACCAGCGAAATTGCTGGTATCGTCCGGGCTGCCGCGGTCGACGTGGGAATTGCCCACATTTTCGTCCGCCACACCAGTTGCGGTGTGGCGATCACCGAGAATGCCGACCCGACCGTGCGCCGCGATCTCGAAACCCTGTTGCAACGCTGGGCGCCGGATGGCGATCCGGCCTATCGCCACAATCTCGAAGGGGACGATGACATGGCGGCCCATGCGCGCTCCCTGCTGACCGGCACTTCGCTGACCCTTCCCTTCGCCGGCGGCCGCCTGCTGCTCGGCACCTGGCAGGGAATCTACCTGTTCGAACACCGCACGCAAGGTCACCGCCGTGAAATCGTCGTCACCCTTCTCGGTTGACGCGCCCTACTCCTTCTTGCCGCGCAACTTGTCGATCGCCTTGACGCCGAGCAGGGCCAATGCCCCGCCGGCGACGCCGAACAACACGTCAAGCGCCAGCGCCACGACGCCGCCCGCGACCCCGGAAGCCTCGGCGGCTTGGGCGATGGCATGGTGTACGGGCGGAATGCCATGAGTCAGGATGCCGCCGCCGACCATGAACATCGCCGCCGTGCCGATCACCGCCAGCGATTTCATCAGCTTCGGCGCCGCCAGCAGCAGTCCCCTGCCGATTCCCCGGGCGAGCGCGCCGGGCTTTTGCAGAAGGTAGACGCCGAGGTCATCCATCTTGACGATGCCGGCGACGATGCCATAGACGCCGACGGTCATGATCAGGCCGATGCCCGACAGCACCGCGACCTGCAGGGCAAAGGGCTTGTCGGCCACGGTTCCCAGGGCGATGACGATGATCTCTGCCGACAGCACGAAGTCGGTGCGGATGGCCCCCTGGATCTTGTCCGCCTCGAAGGCCACCAGATCGACATTTTCGTCGGCCAGCGCGGCCAGTTCCCCCGCGTGCCCGGCTTCGCCTTCATCGGCGCCGTGCAGCCAGCGGTGCGCGAGTTTTTCGACGCCCTCGAAGCACAGATAGAGGCCGCCGATCATCAGCAGCGGCGTCACCGCCCAGGGAATGAAGGCGCTGATCGCCAGCGCCGCCGGCACCAGAATCACCTTGTTCTTCAGCGACCCGACGCCGACCGCCCAGACGACCGGCAGTTCCCGCTCGGCGCGCACGCCGGAAACCTGCTGCGCATTCAGCGCCAGGTCGTCCCCAAGGACGCCCGCAGTCTTCTTGGCGGCGACCTTGGTCATCAGGGCGACGTCATCGAGTACCGACGCGATGTCGTCTATCAGTGCGAGCAGGCTGGCTCCGGCCATCGAGATATTCCGTTTCTTGAGGTGCGCTCGATTCTACCGAAGAACCTCCCAAGGGCGCTTTTCATCCCGGCTGTGAGATACACTGCCAGCCTTTTGGCTTATGATCGCTAGCGAAGTCGTTGCCTACCTGCGATATCGCCTGGAACAAGTCAGGCATTCAAAGGATATTGAACGTTCGCGCGGTTTGCTGATCCCTGCGAACAGTCCTACAAGAACCACTTAAGAGGAGATTGCCATGGTCCCTGTTCACCAGTCCTGTCATTGTTTGTTTTTGGGCAGCTTGATATGCGCGGCACTTGCCGGATGCTCCAACATGGATATGGGTTCGTCGGCAGCGAAAACGACTGCCACCGGTTCGGCGGGCGGTTCCAGCGTCCAGAACGCCAATGCACAGCTCGAAAGGTGTTCGGCAACGCTCGGCACACTGGCGATCGTCGAAGACACCCACGCTTCCTGGTATGGCTATCTGACCGGTCAGTTGCGGCTCGGCTCGACCGTGCCGGTATTGAAGCTGCTGGTGCAGCAGTCCAACTGCTTCGTGATTGTCGAACGCGGTCGGGCAATGCAGAACATCATGGGCGAGCGGGCGCTCGAGCAATCGGGCGAGATGCGCAAGGGGTCCAATTTCGGCAAGGGCCAGATGGTCGCCGCCGATTATTCGATGAGTCCGTCGATCACCTTCAGCAACCAGAACGCCGGCGGTGCTGGCGCCGCAATCGGCGGTCGTCTCGGTGGCTCGGTGGGCGCACTGGTGGGCGGCAGCATGAACGCCAAGGAAGCAAGCACAATCCTGACGCTGATCGACAATCGCTCGAGCGTGCAACTGGCGGCAGCCGAAGGCAGCGCCCGCAATGTCGACTTCGGTATGCTGGGCGGACTCTTCGGCAGCGGCGGTGGCGGCGTTGCCGGCGGTTACAGTAACACTGCGGAAGGCAAGGTCATCGTTGCCGCCTTCACCGATTCCTACAATAACATTGTCAGGGCTGTACGCAACTACAAGGCGCAGGAGGTGAAAGGGGGACTCGGTACCGGTGGCCAGCTTGGCGTTCAGGGCGGCAGCACGCCGGCAGGCAAAGCCATCAAGAGCAAATAAAATTGCCCCTGTCGTCCATGCACTCGAAAGGGTCGGTGTTGCCGGCCCTTTTTCGTTTCGGTCGGCGCCTTTCATTGGCGCTGACTACGCGCAAAGCCGCTCACCCGGCAGGGAAACCGTTAGAATTCGGCGCGCTCGAGGGCGATCCGCTCTGGCACGGTCGACTGCCCCATCTGCCAATTTTCCAGATCAATGACTGAATATTCCGCCTCATCCATCCGCGTCCTCAAGGATCTCGAACCCGTCAAGGAGCGCCCGGGCATGTACACCCGGACGACCTGTCCGACCCACATTATCCAGGAGGTCATCGACAATTCCGCCGATGAGGCGCTGGCCGGCTATGCCAAGCGGATCGGAGTGCTGGTTCGCGCTGACGGCGTGATCGAGGTTTCCGACAACGGACGCGGTATTCCGGTCGAAATTCACCCTGAAGAAGGCCGGCCGGCGGTCGAACTGGTCTTCTGCAAGCTGCACGCCGGCGGCAAGTTCAACAAGACGGAAGCCGGCAACGCCTACCGCTTCTCGGGTGGCCTGCACGGCGTCGGCGTTTCGGTCACCAACGCGCTATCCACCCGGCTGGAGGTGGAGATCAGGCGCGGCGGCGGCGTTTATCATATGGCCTTTGGTGCGGGCTTCGTCACCGAGCCACTGCGTCGCATTGGCGACTGCGGACCGCGCACGACCGGAACCACGGTACGCATCCGGCCCGACCCAAAATACTTCGATTCGCCAAAGATCAACCTGCCGCATCTGGAGCACGTCTTGCGCTCCAAAGCCGTGCTGATGCCAAATGTCACGGTCGACCTCGAAATCGAGGGCGAAACGCCGAAAAGCTGGTGCTACCGCAACGGCATGACCGACTACCTCGCTGAACTGATGGTCGGCCAGCCGGTGGCGCCGATCTTCGTTGGCGAGAAATATGTCGAGACGCCGAACGGCTTCGCCGTCGGCGAAGGCGCGACTTGGGCGCTCGCCTGGTTCGAGGAAGGTGGCGGCAAGCCGGAGAGCTACGTCAACCTGATTCCGACGCTTGATGGCGGCACTCACGAGGCTGGGTTGAAAGCGGGCGTCTTCGAGGCGGTCAAGACCTTCGCCGACCACCACGCGATCCTGCCGGCCAAGGTCAAGCTGGCGCAGGAAGACGTTTGCGGCCGCATGACCTGGCTGCTCTCGGCCAAGGTGCTCGACCCGCAGTTCCAGGGCCAGACCAAGGAAAAGCTGACCAGCCGCGACGCCTACAAGCTGGTTTCGCAGATGGTGCGCGACCCCTTCGAGCTGTGGCTCAACAGCCACGCCGATTACGGCCGGAAGATCGCCGAACTCGCGGTCAAGGCAGCGCAGAACCGGATGAAGTCGACGCAGAAGGTGGAAAAGAAGAAATCCTCGGGCATCGCCACCCTGCCCGGCAAGCTGACCGACTGCGAATCCGACGACATCGCCCGCAACGAAGTCTTCCTCGTCGAGGGCGACTCGGCCGGCGGTTCCGCCAAGCAGGGGCGCGACAAGGAGACCCAGGCAGTGCTCCCCTTGCGTGGCAAGGTACTGAACACGTGGGAAGTCGACGGTGACCAGTTGTTCAGGAACAACGAGGTGCACGACATTTCGGTGGCCATCGGCGTCGACCCGCACGGTATCAGCCAGATCGATACCGTCGATGTTTCCGGTCTGCGCTACGGGCGCATCATCGTCATGTCCGACGCCGACGTGGACGGCAGCCACATCCAGGTATTGCTGTTCACGCTCTTCCTCAAGCACTTCCCGGCACTGATCGAACGCGGCCACATCCACGTCGCACAGCCGCCGCTGTTCCGCGTCGATGTCGAGGCGCGCGGCCACACACGCAAGGTCTATTGCCTCGACGAGGCCGAGAAGGAACAGACGCTGGTCAAGCTGCGCGACGACGGCGTCTCGGAAAACAAGATCACCGTCTCCCGCTTCAAGGGACTGGGTGAAATGAATCCCGACCAGCTTTGGGAAACCACTCTCTGTCCGGATACCCGGCGCCTCGTGCCGTTCCGGGCCAGCCGCGAAACCATTGCCGAAATGACCGGCACCTTCAACCTGCTAATGGGCAAGGGCGAAGCCGCCAGCCGGCGGGCCTGGATGGAGAGGGATGGCGGGCTGGTCGAGGCCGACGTTTAAGCAAGCGCCACCCGGTTGCAGCGACGCCGACTCACACCCAGCCCGACCAGCGCAAGGCCCAAAAGTGCAAGACTCGTCGGCTCGGGTACGAACCCGGCGATCGGGTCGGCAGTGATGATGTCGTTGCCGCACTGCATCGCCCATTGCACGTCGAATGCCAGACCACTGTATTTCGGATCGAAAAGCTTGAGATCGATGGACGCTTCATACGCGTAATGGACGTCGTTGGTGTAGAAGCCATAGCCAGTGAACGGTCCGCTGGTTGCAAGCGAGCTGTTGCCCAGGATCAAGGCGCCCTTATTTTCTTTGATCGACACCGCATTGCGACCACCTGGATAGGGCGCCCCCTGATTGTTGAACAAGCCAAGATTTAGATCACTCTCCTTGTTGATCTTGAGCAGTGAGCCCTTGTTCGCTCCAGTCGTCTTGAGACCGTATTCAAACGTCCCGTCGCGACCAAAGTCGATGAGGAAGTCGCCCGGCGCCCACCCGTTGGCATTCGTCATCGCCGGATTGTGTCCGGTAATCAGCGCCAGATACAGTGTACTTCCAACGACATCGACGTACAGCGCTTCAGCGTCGTAGGCTTGACCGCCCCAGCCAGGATTGACATACGCCCCGGAGCCTCCGGTCGAGTCCTTGTCGATCGTGTAGCCCTTAATCTGGCTGCCGGGAATGTAAGTGCTGGGATTGATTCCCCAATCAGTCAGATTGCCGTCGACGGTATAGGCCGATGCGGGCAATGCAACAAGGGCGGCGAAGACGGCAACGAGTGTACGTGTGAGCATTTGTAGAAGACTCCAGTTGAAAAGTTGGCAAGCACCCAGAGAGAAGCAATATGCATGCCAGCCAAAAATTCATTGGAAACAACGCACTGGTGTTGTCACGGTGTAAGTTTTTCCGACACAGCCGCCTTCCGCGAAAACCGTGAAATATTTCCTCATCTGCTCGGCGACTGTGAAGTAGTTCACGGAAATCTGGCAAAAGCGCCGCAATTTCAACATGTTCTGAGGCACGGATATCCGTTTTGTATTTTTTTTGTGTAAAGAAACCCGACACTGAAGCGCAAGCGCCGTTTTGACGACGCGATTGACGTCGGTAGCGCCGAGCGACAATGGGGTGGTTCTGAGGTTCCCTCGGTTTTTCGTCTAGCAAAGGGCGGGGTCCATGCTGCCAGTTTCTCTTGATGCTGCTGCCTGATCCAGTTCTCCAGAAACTGAACGTTCTTGAAGCAGTTGAACCAGCTCTCTGTTGGCGCCTTATCCCAGCACTTGCCTTTCCGGCTCATCGAGCAGGTCATGTAGTAGAGCTTGAGTTTGTCTTGGAAGGCATGGCTGGCGTAGTAACTGCCCCGCGGTCGGAGGGGTGCACAGCCCCAGTCCCGGCCAGTCGCCGCACAGTCTGGTGAGCGCGCTATCCGCCTCAGGAACTTTGCAATCGCGCTTCGCCACCATGGGTGACAATTTTCATACAACTGTGAAATAGTTCATGCAGCTTGGAAACCATTGACCTTTACGCCGGGGATGTTTCCGTTATCATCATCTCCTGTCACTTTGATTGGCAGGCTTTGTCTGCGACTTGATTGGGGAAAACCATGTCAACCACTACTTCTGCAGTAGCTTCCTGCGCCAAATGGCTCTTTGCGGCACTTGCCGCAGGTACGCTTGTCGCCTGTTCAAGCTATCCGCCAGCTCCCGTCGCCGCCGCAACGGCCGACTACAACTACAAGATCGGACCGGGTGACAGCGTGAACGTCGTCGTATGGCGTAATCCCGAATTGTCGATGAACGTTCCCGTGCGTCCTGACGGCAAGATCACCACTCCTCTGGTAGATGATCTCGAAGCACTGGGAAAGGATCCTTCGACCTTGGCACGTGACATCGAGAAGGAACTCGGCAAGTTCATCCGTGACCCGGTAGTTACCGTCATTGTGACCCAGTTTGTCGGACCTTACAGCGAGCAGATTCGCGTCGTCGGGGAGGCTGCCAAACCGCAGACGCTAGCCTACAAGCAGAAGATGACCGTGCTCGATGTAATGATCGCCGTTGGCGGCATCACCGATTTCGCCGACGGCAATCGGGCGACGATCCTTCGGCTCTCGGAAGACAATGCCCAGTATGCTGTTCGCCTCAAGGACTTGGTCAAACGGGGCGACCTGTCAGCTAACGTGGACATGAAGCCCGGCGATATCCTGATCATTCCGCAGAGCTGGTTCTGATTCACCAAACGCAACCGAGCCGCCGTGGAACCATTCCGCGGCGGCGGGCGAACCCGGACCAATTCAGATGGACGAAATTCTCCAGCAAGTAAGAACGCTACTCCGCGGGGCATGGAAGCATCGCCGCTTGGGCATGTTGAGTGCGTGGCTCATCGGCGCAATTGCCGCCGCTGTCATCCTGCGAATTCCAGACAAGTACGAAGCGTCCGCCCGGATCTTCGTCGACACACAGTCGATACTGAAGCCGCTGATGTCCGGCCTTGCCATCCAGCCCAACATCGACCAGCAGGTCATGATGTTGAGCAGGACGCTGATCAGCCGTCCCAATATCGAGAAACTCATCCGCATGTCGGATGTTGACCTCAATGACCAAGGGAAAGCCGCCCAAGAGGAACTGATTACCCGCCTGACAAAGACGCTGGAGATCAAGAGCACCAACCGTGACAATCTCTATACCATTGCCTATCGCGACACCGACCCGGCCAAGGCGCAACGGGTCGTTCAGTCCTTGGTGTCAATATTCGTGGAGTCGAGTCTTGGTAGCAAGCGTCAGGATTCGGAGTCTGCCCGCAAGTTTATCGAAGAGCAGATTCGCAACTACGAAAAGAAGCTCGAGGAAGCTGAAGGCCGGCTCAAGGATTTCAAGCTGCACAACATGGACATACAGACAGCCGATGGAATAACCAGCGTCGACCGCTTGTCAGAGATTGCAGCAATGCTCCAGAAAGCCCGGCTCGACCTTCGGGAAGCGGAGAATTCCCGAGATGCCTTGCGGCGTCAGATTGTCGGAGAGGAACCCGTGCTTCTGCCTGAGTCGCCCGGTGCCGATGCCGGCATATCCCTTCCCGAAATCGATGGCCGCATTGATGTCCAGAAGCGCAACCTCGACGCGCTGCTCCAGAGATACACCGAGAAGCATCCTGACGTGATCGGAACACGACGGCTAATCAAGGATCTTGAGGAACAGAAACGGCAGGAGATCATTTCCAGGCAGAAATTTGCGGCGGTGAATCCGGGTGCCAGCATCAGCAACAACCCGGTTTTTCAGCAACTCAAGGTATCTCTGGGCGAAGCTGAGGCCAACGTGGCTTCGCTTCGAACGCGGGTCGCCGAGTTCGAGTCAAGGTACCAGCGAGCCAAGGAATTAATGAAATCCATGCCCCAACTCCAAGTTGAATTCACTCAACTGAACCGCGACTACGAAATCCACAAAAAGAACTACGAGCAGTTGGTCACTCGCCGCGAGTCAGCCGAACTGACTGGGGATCTTGAGTCAGCAGTTGGTGGCGGCGCCGATTTTCGACTGATCGACCCCCCGCGCGCGTCCGCGACTCCGGTGGCACCTAACCGTCTGGTACTCCTCCCGCTTGGGCTCTTGCTGGCGATCGCCGGTGGGTTGCTGGTGGCTTTCATAGCGAGTCAACTGCGACCCGTATTCTTCGATGGTAAAGCATTGCGCGACAAGACAGGGCTTCCGGTGCTGGGGATAGTGTCGCTTATCCCAAACGAAGCTCGCGAGAAACTCGAGCGTTCCAGTCTGATCCGATTCCTGTTGGCCGGTGCCGCCCTCGTGGTCGTATATGGCTCAGGAGTTGCCGTGCTCACCTTCATTTCTCATCGCGCTGCCTGAGGACAATCAATGGGCCTTATTGAACAAGCAGCCAAACGTCTGGAGCAACTGCGTCAGGCAGGTGTTGAATTGCCAGACGATTCTCAGCCGTTGCAAGCTTCAACGGCGCAGATTGCGGCCGCATTTTCTCTGGGCGAGAAAACGACTCCTGAAGGTGGCCCAGAAATCGCCCCACGCGACGCGTCAACCGCAGCCATTTCGATACATTCATCGAAACGGACTGACTTGAATCTTGAAGCGATGGAAGCAGCTGGACTCCTTGTTCCGAGTCAGTCCCGGGGGCTACTGGCCAACGAATTCCGGGTCATCAAGCGCCCGTTGATTGCCAATGCCATGGGCAAAGGGGAATCACCGATTGCCAATGGCAATCTCATCATGATCACCAGTGCCCTGCCCGGTGAAGGCAAGAGTTTCACCGCGGTCAACCTCGCGATCAGTATCGCTATGGAACTGGACAACACCGTGATGCTTGTCGACGCGGATGTTGCCCGACCGTCGGTTCTCAATATGCTTGGACTCCCTCCTGCAGAAGGTCTCCTTGATGTCGTCAAGGATAACTCCCTTGATATTTCGCAAATTCTTCTGCGTACAAACATCGAAAATCTCTCGATTCTTCCAAGTGGAACCCCGCATCCCCGTGCAACGGAACTGCTTGCGAGCGATGCGATGATCCGACTTCTTGACGACATGTCAAAGCGATATCCGGACAGGATCATCATCTTCGACTCGCCCCCCCTCTTGATGACTACCGAGGCACGTGCTCTCGCGAGCCATATGGGGCAGATCGTCATCGTCGTTCAGTCTGGCGACACTACACAAGCCGCCGTGAGCGAAGCACTTTCCACCATCGAAGCTTGCCCGCTCAAGATGATGATCCTAAACAAGATCAATCGGTCAGCATCCGGGCGCTACGGCTACGGGTACGCCTACGGATACGGGTATGGCAATGAAAAGTGACATCGTTCGACTGGTGGCGACCACCAGCGTTCTTTGTTGCTGCTTCACCTTGCCGGTCATGGCCCAGCAGCCGGATTCAGCCGTCGCTCCCATGGGCCAGGCCACCCCTGGCTTCGCGGGGGCGCAAGATCCAGGCGCTCAGACAGGGACGGCATCGGATGGCGGCAATCCTGGAAGAACATGGAGCATCGTTCCCCGGATCGGGTTGACGGAGACCCTTACCGACAACATCGATCTCAGCTCGACCAATAAGCAGTCTGGTCTCATATCGCAGGTGTCGCCCGGAATCCATATCGATGCGAGAACTGCTCGCCTGAAACTGTATCTCGATTACGCGCTGAATGGCATTGCTTATTCATCTGGCAACAACGGCAATCAGACACAGAATGCGCTAAGCGCATTCGGTACGCTGGAGGCGATCGATAACTGGCTCTTTCTCGATTTCAGTGGACAAATAGCGCAGCAGATCATTAGTCCGTTCGGTGTGCAGAGTCCGAACAATGCTTACAACAATAACAACTCCACCGAAACTTCCACCTACCGCCTCTCACCATACATCAGAGGCCAGTTGGCAGGCTCTGCAGACTATTTCCTGCGCTATAACGCGGCCGTCACCAATTCCCAGAGCGGTTCGCTTTCCGACGTCACGCTTTCCCAGTGGCTGGGGCAGGTGCGCGGAACCACAAGATTTCAGAACCTGAACTGGGCCATTGACGGCAGCCAGCAAAACACCGATTACAGCGGCGGCCGAAACTACCAGGACGGGCGTCTCAGTGGCGTGCTCATCTACAGGTTCTTCCCGGAATTCCGCCTCCGGGGCAGTGGCGGCTGGGAAACCAATAACTATCAGTCGATCAACAGTCAGGGGCAAAGTACCTATGGCGGCGGCTTCGATTGGACCCCCACCGAGCGTACGCAAGCTGCGGGGTTCTGGGAACATCGCTTTTTTGGCACGGGTCACAACATACTTCTCAGCCATCGTTTCCCTCTGAGTAGCATTCGCTATACCGACACCAAGGATGTTGCATTGATCCCGAATCAGTTCACGGGCACGGGCGCGGGTACGGTCTACGACCAGTATTTTCAGATATTCGCCAGTCTCATTCCGGATCCGATCGCACGCGATGCCTATGTGAGAAACTACCTGAATCAGATCGGGGTCGCACCAAACGCCCAAGCGGTGAGCGACTATCTATCCAACCGTCCGCGGGTCCAGCGCAACCAGCAACTCTCCCTGGTTTGGTACGGCAGTCGCAATTCGATCACCTTCGTCGCCGCGCGCAATGAAACCGAGGCGCTTACCGTTCTTGGAAACAATACCGGGGTGGCCGGCCAATTCTCGACGATCGTGCAGCGGGGCTACACGGCCACCCTCTCGCATCGACTGACTCCACTTACCGGCTTGAATCTATCAGGCTCGCGAATGGAAAGTCAGAGCGGATTGACGAACAACCTCAATACCACGATGACCACTTACCAACTTGGGGTCTCAACACGCTTCGGCGCCAAGACCGTAGGCTCCATCAATGCTAACCACACGCAGTTCGACAGCGACACGAGTCCCTATAGTGCCAATTCAATCGTCGGCACTGTGGCCACGTTCTTTTAGCGTATGTATGAAGCATTCTATGGGTTGACCAGCAAGCCCTTCCAGCTCAACCCGGATCCTTCGTTCTATTTCGCCAGCAAGCAGCACCGGCGGGCTACTGCGTACCTCGAATACGGCATGCATCAGAACGAGGGATTCATCATCATTACCGGCGAAGTCGGGGCCGGCAAGACGACAATTGTCCGCGGCATGCTTGAGAGTCTCGATCAAGATAAAGTCATTGCCGCGCATTTGGTTAGTACCCAGCTCGATGCAGAAGACACTTTGCGTCTGGTGGGCGCCGCGTTTGGCATACGAACCCGGGACGTCGCCAAGTCAGACGTATTGATGTCTCTGGAAGCCTTTCTGATCAGTATGACCAGCAAGGGAAAGCGCTGCCTGTTGATTGTCGACGAAGCGCAGAACCTCACGGCACGAGCCGTCGAGGAATTGCGCATGCTCTCCAATTTCCAGTTTGGCAACCATGCGCTTCTGCAAAGCTTCCTGATCGGCCAGCCGGAGTTCCGAGATATCCTGCAAAGCCCACAGATGATGCAGTTCCGGCAGCGTGTTATCGCCTCATGCCACATCGGCCCGATGGATGTCGAAGAAACCCGGGGCTATGTCGAACACCGGCTCAAACATGCAGGGGCGACGGGTTGCCCTACGTTTTCCGACGATTCATTCGAAGCGATCTTCAAAGCCACTAGCGGAATACCACGTCGTATCAATTCCGTCTGCGATCGCCTGTTGCTACTTGGCTATTTGACCGACAAAAAGGAATTTCAAGCAATCGACGTTCAAGAAGTCGCCCAGGAAATTGAGGATGAAACGCGTGGCGCGTCACGGAGTCAGCGAAGAGACGCCTCTTCAGAAGCTACTGAACTTGATCCGGGCCATGCCGATGCCGATATCATTGCACCACGCAGGTCAGTAAATCGGCGGCGGCCGGAGTCTCCCGACTCCGGCCCGGGGGTTGGTATTTCGTCCCCTGAAGAACTGAACCATCTTCTGGCCGGGCTCAATGCCTGGCAATTCAATGAGCGCCTTGCACGCCTTGAACAGAGCTTGCGGCAACTGGAAATCATCAACGGAACAACACTCTCGCTGCTGCAAAGGTTGGTCCCGTCAATCGCCCAGCAGGACAGCGAACCTCAGCCAACGGAGCAGGCGTGAACCAGCCACTGTGGCCTGTTGATCTCGGGCCTGTTATCTGCGTGGTTGGGGCACGCCCTAACTTTATGAAAATGGCGCCCATCCTGCGCGCCTTCAGCAAGAGTATCCCGGTCATACCCACCTTGCTCGTTCATACCGGCCAGCACTATGACAAGGATATGAATGACAAACTCTTCGAAGACCTGCGTCTACCGAGGCCCGACATAAATCTCGAAGTCGGTTCGAGTTCGCATGCAGTCCAGACCGCCGAGGTCATGCGGCGCTTCGAGCCGGTCATCGATCAGCACCGCCCATCCTGCGTACTCGTCGTTGGAGATGTGAATTCGACCCTGGCCTGCACGCTGGTCGCTGTCAAGAAGGGCATCTCTGTCGTGCACGTCGAGGCGGGCTTGCGGAGCTATGACCGCAAGATGCCGGAAGAGATCAATCGCCTATTGACAGACCAGATCGCCGATCGACTCTATACAACTGAGCGTAGGGCCGAGGATAACCTGGTTCGCGAGGGAATCGCGGCGAGCCGCGTTTGCTTTGTCGGCAACGTCATGATTGACTCGCTTATTCATAACCTTGAGTTCGCGCGCTCACCCGCCGCGACCCTTACTGGGGGCGGATTTGACGCCGCCGTGCTCGGTGGATCGGAGGGCTACGGCGTTGTGACGCTTCATCGCCCATCGAATGTTGACCAAGCGGAGACCCTCGCCTCGCTGCTGAGGGTTCTGAACGAAATCAGCCACCAGCTCCCACTGATCTTCGCCCTGCACCCAAGGACCCGGACCAACATCGAACGCTTCGGTCTGTGCCACCTCGTCGACAATCCACACCTCATGCTCCTGCCACCACAAGGCTACCTTGAGATGCTTGGCCTGATAGCCGGCGCACGCATCGTTTTGACGGATTCCGGCGGTCTGCAGGAAGAAACGACGGCGCTTGGCATACCCTGTCTGACACTGCGCGAGAATACCGAACGTCCGATTACCGTCGAGCAAGGCACCAACACGATGGTAGGCCGAGACACCGACGCAATTCGTCGAGAAACCGGCGGAATTCTTGCAGGCCACGGGAAACAGGGGCGCGTTCCAGAACTCTGGGATGGTCGTGCGGCTGAACGCATCGCGTGCGACCTTTCCCGATGGCTTCTCGACCAGCATCCGCCCGAGGCGAAAGCCTGAGCCCCGAACCCATGCAATCCGAAAAGGTCATCAACGCCCTCACCATAGACGTCGAGGATTACTTCCAGGTCTCCGCGTTCGCTCCGCATATCCCGCGCAGTGATTGGCCAGCCCGCGAGTGCCGGGTCGAACGCAACGTGGACCGTATTCTTCTGATGCTGGATCAGCATGGCGTCAAAGCCACCTTCTTTGCCCTTGGCTGGCTTGCCGAGCGCTACCCCGAGGTCATCAGGCGAATTGTCGCCGAGGGGCATGAATTGGCGAGTCATGGCTACGGCCACGAGCGTGCCAGCGACCAAACCGATGCCGCGTTCTTCGCCGACATCAATCTCGCCAAGTTGATCCTTGAGGATCTCGCAGGTCAGGAAGTCAAGGGCTATCGAGCCCCCAGCTTTTCAATCGGTGCCAAGAACCTCTGGGCCTTTGACTGCCTTGAACGCGCCGGCTATCGCTACAGTTCGAGTATCTATCCCATTCGCCACGACCATTACGGCATGCCCGAAGCGCCTCGCCACGCCCATGTCATTGGCGGCCTACTGGAAATCCCAGCCACCACGCTACGTTTCCTGAACCGCAACTGGCCAGCGAGCGGTGGCGGCTATTTCCGTTTGATGCCTTATGGACTGTCGCGCTGGATGCTGCGCCGAGTCAATCACTCAGACCGGCTTCCCGCGGTTTTCTATTTCCATCCGTGGGAAATCGATTCCGAACAGCCCCGTATTCCGGGGATTAGTGCGAAAACGCGATTCCGACACTATGTAAACATCCATCACATGGAAGCCCGCCTGCACCGTCTGCTCGGCGATTTCCGCTGGGGCCGCATGGACGAGCTTTTTCTCGCCAACGTCTGACAGGCATGCTGACAATCAGTCATCTTGATCAGGCCGATATCGCCACCGCACTGCGCTGGGACGAATTTGTCTTCGCCTGTCCGGAAGCCAGCTTCTTTCATCGTTCAGCATGGCAGGAGATCATCAGTCAGGTGTTCCGGCACTCTGCTTATTTTCTGTATGCTGACAGCAATGCCGGAATCCGCGGCGTTCTCCCGCTTGCCCACGTCAATAGCCGGCTTTTCGGCAATGCACTGGTCGCCATGCCCTTTGCTGTTTACGGTGGCATCGCGTCAATCGACGCCGAAGCCACCATGGAACTGGAAAAAGCGGCGCAGGAACTGGCACGGAGGCTTGGCGTCGACCACTTGGAGTTCCGCAATGTAGCCCCCCGACATGCCGATTGGCCGACGCAGGACCTCTACGTAACTTTCCGCAAACGCATCCTGCCCGAGGTTGAAGAGAACATGCTGGCCATCCCGCGCAAGCAGCGGGCCATGGTGCGCAAGGGCATCAAGAATGGGCTGATCAGCACGGTTGACCGCAACAGCGAGCGCTTTTTCACCCTTTACGCAGATAACGTTCATCGCCATGGCACGCCAGCCATGCCTCGACGTTACTTCGACACGCTCCTCCGGGTCTTTGGTCAGGATTGCGAAGTGCTGACAGTGACCGCCCCGGATGGCCGACTGCTGAGCAGCGTTCTCTCCTTCTACTTTCGCGACGAGGTCTTGCCCTACTACGCCGGCGACGATGAAAGCGCCCGCCACCTGGCGGCAAACGACTTCAAGTACTGGGAATTGATGCGGCGTTCCTGTGAGCGCGGCGTCAAAGTCTTCGATTACGGTCGCAGCAAGCACGGTACCGGCTCATTCGCGTTCAAGAAGAACTGGGGCTTCGAGCCGACCCCCTTGCATTACGAATACTGCCTCTACAAGCGCAACAGCATTCCCCAGAACAATCCGGCGAATGCCAAGTATCGCCTCTTCATCGAGGCATGGCGACGCATGCCTATCGGTCTGGCCAACTGGCTGGGGCCACACATCGTCCGCAACCTCGGCTGAGCAGAAGATGGCGAACATCCTCTACCTCGTTCATCGCCTCCCCTACCCGCCCAACAAAGGCGACAAGGTGCGTTCGTATCACTTGTTGAAGCACCTTGCCCGACGGCATCGTGTATTTCTCGGCACCTTCATCGACGACCCTGAGGATGACGCGCATCTGGATACGGTGCGCGCGCTTTGTGCCGAACTGCATGTAAGCCGACTGCATCCGCGACTGGCAAGGCTGCGTAGCCTGACTGCCCTGGCATTCGGCGAGCCTCTGACGTTGAGCTATTACCGCAGCGCTGGCCTGTCGAAGTGGGTCAGGCAGATCAGCAAAACCTACAATATCGACGCTGCGCTGATCTTCTCTTCCGCCATGACTCAGTACATTGACGGATTTCAACGCCTTCCCACCCTGATCGACTTCGTCGACGTCGATTCAGCCAAGTGGACGCAATATGCGCCGCGGCATCGCTGGCCATTGTCCTGGCTCTACCGCCGTGAGGGCAGGCTGCTCCTTGACTACGAACGGCGAATGGCGGCCCGGAGTACGCGCTCCTTCTTCGTCACGGAAAACGAGAAGGAGCTTTTCTGCGGGCAGGCACCCGAGTGTCGGGTACGGGTCGAAGCGATGTGCAATGGGGTCGATGCCAACTACTTCTCCCCTGAGGCATCCCGTCCGTCGCCCTACCGGGCTGATGAGATACCGGTCGTCTTCACCGGCGCCATGGACTACTTGCCCAATATCGATGCCGTGGCCTGGTTCAAAGCCGAGGTTCTTCCCGGAATCCTGCAGCGTTGGCCCAGCGTGCGTTTCTACATCGTGGGCCGCAGCCCTGCGGCCGAGGTTCTAGCGCTAGCCAGCGAAACCGTGGTAGTCACCGGAACTGTTCCCGATGTTCGCCCCTATCTGCAGCATGCGGCCACGGTCGTGGCGCCGCTGCGTATCGCGCGCGGAATCCAGAACAAGATACTGGAGGCCATGGCAATGGCGCGACCTGTCATCGCGTCGGCTGAGTGCGCCGCTGCGGTCGACGCCGAAAAGGGCACGGAACTGCTCATCGCCGTCGACCCGGCAGAGTACATGGCCGAAATGAGCCGGGTACTTGACGCTCCCGGTACTGCAATCGCTATCGGTCATGCAGCCCGCCAGCGGGTTGTCGAGCGCTACAGTTGGGAAGCACATCTCGCGACAATCGACAGATATCTTCCTTCTCCCGGGGAGTTGCCGTAATGAGAGACGAAACCGCTGCGCTCCCCAGGACTTGGCCGAAGACCCTGCTCCTGCTGCTGGCAACAATGGCATGGGTACTCTTCTGGTACTGGGATACGGCACGCGCCATGGCGGCAATCTGGGCCCGCTCGGATACCTATGCCCACGCCTTCGTCGTGCCACCGATCAGTCTCTGGTTGATCTGGCGCAAGCGCAACGACCTGGCCCTTCTGAGGCCCGAACCGACGTTCTGGTTTGTCCTTCCGCTCGCAGCGACCGTGTTTTTCTGGCTAATGGGCGAACTGACTGCGGTCAACGCGCTGACCCAGTTCGCCTTGGTCGTCACCCTGATCCTCACGATCATTTCCATCCTCGGAGTCCGCGTCAGCCGCCAAATTGCCTTCCCCCTTGCCTTCCTCCTCCTCTGCGTACCAATCGGTGAATTCATGACGCCGACGCTGATGGAATGGACTGCATGGTTCACCGTCCTTGCGCTTCGCGCATCGGGAATTCCTGTCATCCAGGAAGGCATGCAGTTCGTCATCCCCTCAGGCGCCTGGTCGGTCGTCGAAGCCTGCAGCGGGATTCGTTACCTCATTGCCTCAATCACCGTTGGCACGCTCTTCGCGTATCTTAACTACGTATCCTTTCGCCGCAGGCTCATTTTCATCGCGGCGTCGTTCATCGTTCCTGTCTTCGCCAACTGGCTTCGTGCGTACATGATTGTGATGATTGGTCATCTGTCAGGAAATACCCTTGCCGTCGGCGTCGATCACTTGATCTATGGTTGGGTCTTCTTCGGTATCGTCATCATGGCGATGTTCGCAATCGGCGCACGCTGGAGCGAGGTAGCACCGGCGGGGATGCCCGGTCACGCAACACAAGTCGCCAAAGCCACCGGAGGATCACCAGCATGGTTTGTCGTAGTGACCATTGCTGCGGCAACAGCAGCGGGCCCACTCGCCTTCTTGACTATTTCGAATGCCGACAAGGCCGCGGCAGCCACGATTGGCGAGTTGCATGCACTACCAGCATGGTCCAAGACGCCCGCCTTTACCGCCTGGAAACCTGCCTACGATAGGCCTTCGGCAACCCTGCAGGAAACCTTCGACGACGGAAACGGGAAAGTTGGCATCTATATTGGCTACTATCGCAATCAGGATTACGAGCGGAAGCTGATCACCTCAACCAACATGCTGGTCACCAGCAACGACAGCATCTGGTCTGTCATCTCGCGCGGGTCCTCCCGGATAAGTCTGCCAGACATGCCTTTGCAGGTGCGAACGGCAGAAATACTCAGCAAGGAAAGCGGCGTTGAATCGCGCTTCATCGTCTGGCAATGGTACTGGATCAATGGTCACCTGACGACGAGCGACATCACCGCCAAGCTACTGACAGCGCTTTCCCGCTTGCGTGGCAATGGTGACGACTCGGCTGTGATCATGCTCTACGCGCCGGCAGTATTGGCACCAGCCAGGCTTGCAGCGTTCGCCGAAGCTGCGAGCCCACAGATTGAGCAACTTCTTGCTGCGACGCGCGAGGCGCGGTGAGCGTGAATGACCCGCGCCCACTCATTGCCCATGTCATTTATCGCTTTGATACAGGGGGGCTCGAAAATGGCGTCGCCAACCTGATCAACCACATGCCGGCCGATCACTATCGTCACGCCGTGATCGCCCTGACCGAGGTCACAGATTTCCGCAAGCGCATCTGCCGTGACGACGTTGAATTCATTTCGCTGAACAAGACGCCTGGGCATGGCATCTGGCTTTTCCCTAAACTGTTCGCCCTCTTCCGCCGCCTGCGCCCGGCGGTTGTCCATAGCCGCAACCTGGCTGCACTTGAAGCGCAGCTGCCGGCGTGGGCCGCTGGCGTTCCGGTGCGCATTCATGGCGAACACGGGCGTGACGTGGGAGATCTCGACGGATCGAACCTTACCTATCAGCGCATTCGACGCTTTTATCGGCCGTTCGTGACTTATTACCTGGCGCTGTCGCGCGACCTTGGCGAATATCTCACCACCCGAATCAAGGTCCCGGAAGACAAGGTGTTACAGGTATACAACGGCGTCGACACAGATCGCTTTCATCCCGTCGGGCCTGATCATTCGCTTCCCGGCAGCCCCTTCGCACGCAGCGATCACTGGGTTGTCGGCACGGTTGGCCGCATGCAGACGGTCAAGGACCAACCCATGCTGGTGCGGGCCTTTGTCCGCGCGCTGCAAATCGACCCCGCACTTCGAACACGCATCAGGCTGGCGATGATTGGTGACGGCCCGTTGCGCGCGGAGTGCGAGCAATTGCTTGCCGCTGCAGGGGCAAGCAATCTCGCCTGGTTGCCGGGGGAGCGGCACGATATCCCGGAGATCATGGGTGGTCTGGACTGTTTTGTTCTGCCATCACTCGCCGAAGGCATCTCCAACACGATCCTTGAAGCAATGGCTTCAGGCTTGCCCGTGATTGCCACCGATGTTGGTGGCAATGCCGATCTCGTAGCAGCCGGCATTACGGGCCAGCTCGTACCACCGGGCGACCTGGAGGAGTTGGCACAGGAAATCGTCGCACTCGCCAATAATCCCGCTAGTGCCCGGCGAATGGGGCAACTCGGTCGTGAGCGCGTGGAAGAAAAGTTCAGCATGAAAGCGATGGTGGCCGCCTATCTGGGCGCCTATGACAAATTACTGGGCTGCTCCGGCGTGTCGGCCTAGGGGGAAGCAGAAGAACATGTGCGGCATCACCGGAATATTTGACTCCCGAGGCAAACGCGACATCGATCGCGCGCTTCTCAGTCGCATGAACGAATCGCAATTCCACCGCGGGCCGGACGAAGGCGGCCTGCATGTCGAACCCGGAGTCGGTCTTGGTCATCGTCGGCTCTCCATCATCGACCTGTCCACCGGCCAGCAGCCTCTTTACAACGAAGACCAGAGCGTCTGTGTCGTCTTCAACGGAGAAATCTACAACTACCAGGAACTCATCCCAGAACTCCAAGCCCTCGGTCACACCTTCCACACCCGTAGCGACACGGAGGTCATCGTTCACGCTTGGGAATCCTGGGGAGAAAACTGCGTCGACCGTTTCCGCGGCATGTTCGCCTTCGCCCTCTGGGATCGCAACCGCGAAACCCTCTTCCTTGCCCGTGATCGCCTCGGTGTCAAGCCGCTGTTCTACGCGCTGCTCGACGATGGCACCTTTCTTTTTGGGTCCGAACTCAAGTCGCTGCTCGCCCACGGTGGCCTCAGGCGCGAAATCGACCCCTGTGCCGTCGAAGAATATTTTGCCCTCGGCTATGTCGCCGAACCGCGCGCCATCTTCAAACAAGCCCGAAAGCTGCCACCCGCCCATACTCTGTTGCTGCGCCGTGGCCAACCGGCCAGCAAACCACGCGAGTACTGGGATGTCCGTTTCACCCTCGACAACTCGATCAGTGATGCCGATGCCTGTGCGGAACTCACCCGCCGCCTCGAAGAATCGATCCGCCTGCGCATGATTTCCGAAGTGCCGCTCGGCGCCTTCCTATCCGGCGGCGTCGACTCCAGCGCTGTGGTCGCGATGATGGCCGGTCTCTCGAATGCTGCGGTCAACACCTGTTCGATCGGCTTTTCCGACCCCACCTTCAACGAGTCCGAATTTGCCAAGATGGTGGCCGACCGCTACCAGACTAATCACTACCTCGACATGGTTGAAAGCGACGACTTCGATCTCATCGATACGCTGGCCAAACTCTACGACGAACCCTACGCCGACAGCTCGGCGATCCCGACCTACCGCGTCTGCCAACTGGCCCGCAAGCACGTTACCGTAGCCCTTTCCGGCGATGGCGGCGACGAGAGTTTCGGTGGCTACCGCCGTTACCGCCTCCACCTGATGGAAGAAAGAATGCGCTCGGCCCTGCCGCTGAGTTTGCGCCGTCCTGTCTTCGGTGCCCTGGGCAAGCTCTACCCCAAGGCCGATTGGGCGCCGCGAGTGTTTCGCGCCAAGACGACCTTCGAAGGGATCGCCCGCAGCTCGGTCGAAGCCTACTTCCACTCCGTTTCGATCCTGCGCGCGCCAATGCGCAATCAACTGTTCAGCCCGCAATTCAAATCAGCCCTCGGCGGCTACAATGCCATCGAGGTCTTCAGCCAGCATGCCGCGAAAGCCAACACCGATGATCCGCTGGCGTTGATCCAGTATCTCGATCTAAAGACCTACCTCGTCGGTGACATCAACACCAAAGTCGACCGGGCCAGCATGGCGCACTCGCTTGAGGTCCGAGAACCGCTGATGGACCATGAACTGGTCGAATGGCTGGCCACGCTGAATTCTTCAATGAAAATTCGCGGCCAGGAAGGCAAATACCTGCTCAAGAAATCGATGGAGCCATTCCTCCCTGACGATGTTCTCTATCGTCCGAAAATGGGCTTCTCGGTTCCGCTCGCCCGCTGGTTCCGCGGCCCGCTCAAAAAACGCGTCCAAGATTCACTTCTCGGCCCTCGCCTGGCCGATACCGGCTGGTTCAACCGCGAATATCTGCAACACTTGGTCAATGCCCACAACAATGGCAGCCGTGACTACAGCGCCTCGATCTGGACGCTTCTGATGTTCGAAGCCTTTCTGCGCAACGTCATGGAACAAGGCGAGCCAGCATGATTCGCACCCTCCATGTTCTCGACCATTCCATTCCCCTGCACAGTGGCTACACCTTCCGCACCGCCGCGCTTTTGCGCGAGCAGCGCGCCCTCGGCTGGGAAACCTTTCACCTTACATCTCCAAAGCAAGGCGAAACATCGGCCCCTCTTGAGGATGTAGATGGCCTGCGTTTCTACCGCACCCCAGTGGCAACCGGCACACTAGCGAGATTGCCGATCGGCAAAGAGCTTGTCCTGATGAAGCTTCTGGAAACACGCCTTGAAGAAGTCGCCCGCGAAGTTCGGCCCGACATCATTCATGCCCATTCCCCGGTTCTCAATGTACTCCCAGCCATCAAAGTGGCCCGCAGGCTCGGTATCCCCGTCGTCTATGAAATCCGTGCATTTTGGGAAGATGCAGCGGTCGACCACGGCACGACAACCGAAGGCAGTCTGCGCTACCGCGCCACGCGCAGGCTCGAAACCCGTGCCATCCGGCAGGTAGAACACGTCTTCACCATCTGTGAAGGCTTGCGGGCCGATATCGTAGCCAGAGGCATTGCAGCGGACAAAGTGACCGTCATTCCCAACGCGGTGGATGTTGACGCGTTCAGCTTGGCCGCCCCGCCCGACCCGGATTTGCTGAAGAAATTGGGACTGACCAGCAAAGCCGTCATTGGGTTTATCGGCTCTTTCTATGCCTACGAAGGCCTCGACCTGCTGTTGGAAGCGCTGCCCGCCATCATTGAACAAAAGCCTGATGTCAGCGTTCTACTGGTTGGCGGCGGCCCGCAGGAAGCAAACCTGCGCCATCAGGCCGAACAGCTCGGCCTCAAGCATGTCGTTATTTTTGCCGGCCGCGTCCCCCACAAAGAGGTTGGCCGTTATTACGATCTGATCAATATCCTCGCCTACCCGCGCCACCCGATGCGCCTGACCGAACTCGTCACCCCCCTCAAACCCCTGGAAGCCATGGCCCAAGGCCAGCTTTTTGTCGCTTCAGATGTAGGTGGCCACAAGGAACTTGTCGCCCACAACAAGACTGGCATCCTCTTCAAGGCGGGCGACCGAAAGGCGCTCGCACAAGCCATCTTGGAGCTATTCAAGAATAGCGAACGCTGGCCAGAACTAAAGGCCAATGGGCGCCAGTTTGTTGAAAATGTTCGAAATTGGCGCAACAGTGTCGCCAACTACCGCGAGCCTTATTCAAGAGTGCTGAATGAGTTCGGGCATTAGCGTGGAAAGTTCGCTGCACATTGGGCTGGTTGGCCCCTTGCCCCCGCCCTACGGTGGCATGGCCAACCAAACGCAACAACTTGCCAGACTTCTTCAAGGCGAAGGACTCACTGTCTCGCTTGTCCAGACCAATGCGTCCCATCGTCCCCAGTGGGTTTCCGGTTTGCCGATCATCAGGGCACTCCTCCGTCTGTTCCCCTATTGCTACGCGCTCTGGCAACTTGCGGGGCGTTGCGATGTAATCCATGTCATGGCCAACTCCGGATGGTCCTGGCACCTTTTCGCGGCGCCCGCCGTCTGGATGGCGAAGCTCCGCGGCGTGCCGGCAGTTATCAACTATCGTGGGGGAGAAGCGGATGCGTTCCTCGCCAAATCGGCGCGATCCGTCCGTATTTCCATGCGCCAGGCAGCGGCGCTCATTGTTCCATCTGAGTTCCTAAAAGCTGTTTTTGCTCGTTTTGGCATGACGGCCTCCATTGTGCCCAACATAGTCGATCTCGCTCACTTCACTAACCCCGCGCCGCATCGGACTACGCGGCGCCATCTTCTGGTTGCGCGCAATCTCGAACCTATCTACGACAATGAAACCGCGATTCGTGCCTTTTCGGTCGTTCACCGCAACCATCCGGATGCCACGCTGACCATAGCCGGTTCCGGCCCCTTGGCTGAATCGCTTGCCGCGCTGGCCCAGCACCTTGGCCTCGCCGGTGCCGTCACCTTTACGGGTCGATTGGACCGCGACTCCATGGCGCAAGCCTACAGAGCAGCAGATATCGCCATCAATCCCAGCGTTGTCGACAACATGCCCAATTCTGTCCTGGAGGCACTGGCGAGCGGGGTTCCAGTCGTCAGCACGAGCGTGGGAGGCGTACCATTCATCGTCAGGGATGAGCAAACGGCATTGCTGGTGCCTCCAAGATCCCCTGATGCGATGGCGAGAGCCATCCTCCGCTTGATGGACGATACTGCCTTATCTAACAAACTGCTTGATAACGGCTTGGCAGAAGTACAGAAATTCACCTGGCAGCGGGTTTGGCCAGTACTCGGCGAGGTCTACGGCAAAGTCCGCCAGCCCTTGACCTTCCCTGCCTAAGGAGATCGCTATGGGACTCTACACCGGGCTAGTTGCAAACCTCCTGTTCCCTTTGCAGGAGGCGCTAAAGAAACACAATACGCTGGTCATTCGCAGAGCAATGGACGAATCACAATGGTGGTCTCCAGAGAAACTTGAGCAATACCGCCTTGAGCGTTTGCGTAGCCTGCTCTTGAAAGCGAAAAAGAACGTTCCCTACTACCGCGATTGCTTTTCCCGCCTCGACTTCAATCCCCAGAATGTAAGCTCTCTCGCCGACCTCGATAAGCTCCCGCTGCTGACCAAAACCATCATCCGTACCGAAGGTGACCGGATGAAGTCGGAAGTTGCAAAGGGGTTAGCACGCTTCAATACCGGCGGATCTTCCGGCGAGCCGCTAATCTTCTTCATTGGCACCGAACGCGTCAGCCACGATGTTGCCGCCAAGTGGCGTGCTACTCGTTGGTGGGGTGTCGATATTGGCGACCCAGAAATTGTGGTCTGGGGCAGCCCGATCGAACTGTCTGCGCAGGATCGGCTCCGTCAATGGCGCGATCGACTGATGCGAACACAACTACTCCCGGCCTTCCAGATGAGCGAAGCCAAACTCGATGAGTTCATCGCAACCATAGCGCGCACCCGCCCAAGAATGCTGTTCGGCTACCCTTCGTCAATTTCGCTGCTTGCCCGCCATGCAGAAAAGCGAGGGCAATCAATGAGCAGTCTTGGCATCAAAGTGGCATTTGTGACCTCCGAGCGACTCTATGAAGAACAACGCATCGTGATCAGCCGTGTCTTTGGCTGCCCCGTCGCCAACGGCTATGGTGGTCGCGATGCCGGCTTTATTGCTCACGAATGCCCGGCGGGTGGCATGCACCTCACCGCAGAAGACATAATTGTGGAGATTGTGGATCGTGACGGCCATGTCTTGGCACCCGGTCAAGTAGGCGAAATCGTCGTCACCCACTTGGCAACCAGTGATTTTCCATTCATTCGCTATCAGACTGGCGACATGGGTGCGCTCTCCGCCAGGTTGTGTGGTTGCGGTCGCGGCCTACCGATTCTCGAAGAGATTCAGGGAAGAACAACAGATTTTGTTGTTGCCGCGGATGGAACAGTGATGCACGGACTCGCGCTTATCTACCCGATACGGGACCTGCCCGGCGTTGCGGCTTTCAAGGTCATTCAGCATTCATTGAACCATACAGAGGTCCAGATAGTGGCAAACGGCGACTACAGCCCGGCGGTGGCCAATAGTATTCAGTCCGGAATCCAAGCCCGCCTCGGCAAGAATGTCACCGTTGATGTGCAGAAAGTCGAGGCCATAGAGCCCGAACGATCTGGAAAATTCCGATACGTCGTCAGCCACGTCCAACTGCCCTAGAATGCGCGATCTCCTAATTATCTCTATCGTCGCCGTAGCTGCCGTTCTCGCCTTGCGGCGTCCCTGGATCGGGGTACTCCTGTGGACATGGCTGAGCATAATGAACCCGCACCGCTTCGCTTGGGGAATTGCCTACAGCGCACCACTGGCAGCCATCGCCGCGGGATGCACGCTTGTTGGGTTGCTCTTGACGCGCGAACGCCAGTCTCCCTTTCAAGGCCCACCCGTCACTATTTTCGTGATGCTTGCGCTGTGGATTACTGTTTCATGGCTCCTCGGAGTCGATATGGACGGCGACTATCCACAGTGGACCAAGGTCATGAAGATATATTTCATGACCTTGGTTGCCCTTTGCCTCTTGCGCACCAAACAGCAAATTGTTGCGTTCGCCTGGGTCACCACAGGTTCGCTGGCTCTGCTGGGAGCCAAGGGTGGCCTTTTTACGATCCTGACTGGTGGAAGCCACCGAGTCTGGGGCCCCCCGGAATCCTTCATAGCCGATAACAATGAATTCGCTTTGTCGCTGATCATGGCGATACCGCTAATGTATTTCTTGCTGCGACAACTCACGAAGCGTTGGCAGCAGCACATCATGGCAGCAACAATGTTGCTCTGTGTTGCTTCAGCCGTAGGAAGTCAATCTCGTGGTGCGCTGGTAGCTATCGTGGGGATGGGTTCGGTCTTCTGGTGGCGGAGCCGAAACAAGTTGGCAGTGGCGGTAGTAATCTGCCTATTGTTAGTGTTCGCCCTGCCGCTGATGCCTGAAACATGGTGGGCACGCATGAGCACCATCCAGAGCTATGAGGAAGACGCCTCGGCCATCGGGCGCCTGAACGGATGGCATGTCGCCTGGGAAGTTGCAAAGAATCATTTCTTTGGCGGCGGCATGTCCTACCAGCACCAGCACTTCTTTACACTCTATGGTTTATACAACACTGACGTGATAGCAGCCCACAGCATCTATTTCCAGATTCTCGGCAATCACGGCTTCGTCGGGTTGGCTATCTACCTGGCACTTTGGATTGCCACCTACTTGACAGCAGGCAGGTTACGCAAGGAAGCTGCCAGATTTCCACAAGCAAGTTGGGCCGCCGATCTCGGCGCCATGGCGCAGGTCTGCTTGATAGGCTACGCCGTTGGCGGAGCCTTCCTCTCAATGACCTACTTCGACCTCCCCTACAACGTCATGGTAATGGTCGTACTCGCATACAGGTGGGTCAAACGCCGTGCCTGGGAGAGTGAGACTGAGATGCCGCTCCTCGAGGCGCTCGGGTTACGTCGGGCGCCACCGACCCGCATTGGGGTGAGCCGGTGAGATGATCGTCCGTACCCTTTGCTCGGCCATCTCACCTGCGGGAATCCGTGCCCGTCTGAGCGTTCTGATCTTTCACCGGGTCCTGGCTGCGCCTGATCCGCTGCTTGCTGGCGATCCCTGCATCTCCAGATTCGACGAGATGATGGGGTGGATCAAACAATGGTTCAATGTGCTGCCCCTTGACGAGGCAGTTGCCCGGCTTGGAACCGGCAGTCTCCCCGCCCGGGCCGCCGCCATTACATTCGACGACGGTTATGCCGACAATTTGCTCCATGCCGTTCCGGTCCTCAAGCGGCACGGCCTGCACGCGACGTTCTTCATCGCAACCGGCTTCCTCGACGGCGGGATCATGTGGAACGACCGCATCATCGAAGCGGTCCGCCACGCGCGGACCGACGCGATCGCTGCCGACCGTCTCAGCCTGGGCACCGTAGGCATGGCGACTTCCCCAGAAAAATGCGCCGCCCTCGATCGACTCATCCCGGCCATCAAGCACCTCCCCCCAGACAAACGCCTCGACATGGTCGAATCCGTGGTTGAGGCGTGTGGCGCAGAACTGCCGCGGAACTTGATGTTGACCAGCAATCAACTGATCGAACTGCGTAACAGTGGCATGGCTATCGGCGCGCACACCGTCAGCCATCCAATCCTTGCCCTGCTCTCTCACGACCAGGCACTGTGCGAAATCAGCGAAAGCCGCGACAAGCTCGAATCTCTACTGGGGCAACCGGTGCCCCTGTTCGCCTACCCGAACGGCAAGTACGGTACCGACTACAACGACGAGCATGTCCGCATGCTCCGTTCCCTCGGGTTTTCCGCCGCGCTGACAACCACACCTGGCGCAGCCCGGGAGACGACCGACCCCTGGCAGCTGCCTCGCTTCACGCCTTGGGACCGCACGCGCCTCGGATTCGGCCTTCGTCTAGTCGACAATTTCCGCCGTTACGGCCCAGCTGCGCAAACCGCTGCCCAGCCACATCAAGCCCGATGAACCCCGCGCCCAATCTGCATTCAAGCAAAGAAGCATTGACCGCTCCGGCGCCACTGGTTTCCGTCATCATCCCTGCCTACAATGCCGAACGCTTCATTCTGGAGGCGCTTCAAAGCATCGACGTGCAACGCTACTTGCCACTTGAGATCCTGCTGATTGACGACGGATCGACCGACGGAATGGTGAACTTGGTAAGACAGCATGCCCCCCATGTTCAAATAATCAGCCAGCCAAACGCCGGCGCATCGGCAGCACGAAATACCGGCCTGCGGCTGGCCTCCGGCGAGTTCATCTGCTTTCTTGATGCGGACGACGGCTGGTTTCCCGGAAAGCTGGCAGCGCAAACCGACTATCTTGTGGCGCACCCCGAGGTGGGCATCGTCTATCACGAGTGGCATGTCCGACAGTCGGATGCATCTGGCGTTTTCCAGGAACCGCAATTCGATCTGCTGCCGAAACCAAGTTGCACGATTGACCCCAGTCTCTCGGGATGGATCTACCCGCACCTTCTGTTTGAGTGCTGCGTGCACACCTCGACTGTCATGATGCGGCGGTCAATCGCACACGAAATTGGCTATTTCGACACCGATCTTGTCACCGGCGAGGATTACGACTACTGGTTACGTGCCTCGCAGCACTGCGAAATCCACAAGCTGGCCGCAACCCTTTCGTTCTATCGGAGCACCCCGGGCGGCCTCACCAGCAAGCCGACCCTGAAGAACAACGAATATGATGTTATCTGCCGTGCCATCCGCCGCTGGGGCCTGATCTCAGCCGATGGAACCGTGGTTCCAAAGCCTGCTATCGAGGCGCGCCTGGCAGGACTGGCCTTCAGTTTCGGCTATCTCCATTACCATCTGGGGTCTTTCCCGCTCGCGCGAGGTGCTTTCCTGACCACCCTGCGTCACGCCCCGTTAGACTGGAAAGCAGCCGCCTATCTCACCGCGTCCACAGCACGTTCCCTGTTCGACAAGCGATAGCTGGCGCTGATCGCCTAACGGATCGCCCCGACCAGGCGGCGCAAGCCATTACGCAGATTGGCAGCAAGTTTGGTACGCGGCGAATAGCTGGGCAGTATCGTTGGGGATTCGGCAATGCGTCGATACTCATCGATGTAGCGCTGGCGCAGCAGAGGCAAGTCGTAATACACCGCCGCGTTCTCCGGCCCCTTGGCTCGGAGGGAAGCAAGAAGCACGGGGTCGGTCTCGCGCAGCGCTGCAGTCAAGGCTCCAGACTTGCTCATGTCGATGAAGATCCCGTCCCTGACTATGGAGCGCTGGTTCACATGGTTGGTGCAGATGACCGGCAAGCCCATCGCCATCGCTTCGATATAGACGATCCCGAACGTCTCGAATAGCGAACCGAGGACGAACACGTCGGCCGCCTTGTAGGCTCTGGGCAACTCATCGTGCGGCATCCGCGTGAAGATGATGCGCGCGCCCATCAATTCCTTGCCCAATTTCACTATCTGCGCAGTGTCCGCGGACTCTTGACCGACGATGACAAGGTACGCTCCCGGCACCGCTGCCACCTCGCGAATCACGTAGTCCATACGCTTGTGCCAGTAGCAGACCGTTCCGACGCTGATTACCACGAAGGCATCTGAGGGAATCCCATGCTGCTGGCGAAAATCTGTGGTCACTCCGGGGTGGAATTGACTGCAGTCAACCCCGTGCGGGATCATGAAAGCCTTGTCGCGCCTACTGCGCGACAAGTTGTAGCCAGTATGTTCCTGGACAAAGTCGCAATCCGGCAGGTCGCGTGCCGGTAGGGCGCCACCATTCGAAAAGATCACCTTGGGCGTATGTTCAAACAGGTGACGATGCGCATAGACGATATTGCAGACCTCCTGCTCAAGGCAGTGAATTACGTCATAGGCGCCATCCAGCAGTGGCTTCAGCGAAGCGTAGGCAAAGGTTTCAGTCTCCACCCGCAGGCGCTCCTCTTCCTGCGCCGCGGACATCCATTTGGGCGACACCGGCAGTTTGATGTGGGCCAGCAAATTGGAATTGCGCGGTATATTATCAACCACGCGCTCACCCTCAGTGTCCGAACCTCCTCCCTTGAGCAGGGTGATATCAACGGTGCCTTTGAGCATCTCGAAGAGGTCGCGGGCAAAAATTTCATGGCCGCGATCGACGTGACCAAGTCCGGAGCAAAGAAGTGCAATTTTCATCCTGCCCTCATGTATTGTCTAACAGCGTCTTTAATGTCCGAGCAAAACACTCTATTCCGCCAATTGAAAAACTATTTAATTAGCGCATCAATTCTGGCGCCTATTTTACGGGAAAATAGAACGTCAAAATGATTAAGTCGGCAATTGAAATTAAAGTCCGACTTTTCCCATCTATCATTGCTGTTGGCTTCAGCACAAAACGAAACAAAGCCGTTCTCGTTCATGTGACCGACCAACTCCTTCGCGCTTGATCCACATTGTTCCAGAAATTCGTGATTTATCTCGCAAGTCAACGCTTGTATACTATCCAGATAGTTACCCATTCCTTTGATCACTTTGAATTCGAAACCTTCAACATCTATTTTGACGAGGGAAATATTGATCGGCGTTTCTAGTTCCATGAGATTTTCAAGGCGGGAGACCAGGACGGGCTGGGATAAGGAGTTGCTTTCCGCATGACGAAGATTTGACTGGCCAGTGTTTTCGATATTTGCTATTTCTATTCTTGCTACTGATTCGATATCCGCCAGTGCCAAGCTTACGATTGCAACATTTTGGAACTGAAGATTTTTAGTATTCTCAAGGAGTCGCCGGAGATTGTTGTGGTCCGGCTCAAAGGCAATAACGCTACCAGTTGCTCCAACAGTTTGACTCATCAACAACGAATCGTATCCCATATTGGCACCAATATCCATCGCACAATCCCCCGGGGACAAACTCGCTTGAATCGTCCTGGACATAAGTCCCTCCCATTGGCCGGTTTCTATTATAGTTTGCCCTATGACATCTCTTCTATCGCAAAAAATATTGAAACCAAAATTGGTGCGGGTGAGGATCTGTTGACTGACATCGGAAAGAAAATCCGGGTATCGGTTTGCAATCGTTATCAATTTGAACTTGCTTTTCCTGGAAATATCGCATTTCAGTAGAAAATTGATCACGGAAGCAGGCAGCTTTCAAGTAGCGACTTTTGTGTGGCCATAGTCATTTTCCTGTCAAATGCAAACCCCACCAATTGGGGACGTTCAAACGTAGAAGTGCGCAGTCATACTGATCTTGATGCAGATTGTTGCATGATTCGCTGGAAAAGCCGTTCGCAAGCCTTGCCGTCGGTCTCGGGCAAGGCCTTGATCATTCGCGGCAAATAAGCATCGGAAAAATATTCGCGGTTCTGCATGAATAAGAGCAACTCGTCGATAATCTGTTCCAGGTCGTATGCTCTCGGGCCGAAGCCGTGCTTTGAATAATCGTAGTAACCCTCTCGCCAATTGTGATCGCCACCATAAAAAGTGGCGAAATCATAATGATAGTAAATAACCGGTCGCCGCAGGTATGCCATTTCAAAGGCAACGGACGAGAAATCGGTAATCATTATTGCAGAGCGAGCAAACAACTTCTGAATGCCAATATCGGCCTTGGTCAGTACCTCGACATGATTTGGCAACTCGAATGCCGGCAGAAATGGAACAGCGTTTGGATGTGGCATGAAGACCAGCCGCATTCCATGACGGTCGACCTGTTCACGCAAGCGCTCGCTGCGCAGCAACGCCCCCCAACGCTGGACATACTCGCTGGCAGCAATCGCCTTCATCGAATCGTCGCTGAGCCGGTCGTCACTCAACGCGCCCCGCCAGGTCGGCATGACCAGCACAATATTTGCCTCATCCGACGGAGTTGAAGTTGCTGCTGCCAAGAGATTGTCGTGACGGGGTAACCCGGAGCGACACATCTCGCGCTCCGTATAGCTGTATGGCGTATCGTCACCCATGATCGACGCATGTTCCGCAGGGCTGCTGGTCACGAACAAGTCAAATGGCTGTCCGCTCAACCAATGTGACACGTCGTTCATAGTCACGCCATGCTGCAGGAACACGAAGCGCCAGTTCATCGAATTGCCATAGAGGTCGCGGTCAAAACCCCCGAAGACATATTCCGGATGTGACGACAGAATGCAGTCACTGTTCAGGAGAAGGAGTTTCCTTTGGATTCCCGGCTCAACCAAACGAAAGCCTTCCGAACTCAGCCGTTTCCAGTCCGGAGAATTGCGACCGAGCAGAAACCAGGCATTGATTTCCGGATGGTGTTTATGCACCCAGCGGTACAAATGTTCAGCATTGTCGTCGGCGTCGATATCCCGATCCATAAATACCCATGCGCGAGCAAATTTATGCTGCACCCATGGCAACCTTGCCAACCAGAGCTGCAGCCTGGCCTTGAGTCCGGCAAAATTCCAGGTAGCGGCCGCGACCTACCCTTGCTGCGAGGGAGGCGAGACGAACTCTCGGCCATGGCGGGTTCGCGGATATCCCTGCCAGCGGGGTGTCGGCCAGGAGAATCTCTGGATTCATGCAACAGGCACCTGCCGGCCATCGAGGTGAACCCTGAGCGAATCGGCGGCCGCGACGGGTAGCCAGACGATCCGCTGACGCAACAGAATGCGGCGGAAGAAATTGCATGCCCGGTACTTGGCGAATGCCGGCTGGGTCGCTCGACCATCGACAAAGAACTCTTCCCCTGGCTTGGAACCGTGGATGTAATAGCTGAGACGCACCAGGCCCTGGTCATGGTCGTAGGCATCGAAAGCAACCGGCGACCTGGCTTCAAGATTCTTGTAAGAAAGAAGGGCATGCTTGACCTCGGCCGAGACTCGGCTGTGATCGAGTGACGCAACAGCCGCACTGCTCACGAAGCGCATGATCTGACGCATCACTTCATGAAAACGCTGCGCCATGGCTTCATTGACGATCACCGTCGGTGCTCGCTCACGCTGATCGGTGGCGAAATAGAGCTGCAGTTGGCCTACCACCTGCCGTTGCAGGGCTACGGGAACCTCACCGTGTTGGCTGTATGCGTTCTCCAGCAGAACAAGGTAGTCTCTCACTAAGAGGTCACCATAGGTCGCTCTATCCTTCCAGTCAAACGGCAGCTCCTTGTGCTGTACCACTTGCGGGGCCGGTCTTGGCAGCTCACCGTGGAAGGATTTCGTGAATTTTATTTCAGTTGCCTTATTCATGGAGCGCGAGTGTTCGACGGACGAAGGTAGGCGGTAGCTGGAAACTTCAGGAGCGTGGCCGATTTAGGAGCCGCTTTCCGAGATCGACGAAATCGTTGAAATACTGCCGGGAAGCCGTGTGCAGTGCGACGGCATAGACGAATACGCCGAACAAGACATGTGCGGCCAGCACTAGGGCCGGTCCGGCGAGCCAATCGACCGCGTAGGGACGAATGGCCCATATCGTTAACCACATGATCGCCGCAGCCGCCGTAGGCGGCCCGAGGATTAGCAAAACATGCCTTACACCCAGCCCGATCAATCCAATCCCGGCACGAAAGCCGACCAGTGCGTAGAGGGAGGTCAGTGCCACTGCCGCCGACACGACGCTTATACCGTAAGGGAGGGAAACCACTATGGCAACTACCGTTATGAACATTCCGACCAGGCTGTATCGGAAGGACAGTCCTACGATCCCTGGGAGTTGAACAAGGGCGATGCAATCGCCGTCGAGCCGCGAACCGCTGCGCTCAAGCCGAACATGCTCAACACGGGAATCATATCCAGCCATTGCGATCCGTAGAGCACCGGGACCAGTTCATCAGACACCGCTGAAATACCGAAACCTACCGGCACAATCACCGCCGCAAGCAGGCGTCCACTGTGAATAACGCTACGCTGCAGACGTTCCTGATCCGACTGCAAGGCCGAGAATGCTGGAAACAGCACCCTCTGCAGGGGCATAGCCAGGCGACCCGCACCTCGTCGGTCAACGAACGGGCGTTCTGATAGTAGCCAAGCGCGCTCGCCCCAAGTTGGCGACCGATCAGCATTACGTCCGCATTCATGCTGATGTAGTAGAGCATGCTGCTACCAAAGTAGGCACTACTCGTGCGCCAGGTCGACGCCAGATAGTCACTATGAAAACGGAACCTTGGCAAGAATGGAACGGCAATCAACTCTAGCAAGACGCTGCTGGCCACACCAGCGAGCGCGCCGGCAACCAGACTCCAGACGCCAAAGCCTTGATAGGCGAACGCAATTGCGACCAGCGATCGGCACAGGATCACCCCGATCTGAATCCAGAACTCGAGCCGAAACCACATCATCCGCGCGATGATCGCGCTATGAACTGCTGTAAGCCCACCGAAGAGAAAGCTGAGGCATAGCACCCGCAAGAGATCGCCGGTGATCGGGTCACCGAACAGCCACTCAGCAAAAAATGAAAGCAGGAAGACCACCGTTGTCAAGACCAATCCGACCAGCAAGCCTACCCAAAACAACGTATCCATCTGAAGCCGATTGATGACCTTTCGCTGAATCAGAATGTTGCTGAATCCGAAGCTGCCAAACAAGGCAGCCAGTTCAGTGACTGTCGTTGCCATGGCGATGTAGCCAAAATCGGCGGGCGTCAGCAGGCGGGCCAGGATGGCCATTGAGCCGATGGTCAGTAGCGTGCGCAATGCAATTCCCAGCATGGTGAACCCGGCGCCGTTGACGACACGGTTCCCGAGGTTTCCTGGATGCAGCACGAGTGCTCCTCGAACTATGGCGTGGCTGCGGCGACGCCAGACAGAAGGCTTTTCTTCTTCTACCATCAGACGGCTTCGCACGCCAAGACTACGGATTGAGGAAACAGGACTCCTTGGGCAGCGCGAAACTCAATGGTGTAAGGGATCATGCTAAACCTGCGGCGTTCCTTCAAACTGTCGGAGATGGGCAATGTCATTCGGATCGTGCCATGGCTTTGTCAGCCTCGAATTGTGGCTCAACTATTCGCGCGGGGAGTAAGAAATATCTCACGGACGCGGCTGAAATTGTTTCTTATAATCGACCTACTATCATCCGAACGAACTGTTATGTCATGAAAGATCGCTCAGCATTCCCGGGGAGCCAACCAGTATTTGACCCTGAGTCATCGATCTGGCGAGAAACAACCACCATGAAGCGGCTGGTCGACAACTATCTGGCACCTCTTGAAGAAGCCACCCACGAATTTGGCAAAGCCCCTGCCCAGCTTCAGCGCACTGTGATTGAACACCTGCATTGGTATTTCACTCTCGACAGCAAAGAACGAGCACCGACGGTTGTGGTTAGCGAGTCCATGGCCGTGGAGTTCCACAACATCGTCGGTCGGATCTTGCGTTATATCGACGTGGAGACTGTCGCATCGTTCAATTCGCTGAAAATCAGCGCTGAGGTTAAGCATGCCCTGCTTTCATACAAGAACTTGCGTTGCCACTCCCCAGTCTCCATCGATGCCATCGACCATGATCAGAAGCTGGTTCGGATTACCTACTTTCTTCATGGTGAAAAACCGAGCGAAGTGTTTCTGCTTGACGGCCGCGAAACCACACCTGCGTTCAAAAAATATCGGGCCTGCATGTATTTTCGCCGCATGCTCCTCCGGCAGCGGATTGTCTGGCTGCCCATCGACAAGGAAAATGACATTGAGATTCAACTCGATGAAAGGCCGACAGAAATTGTACTCACCAACCCAAAGCTTATAGCGGAAAAGTCACCCCCTTCACCATCCAGGCAGGGACTGCTCACCAAAGCGCATTCAGCTTTCCCGCCAGGCAAAGGAGGGCGTCAACCACTCCCCTTCAACCTTTCGGGTCTTAAG
>JADKBR010000020.1 GCA_016714975.1 Candidatus Dechloromonas phosphorivorans | reverse complement strand
GTCGAGGTCAATCAGCTTCTGACCATCGACAATGGCGACGCGAAGCTCTTCGGCCTGTGTCGCGCTGAAAAGCATGCGTTTCATGATTTTGGGCTCCAGCGCACTGGGGCGCATACAACGGAGTCCCGTGCAGGCAGCGACAGTTTTGAAGTTATCGGGTTGCGTCATGCGTAAGAGGGCAAAAGCGACGATGAAAGTGGTTGATCAAGACCTGGCCGCGATATTGTATTGAAAGGCGCGACCTGAAAATTCCGCAACGGGCAACCGTGCGTGCTTACGTGGGCTTGCATTCCATTACCATCACTACTTTTGGTGAAAGAATGCAACCAGTTGCTCCATGTTGGCCCTGGCTTTGTGCAATCGCCAGTGGAGACTTCGGAGCCTGCCGCGTGACAGTCGCGCCTGGGGCGCGAAGCAGACGGGTCTGGACGGTCAGCATCTCTAAACCGGTACATAAAGCGTGGTCAGCATATTGCAAACAATTTTGTGGCGCGGAATATCAAATCGGTCACCCATTTGGTGATCGGTGAAGATGACCCAGGCCAGCGTAATGACAACTTTCGGTCCGCACCTGCAAGGGTGTGCCCAAAAGCCATCTCTATCGCATCCTGCGCAGCGGCGAAGTCCGGTAATATGCCGGCGGGTCGCGTCAGGATATCGGCTATGCGCGGGTGACGCTGTTTGCCGCCGCTTACGCTTGTACGAGACCCCAAGCCGAAGTCGACGAGGCAGCCAAACAGCGCGTCGATTTGCCAATCCTCTACGAGGATGGAGCCATGCTGGTCATCGACAAGTTCGACGGCATCGCGGTGGCACGGTGGCAGCGGCGTTGCTTCGGCGTCATCGAGGCGCTCCACGACAGCGCCCCGAGGCCAGGTTTCCAAACTGGCGCACCGTCTCGACCGCGAGGCCTCCGGCATCCTGCTGATTGGCAAGAAGCGGCTCGCCTTGACGGCCCTGCACGACATGTTCCGCGAACGCGGCGCGGGGACCGACAAGCGTTATCTGTGCTGGTCAGGGGCGCTGGATGAACATGACGCAACACGTCAGACTGCCGCTGTTCAAACATCTGATTGAAGGTGGCGAGCGGCGGCGATCTCGTGAATCCCGAAGGAAAGTGACCTTGTACAGTTTTCCGGTTGCTGGCGCGCTGGCTGTGGTGACGAGCCCTCCTCGAAGCGCGCAATCAAGACTGGACGGACGCACAAATCCGGGTCCATCTCGCACACCCAGGCTTTCCACCGGAGATGAAAAATACGGCGATTTCGAGCTGAACCGTGATCTCAAGCGCAGGACTCAGCGCATGGCGTTGGCACGCCTGGAAAATGGCGATCCAGCATCCGCTGACGGGGGCGCCGCTGGAATTTGTTTTCGCGCCGTTGCCGGAAGGGGTAGCCAGCTGGCATTGCTGCGGTCGACGGCAAAAACGCGGGAATTCACCGTCGATAACTGGGCCGCTTCTCTGAAAAACAGCCCTGAAGCCCATGGAAGTACGATCTTGTGGTTTTGACTGATGTGGACACTGCTCGATTCGGCGGGAGCGATTGTCCAGGCGATCCAGGCCGCTTGTCGACATTGGCTATCCCCCGCCGAGCGACGAGACCAAGCCCGGCACGTCATCGGTCTTGGCCTGGCCGACGACAGCTATGCGGCGCCGGATCTGCCACCTGAACGCTATGAGGCGATGGTTGATCGCTACCGCTTCCACTATCTCGGTGCGGATCATCGACTGGTCTTGTTCGCGGAATCCCGGAAATGTTGGCCGATATGAAGACGGCTGGCCACATTCTGGCGATTGCCACGGCAAGAGCCGACTCGGGCTGGAGCGGGCACTCGATCATTCCGGGTTGCGCCCAATGTTTCAGGCATCGCGCTGTGCGACGAATGCCATTCCAAACCGCACCCGCAAATGCTTGAGGAACTGATGGCGGAGTTCGGGGTGGTCGGCGAACGACCCTGGATGATCGGGCGATACTTCGCACGACCTCGCTGATGGCGCAAAATGCGGGCGTCGCTGGTCTTGCCGTCACCTACGGCGCCCATCCGCACGCTCATCATCTGCTCGAGCACCGGCCGCTAGTTTGCCTGCATACCGTTCCCGAACCGACTGCCTTGCTGAAGGTAAACGCTTCCGATCTGCGCCAGCGGCCGATCTGTTGTCGAGGCGGGAAAGGGCTTCGCTTTAGGTCGACCACAAGGCGCGAGGCGGAGGCGTTCGCCGTCCGTTTTGGCGGGAGGGACTTCGCTCCCACCAACGAATGCGGCCACATTCCGGTGCGACTTGATTGGCTGCCGGGAGAGTCTTCGGATGATTCCGGTTGTACTTGATCTGCTCGGTTCATGGCGCGCTTTGCACCGGAAACGGGTCGGTGCCTCTGAGCGGGCGCTGCCAAGGCAAGGGCTTTGCGGTGCTTGCGGTCGACGAGGCTGATGGTCGGGCCCTTTTGGTAAAGAGAAATACTTATGGATAATCCCCAAGCCCCAAACGATTCCTGACTGGGAGCGGAAAACGCTCGAGAAACTGTTGTTCTTGACGCTTGAAGAACAGAAGAACCGGCGGCGTTGTGTGGAATCTTTCTTCAAGTTCCTCGGTTTCGGCTATTTTGTTTTGTTCTCGTTGCGCTGGTCGACTGGGGAACCGAGGCATCGCATCAGGATCGGCATACGGCATTGATCGACGTGGGACCGGCGATCGAAACGAAAGGCGTCCAATGCCGAAAGATGATCGAATCACTGCAAAGCGCGTTCAAGGAAAAGAAGGGCGGGGTGATCCTGCGCATCAACAGTCCGGGTGGCAGCCCTGTTCAGGCCGGAAATGATCACGACGACCTCGCTTGTTTCGCGCCAGCATTCTGAAACCCCGCTGTACGCGGTGGTCGAGGACATTTGTGCTTTGGGTTAATACGTGGCCGTGCGGCCGCGGACAAGACTTGTCAAGCAGGCCAGTATCGTCGGATCCATCGGCGTGCTGATGGACGGCTTCCGGTTTCACCGGGACGATGGACAAACTGGGCGTCGACCGGCGCCTGCTGACGGCTGGCAACAACAAGGGGTTCCTTGACCCATTCTCGCCACAGAACAACCCCGAATTGAAGCGCACGCACAGGTACAAGCTCGACGACATCCACCAGCAGTTCATCGACGTGGTCAAGACCGGGCGTGGTGCGCGTCTCAAGGAGACCCCGGAAAAGTCGGGGCTGATGTAACGGTGACCAGAGCGTCAAGCTCGGTCTGGCCGACGACTTCGGCAGTGTCGATTCAGTGGCCTGCGACGTGATCAAGGCCGAGAAGGTGCTCGATTATTCGGTCAAGGACAATATCGCCGATCGCTGTGCCAGGCGCCTTGGGGCTGGTGCGGTCAACAGCCTGTGGAAGGGGTTGAGACCTCGGCTGGCGTCAGCCTGCGCTCGAAGCCGCTCACGCCTGCAGAAGGACCACCGTCGGACGCCGCTCGATTGCGGGCGGCGTTTGCTGTTTCCACTGCCGGATCGTGCGGGTCACGACCGATCTACCTGGCAGCGTGAGGTCGGTTGCCAGGGTCAGGCGGGCGGCCGGCCGCAGACCCGCAGGACGGTTGCAAACAATTGCTGGTTACGGCGCGTCGATGCAGATCTGCGTTTGTTGCCGTTTTCGCGACTCGCGCTCGAGGCCTGGCCGCGAAGGGCTTCGCCCGCTCGGTTTCCCTTCGCCGGAGATAGCCGTGGAAGGGCAGTAAACGCTGGCCGCTGAGGCCCGAAGCCGAGCGCCAGCAGAAGCGAGGATGGACCGATCAGAGGGACGACGCGATGTGTTCTTGATCGAGCGCCACCAGGTTGGCCCCGGGTCGGCGACAGCCGGGCAGCCCGGTTCTGAGAGCAGACGACATCATGGCCGGCGCGCAATGGAAGCAGAAGGCGATCCAGAGCTTCCGGCTGGTGTGCTCGTTGAGCTCGGCGAGCCGCAATTCCTGCAATGGCACGTCGGTGGCGACGGCCTTCAGGAAGGCACGGGCACCTTCGGCTGTTCCACGATGAAGTGGGCGAGCGGACGCACCACAGACAGCACGCTCGCCGGTAGCGATTCCTCAAGCGGTGTCGGCCGAGCGGCACAGGTATCAGATAGAGCGTCCCGGCCATCAGGGAGAACCGCCACGCCCTGTCTTCGCAGCAGGGCGCAGAGTGCGATCAGGGGAAGGCCCACCAGCGCATTCTGATCATCACCGGCGATACGGTTTCTGCAGCGCGATCCCGAGACCTTCCGACCCGGCGATCCGGCGCAATCATAGGCCCTCGCGGCGCAGGTAGCGTTCGATCTCTTGATCCGTCAGGTCGCGGAAGGTCACCAGGGTTGGGACACCGCACGCCTCGACCACCAGTGCGGGTGTTGTATAGGCAGAGACCGGTATAGAAATTGACCGTCTTTCCCGGAGAGGGCGCGCAATTGCTCGACTGCACGCTTCGTGACATCCCGGCTTGCCGTAGATGACGCCGTCGACCGTGGCAACCTGGTCACCGCCTATGATCAGGGCGTCCGGATGGGCGCCGGCGACGGCCCGGGCCTTGGCTTCGGAAAGACGCAATGCCATTGTTTCTGGACTCTCCCGGGCCAACGACTTTCGTCGGTTTGCGGACTGGCAACTTCGAACGGCAGGCGGAGGGGGTGCAACAATTCGCGACGGTATGGCGAAGTGGACGCGAGAATCAGGGTTTGTGACATGAAAGTTCCAACACAACAAAGTGTTGCCTCAAATTCTTAAAGTGGCACTTTGTTTTGACTTGGCGGGCGAGAAATAATATCATCCAATGTTTGAGTCGCAACAGCTTGAGATTGAAAAGGATTTCGGACGCATTCGCGTTTTCCCGGGAAGGCCGTGTTGTTGAAGGGACGCTGGCACTATCCAGCCTTGAACGCCTGCATGACCTGCTGGCTGGACTGGGCGGGAGAGGTGAGCTTCCTCATCAGTGGGCTAGCTGGGGAACCAGGAGAGGCGATGCTGCATCTGGAGGTTTCGGGTCGCCCCGCTGGCCTGCCAGCGCTGTCTGGAAGCCATTCTTTTCAACCTTGATGTCGATACTCTTCTGGAACTGCTTCCAGAGGGTGCCGAGATGTCGCAGGACGAGCTGGAAGACGATACACGTGATTTTCGCCGGTGGCGGCAAACTGGATGTGGCTGAATTGGTGGAGGACGAAATCCTCCTGGTCCTGCCGGTTGCGCCAAGGCACGAAAGATGTGGTTTGCCGGGCACGGCCGATGCGGGCGAGCGGATTAATCCGTTCGCGCAGTTGGCCGGACTCAGAGGCAAGCCGAACTGATTTTTTTTGGAGTAATGACATGGCTGTTCAACAGAACAAGAAATCCCCTTCCAAGCGCGGCATGCATCGTGCTCACGATTTTCTGTTCCATCCACCGCTGGCCGTCGAGCCGACGACCGGCGAAGTGCACCTGCGCCATCATGTATCACCAAAGGCGTCTACCGTGGCAAGAAGGTTCTCAAGGCCAAGGGCGAGTAATCGTTCGATGAAGGGCAGGGGGCTCGTCTTGCGCCGCCTGCCGTTTATTTCGCCATGACAGCCCGCATCGCCATCGATTGCATGGGAGGGGGACCACGGACCGTCGGTGACGGTGCCGGCGTCGCTCCTTTTTCTGGAAAACCATCTCGACGCCAGCCTGATCCTGGTTGGCCGTGAGGAAATCCTTCAACCGCTGTTGGGCAAGTGGGCTGGGAATTCGCGCTTGCGTGTGGTCCACGCTGCGGAAGTCGTGGAAATGCACGAGTCGCCGGCGCTCGCGTTGCGCAACAAGAAGAATTCTTCCATGCGGGTAGCCATCAATCTCGTCAAGAATGGCGAGGCTGACGCCTGTGTGTCGGCGGGTAACACCGGTGCGCTGATGGCGATCTCGCGGTTTGTCCTGAAGATGATGCCGGGAATCGAGCGGCCGGCAATCTGCGCCCCTTTTCCAACGGCCAAAGGGCACACCCACATGCTCGATCTTGGGGCCAATGTCGATTGCGGGCCGGAACATCTTCTCCAGTTCGGCATCATGGGCGCCATGCTGGTGGCGGCGATGGAGCACAGCGATTTCCCGACGGTCGGAATCCTCAATATCGGCGAGGAAGAAATCAAGGGCAACGAGACGGTCAAGTCTGCCGCCGAGCTTCTCCGCGCTTCCGACCTGAATTTCATCGGCAATGTGGAAGGTGACGGCATCTACATGGGCGACGCGGATGTCGTCGTTTGTGACGGCTTTGTCGGGAACGTTGCGCTCAAGACTTCCGAGGGACTGGCTCAAATGTTGGGTTCCTCGCTGCGCACCGAATTCAAGCGCAACTGGCTGACCAAAGTGGCAGCCGTCATCGCCATGTCGGTTCTGAACAACTTCAAGAAGCGTTTCGACCATCGACGTTACAATGGGGCCATCCTGCTTGGCCTGCGGGGCATTTCGGTCAAGAGCCACGGATCGGCCGATGCATTTTCCTTTGGCCACGCCATCAGTCGTGCTTACGAGGCTGTGGAGAATCGGGTCGTCGAGCGGATCGCCGCCAAGATTTCTGCAATGACTGGCTCCGGAGGAGTTGCCAGAGTCGAGGAGAGCGCCTGAATGTACGCAAGGGTGACGGGCACCGGCAGCTGCCTTCCTGGCAAGCCTGTCAGCAATGACGATCTGGCGGCGCGCGGTGTCGACACGAGTGACGAGTGGATTGTCTCGCGGACCGGCATCCGCAGTCGCTTCCTGGCGACGCCGGGAACGACCTCCAGCGAGCTGGGTCTGGTCGCTGCGCAGCATGCGCTGGAAATGGCCGGTGTTGCGGCCAGCGATATCGACCTGATCATCGTTGCGACATCGACTCCGGATTTCATCTTTCCGAGTACGGCCTGTCTGATCCAGAACAAGTTGGGCAGCCGCAAGGGCGCTGCCGCGTTCGACGTCCAGGCGGTCTGCAGCGGCTTTGTCTATGCTCTGGGAATTGCCGAAAGTTCATTCGTTCGGGCAGTCACAGCAAAGCGCTGGTGATCGGCGCCGAAGTGTTTTCGCGGATTCTCGACTGGAATGATCGTGGCACTTGCGTGCTGTTTGGCGACGGGCGGGCGCGGTCGTGCTTGAAGCTGCCGACAACCCAGGGATTCTTGCCTCGGCACTGCATGCTGACGGCAGCCAGAACGGCATCCTGAACGTCCCGGGTCAGGTTTGTGGTGGCCAGGTAACTGGCGATCCGTTCCTGCGCATGGATGGTCAGGCTGTCTTCAAGTTTGCCGTGCGAGTACTTTCGGAAGTTGCCGCAGAGGTATGTCAGGAAGCGGGTGTCGAGACCAGCACGGTCGACTGGCTGATTCCGCATCAGGCAAACATCCGAATTCTGGACGCAACGGCCAAGAAGCTTGGTGTTGACCGCAGCAAGGTAATCGTTACGGTGGATCGCCACGGCAATACATCGGCCGCTTCCGTCCCGCTGGCGCTCGACGAGGCAGTTCGTGACGGGCGCATTCGCCGCGGTCAAAAAGTTCTGCTGGAAGGTGTCGGCGGCGGCTTCACGTGGGGCGCGACCCTGCTCGAATTCTGATCCAGGAGAGAGGAAGAGTATGGCTTTTGCTATCGTATTTCCAGGCCAGGGCTCGCAGAGCGTGGGCATGATGGCTGCCTATGGCGGTGCCGCCGTGGTACGCGCCACCTTCGACGAGGCTTCTGGTGCACTCGGCGAAGACCTGTGGGCGATGGTCGCCGAAGGCCCTGCGGAGCTCCTTGCCCAGACGGTCAATACGCAACCGGTCATGCTGACTGCCGGCATCGCGGTCTGGCGACTGTGGCTGGAGAAAGGTGGTCGCCAGCCCGCTGTCGTTGCTGGTCACAGTCTGGGCGAGTATTCGGCGCTGGTTGCCGCCGGCGTTATCGCGCTCAAGGATGCTGTCCCACTCGTCCGGCTACGTGCGGTAGCGATGCAGGAAGCCGTTCCGTTCGGGACAGGCGCTATGGCGGCCATCCTGGGCCTGGACGATGCCGGGATCGTCGCCGCCTGTGGCGAGGCAGCCCAAGGCGAAGTGGTCGAGCCTGTCAATTTCAACGCGAACGGCCAGACGGTCATTGCCGGGCACAAGGCGGCGGTCGAACGAGCCATGGAAACCTGCAAGGCACATGGTGCCAAGATGGCCAAGGCGCTGCCTGTTTCCGCGCCGTTTCACTCCTCGCTTATTCGTCCTGCCGCCGACAAGCTGGCGGCACGTCTGGCCGAACTGAACTTCCGGGTGCCAACCCTGCCGGTGATCAACAATGTCGATGTCGCTATCGAGAAAGATCCGGAACGTATCAAGGATGCGCTGGTCCGGCAGGCCTATAGCCCGGTACGCTGGGTCGAGACCATACAGAAAATGGCCACCATGCGTGTGTCGACCGTGGCAGAGTGCGGGCCAGGCAAAGTGCTGGCCGGCTTGACCAAACGCTGCGCCGACGGTGTTACCGGCGTGGCGTTGGCGGATTCCGGGGCCATCGATGCCAACCTGGGCCTGGAGTAAGCCATGCTGAACGACAAGATCGCCCTGGTCACCGGCGCAACGCGCGGGATTGGCCGTGCCATCGCCCTTGAACTCGGGAAGCAGGGAGCGACCGTTATCGGAACCGCAACCAGCGACAACGGCGCTGCGGATATTTCCGCCTACCTGATCGAAGCGGGCCTGAAAGGAAAGGGCGCCGTCCTTGAAGTGTGCGACTCACAACAGATTGATTCCCTACTTTCCACCATTGCCAGGGATTTCGGGCCGATTGCCGTCCTCGTCAACAATGCCGGCATTACGCGGGACAACCTGGCGATGCGCTTGGGTGACGATGAATGGGATGCGGTCATCGATACCAACCTGAAGGCGGTTTTCCGTCTTTCGCGCGGCGTCATGCGCGGAATGATGAAGGCGCGCTTCGGGCGTATCGTCAATATAACCTCGGTTGTCGGCTATTCGGGGAATCCGGGTCAAGCGAACTACTGTGCCGCCAAGGCGGGGGTTGCGGGCATGACCCGTTCGCTGGCACGGGAGCTGGGTAGTCGCAACATTACGGTCAACTGCGTTGCACCGGGCTTTATCGCCACGGACATGACGCACGCATTGACCGAAGACCAAAGGCAGGCCATGCTGGCGACCATTCCGCTTGGCCGGGCCGGTACGCCAGAAGATGTCGCCGGCGCCGTTGGCTTCCTGGTGTCTCCGGCAGCGGCCTATGTGACGGGGACCACGGTACATGTGAATGGCGGTATGTTTATGGATTGATTTCCTTGAAGCCCCCGCTTTTGGTAAACTATCAACGTTTTTTTACGAACCCCCAAGAGGGAAGGAGTTTTTGTAATGGATAACATCGTAGAGCGCGTCAAGAAGATCGTCGCCGAACAACTTGGCGTGAACGAAGCGGACATCAAGAACGAGTCCTCCTTTGTGGATGATTTGGGGCGGATTCCCTGGATACCGTCGAACTTGTCATGGCGCTTGAGGAAGAATTCGAGTGCGAAATCCCCGACGAGCAGGCCGAGAAGATCACCACGGTCCAGCAGGCGGTTGACTTCATTCTGGCCAACAAGGCGTAATTCATCTCGCTTGATTCCGCGACAAGGCCGGCCCCATGGCCGGCCTTGCCGCATTTGCATTCGGAGTTCCCCTTGACACGTCGCAGAGTCGTAATCACCGGACTTGGTGTTGTTAGCCCGGTCGGCAACACCGTCGCGGAAGCCTGGCAGAACATTCTGGAAGGCCGCTCCGGTATTGCTCAAGTCACCAAGTTCGATACATCCACTTTCCCGGTACACATTGCTGGCGAGGTGAGGAATTTCGATATCACCAGCTATATTTCAGCCAAGGACGCGCGCCGCATGGATCATTTCATCCATTTCGGCATGGCGGCAGGCATCCAGGCGGTGCGCGATGCTGGCCTGGATCAGGACAATTCAGTCGATCTCGAGCGGGCAGGGGTGTCGATCGGCTCTGGCATCGGCGGCCTGCCGCTGATCGAAGTGACCAAGGACGAATACAATGCCGGCGGTGTCCGCAAGGTATCCCCATTCTTCGTTCCGGGGTCGATCATCAACATGATTTCCGGCAACCTGTCGATCATGTACGGCTTCAAGGGGCCCAATATTGCGCTGGTGACAGCCTGCTCGACGGGCACCCACTCGATTGGCGATGCGGCACGCATCATCGAGTACGGAGACGCCGACATCATGGTCGCTGGCGGTGCCGAATCGACGGTTTCGCCGCTTGGCATGGGCGGTTTCTGTGCGGCTCGTGCGCTTTCAACCCGCAATGAGGATCCGACGACCGCCAGCCGACCTTGGGACAGGGATCGCGACGGCTTTGTGCTTGGCGAAGGCGCCGGCTGCATGGTGCTCGAAGAGTACGAGCATGCCAAGGCGCGTGGCGCGAAGATCTATGCCGAAGTTGCCGGTTTCGGGATGAGCGCCGATGCCTATCACATGACCCAGCCGGCAGAAAACGGTGACGGCGCTCGGCGCTGCATGCTGGCTGCGCTCAGGAATGCCGGACTGTCTGCCGCCGATATCCAGTATGTCAATGCTCACGGCACGTCGACGCCGCTTGGCGATGTGGCCGAGACGATGGCGGTCAAGAGCACTTTCGGCGCCGCGGCCAAGAATGTCGTGGTCAATTCGACCAAGTCGATGACCGGTCACCTGCTCGGTGCTGCCGGCGGTATTGAAGCGGTCTTTACCGCGCTGGCGATCCATGACCAGATTTCGCCGCCGACCATCAACATCTTCAACCAGGACGAGCGCTGCGACCTCGACTACTGTGCCAACCAGGCGCGTCCGATGAAGATCGATGCCGCGCTATCGAATTCTTTCGGTTTCGGTGGCACCAACGGTACGGTCGTGTTCAAGCGGGTCTGATTTAGCCTAATGCCAGGGATGGCTAGAAATCAACGGTGCAGTTTCCGATAGTTGTCAGGCTGCGCCGTTCGCGCCTTCTGGGTGGTATGGTGGTTGCGGTGGCACTTATAGGGCTCTTGGCAGTTTCAGCCATGCCCTGGCCACTGCAGATTCGGATCATGCTGGGGGCCGTTACGGCATTGGTGGCGATCCAGGTTATCCGAGCCCTGTCGCCGCGGGTCGAAGCCCTGCGCATCGACTGCGACGGGCACCTCACTTGCCAGGCAATCGGAGAGTCTGGTTTTGTCCCTGCGCACCTTCTGCCCGGTGCGACGGTGCATCCTTGGCTGACCGTACTTCGCCTTGCCATCGAGGATGATGCGTGGCTCCTGGTCGTTGCCCCAGATTCTGTCGCCCCGGAGGAGTTTCGACGCCTGCGGGTATGGCTGCGCTGGCGTGCTGTCGTCAGCGACGTTTCCGGCGCCCTCTGAGAATCGTGCTTTTCGCCTGCGGAAGCGTTGCCGGATAGTCGCGCGAGAAGTGCAGGCCACGGCTCTCCTTCCGTCGCATGGCGCAACGGATGATCAGGTCGGCGGTGACGACCAGATTGCGCAGTTCGATCAGGTCATGACTGACCCGGAAATTGGCGTAGAACTCCTCGATCTCCCACTTCAGCAAGCGGATGCGATTCTGAGCCCGCTTCAGCCGCTTCGTGGTGCGGACAATGCCGACGTAGTCCCACATGAAGCGGCGCAATTCGTCCCAGTTGTGGGATATGACTACCTCCTCGTCGGCATTGGTGACGCGGCTTTCATCCCATTGCGGCAACCGTGGCGACACGCTGGTTTTTCGGCCGAGAATATCGTTGACCGCAGCTTCCGCAAAAACCAGGCATTCGAGCAGCGAGTTCGAAGCCAGGCGATTGGCGCCATGGAGGCCAGTGCAGGAAGCTTCACCGGCAGCATAGAGGCCCTTGACGTCAGTGCGCCCGCGCAGGTCGCTGATGATGCCGCCGCACGTATAGTGGGCCGCGGGGACGACGGGAATCGGCTCGCTGGCGATATCGATGCCCAGTTCGAGGCAACGCGCATGGATATTCGGGAAATGCGCCCGGATGAATTCCTCGCCCTTGTGGGTGATGTCCAGATAGACGCAGTCCAGCCCACGCTTTTTCATTTCGAAGTCGATGGCGCGAGCGACGATGTCACGCGGTGCGAGTTCGGCCCGCTCGTCATGCCTTGGCATGAAGCGGGTGCCATCGGGCAATCGGAGCACGCCGCCTTCGCCACGCACCGCTTCGGAAATCAGGAAGGACTTGGCTTGCGGGTGGTACAGGCAGGTCGGGTGAAACTGGATGAACTCCATGTTGGCTACCCGGCAACCCGCTCGCCAAGCCATCGCCACCCCGTCACCCGTGGAGGTGTCTGGATTGGTCGTGTACAGATAAACCTTGCCGGCGCCGCCCGTCGCGATCAGAGTGTTGGTTGCGGCGATGGTGATGACATCACCACTTCGGTTATCCAGCACGTGTGCTCCGAAACAGCGCTTCTCACCGGTTCCCAGCTTGGCGCCGGTAATCAGATCGATGGCGATATGGTTTTCGAGAACCTTGATATTGGGTGCGGCACGCACCTGTCGGGTCAGTGTTTCCTGAACCGCCGCTCCTGTTGCATCAGCAACGTGGATGACCCGACGATTGCTGTGTCCACCTTCGCGCGTCAGGTGATATCCGGACGCATCCTGCGTGAAGGGAACACCTTGGGCAATCAGCCATTCGATGGCACGGCGCCCATTCTCGACAACGAAGCGTGTTGCCTTCTCATCATTCAGCCAGGCACCGGCGACCAGAGTGTCCTGGATATGGGCTTCGATCGAGTCATGGCCGTCGAGAACAGCGGCAATACCACCCTGCGCCCAGCCCGATGCGGAGTCCTCCAGACCCCGTTTGCTGACAAGGACCACCCGGCAATGTCCGGCCAGTCGAAGCGCGGCTACCTGGCCGGCCAGACCACTGCCGATGATTAGGACATCGAAATTGTGCAACGCTCTGCCCTGGCGGAATTGCTTTAGGTAAATATATCATGCGCGAAATGATTCCTGCCGTTACGGATGGTCACAATTAAGAGGCAATACACCGCTGCCCGAGGAATGCGGCTGGGCTATACTCCGCTCGACAAACAGACCGGAAAGCTTCCGACAGACCATGCAAGAGGTGACTAGTGAGCGCGAGATCGACCAGATACTGGTTGAGCGGGCGCAGGCTGGCGATCGACAAGCGTTCGACCAGTTGGTGAGCAAGTACCAGCGCAAGCTGGGAAGGCTGCTGTCGCGTTTCGTCCGTGATGCCGCCGAAGTCGAGGATGTGACGCAGGAAGCCTTCATCAAGGCCTATAGGGCGTTACCGTCGTTTCGTGGCGACAGCGCTTTCTACACCTGGCTGTACCGCATCGGTATCAATACGGCCAAGAATTATCTGGTTGCCCAAGGCCGGCGCGCGCCGACGTCGACCCAGTTCGACAGCGAGGAAGCCGAGACTTTCGACTCCGCCGATCAATTGCGCGATATCAACACCCCGAGAGTCTTCTGATGTCGAAGCAGATCGGGGAAACCGTCAATTCCGCCATCGACGCACTGCCCGAGGAGTTGCGCAGGGCGATCGTCCTGCGTGAAATTGACGGACTGTCCTACGAGGAAATCGCGGACATGATGAATTGCCCGATCGGTACCGTGCGCTCGCGAATTTTCCGCGCCCGTGAGGCGGTCGCACTGAAGTTGCGGCCTCTGCTCGATCTCGCGCCGGATCGCCGCTGGTAATTGATGAATTCCGAGCCAAGTACGGTCCACGCCGTCGTCCGCGAGATCAACCAAGCCGATGCCCTGGTCGAGGTAGAGCGGGGAGGTTGCGGGCGCTGCCACGAAGCGGGGGGCTGCGGCGGTCAGCAGTTGACCCAGATGTTCTGTTCCACTCCGAAAATCTATCGCGTCGCCAACGAAATCGGAGCCAGGGTCGGCGATCGTGTAACGATCGCGATATCCGCCGACAGTGTCCGGCGGAGCGCGAATTTGGCCTACGTTCTGCCGTTGACCGCAACCATCGCCGGCGCCCTTCTCGGGATGCTTCTTGGAGACGATCCAGGCGCGATGCTTGGAAGTCTGGCCGGCTTGGTGCTCGCCTTTCTTCATGTTCGTCGCCGCGCGGCGGCGGGTACTGGTTTTTCCGCAATTCGTCCCCATATCGTTTCCCGTTCGTCTTAAGCAATTCAGGAGGTGCACGCCAATGAAACGCTTTCTGGCTCTGTTGTCATTCCTTCTTGTTTCGTCAATGGCGCTTGCGCAGATGCGCGGTCTGCCGGACTTCACCGAACTGGCCGAGAAACAGGGACCGGCCGTTGTCAATATCAGCACGACGCAGGTGATGCGCGGCAACCAGGGAATGCCTTTTCCGTTCGACGAGAGCGACCCGGCCTTCGAGTTCTTCAAGCGCTTCATTCCCCGGGGACCGGGAGGCAGCACGCCGCGCGAGTTCGAGAACAAGTCGCTCGGATCAGGCTTCATCATGAGCCAAGACGGCTATATTCTGACCAATGCCCATGTCGTCGACGGCGCGGATGAAGTGACGGTGCGCCTGACCGACAAGCGTGAATTCAAGGCGAAGATCATCGGCGCCGACAAGCGAACCGATGTCGCGCTGCTGAAGATCGAGGCCAGCGGACTCCCGGCCGTGAAAATGGCGGACCCGGCGCAGCTCAAGGTCGGCGAGTGGGTTGTGGCCATCGGTTCGCCCTTCGGTTTCGATAATTCGGTGACGGCGGGTATCGTTTCCGCCAAGGGCCGTTCATTGCCGCAGGAAAACTACGTCCCCTTCATCCAGACGGATGTCGCGATCAATCCCGGCAATTCCGGCGGTCCGCTGTTCAACATGCGTGGCGAGGTGGTCGGCATCAATTCGCAGATCTACAGTCGCAGCGGTGGCTATATGGGCGTCTCTTTCGCCATTCCTATCGATGTTGCGATGGATATCCAGAACCAGTTGCGCGCTTCCGGCAAGGTTAGCCGTGGGCGCCTTGGGGTCGTGATTCAGGAAGTCAGCAAGGAACTGGCGGAGTCGCTGGCGTTGAGCAAGCCCATGGGTGCCGTCGTCAATGCAGTCGAAAAGGGCGGCCCGGCGGAGAAGGCGGGACTGGAACCGGGTGACGTCATCCTCAAATTCGATGGCAAGGCGATCAATACCTCCGCCGACCTCCCGCGCCTGGTCGGTGCAACCAAGCCAGGCACGCGATCGACAGTCCAGGTGTGGCGCAAAGGTGCGACCCGAGACATTGCCGTAACTGTCGGTGAAATGACGGAAGAAAAGACGGCTTCCAGCCGCCCGGCCCGGGGTGGGAAGCCTGCGGAGCAGCAGGCAAATCGTCTCGGACTGGTGGTCAGCGAACTGACGGCCGAGCAAAAGCGGGAGTTGAAGATGCCGTCCGGCCTGCTTATCCAGGACGTTCGCGGGGCCAATGCGCGGGCTGATCTGCGCGCCGGTGACATCATCATCGCACTGATCAGCAAGGGGGCAACGACGGAAGTCACGACGGTCGAGCAGTTCAACAAACTGCTGGCGCAGTTCGAAAAGGGCAGCAACATCACGCTCCTGATCCGCCGTGGCGACATGCAGACCTTTGTGACCATCAAGGGTCTTAATGGCAATTGACCTGACTCTGCTCAGCCGGAGCTACTGCCACCTCTGTCACGAGATGGAGGTGGCATTGGCTCCGCTCGCCGAAGAGTTTGGCGCTTCGGTGACGGTCCTCGATGTTGATTCAGATCCGGCGCTCGAAGCAAGATATGATCAATTGGTCCCGGCGCTGCTGCATGGCGAAGCCGAACTGTGTCACCACTTCCTCGATGAGCCCAAAGTCCGTGAATATTTGGCCGGAATCCGTTAGAATTCAGAGTCTTCTGAACAAGGAAGGGCGCTGCAAAAGCGCCCTTTTTTACTAATGGATCACATAAGAAATTTCTCCATCATTGCACATATCGACCATGGCAAGTCGACGTTGGCGGATAGAATCATCCACCTCTGCGGCGGCCTTTCCGACCGCGAGATGGAGGCCCAGGTGCTGGATTCGATGGATATCGAGCGCGAACGGGGCATAACCATCAAGGCCCAGACTGCGGCGCTCCAATACAAGGCGCGTGACGGCAGGGTCTACAACCTGAACCTGATCGATACGCCGGGCCACGTCGACTTTTCGTATGAGGTGTCACGTTCGTTGTCGGCTTGCGAAGGCGCACTCCTGGTGGTCGATGCCTCGCAGGGTGTCGAGGCGCAAACCGTTGCCAATTGCTACACGGCCCTTGAACTCGATGTCGAGGTCGTGCCGGTGCTGAACAAGATCGACCTCCCTTCTGCTGACCCCGATGGCGCTCGGCAGGAGATCGAGGATGTGATCGGTATCGACGCGACCGATGCCGTCCTCGCTTCGGCGAAGACCGGCCTGGGCGTCGAGGATATTCTGGAAGCGGTGGTCGCCCGCATTCCGCCGCCCAAGGGCGATCCGGAAGGCCCGCTCAAAGCCTTGATCATCGACTCATGGTTCGACAACTTCGTCGGTGTGGTCATGCTGGTGCGCGTCGTCGACGGTGTCTTGCGCCCGAAAGACAAGGTGTTTTTCATGGCAAGTGGCGCCCAGCAGTTGTGCGAACAGGTTGGGGTGTTTTCGCCGAAGTCGGTTTCGCGCGACGCGCTGCGTGCCGGCGAAGTGGGTTTCGTTACTGCCGGGATCAAGGAATTGAAGGCAGCCAAGGTCGGCGATACAATAACCACGGTTGATCGGAAGGCTGCCCAACCTTTGCCCGGGTTCAAGGAGATCAAGCCGCAGGTATTTGCTGGCCTTTACCCGGTCGAGTCCAATCAATACGATTCGCTACGCGAATCGCTGGAAAAGCTGAAACTCAACGACGCCTCGCTGCACTACGAACCGGAGGTGTCGCAGGCACTCGGCTTCGGCTTCCGCTGTGGCTTTCTGGGTCTGCTGCACATGGAGATCGTACAGGAGCGCCTGGAGCGTGAATTCGATCAGGATCTGATCACCACCGCACCCACTGTTGTTTACGAACTGGTGATGCGCGATGGTTCGGTGACCCAGATCGAAAACCCTGCCAAGCTGCCCGAACTGAGCAAGATCGAGGAAATTCGCGAACCGATCATTACCGCGACGATCTTCGTGCCCCAGGATTATCTGGGTAACGTCATCACCTTGTGCAACCAGAAGCGCGGCAACCAGGTCGACATGCATTACCATGGTCGGCAGGTAAAGCTGGTCTATGAAATACCGATGGCCGAAGTGGTCATGGACTTTTTTGACCGGCTGAAGTCGTGTTCGAAGGGCTATGCCTCGCTCGACTACGAGTTCAAGGAATACCGAGCGGCCGATGTGGTCAAGCTGGATATCCTGATCAACAGCGAAAAGGTGGATGCCCTGTCGTTGATTGTGCATCGTGCCAACTCGCAATATCGCGGCCGCGAACTGGCTTCCAAGATGCGCGAACTGATTCCCCGCCAGATGTACGACGTGGCGATTCAGGCTGCCATCGGCGCACATATCATCGCCCGTGAAAACGTCAAGGCGATGCGCAAGGACGTGCTGGCCAAGTGCTATGGTGGTGACATCACACGCAAGAGGAAACTCCTGGAAAAGCAGAAAGCTGGCAAGAAGCGGATGAAGCAGGTCGGAAACGTGGAAATTCCACAGGAGGCCTTTCTGGCCATCCTGCGTGTCGATAATTGAGATTTGACCAATGAACTTTGCCCTTATTCTCTTCGTGCTGACCGTTGTGACCGGTGTGCTCTATGCGGTCGACGTGTTCAAATTCCGGAAATTGCGCGCCAAGGATGCCAAGGAGCCGCTGTGGGTGGAGTGGGGCGCCAGCTTCTTCCCGGTCATACTGCTCGTCTTCGTGCTGCGCTCCTTCCTCTTCGAGCCATTCAAGATTCCCTCCGGCTCGATGATTCCGACCCTGCTGGTCGGCGATTTCATCCTGGTCAACAAGTTCACCTATGGCATCCGCCTGCCGGTGATCAACAAGAAGATCATCGACATCAATTCGCCGCAACGGGGCGACGTGATGGTCTTTCGCTACCCGGAAGATCCGTCGCTCGATTACATCAAGCGCGTGGTCGGCGTTCCCGGAGATACGGTTGCTTATCAGAGCAAGCGTCTGACAATAAACGGCCAGCTGGCGGATACGGAAAAAACCGCGGACTATCGCCATCCGGAACGCCTCTACTACTCGGAACAATATGTCGCTAGAATGGGCGATGTCGAGTACAGATACTTGAATGACAGTGATGCGCCAGCCTTTGTCTCCGATGCAACGCAGTTTCCTTATCGCGAGAATTGCACCTACAATGCGGCCGGTGTGGTCTGCAAGGTGCCGCCCGGGCACTACTTCATGATGGGCGATAACCGTGACAATAGTCGTGACAGTCGTTTCTGGGGTTTTGTGCCCGAGCAAAATATTGTGGGCAAGGCATTCTTTATCTGGTTGAACCTGAGCAGTCCCAGCCGGATTGGTTCCTTCAAGTGAGGAGAATAAAATGAAATATCAACGTGGGGTGGCACTTTCCGGCCTAATTTTCTGGGGTGTCGTGGTCACACTGGTGGCTGTGCTGGGCATGAAAGTGGCGCCGACGGTGATTGAGTACTACAAGATTCTCAAAGATGTCAAGGCGACGGTTGCCAGGGTGGGCCCCGAGGCGACTGTTGCTGATGTCAGAAAGACTTTCGATAACTTTGCCAATATCGATCAGCTCGACTTCAAGCCGGAACAGCTTGATGTTTCCAAGGACAAGGGCGCGATCGTTGTTTCATTCGACTACGACAAGCGTATCCCGCTGTTCGCCAATGTCAGTCTGGTGATCAACTACAAGGGTTCGTCCGCTAACTGAAGGATGGGTGATTGACTTGTCGACGCTGCCGGCGGCACTGGGGCATGCTTTTGCGGATCCTGCCCTGTTGCAGACTGCGCTGACACATCGCAGCTTCGGTAACCCCAACAACGAGCGGCTCGAATTCATCGGCGATGGAGTTCTCAACTGCGTGATTGCCGTGGCGCTTTTCAGGCGCCATCCGGATTTGGCGGAAGGCGAGCTTTCGCGGTTGCGCGCCAATCTGGTTCGTCAGGATGCGCTGCACCGGTTGGCCGTCACGCTGAGTATCGGCAAATACTTGCGCCTGGGCGAGGGCGAACTGAGGAGCGGTGGCAGCCAGCGTCCGTCGATTCTGGCTGATGCTCTCGAGGCGCTGATCGGTGCCGTCTATCTCGATGGTGGTTTCGAAGCGGCGCAAACGGTCATCGCCCGCCTCTATCTCCCCCTGTTCGACGAACTGATGCAAGGGCAGCCGAACAAGGATGCCAAGACCCGCTTGCAGGAATGGCTGCAGGGTCGAAAGAGACCATTGCCGCGCTATCTGGTCATCGAGGCCAGCGGCGCAGCCCATGAACAGCGCTTCGAAGTGGCATGCGAAATCGAGAATCCCGCCATGCGCACGATCGGGCAGGGCAGCAGCCGTCGTCTAGCCGAGCAGGCCGCTGCCGATAGCGCACTGAAAGTACTCAAGGCATGAAGAAGATCCGTTCCGGGTACATCGCCATCGTTGGCCGTCCCAACGTCGGCAAATCGACGTTGCTCAACCATCTTGTCGGCGAGAAGATCAGCATCGTTTCGCGCAAGGCGCAAACCACCCGGCACCGGATCACCGGGATTGTTACCAACGGCGACGCGCAATATGTATTCGTCGATACGCCAGGCTTCCAGACCAGGTTTGCCAATGCCTTGAACCGGACAATGAATCGCGGCGTGACGCAGACCCTGAACGACGTCGATCTGGTATTTTTCGTCATCGAGGCCGGTCGCTACGACGCCAAGGATCAGGCGGTGGTCAGGTTGCTGCCCAGGGACCGGCCGGTCATTCTGGTCATCAACAAGACTGACCAGTTGAAGGATCGAACGGCACTGCTGCCGTTCATCGCTCAGGTCTCCGCAGAGCATGATTACGCGGCGGTGGTGCCGATCAGCGCGACCAAGGGGCGCCAGACCGGGGAACTGCTTGCCGAAGCGCGCAAGCACCTGCCCAATGAAGGGCTGATGTTTCCGGAGGACGATCTGACCGACAAGAGCGAACGTTTTCTTGCCGCCGAATACATCCGGGAAAAGGTCTTCCGCCTCATTGGCGACGAACTGCCTTATGCGACGACGGTCGAGATCGAGAAATTCGAGATCGAAGGCAATCTGCGGCGGATTTTCGCTGCAATCGTCGTCGACCGCGACAGTCACAAGGCGATTGTCATCGGCAAGGGCGGCGAAGCGCTCAAGCGGATCGCCAGCGAGGCCCGTCAGGACATGGAGCGCCTGTTCGACGGCAAGGTCTATCTCGAGGTGTGGGTCAAGGTCAAATCCGGCTGGAACGACGACGAGCGCCTGCTGAAGAGTCTCGGTTACGAATGAACCTGCGCAGCAAAGTCGATGGCCAGCCGGCCTACGTTTTGCACGCATACCCGTTCCGGGAAACAAGTCTCATCGTCGAAGTGTTTTCCCGTGACTTCGGGCGCATGGCGCTGCTGGCACGCGGGGCACGCCGGCCGCGTTCAGCGATTCGCGGCCTGTTGATGGCATTTCAGCCCCTTGAACTTGGCTGGGCCGGCAAAGGCGAGGTTCTGACCCTGATGAAGGCCGAATGGCAGGGCGGGCAACCCTTGCTGGAGGGCGCAACTCTTTTTTGCGGGTACTACCTCAACGAGTTGCTGATGCACCTGCTACCGCGCGAGGATGCCCACGAGAAGCTCTTTGCGCGCTACGCAGAGTTGCTTTCAAGGCTAGCCGAGGATACCGGGACCAGGGAGCGCGAGGCCGACCTGCGCCGCTTCGAGAAAGCACTGTTGCAGGAGCTCGGCTACGGACTTACCTTGACTCATGACAGTAGCGGCAAGGAAATCATTCCCGCAGCCCATTACACCTACCGCATGGAACAGGGCCCGGTGAAGCTGGAGCATGCGGGTGCCGCCGCCCAGGCGGTCAGCGGAAAGACCTTGCGCGATCTTGCTGCCGAGGATTTCTCGGATCCGCGATCGCGCGGCGAGGCCAAGCAGTTGATGCGCACGCTGATGGCTTATTATCTCGGCGGCAAGGAGCTGGAAACGCGCAGAATATTCAAGGAGTTGCAGGATCCATGATCGAACTTGGGGTCAATATCGACCATATCGCCACGCTGCGCCAGGCGCGCTGCACCTACGAACCGGATCCCGTCTGGGGCGCAGTCGAGGCACATCTTGGCGGTGCCGACGGCATTACGGTTCATTTGCGGGAAGATCGTCGCCACATCCAGGACGCCGATGTCCGGCGCTTGCGCGACCTGACCCAGATCAAGCTGAACCTGGAGATGGCCGCGACCGATGAAATGGTCGGCATTGCCTGCGGCCTGAAACCGGAAATGGCGATGCTGGTGCCGGAAGGTCGCCACGAGGTTACCACCGAAGGCGGGCTCGATATTCTGGCTCAGGAGGCACGTCTGACGGATGTCATTGCCCGTCTGGCCGGGTCTGGCATCATGACCAGTGTATTCATCGATGCCGAGATACCGCAGATCGAGGCGGCGGGCCGCATTGGCGCCGGCGTCTGCGAGATTCATACCGGCCCGTATGCCCATGCCTTCCATGCGATGGGCCGCGATGCCGAAGCGCAGGCGGTGATCACCGAACTGGGCAAGATCCGCCTGGCCGGCGAGCGAGTTCGCAAGCTCGGCATGCGCTTCAATGCGGGCCACGCACTCAACTACTACAACGTCCAGCCAGTGGCCCGACTGGCCGGCGTCCGCGAACTGCACATCGGCCACGCCATCGTCAGCCGCGCTGTTTTCGTCGGCTTGCGCGAAGCCGTCCGCGAAATGAAACAGTTGATGCGCGAAGCCGCCGAGCGCGGCGAATGATCCACGGCATCGGCACCGACATCGTTGCGGTGAAGCGTCTCCAGGGGATGTGGGAGCGGCACGGCGAGAGCGCTGGAAAAGCTGCTCGCTCCGCAGGAACTCGCGGAATTCGCCCAAGCCGCCGCCAAGGGGCGCTTTCTTGCCAAGCGTTTTGCGGCCAAGGAGGCGTTCTGCAAGGCGCTGGGCACCGGCGTGCGCCCGCCGGCCGTCCTGCCCGCCATTTCCGTCGCTCACGACGAGCTGGGCAAGCCAATCCTTGCCTTTCGCGGTCAACTGGCTGAAATGATCGAAAACCAGGGGCTCACGGTTCACCTTTCCCTGAGCGATGAAGCGGAATACGCCATCGCCTGCGTCATTCTTGAACGCCCATGAAACAGCTCGCCCTCGGTCCGCTGATGATCGACATCGCCGGCACCCGGCTCGGCGATCTTGATCGCCAGCGCCTCTGCCACCCGCTGGTTGGCGGGATCATCCTGTTTTCCCGGAACTATGAGAATCCCGGGCAACTGCAAGCGCTGACGCGCGAGATCCACGCGCTACGCAGTCCGTTCCTGATCGCCGTCGATCATGAAGGTGGCAGGGTGCAACGCTTCCGCGAGGGATTCACCAGGCTGCCAGCGATGGCTGCCCTCGGCCGGCTTTGGGATCAGCAACCCGAGGCGGCGCTCGATTCTGCACGCCAGGTGGGCTACGTGCTTGCCGCCGAACTGCGCTCGCACGGTGTCGATTACTCGTTTACGCCCGTTCTCGACCTCGACTACGGACCGTCGCGGGTGATTGGCGATCGCGCCATTCATCGTCGGCCGGATGCCGTCATCGCACTGGCCGGGGCGCTGACGGCTGGCTTGCGTGACGCTGGCATGGCGAGCTGTGGCAAGCATTTCCCGGGCCATGGCTACGTGATTCCCGACTCGCATGTCGAACTTCCCGTCGATGACCGCAGCCTCGACGCTATGCAGGACGACCTGCTCCCCTACCGCAGGCTCGACCTCGATGCGGTGATGGCCGCCCACGTTATTTACAACTGCATGGATTGCAACACGGCTGTATTTTCAAATATATGGATAAACTATTTAAGAAATGACATTAAGTTTTGTGGCGTAGTCTTTACGGACGATCTGTCGATGCAAGGCGCTCGAGTCGTCGGTGGCATGCTAGACCGCGTCGATGCGGCCTATCATGCCGGTTGCGACATGTTGCTCGTGTGCAATTCCCCGGATGCCGTGGGCGAGGTTCTGGCTGACTGGCATCCGGAAGTCGATCCAGCCAGGGGCAGGCGGGTCGAAGCCTTGTTGCCGAGGCGGGCGGCGATGGACTGGCAGGCACTTCAGTCCGATCCGCGCTATCGCGCGGCGCTGGAAACCATCGCGCGATTGATGGCCTGATCCACAAGCGATGCTGTTACCGGCAGATTCGGTGACTCAATTGAGAACGGGCAGCCGAAGCTGCCCGATCGATAGGCCGCGAAACCCCGGGAACTACTTGGCGCGGCTCTTGTACTCGTCGGTACGGGTGTCGATTTCAATCTTGTCGCCGATGCTGACGAAGGCCGGAACCGGCAATTCGAAACCGGTGGCCAGGCGCGCCGGCTTCAACACTTTTCCGGAAGTGTCGCCCTTGACCGCCGGTTCAGTGTAGATGACTTCACGTACCACGCTGTTCGGCAGTTCGACCGAGATGGCCTTGCCGTTGTAGAAGACCACTTCGCAGGTCAGACCATCCTCTAGGTACTTGAGCGCATCGACCATGTTTTCCGCCTCAACCTCGAACTGGTTGTACTCGGCGTCCATGAAGACGTACATCGGTTCGGCAAAGTAGGAGTAAGTGACTGCCTTTTTTCGAGGACAACCACTTCGAACTTGTCGTCGGCGCGGTAGACGGCTTCCGACGCAGCGCCGCTCAAGAGGTTCTTAAGCTTCATCTTGACCACCGACGCGTTACGGCCGGACTTGAAGTACTCGGTCTTCTGGACGACGAGCGCGTCGGAGCCAACCATGATGACGTTGCCGGAGCGGAGTTCCTGTGCGTTTTTCATTCGGAGTGTCCAAAAAACTCAAAAATCAGCCCGCAATTATACCTTGGCAGCACAGAACTTGACGAGGGCTTCGGATAGGTCGGGGCGTTCGGAGAGCTCATCCGCCCAGCGGCGTGTGTACGCCGATATCTCGATTCTGGAGCCGAGAAAATCCGCCCAAGCCTGGCGAACCTGGCCAGTCAAATTCCATGCCTCAAACAGGTTCGCCGTAGCAGTCGCTGCGAGTTGCTTCATTCCGGCGGTGTAGCGGTTGAGAAAGGCTTCCATCTTGAGCAGATGAACCCCCGCTTCCTGGACGTAAGGCTGCCAGACAAAAGCCTTGCCAGCCCATTGCGCGCGGACGAAGGAGTCTTCGCCGCGGACAAAGTTGACGTCGCAGCGCCACAGCAGCTCATCGTAGTCATCGAGTGGCAGAGGCTGGAACGGAATGACGCGCAACTCGCCAAACTGCCACGGGCCATTTCCGCCACAATGAGCTTGGACGGCAGCCAGCGGCTTGCCGGCAGCGACATGGACGCGAACCGGACTCGTTGAGCCCGCTAAAACGTCGAGCAGTTCACCCACCGGGGCGTTGTCGTAACAGAACAGGCTGATGTCGATGCCTTCGGGTGCAGGATGGCTCATTGCAGCGGCATCGCGTCTCGCCAGCAGACCCTTTTCGTGCAACAGGCCGCCCGTGGCGGCCGAGAAGCCCGGAAAGTAGAAGTATTTGTCCAGCGGCAGCGTTGGGTGGGGTGAAACCATGCCGTGGCAGCCCTCAATCCAGGATTCGGCAGTGAGGTATTCGAGATTGATCCAGCAAGGCTTGGTTGCCGCCTGAGCCATCGCCTGCAGATAGTTTCCCGGAAGCTTGCAGCCAAATCCCTCGATAATGACCTCGCCAACGCGGTCGACCGCAACATTCACAGTCCAGCAACGAATTTCGACCCCCAGGCAAACCTGCTTGTCCTTTGCGACATCGACGGCAGGGCACAGCGACCGCAGGCCGTCCACATCGTCGAGCCACAGTCGCACCTGCTTGCCATGCTCCGCGGCCAGTTGCCGGGCAAGCCGCCAGCAGACGCCGATGTCGCCTTGATTGTCGATTGCGTGGCAGAAGATGTCCCAATGAAGCTGCATGGACAGCATGCTACCATCGTCGTCATGTCGTCATTTCACGATCCGCAGGACTGTATCGCCTGCCCACGTCTGGCAGAGCACCTCGCCACCATCCGCCGGCGTGATCCGGGCTGGCACGCGCTGCCGGTCGCGGCCTTCGGGCCACTGGACGCAGAACTGCTCGTGGTCGGACTCGCGCCAGGCGAAAAGGGTGCCAACCGGACCGGTCGTCCGTTCACCGGTGACGTCGCCGGTGAATTGCTCTATCCGGCACTGCACCGCTTCGCCTTTGCCACCACGGACGTGCCTCTCGGGGCGGACAACCGGGCCAATCCGGCAATGCGCCTGGTCAACTGCCGGATCACCAATGCCGTGCGCTGCCTGCCGCCAGCCAACAAGCCAACGACCGCCGAGATCCACGAGTGCAATTTCCACCTCCAGGCAGAACTGGCGGCGATGCCGCGCCTGAAAGTCATCGTCGCCCTCGGTGCCATCGCCCATCAGGCGGTGCTTCGCGCCTACCGCCTCAAACCGGCGGGCCACGCGTTTGGTCACAACGTCAGCCTTGCCTTGCCGGATGGCCGCCTGCTGGTCGACAGCTACCACTGCAGCGGCTACAACTGGCGGACGGGGCGCCTGTCGCGGGAGAGTTTCGAAGCCGTCTTCGCCGGCGTCAAGGCGCGACTCGGGTAAACCGGAAGCGCCATGACTTTCGACGCCCGCGAGTTCCTCGCCTCGCTGACCGAGTTGCCCGGTGTCTACCGGATGCTCGATGCCGGAGGCGCGGTACTCTACGTCGGCAAGGCGAAGAACCTCAGGAAGCGGGTTTCGTCCTACTTCCGCGAGAACCTGGCGAGTCCGCGCATCGCCCATATGGTCAGCCAGATTGCAGCCGTCGAGACCACTTCGACGCGGACCGAAGCGGAAGCCCTGCTCCTCGAAAACAACCTGATCAAGTCGTTGTCGCCGCGTTACAACATCCTGTTTCGCGACGATAAATCCTATCCCTACATCGTGCTCACCAGGGAGGAATTTCCCCGGCTCGGCTTCTTTCGCGGCAATCCCGATCGCAAGGCGGACTATTTCGGTCCGTATCCGTCATCATGGGCGATCCGCGACAGCATCCATCTGTTGCAGAAGATGTTCCGGCTGCGCACCTGCGAGGATTCGGTCTTTGCCAATCGCTCGCGTCCCTGTCTGCTCTACCAGATCAAGCGCTGCAGCGGGCCGTGTGTCGGCCATGTCAGCCCCGAAGCCTATGCGGCGGACGTTCAACTCGCGTCGATGTTCCTGCTCGGACGCCAACAGGAGGTCACCGGGCGCCTGACGAAAGCGATGGAGGCGGCATCGGCGAGGCTTGCGTTCGAGCAGGCGGCGGTCTACCGCGACCAGATACAGTCGCTGCGCCAGGTCCAGGAAAAGCAGTATGTGTCCAGCAGCAAGGGCGAGGACATCGACATCATCGTTGCCCTGCGCGAAAGCGGGCAGCTTTGCGTCAATCTGGCGATGGTCAGGGGGGGCAGGCATCTGGGGGACCGGCCCCAATTTCCGGTCAATGCCGGCGACTGCTCGCCGGCCGAGGCCGTCGCGGCATTCATCCGGCAGCACTACGCCGCCCACCCGGCACCGGCCAGAATAATCGCGCTGCCTTTGCCGGAACAGGAGGAGGGGGGCGATGTCGGGCAATTGCTTGCCGAACTGGCGGGGCGGGCGGTGCCCGTCAGCGAGGCGCGTTCGGTCTTGCATCGGGCGTGGGCCGATATGGCGGTGCACAACGGTCGGCTGGCTATCGTCGCCCGCAATCAGGCATCGGCCCAGCAGGAACAGCGCCTGCTGGCCTTGCAGCAGGTTCTGGCGCTGCCTGACGCAATCCGGCGAATCGAATGTTTCGACGTCAGCCATACGCAGGGTGAGGCCGCCGTCGCATCGTGCGTGGTCTATCAGGGAAACGGCATGAAGAAGGCGGATTACCGGCGCTTCAACATCCGCAATATCGAGCCCGGTGACGATTATGCTGCCATGCGCCAGGCCGTCAGCCGGCGTTACGAGCGCGTGGCTGGCGGCGAAGGCATGGCGCCGGACCTGATCCTGATCGACGGTGGCAAGGGGCAGGTCACTTGTGCGCATGCGGCGCTCGCGGAACTCGGACTGGGACAACTGGCGATGATTGGCGTGGCCAAGGGCGAGGGGAGAAAGCCCGGACTGGAAACGCTGGTTTTCCCGGAGGCCCGCAAGCCGTTACAATTGCCGGCGGAACATCCGGCATTGCACCTGATCCAGGAGATCCGCGACGAAGCGCACCGCTTTGCCATCACCGGCCATCGGGCACGGCGCGGCAAGGCACGCAGGACTTCAAAGCTTGAAGATCTGCCGGGCATCGGCGCAGCCCGCCGCAAGGCTCTCGTCGCGCGATTTGGCGGCCTGGCGGGTGTCCTTGCAGCATCGCCGGACCAATTGGCAGAGGTTTCCGGAATCAGCCGGGAACAAGCCGAAAAGATCTTCGCAGCACTACATTAAGCCAATGCCTTTCAACCTGCCAATACTGCTGACCTGGTTGCGCATCGTTGCGATACCGCTGCTGATCGCCGTCTATTATCTGCCCGCCAACACAATGACGGGTCACGAGCGCGATGTGGCGACGACGGCCCTGTTCATCGCGGCAGCGGTTACCGACTGGGCAGATGGTTTTCTGGCGCGGATGTGGAACCAGACTTCGGCATTTGGCGCCTTTCTTGACCCAGTGGCCGACAAGCTGATGGTCGCGGCAGCCTTGATCGTTCTGGTCCAGTTGGGGCGCGCTGATGCTGTGGTCGCCGCCATTATCATCGGCCGCGAAATCACCATCTCGGCGTTACGCGAATGGATGGCGAGGATTGGCGCTACCAGGAGCGTAGCGGTATCGATGCTGGGAAAGATCAAGACGGTCGCGCAGATGGTTGCGATTCCAATGCTGCTTTACTATGAGGAATTTCTGGGCATCGACTGCCGGCTGTTTGGCAACTGGCTGATCTGGATCGCTGCACTTCTGACATTATGGTCAATGGGCTACTACCTGCGAATGGCCTGGCCGGAAATAGCAGCGCGCAGCGGAGAGAACTGAGGTCAGGACAGCCCGGAGAAGCTGTTGGAAAGGGCCGGGGTAACGTCACATATGAACCATCTGCCGATTGCGGAATTTCTTGGGAAATCGCCCTGCGTACTCGGGGAGGGTGCAGTCATCGAGCGCCTGCGCCGCAACGGGGGCCTCGAACTGGACCCTTATCTGGTCAATTCGGCGTTCATCTATGACGATGCGAAACGCGCCGCACTGGAGACCATCTTTCGTCAGTATCTCGACATCGGTCGCGACTCGGGCCTGCCGCTGGTGATATCTACTCCAACCTGGCGGGCAAGTCAGGAGCGCATCGCGGCGGCCGGCTATGGCGGAGCCGACGTGAACGGCGACAATGTGCGGTATCTGGATAGGCTGCGAAGAAGTTACGGGGCGTATGCGGAGAAGGTGGTCATCTGCGGTCTGATGAGTTGTCGCGGTGATGCCTACAACCCTGCCGAGGCGCTGGCCGTCGACGAGGCCCTTGAGTTCCACGCCTGGCAGGCCGACAAGCTGGCGGAGGCCGGGGTGGATTTCCTCCTCGCCGCCACGCTGCCGGCCCTGAGCGAGGCCAGCGGCCTGGCCTTGGCCATGGCCGCCACCGGCAGGCCCTACATCATCAGCTTCGTTGTCCGCCCGGAGGGAACGTTGCTGGACGGTACGCCACTGAAAGATGCACTTGCCAGGATTGATGCCGTCGCTACGCCCCGGCCGCTGGCCTACTTGATCAACTGCACACATGTCTCCTTCGCCCGTGCGGCGCTGACCCATGAAGCAAATTCTTCCCCCCTGGTCAGGCAGCGGATCATTGGGCTGCTGGCCAATACCGCTCCGCTCAGCCCCGAAGAACTTAACGACAGTGCCAGCCTGGTCGAGGAAGATCCGGAAAGGTTCGGGCGTGCGGTCGCCAGCTTGCACCGGGAGCTTGGTCTGAAGCTCGTGGGTGGCTGTTGTGGAACCGATGACCGGCATATCCGGGCATTGGCCGCACAGCTTGCGCCAGGGGTCCCGGATTGAAACTCGGGTTACGGGCCCCAAGCGATCGCCTGCCCGTTGTCCACCGTTTTCGGCGAGGCGTTTCCCGTCAATGCGTCTGGCCTGCCACGAGAAAGGCTGATTGCTGCGGTCGACTGCGGAAAACGGCCAGAAATGGCAGATCATTCCTCAATGCAAACACGAAGGTAGACCTTTGGGATGTCATTAGCGAACAGTGTCAGGCCCGGCCTTTCGCTCTGGTAGTATCGTGGGAACCGGCATCCTGGCAGGATTGCTTGCGGCGCAAGCGGTTTGATTGATTCTGGAAAGGCGTTTATCCACTTGGTGCGAGTCTCGGCCTTGCTCGGCATGGCGACAAGCCTCTGTTTGGTGAGCGGATGCTCCACTGGCAGTGGACTGCTGATTGCTGATGTGTATCGGACTGAGGGGGCGTACGTCGTGACCATGGAGGGCTTTGGCATCACCATGAGAACCGTTGCCGAGGATGCCGGACTGACGCTGGGTTACGATCGCCGCAGCTATGTCTATCCGCAGCGAATTGAAGATCCGCCGGAGGAGGGCCGCCATTATTTCTTTGTGCCGCTGCCGAAGCGGGCGCCGTTAGCCGTCAGCACGCGTGCCGTCGGTATGGACCTGCGGACTTCCAGCGTCGAGTTCGGGTTGACGCTCGGTTATCGTGACACAAGCTTGATTGCCCTGATCCCGGCAACGGAAAGCCTGTACATGCGCCTGCGATTCCTGCCAGATGACGTAAGCGCAACCCGTCTCACCTACTGTTCCGAGGAGGAACCATGCTGGCCTATCGAAATCCCCGCCGACGTCTCGGCGCCGCGCTAGCCGGTGCTTTGGCGCTGCAACTCGCGGCCTGCACTCAGGACCGCCTCTATGTTTCGTCGACCACTGTGCTGGGCCTCGATGCCAGCGTCAATACCGCGCGCAGCGCGGGTCGGGTTCAGTTCGGTTATGACCGTTACTTCGTCACCTGGGTGCCCCAAACGGTCGAACAGAAGGATGGCGGGCGCGAAGTGATGTCGGCGCTGAACTGCACGGAAGTCGTCGTCAGTGGTCTGGCGCTCAAGAAGTTTGACGAATCGCTCGCTACAGGGATTGCCGCCACCAATTTCGCGAAGCACCTTAAGGACGAACGTGCTGCCGCGTATTTTGACTGTTTCACCGATAGATAGGAGGAAAGCCACGATGACACTCCACACTCTTGTCGGTCGACCTATTGTCCTGATGGTCGCCGCGATCGGGTTGGCGGCTTGTCAACCCGCCCTGATCTACGGCGAGCGCACTTCCTTCAATCTGGCCGCAGTTCAGGTCAACGACAATGTCAGCGAACCGGTGCGAGTAAATTTCGGACTGCTGCGCTCGGTTGCCACCGTGGCACCGCCGCGTGGCGGGACGGCTGGGACGCCAAACGGCGAAGCGGTGAGCGTCTTTTCCAATTTTCATCTCGAGGATTCAGGCGCGCGTTCGTCGCTACCGTTGGTCAGTGATGAGCTGACAATCCGCACCCGCTTTGCGTCAGGGGAGGCCGCGATCGGGGTATCGGAAAACCCTGGGGCCGTCGGTGCCATCCTCGGCGTCGGCACCGTCAGCCCCGTATCGCCTGAGATCCGCGTTCGCCAGAAAAAGCTCGTTGACTGTGTAAGGAAGATTGTTGACCCGAAGCAGCTGGAGGTTGTCGCCAAAGAGCTTGGCTTGACTACTAACAGCGACAATGCCGAGATCAGGGGCGCAATTGGAGGGAAAAGACCTCCTGAGCTGGACCGCCTGGAGAGCATTCTAAAGATAACGTGCGCATGAGGAGCATCACCATGCCGAACATTACGGCAGTTCGCTTTATCGAAGATGACCTCGACCTCGCCAGAATCACGGAGTTGGTTCAGGCGGGGGAAGAAGACCTTGGTCCGTTGCTGGCGATCAGTGCTTGCGAACACTTTCCGCCAAGACGGCTTACCTGTTTCACCCATGAAGACAAGGAAACGCCCGCAGGGGTTCTCGAGTTACGTCTTTGTTCTGGCGGAGCGGTGCCGGCGGTGCCGGGGAAAACGCTGCTGTGTGTAGGACGTTGCTTCGTGGCGGGATCAAAGCAGACGGTGGCGGCCTTTCGCTGACCCCTTGGCCTTACAATTCCTCGCCCGCATTCAACATTGAAATGGAAATTCGAAAGGATATTTCGCCATGAGTCTGACCAGACTAATCCCTATCCCCGCAGTCATCAACCCGGGCGTTGGCCCTGCCAGGCAAGCCACCATGCTGCAACTCCTCGGCAGTCCACGGCATACCTACGATCGCGAATGCCAAGCGGTGACCAATGTCACTCTGAAGCCGCACATGATGACGAGCTCAGTAGGCCCGTTCCGCGTTACGGGTTTCGACAAGGCAGTGGCTTCCTTGACCAAGGTCATGAGTGAGATCAGCGTTGAGCGACCTGACATTTACGAGAGTCTCGGCACTGCCGGCATGCTGTGCGCGCGCTTCGTCCGCGGCTCCGAGGTCTCGATAAGCAACCATTCCTGGGGCACCGCGGTCGACCTGACCCTCGACGGCAATCTCGATCAGCGTGGCGATGGCCTCTGTCAGCAGGGCCTGGCCGACATTGCGCCAATCTTCAACCGGCATGGCTGGTTCTGGGGCGCCGGTTTTCGCACCGAGGATGCCATGCACTTCGAGGTGGCCGAAGACACCATCCGATCCTGGTTTTCCGGAGAGCCTCACGCTGCACAGATTCTGAGCCTTGGCGATCGCGGCCCAGACGTCCTTGCGGTTCAGACCAAGCTCAATGCCCTTGGCTTCACCCTCATCCTCGACGGGGCGTTCGGTCGCGGAACCATGGCTCAGGTCATGGCCTTCCAGCGTGCGAAGGGTCTGCCGGTTGACGGCGTCGTCGGGCCGACCACGGCCGCCGTGCTTGGTCTTGCATGAGAAGATCTGTCCAGTGACCGGCTTCAGCAGGGCGGCCCTCCTTCTGGTCGCCGCCGTCGGTTTCCTGGTCAGTCCGCTGGTTGGCGCCGGGGAAATGACCAGCCTTTATACGCCGTTGGGGTTGGGTGCCTGCGCCGTTCCCCCACCCGAGATCGCCCGATCGTATGAGCGGCGTGACCTGGTAGTCGAGGAGTGCCCAGCTCCCGTGCCCTACCGGTTGTTTGTCGTCTCTTCGGACGCGCGTTCCTGGGTCGACCTGCGCCGAAACGATCTCGAATGGTCCAGCGAACAGCGCGTGGTCTATGGGCGCGATCTCCTGGCATTGGGACACTTTCCCAACGTCAGCGGATCGGACGTTGCCGAATGGCGGCTGGACGAAACGGGGATGCCGCTGGCACTGATTGTCCGCTTGAGACTGGTGGACCCTGCCAAGGACGCCACTCAAGGAGCGACCATCTCCCGACTTCTCGTGGTTGGTTTTTCAGCGGATTCGTTCTGCGATATGGGACTTGCCCAGAGCAACGACGAAGCCCGTCGATTGGCAGATGCGGCAACTGCCTGCACGGCAGCGTTACCGCGTTAGTCGAAAATCTTCGCCTGTAACCGATGTGACTTCAGGACGTTGATAAGCCCAGTGGTACTGGCGCTCTCAATCAACGGCACTGCAGGGTAACTTGCAGCGTGCATCTGCGTATCCGAGCTGAACATCCGCCCCGTTGGGAGCTCCAGTTGCGAGAGCACCGGACGAATGGTGAGCAGCTTGACTGCGCGCAAGTCGAGATCCCTCCGAGCACGGCACCGGGCGTCTTTTCCGGTTTGCAAAATAGCTTTCTTGTCAATGATCAAGTTCGTGCCCTTGCGGAAGCCGCGTGGTCTCTAGCCCCTCCCGGGATTTGATTTCAATCAAGGCGCAATTCAATTCGAGTGAGATAGTGCGCCGCCGATCAGATTTCAATAGAGGAGGAGGGACTTATGATTTCCAGAAATTTCAAACGTTTTCATCTGGCAGCATTGCCGGCCCTGACGATGTGTTGTCAGTTGGCATTCGCGCAGGCACCGGCTGTTCATGGCGATAGCACGCTGCGCGAGTATGAGAGCGCCGGTGGCTCGCCGCTGGGCAATGTACCGATGCGCCAGGACATCAATCCGCAGGCGCCGAAGATGACGGAAGCTGAGTTCGACAAGGCCAAGCGTATCTTCTTCGAGCGCTGCGCTGGCTGCCACGGCGTGCTGCGCAAGGGCGCGACCGGCAAGGCGCTGACCCCGGACATCACACTGGAAAAAGGCCTGGAGTACCTGAAGGTCTTCATCAAGTACGGCTCCCCCGGCGGTATGCCGAACTGGGGAACGTCTGGCGTGCTGACCGATGACGAAGTGGACCTCATGGCGCGTTACATCCAGCAGACGCCACCGGCTCCGCCCGAATATGGCCTGAAGGAGATGCAGGCTTCGTGGAAGGTGATTGTTCCGGTCGACCAGCGCCCGAAGAAGAAAATGAACAATCTCAATCTCGAGAACCTGTTCTCCGTTACCCTGCGTGACGCCGGCGAGATTGCGCTGATCGACGGCGACAGCAAGAAGATCGTCAGCATTCTGAACACCGGCTACGCCGTGCATATCTCACGCATGTCGGCTTCAGGCCGCTACCTGTTCGTGATCGGCCGCGATGCCAAGATCAATCTGATCGACCTCTGGATGGAAAAGCCCGACACCGTCGCCGAAATCAAGGTCGGCATGGAGGCTCGCTCGGTGGAAAGTTCCAAGGCCAAGGGTTACGAGGATACCTACGCGATTGCCGGCACCTACTGGCCACCGCAGTTCGTGATCATGGACGGTGCCACTTTGAAGCCGCGCAAGATCGTCTCCACTCGTGGCATGACCGTGAGTGGCCAGGATTACCATCCGGAACCGCGCGTCGCCGCTATCGTTGCCTCCCATTTCAAACCGGAATTCTTCGTCAATGTGAAGGAAACCGGCATGGTTTACTCGGTCGATTATCGCGATCTCAACAACCTGAAGCTCAAGATGATCGAGGCGGCGCCCTTCCTGCATGATGGTGGTTTCGAGTCTACGCATCGCTATTTCATGGATGCGGCGAATGCTTCGAACAAAATTGCCGTCATCGACACCAAGGAGGGCGAGTTGACCAAGCTGGTCGAAGTGGGCAAGACGCCTCACCCGGGCCGTGGAGCCAACTTTGTCGATCCCAAGTTCGGCCCGGTTTGGGCTACGGGTCACCTCGGGGACGAGAGCATTTCCCTGATCGGTACGGATCCGAAGAGGCATGCGGACAATGCCTGGAAGGTCGTGCGTACGCTGAAGGGTCAGGGCGGCGGTTCGCTGTTCCTGAAGACCCATCCGAAGTCGAAGAACCTGTGGGTCGATACGACACTCAATCCGGAACCCTCGGTCAGCCAGTCGATCGCCGTCTGGGATATCAACAACCTTGAAAAAGGCAGCGAGCTGATCCCGATCGGCGAGTGGTCGGGGATCAAGGATGGTCCGAAGCGCGTCGTTCAGCCTGAGTACAACAAGGCGGGTGATGAAGTCTGGTTCTCGGTCTGGAATGGCAAGGACCAGGAATCGGCCATCGTCATCGTTGATGACAAGACACGCAAGCTGAAGGCCGTCATCCGCGATCCGAAGCTTGTGACACCAACCGGCAAGTTCAACGTCTACAATACCCAGCACGACGTCTACTAGCCAGATCAAGGGACTCAGGCATAAGGAAGGGGGTTATGCCCCTTTCCTTTATTCCTTAACATGTGATCTTGGAAAGCGTGTCGTGAGGTTCGGCGAAATTGAGTGTCCCGACTAGAGATCCCAAGTGGGCACAGCGCGACCTGTTGTCGCACAGCCCCTTGTTTTGCGGGTTGGCGCAGCCGCAGCTCGACGAGTTGATCGGGGCGAGCCGTCTGCATCAACTCGATGCGCGTGAATATCTGTTCCGTGCCGGCCAGCCAATTCGTGAAGCGCATTTACTGGTCAGCGGGACGCTGAAGCGTTCGACGGTTCTGGCCGGCCAAAAAGAGAAGATCATCGAGCTGGTGCAAGCCCAGCAGATCCTCGGCCTGGGCGAACTCTTCGGCACCAGCCGCTATGCCTGTTCCGCCGAGACGATCACTCCCTGCATCGTCGTCGCTCTTGAGATCTCGAAGCTGCACGCCGTGATTCGCCAAGATCTCGATCTGGGCTGGCGAATCATCCAGGCACTGGCCGAGCGGCAGTGCGCCATCGAGTTTGACGTGACCGGTCACCACTTCGGCCTGACGGGAACCCAGCGCGTGCTTGACTACCTTGTCGCGCTGGCTGGCGTGCTTCCCGGCCTGGCTGGCGAAAGCCCTGTCACGCTGAATGCCAGCAAGAAGATCATTGCTTCGCGGGTTGGCATGACGCCGGAGAGTTTCTCACGGAGCCTGCGCCAGTTGATCGACAATGGCGTCATCGTCGTCGAGGGGCGCAATGTGCACATCCAGAACGCCACCTTACTGAATACCGAAGTCGGCAACACCGGTCAACGTCTTAGCTTTTGCCGCAGATCGCCAGCGGCCGGGGCCGGGTTTGGCATCTCTCTGTCGCCCGGCGCACTGATCAATCTCTGCGGTCGTCCTCGTGTCCTGTCGCAGCGCATGGCTATGGCTTGGGCGCTTATCGGTCAGAACATTGTCCCGACCAAGGCGGCCGTCAAACTGCGCCAGTTGAAGACCCAGTTTGAGCGGACGCTGGATCGCTTGGGCAGCATTGGCCTGCCCGACCCGCTCGCTAACCGCCTGACCACTGTGATGGATGTCTGGCCGCGCTATCGGGAGGCTTTGTTCCACACTGCCCCGGCGCTGGCCAGTGCCTCGTTGGTGCTGGAATTGAGCGAAGAGATTCTGGAAGCCATCGATCACCTGGCTCGCGAGGCAGCGACGCATGCCGCTGTGCCGGCGGCGCACTACGTCAATCTTGCCGGCCGTAACCGGATGCTGTCGCAACGAATCGGTAAATTCTTCCTGTTTCGGGAATGGGGGGTATGCAACGATGCGATGCTGCAACGGATGGCGGACTCTTGGTGTGAATTCGAAGTCAATCTGGCCGAGTTAAAGCGAGGTGGGATGAGTGTTCCCGAACTGGCTGCCCAACTCAAGGAGATTGCAGAGCAGTGGCAAAGATTCGAAAGTGTCCTGCTACCCAATCTCGCCAATGCAAGCAGGAGTCAGCATGCGCTGGCCGTCATTGCACAAGGGGAACGTCTGCTCCGCTATGTGGACACGACAGTCAAGCTCTGCGAGCGGCTAGCCAAGTGAACAAAGCTCTTTCAGCCTGCCATCGATCGGAGTCATAGCCAGAATGCTGACGACGATGACTTTCGAACCGGGGGGTGCGGTAGCACCGAATGGACGGGCGCCAAGGCATCAGCGAGAAATAGCGAAACGCGACGGCTACCAATTGCCTGGTGGCGAGCACCACTCGGTCGAGTAGTGGGTCGAGCGCCAGATTGAATCCGCCGAAGGGGAGCTCAACATGATTGGGCGTAACGAATCAGGACAAAATACAATCATCGACCGTAGTCTGGAGGGGGAGAAGAAGTTGCTGAAGCCACCTAAACTCATTGCTCTTATCTTGTCTTTGCCCATCGTCCTTCATGCGGCGGCCGATCTGCCACCCGGGAACTGCGCAGCGCCGCAGGCCGCGACGGATCTCTCGCAGTGCGACTTCTCCCGAAAAAAGCTGGCCGGCAAAGACCTGCATGGCGCGCGCTTGGCGGGCGCAAAGCTGGAGAGCACTGATTTCAGAAATGCCAACCTGACTGGCGCAGACTTGCGCGGCAGCAATGCCAAATGGGCCAACTTCACGGCAGCGAACCTGGCTGGCGCTGATCTGCGCGAGGCCGATCTATTTCACGCAACCTTCGATGACGGCGACTTGAGCGGGGCGACCCTCATCGGTGCCAACCTGTTCGGCTCGAACCTGATCGGCACCAAGGCGCCACTGGCAGACTTCTCGGGGGCGTACCTGAAAGACGTCCTGATGGAAGGGATCGACCTCTCGGGCGGCTCGATCCGTGGCTGCTACGCTTTTCGCGGCGTGTTTTCCGGTGCGAAGCTGATAGGAGTCGATTTGTCCGGAGCCGACTTGACCGGCGCTGCCATGGAAAACGTTGACTTCACCAATGCCAAGCTCAAGGAGACGCGACTCAAGGGCGCCACCCTGCGCCAGGCGGTCTTTTTCAAGGCAGACATGCAAGGTGCCGACTTGGCCAATGCCGATGTCTGGAACGCCAGTTTCGACCAGGCGCTCAACAGGACCGACTCGGTGCAGGAGGCACTCGTGGAACCTTTCGTCGCCAGGGAACGCAGATAGCGGGAGTCTTCCGGCTTACAGAAACCTGGTGCCACCAGAGTACTGAACACCACCTGAGATGCCCCCGGGCTGCCGGGCATCGCTTCACTAAGCCCCAGTCAGCGGGGTTCCCCATTTTTCCCCTCACCCCGACCAACAAGCCACTTTTTCGGCTCGAGCCGGGATGATCAAACTGTCAAAGGCTCGATGCACACGGGCTCGTCGATCGCCCCGCGGTTGATTGCCGTGCTGACCTTGCGGGCACTTATCAACTCGCTACCGCACGGTCCGATCATTGTCTGAAGCGACTCGTTGTCCTTATTTTCCGGATCGAGCCAAGCATCGTACTGCTCCGGACGCAGGATGGCCGGCATGCGATCATGGATCGGCGCCATGAGGTCGTTTGCCGCAGTCGTGATGATGCAGGTGGTGACAATCGCCGTGCCGTCCGGTGCCTTCCAAGTGGCGAGCAGGCCGGCGAAGGCGAAAAAGCCGCGTGCATCAGCTGGTTGGATATACCAGGGTTGCTTGCGAACCTTGCCATCGGCGGCAACGGCCTGCCATTCATAAAATCCGCTGGCCGGTATCAGACAGCGATGCCTGGCGAAGCTGCTGCGGAATGCCGGTTTCTCGGCAACGGTTTCTCCACGGGCATTGTTCAACCGGGTGCCGATGCCCGGATCCTTGGCCCACGACGGAATCAGTCCCCATCCCGCTAATTGGCCAACCCGGCCGGTTCCCATCTTGTCACGGATGATCAGGACGCGACTTTGCGGGGCAATGTTGTACCGCGCGAAATACTCTGGACAGAATTGAAGCAAGAATGCCTCGCGCAGTCGCGATTGCGGGCCGTAGAGGGCGTAACGTCCGCACATCGGATGCTTAATTCTGCACTTTCCGCCAGCCCTTCGCCTCCATGCAGCCGTGCATCCGCCGCACGCTCTCGTCGGTGACCATGCCATCGACCCCGGAGTACGTCCGCTGCTTGCAGAATGTGACATCCTGGTCGTATTCACCAGCCGCTGCGCCGCGCTTCTCCCAGTGCCAGTTCGGGAAGAAGGCGCAACCAGCAAGGCCGGCCAGCAGGATGATCGTGATTGGCGGTACCGATCTCATGGCGAGGATTCTACCCCGAGCTGGGCCTTGCCACGACCGGCCTACATCAGGATCGCGAACAAGCTGCTGTAATCATCCTGCCACGGCCGGAACCCCGGCTTGTCGGCGAGCAGCTTGGCGTCCTCGAAACCTTCGTGGCAGTAAAAGGTGTCGTCCTGGGCGATCAGCGCCCAGCGCGAGCGGTAGATGCCGCGTTCGCGGTCACCGTCGTGGTCGATGATGCGCGCCGGCCGCTGCAGGTGGTCGGCGGCGGCCTTGATCACGGGACGCAGGTCGAGGAAACGGTTGGTGATGTGTACCGCGAGCACGCCGTCCGGCTTCAGGTGGCGAAAATAGAGTTCAAAGGCCTGGCGCGTCAGAAGATGCACGGGCACCGAATCGCCCGAAAAGGCATCGACGATCAGCACGTCAAACAGTTGTGGCCGCTCGGTTTCCAGTTGCAGGCGGGCGTCGCCAAGGACGATGTCGGTCTGTGCCCGGGTTTGCGCAAGGAAGCTGAAATGACTGCGGGCGACGTCGATGACCAGCGGGTCGATGTCGTAAAGCCGGTAGTAGTCGCCGGCGCGGCCGTAGGCGGCCAGCGTGCCGATGCCGATGCCGACGACCCCGACGCGCAATGGGCCGCTGCCGGCCTTGGCGAGCAGGGCCTTGCCGGCGCCGCCTTCGCTGCTGTAGTAAGCGATGGGTGTCTGGGCCTTGTCAGCTGCGATGAACTGCCGCCCATGGACGATTTGACCGTGCAACATGGTGCGGAAGCCGGTCTCCGGGTTGCTATGGACAGTCAACGTGCCGTAGAAGTTGCGCAGCAGGGCATCGGCGCCGCTGTTTTCCCCGACATGGTCGGCCACGCGCACTCCGGCCAGTGCGACGAGGACGACCGCACAGCCGGCGCCGGCTGCCAGTCGCCATCCCGGTCGTGTGGCGGGCAGCGTCGGGATGACGGCGATGGCGGCTACCAGCCCGGTGAGGACGATGGCGATCGACAACTCGTAGTGGCTGTTGAAGAAATACGGTGCGATGATCCCGACGAAGAAGCCGCCGAGGGCGCCGCCGACGGCAAGCATCAGGTAGAAGGTGGTGAGCTGCCCGGGATGCGGCTGATGGCGGGACAGTTCACCGTGGCAGACCATGCAGGCGACGAAGAAAGATGCGAGGTTGATCGCCATCGACACCTGGATCGACAGTTCGGACACGCCCAGGGTTGGCAGCCAGGCGAGGGCACCCAGGCCGACGACGAGCAGCGGCAGGTACAACCCGCGCCGGTACCAGCTGCGGCCCTCGAAGGCGAGAATGAAGGAAAGCAGGTAGAGGCCGAGCGGCGCCACCCAGAGCAGCGGGATGGGAGCGATGTTCTCGGTCAGGAAGCTGGTGTTGGCGACCATCAGTATCGATGGGCAGGCAGCCAGAGCCGCCCACAGCGTGAGCTGGCGACCGGTGATCGGCTGAGCCTCATCGTCGTGCCGGAGTGTCAGGGGCTGGCTGTTGCGCCCGCGCCAGGCCAGCAGGCCGCAGGAGACAACGAAGGTGGCGAAAAGCCCCGACCATGCCCACGACTGCAGGCGCGTCGGCAGTACCGGTTCGATGGCGAGCGGATAGGCGATCAGCGCCAGCATCGAGCCGAAATTGGAGAGCGCGAACAGCCGGTAGGGAACCTGGCCGGAACGCTCGCGCGCGAACCAGGCCTGGACCAGCGGGCCGGTGGTCGATAGCACGAAATAGGGCAGTCCGATCGAGGCGAGAAGCAGACCGAGGATGCGCAGCGTCGGGTTTTCGGCGCCGGTCGGCTTCCACGCGTCACTCGGGGCGATCGGCATGACCAGCAGGCTGGCGAGCAGCAGGGCAATATGCAACTGGCTTTGGCGGCGCGGCGAAAGGCGGGCGACGATCCAGTGCGAATACAGGTAGCCGAGCAGCAGTATCATCTGAAAGAAAAGCATGCACGTCGTCCACACCGACGCCGAGCCGCCGAACCACGGCAGAATCATCTTGCCGATCATCGGCTGGACCTGAAAGAGCAGAAAGGCGCTGAGAAATATCGTCAGCCCGTAGTGGAAGGTCAAACGCAGGTCGATTTTCATCGGAGATGTCGCTGGTGGGGTTGTTGTTCCGGATCCGGACGGGCAGCGCGCAGACAGGGCCCCGGAAATTGCCGGCCGGACTGGCGGCGCAAGGCCGCTATGTTAACAGAAGATCGCACCGCGCACTGTCGTGCCTCGGGGTATTGCGTACCAGCAGGCAAACCGCATGGCTTGGCACTGGCCCTGATGGCGCCGCAGCGGAACTCCCGGCGCCTGCCGGGAACGCTACGGCTTCCTGCCGGCAATGCCGACATAGGAAGCCTGAATCAGGGGCATGTCGGCATCGATGTCGCCCGTGGTCGCGAACAGGGGGCCAATGCCGGCCAGCTTTTTCCCGAAATCCAGGTAGCCGCGGGCGATGGGCACACCGGCGCCGTGAGCGATATGGTAGAAGCCGGTCTTCCAGTGGGTGACCTTGCCGCGCGTTCCCTCGGGGGAAATGATCACGGTCAGGCGCTGACTGCGCCGAAATGCTTCGACCGTGCCCTCCACCAGGCTTCCAGAACGTTCGCGGTTCACCGGAATCCCGCCCAGCCAGCGCATCAGTCCGCCGGCAAGCGGGGGGAAGAGGCTGGATTTGCCCATCCAGTAAACCTTCAGGCGCAAGGCAAAGCAAACCATCAGGGTTACCGGAAAATCCCAGTTGCTGGTATGCGGTGCGGCAATCAGCACGTATTTCGCTGCATCGGGCGCACGGCCTTCGACGCGCCATCCCAGCAAGCGCAATACAAGCCGCGACAGCCAGTGCATGAGGGTATTGATGATCGGGGTATCGAAGATGGTGAAATGCATCGGCTGTTCGTCCCGGGAGGGTCAGGCGGGGGTACGTGGCTCACGGAGCCATCCGGTTCGTGGTTGATATTCGGGGGACTTGGACGATACCTCAGAATGACGGTCGGCAGGCATTGAAATAGTTTGCCATCAGCCGCTACCGGATGACTGGCTGTCGATTGCCATGCCGGCGGGCAAGCAAGATGGAGTGGCTTAAGGCCAGAGTAGTCCGCTACAGGCTCAGCGCCCCATGCACCGGTTGCAGGCGTGCACGAAGCGATCCTCGAGCCCCTGATCCTGTGGTCCAAGTCCCCTTGCATCGAACTGGACCCGGAGGCCGGCCATCTGCTTGTGGTATCACGGCGATGGTTGCGGTCGCCGCATTGTGCCGGCCCTGGATAAGGCCGCTCGAGCGATCGGCCGCGGTGACCGCAATCCCGACATCCTGAGCGGCACCGAGCGCGGCGTTCCATGAGCGGTCGAAGCTGGCTGGCCAATTCGCGTCTGTTACTGTTTCTGCGGAACGCCATGGCGAACGCTTGCTGACACCACTCACTCTTGACCGATTTCAGGCAATCCACTGATACTGCGAGAAGCTCCGGCAAACGCTTGGTTTTTTGAATTCGTTTCCGCGGCGGTACGAATGGAGTGCAACTCATGACCCGCGGAAGTGCACGCATCTGTTTCGACGAGTGCAACTGCGCGAGTGGAGCCATATTGCAGAGCGATTGAGGAAGACGCTACGATGAAGCAGCTTTCGGGTACGGACAACCTGTTCCTTACACAGGAAACCGGCAATCAGCGGGCGCATGTGGCGGGTTTGGGCATTTATGACCCGTCGACCGCACCCGGAGGCAAGGTGCGGTTCAAGGACGTCCTCGAATTCTTCACGAGCCGCCTTGACAAGTCGGCGGTTTTCCGCCGCCGCCTGGTGCGGGCGCCCTTCGATCTCGATCGTCCCTACTGGATAGACGAGAAGGATATCGACGTCGAGTATCACGTTCGCCATATAGCTCTGCCGCGCCCCGGCGACTGGCGGCAGTTGATGATTCAGGTGGCGCGGATTCACGCCCGCCCGCTCGATCTGACCAAGCCAGCCTGGGAGGCCTATATCATCGAGGGTCTCGACAACGTCCCCGACCTTCCCCCCGGCAGTTTTGCGCTGTATATCAAGTTTCACCACTCGGCAATCGATGGCCAGGCCGGTGCGGCGCTGGTCGGCAACCTGCATTCCCTGACGCCGGAAGCGGAGACGGTCTCCAGGAAAGTGGTCACCAAGGTGGTCGACCGCGAACCGACCACCCTGGAACTCCTGGCACGGATGGTTGGCAATCGCGTCGATCAGGCAGTGAATGCGACCAAACTGGTCGGTGCCCTGGCGCCGCTTGCGTTGCAGTTGGGTCAGAAGCAGATCGAAACGATGCTTCGTGGTGCGTTGGGCGTAAACGCTGGCGAGGATGCCCGGGAAGTGGCCGGAGTCTCCAAGAAGGCACCACCCACCCGCTTCAATGGCCCGTTGTCGCCGCATCGTGTAGTGGACGCCATGCCGCTACCATTGGAAGCCATCCAGAAGATCAGGGATGCGGTCCCGGGGTCGACGATCAATGACATCTTCGTGTCGGTAAGCGGCGGAACGTTACGCAAGTATCTTCTGGCGAAGGGTGAGTTGCCGGAGATCAGCCTAAATGCCCTGGTGCCGATGAGCATCCATGGTGAAGCCAAGTCCGGCGACCAGGGGAATCAGATCGGCATGGCGTTCGTACCAGTCTTCAGCAATATTGCCGACGCCGGTGAACGCTTGCGCAAGGTCTGCCGCGGAACGACGAAGGGCAAGAAGGCCGTCAATTCAGTGGGCAGGGATCTGCCGGCGAGGATCTTCCAGACGCTGCCTTCCAAGGCGGTTGATTTCGCTGTCCGTCACGTCCTCCTGCCGCAGTTCAATTTCACGGTATCGAATGTGCGCGGTCCGTCGACACCTCTCTATATGGCGGGGGCCAAGGTCCACGCTTTCATGCCGGTCAGCGTGCTGCTCGACGGGATGGGCCTGAATATTACCGGCTTCAGCTACAACGGCGTGCTCTGGGTGTGCGCGGTTTCCGACCGCGCAATGATGCCAGACCCGGGATTCTTCATGGATTGCTTCCGTGAGAGTTTCGCCGAGCATCTTGCGCTGACGGTGCGAGCACCCGAAGCTGAAATCAGGCCGGCGCGACGGACAGCGCGGAAGGCTGCGCCCGTTGCGGAAGCGAGCCAACCAGCAGGCAAGCCGGCCGCCGGGACGAGCCCGGTACGCAAGCCGGCGGTGCGGCGCAAGCCGCGCGCCACGACCGCGGATCCTGAATAACTTCCCGATTCCGCTTTTCCGGGTTCCATCTCGGTTAATTCGTCCCGAGGCGATCGAGGCCGAAGATCCGGGACAACTTGGCGTCGAACATGGCGGTCGGCAGCAGTTTCTTGAGGAGCGGCAGCTTGACGCTGTTTTTGCCTCCGCGCACGACAATCGGCGGGGTTTTGGCGAGGAGGGCATCGACCACCGGCCGCACGAACTCCTCCGCCGGCGTGGCGTCGTTCTGGCCGGCCTGGGCGCGGGCGCGCACGCCGTCCGCGACAGGCAGATAGAGCGAACCTGCTGGCAGGCGCAGCGCTTCCTCGGCGTGGTTGCCGAAGCTCGACCGCACGCCGCCGGGCTGGATGGTGACGACGCGGATGGCGAACGGAGCGAGTTCCATGCGCAGTGCGTCGGACAACGAGTGGATCGCCGCCTTGCTCGAACAATAGGCGCCGGCAAAGGGCGTTGCGAAGAGGCCGACGATGCTCCCGACATTGGCAACCACGGCCCTGCCGTTGCGCGCTGCAGCAGCCCGCAGCATGGGCAGGAAGGCGCGGGTGACGGCGACCGGCGCGATCACGTTGGTTTCATATTGCCGACGCAGGTCGTCGCGGCTCAGGTCGATCACCGCGCCGACCTGGCTGAAGCCGGCATTGTTGATCAGGACGTCGACCTGACCGCCTTCGCTTTCGATCACAGCCGCGGCGGCGGCGATACTGGCGTCGTCATTGACGTCGAGAGCCAGTGTGCGGATGCCTTCCCCGGAGAGCGGCGCGAGCGCTGCAGGCCGGCGCGCCGTAGCAAAGACGATGTGCCCGCGGTGGTGGAATTCGAGCGCCAGCGCGGCGCCGATGCCGCTCGAGCAGCCGGTGATGAGGATGATCTTCTTCATGGAACAAATCTCCGGATTACGGGTTGGTCAGCGCGCCACCTGCACGGCAGAATGACAACGATAACATGTGCCCCGGGTGGTCCGCGCTCCCCGCGACGGGGGGCGAAGGGGCGCCATACACTGCGGGCTGTCCAGCGAACACTGTTGCGGTCGACCGCCCTGCAAGGCCAGAATGCGGTCCAGCCGATCCGTTGCTCCGGCAACCTGCCGAGACGAACATGAAGACTGGCCCGCGGCGTCGATGCCGGGCATCACCGTCCAGAATCGTCAGAACTACGCGCAGGATCTACAGATTTCCTCGCGTGGCTTCGGCGCCCGCGCCGCCTTCGGGCTGCACGGCGGACGTCTGACAAGGCACGGCATCCCGGTTTCGATGCCCGATGGCCAGGGCCAGGCGGCGACCTTCAACCTCGATCGCGCCGAGCGCATGGAGGTCATGTGCGGCCCGATGTCGGCGATCTATGGCAACCATTCCGGCGGTGTCATCCAGCTTCTTGCGGCTGATGGCGAGGATCCGCCGAGCGTTGAAACCCGCGTTGCGGCCGGTAGCTACGGCACCTGGAAGACCGACCTGGTGGCGCAGGGCAGGGCGGGCGAGATGGGCTGCGTGCATCAGAATGTGGCGCAGACCACCCGCCAGGGCGTTGAAGTTGCGGTCGACATTCGCTGAGCAGGCGATTTCACGACGCGGATCGCCTACAGCGGACTCGTCGCCCGCTATGCCGAAGCGTTCGCGACCATTGTCCTCGGCGTGCCGACCCTGATCGAACCTGAGAGCGCTTTCCGGCCGCCCCAGATTTCGGCAAGTTGACCCGACTGCCCTGCGACGGCTGCTTCGATGGTCGAACTCCAGTACGCCGGATGCTCCGAGCGGCTCCATTCGCCACGGCCCCTGCCGTAGTGCGCCACGGCCAGGTAAAGGAGCAGAGACTCCTTGAGTATCCTGTTCAGGCCCCCTTCGCCCCAGCCGTCAACCGCTGGTGCAGCACTATCCCCTGATGGTCTGGAAGTTGGTCGCGGCCATGTCACTTGCGGTCAACTTCGTTTGCTTACTCAAGTTGTTCGGCTGAAAGCGGGCGCCGGAGATAAACGGGCTCATTCGAGAAGCTGATGTTCGGGGTGTTCCTTGACCAGTGGAACATAGTCCAGATCGGCGATCATGATGTGGTTGTAAAACCAGCCGTTGATCAGATAGTGAACCCGCTCTGCAATCTGATCCAGCGTCATGCCATTGGCCTCGGCGAGCAACTGCTGCAACAGGGTCTTGAAATGCTTGTGCAGTTCCTTGTGCTCGGCAAGCTTCGGATAGCCGCAGCGTTCGAGCAGAAGCTCTTCCTCAATCAAATGAATTCTGACGTAATTGGCGAGCGAGGCCAGCGTCTTCATGACGCGAATCTGATCGCCACTGCCTTCAAATGTGGCGGCCAGGTCAAAAAGCTGCTTGTGCTGGGCATCGACTCGAGCAATGCCGAAGACCAATCGTTCCGACCAGTCAGCCTGTGATAAAGACATTGCTGGTTTCCCTTCATTCATTCGGCGTCCTCTGCGAGAAAGATTTGTTGAGCAGCTTAAACGAGGATGATGGAGCGGTGAAGTCTGCCGTTTTCATTTGGTTCAGGTCAACTGATGCGGACACTGATGCGGACCAGGTCATGCGGCCGTTGGCGGTCCGGTTAGCAAGAACGCAGGCGCCGGATGCGTCCTTCCTTTGAGCGTCAGCGAACCAGCCGGGATTGCCTTGACCACGGACCTGATCCTGTCCATCACTTTAGTGTCCATTAAGCCGCAGGTTGCGAGGATCCGGCGCAAGCAACTCGTCTGTGAGGGGGCAAAGGACGCCGGGCCATTTGTCACGCTTGAGATTTCGACAAGATGATGACGCGCGCACATGTTTGCTGTTCTGCCGATGGCAGTTGATTGATCTACAACCGACGTCGATGAGGTGAGAATCTGCATTCTCGGACGGGCCGCAGTTGGTCGGCGATCAGGTGGCTGCCATTCTGGCCGACTCGGAAAGCCGGAGTGCCGCAGCGGAGAAACGTCAGCCCGGCGTCATTCTGATCGACAGGCAAAAGCAACAAACGAATCAGGGGAGACAATGGGGGAGAACACTCCCGATGAACTACCGGATCAGCCGGTAGCGCTACGAGGCAAGGCAGGGCAAGGAATTGCGTGATCAGCCAAAGCGGAACATAATGCTTTCGTCGTATGAAGTCGAACTGAATGCGCGCCGGTGTGGCCAAGTCCGGCCACACCCTTGAAACACCAGAGTTGCACGACCCGGCAGGCCGCCGGCCCAATGCCTCTCGATATGTATTTCCAACCCAGGAGACAACCATGGTACGTAAGAAACTGGTGCTCAGCCTGCTGGCAGTCATGCTTGCAGCGCCTGGCATCCATGCACAGACCGCGCCGGCCGCCGCTGCCGCACCGGCGGCGGCAAATGCCGTCGATCCGGCATCGATCCAGGCCCTCAAGAACATGGGCGCCCATCTGCAGACGCTCAGTCGCTTCAAGGTGTCGGTTGACCTGACTGGCGAGCGCGTTCTTGCCGACGGCCAGAAGCTGCAGCATTCGGCGACGGCGAACATCGAGGCCGTGCGTCCGAACATGTTGCGCGCCCGTATGTTCAGTGCCCGCGCCGAACGCGAGATCTTCTACGATGGCAAGCTGGCGACCATCTTCATTCCGGCGCAAAAGGCCTACTCGACCGTCGAGTTCACCGGCAACCTCGGCGAACTGGTCAGCAAGCTGGAGGAAAGGTACGGCGTCGAGATACCGATGGCCGACATGTTCCTCTGGGGCACCCCGGCCGCACCGCTCGACAAGATCGAATCGGCGATGAATGCCGGCCAGGACTTCATCGACAACGACCTCTGTGACCATTACGCCTTCCGTCAGGGCAACGTCGACTGGCAGATCTGGATCACCGCCGGGGCCAAGCCGCTGCCGCGCAAGCTCGTGATCACCAACCGATCCGACGACGCGCGTCCGCAGTCGGTCCAGTATTTCGACTGGAACCTCAAGCCGACCTTCAAGGACAGCATCTTCAAATTCACGCCGCCCAAGGGCGCGACCGCAGTCGAACTTCGTTCGCTGGAAAGCAAGTAAAGGAGCGCCAAAATGAAAAAATCATTCAGCAAGTTGTTCCTGGCACCCCTGACGGTTCTCGTTCTGGCCAGCTTCGCCATGGCCCCGGTCGCCGAGGCACGCGGTGGTGGCGGTGGTGGCCATGCCGGTGCGCGTGCCGGGGGTGGTGGCGGGGGTGGTGGCAACCGTCAGGTCAACAACGCCAATCGCGACGTGCGGGCCAACAATGTGCGCAGCACCAGCGTGAACAACGTCAGCAACCGGAACACCAACATCAACGCCAACAAGAACGTCAATGTCAATGTCAACAACAACCGTGGCGGTTGCTGCAACAACGGCTGGGACAACGACTATCATCCGGTGGCGACGGCGGCCGCGGTCACGGCAGCGGTTGTCGTCACCTCCGCCGTCGTCGGCTCGATGGTGCGTACCGTTCCCGCCGGCTGTGTCCCCGTGAACTATGGCGGCATGATCTATCAGCAGTGCGGCAGCACCTGGTATCAGCCGCAGGGCTCGCAGTACGTGGTGATCAATCCGCCTTACTGATGTATTGCCGAAGAGGACCGCGAAGTTTGCGGTCCTTTTTCTATCAGTCGCTATTCCGCATAACAATCGCTGAACTGCCCTTCGCGGCCTGGCCCGGAGTCCAATCATTAACAACCGCGAAATCTCGACTGAGTTGACCACGTGATCGCATAAGACCTGACCACGAAATATCACCATCTTGACCTGGTGGTATCTGACGAACCCAGAGCACGCTGCTCCCGGAATGCCTTTGACGACTACATAGCGAGACCAATCTGGGTGCGGGTCGTGGATGTCTTCGTCGATGAACTGGCTCTGGGCAAGCTGGGATTCGAGGGTGTTGAGCCAGCAACCTGGTCGGCTGGCCTATCACCCCACCGTACTTCTGAAACTACATCTACGGCTACCTCAATCGGGTCCAGTCGAGCCGGCGGCTTGAGAAGGAAGCCCAGCGCAACGTCGAACTGATGTGGCTGACCGGTCGGCTGATGCCGGACTTCAAGACCATTGCCAACTTCCGCAAAGACAACGGCAAGGCGATCCGCAAATGTTTGCCGTCCAGTTTGTGGTGCTGTGTCAAAGAGTTGGGACTGTTCTCTGAAGCCCTGGTTGCCATCGACGGCAGCAAGTTCAAAGCCGTCAATAATCGTGACCGAAACTCACCAGTGCCAAGTTGGAACAGCGAATGCAGGGAAATCGAATCGAGCATCAATCGTTACCTGACCGAACTCGATACGGCTGACCGGCAAGAACCTACCGTTGCGAAAGTCAGGGGCGAACGCTTGCAAGACAAAATCGCCGCGTGAAAGAGCAGATGAAAGCGCTCAAGGAAATTGAGATCCGCCTCAATGACACGCCCACAAGCAGATTTCTGACTGACGCGGATGCGCGTTCACTGAAGACTCGGGAATGGGCATCGTCGGCTACAACGTCCAGACTGCGGTGGATGCAAAAGAACCATCTGATCGTGGCGCATGAAGTAACGAACATCGGGATCGACCGAGACCAACTGACCACCATGGCAGGAGGCTCGTGCCGCGATCGGGGCAGAAGAACTCACCGTGATTGCTGATCGGGGCTACTTCAAGGGTGAGGAAATTGTTGCCTGTCACGAAGCCGGCATCATTGCCATCGTCCCCAAAACGACGACCTCCAGTTCCAAGGCCAATGGGCGCTTTGATCGAGCAGAGTTTCATTTACGCCCCAGAAAAGAATGAATATCGCTGTCCTGCTGACCAGGCGTTGATCAGGCGTTGTTCGACTGTTGAGAGAGGCTTGAAGCTCCACCGTTACTGGAGTTCAAACTGCAAGCAATGCGCCATTAAAAGAAATGCACTCCCGGTGTAGAGCGCCGGATTACTCGCTGGGAGCGCGAGGATATCCCGAGACCATGCAAGATCGCTTGGATCAGCACCTGACAGCATGCGCATTCGGCGCCAGACGGTGGAACACCCCTTCGGCACCCTCAAGTTGTGGATGGGCAGCGCACTTCCTGACCAGAACACTGGATCGGGTCAGTACCGAAATCGTGACTCCACGTGCTTGCCTATAATCTTAAGCGCGTGATGAAAAATACTGGGTAGCGGGGCGCTAATCGAGGCCATGAGGCCTGAAAGGTCCTTTTGGCCTCCATCCTCCGCCTCGTCAGAAATACTGGCAATTCCAACCCAAACTGGCAAACCGCCGCACCGCTACCACCAAATTCGCTCAGCGTTTTTACACGGTCTGG
>JADKBR010000019.1 GCA_016714975.1 Candidatus Dechloromonas phosphorivorans | reverse complement strand
CGCAAGCTGTCCCGGCAACTCACCTGCCAATACCATCAGCAATGGCTGCGCATTCTCCCACCCAAGGGTTGGGAGCGTCGCCTGATCGGCGCTGCGGTGGAAATCCGTGCCCACTTGAACGGTCCCCTGGCGATCTGCCACAACAGCCAAGTGCTTGCCCACGAACTGCTGGTGGCTCGGCCCCAGGCCCCGGTGGTCGATGCCAAAGTTGTTCAGGCCCACCCGGCGCCTGCCAAGCCTTCAGCCCGGCATCCCTGGCGCCAGCCGTTTTCTCCGGCAGCGGCAGCCGCGCGCCACAGTTGGGCCTACTTGGCCGCGAGGACGTCATGAGTCGCCACCACTGTTTGACTAGAAAAGCAGTCAATCCATCGGTCGCCATACTGACTCAGTCTCATGAGCAAACAGGGCGGCCTGATTTGGGATAGGCGAAGGACCACCTTTTCAATTCTCCCGAGAGGTGTGGTCATGAACGCCGGGACGAGGAGACGCAGCGTTACACATTGTTGCATTTCGTGACTTGCAATGCCGCGACTCGACCCTTATCCTCAATCCATGCGCTGACCCCCTCAGCCTAGGTGGCTCTCTCCCCCTCCCTCGACAAAGCCGCCCGAAAGCCCCGTACTCCCCCGGTACGGGGCTTTTGCTTTAGTGTGTTGGACATTGTAGTAGGATTCACCGATACGATAGGATCCGATCCTTTTCTGGCTCGCACATTGTGTAATTGATGGGCAGCCTGCCCACTACAGCTATTGGAGAACAGCATGAAGATTGGAAATCGCGCCCTCTGCGCCGCCTTGGGTGGACTCCTTGGCGCATGCGCGAACCCGAATGGAGACGGCGGAAACGCCCGGACACTCAGCGTCCCGATGCAGGCCGGCCAGCAGAATCTCGGGGCAACTGCCCAAGCCACCTTGCTGGCACAGGGGGAGCAGACGGAAATCAGCTTCTTCATCAGCGACCCGCTCCCTCTCGGAGTAACGCGGCCGCCAACTCTGTACGCGTTCATCTATCCCGGAAGCTGCACGAAGCCGGCCCCGCAACCCGTGTACCAGATGAACGGCATGCACACAAACGCCACCATTGGCGGCTGGACTTTTGGCACGATGGTCCCGATTACCCTCGACAAACTGCGCGCTGGCAACTATTCAATCCGTGTGCGTACCAGCCCCCAGGACCGGAACATCGACATCTTCTGCGGCGACATCCAATAAAATCTGGCCGCGCCGCGCCCCGCTTCCTGCCCGGGAAGCCGCTTTCGCTCCGACGACTGCCTGCGCCCAACGGCACCTGCTGCAACTCCCGACGAGACAAGCGACCCCGCTGCGATGAGGGGGTGGAGATGAAGGGATTTCGGATACCCTGGTTGCGAAATCTCTTTTCGGCCAGGCCTGGACCCGCATCCCGCAAATCGTCCGCATGGACATTCGCGAAATGTGGGCCGGACGGCCCGGGCCGATCCATCCGCGCAACGCCCATGGTGCCGACATGCCTCTGTCATCCGAGAAGCAGCTCGAAGAGCCAGGGCACCGCTCATCTTCGCCGGCTGTGGCGTTGACCGCGCCAATGCCAATGCCGCCCTCGTCGCCGTCGCAAAAAACTGGGCTGTCCGGCCATCCCCTCCCTTGCCGGGCGTGCCGTGATCGCGCATGACCACCCTCTCTGCTTCATGTCGCAGATACCGGAAAGCCGGCAGCGACTCTTCCGGCAGCGAAGAAACGGACCAGGGCGCCAGCAACCCCGACAATGACAGAAGGTATCGAGAAGAAGGCCGGGCAGGCTTCCAGCAGAAACATGCGCACCGATCCGCTAACCCGCCTTGGGGGATATCCGGCCTGCCTTTTCGTATCCTCTCAAGATTGGCCCGATGCCTTTGCCGGCGGCAGCCGGTGGAGAAATCGAACCGGAAGCGCAAGCACCATGCCTCGGCGCGACGAGCGCCAGCGCATCGATGGCCAGATAATCCGGGCCGGTACAGCTCCTTGTGTTTCCAATGCGTTCAAGATGATGTCCGACAGGCCGGCTGCTTTTCCATGGCGGCCGGCTTTCGGTCCGCCTTCCGTCCCATCAGGCCGACCACCCGCCGTGTCACCCACTTGGGCATGGCGCGACTCGACAGCGTGGTCAGCAGATTGACGCGTCCGGGCCGGACCACCTGAGCGCTCATGCAGGCATCGAAGCCGGCATAGGTCACCTCGGTGACATCGAGGACGGTCCAAGCGATCAGCTTGATGAAACGCGAGTTGTTCGCAGACATGGCGTCCATCATCGGCGTCGCGGGCGCTCCGGGGCACAGGGCGGCCAGGCTCACGCCGGTGCCATGCAGTTCCTCGCTGACCGATTCGGTCAGCGACAGCAGGCAGGCCGTGCTCGCCGCTTACGTGGCCATGAACGGCACGGGAACGAAAGCCGAGGCCGAAGCCATGTTGAGTACGCGCCCGCGACCGTGCGCCACCATCGGTGGGATGAAGTACGACATCATCCCGGTGGCTGCGGCGATATTCAGGCGGATAACGGCCGGATTGGCGGCAGGATCCATCTTTTCGAAACGGCCCAGATCGTTGATGCCGGCATTATCGACCAGGATGTCGATCGCCAGTCTGCGGCGCCTGAGCGTCGTCGCCAACTTGGCAAACTCGCCGTCCCTCGCCAGATCGGCTGCAATGGTGACGACCTTGACGCCGTGGCTTTCGATCAGCTCGTCGCCCAGCACCTTGAGCTTGTCCGCGCTGCGCGCGACCAGCACGAGATCATGGCCGGCGCGGGCGAAGCGCCGTGCCAGCGCCTCGCCGATGCCCATCGAGGCACCGGTAACGAGAACGGTTTCCGTGGATTTTCCTTGCCCATGACTCCTCCAAAGTTTGGTGGACGTATCCGTCGCTGAATCCGGCGCATTCTTGGCCGGGCAACCGACCAGCCCCGTTTGGAATGGGGCGGCATCGATGCCGGAATTCGCCCATTTCCACGGGTCGACTGCGACCAATGCCGGTCCGGGCTGATTCTGCTCCTTGTGCGCCGACCTCGGACGCTTGTTTGCTCGATAGGTGAATGGCCAGAGCCACATCCGTCGTTCCTGCGTCGAGACACTGAACGGCGACATTGAAGCCGGAACATCCCTGGATACAGGCGCTTTCAATGCTGAAGGTTGGGATACGCGCGATGCCGGCGATGTAGATGTCGCTCACGGGTTTGTCTTCAGTAACTCATCGTCGATGCGGGAAGCGGCCGATCAACGGGTCAATAGCCTGAGTATCGCCGGGTAGCTATCGGGCAGCAGACGGCTCAACCAGTGCAGCGTCGAGGACTTGCTTCCGGTAATGATGCGCAGGTCGCCACGCTCCACACCAGCAAGGATGTCGGCTGCACATTCGTCAGGGGGGGTGAGCAGCATCTGTTCCCCCATTTCCGCGAAGTGCGACTCCTCGTTCCCCGCTGCCGCGCATCTGCGTCCTGCTTTTTCTATGTTGGTCTTGATGCCGCCCGGGTGAACACAGACCGCCCGCACACCGGTGCCGTCCAGTTCGCTCCACAGGCACTCGGTGAGGCCGCGCACACCGAACTTCGAGATGTTGTAGGCGCCCTGCGTGGGGAAGCCGACGAGGCCGAAAACGCTCGAAATATTGACGATGCAGCCCTCACGTTGGTCGAGCATCATCGGCAGGAACGCCTTGGTGCCGTAGATCACGCCCCACAGGTTGATGCCGAGTTGCCACTCGATCTCTTCGATCGACAAGTGCGCAATGGTGCCGACGATGGTTGCCCCGGCGTTGTTGATCACGAAGTGCGCGGTCCCGAAATCCTGCTTCACTGTCTCGGCATGCGCGAAGACCGCATCGCGGCTGGACACATCGAGAGCATAGGTCCTTGCCGTGGCCCCCTTCGGCAACGATTTCCTGGTTTCTGCCAGGCCCTTGGCATTGACATCCGACAACGCCAGGCGAGCGCCCTTGGCTGCCAGTTGTTGTGCCAACGCGCGACCAATTCCCGAGCCGGCGCCGGTGATCACGGCCACTTTGTCTTCAAAGCAATTCATGTACTGCCCCCTTCAATCGAGATCAATCCGCGGCGAACGTGCCGTCGCTGGCCATCTTCGCGGTCCTGCGAGCGCCGGGTCTGCCCGACCACAAGCGACCCTCCGTGGCACATCATATCTTGCGCGTGGCGTCATGCCAGTACTGCTGGCGCAGGTCTTCATTCAGGACCTTGCCGCCGGGGCTGCGCGGCAGCGCGGCGACGAAATCGATTGACTTCGGCGCCTTGACCGCTTCGCTCCACTCTTCGTCGGGCACGCCGATCACCGCGCTGTCCGGCACCGCCGGATGACCCCAGATCACCTGCTCGACCTCGCTCGGGCAACCATTACTGCCGTTGGGAACTCGCGGCAACGGCCCCACAGTTCGACCTCTTCAGCACCGCGGAAAGCATCCCGCTGGACATGCAGCAAGCCTGATACTGATCCCGCCCGTCACTTGCGGTCAACCCGAAATGGACCCCTGTTTTCACAAGCCACACGTCGATCGGCCGGGCACTTCGAGATCCCCTGACATCCTGATTGCCAACCTGCTATTCTCGTTGCCGTCTCTGCTCGCGACCGATCTCCGCGATCCGCCCTTGGTTCCCCAATCCGGTATCGTTGGTTCTCGATCATCACCCTGGAGCTTGTCTTGACTGAATCCATCCTTGCCGGACTTGTGGTGGCCACTGCCATCTGGTTTGTCGGTGCCCTCTACTTGCGCGGCGCCGACCTGCGGGCCTTCGACCGGCCGCGAAGCAGCGTTCCTGGGGAGCTTTGGCAAAGCTTTTCCACCGGCGACAACCTCAATGACGAGCATCTCGCGGTCATCGAGTCATTCAGCGGGGCCACCGCGATCCTGGAGAACACCCCGCGCGCCCGACATATCCCCCTGCTCCGCAACTACATGGACACGATGTTCGCCGACCGCCATCTCGACGCCCGGTTCATCCCGGCCACTGCCGGCGGTGTCCGTGCCGAATGGGTACTGGCGACCGGGGCCGACCCCGACAGGAGGACGCTCTACGTTCATGGCGGCGCCTTTACCATGGGCAGTCCGTTGAGCCACCGGGTCATCACCAGCAAGTTCTCCGAGATGACCGGCGGCGCAGTGCTGGCAATCGACTACCGGCTCATGCCCGAGAACCCGCGCATGGCTGGCATCGAGGATTGCCGGACGGCCTATCGCTGGATCCTGGAGTCCGGCCCGGACGGTCAGTCCCCGGCAAAGGTCCTGTTCGTCGCCGGCGATTCCGCCGGCGGCACCCTGACCTTGTCCCTGATCGCCTGGGTTCGCGACCAGGGTCTGCGTGCGCCGGATGCTGCGGTTGCGCTGGCGCCCCAGACCGACGCCACTTTCGGCAGCCCGAGCCTCAAGGGCAACCTGGCGACCGATGCCATGCTCGGCCCCATGTTCAGGACGCTTTCCAGGGTTCCCCGCTCCGTATTGCTGTGGGCGACATGCCTGCAAATCCGCAAGCGACCATGCGACCCCGTCATCTCGCCGGTATTCGGCGACCTGGCGAACCTTCCGCCCTTGCTGATCCATGCCAGCGAGGTGGAGATGCTGCGCGACGACAGTATCCGCTACTTCAACAAGGCGCTGCTGGCCGGCTCGCCGGTGAAACTCCAGACCTGGAATCATGTCGTGCATGTCTGGCACATGTTTTACCCGGAACTGACCGAGGCGCGCGACGCGTTTGAAGAAATCCGCAAGTTCCTCGCTGCCCGGACGCCTTGAGTCAATATCGATTTTCCCGCAGCGTGATCGCTGCGGGCACCTGACACCGCACCGGTCTGCCTAGGTCCGTACCGGCGGCGTCAGATAGGGCAAGGTCGAGCCGAGATTCTCCTTGCCCTTCCTGATTTCCATGCGGGCAATGGCTTGCAGGTGCACTTCGTCCGGGCCATCGGCATAGCGCAAAGCCCGTCCCCAGGTCCAGTGGTCGGCCAGCGGCGTGTCCGGGCTGATGCCCATCGCCCCGAATGTCTGCATGGCGCGATCGCACACCGCGGTGTGCACACCTGGAACCAGTGCCTTGATCATCGAGATCTCCTTGCGCGCCTCCTTGACCCCGACGTTGTCGATCATCCACGCGGCCTTGAGGACCAGCAGGCGCGCCTGGTCGATCTCGATTCTTGATCTGGCGATCCATTCGCCGATCGTGCCGTGCATATACAACTGCTTGCCGAAGGCCTTGCGCTCCAAAGCACGGTCGATCATCAGTTCCAGCGCGAGTTCGGCGGCGCCGATGGAGCGCATGCAATGGTGGATCCGGCCGGGGCCGAGGCGCGCCTGGGCCAGGGCAAAGCCGCTGCCCTCTTCGCCGAGCAGATTGCTGGCCGGCACCCGCACGTTGCGGAAGACGATCTCGCAATGGCCCTCCGGTGAATGGTGGTTCATGATATTCACGTTGCGCACGATTTCCAGCCCCGGCGTATCGAGCGGCACCAGGACCATGCTCTGTTGCCGGTAGGCATCCGCAGTCAGATCGGTCTTGCCCATCACGATCAATATCCGGCAATCGGGATGCGCGGCATTGGTGATGAACCACTTGCGTCCATTGATCACATAGTCGTCACCATCCCGGGAGATCAGCGTGGTGATGTTGGTGGCGTCCGACGAGGCGACATCCGGCTCGGTCATCGCGAAGGCGGAACGGATCTCGCCACGCAGCAGGGGCTGCAGCCATGCCGCATTCTGCTCGGGCGTCGCGAACATGTGCAGGAGTTCCATGTTGCCGGTGTCCGGCGCATTGCAGTTGAAAACCTCCGACGCCCAGCCGACGCGACCCATTATTTCTGCCAGCGGCGCGTATTCGAGATTGGTCAGCCGGATACCGGGCTCATCGTCCTTGAGGTCGGGCAGGAACATGTTCCACAGGCCTTCGGATCTCGCCAGCGCCTTGAGATCGTCCATGAAGGACACCGGGAACTGCCCATGATGGACCTCGTCGTGCCATTGGCGCACGCGCGGCACGATGTGGTCGTCCATGAATCCGCGGACACGGCGGCGCAGGTCATCGACCTTGGGGGAATAGGAGAAATCCATCGGGTTTCCTTTCGTTCAAGCGTCTTTACAAGGCCGAAACGCCACCGTCGACGGCGACGGCCTGGCCTGTCATGTAGGAGTTCTCCCTGGCGCACAGCATCAGCATCACCGCGACTGTCTCGCCCGGCGTACCCAGTCGCTTCATCGGCGACATCTGGGAGAGAAATTCCACCTGCCCGGGCATGCCTTCCGTCACCATCGGTGTGCTGCTGTAGAACGGACAGACGGCATTGATGCGAATGTTGTTGCGCGCATATTCGGCCGCCCCCGTCCGGGTCAGCCCGATCACGGCATGCTTGGCCGCCGAATAGGCCGCCAGCTTCGGCGCGCCGCCGAGGCCGGCCATCGAGGCGACGTTGAGGATGACCCCGCTCCCCTGCGTCAGCATCTGCGCGATCTGGTGCTTCATGCCGAAAAAGACGCCCTTGGCATTGACCGCGAAGTTGAGGTCGAGATCGGCTTCCCGGGTATCGACGAAGGACTTCATCGGCGTCGACATGCCGGCGTTGTTGACCCCGACATCGAGGCGGCCGAAGTTGGCCACGGCCGCCTCGACCATCGCCTTGACCTCGGCTTCGCGGGTGACGTCGCAATGCAGGTCGACCACCTCGGCGCCGGCAACGCGGAGTTCGGCTGCGACGCGCTGCAAGCCTTCATGATTGCGATCCCCGAGAACCAGCCGGGCGCCCATCGCCGCCAGTTCGCGCGCCAGCAACTCGCCGAAGCCACTGGCCGCGCCGGTGATCATCACGACCTGTCCGGCGTAACTTGTCAGATTCATGCAGACCCCTTAGAGCGTCAGTCCGCCGTCGACGACGATGCATTCGCCATTGGTGTAACTGGCCGCCTCGGAAACCAGGTAGAGCACCGTCCCCGCCATCTCGTGCGGCTCGGCATGCCGGCGCAGTGGAACCCTGGCCATCCATTCGTCGTAGAGGGCCTTGTGTTCGAAGAGGGCGCCGGCAAACCTGGTTTTCGTCAGCCCTGGCAACACGGCATTGACCCGGATGCCCAGAGGCCCGCACTCCTTGGCGAAGGATTTGGTCATGTTCACGACCGCGGCCTTGGTGATCGAGTAGATGCCCTGCATGTCGCCGGGATGAAGTGCATTCACCGAGGCAATGTTGACGATCGCGCCGCTTCGCTGGGCGCGCATCATCTTGCCGGCCTCGATCGACATGAAGAAATAGCCCCGGACATTGACGTCGACCGTCTTGTTGTAGGCATTCAGATCGGTATCCAGAACATGTCCGAAATACGGATTGGTCGCCGCGTTGTTGACGAGGATGTCGAGACGGCCATGCGCTGCACCGATGTGTGCGAAGGCATTGGCGATGTCTTCCATATTCCCAACATGGCAGGCCAGCGCTTCGGCGCTCAGGCCTGCCGCCCGCAGCCTGTCGACAACCACCTGGCAATCGTCCTGCTTGCGACTGGAAACGATCACATGCGCTCCCTGCTCTGCCAGCAGGCTGGCAATCGCCTCGCCGATGCCGCGGCTGGCGCCGGTCACCAAAGCAATCTTCCCGTTCAGATCGAACATTTTCGTGCTCATCGTCAACTCCCCTTTACCTGTTTGTGTCGATCAACGCCGCTGCGGCCGCCGCCAGATGCACAGTCATCGCGCCCACCTGCCCGGCCCTGGCGCTCGATGCGTTGCCGCCAAGCGCACGTTTCTTGACGCCCTGGGCGATCGCCGCCAGACGGAAGAAGCTGAATGCCAGGTAGAAATTCCAGTGAGCAATCGCCGGGATGCCGCGCAACTCGCAGTAGCGACGCACGATGGTTCCCTCGTCCGGCACGCCAAGTTCAGCGCGATCCTTGCCCAGCAGGCCCGGGATGTGTCCGACCGACGGCAGGCGCAGGCACATGCAGAAATACGCGAGATCCGCCAGCGGGTTGCCCAGCGTGGAAAGCTCCCAGTCGAGAATCGCAATGATTTTCGGGTCGACCGGATCGAAGATCAGGTTGTCGATCCGGAAGTCGCCGTGCACCAGCGACGGCGGTCCGTCGTCCTGCGGGCAATTGGGAGGCAACCATTCGACCAGGGTTTCCATCGCCTCCAGGCGCTCGGTTTCCGAGGCCCGGTACTGCTTGGTCCACACGCCGATCTGCCGTTCGAAATAGTTCCCGGCCCGCCCGTAGTCGGCGAGCCCGACGGCATTGACGTCGACGTCGTGCAGGGCGGCCAGTGTTTCGACGATCGCCGAATAGATCGGCGCCCGCGCGCCCCTGTCGAGTTCCGGCAGGGAAGGATCCCAGAAGATCCGCCCCGCCGCGAAGCCCATGACATAGAACATGCTGCCGATGACATCCCGGTCTTCGCAAAGATGGTAGGCACGGGGCACCGGCACACCGGTATCGGCCAGCGCCACGAGGACGCGGAACTCGCGGTCGACGGCGTGGGCCGACTTCAGAAGCTCTCCCGGAGGCTGGCGACGCAGCACATAGCGCCCGCTTTGCGCTTCGAGCATGAAGGTCGGGTTGGACTGCCCGCCGGCAAATTTTGTCGCGACCAGCGGCCCCCTGAAACCGGGAATCCTGTCCTCGAGATACCGGGCCAGCTTGTCGGTATCGAACTGGTGAATATCGTTGCTCATGATGAATGCCTGATGGACGGATGTTTATCCGTAGGTGACGCAATCCCGGCGCTGCGGGAGATCGAGATGCGGGATGCCATTGAAGCTTGCCAGATGGCAGGATTCGGCATTGAAGAAATACTGGCAGATACCCGTATTCCTTATCTGCATGTTCAGTTCGATCGCGGTGCTCGCCGGTGCCTGCATGGCCTGCTGGGCGAAGGCGGCCATCGGGCCACCCGAGCTCACGATCAAGACCCGCCTTCCGCCCCGGCCCTGGATGTTCTGGCGGGCGGCCGACACGCGCTGCTGGAACTGTCCCCAGGATTCCGGAAGCGGGCCGTCGATCGCGTCCTCCGACCACAGCCGCAGGACCTGTTTCAGCCCCTTGTAGAAATCGTGCATGCTGCCGCTGGCCAGGGCCTTCAGCTCCCTCTTTTCCTCACCGAGCGCGCCGTAGAGCGCACGAAAGTCGTACTCGTTCAGCCCGGGATCCTCATCGTAACGTTCAGCGCTTCCCAGGCCGCGAAAAATGGCATCGGCGGTCTGCCGATGTCGCTGCATCGAACCGGTCACCACGCGATCGAACGCGATTCCCCGCTCGGCGAAATACTCACCGAGCCAGACCCCCTGACGCTCGCCCAGAGCCGAGAGCTGATCATAGTTCCCTGTCCCGAAGGATGCCTGCCCGTGACGGACCATAAAGAGTTCTGCCAACGTCTACTCCTCAAGATTACGGTCCAAGAATAGCCGCCCATGCGATATTCGTGAAATTTATTGTGTGAATAGGCTGTGATTCACGTTGGTGATTATTCCGCCGGCACAGTCGTAGAATGATTCCTTCCAAGTACGCAACCTACTGGAGCCGCCGGAATGCGCCTGCCGCAGATGGACCTCAACCTGTTCCAGGTCTTCGATGCCATCTACGGCAAGCGGAACCTGACCCGCGCCGCCGAGATCCTCTGCATCACGCAACCAGCCTTCAACAATGCGCTGGCGCGGATGCGCAGGGCCCTCAACGATCCGCTTTTCATCAGCACGCCAAAGGGCATGGTGCCGACGCCTATGGCGGACAACATCGCCGCTCACGTGGGCGAGGCGCTGCAACTGCTGAACGCCGCCCTCAGCCAGGGCGAGACTTTCGTCCCCGCAACTTCCAGGAAGATCTTCCGGGTCAGCATGCCGGACCTCGCCGAGTCCCTGCTCCTGCCCGTCGTCGGCGAGGCGTTGCGGCAGGACGCGCCCGGCATGCGAATCGAGAGCTACTACACCAGCCGCAGCGACATTCCCCTGGAACTTGCCAACGGCAATGTCCATCTGGCGATCGACGCGCCGCTCATCGATGACCCGCAGGTTCGCCAGGCCCCGCTGGTGAGCGATCGCTATGCCTGCATGCTGCGCCCCGACCATCCTTTTGCCGGAGCCAGCCTGACCCTGGACGACTATCTGGCGCTTGACCACATCCACGTCTCGAGCAGACTCCATGGCCTGGGCCACGTCGACACCGCCTTGAGGAAACTCGGGCGCAGGCGCGCAATCCAGATGCGCGTGCAGCACTACCTGGTGGCCCCCCTGATAGGCCTGCGTACCGATCTTGCGCTGACGGCGCCATTGCGCCTGCTGCAAGGCTACGATGCCCGCCGGTTTGAGCTCCCCTTCGATCTGCCGCCCCTCGAATGGCACTGCTACTGGCACCGCAGCATGGATCACGACCAGGCCAATATCTGGCTGCGCAGCAAGTTCACCATAGCGATTGCCGCGCTGCGGAACGAGTCGCCGCACCTCCGGTAGCCGGCATGCGGCAGGCAGAAGGAAGATTCCCGGAGGACCGCCGAAGGAGTGAGTGCGTGCCAACCTGACTCGAAGGAACCCGTCCGCCATTGCGCCCCGGGTATCCCCCCGTTCCGAGGGGCCCATGTGACCGGGCTTTGTATATGATGTGCGGCATCGTTTGCAGGAGCGCAGCCGGGGCGCGCGTCCTGCCTGAAAGATTCAGTTTCGCCAAACCCCAACCAACCGGAGGAAGAGACACCATGACCATGGGATTGATGCAGGACGGCCCGCTGCTGATTTCGACGCTGATCGAGCATGCGTCCAAGTTTCACAGGGATGCGGAGATCGTATCGCGCACCTGCGAGGGTCCGATTCACCGTTGCACCTACGGCGACATTTCCCGCAGGTCCAAGCAGGTCGCCAATGCCCTGGCGGAACTCGGCGTCAATCCTGGCGACCGGGTGGCGACGCTGGCCTGGAACGGCTACCGGCACATGGAACTCTATTACGGCGTTTCCGGCTCCGGCGCGGTGCTGCATACGATCAACCCGCGCCTTTTCCCCGAGCAGATCGAATACATCGCCAACCATGCCGAGGATCGGTTCCTTTTCTTCGATCTGACCTTCGTTCCGCTGATCGAGAAACTGGCGCCGCTGATGAAGACGGTGAAGGGCTTCGTGCTGATGACCGACCGGAGCCACATGCCCGACTGCAATATCCCCGGACTGCTTTGCTACGAGGAACTTGTCGGCAGCCAGAGCAGCGAATACGAATGGCCGGTGTTCGACGAGAACACCGCATCATCGCTGTGCTACACCTCGGGGACGACCGGCAATCCGAAGGGTGTTCTCTACTCTCACCGGTCATCGGTGCTGCACTCGTTCTCCGCCTGCTCGGTTGATGTAATCGGACTGGGCGCGAAGGACTCGGCGCTGCTGATCGTCCCGATGTTCCACGTCAATGCCTGGGGCATGCCCTATGCCGGCGCCATGTGCGGCGCCAAGCTGGTGATGCCCGGGCCGGCGCTCGACGGCAAGAGCGTCTATGAACTGATGCGCGACGAGAAGGTGACGCTCGCTCTCGGCGTTCCGACCGTCTGGCTGATGCTCTTTCAGCACGTGGATGCCAACCGCCTCGTGCCGCGCGATGACCTCTGTGTCGAGCGCGTCGTCATCGGCGGCTCGGCGGCGCCGCGCGCCATGTGCGAGAAGTTCGAGACCCAGTTCGGCGCCTTCGTCCTGCATGCCTGGGGAATGACCGAGATGTCGCCCCTGGGCACGGTCTGCAACCTGCTGCCCAAGCACAAGGATTACTCGCTCGACCAGCGCCTGAACCTGCAGACCAAGCAGGGACGGGCGATCTACGGCGTGGACATGAAGATCACCGATGACGAGGGCAACCGGCTGCCGCACGACGGCAAGGCCTTCGGCCATCTGATGGTGCGCGGACCATGGGTCACCCGGGGTTACCTGAAGGGCGAAGGCGGCGGGATCCTCGATGCCCAGGGCTTTTTCGACACCGGCGATGTCGCCACCATCGACCCCGATGGCTACATGCAGATCACCGATCGCTCGAAGGATGTGATCAAGTCGGGCGGCGAATGGATCTCGTCGATCGACCTCGAAAATGCGGCGGTCGGGCACCCCGCCGTGGCGGAGGCCGCGGTGATCGGCGTGGCCCATGCCAAGTGGCAGGAGCGCCCGCTTCTGATCGTTGTCAAGAAGCCCGGCCAGGAACTCACCCGCGAGGAAATGCTGGATTTCCTCGACGGCAAGGTGGCCAAGTGGTGGCTGCCTGAAGATGTCGCTTTCGTAAGCGAATTGCCGCACACCGCCACCGGCAAGCTGCAGAAGATGAAGCTGCGAGAACTGTTCCGGGATTACCGGCTACCGGAGAATTGAGGCTTCTGGCGCTGAGATCAGCCCGACCGCAGCCGGGTGTCTTGATCGGCAACAGACCTGTCCGAACTAGTGTGGGGCATCTTTTGCAGTTGGCCTAGACCCCCGGCGTATAATCAAACCTTTGCGCTTTCTAGTCTGACTCAATGCCCCACGATGTCAAATCCCGCCTGACGGAACTGCTGCAGCAGGCACTGGCCAGTGTTGCGCCGACCGCAACCGACACGCCGATCCATCTCGAGCGCCCGCGCGATCCGACGCACGGGGATTTCGCGACCAACCTGGCGATGCAACTGGCCAAGGTGCTGAAGAGGAGCCCTCGGGAGATTGCCAACCGGCTGGTCGCCGAACTGCCGGCATCGCGGCTGCTGGCAAAAGCCGAGGTGGCGGGGGCGGGCTTCATCAACTTTACTCTCGAGGCGCGCGCCAAGACTGCTGAGCTGAGCGCCGTACTGGGTGCTGCTGGCGCCTACGGTCGCTCACGGCTTGGTGGTGGCCTGAAGGTACAGGTCGAGTTCGTTTCCGCAAATCCGACCGGCCCGCTGCATGTCGGCCATGGCCGCGGCGCTGCCTACGGCGCTTCGCTCTGTAGCCTGCTGGCTTTTGCCGGCTGGGATGTGACGCGCGAGTACTACGTCAATGACGCCGGGCGACAGATGGACATCCTCGCCCTGTCGACGTGGCTGCGCTACCTGGAACAGCATGGCGCCAAGCTTCCTTTCCCGCCCAATGCCTATCAGGGCGCCTATGTGCGCGACATGGCCGAACAGTTGACCGTGGCGCGGGGCGACAAGTACCTCAGGTCAGCCGTTGCCGTGAGTGCCGTTACGCCGGACCTGCCGCCAGCCGACCGGGCCGACGATGAGGCCAAGGAGCAGCGCGAACTCCATCTCGATGCTTTGATCGCAAAGGCCAAGCAGTTGCTTGGTCCAGACTGGGCCTACGTCCATCAGCACGTGCTCTCCGAGCAGTTGGCCGACCTTCGCGATGATCTGGAAGAATTCGGCGTCGATTTTGACGTCTGGTTTTCCGAAAAGGCGCTCTTTGACACCGGTCTGGTGGCCCGCTGCGTGAAGCTGCTGGAGAAGAAGGGGTACCTGTATTTACAGAACGGCGCCAAGTGGTTCCGGTCCACAGCCTTCGGTGACGAAAAGGACCGTGTTGTCCAGCGCGAAAACGGCTTGTATACTTACTTCGCTTCGGACATCGCGTACCACCTCAACAAGTTCGAGCGAGGCTTCGACAAGATCATCAATGTCTGGGGAGCTGACCACCACGGCTACATTGCGCGCGTCAGCGGCGCGCTCAAGGCGCTCGGTTTCGATGCTGACAAGTTGCAGGTGGCACTTGTCCAGTTCGCCGTGCTCTATCGCAACGGGCACAAGGTTTCGATGTCCACGCGTTCCGGCGAATTTGTCACACTGCGCGAATTGCGCGGAGAAGTCGGCAGGGACGCCTGTCGTTTCTTCTACGCCCTGCGCAAGTCTGACCAGCACCTCGATTTCGACCTCGATCTGGCCAAGAGCCAGACCAACGAGAACCCGGTCTATTACATCCAGTATGCCCATGCCCGAATCTGCTCGGTCATCAGCCAGTGGGGGGGTGATTTACAGTCGTTGGCCGAGGCCGATCTCACGCGTCTCGATAGTCCCCGCGAACTGGCCATTGCCAGCAAGCTCGCCGAGTTCCGTGACGTGATCGAGACGGCCGCCCGTGAGCTGGCGCCGCACTTGATCGCTTTCTATCTCAAGGATCTGGCTGCTGAGTTCCACGGCTGGTACAACGCCGAGCGCATTCTGGTCGATGAGGCCGCGCTGCGCGATGCGCGTGTTGCTCTGGCCGCAGCAGTCCGTCAGGTGATCCGCAATGGCTTGGCCATTCTGGGCGTCGGCTGCCCCGAATCGATGTAAGGGAAGAAGATGACGCGTGACATGAAACCCAAGAGAAACCAGCCAGCCAAGAAGAAGGCACATGGCGGCACCCTGATCGGCATGTTTGTCGGGCTCGTGCTCGGTGTCGCTGTTGCCGCCGCGGTGGTCTGGTACATGAACAAGTCGCCGCTGCCGTTCAACAAACACGTGATGGCGCCGGTGGCTACGCCGGAACCCGGCAAGCCGGGCAATGGCAAGGCGATGCCGCAGGATGGCCAACCGGCGCAGCCGATGGCGCTGCCGGGCAAGCCAGGTGATCCGATCCCTGAAAAGCGCTTCCAGTTCTACGACATTCTTCCCGGCAAGTCCGACGGCGTGCCTGACAAGGCAGGTGTCCCGTTGGCAGCCAAGGAAGAACCGAAGAAAGAGGAAAAAAAGGAAGAGCCCAAGGAGAGCAAGACGCCGCTCTTCCTGCAGGCCGGATCCTTCAGCACGCCGCAGGATGCGGACAACCAGAAGGCCAAGCTGGCGTTCATGGGAGTGGAGGCTGTCATCCAGCAGGTGATGGTGCAGGACAAGACTTACTACCGTGTCCGGGTCGGTCCTTACAACAAGATCGATGAATTGAACAAAACCCGCGCCGAACTTGCCAAGAACGGCATCGAAGCGCAGCTTGCGAAGAACAAGGAGTAAGCCATGCAACCAGCCCGTCGTGCTCTTCTCGGTGTGACCGTCGCTTTCGCGCTGACCATCAGCATTTCGTCATTGGCGCAGACTGCCGGCAAGGATTACACGCTGATCTCACCGGCCCAGCCGACCGACGACCCGGCGAAGATCGAGGTGCTCGAATTCTTCAGCTACGGTTGTCCGCACTGCAGTGATTTTCATCCGCTGATTTCTTCCTGGGCGGCCAAGTTGCCGGGCGACGTCGTCTTGAAGCGGGTGCCGATCACCTTCGGCCGTGCCGCGTGGGCCAATATCGCGAAGCTCTACTACGCGCTGGAAGCAACCGGCGACCTGGCCCGTCTTGACGGCGATGTGTTCAAGGCAATCCACAACGATCGCCTCAGCCTGTTCGAGGAAAAGGCCATCGTCGAATGGGTAGCCAGGAAAGGTGTCGATCAGAAGAAGTTTACCGAAGCGTTCAATTCATTCGGCGTCATGAGCAAGGTCAAGCGCGGCGACCAGTTGGCGCAAGCCTACAAGATTCAGGGTGTGCCGGCGATGGCGGTCGACGGCAAATACCTGGTCGGCGGCAGCGGCTTCAACGAAGTACTGGCCAACACTGACAAGCTGGTCGCCAAGGCGCGCAGCGAGAAATCCGGCAAGAAATAGTTGGCGCTGAAGGTATTCATCACGGGCGCATCGTCGGGAATCGGCGAGGCACTCGCCGTTCACTACGCTGGCAACGGCGCGACCCTCGGTCTGGTGGCGCGGAGTGCCGTATTTCTCGAAGCCCTCAATCAATCCTTCGGCGCTAGCCACGCGACCTATGCGCTGGATGTCTGCGATGCGCCGGCGCTGCGGGCGGCGGTGGAAGATTTCATCGGGCGTTTCGGGGCGCCCGACATCGTCATTGCCAACGCCGGTCTGTCGGCGGGCACATTGACCGAGCGTGCGGAAGATCTCGATGCTTTTCGCCGGATCATGGACACCAATGTCTTCGGCATGGCGGCGACCTTCTCCCCGTTCATCGCGGCGATGAAGGCAGCCGGCGGCGAGAAGCGCCTGGTCGGCATTGCTTCGGTTGCGGGCATTCGCGGATTGGCGGGCGCTGGGGCCTACTCGGCTTCGAAGGCGGCGGCTATCGCCTATCTCGAAAGCCTGCGCCTCGAGATGCTGCCCTACGGGATCGCGGTGGTGACCATCGCGCCCGGCTGCGTCGAGACGCCAATGACTGCGGTCAACCGCTACAAGATGCCGTTTTTGCTGGCGGCGGACAAGGCAGCCGCACGTTTTTCCAGAGCCATCGAGCGCGGCGTGACCTACACGGTGATTCCTTGGCAGATGGGCTTCGTGGCGAAATTCTTGCGCGTCCTGCCCAACTGGCTCTATGACATGCTGTTCAAGCGCGCCCCGAGAAAGCCGCGCGACTTGCTAAAATAGCCGCATGCCGGACATCAAGATAAATGGCGAAACCCGTCAGGTTCCAGAAGCGCTGACCGTTGCCGGTCTGATCGAGCAGCTTGGCTACGCCGGCAAGCGCATTGCCGTCGAGCGCAACGGCGAGATTGTCCCCAAGAGCCGGCACGCCACGACCACGCTCGCTACGGGCGACCAATTCGAAATCGTCGTAGCCGTCGGCGGCGGCTAAGGAGAAACTCCATGCATCAACTGACCATCGCCAGCACGACGTACCGTTCCCGTTTGCTCGTCGGCACCGGCAAATACAAGGACTTCGCCGAAACGCGGGCGGCCATCGATGCCTCGGGCGCCGAGATCGTAACCGTGGCGATTCGCCGTACCAACATCGGCCAGGATGCTTCCCAGCCCAACCTGCTGGACGCCGTTCCCGCTTCGCGTTTTACCATCCTGCCCAATACGGCCGGCTGCTATACGGCCGATGATGCGGTGCGCACGCTGCGTCTGGCACGCGAACTGCTTGACGGCCACCCGCTGTGCAAGCTGGAAGTCCTCGGCGACCCGACCAGCCTCTACCCGAATATGCCGGAAACCCTGAAAGCGGCGCAAACCCTGGTCAAGGACGGCTTCCATGTCATGGTCTACTGTTCCGACGACCCGATCCAGGCGCGGATGCTCGAAGAAATCGGTTGCGTCGCGGTGATGCCGCTGGCCTCGCTGATCGGCTCCGGCATGGGCATCCTCAATCCGTGGAACCTGCGTCTGATCATCGACAACGCCAGTGTGCCGATCATTGTCGATGCCGGTGTCGGCACCGCGTCCGATGCCGCCATCGCGATGGAACTCGGCTGCGATGGCGTGCTGATGAACACGGCGATTGCCCACGCCCAGAACCCGGTGCTGATGGCGAGCGCCATGAAGAAGGGCATCGAAGCCGGCCGCGAAGCCTGGCTGGCCGGCCGCATGCCGCGCAAACTTTATTCCGCCGACCCGTCCTCGCCGACCAGCGGGCTGATCGGTTCGTGAGCGCGGGCGTCTATACCGACGGCCGCGAGGGGTATGGCCACATCAAGAGCTACGTCCGGCGTGCCGGGCGCATGTCGCAAGCACAGGAGCGCCATTACGCCGAGCTGATGCCGAAGATCGGCGTCGTCTATGGCGATCAGGTGCTCGACCTGGTTGCGGTCTACGGCCGCGATGCCCCGAAAATCCTCGAGATCGGCTGCGGCATGGGCGAGACCACTGCCAGGATCGCCGATGCCTGCCGCGACAACGATTACCTTGGCGTCGAAGTCCATGTGCCGGGCGTTGGCGCCCTGTGCAAGCAGATTGCCGAGCGCGGGCTGACCAACCTGCGCATCTGCCAGCACGACGCGGTCGAAGTGGTGCGCGACATGCTGCCGGAAAGCTCGCTCGACGGCATTCATCTCTTCTTTCCGGATCCGTGGCACAAGAAGCGTCACAACAAGCGCCGGCTGATCCAGCCGCCTTTCGTCGCGCTGCTGGCCGCGCGCTTGAAGCCGGGCGCTTACCTGCATTGCGCCACCGACTGGGAGGAGTACGCGCAGCAGATGCTGGAAGTGCTTTCCGCCGAGCCGTCGCTGGTCAACACGGCGGCCGGCTTCGCCCCGCGCCCCGCTTACCGCCCGCTGACCAAGTTCGAGAACCGTGGCCTGCGCCTCGGGCACGGGGTCTGGGACATCATTTTCAAAAAGCTCTAACCGGAAAAAATCATGTGGTTCAAGAACCTTCAGCTGTACCGCCTGCCGACACCGTGGGCCATCGATCTCGCCAGTCTTGAAGAGCAGGTGGCGCGCGGCCCGTTCGTCAAATGCCCGAGCAATCAGCCGCTGAGCCGCGGCTGGGTGTCGCCGCGCCGGGATGGCGCGCTGGTCTTCGCGCTCGACCGTCAGTGGCTGCTGGCCCTGTCGGTCGAACAGCGGCTGTTGCCCGGTTCGGTGGTCATTGAAGAAGTCAGGGAACGCGCCGAGGCGATGGAGGCGCAACAGGGCTACGCGCCGGGCCGCAAGCAACTGAAGGAATTGCGCGAGCGCGTGACCGAGGAACTGATGCCACGCGCCTTCACCCGCCGCCGCTCGACCTTCGTCTGGATCGATCCGCAGAACGGCTGGCTGTGCGTCGACGCCAGCAGTCCGGCCAAGGCCGAGGAAGTCATCGAGCACCTGCGCCACTGCCTCGACGAGTTCCCGCTGACGCTGCTCCATACCCAGGTCTCGCCGGCATCGGCGATGGCCGACTGGCTGGCGGGGGGTGACGCCCCGGCCGGCTTCACCATCGACCGCGACTGCGAACTGAAGGCATCGGGTGACGAAAAATCCGCAGTCCGTTACGTCCGCCACCCGCTGGAAGGCGATGAGATCAAGGCGCATCTGGCCAGCGGCAAGCTGCCGACGCGCCTGGCATTGACGTGGGATGACCGCATCTCGTTTATCCTCAGCGAAAAACTCGAAATCAAGCGCCTCGCCTTCCTTGACCTGCTCAAGGAGCAGCCTCAAAAGAGCGCCGAGCACGCCGACGAGCAGTTCGACGCCGACTTCGCACTGATGACCGGCGAACTGTCGCGCTTCCTCCCGCAACTCGTTGAGGCGCTGGGTGGCGAGGTCGCCGAGGACAAGTGAGTGCCTGCCCCTGTGGCGGTGGCAAGGCTTACGCCGCCTGTTGCGGTCGACTGCATTGCGGGGCCGAAATTGCCGCGACCGCCGAGGCGCTGATGCGCTCGCGTTACAGCGCCTATGTTCTGCGACTTGCGCCCTACCTGCTCGAATCCTGGCACGCCTCGACTCGACCGCAATCCCTCGATCTGGCTGAAGACGGGGGATACCGCTGGCTGGGCCTCGAAATCCTGCGCCACCAGGAGCGGGACCCTGCCCATGCGACCGTCGAATTTGTCGCCCGCTACCGAGTTGCCGGGCGCGGCCACCGTTTGCACGAGGTCAGTCGCTTTGTCCGCGAGGACGGGCGCTGGTATTACCTCGATGGCACGCTGCGGAAGACAGAGATCAAGACAATCGTGAAGTGAAGCCTGCGCCGGGCGGCGGCGCGGAGCCAAAAACAAACCGGGGAAGACCTTGCGGCCTTCCCCGATGACTTGCGTGCACGCCGGGCGTTGCGCGCCCGGGGCGGGAGTTCAGGTCAGCTTGACGACGATGTCGAGCAGCGTGCTGTTGCAGACGTTCATGCGCAAAGCCGCGTGCGACAACTGGGTATAGATTTCCTTGCGGCGGAAGATGTTGTGGAAATCGTTGTCCTGGAACAACTCGGCGAGTGCCCGGCGGTACGATTTGGTGAACTTCTTGACGGCCTTTTCGGCCTTGTCGGCGTCGGCGCGGCCAGCCTTCGGATCGCTACCCAGTTTCCCGTAACCTGCTGCGATCGCTTCGGCGCCTTCCTTCAGGTAAGCCGCCATCTCGATGCAGAACTTGTCCGCCTTGACGCCGAGGAGGTCGGCATCCATTTCAACAACAATCGTCTTGCAACTGTTGATGATCTCGTCGAGGTTGATGATGGCCCGGTGAATGTCTTCGCGGTCGATCGGGGTCGAGAAGGCTTCGTTGAGCAGCGTCAGGTTCTGGACCTTGAGCCGGTCGCCCTCGTACTCGCACTCGGTGATTTTCTTGGCGACTTCCGCGCTGCTCGAGCCCATGTACTCGACCAGGAATCCGGCGGTGACACCGACGACGGCGCTTTGTTCGCCCAGAAGCTTGAAGAAATCTGGAACCTTGGGGAATACCCGTTCGACGACCCGCTTGCCGAGAGATTTCTTGGCGCTGTCTTTGCTTGCTTCGGCGTTCATTTTTAAGCCTTTCCGATAAAGAGATTAACTAATGCGAATGTGATGATTGCTACCAGAGCGGAACCGGGGATGGTGATCAGCCAGGTGATACCGATGTCCTTGGCCTTTTTCCAGCGCACCGACTTCGGACGCTCCGAAGCGCCGATGCCCATGATCGACGTGGCGACGACGTGGGTCGTCGACACCGGTGCGCCGAGTACCGACGCGGTCATGATGATCATTGCCGACGTCAGTTGCGAACTCAGGGCGTGAACCGGGCGAACGCGGTAGATAGAGAAGCCGAGGGTGCGGACGATCCGCCAGCCACCTGAAAGAATGCCCAAGGTAATTGCGATGGCGCAGGCCAGCATGACCCAGAAGGGAACCTCGAATTTGTCGATGAAGCCGCCGAGCAGCAGGGCCAGAGTCAGCATGCCCATGCTCTTCTGCGCGTCGTTGGCGCCGTGCGAGAAAGCCAGGCCGGCAGAGGTGACGAACTGGGCATAGCGCAACCCCTTGTTGGCGGAGGGCTTTGCCGCCGTCAGCGCGAAACGGAACAGGCGAAGGATGAGGAAGCCCGCCCAGAACCCGAGCAATGGCGACAGGATCAGCGACGCAAGCACCTTGACGATGCCGGTCAGCTTGCCGTGCATCAGCTCCGAGAAACCCCAGACCACATGGTCGATGCCGGCGGAAACGCAGACGGCGCCGATCAGGCCGCCGACCAGCGCATGCGACGACGATGACGGGATGCCGAAATACCAGGTGGCGAGATTCCAGACGATGGCGCCCATCAGGCCGCTGATCAGGATGGCCAGCGACAGCACTGCCTGCACGTCACCCAGCGTGACGAACTTGCCGATGGTGTTGGCGACCGCCGTACCGCCGAGCAGCGGGCCGAGAAACTCGAAGGTGCCGACGATGATCACCGCCTGCGCCGGGGTCATCGCCCGCGACGCGATGATCGTCGCGACGATGTTGGCGGCGTCGTGAAAGCCGTTGGTGTAGTCGAAAAAAAGAACGATCGCAATCGTCACGATCGTCAGAATCATTAACGTGCTCATTAAACTGCCCCTGTCGTTGTCAATCGTTTAGTTGCTGCGGTCGGTCGTCAACAATACTGCAGCAATCAAGGAGATCGAGTACACCGAAGTCCCCCAAACTGCCTCTTCAAGCACTATTTGGGCAATCCCTCGTCCCCACCCGTGAGTATGTGCACCTCACGGGCATCGGTCAACTAACAACCCAAGAAAACACACAGAAAGACCACATAAAGGCCACGGCGGATCCACTTTGCCGGAGCAAATGAACGCGGTGCACTCCTGCCGGGCCGGCAGTGCTGTGCCGGAAGCTGGATGATTGCGCATGCCACTGGTGCACGGCTTCGGTTACGATGACCATCCCATCGTCTACCAGAGAATCAAGTCATGAGCCTTCTCGATCAGGTTGTCGGCGCGCTCGCCGGCGGCGAGTCCGGCGGCGGCAGCAACTGCTGCAGACCGTGCTGCAACTCATCAACAACCCGCAGACCGGCGGCCTCGAAGGCATCATCCGGTCGTTCCAGAAGGGCGGGCTCGGCGATATCGTCAATTCCTGGGTGGCGAACGGCCAGAATCTCCCGGTTTCGGGCGAGCAGGTCGAAAGCGTGCTGGGTGGTTCGGCGCTACAGGATCTCGCCGCGCAACTCGGCGTCAGCCCACAGCAGGCTTCCGGCAGCCTGGCCGACGTTCTGCCGCAACTGATCGACCAGATGACGCCGAATGGCGAGGTGCCGCAGGGCGGTGATCTGCTGAGCCAGGGCCTCAGTCTGCTGAAAAAAGGCGGCTTGTTCGGCTAGGGCGTAGCCGGGGCAGGCTGTCTCAGCCTGCCCGGTCCTCATTGAAAAAGCGTTCGAGCAGCACGTTGAGAAAGCGCCGCCCGCGCGGCGTCGGGGCGATGCGCTCGCGGCCGATGTCGACCAGGCCGTCGGCGGCGGCGGCCCGCAGTTGCGGCAGGATGCGGGTGATCGGCTGCGCCGTCCGCGCTTCGAAGAGCGCGGGCTGGAAGCCGGCGGCGAGGCGCAACGCATTCATCAGGAATTCGAACGGAAGCTGGCTGGCGGCGACCTCGTTGGTTTCCTGTATCGGCGACCCGCCGCGCACGTTTTCAAGATAGGCGTTCGGGTGCTTCCAGCGCATCTGACGCAGCACGCGGTCGTGCAGCGTCAACTTGGAGTGGGCGCCGGCGCCGATCCCGAGATAGTCGCCGAAATCCCAGTAGTTGAGATTGTGCCGGCACTGGCGCCCGGCCCGAGCGAAGGCCGAGGTCTCGTAATTGGCGTAACCGGCGACGGCCAGCCGCGCTTCGATGGCCTCCTGCATGTCGGCGCACAGATCGTCTTCCGGCAATGCCGGCGGGAAGGCGGCGAAGCGGGTGTTCGGCTCGAGCGTCAACTGGTAACACGACAGGTGCGGCGGCGCAAAGGACAGCGCGGTTTCGACGTCGGTGAGCGCTTGCTCCCTGGTCTGGCCCGGCAGGCCGTACATCAGGTCGAGGTTGAACGAGTCGAAATGGTCGCCGGCGAGTTGCGCGGCGCGTTTCGCTTCGGCGGCGCCGTGGATGCGGCCGAGCGCCGCGAGGGGGCGGTCGTCGAAGCTCTGGATGCCGAGTGACAGCCGGTTGACGCCGGCGGCGCGGAAGCCGGCGAACTTCCCGGCTTCGATGGTGCCCGGGTTGGCCTCCAGCGTGATCTCGGCTTCCGGCGACAGCATCGCCAGTGCCCGGAAGGCGGCGAGCAGCTCGTCGATGGCGGCCGGCGAGAGCAGGCTGGGGGTGCCGCCACCGAAGAAGACGCTGACCAGCGGCCGGCCCCAGATCAATGGCAGCGCCGACTGCAGGTCGGCGATCAGCGCAGCGACGTATTCGGTTTCCGGAATGGCGCCCGCGGCCTCGTGCGAGTTGAAGTCGCAGTAGGGGCACTTGCGCACGCACCACGGGACATGGACATACAGCGCCAGCGGCGGCGCCACGCGGAATTCCAGGGCTGTCACGGTCGACCGCGTTTTTGCCACCAAAATGGGGATGCTGCGGGCCAAGGCAGTTACAGCGTCGGCAGGCGGTCGATCAGCTTCTGCATGGCCTGGCCGCGATGCGACAGACGGTTCTTGGTGGCGGCGTCGAGTTCGGCGGCGGAACAGTCAAAATCCCGCACATAGAACAGCGGGTCATAGCCGAAGCCGCTCTCGCCGCGCGGCGCGGCCAGGATCTCGCCATGCCATTCGCCCTCGGCGATCAGCGGTTGCGGATCGTCGGCGTGGCGGACGAGAACGATGACCGAGACAAAATGGGCGGCGCGGTTGCAATGCGCGCCAAGGTCGGCGAGCAGCTTCTCGTTGTTGCGGGCATCCGATTTTGGCTCGCCGGCGAAGCGCGCGGAATAGACGCCGGGAGCGCCGCCGAGGGCGGCGACGCAGAGTCCGGAATCGTCGGCGAGGGCCGGCAGGCCGGAAAGGTTCGCGGCATGACGGGCCTTGGCCAGTGCATTTTCGACGAAGGTGCAGTGCGGCTCCTCGGCTTCCGGAATGCCGAGCTGGCCCTGGGCGATGACTTCGAAGCCAAGCGGCGCCAGCAGCGCGTTCAGCTCGTTCATCTTCTTGGCATTGTTGGAGGCGAGGACGATACTCTTCATGAGGCGAGCGCTCTTTGCTGGGCGGCGATCAGTTGCCGGATGCCGGCTTCGGCGAGGTCGGTCAGGGTGTTCATCTGCGGCCGGGTGAACGGCGTGCCTTCGGCGGTGCCCTGGATCTCGACGATGCCGCCGGCGCCGGTCATGACGACATTCATGTCGGTATCGCAGGCCGAGTCTTCCGGATAGTCGAGATCGAGCACCGGGCTGCCCTTGTAGATGCCGACCGAGACGGCCGCAATATGATCGCGCACCGGGTTGGCGGCCAGCTTGCCGGCGGCGACGAGCTTTTCGCAGGCCTCGTAAAGCGCAACCCAGGCCCCGGTGATCGAGGCGCAGCGGGTGCCGCCGTCGGCCTGGAGAACATCGCAGTCGAGGGTGATCTGGCGCTCACCGAGGGCCTTCAAGTCGGTCACCGCGCGCAGGCTGCGGCCGATCAGGCGCTGGATTTCCTGGGTACGGCCGCTCTGCTTGCCCTTGGCAGCTTCCCGCGCGCTGCGGGTGTGGGTCGACCGCGGCAGCATGCCGTATTCGGCGGTGACCCAGCCCTGGCCCTTGCCGCGCAGGAAGGGCGGCAGGCTTTCCTCGACGCTGGCGGTGCACAGCACACGGGTCTCGCCCATCTCGATCAGCACCGACCCTTCGGCGTGACGGGTGAAGTTGCGGGTCAGCCGGATAGGGCGGAGCTGGTCGGATTGGCGTTCGCTGGGGCGCATGTTCATTGTCCAGGTCTTTTCGGGTTGAACTTATCAATGGCGGCGCGGATTTCCGCGATCGCCTTCTCGATTTCGTCTTCGGTGAGGTCGCTCCTGTGCGTCGGCTCGCGACCGAATTGGTCAATCCTTGTCTCCACTTCGTCACGGCTCATCGTCTGGGTCGAGATGATGCTGCTGGCCGCCTCGACAAAGGCATCCTCCCAGCGAACGACCACTACTGAGAGATTGTCGCCCTGCGCGCCTCCCTTCGCTTCGGCCTGCTCCAGCAGCAGCGGCATCGCCTGGACCAGGTTGGCGCCCTTGAGCGCAATGGCCATGTGCTCGCCCGAAACCTCTCCCCACAGGCCGTCGGTGCAAAGCAGCAGGATGTCCCCCTGATTGAGCGGTGTCTTGCGGGAGAATTCGATTTCCGGCGAGTTCGGGCTGCCCAGGCAACTGTAGATCTTGTTGCGGTCGGGATGCCAGGCCGCCTGCGCTTCGGAAAGCAGCCCTTCGTCAATCAGGAATTGGATGCGCGAATGATCACGGGTCCGGGAAATCACCTTGCCGCCGCGCATCAGGAACAGGCGCGAGTCACCGGAGTGCGCCCAGTAGGCGACGTTGTCCTGGACCACACAGGCGACACAGGTGGTGCGCGGGGTGTCGCGAAGGCGATGGTGTTCGGTGTAGTCAAGAATGGCGTAGTGGGCGTTGGTCATGCCCTGCTGCAGGAAGCGGAAGGGGTCGGAGAGGGCTGGTCGCGCCTCGTGCTGAAAACTGTCGGCCAGCGTCTGCACGGCGATCTGGGCGGCAATTTCCCCGTGGTGGTGGCCTCCCATGCCGTCCGCGATCACCATCAGCAACGCGTCGCGAGAGTAGCAGTACGTGGTCCTGTCCTCGTTGTTGGCCCGCCCCCCGCGACGGCTATCCTGGTAGATCGTGAATCTCATTGGTCACCTTTCCCGAATTTGCCGACAAAGCGGTTTAGCCAGCTTCTTGTCTCCTTCGGAATGGGTGGCGTAATCGTTTCGACTAGCGCCTTCTGCAACGCGAAGACGCTCTGGGGCCGGTAAAAATGATTGAGATTGAGGCACCAGTCGATGATTTCCAGGAGACGATCCGAATACTTGCCCTCCCAGCGCATCACGGCGGGCGGCAGAGAATCCTTCTTGAAGCGCTCGTTTGCTGCCAGCGGTGCCTTGCCTGACAGGCACGCATACATGGCCGCGCCGACGCTGTAGATGTCACTCCAGGGGCCGAGATCCTTGCGCGACCCATAATGTTCCGGAGAGGCGAAACCCGGCGTGTACATTGGCTTGAGCATCGGCTGATCGGTGAGCAGGGTCTGCCTGGCCGCGCCGAAGTCGATCAGCACCGGCGTGTTGTCAGTGCGCAGATACACATTCGAGGGCTTGATGTCGAGATGCAGCAGCTTGTGCGAATGTACCTCGCGCAGGCCGTTGAGAAGACGAGTGAACAGGCCGCGGATAAATCGCTCGGAAATTGCGCCGCGGTGCGTCTGGATGAATTCCTGCAGGGTCCGGCCATGCTCGTATTCCATGACCAGGTAAACAGTCTGGTTGGCGCGGAAGAAATTGAGCACGCGAATGACATTGGGGTGAGAAAGGCGGGCCAGGGCGCGCCCTTCCTCGAAAAAGCACTTCATCCCGTAGCGAAATGCACCCTCATGTTCCGGTGTGATCAGCGGGCTGGTTTCTCCCTCGGCGCGCAAGGCGAGGCTGTTGGGAAGATATTCCTTGATCGCAACCTGGATACCGTCGGCATCAGTCGCGAGATAGACGATCGAAAACCCACCCAGCGAGAGTTGGCAGTCTATCGTGTACTCCTCGATCTGGTGACCGTTGGGTAACGGGTGGTTGGCTTGTTGCGCCATCGATCTCGCGGTTATGATGCGAAAATCAATCATTGTCGGGCGTGTTGTCCGGCCTGTAAAGCTGGAGACCCCTAATAATGATTTGCAGCATGACCGGTTATGCCGTGAAGACCCGCGAATTCGGGCGGGGCACACTGCAGCTCGAACTCAAGAGCGTCAATTCGCGCTATCTCGATTTTCACTTCCGTATCAGCGAAGATCTGCGTGCTCTTGAGATGCCGTTGCGTGAGCTGCTTGCCGCGCGTATTGCCCGCGGCAAGGTCGAGTGCCGTCTGTCTTTCAATGCGGCAGCAGCAGCCGACCAACTCGAAGTCAACCCGGAGCTTCTCGCCACCCTTTGTGCCCTCAACCACCGGATCGGCCACGCGATGCCGGAGGCCAGGCCGCTGTCGGTCAACGACGTGCTGCGCTGGCCGGGAATGCTTGGCGAACAGTCCATCGATCACGCTGCGCTGGGGCCACAGGTGTTGGCGCTGGCGCACGACGTTCTCGACGAATTTTCTGCCAGCCGCGGGCGTGAGGGTGAAAAACTGGCCTCCATGATCGTCGACCGCGTCAATGCGATCCGCGACATTGTCCGCCGGGTGGCGCCACGCATCCCGGAGGCACAAGCGCTATACACCGAAAAGCTGCGCCAGCGCCTGACCGAGGCCTTGGGCGGCGCCAGTGATGAACGCGTGCTGCAGGAGATTGCCGTCTTTGCGACGCGTATCGATGTGGCCGAGGAATTGACCCGCCTGACAGCGCACCTCGACGAGGTCGAGCGGGTGCTCAGACAGGGCGGCGCCTGCGGCAAGCGCCTCGACTTCCTGATGCAGGAACTCAATCGCGAGGCCAATACGCTCGGCTCGAAGTCGGCGATCACCGAGGTTTCGCAGGCCTCGATGGACCTCAAGCTGTTGATCGAGCAGATGCGCGAGCAGATCCAGAATCTCGAATAGCAGTCCGCGCCTCTCCGGAGATCAACGCACGCAAACTGCTTCCGCAACTGCCGAAATTGAAGGCATACTTGGTCGACGTCCCGTTGGCGAATTCCCTGAGGAGAAATCATTGTTATCCGATCTGTTGAGCGATTCCGTCCGTGCCGCCGGGCTTGGAGCCCTGATGAAATGCGCCGGTCTGGTGACCCGTTTCATCCCCATTCCCCAGCCGACGCTGCTCGTGGGTCCGGGCTCGAGCGGGCGCCTCGGGCAGGCGATTGCTGGGTTTGGCCACAGGAAGATATTGATCGTCACCGACGGCATCATCTCCAAGCTGGGGTTGCTGCGTTCGCTGACCGATGCCCTGACCGCCGGTGGTGCGAACTACGTGGTGTTCGACGAGATCACGCCGGATGCACCCATCCCCCTGATTGAAAAGGGCATCGAGTTTTTCAGGACGAACGACTGCGATGCGATTGTCGCCTTTGGCGGCGGTTCGTCGATGGACGCGTCCAAGGCGATCGCCGTCGCGGTGGCCAACCACAAGCCGCTGCGCGACCTGGCCGGGTACTTCAAGGGTCTGCGCTCGCCCGTGAAGATCTACGCAGTGCCGACAACCGCGGGCACCGGTTCGGAGGTAACGGTGGCTGCGGTGATCTCCGATCCCGAGGCCGGGAAGAAGATGGTCATCGTCGATCCGCGCCTGGTGCCCAAAATGGCCGCCCTGGATCCCTGTCTGATGACCGGCCTGCCGCCGCAGGTCACTGCGGCGACGGGGATAGACGCCCTGACCCATGCCATTGAGGCCTTCGTCGGCAACTGGACCACGCCCTACTCCGATGGCATGGCGCTTTCCGCGGTCGGCCTGATCTTCGAAAACCTGCGTACCGCCTACAGCGACGGGATGAATCTGGAAGCCCGTGAAAAGATGGCGCTGGCCTCGACCTATGCCGGCTTTGCTTTCACCCGGGCCAACGTCGGCTACGTGCACGCGATCGCCCACCAGTTCGGTGGCAAGTACCACACGCCGCATGGATTGGCCAACGCCATCATGCTGCCCTATGTGTTGCGGTACTCGCTTCCCGCCATCACCGGGCGTCTCGCGCTGCTGGCGGTGCGGGCCAAGGTCGGCAGCGAGGATGAATCACCGGAAGTGCTGGCCGAGAAGTTCCTCGCTGCAGTCGATCAGTTGAACGCCGACCTCGGCATTCCGACCTTCCTGGCAGCCCTGCGGGAAGCCGACATTCCCGATCTGGCGAAGGACGCCTGCTGGGAAGCGCACACCGGCTACCCGGTGCCGCGCTACATGTCGCAGGAGGTGTGCGAGGGCATCATCCGCCAGGCTTTGCCGGAGGCTGAGGCTCCGGCGAAGAGAAGGCCGGCCGCACGGCGCAAGAAAGCCGAATGAGGCAGCGCCGGTAATCCGGTGCATGCCGTTACTGACCCGAGCAGTTCAAGAAATGCGATAGAGGAGATATTCAATGAAAAAGGTAGTCAGCGTCTCGCTGGGTTCTTCCAAGCAGGACTTCGAGTTCAAGACCAAATTCCTTGGCCAGAATTTCTCGGTTCATCGCATGGGCGCGGACCAGGACACGGGCAAGGCCTGGGACCTGATGCGCCGCCAGCAGGCAACGGCCGATGCCATCGGCCTCGGTGAAATCAGCGACCACTATCACGTCGGGCAGGATATGCTGATCAACAAGGAAACGCGGCGTCTGACGAAGGTGGTGACACGGGTGCCGGTGACGACCGGAGCCACCCTGCGCCGGCTGCTGCAGGTGCGGGCCGTGCGCTACGTGCAGAAGGAACTTGGCCACTATTTCAACAACAACCTGGTCCTGTTTCTGTCCGGCATGCGCAACTACAACATGGCCGTGGCGATGTCCGACTACACCAGGAACCTGAGCTTTGCCGATGCCCTTTTCCAGACCGGTGCGCCGGTGATGCTAAGCTCACTGGAACAACTGGAACTCTATGCCAAGGGCAGCGGCCTGGTGCTGAGCGGCAAGCCCGGCGAGATGCTGGAAGCCGCCCTGACTGACTTCAAGCTCATGATGGTCCGCGGCGAGGTAGCCAAGTCGCATGTGATCGTCGGCACGTTCGCCGAGATCAAGAGCGTCGGCAATGCATCGAATCTGGAGGGGAAAACGCTCATAACGTCCGCGGTCGACGATGAGCGGATGGCTTTTTTCAAGGCCTGCAAGGTCAATCTGGTGGTCGATACCTCGCCCAAGCTGTTCGACAAGGTGGTGGGAATCAACACCATCGAAGCGATGATCCTGGCGGCGCTGGAAAAGTCCCCCGAGGAGATTTGCGACGACGACTTCGAGGAAATCCTCGACGAACTGAAGATCGTCCCGCGCCTGCTGCATCCTACCGGCAAGTTCCGCAACATCCGCCGCTTTGCCTTCGTGATTCACCCGCTGAGCCAGGAATACATCAAGAGCGCCTTCCCGATTCCTGATGCCACCCCCAAGTTCCTCATGGACAAGGTCGAGCAACTGGCGGCGTACATGCCACCGATGGTGTATTGCAAGATGGACAACATCGTTTCACCCACCGGCGCCGAAGCGGAAGGCTGGCTGATATCGGTCGGCGGCACGCCAAAGGAGATGTTGTCGCGCAGTCCGGAGTTTACCTACCGGCGTCTCCTGCATGCGGCGAAGATCGCCGAGAAGTTGGGGGCGCAGATCATGGGTCTCGGTGCATTTACCAAGGTGGTGGGCGACGCCGGGGTAACCGTCGCGCGGCGTGCCAGGTTGCCGATCACCACCGGCAACAGTTACTCGGCCTCGGGCGCCCTGTGGGCGGCATCCGACGCGATGCGGCGCATGGGTCTGGTGACGATCGACCCGAAAACCGGGAAAGTTGCCGCCAAGACCATGGTCATCGGCGCCGCCGGTGCGATCGGCTCGGTCAGTTCCCGCCTGCTGGCGATGAGCTTCGACGAGGTCTATCTGGCCGGACTGACCCTCGACAAGCTGGACCAACTCAAGGCATCCATCCTTAAGGACACGCCGGACGCCAAGGTATTCACCACCACCAGTTTTGACGACCTGCTCGGCGACATGGACATGATCGTGACCGCCACCTCGGGCGCCGGCAAGTCGGTTCTCGACATCACCAAGGTCAAGCCCGGCTGCGTCATCACCGACGTCGCCCGTCCGCTCGACCTGCCCGCCAGCGAAGTTGCCAAGCGTCCGGATGTTCTGGTCATCGAATCGGGCGAGATTGAACTCCCGACAAAGGTCCATGGCATGAAGAACATCGGGCTCCCGAACAACGTCATTTACGCCTGCCTCGCCGAAACCATCGTGCTGGCACTCGAGGGCCGCTTCGAGGTGTTCACCATCGGCCGCGACACCGAATGGGAGAAGGTCAAGGAAATCTACAAGCTGGGACTCAAGCACGGCATGAAGCTGGCCGCCATTTCCGGCGTCAAGGGTGTCTACACCGACAAGGATATTGCCAAGGTCGTCGCCCTGGCCAAGAAGGCGCGCCTGACCTGGAAGGGCGCAGGCGCGAGCAGGCCGGCCGTCAAGGCAGCGCCGGCAAAGGCCGTCAGAGCGCCGAGAGCCACGGCCAAGGCCACCCCGGCCGCGAAGGCGGCGGCCGAAGAGACGCCAGTGGTCAAGAAGGCGCCAGTGGCCAAGAAGGCGCCGACGACCCGGGCGCCGACGACGGCCCCCAAAAAAGCGCCTGAAGTGGCGCCAGAGTAACATCGAAAATGAGCCTGCGGTCCGGGAGACCCGATTCGCGGGCCGTCGCCAGTCCGCCAGCCAAAGGTGCCGTATTGTCTTGACCTGCCGGTGCTTGGCGTCTACGGTACGCTCTTGTCACGCCGGTTGGTGCCGGCGGACTTTTGAGGAGACAGAAGATGGGACTATTCGGTTTTATCAAGGAAGCTGGAGAAAAGCTGTTCGGACACAAGGACGATGTATCCCCGGAGGAACAGACTCGCCTTAACCAGGCCGCGGCCCAAGCGATTTTTGAACACATCAACAGCCTCGGTCTCAAGTGGAGCAATCTCATGGTCAGCTTCATGGGCGGCCAGGTTTCAATCTCCGGCTCGACACCGGATCAGGAAAACCGCGAGAAGATCATCCTGGCGGCCGGCAATGTGCAGGGCGTCGATAACGTCGAGGATCATCTTTCGGTCGAAGCGCCGGCTGCGGAAGCGCGCTTCTACACAGTCGTCAGTGGTGACACGTTGTCCAAGATCGCCGCCGAACAGTATGGCAACGCGTCCAAGTATCCGGTGATCTTCGAGGCCAACAAGCCGATGCTGAAGGATCCGAACAAGATTTATCCGGGGCAGAACCTGCGTATTCCGCCGCTCTGAGGCGCGCTGGCCACGGCGTCGCCGCCGTCGCCTCCGAGGCACTGGAAAGCCGAAATGGCGGGAAACCTCTACGTAGTCGCGGCGCCTTCCGGTGCCGGCAAGACCACGCTGGTTCGCCTGTTGATCGAACAGGAAGCGGGCGTACATTTGTCCGTTTCGTTCACGACCCGCCCCCCGCGGCCGGGCGAGCTTGATGGCCGCGACTATCATTTTGTCGATGCAGCCGAGTTCCGGGCGATGATCGCGCGCCAAGAGTTTCTCGAGTGGGCTGAAGTCCATGGAAACTTCTACGGTACCTCGAACAAGTGGATCGCCGAGCAACTGGCCGCCGGCCATGACATTTTGCTCGAAATCGACTGGCAAGGCGCGCAACAGGTGCGCTCGGCCTTTCCCGAGGCAATCGGGATATTCATTCTGCCGCCGTCGATGGATGAATTGACCAGCCGCCTGACCGCGCGCGGCACCGACAGCGCCGACGTAATTACCCGCAGGCTGGCCGCGGCGCAGGCCGAGATGCGCCATATTGGCGAATTCGACTATGTTATTATCAACGCCAGTCTCGAACAGGCGCTGGACGATCTGCGTGCCGTGGTACGCGCTTCCCGCCTTAGCCTTGCGGCACAGCGTGCGCGACACGCCAGCCTTTTTGCACAATGATTTGATTCCGAGGTTCCAGATGGCCCGTGTAACAAGTGATGATTGCCTCAAGAAGATTCCCAACCGCTTCCAGATGACGCTGGCGGCCACCTACCGTGCGCGCCAGATCGCCAACGGCGCAACACCGATGGTCGCGGCCGGCCGCGACAAGCCGACCGTCATCGCGCTGCGCGAACTGGCACTCGGCAAGTTTGGCGTTGAAGTGCTCAATCGCGGCCAGGCCTGAGGTTGGGGGCGATGAAGGCCGATGGGTACAGTCGAGCCATCTGATCCGCCCGCCTGGGAAGACCCCGCCTACCAAGTCTTCCTGGATAGTCTCGATTACCTATCCTCTGCTGACATAGGGCGCGTCAAGGAAGCCTATGTGTTCTCGGCACGCGCCCATGCCAACCAGAAGCGCATGTCAGGTGAGCCCTACATAACGCATCCGCTGGCAGTTGCCGGCGCCGTAGCAGAGTGGCGCATGGATGGCGAAGCCGTCGCCGCGGCCCTTCTGCATGACGTTCTGGAAGACACGGCGACCAGCAAGCGCGATCTGGCAGACAGGTTCGGTCGCGAGGTTGCCGAACTCGTTGATGGCCTGTCCAAGCTCGACCGGATGGAGTTTGCCACCTACCAGGAGGCGCAGGCGGAGAACTTCCGCAAGATGCTGATGGCCATGGCGCGCGACCTGCGCGTCGTGCTGATAAAACTGGCTGACCGCCAACACAACCTGCAGACAATGGCCGGGATGCGCCCTGACAAGTGTCGGCGGATCGCTATCGAGACCCTCGACATCTATGCGCCGATTGCCCTGCGGTTGGGGTTGAGCAAGCTCTGCCGCGAACTGCAGGACATGTCCTTCCAGTTGATTCATCCCTATCGGGCGGCGGTGCTGTCCAAGGCGCTTCAGGCCGCTCGCGGCAACCGGAGGGAATTGCTGCTGTGGATTCAGGACGCGATTGCCGGAAAGCTGGCCGAGGCTGGTTTGCATGCCGATGTTTTCGGCCGCGAAAAGAGCCTGTTCTCGATCTATCGGAAGATGCGGGAAAAATGTGTGTCGTTCTCAGAGGTGCTGGATCTCTACGGTTTTCGTGTCGTCGTGGATAGCGTGCCGCACTGTTACATGGCGATCGGGGCGCTGCACAGCCTGTTCAAGCCGGTGCCCGGCAAGTTCAAGGACTACATTGCCATTCCCAAGTCCAATAGTTACCAGTCGCTGCACACGACGTTGATCGGCCCGCACGGTACGCCGGTCGAGATACAGGTCCGCACGCAGGAAATGCACCATGTCGCCCAGGAAGGCGTGGCTGCGCACTGGCTGTACAAGGATGTCGAGGAAAGCGGCGCCGACCTGCAGATCAAGACGCACAGATGGTTGCAGTCGCTGCTCGAGATGCAGAGCGGGGATTCCGCAGAGTTCTTCGAAAACGTCAAGATCGACCTCTTTCCCGATCAGGTCTACGTGTTTACGCCCAGGGGCAAGATCATGTCCTTGCCGCGTGGCGCGACGGTGATCGACTTCGCCTACAACGTCCACACCGATGTCGGACATCATTGCTCGGCGGCGCGAATCAATCAGGAGCTCGCGCCATTGAGCACCCAGCTTCACAACGGGGACATGGTTGAGATCGTCACGGCGCCACACGTCACCCCGAAGCCGGAATGGCTTGGCATCGTCAGGACGGGCCGCGCGCGCAGCAAGATCCGCCACTTTCTGCGCACCATGCAGAACGAGGAATCGTCCAGCCTCGGTGAGCGGCTGCTCAACCAGGAACTGCTCTCCCTCGGAGTCGTCCCAGCTGCCATACCCCGCGAGGCATGGAATCACCTGGTCAAGGCCTGTGGCAAGCGAACGCTAGAGGATCTATATGCCGACATCGGCCTCGGCAAGCGCCTCTCGTCGGTTGTCGCGCGCCGGCTGCTGGCACGCGATGAACTGTCCGTCGCTGCGCCAAGTCGCGCGGCCCTTGCCATCCGCGGCACCGAAGGCATGGCGGTGCAGCTGGCACATTGCTGCCAGCCAATTCCCGGAGATCCGATCATCGGCTCGATCAAGAAGGGCAGCGGCCTGATCATCCATGTCGGCGACTGTCCGACCATTCGCAAGTCGCGTTCGCGAGAGCCGCATCAATGGATCAATGTCGAGTGGGAACCGGAAGAAGGCAAGCTGTTCGACGTCCGCATCATGGTCGAGGTCAAGAACCAGCGCGGCGCCCTCGCGCAGGCGGCTTCCGCGATTGCCGCAGCCGGTTCGAACATCGATAGTGTGGCGATGGATGCGAATCCGGACAAACTGGTCACGCTGCTTCATTTCACCATCGAGGTTGCCAACCGCACGCACCTGGCTGCAGTGATGCGCCGCCTGCGCCACGCCCCGGAGGTCACGAGGATCGCGCGCGAACGCGAGGGCGAGGGGGAGGTTTGAAGGTTCTCGTCCTGGGAGCCGGCGTGGTCGGGACAACCAGCGCCTGGTATCTGGCCCGTGCCAGTCACGAGGTTGTGGTGGTCGACCGCCAGCCGGTGGCCGGCAACGAGACCAGCTTCGCTAACGGCGGCCAGATTTCCGTTTCGCATGCCGAGCCGTGGGCCAATCCTCATGTGCTGCCGCAGGTCATCAAGTGGCTGGGCCACGAGGATGCGCCGCTGCTCTGGCGCTGGCGGGCCGACCCCGCGCAATTCATGTGGGGCCTGCGGTTCCTGAACGAGTGCCGGCCCGCGCACACCCGGCGCAACATCGCGGCCATCGTCGCGCTGGCGCTCTACAGTCGCGGCTGCCTGCAGACCTTGCGCCACGAACTCGGGGTTGAATACGACCATCTCGAGCGCGGCATCCTGCATCTTTACACTGACCCGCGGGCCTTTGCCGGGGCCATTGAGGCGGCTCGAACCATGCGCGAATTCGGGCTCGACCGCGAAACCGTCAGCGCGGAGCGCTGCGTCGAAATCGAACCTGCGCTCGCCGGTGCCCGTCATCGGCTGGCTGGCGGCACCTACACACCAACCGACGAGTCGGGCGACGCGTACAAGTTTACAGGAGCGCTGGCTGAACGCGCTGCCGCGTTGGGCGTCGAATTCCGCTTCAATTCGACGGTCGACCGCATCTCCATCAGCGGCGGCCGCATCGCCGGCGTCATCGTCAGTGGTCCGGCGGGCAACCAACTGTTGAACGCCGACGCCTACGTCGTCGCCCTCGGTAGTTACACACCGCTGCTGCTGCGGCCGCTGGGGGTGCGTCTGCCGGTCATTCCGGCGAAGGGCTATTCGGCGACCGTGCCGTTGTCCGACGCGGCGGTCGCGCCGACCGTCAGCCTGACCGACGACGAGCACCGCCTGGTCTTTTCCCGGCTCGGCAATCGCCTGCGGATTGCCGGAACGGCGGAGTTCAACGGTTACAACCTCGACCTCAACCCGGTGCGCTGCAACGCGCTGCTGCGACGCGCCCGCCAGCTCTTTCCGGCCCTCGAAGCAGGCGGCGAGCCGCAATTCTGGTGCGGCCTGCGCCCGTCGACTCCATCGAATGTGCCGTGCATAGGCCGCACCCGCTATCCCGGCCTGTGGCTCAACACCGGCCACGGCACCCTTGGCTGGACGATGGCCTGTGGCTCGGCCGCCGCCCTCGCCGATTTGATGAGCGGTCGGCGCCCGGCGCCGGACTTTCCATTCCTCGGATGCTGATCGACACCCACTGTCACCTCGACGCGGCCGAATTCGATTCCGATCGTGACGCGGTGCATGCGGCGGCGCTGGCCGCCGGCGTCGAGCGTATCGTCGTGCCGGCGGTTGCGGTCGACAGCTTCCAGAAGGTCAAAACCAGCGTCGAACGTTACGCGGGCTGCGCCGCCGCTTACGGCATCCATCCGCTCTACGCGATGCAGGCGAAGGAATCCGACCTGGCCGTGCTGCGCGACTGGCTGGAGCGCGAGCAGCCGGTGGCGGTCGGCGAGATCGGCCTCGACTTCCACGTGACCGACAGCGACCCGGCGCGCCAGGAGTTCTATTTCGTCGAACAACTGAAACTCGCCCGTGAGTTCGAGCTGCCGGTGCTGCTGCACGTCCGGCGGTCGATCGATCAGATCCTGAAACACCTCCGGCGAATCCGGGTTCCCGGCGGCATCGCCCACGCGTTCAACGGCAGTCGCCAGCAGGCGGACGAATTCATCAGGCTCGGCTTCACGCTCGGGTTCGGCGGCGCCATGACCTTTCCCGGGTCGACCCGCATCCGCAGGCTGGCATCCGAGCTGCCCGCGGCAGCCATCGTCCTCGAGACCGATGCGCCGGATATTCCGCCGGCGTGGCTGGGCGGCGGCCGCAATTCACCCGCCGAGTTGCCGGGCATCGCCAGAGTCCTGGCGGACCTGCGCTCGCTCCCCGAGGACGAGCTTGCTGCCCAGTGCGCGGCGGCGGCGCGCGCGGTACTGCCGCGCCTTTGATTTCCGGCGGCTTTTCGAGACACAAGTCAGCGAATTCACGCCCATTTGATCCAGGCCAAGTATTCGTCAACGCTGATGGAGTAAGGTGACGGGCGACAGGACGAACGAAACGACAATCAGGTAGTTGCGCGATCGGGCCGGGCGACCGCCCCATCGGAGATCCTGAGGCGGACATGAAGACGACAGACGGAAGATTCTCGAAGAAAGCGGCCAGCCGGCGCCAATTTCTCTTCGATACCGCCAGGATGGCCTGCGGTGTCGGCATGCTGGGCCTCGGTCTCGGGCTGTATGCCAAGCAGTCGAAGGCGCTGCCGGCGTTGGCCTTGCGTCCGCCCGGCGCCCTCGCCGAGGATGATTTTCTCGGTGCCTGCATCCGTTGCGGACTGTGCGTGCGCGACTGCCCCTATGAGATCCTCGAACTCGCCAGACCCGAGACCCCGGTGGCGACTGGAACGCCCTATTTCACGGCGCGCGACATCCCGTGCGAGATGTGCGAGGATATTCCCTGCGTCAAGGCCTGTCCGACACAGGCGCTCGATCATGAGCTGACCGACATCAACAAGGCCCGGATGGGCATCGCTGTGCTGATCGACCACGAGACCTGTCTCAACTTCCTCGGCCTGCGTTGCGATGTCTGCTATCGCATCTGCCCGGTCATCGACAAGGCGATCACGCTGGAGTTGGTGCCCAACCAGCGTACCGGTCGCCATGCGATGTTCCTGCCGACCGTTCATTCCGAGCATTGCACCGGCTGCGGCAAGTGCGAGAAATCCTGCGTCCTGGAAGAGGCGGCGATTCGCGTGCTGCCGCCAAAACTGGCCAAGGGTCAGCTCGGCAAGCACTATCGCGTCGGCTGGGAGGAGCAGAAAAAGGCCGGGCACTCGCTGATCGAGGACCGGAACATCATCGATCTGCCCGACCGTCTGCCGGAAGGTGCCTCGCTGCCCGGACATTACGACCCCGCCAGCGGCCAGACCGCGCCATCGCGTGGTCTCGTCGGGGCAGAGGGGGGTCTCGTTCCGGGCACGCCGCCGGGGCTGGGCGGCAAGCCATGAGCGGCAAACGCATCGGCGCCGAAGCGGTCGCGGTCAAGGGCCGGCTGCGGGCGAACAAGTGGCTGCTGTTGCGCCGCCTCTCGCAGTTCGGCATTCTGACCCTGTTCCTGCTCGGCCCACTGGCCGGCATCTGGATCGTCAAGGGCAACCTGAACTACAGCTACACGCTCGACTTCCTGCCGCTGACCGATCCCTACGTCGCCCTCCAGGCGGCCATGACCGGCCATTTCCCGGAGAAGCTCGGGTTGATCGGCCTCACCATCATCGTCATTCTCTACCTGCTGGTCGGCGGCAGGGCTTATTGCAGCTGGGTCTGTCCGGTCAATCCAGTGACCGACGCCGCCGGCTGGTTTCGCGACCGTCTCGGCATCAAGGGCAGCGTGCATCTCGCGCGCAATACCCGTTACTGGATCCTTGGCATGACCCTGGCGGGCTCGGCGGCGACTGGCGTCGTGCTGTGGGAGTTGATCAATCCGGTGTCGATGCTGCACCGAGGACTGATTTTCGGCCTCGGCGCGGCGTGGACCGTGTTCGTGGCCGTCTTCGTGTTCGATCTATTCGTGATGAGTCGCGGTTGGTGCGGTCGACTCTGCCCGGTGGGCGCTTTCTACAGTCTGCTCGGCCGCTGGAGCCCGGTTCGCGTTTCGGCGCCGCAGCGTTCCGCCTGCAACGACTGCATGGACTGCTTCGAAGTCTGCCCGGAGCCGCAGGTCATACGGCCGGCACTCAAGGGCGAGGGAAAGGGGGTCGGGCCGGTGATCCTGGCTGCCAACTGCACGAACTGCGGGCGCTGCATCGATGTCTGCTCGAAGGATGTCTTTTCCTTCGGTCTGCGCTTCAACAACCCGGCTTCCACTGCCGAGAGAGAGTGATTCGGCAGGGTAAACGACAAGAGGAGCCGCCGGCTCCCCTTGTCGTGAACCTCTCTGAGTTTCAGGCGGCCAGCGCACCGCGCATCTTCTGCAGCGCCTTGACCTCGATCTGACGAATGCGCTCGGCCGAGACGGAGAATTCGGCCGCCAGGTCATGCAATGTTGCGCCTTCGCCATCGTGCAGCCAACGCGCCTCGACGATGCGGCGACTGCGCGGATCGAGCTCCTGCAACGCCTCGTGCAGACCTTCATTCTGGAGGCGGGCGAGCGCCTTGTTCTCGAGTACGCGCGTCGGTTCGTAGCGCGAGTCGGCGAGGTAATCGATCGGGGCAAAGGCCTCGTCACCGTCGTCGGCGTTGCCTTCGAGCGCCAAGTCGCGACCGGTCAGCCGGGTCTCCATCTCGACGACTTCTTCCTGCTTGACGCCGAGCCGTACCGCGACCTCGGTCGCTTGTGTGCCGGACAGCGTATCAACGCCTTCATAGTCGTTCTTCAGGCTGCGCAGGTTGAAGAACAGCTTGCGCTGCGCCTTGGTCGTTGCGACCTTCACCATGCGCCAGTTCTTCAGGATGTATTCGTGGATTTCGGCCTTGATCCAGTGCATGGCGAACGAAACGAGGCGCACGCCGCGGGTCGAGTCAAAGCGCTTGACGGCCTTCATCAGGCCGATATTGCCTTCCTGGATCAGGTCGGCATGCGGCAGGCCATAGCCGAGATAGCCGCGGGCGATCGAGATGACGAGGCGAAGGTGCGAAAGGACGAGCTGACGCGCCGCTTCCACATCGCCTTCGTTGTGGAAGCGCTCGGCCAACCGCGTTTCCTCTGTCTCGGAGAGCATCGGATAGCGATTCGCTGCCTGGATATAGGCATCGATGCTGCCGACGGTCGAGACGGTCGGGAAAGTCAGAACATGAGTCATAGCGTGTTGATCTCCTTTAACATCCGGGCTCATTTTAGCACTCTTTGCCTGAGAGTGCCAATTCCTGACAGAGTTCCAGTTGCACCGCTGAACCACGGCGACAGTGGTGCCGAAAACAAGGGATGTGTCGTTGCGTGGACGCTACGCAGTGTTGGTGGCGCCTGCACTGCAAGCTGCCCACCGTGGCATGATGAGCAAGCTCTGGTGGCTGCTGCCGATCATTGCTCGGGCTATGAATAAATTGCCATATGCATAAAGCGTTCGCTGAGTTAGGTCAGCCCAAGAGTGCGACTGATTATTGCGCATTTCTATTCCTGTTAGGCGAGTACTTGCGGCAGGATTCGCCTCGGCGCAAGATGGCAACTCAATGACTTACTCGGAGCAAAGCATGCAACTCGACCGCTACGACCGGCAAATCCTTGAGATTCTTCAACGCGAGGGGCGCATCAGTAACCAGGATCTCGCCGATCGCATCGGACTCTCGGCATCGCCCTGTCTGCGCCGGGTGCGAAGCCTCGAAGAGTCGGGGCTCATCACCGCCTATCGCGCACTACTTGACGCCCGGAAGCTCGGGTTGTCGCTGATGGCGCTGATCCACATCTCGATGGACCAGCACACGCCGGAGCGCTTTGCCAAGTTCGAGGCTCAGGTCGCCGAGAACCCTGAAGTGCTGGAGTGCCTGCTGATTACCGGGCAGGACGCCGATTACCAGTTGAAGGTCGTAGTGAGCGACATGGACGCCTACCAGGAACTGCTGCTCAACCGAATTACGCGCATTCCCGGCGTGACCGGTGTGCATTCGAGTTTTGTCCTGCGGCGGGTGGTCGACAAGACGGCGTTGCCTGTCGCCGGCAGCTGAGGCTGTGAGCAGCTGCGTAAGAGTGCTCGATCAGAAGCGGCGGCGGCGTGGCGGCGGCGGCGGGGTGCCGGTCCGGGTTTCGATGTGGCGGAAGGTTATGCGGCCCTTGCTCAGATCGTAGGGGGATAGTTCGAGCGTGACCTTGTCGCCCACCAGAATCCGGATGTGATTCTTCTTCATCTTCCCCGACGTGTAGGCGACCAGTTCGTGACCGTTCTCCAGTGTGACGCGGAAGCGGGTATCGGGAAGGACGTCGTTCACGACGCCCTGCATTTCAAGTAGTTCTTCTTTTGCCAAGTATATTTCTCCGGTCAATAAGAGATTCACCGATTCGGTGAAGTCGAACCGCACATAATACCTTGACGCGGGTCAGGCGTGCGATAATTTGCGCTGGAAAGTCGGCCAGGCAATCGCTGGATACGCGAGTATCGGGAGGAAAGTCCGGGCTCCACAGGGCGGGATGCCAGCTAACGGCTGGGTGCAGCAAGTCGCAAGACCCAAGGCAACGGAAAGTGGAACAGAAAGTAAACCGCCGGTCGGGGGAACCCGGTCGGTAAGGGTGAAACGGCGAGGCAAGAGCTCACCGCGTCGGCGGCAACGTTCGACGGCACGCCAAACCCCATCCGGAGCAAGACCAAATAGGGAAGCTGAGGCGTGGCCCGCGCTGCTTCCGGGTAGGTTGCTTGAGCCTGTCGGTGACGGCAGGCCTAGAGGAATGATTGCCAAACCCCGCAAGGGGGGAACAGAACCCGGCTTATCGGCCGGCTTTCCATCTTCTTTTCCCGTGTGGCGATTGGTGTGATTTGCATCCGCGAAGGTTGGTATTTGACCCGGTGCCGTCTGATGCCGTATCAAAGTCGTCCGGCTCCTTCGTGCCCGTTGCAGTCATTCGTCGCCTTTGCGGTTCTCTGGCAGGTAACTGACTTGGAGCAGTCATCTGGACCGACTACTCAAGGACGGCACGTCCACTTTATGTGAAGTTTTCCATAAAGCGAATCGCGGTCAAAGCCGCCAACCGATCTAATGGGACAGGTGGACCGGAAAGGGCCAGGCGATGCTGGCGGCAGGGGAGACAGGAGAGTGGGGGCCACCGCCAAATTCAGGGCCTACAGCGGGCGCAGTCTTCGGAAGGGCTTCCGGGCAGGGCAAGAAAGTCTGACACTGCGCCTGGGCGGGGATCGATCGTGGCGAGTTCGCCGCAGTCCGTGTCGGCCGGGAACGCTGGCACAGTTGAAATCAGGCAGCGGGCAGGACCGGTAGAGCACCTGCGCTTTCCTTCGCACGGGCAGCGGTTAGCGTGCCCCGTGCGTGTTGCCGATCCATCGAGAGACAGACATCATGAGCGCAAAGGCAAGACCCGGCAGGCAGATCAGGATCGGCAAGCAGGACATCATTCCCCTCGGTGCCCCGCCTGGCGGGTTTCGGGATCTCTACCACCTCAGTCTGACAGCGTCGTGGCCGGCGTTTCTGGGCTGTCTGGCGCTGGCCCACCTGAGCTTGAACACCTTTTTTGCCCTGCTTTACCTGATGGACGAGAACGCCATTGCCAACGCCCGCCCCGGCTCGTTTGCAGACGCTTTTTTCTTCAGCGTCGAAACCTTGGCCACGGTTGGCTACGGCAACATGAACCCGCAGAGTTTTTACGGTCACGTGATCGCGACGATCGAGATTTTCACCGGCATGGTCAGCATCGCCATGACCACCGGCCTGATTTTCGGTCGCTTTGCGCGTGCCCGAGCGCGCATCCTGTTTTCCCGACCGATGACCGTGACGGAATTTGACGGTCAGCCGACGCTGATGTTCCGCCTCGCCAACCAGCGCCACAACGAGATCCTCGAAGCTTCGGTGCGGCTACGCTTGGTCCGCCGCGAAACGAGCGTCGAAGGTATCGAGATGCGCCGCATCCACGACCTTGTCTTGTTGCGTCAGCAGACGCCGGTGTTTTCCCTGAGTTGGACGGTGATGCACGTGATTGGCCCGGGCAGCCCGCTTTTCGCAGCAACAGCCGAAAACCTCAGGGAAGCCGATGCCCTGTTCCTGGTCACCGTTGAGGGTATGGACATTACTTTCGCCCAGACGGTGCACGCACGCCACAGTTACGCGGCCGACGATGTGAAGTGGAATCAGCGCTTTGTCGACGTCCTCCGAACCGATGGCACTGGCCAAAGCTACCTTGATTACCACCGCTTCCATGATCTGTTGCCCGGCGACACGCCGCATGCGGCGCCCGAGCGCTGATCCGGCAGGCCGGCAAGGGCCGTTTCGGCCGACCAGTAGTCCACGCCTCAGCGGAGTCGTGAAGCCGCGGGGGCGTTCTTCCGCCTGCCAGTCGAGTCGTGGCCTGGCGCCGCTATAAAGGGGAATTGGGGTTCGGGTTCGGTTGCGCCCGTCTGTTGCGATGGTGGCGCCCCAGAGACAATGAATCCGCATACTGAATGGATATCATTGATCTCGCGTCAAGGTTTCAGTTCGACCCTCTGCTACCGCTCGACGCTGAACTGATCCAAGGGCAGGTAACGGGTTTGGGGCGGCCGCAGGAATGCCGGTGCAACAACCCCATTCCGGGGTTGCGAATTCAGAAAATGGCCGCCAATATCACAGCGTGGCAGGAAGGACCGAGAGGGCGAGGCGGTTCACCTGGTCGCTTGCCGGCTGGTCGATTCGTCGGGCTGAGTGGGCGCGCTCGACGTGGGGAGCCGGGATTTCTGCTGAAGCTTGCGTGCTTCACCTCCAGTTTTGCGATAATTCCTGGTGCCGACTTGATGAAAGAAGGAAAGCCTTGATCGATGTCGTCGTTCTGTTCTTCCTGCTCGGTCTATTCGCCGGTCTCACGCGTTCCGAGCTCAAGTTGCCCGGGGCGCTCTACGATTCGCTGTCGCTGATCCTGCTGCTCGCGATCGGCCTCAAGGGCGGCGAAGGGCTGGCCAAGCAGGCACTGGCGCCGCTCCTTCCGCAATTGGGCGCTGTCATCCTGCTGGGCATCGCGCAGACCTTGGTCGCGTACTGGGTGCTTCTCAAGATCGGGCGTTTCGCGCGGGTCGACGCGGCTTCCGTGGCCGCGCACTACGGTTCGGTCAGCGTCGCGACCTTTGCCGTGGGCGTCAACTGGCTGACCGCGCGAGACATTTCCTTCGAGCCGCAGTTGCCGATCTTTCTTGCCGTCATGGAGGTGCCGGCCATCGTGGTCGGCATCGCCCTGGCGCGCGGCCTATCCGCCGGCACCGATTGGGGGCGGCTCGCCCACGAAGCCTTCTTCGGCAAGGGCGTCGTGCTGCTCCTGGGAGGTATGGCCATCGGCTGGATTGCCGGTTCGGAAGGGCTGGCGTCGATCCGGCCGCTGTTCTTCGACCTATTCAAGGGAGCACTGGCGGTCTTCCTGCTGGAGATGGGACTGATCGTTGCCCGCCAGGCCGGCGAACTCCGGCGGCAGGGACTTTTCATCATCGCGTTCGGGTTGCTGATGCCGGTGGCTTCTTCCGCTGCCGGGGTCGCCTGTGGCGTCCTGCTCGGGTTGTCGACGGGTGGCGTCGCGCTCCTGGCCACGCTGGCTGCGAGCGCATCCTACATCGCGGTGCCGGCCACCATGCGCCTCGCGCTTCCCGAAGCCAACCCGGCCTTGTCTCTGGCGGCCGTGCTCAGCGTCACCTTCCCCTTCAACATCCTCGTCGGCATTCCGCTCTATTACGAGCTAGCCGCCCAGGTTTCCGGAGTCGTCCGATGAGCATCGTCGCGGAGGAAAAACGTGTTCTCCTGACCATCGTCACCGAAAGAGTGATCGAAAACGCGGTTATTGCCGACCTGGACCGGCTGGGCGTTAGCGGCTACACGGTGACCGACGCGCGTGGCCGTGGCCACCGCGGCGTGCGCGATGCGAACTGGGATGAGGCCGCCAACATCCGCATCGAGGTCGTCTGCAGGCGTGAACGGGCCGAAGCCCTTCTGGCGCATTTGCGGGACCATTACTACGCCAGCTACGCGATGGTCGCCTGGCTGCACGACGTCGAAGTCATGCGATTGGACAAGTTCTAGGCCGGATCAGCGATCGGTCGCTGCCGGGCGCGCCGACGTGAGCTCTTCGCGCAGCGTGGTAACCTCGCGGCGTAGTTCCGCAATGTCATTCGATTTGGCGGGCGCAGGCTCGCTACCATATTCCTGCTGGATCGCGTTCACGATGACGCCGTTGACGAGAATCAGCGAAGGATGGGAAATTCAGGCGCCATCCGGGAAGTATTTTCGCTCCTGCTGTCCATCGTCGAAAATGGATTTCCCCCCGATTTTCCTCTGCACCCTGCAATTCCCACCGCCATCTGTGCCAGTGGCCAGCAATGCCTTAGCGCGTGAGGCTTGTATCGGAGTAGAGCAGTCGTTCGGATGGCTGCTCTCTTGAGAAGTTGTACGGCAGCAGATGGCCGGTCGCAGCGGTTCCCCGTTTGTTACGCTGGCTTTTTAGTGCTGAGGCGGGATCCGTCAACCCATGGGGGAATCCCTTCTCCCCTACAATGCCGCATGACCACCATCCCATACCCGCTCATCCACTGGCATGAAGCCGGCGTCGAGCATGTTGCCCACTGGCGTTCCGAGGCCGGGGTGGCGGCGCCGGAAGTGGTTGTTGTCGCCGATGACACGCTGAAGGCTGATGCGGCTTACCGGCTGGCGGCGCAGGGGACGGCGATTCTCTGGCGCGGCGATTACCAGAATGCGCGGAACTTGCTTCAGGCGTTGGCGCGGCGAGCGGATCGTGGGCCGCGTGAGGGTTCGCAGAAGAGGCCGGCGACGTTGGCCGAGGCTTTTCACCAGCATCGCGAGGCGCAGGGGCGGCGGGCGGCCATTCTCGGGCGATTGCTGGTGCCCTTGACGGCCGACTACCGTGTGCCGCTGCGCCGTGGGCAGGAAGTGGCGGCGGCTTGTCTGGAGGCTTTGGGGGCGGGCGGCGAGGATTCGGTGATTTCGTTGCGCGGCCTGCTCGCTCTGGTCAGCGCCCATGAATGGCGCAAGAAGGGTATCCCGGTGCCGGCGGTGGAGGGGCGGATTTACCCGCATTTCGGCGTCTTTTCGCCGGTGCGCGGCGAGTATGTCGATCTGGTAGCCCGGGCGCCGCTGCCGGCGGGGCGCGATCTGGCATTCGACATCGGCACCGGGTCCGGCATCCTGGGCGCCGTGCTGGCGCGGCGCGGCATCCGGCGCGTGGTCGCCACCGACCAGGATCCGCGGGCATTGCTGTGCGCTACGGAAAATGCCCGAAACTTGGGGTTGACCGCAACCATCGAAGTGATCGAGGCCGATCTCTTCCCGGATGGCCGCGCGCCGCTGGTGGTGTGCAATCCGCCGTGGCTACCGGCGCAGCCGAGTTCGCCGGTCGAATACGCGGTCTATGATCCCGATTCGCGCATGCTGCGCGGCTTTCTCGCCGGGTTGGCAGCGCATCTTGAGCCGCTCGGCCAGGGCTGGTTGATCCTCTCCGACCTTGCCGAACGTCTCGGCCTGCGTTCGCGCGATGAACTGCTCGGCTGGATCGTCGCTGCTGACCTTAAGGTGCTTGGCCGGCTCGATACCCGCCCGAGCCATCCCAAGGCGAGGGACGGCAGTGACCCACTGCACATCGCTCGAGCGGCCGAAGTGACCTCGCTGTGGCGGCTGGGACTGAACAACTCGTCGCAATCGGAGTAGGGCCAGCGCTAGCCCTTCCAGACACGCGCCAACGACGATGAACGTGATTCGACTTGCGGGAGTTGTTCGCATGGCGACGTAACAGTCGTAACCGTCCGGTCACTCCCGTCTATTATCTGAACGGGAGCGGCAGGAAGATTGAGCCCGGAGGGGCATCTCAAATTTGTGCCCACAAAGGAATTCATGGACACAAATTCGAAGGGGGTCATTTTCTGTTAGCCGAGGTGGGCGTTACCAGCATCACCCGCTGGCATTGAAGTTGGCGGTTGTCGAGCGGACAGTGCGACCAGGGGCCTCGGTGGCGCGCATTGCGCGCGAACACGGGATCAATGCCAACCAGGTCTTTCTCTGGCGCAAACGCTATCGCGAAGGCACGCTTGGCGAATCAACGGCCGCGCTGCTTCCGATCATTCGTGTGCCAGACGTGAGTACCGGGCAGCGGCACGACCCGCTGAATGACGCGACGGGTGCCGGCAGCCTGCTCATAGAATCCGGCACACTCAGACTGCACATTGCCGGACGACCCGATCCCGAAACGCTGCGCCGTGTTCTGGCGGCATTGCGGCAGTCATGATCATCCCGTCCGGCACCCGCATCTGGCTCGCCGCCGGCAGCACCGACATGCGTCGGGGTTTCGATGGCCTGGCCGCGATTGTGCAGGAGAAACTCGTCGCTGACCCCTTCGCCGGGCACGTCTTCGTCTTTCGCGGTCGACGTGGCGATCTGGTCAAATTGCTGTGGTGGGATGGTGACGGCCTGTGCCTGTTTGCCAAACGCCTGGAACGCGGCCGATTCATCTGGCCGCAGGCCATGGAAGGTTCGATTCACCTGAGCGCGGCCCAACTCTCCATGCTCCTCGAAGGCATCGACTGGCGTCGGCCGAGCCGCAGCTGGCACCCGGAGCGTGCCGGGTGAATGATTGTAAACCGCTGCAAACAGGGCTGTTCACAGCACAGCGAAGCGCGTAGACTCGCGGCATGAACAGTCCCGCAAGCCTGCCCCGAGACACCGATGCCCTGCATGCGATGATTCTGGCGCAACAAAGCCTGCTCGCCGAGCGGGATGCCGAAATCGAACATCTCAAACTGGTCATCGCCAAGCTCCGGCGCCTGCAGTTCGGTCAGCGTTCCGAGAAGATCGACGAGATGCTCGGGCAACTCGAACTCTCCCTTGAGGAACTCGAAGCCGCCCAGGCTGAACGCACCGTCACCCCGGCAACGGTGCCACCGAAAGAAGCAGGTCGTCAGCCGGTTCGCAAACCGCTCCCCGACCATCTGCCTCGGGCAACCGTGGTGCACGAACCCGAACCGGCGTGCTGCCCGGATTGTGGCGGTCACCTGAAGTCTCTGGGTGAAGATGTCTCGGAAGTCCTCGACTATATCCCGGCCAGTTTCAAGGTGATCCGCCATGTCCGGCCCAAGCTGGCCTGCGGGCGTTGCGACACGATTGTCCAGGCCCGCGCCGTCAGCCGGCCAATTGCCCGGGGCATGGCCGGTCCGGGCTTGCTGGCCCATGTCCTGGTGGCCAAGTACGCTGATCATCTTCCCCTGTACCGGCAGAGTGGCATCTATGCCCGCGAAGGTGTCGATCTGGAATGCTCGACGCTGGCCGATTGGGTGGGGCAATGCGCGGCGCTGTTGCGGTCAATAACCTGCAGCAGCATGTCCTGGGTGGAACGAAGATTCATGCCGACGATACGCCCGTGCCGGTGCTTGCCCCAGGCGAGGGCAAGACAAAGACGGGACGCCTGTGGACCTATGTCCGCGACGATCGACCGGCGGGCGATGCCAGCGCACCGGCGGTCTGGTTTGACTACTCACTCGTCGGTGGTTATTGGCGACTGATGGCCAAGCTGCGTCTTGAGGGGCAGAAATCGCCCTAAAAAAGCCATCTCACCCTTGAAAAACATCGATTGTTTCAAATTCAGCCCAAAACACCTCACCGATTCGCTTGGTAAGGTCAATTGATCAGGGCCTCCCTAAAGTCTTTTGCCCCCAGAATGATGCATCGTGGCGAGTTTCGTTGATACACTTCTCTGGATTGTTGCAGAATGCTGAATCCGCTCACTTTGAGAGCACGATCTGAAAGGAGTTGCCATGCACTGGCTGCGCCTGCCCGAACCCCGCCGCGATATTGCTCCAGCCTTCGACAACTCGGAGTCAGCCCGGGCTTGGCTTGATGCTCAGGCGTCGACGTCTCCGCTGGTACTGCTCTCCACAATCCTTGAACAGATCCAGGCGATCGACGGTACTGTCACATCTCCCTCAGAGGCGGTCGCGCTGCTTGATTTGTTGCGCTCTGCGGCCGTTGCAGTCCAGTCTAAAGTGGAAGGACAGTTCACGCGCAAAGCGCTTCCCATGTCGCCAGACGAAGAACAGGCCTTTGAAATCACTCAGCAGGTCTGGACGCGGTTCGGCATTGCCTACCTGCGTCTCGTACCGGAGTCTACGCCGGCGAATCGCTGTCTGCAATTGCAGCGCGCGGCTAGTGCGCTACGCCTGGCGCATTACTGTCACTATCTTGCCGCCCGGTCCTGCACGCGACTGAGCGACCATTTGCTCCTCATGGTCCTTACCTTGGCAGAAGCCAACGGTGTACTACGCAGACCGATGGCAGACCCTGATTTTTCGGAGCACGGCAAGGGGACGGTCTCGGGCCAACTGGTCTGGGCGATCCTAATGCGCATCATCGATCCTTTTCACCTGGCGGCCATCGAGCTTCCCGTTGTCAATCGCCTGTTTAGCCGCTGGCGCGAGTTGGTCGATCTTCGGCCCGAGCCGGACCGGAGCAAGGGACCTTATGTTTTGGATCTGGCTTCTCTGTTTGGTGACGATCTGAAGACAGGAACCCCGCGCTACCTCAACCTGAGTACGGTCGCCCTCAAGCTTGGTCAGCGAATCAAGCTGCTCGCGGCGGGCGAGTCTCCTGAAGCGCTGAAGCTGGGCCGCACACTCTCGTCTGCCGCGGCAAGCCGCCTGCTTAACGACCTTGAACAATATCTCCAGCCGTTGCACAAGGAAGTGCTGACAACGGATCAAGAGATCGAACTTGTCTTCGGCGGGGACGACACGTATGCCGTTCTGAAGAACAGGATTCTCAATCCGACCGGCGCCCAGAAATCTGAACAGCCACTTGCCTATGAGCGGAAAGCAATATTCGGCCTCGAACAGAGCTCTCGCTTGTCGAGCACCGAGAGCCGTCTCCGGGTCGCCAGCGAGCACTGGGCTGTCGTCAATGGCGTCGCGACACGCGCTCCTCAGAGCGACGCAACTCGTCGGCTGGCACCCTGCCTTATTGGCACGCTGGTTGACGGCGAACCCAGGATTGGGGTCATGGCCAGCCTGCAGTGCCATGACAACGGAGCGCTTTCGGCACGACTGAAATGGTTTGACGATGAGGTTGAAGCGTGTAGTCTGAAGCGCCTCGCCCCCAAGGGAAACACGCTGTTCCGCGTGCCGGCCTTTGTCATCCGACACAAATGGGGAATATCGTTGATCCTCCCAGCGGACGCTGGCGCCCGGCTCGGTATCAATCTGGGCCTAGCAGATTGTTCTGTCGAGGAACTGATTCCCGCAGAGGTCATGCTCCGCGGTACCGACTTCGTGCATTACGCCTGCACGCTTGGCAGATAAGGAAAGGCCCATCCAAAGACGGGCCTTTCCTGATGCACTCCATAGCCTGCGACTGTTTCAGCTTCCGGGCACGGTCGACCGTCAGAATCGGCCAGAAATCATCACTCGAATTCGATGATGACCTGATCCACCGAAAGACTGTCGCCAGCCACAGCGGCAACCTTCTTGACCTTGCAATCCTGGTCTGCCCTCAGCACATTCTCCATTTTCATCGCTTCGATGATCGCCAGTTTCTCTCCGGCCTTGACGTTCTGACCAACCTTGACCGCCACTTCGCGCAGCAGGCCAGGCATCGGGGAGAGCAGGTACCTCGAGAGATCTGGTGGCAGTTTCTCGGGCATCAGCGCGAGCAGTTCCGCCGCGCGCGCACTCATCACCATGAAGCTGGCATGGGCACCCCAATGGAACAACACGTAACGGGTTCTGCGACGCTCGACCTGCAGCGTGAATTCCTCGCCGTTGCAGGTTCCGTTGAACAGCGACTCGCCCAGCTTCCAGTCGGAGCATATCTCGTAGTTCTCGCCCTTGTACTCGACGTGGTAACCGCCCTTGATCGGTCGCGCAACGACCATGTGCTTCTCGTTGCCGCGCCGGTGTAGACGGACCACGCACCACTTGTCACTGACGATGCGCTCGTGGCCCTGCAACTGGCCGAAGACCGAAGCGCCACGGTCGGTGTATGCGCGATAGACGTAAGCTGCCACGGAAACCAACAGCGCGGGATCATCATGCGGCACCATCGAGGCATCGAAGCCTTTGGGGTATTCCTCGGCGATGAAGCCGGTGTTGAAGTCGCCGGACTGAAAACGTGGATGCTGCATAAGCGCTGCCTGGAACGGAATGCTCGAGGAGATACCGCGAATGACGAAGGCGTTGAGGGCGTTGCGCATGCGGGCAATCGCTTCCTCGCGGGTGGCACCATGCACGATCAGCTTGGAGATCATCGAGTCGTAGAACATCGAGATCTCCCCGCCTTCATAGACGCCGGTATCGACCCGCACCTGACCCGGGATTTCCTTCGGCGGCTGGAACTTGATCAGACGACCGGTGGACGGCAGGAAGCCGCGGAAAGGATCTTCCGCGTTGATCCGGCATTCCATGGCCCAGCCGTTGAGCTGCACCTCGTCCTGGGTCAGTGGCAGCTTCTCGCCGGCGGCGACGCGGATCATCAGTTCGACGAGATCGACGCCGGTGATCAATTCGGTCACCGGATGCTCCACCTGCAGGCGGGTGTTCATTTCCAGGAAGTAGAAGCTCTTGTCCGCGCCGACGACGAATTCCACCGTTCCGGCGGATTCGTACTGCACCGCCCGCGCCAGGGCAACAGCCTGCTCCCCCATCGCCTTGCGCATCGCCGGATCGACGAAGGGCGACGGCGCCTCTTCGATAACCTTCTGGTGACGGCGCTGAATCGAGCAGTCGCGCTCGTTCAGATAGACATAGTTGCCGAAGGAGTCGCCGAGCACCTGGATTTCTATGTGGCGCGGTTCCAGCACGTACTTCTCGATGAAGACACGATCATCGCCAAAGGCATTCTTGGCTTCGTTGACGCAGGACGAAAAGCCTTCGTGTGCTTCCTGGTCGTTGAAGGCGACACGCAGGCCCTTGCCGCCGCCGCCGGCCGAAGCCTTGATCATCACCGGATAGCCGATGCCCTGGGCGATCTTGACCGCTTCGTCGGGGCCGGAAATGGCTTCGTTGTGACCCGGAATGGTGTTGACCCTGGCTTCGAGCGCCAGTTTCTTGGACTCGATCTTGTCTCCCATCTTGCCGACCGAGTAATGCTTCGGACCGATGAACTTGACGCCCTCTTCTTCCAGACGACGCGAGAACTCGGCGTTCTCGGACAGGAAGCCGTACCCCGGATGAACCGCCTCGGCGCCGGTCAGCTTGCAGGCGTCGATGATCTTGTCCATGACCAGGTAGGACTCTTTCGAGGCAGCGGGTCCGATGCAAACAGCTTCGTCCGCGAGGTCGACATGCAGAGCGTCCTTGTCGGCCTCGGAATAGACGGCAACAGTAGCGATGCCCATCTTGCGGGCGGTCTTGATGACGCGGCAGGCGATTTCACCGCGGTTGGCAATCAGGATTTTCTTGAACATTTCTGTATTCCTCCCTGGCGCTTACAGCGGAATGTTGCCGTGCTTGCGCCACGGGTTGTCGAGTTGCTTGTCGCGTAGCATCGCCAGCGAGCGGGCTATTCGCTTGCGCGTGGCATGCGGCATGATGACGTCGTCGATAAAGCCACGGGCACCGGCCACAAACGGATTGGCGAACTTTTCCTTGTACTCGGCTTCGCGCCCGGCGAGTTTGGCAACGTCGTTTTTTTCCTCACGGAAGATGATCTCGACAGCGCCCTTCGGACCCATCACCGCGATTTCGGCGGATGGCCATGCGAGATTGACGTCACCACGCAGGTGCTTCGATGACATGACATCGTAGGCACCGCCGTATGCCTTGCGGGTGATGATGGTAACCTTCGGCACCGTGCATTCGGCATAGGCGTAAAGCAATTTAGCGCCATGCTTGATGATGCCGCCGTATTCCTGGGTCGTACCCGGCATGAAGCCCGGCACGTCGACGAAGGTGACGACGGGAATATTGAAGGCATCGCAGAAACGGACAAAACGGGCGGCCTTGATTGACGATTTGATATCCAGGCAGCCGGCAAGCACCAGCGGTTGGTTGGCGACGAAACCGACCGGATGGCCGTCGATACGCCCAAACCCGATTATGATGTTCTTGGCGTAGTCGGGCTGCAACTCGAAGAAGTCGTTTTCGTCGACCACCTTGAAAAGCAGCTCCTTCATGTCGTAGGACTTGTTGGTGTTGTCGGGAACCAGCGTGTCGAGCGAGTAGTCCATGCGGCCAGCCGGATCGTTGGTCGGCGTATGGGGCGGCCTTTCCTTGTTGTTGGCCGGAATGAAATTCATGAAGCGGCGCAGCATGGACAGGGCTTCGACATCGTTCTCGAAGGCCAGGTCGGCGACGCCGGACTTGCTGGTGTGGGTGATAGCGCCGCCCAGTTCCTCGGCGGTAACGTCTTCGTGGGTAACGGTCTTGACCACCTCCGGACCGGTCACGAACATGTAGGAGGAATCCTTGACCATGAAGATGAAATCGGTCATCGACGGCGAGTAGACCGCACCACCTGCACAGGGGCCCATGATCATCGATATCTGCGGCACGACGCCGGAAGCCATCACATTGCGCTGAAAAACGTCGGCGTAACCGCCTAGGGAAGCAACGCCTTCCTGAATCCGCGCGCCGCCCGAATCGTTGAGGCCGATCACCGGAGCGCCGACCTTGATGGCGTGGTCCATGATCTTGCAGATTTTCTCCGCATGCGTCTCGGACAGCGAGCCACCAAACACCGTGAAATCCTGCGAGAACACGAAGACCAGACGGCCGTTGATCGTCCCGTAGCCGACAACCACGCCGTCGCCCGGGGTCTTCTCGGCCTGATCCATACCGAAATCGACGCAGCGATGTTCCTTGAACATGTCCCACTCCTCGAAGGAATCCGGGTCAAGCAACAACTCGATGCGTTCGCGGGCAGTCAACTTGCCCTTCTTGTGCTGGCTGTCGATGCGTCTCTGGCCACCACCGAGGCGGGCCAGTTCGCGCTTTTTTTCCAGCTGGCGGATGATGTCGATCATAGTGAACTCCCTAAGTGGTTCGGCTAATTTGAATCAGTGTTTCAGATAGTCGAGGAGCGTGAATGCCGCTGCTGCCGGCGTCGTATGCCCCTGCTCGACGGACCGGGTCAGTGCGGGCAGGTTTTCCTGAACGCGCGGGTGATGACGGAAATGCTGGCGCAGCCCGGAATCGATCAACTGCCACATCCAGCTCAAAGCCTGCTGTTGGCGCTTGGCAGCAAACTCGCCGGTGGTGGTCAACGCTGCCTGGCATTTCTCGACCTGTTCCCAAAAATCGGTGATGCCCTCCTTGTGCAATGCCGACAACGTAATCACCGGCGGCGCCCAGTTGGGCGAAGCCGGCCGCAGCATGTGCAGCGCATTGCGCCACTGCGCACGGACAACGGCGGTCGCCTTCGGATCGATATCTGCCTTGTTGATGATCACCATGTCGGCGATCTCGACAATCCCTTTCTTGATCGCCTGCAGGTCATCGCCGGCATTCGGCAATTGCAGCAGGCAGAACATGTCGACCATACCCGCCACGGTCGTCTCAGACTGGCCGACGCCGACTGTCTCGACGATGATCACGTCGTAACCAGCCGCCTCACAGAGCAGCATAGCTTCGCGCGTCTTCTCGGCGACGCCGCCAAGTGAACCGGCAGTCGGGCTCGGGCGAATGAAGGCTTCCGCGCGTTGGCAGAGTTGCTCCATCCGCGTCTTGTCTCCGAGGATGGAACCGCCGGAAAGCGACGAGGACGGATCGACCGCCAGCACTGCCAACTTCTTCCCTTGCTCGATCAGCCAGACGCCGAGCGCCTCTATGAAAGTGGACTTCCCTGCCCCCGGGACTCCGGAAATGCCGATCCGCACCGCTTTGCCGGTCCTCGGCAGCAGGGCATTGAGCACCTGCTGCGCACGCCGCTGGTGATCCATGCGCGTTGATTCGATCAACGTGATCGCCTTGGCGAGCGCCCGGCGCTCTCCGGCCAGCACCCCATCAACCAGCAACTGGTCGGCGGCGGAGAGAAGATTAGCCCGCACTGAAGCTTCGCCCAGATGCATCCCTGCCTAGCCGCGCGCCTTGCGAATCTCTTCCATCACCCGCTTGGCTGAGTCTTCGATTCTGGTGCCCGGCCCGAAGATCGCTTTGGCACCCGAGTTGTAGAGGTAGTCGTAGTCCTGAGCGGGGATGACGCCGCCGGCGAAGACGATGATGTCGTCGGCACCCTGTGCCTTCAGGGACTTGACCAGTTCGGGCAGCAGCGTCTTGTGGCCAGCTGCCAGTGACGAGACACCAATCGCGTGTACGTCGTTCTCAATAGCTTGGCGGGCGGCCTCTTCCGGGGTCTGGAAAAGCGGACCCATGTCGATATCGAAGCCGAGATCGGCGAAGGCGGTAGCAACCACCTTGGCGCCCCGGTCATGACCATCCTGGCCCAACTTGGCGATCATGATGCGCGGACGACGGCCTTCTTCTTCGGCAAATCGGGCGATATCGGCCTTGATGGCTTCCCAGCTTTCGTGACCTTCCACAACGCCTCCGTAAACCCCCGAGATGGTTTGATTGTTCGCGCGGAAACGGCCGTAGACCTTTTCCAGTGCATCGGACACTTCACCGACCGTCGCACGCAGGCGCATGGCCTTGACCGTCAAGTCGAGCAGATTGCCGTTGCCGGACTCGGCTGCTGCGGTCAACGCTTGCAAAGCAGCCAAAACGGCCGCGGAATCACGGCTGGCGCGAATGGTCTTGAGGCGGGCGATCTGCGAATCACGCACCGCATGGTTGTCGATATCGAGAAAGTCGATCGCGTCTTCCTTGACCATCTTGTATTTGTTGACTCCGACAATGACGTCCTTGCCGGAGTCGATGCGCGCCTGCTTGTCGGCAGCGCAGGTTTCGATCTGCATTTTTGCCCAGCCTGATTCGACGGCAATGGTCATGCCACCCATCGCCTCGATTTCCTGGATGATGGCCCAGGCCTTGTCGGCCATTTCCTGGGTCAGCTTTTCCATCATGTAGGAACCGGCCCACGGATCGACGACGTTGGTGATGTGGGTTTCTTCCTGAATGATCAACTGCGTGTTACGGGCAATGCGCGACGAGAACTCGGTCGGCAGGGCAATCGCTTCGTCGAGCGCGTTGGTGTGCAGCGACTGGGTGCCGCCGAAAACCGCTGCCATCGCTTCGATGGTCGTACGCACGACGTTGTTGTACGGATCCTGCTCGGTCAGCGACCAGCCCGAAGTCTGGCTGTGCGTGCGCAGCATCATCGACTTCGGGCTCTTGGCGTTGAAACCGGTCATGATGCGGTGCCACAACAGGCGCGCGGCACGCATCTTGGCAATTTCCAGATAAAAATTCATGCCCACCGCCCAGAAGAAGGACAGGCGGCCCGCGAAGGTATCCACATCCATGCCCGAAGCAACGCCGGTGCGAATGTATTCCATGCCGTCAGCCAGCGTAAAGGCCAATTCGATGGCCTGGTTGGCCCCCGCCTCCTGCATGTGATAGCCGGAAATCGAAATTGAGTTGAATTTCGGCATGTACTGCGCGGTGTAGCCGAAAATATCGGCAATGATCTTCATCGACGGCTTGGGCGGATAGATATAGGTATTCCGCACCATGAACTCTTTGAGAATGTCGTTCTGGATCGTGCCTGTCAGCTTTTCCTGGGTAACGCCCTGCTCCTCGGCGGCAACGATATAGCCAGCCAGAATCGGCAGCACGGCGCCATTCATCGTCATCGACACCGAGACCTTTTCGAGCGGGATGCTGTCGAAGAGGATCTTCATGTCCTCGACGGAATCAATGGCCACGCCAGCTTTGCCGACGTCGCCGGTGACCCGAGGATGATCGGAGTCGTAGCCACGGTGTGTCGCCAGGTCGAAGGCGACCGAAACGCCTTGACCGCCGGCGGCAAGCGCCTTGCGGTAGAAGGCATTGGAAGCCTCGGCGGTGGAGAATCCGGCGTACTGGCGGATGGTCCACGGCTTGACCGCATACATCGTCGGCTGCGGGCCACGCAGATAAGGCGCGAAACCGGGCAGGGTGTCGGCAAATTCCAGCCCTTGGACATCGGCCTTGGTGTATAGCGGTTTGACCGCCAGACCTTCCGGGGTGTTCCAGTTCAGGTTCTTGACATCGGCGCCCGGGGAGTGCTTTGCCGCTGACTTTTCCCAAGTATCCAGGTTATTGGAATCAAAGAATTTTTCGGACATGACATAACCCTCACTGATTCGTATTTTTCAGGCCGCTGCCGGTGGAACCCGAATCTTACGCTTTCGGACCCAGCTTGACATACCAAGGCCTGCATAATACTGTATCCATAATTATAGAGGCAAGTCAGCAGCGCACCTCCGCCCACCATACCGTACCCGGAACATGACCCGCATTGCACCAACCGCGCTCTACCAGGAAGTGGCAGAACGACTGCGCCAACGCATATTTAGCCACGAACTGGCGCCTGGCGACTGGATCGATGAACAAAGAATGGCTGAGCAGTATGGCATTTCCCGCACTCCGTTGCGCGAAGCGCTCAAGGTTCTGGCGTCCGAGGGGCTGGTCGAACTCAGGCCGCGTCGAGGCTGCTATGTCACCGAAATCTCTCGTCAGGACCTCGACGACATTTTCCCGTTGATGGCCATGCTTGAGGGGCGCTGTGCAGGAGATGCGGTTCGCCGGGCGGAGCCGGCCGACGTTGTGCACCTTAGCGAGATCCACAAACGCCTCGAATCTGCCGCGCACGACGGACGTATCGATGCCTTTTTCGAAGCCAACCAGGAATTCCACAGGAAGGCACAGGAGCTCGCGGGCAATCGCTGGATGCTCTCGGTCATTCAGGACCTGCGTAGGGTGCTCAAGCTCTCCCGACTCCATTCCCTGTCGCTGGAGGGTCGCCTCGAGCAATCGCTGGACGAACATCGCGCCATCATGGCGGCGATCAAGGCGGGCGACGCAACTGAAGCCGAAAAGCTGATGTACGACCACATTGTGTGCGGTCGCGAAGCGTTGGCGAAAATGGATGCCAAAGCGCCGAAAGTGGCATGAAGGACTGCGAGGCACCACACGCTGCGAAAACAAGAATGCAAAAAAGCCCCGACCAACCGGCCGGGGCTTTTTTGCTACTGGAGATGCTCAGTGCTTGGCGGCTCCCGAGGCACCAAAACCAGTCTGGGCGCGCACATACTGGTCTTCGAAGGCTTCGATCTCCTTGCCGGCACGAACGCTGCTGTCGGTCTTCGAGAAGATGTAGGCGAGCAGGAAGGCGATCGGCATCGCGAACAGCGCCGGCTGGGTGTAGGGGAAGATTGCGGCCTTGTTGCCGATCACGTCGACCCACACCGACTTCGATAGCACGACGAAGGCCACCGCCGAAATCAGGCCACCGTAGCCCCCGAACAGGGCACCACGCGTAGTCAGACCCTTCCAGTACATCGAAAGGATGAGTACCGGGAAGTTCGCGGCCGCAGCCACGCCGAAGGCCAGACCGACCATGAAGGCGATGTTCTGTTTCTCGAAGAGGATGCCAAGAACGATGGCGACGAAGCCGAGGCAGATCGTGGCGATCTTGGAAACGCGGATCTCCTTGGTTTCCGATGCCTTGCCCTTCATGATGACGCGTGCGTAGATGTCATGCGAAATCGCCGATGCCCCCGCCAGCGCCAGACCAGAAACGACGGCCAGGATCGTGGCGAAGGCGACAGCGGCCAGGAAACCGAGCAGCATGTTGCCGCCCACGGCCTTGGCCAGGTGCATGGCGACCATGTTGCCGCCACCGATCAGCTTGCCACCGACCACGCCGCCCTCGAAGAAGTCTGGATTCTGGCCGACGATCAGGATGCCGCAGAGACCCATCAGGAAGATGACGTTGAAGAAGTAGGCGACGAAGCCGGAAGCGTAAAGCACCGACTTGCGTGCCTCCTTGGCATCGGACACGGTAAAGAAGCGCATCAGGATGTGCGGCAGGCCGGCAGTACCGAACATCAGGCCGAGACCCAACGAAATCGCGGTGACGGGGTCGGACAGCAGGCTGCCCGGATACATCAGCTTGGGACCGAGCTTATGCACGGCTGTCGCCTTCTCCAGCAGGTTCTGGAACGAGAAGCCGAACTGGCTGAAGGCCAGCACCATGACCAGTGTGCCGCCGGTGAGCAACATGCAGGCCTTGATGATCTGCACCCAGGTCGTCGCGACCATGCCACCGAAGGTGACATAAACCATCATCAGCAGGCCAACGGCAAAGATCGCAATATTGTAGTCGAGGCCGAACAGCAGCTTGATCAACTGACCGGCGCCGACCATCTGCGCGAGCAGGTAGAAACAGACCACCGTCAGCGACGAGATCGCGGCCATGGTCCGCACCTTGCCCTGATCTAGGCGGTAGGCGGTGATGTCGGAGAAAGTGAACTTGCCCAGGTTGCGCAGACGCTCCGCCATCAGAAACAGGATGATCGGCCAGCCGGCGAAAAATGCCAGCATATAGACGTAGCCGTCGTAACCCTGGGTGTAGACCATGGCGGTCAGGCCGAGCAGCGTGGCTGCCGACATGTAGTCGCCGGCAATCGCCAGGCCGTTCTGGAAACCGGTAATGCCGCCGCCCGCCGTATAGAAATCGGCGGTGGTCTTGGTCCGGCTGGCCGCCCAGTAGGTAATGCCCATCGTCAGCGTGACGAAGATGCAGAACATGATGATGGCGTGCCAGTTGGTCGCCTGCTTTTCGGTCGCTCCGACAGCGTCGGCCGCGAGGGCAAACCCAGAAAAACCGAGCAGCGCGAGCGCGGTAATGATCTTGTTCATTATTTGTTGTCCTTCCAGGCGTCGCGAATGAGATCTTGGGTCATCGCGTCGAATTGGTTGTTGGCGCGCCAGACATAGAAGGCGGTCAGGGCCCAGAAAAAGATGAACATGAAGAGTTCGACGGCGACCCCGATGGTCAGCATCGATCCCTCGGCAACCGGCCGGCCGAGCGCGGTCGGATTGAACGCGATTGTCAGGATATAGCCGTAGAACATGGTCAAAACGATGGCGGCCAGCGTCCACGCGAAACGCCCTCGGCGTGTAACCAATTCGTGAAACTTCGGATTGGTCCGCATATGCTCATACATTGCACTGCTCATGGTTACCCCCTTTGTCTATCCAATGAAAATTTTTCGAAGCGGCATTCTAACCTGAACAAGTCCGGATTTTCCATCGGGACTTCCCGGCGGCCACAATGGGCTTCCTCGAAGCTGGAACCCGGCGATGAACGCATTCAAGCTCTTTCAAGAAAGCGAGAACATGGGCCGACCCCAGCAATGAAGCCTCGGCATAGGGATACAGGGTACCTCGCCACTTACCTTGTGACACACGCAAACCCGACTTCAGCGGGTGCTGAACAGGCTCCACAACATCTTGGCGGCGAGCAGGATCAGGATTCCTGCGAATAGGCGTTTCAATGTCGCCACCGGGAGGCGATGCGCCAAGCGCGCGCCAAACGGCGCCGTCACTATTGTCGCCATCACCAGAATCGCCAGTACCGGCAGGTACACGTAGCCCAGGCTGCCTGCCGGCAATCCGGTCTGTCCCCAGCCGTTGAATACATAACCGAGCGTCCCGCCCAAGGCGATCGGCAGGCCGACCGCCGCGGAAGTACCGATCGCGCTCTGGACACGGACATTGCACCAGGTCAGGAAGGGAACGGTCAGCGAGCCGCCACCGATGGCGACCAATGACGACAGCACGCCTATTCCCAGCCCGACACCGGCAATCCCCAGCGAACCCGGTAATTCGCGTGTCGGCTTGGGTTTGAGGTTCAAGGCCATCTGCAAGGCAACGCCGCAGACGAAGAAGGTGAAGAACACGGCGAGCGGGCGGGCCGGCACACTCGAAGCGAATAAGGTACCAAGGCCGGTGCCAAGAAGTATCCCGGGCGTTATGGTCTTGACCACGTCCCAGAGGATGGCCCTGTGATTGTGGTGCGTCCGGATGCTGGCGATCGCGGTAAAGATGATGCTGGCCATCGAGGTTCCCAGCGCCATGTGCAGTGTTTCACCCGTGGGAAATTGACCCTGTGCGGCAAACATCAGGGTCAGCGCCGGGACCAGGACGAGCCCGCCGCCGATCCCCAGCATGCCGGCGAAGAAGCCGGCGAAGGCGCCGAGCGCAAGGTATTCCGCGATCCACAAGATAGTCATGCCAATACCTTCCGAAAGATGAAGCGCCCGCCCCCTTCCTTACCCGCTCCTTACACTTGGAAAGTTCAAGGGAAGGTGCATGTTAGCAAGCCCACGATCGCAGCACAGGTCAGCACGCATGGAATTCGGGACGAATTGACCGTTGACCGCAACAGGCAGCGATGATCCGTATTCTGCATACCAGACTGCCTAAAGCGCGTCGGATTCAACAATCTTCACCCCGGGCTGGCCTTCCACAACGCCGCGGAGCAGCGCGGCGGCAATCGCCTGCGGACTGACCGCGCGGTAACGGCGGGGGATCAGTGGGCGCAGGACGTGGGCGAAGAGCAGCCCGATCTGTTCGCCGGGGCGGGCCTCACCGCGCTCGGCATCGATCAACGATGGACGGACGATCGTTGTGCTGACAAATTCGAGATCGATGAAGCCCCGTTCGACTTCAGCCTTGGTCCGCAGGTAGAAGCTCCCGTGTGCGCTGGCGCCAAGCGATGAATTCAGCGCAGAGCGCGTCGCACCGGCTTCGCGGGCCAGACGGGCGACGGCAATCGGCAGATCGCGGTCGATGGCGGCGAAGGCTGCCTGTGAACCCGCCACCTTGATTGTGGTGCCAAGGGTGCACACCAGCGCATCGACCTTCCACCACGCTGACTCTTCTGGAAGCCGGGCGAAGTCGATGACCGGATTCAGGAGTTTGGCCTGCCCGGCAAATTCGCCGCCAAGCGGTCGGCGGGTCGGTGCGACGATCTGCGCAATTCGCTTTTCGCCCAACGCCTGACGCAGTACAGCCTGACCCACCGCACCCGTGGCGCCCACCAGCAGCAGGCCAAGCCCTCGGGACATCAGCGCTTGAGCAGCTTGTAGGCCAGCCACGGGAAGAGGCTGCGCGGCAGCACTCGGTTGGAGAAGGCTGTCGCTTGGTTGGGCAGGCCCGGGACTACCGAGGCGCGCCCGGCATCCAGCGCCTTGAGCCCGATCTCGGCCACCGGCCGGCTCTCCATCAACAGCACATCGGGCAATGGCATGGACTTCTGCCCGGAAACGGCAAGGAAGTTCGTGGCCGTGACCCCCGGGCAGAGCACGGTGACGACAACGCCGCGATCCTTCAGCTCCTCATGCAACGCTTCCCCAAAGCTCAATACATAGGCCTTGCTCGCCGCGTATCCGGCGTACATCGGCAGCGGCTGGAATCCGCCCAGCGAACCGACCAGAAGAATCTTGCCCATTCCACGCTTGACCATGTCGGCGGCAAAGACGTGGGTCAGTTCGGTCAACGCCATGACGTTGAGCTGAAGCATGTTGAGTGCGTTGTCCAGCGGTTGGTCAACGAAATCGCCGAAAACGCCGAAGCCAGCGTTGTTGATCAGGATGTCGATGGCGACGCGCTTGGCCCTTACCTTGGCGTGCAGTTCCGCACCGACACCGGGGCGAGCCAAGTCCATCGCGATCACATGGCATTGCGTGTCATGCGCCCGCTTCAGTTTGGCAGCGAGTGCCTGCATCGGCTCAGCCCTGCGCGCGACCAGCACCAGATTGGCGCCGCGCGCCGCGAGCAGGTGCGCGAAGTCAATGCCGAATCCGCTGGAAGCGCCGGTAACCAGCGCCCACTTGCCCTGCAGGTCCGCTACGCTGCCCTTCATCGTCACGTCATTCCTTGGCTGTGATCGCTGCCTTGGACGCTCGCGTTCTCTTGACCGGGGATGCTGGTTCACTCGGCGCCGCTCCGCTCTCGTGCCCGCTTGACACAGTACTCGCCGGCTTTTGCCTGGCACGCGGCACAGCGCTCGCGGTCACCTCGACCACAGTCTTCCCGATTGCCCGTGGACGTCTTGCAGCGGTTGGCTCTGGCTTGTCGGCTACGGTCCGTCGAGCCTCAAGCTTGACTGACCTTCTGCCCCGTGCATTCGCTGCGGCCAGCAGGTCGGCGAAGCTCTCCTTGAGACAATCGCAGAACTCCTCCGGGTCGGGAAGCATGTCGCGGCAGGCAACGAAGCAGACCCACAAGGTGCCGTTGTAGCTGAACCCGGTCACATTGAGCCCGATTCCGTCGAACGCTATCGATACGGCAAGGAACAGTTCCAGTTGCGCCCCAGCCATATACAGCGGAACGTCAGGCCCGCGTACGTTGGATACTGTCACGTTGCACATCGCAACAATTCCGAGTCGCACCAGTTGCTCGGCCGCCACTGCAGGAATCACATGTACCAGCCTCGCCACCAGATCCTTGCCCAATGCCGAAGTCGCCGCCTTGGTCTTGCTGGTGCCGCGCCTGATCGCCAGGACACGCTCGACGGGATCGGCGATGTCCGTGCGCAGCGCCATCGGCGCCATGCCGATCTGGTTGCCGGAATCCATTTCCTTGTCGGTACCGCGGGTCGACATCGGCACCATGGCGTTGAGTGTGCGCGCCGGCAACTCATCCTTCCGTTCGAGATACTTGCGGATCGCGCCGCCGGTTGCCGCCATGAATATGTCGTTGATCGTGATGTCGTCGATATGCTCGCGAATCGTCTTGCACTCAGCCAAAGAAAATCCCACCGCGTCGACCACGCGGTGCGGCGATACCGGGTGGTCGAATCGCGTCTGGGGCTTGCGTCCAGCCATGTCGCCCGGCGTCTTCCAGCTGCCTGCCCCGGCACTGCCGCCGAAGCGCTTGGCGATCAGCTTCTGGGCTATCGCGAGGGCCTTGCCCGAAGCCACGATGTCCTTGCCGGCCAGTGCCGCGCGGCCCCCCAGACTTGCGGCCAGCCGGACCCCATCGAAAAGCTGTTGCGTGCGGTTGCCAACCGCGCGCGAGCACAGTTCGACAGCGGATGGCTCACGGTCTACAAACCGGGTGCGGCCGACAGGAGATGGCTCCTCCGAAAATTCCGCCGACAAGCTGTGAATGGCCTTGATGATCTCGGCACCTGCCTCACCGTCAACGCCGGCATGATGAAACTTGACGTAAAGCGCGAAGCTTCCTTTGGCGATGCCGGGAATATGGTCCAGCCCCTCGATGACGTAAGCCTCCCAGAGTGGCCGGCTGCGGTCGAGCGGGCGGGAATGGATGCGAGCCACCTGGATCATCAATTGCCGCCAGTCACCCGGCTGCGGCAGCGCGGTGTGACGGACGTGGTATTCCGTATCGATATCGCCCTCGTCAATCCAATAGGGCCGGTCGAGTCCCAGCGGCGCGACTACCAGTCGGCGACGAAAGACCTTGGCGCTGTCCAGTCGCCTGGCGAAGAAATCCAGGATCTGTTTGAAGCGGACCTTGCCGCCGGGTGCGGTCGACGGATCGTAGATACCCAATCCGGCAACATGCATGTATTGGTTGCCCTGCTCCATGTGCAGAAACAGGCTATCCATTCCCGAGAGCAATTTCATTTCAACCCCTCTTGAAGAATGGCCCCCGCGAGTGCCGTCAGGCCGGCATCCTGAACCTGGGTCCAGAGTGGCTGCATTCCTCTCGCATCAGGCACTCTCGAAGAAGAGGGCGCACAACAGCGATTTCGATGGTCCGCAACCGATGCCAATTAGCATTGGTTCAAGGAATGTATGGCCTTAACAAACACCGCAGGGGACGCTCGGCGGGCGGCGCCGGGTTCACCAGCAAATGACTAGAAGTCCAGTTGCTGCTGGGGCGCAAGCACGGTACCAATCCGTACTCCCATATTGGCGATTCTACGCTTCGCGTCGGAACTATCAACCGCGTAGTCAATTTCTTTTTTCTGACCGACTGCGCCAGGGGCGGAAAGGTATTCGTGGGCGATGTTGAGGGCGGCCATGACCGCCACGCGCTCGGCGATGGTGCTCTTGGTCCGTTGGGCGATCTCGCGCATCTTGTTGTCGACAAGATCAACTGCCGCCAGCAGGCCATCGCGCTCTTCCGGCGTACACGCCACGCGGTATTCGCGGCCCATGATCTTGACGTCGAGGAAATTTTGCTCGGTGCTCATCTCAGACATTCTCGGGCAACTTGTCGATCAGACTCTCAAGGCGCTCGCGGGCGGCCGTCATCGACTGGCGCATCTGCAGGCGCTCTACCTCGGCCTCCTCGATCTGATTTCTCAGCACTTCGTTCTCGGCGCGCAACTGGAGAACCAAGTCGACCACCTGTTCAATCTTGGCTTCAAGCTCTTCAAGTTGCGCATTCATGACATGAACTATAGTGGCTAGAACAATGCATGGTCAAGGAGTAAGCGGCTATTCTGAAAGTGGTTTGTCCAAACTGCACACAATTTACTGGTGCAACGCAGCATCGCGAGATGTAGAATGCGCCCCGTAGCAGGTGCTGCGGGAGGATTCTCCAACCGCGGTTAAACGGGAAAGCGGTGCGTCCCCTCGGACAACGCCGCTGCTGCCCCCGCAACGGTAAGCAAGTGCGGGCGCGCCACAATGCCACTGGGTTTAGACCTGGGAAGGCGGCGCGTCAAGACTTGCGAGCCCGGATACCGGCCTGAGACAACCAGCGGAAGTGCCACGGGGGTGTGGCGCCGGTCTCCGGCCTGCGTTCATTCTCCCGATGCTTCCTTGTTCAGTCATTCCGGTATGCGGGGACGCCTGCCGGGAAGGGGAGAAGAATGAATCCACGTCTCAAGCCGCTGACCGCGGCGCTTTCCATTGCCTTTCTGGCACCCTCACCGGCGGCTGCCGCCGACTACCTCGATCCTGTCATCGTGACCGCCACGCGCTTCAGCGAGCCTGAAGTCAACGTGGCTGCCAACATCAGCGTCATCACCCGCGACGACATCCGCAACACCCCGGCGAGAGACCTGCCAAGCATGCTCAAGGGCAGTGCCGGGGTCGACGTGCGGGCTCTCTATGGCAGCCTCGGCATCGATTCGACCATCGACATCCGCGGCTTCGGCGAAAACGCGGGCAGCAACACGCTGATCCTCCTCGACGGCCAGCGCCTCAATCCGATCGACCTGGGCAGCGTCAGCTGGTCGGCGATCCCGCTCGACAGTGTCCAGCGCATCGAGATCCAGCGCGGTGCGGGGACGGTTCTCTACGGTGACAAGGCGACCGGCGGCGTCGTGAACATCATCACCGACAAGTCAGGCACGCCGCGTGCCGGTGCGACGGTCGGCATCGGCAGCTACGACACGCAGACGGTCGATGCGAACGCAGCCGCCGGCAACGATGTGGGCTACTTCAACGTCTTCGGCCATTACGCCCACACCGGCGGCTGGCGCGAAAACTCCCAAGCCGAGCAGGCGGCACTGAGCGGGCGCGGCGCGCTTTATATCGGGCAGGGCGAAGGCTTCATCGACTATTCGGTGTACAACAATCGCAGCGGCTTGCCCGGACCCTTGCTCAGTGCGGCCTATCAAGCCAACCCGAAGAGTGCGTCGACCCCGAACGATTCGCAGCGCAACGACGGTTACCGCCTGCGTCCCGGCATCGCGCTTCCGATCACCGACACGTTGCGCGTCGAGGCGGAGTTTTCCATCGAGCGTCAGGACAGCCATTTCAACTACGTTTCGTTCGCCAGCGAAGGCGACCGCGCGCGCGAAAGCTGGTCGCTGACCCCGCGCCTGCGCTGGCAGCACGGTCTCGGCAACTTGAAGAGCGAAACCGTGGCCGGCATCGACTACTACTCGGGAAAGGTTGACGCGACTTACACCACCTCGGCCTCACAAAGCGCCAAGCAGGACAGTCTCGGCATGTATTTCCAGAACACCACGGAGTTCGGCGCCGGCTGGGCCGGGACTGTCGGCGCGCGCAATCAGCGCGTCGACCAGTCCGCGTCGCAGGACGCCTACCTGGGATCTTTCGGCCCGCAGCCCGGGCTGGAAGGCAGTGCCGATTACACCAGGAACGCCTGGGATCTCGGCCTGACCTATTCGGGTGATGGCTGGCGTGCCTACGGCAAGGGAGGCACCACCTTTCGCTTCGCCACCACCGACGAACTGTTCGGCTACGATCCCTTCACCGGCAACCCGACCTTCGCCGGCGACCTCAAACCGCAGACTGGCACCCTCGGCGAACTCGGCGGCAGTCTGGCGCTGGGCCCGGTCAAAGGCCGGGTCGCCGTCTACCTGATGGATCTGAACGACGAGATCGCCTACGATGGCGCACTGTTCAGAAACGTCAACCTGGCACCCACCCGCAGGCAGGGCTTGGAACTCGAAGCCGACTGGCGCATCGTTTCCTCGCTGCTGGCGCGCGTTTCCTACACCTACGCCGACTCGAGTTTTCGCGATGGCATCTACAACGGCAATCAGGTGCCGCTGGTGCCGAAGAACAAGGCAACGCTGCGGCTGTCCTGGGATGGCGGCAAGGTTGGGCAATACACGGCGATCGCAAATTATGTGGGACAACGGTATTACAGCGGCGATTACGCCAACGCACTCGACAAGCTTCCGAGCTACACGACGGTCGACCTGATGGCGGGATGGAACTTCAAGCCGTTTTCCGTCTCGGCGCGGCTGCTCAATGCCTTCGACAAGCGCTATTCACCGTATGCTGGCTATTCGACGTTCCAATCAGACTACTACTATTACCCCGCCGATGGCCGCACCTTCCTGATGACCGCGAGCTACAACTTCCGCTGATGCCGACCCGCCGCCGCGCCCTCATGATTCTCGGCACCCTGGTGCTGCTGGGACTGGCGAGTTTCTGGGCGGCGCTGACGGTCGGCAGTATTCCGGTCACGACCCGGGACATCTTTACCGCCCTCCTCGGGCAGGATGTCCCGGGCGCCGACATCGTCCGCCAACTGCGCCTGCCGCGCGCCCTTGCCGGCTTTGCCTGCGGCGGCCTGCTGGCGCTGGCCGGCGCGCTGATGCAGGTATTGCTGCGCAATCCGCTGGCCGATCCCTACATTCTCGGCATTTCTGGCGGCGCCGGCGCCGGTGCGCTGTTCGCCATCATGGTCGGCCTGCCGACGCTCGGCATCGACGGCCTGGCGTTCGCCGGCGCCCTCGGCGCCATGCTGCTCGTCTTCGGGCTGGCCCACGGCGATGGTAGCTGGACGCAGACGCGCCTGTTGCTGACCGGCGTCATCGTCGCCGCCGGCTGCGGCGCACTTATTTCATTGATGCTGGCGATCGCGCCGGAAGATCGCCTGCGCGGCATGCTGTTCTGGCTGTCCGGCGACCTCGGCCAGGCGGCGAGTGCCTGGCCGCCGCTGATCGCGCTGGTGATTGCGCTGGCCCTGGCCATGCCCTTCGCCCGCGAACTCAACCTGCTTGCCCGCGGGCTACTGCAGGCGCAGGCGCTGGGTGTTGCGGTCGACCGCCTGCGCTATGCCATTTTCCTGCTCGCCTCGCTGGCCACCGCGGCGTCGGTGACGACCGCCGGCTCGATCGGCTTCATCGGCCTCGTCGTCCCGCACCTCGTCCGGCTCGTCACCGGCAACGACCAGCGCTTGCTGCTGCCGGCCTCGGCACTGGCCGGCGGCGCTCTGCTAATGCTCGCCGACACGCTGGCGCGCTCGCTGATCGCTCCGCAGCAATTGCCGGTTGGCGTGTTGACGGCGCTGATCGGCGTCCCGGTCTTTCTCTTCCTGCTTTCCCGGCAAGCGAAATGAGCGCGCCGTTGCTGACCACCAAGGGACTTGCGGTCGAGATCGGCGGCCACTGTGTCACCCGCGGCCTCGACCTGCGCATCGAGGCTGGCCGGCGTCTGGCCATTCTCGGCCGCAACGGCGCCGGCAAGTCTACCCTGCTCGCCACCCTCGCCGGACTGCGCGCCCCGAGCGCCGGCAGCATCGAACTTGGCGGCGCCGCCTACGCAGCATTGAGCGCCCGCGAGGCGGCGCTGCGCCGCGCCTGGCTGGGGCAGGTGCAAGCCGATCCGTTCGGGTCGACCGTCCTGGAAACCGCACTGACCGGTCGTCATCCACACCTCGGCCGCTGGGACTGGGAAACCAGCCTTGATGCCGAACTGGCGCGCAATGCGTTGGCGGCGGTCGACCTCGCCGGGCTCGAACAGCGCCAGATTCACACGCTGTCCGGCGGCGAGCGCCAGCGACTGGCGATTGCCACGCTGCTGGCACAAGCCGCACCGCTTTACCTGCTCGACGAACCGCTGGCCCATCTCGACCTCAATCACCAGATGGCCGTGCTCGATCTGTTTTCCGGCGCGGCGCGCGACAGCGGCGCCGGTGTCGTCATGGTGCTGCACGATCCGGCGCTGGCGCACCGCTTCTGCGATCAGGCGCTATTGATCGACGGCGACGGACGCTGCGAACTGGGTGCGGTCGACACCATCCTGACGGCCGAAAAGCTCAGCGCCCTCTACGGCTATCCGCTGCGCCAGTTCGCCGATGGCAACCGGCGCAGTTTCGTCCCATCGTAGGCGGCAATTCCTAGCTCGAGCAACTGACCTCGAGGCCGCTCGCCCAGTCGGGGGGCAGCGCGGCGTACTGCTCGAACTCAGGCTGTTCGGCGAAGGGATGGCGCAGGCATTCGAGCAGGCGTCCGACTTCCGAGAAGTCTCCCTCCTGCGCCTTGCGGATCGCGCCTTCTGCCAGCCAGTTCCGCAGCACGTATTTCGGGTTCGCGGCGCGCATCGCCGCCCGCCGCGCGGTGTCGTCCCACGGGGTCTGCGCCAGACGGGCGCGCCAACCGGCCAGCCAGGAATCACAGGCGGCGCGGTCGAAAAACAGGTCACACAACGGGTCGTCGGTTTTGCCCTGTTTTTCGCGGTCGACCGCAGCAGGCAGATGCGACAGAGTGCGGAAGAACAGGGTGAAGTCGGGACGCTGCTGCTGCAGGAGACCGAAGGTTTCGCCGATTAAGGTTTCGTCGCCGGCCAGCGCTTCGCGTAAACCGAGCTTGGCGCACATCAGCCGCTCGAAATGGGCCTCGAAAGCCGGGCCGAAATTGTCATCGACCACCGCCTGTACCATCTCCCTGTCGCCCGTCAGCGGGCGTAAAGCCTCGGCCAGGCAATAGAGATTCCATTGCGCGACATGCGGCTGATTGCGGTAGGTGTAGCGCCCCTGATGGTCGGAGTGGTTGCAGATATGCCCGGCGTCGAAGGCCTCCATGAAGCCGAACGGACCATAATCGAGGGTGAGGCCGAGGATCGACATGTTGTCTGTGTTCATGACGCCGTGCATGAAGCCAACCGCCATCCAGTGCGCGATCAATTCGCCGGTGCGGCGGCTGACATCGGCGAGCAGGGCGGCGTAGGGATTGGCGGCGTCACGACACTCGGGCCGGAAGGTGGTAATCACGTAATCGGCAAGCAGCCGCAGTTCGTCGCCGCGCCCGTGCGCAGCCCAATGCTCGAAGGATCCGAAGCGTACGAAACTCGGCGCCACGCGGGCGACCACTGCGGCGCTTTCGATTTCCTCGCGGCGCACCGGCAGGTCGGCGCCGACCACCGCGAGCGCCCGCGTGGTCGGGATGCCAAGCCCGGCCATCGCCTCGGAACAGAGAAACTCGCGAATCGACGAGCGCAGCACGGCGCGACCATCGGCGCCGCGCGAGTAGGGGGTGCGCCCGGCGCCCTTGAGCTGGATTTCCCAATCTCCGCTTGCGTTGCGCAGCCCACCCAGCAGATGCGCCCGCCCGTCCCCCAGTTGCCCGGCCCAGACGCCGAACTGGTGCCCGGAATAGACTGCAGCCAGCGCATCGCTGCCCGGGGGAAGACTATTTCCGGCGAAGATTTCGCAGAACTCGGGGCGCCCGATTTCGTCCGAGTCGAGCCCGATCAGTTCCGCCACCTCGCTGCTGGCGCCAACCAGATAGGGTGCGGGCAGCCCGTGCGGGGCAAGGCGTGTGTAGAACGCTTCAGGCAAGCCGGCAAAGCTGTTGGCGAATTCAAGGTCTTCGAGGCGAGCCAATCGCCGGTGGTGCTCGGGTGCGTTCATGACATCGTCGGTTTGAAATTTCAGGAGCATGCCCTGCGGGGACCGGAGTGATCTCCCATCGGACTTGGTTCAGAGTGGAAAATCGTGGGATAGTTCTGGCTGCCCGAATCGACCGGATCGATCGTCCCGACAACGGCTCCGGTGCATCGCAGCCGACAACCACCCCAGAGACCCTGCCATGATCGAACTCTCAAGCCAGGTTTCAACCGTCGCCCACGTCATCCAGCTGGCGGTCGCCCCGGTATTCCTGCTCGCCGGCGTCGGTGCATTGCTTGGCGTGTTGACCAATCGCCTCTCCAGGGTCATCGACCGCTTTCATGCCCTGGAGCGAGACCTCGTCGCAGAGCCTTCCCGAGACCATCGTCAACAAACCCAGACGACGATCATCTCGCTCGCTCGCCGCGCCCGCCTGATCCACTGGGCCATCACGTTGTGCACAGTCTGCGACCTGCTCGTCTGCCTGGTCATCGCCGCCCTCTTCATCGGTGCTGAACTGCATGTCGAGTTGCCAAGCACAATCGCCGGCCTCTTCATTGCCGCCATGCTTGCCCTGATCGCCGGACTGGTGTGCTTCCTGCAGGAAATTGCCCTGGCCACCAGCTTCATCGAGAGTCTCGACCGCTCGGCGTCGGGTTTCGATGGCGCGCCCTGAAACAACCACGGAGAGATGGCAAATCGCGCCGCGCCCGAACGCCGAAGCAGACTCTAGCGCTTAGCCAGTGCCCGAAAACGATTGGGCAGAACCAGTACCAGGCGCCCGAATTCGTCCAGCAATTCCTGATCGACCGCCTCCGGACGAACGGTGTAGCTGGCGCTGCCCAGACGTTCGAGGTTGCGCCCCTCGAGAACCAGAACACCTTTGGCGAAGTCCGCCTTCCAGCGGGCACTTACCCCGATTTGGCCGCGAATCTCGAATTCGGCACGCTCGACATAGCTGCGCTGGTTCTTGAATTCGTTGCAGGTAAACTGCAGCCCATAGTCGAAAAGAACGGCGCGCATACGTTCGACTGCCGGGCCGTCACGCTTGATGGTGAAATTACTGGGCGCCGCCAGCTGGTACGACAGCGTGACCAGTTCGACCATCGCCCCGGCACTCTGTGACCGGGTCCGGTAATCAGAAAAACCTTCCTGCCACACCAGATCGCTGAACACGGCATCGCCAGCCACCTCGTACTTGCGCGGAATCTCCGGCTTGACGATATTGAGCTGCTGTACGAGAGCATGCAGATAGAAGAACATCTGCTTGAGCGCCTTGTCCAGCGCGTTGCTGCTGGCCGAGCGTTGCGCCATGTCGGAATGCAGCTCGCGTTGGCGATTGTCCGCCTGGACACGCAACTGACCCAGGAGACTGCTGCCCTGAGTGATTCGTTGCGGGTCTTTTCCGCCGGGACCGTAATCCTGGAGGACCGACTGGCGCCGTTCGAGATGACGGACCGCACCAGCCGGCACGATCTCGGGGAATCCCCACACGGTATCACCAACGCCCCCTCCCCCTGAAGTTCCGTTTTGCTCACGACGCGCGTTGCGCTCAGCCTCGTTGAGATCGAACGCCTCGATATCGGCAATCAGCGACGCTTCGAGTTCCGCGATATCGTCGACCGTCGACGAGCGGCGGTCTCGTTTGGCGCGGATGGCATCGAGAATCCGGCTGCTTTCTGCGGTTCGATCGCTGTCACTCATTTCTCTGGCAATATCCCGTTTGATATCGTCGTATGGTCGCGCGAATCGCCGACAAATGCAAGAAAGCGCCCCCGTCGTGACCAGGACATGGCCCGCCTCGGAAGCGGCTCAAACCACGATCTGACCATCCAGCCAGTGGCCGATCATCCCGGCAACCAGCGGCCATTCTTTCTCGTGGGTCACTGCATGGCCCATGTTACGGAAGATATGAACCGGCAGGCCATAGCTCTGGCCCGTCGATTGAACCAGGAAGGCAGGCACCAGAACATCGTGCTCGGCGCCAAGAATCAGCATCGGTGGTCGATTCATCCCGTGCAGGCTGGGCAGGTTGAACATCGACATATCCCACAGCGCCTGGTGCGACTCCGCCTGCATCGAACGCAGCCAGATCTCCAGCATCGCCTCATCAACCTCACCGGCGAACAGGGCTTCGCGCAGCGTACTGGTATCGGAATGATCGCCCCCCATGATGCTGTTGAGGTCCATGAACAGGTGTGGCTTCCTGAATAGCAGATGGAACTGGGCTGCAACCAGCCCCTGTGGAGGCACCGAGCAGAGCAAGACGGCAGCAGGTGCGGTGTGGCGCTCGAGGTACTTCTGGACAATGAAGCCACCCATCGAGTGCCCAATCAGGACCGGCTCTTTCCCCAACCAGTCGACCACCGTCGTCAGATCGTCGACGTAATCGGCGATCGAATGCCAGTCGAGGCGCTCGCGACCGTCGCTGCCCGCGTGTCCGCGCAGGGAGAGCGCGTAGCAAGGAAAGCCTGCCTTGGCCAGAAAGGGCATGAAGGTGTCGGTCCACATCCAGCCGCCGGCAAAGGCGCCATGGATGAAAAGCAGAGGAGGGCGATCCGTCTTGTGCGTTGGCAGGCAGGAGAAAAGCTCGATGCCGCTGATTTTTTCGGTATTTGTCATTGCAACTCAATTGGTGGGTGAAGCATGCTTAAATGCGGCTTCCGGAGGGTAGCGCAAGTCGACATGCTGAAGTGGATTCTGACCTTGGTAATCGCCATTTTTTTGCTCGGCATGCTGGCTCCGCATGTCGCCCGCTTCGTCCGTTTTGGCAAGCTGCCTGGCGATATCGCCGTCCGTTTTCGCGGCCGCACCTACTATCTACCGTTCACTACGACACTCCTGCTGTCAGCACTCCTCCTGCTCGTCTCGCGTCTCATTTAGCAGGCGTTTGACGGCGGCAACCCGCGCGGCGTGAATCCGCCCGGAAATCTTCGCCTTGTCTGTGCAGGTAGCGGCGATGGCGCCGGCATCGACTTCGCGCACCGCAGCCAGAACCGCCAGCAGCAGTCCGGCGCTTGCGTAGGAGCGGTCCGCCCAGCCCAGGCGGCCATTGAAGTCGCACTGGCAGACTTCCAGCAATTGCGAGAAGCGCTCCGGGCGACGCAGCGCATCGGCGCGCTCCAGCAAGGTCACCAGTGTGGTCGCGCGCAGCTCGCCGGCACGGTGAATGTCGCCATGATAGCGCGCAGCGAGCAGTGCCAGATCGCGGCACTCGTTGGGCACCCGCAACCGATCGCAGAGCTGAGCGGCCAGCCGCACACTCCGCATTTCATGGCCATGGTGGCGGGGCAGGATGTCAGTCGGCGTAGTCGCCTTGCCGAGGTCATGGGTCAGTGCGGCAAAGCGGACAGCCAGTGAAAACCCGTGGCGCGCTGCTTCGTCAACGACCATCAAGGTGTGGACGCCGGCATCGACTTCAGGATGGTGGTCCGCCCGTTGCGGCACACCGAACAACGCACTTGTCTCCGGCAAGAGTCTTGCCAGGGCATCGCATTCGCGCAAGACCTCAAACATGCGCGACGGCTTGGCTTCCATCAAGCCTTTTGCCAGTTCCTGCCAGACCCGCTCGGAGACCAGATGATCGACTTCGCCGCTGGCAACCATGGCGCGCATCAGCGCCAGCGTTTCCGGCGCCACCGTGAATTCAGCGAAGCGCGCCGCGAAACGGGCGAGGCGCAGGATGCGTACGGGATCTTCGGCGAAGGCCGGGCCGACATGACGCAGAATTTTGGCCTGCAAATCGTGTTGACCGCGGAAGGGGTCCACCAAGGCACCGTCAGGCGATTTGGCCATCGCGTTGATGGTCAGGTCGCGGCGCGCGAGGTCGTCTTCCAGAGTGACATCCGGCGCCGCATGAAAGCTGAAGCCATGATAGCCATTACCGGTCTTGCGCTCGGTCCGAGCGAGCGCATACTCCTCAAGCGTTACAGGATGAAGGAAAACCGGGAAATCCCTGCCGACCGGGCGAAAGCCTTTTTCCAGCATGACCTGCGGACTGGCGCCGACGACAACATAATCGCGGTCAGCACTTACCTGTCCGAGCAGTTCATCGCGCACTGCTCCGCCGACGATGTATATCTTCATCGGCGGCAGATGAAGTCTATCTTCCTGCGCGGAAACGGAAGCGATCCAGCTTGCCCTTCGGAGTATTGTGGGCAATGTAGGTCGGGGCAATCGCTTCCAGTGCTGTCGGTTTCCAGTTGGCCGGCAACTTGCAGTTGCTGTCGCAGACACTGTCGACCTCCATCGAGCGCAGATTGTCGGGCGACATCAGCGGGTTTGGCGCCAGCCACATCAACCCCGCCTGCAGGTAGGCCAGCCCTTCCGGCAGCGCAATGACCCTGGCTGTGCTGCCCACCAGCGCGGCGGTGTAATCGACCAGTTCGCGCAATGTGTATACCTTGGGCCCGACCAGGTCGTAAGCCTGACCGAAGGTTGCCGGATTGTTCAGACTGTCGACAAAGGCGTCCGCCACATCGGCCGCCCAAACTGGCTGGAACCGAGCCTGACCGAAACCAAGCGGAAAGAATGGGAGATTGCGCAAGACCCCGGCGAACATCGACAGGAAGGAGTCACCGAGGCCAAAGATGACCGACGGGCGGAACACGGTGACATCCAGATCGCCCTGGGCAGCCATCACGATGGCCTCGCCGTCGCCCTTCGAGCGAAGATACTCGGAAGGCCCCTTGGGACTGGCGCCAAGGGCGCTCATGTGCACCAGGCGACGGACGCCCGCCTTCTTGCAGGCGGCGACGATCTTCTTCGGCAGTTCGACGTGAGCCTCGGCAAAGTCCTTGCTGTAAGGCAACTGGACATCGCGGCTATGCAGAATGCCGACCAGATTGATAACGACATCCTGGCCCTGCATCAGCGACACCAGCGTCTCTTCCGAGCTGATCTTGACTTCCGGCATCTCGACATTGGGCTGGATGATCAGCGCCTTGGTCCGCTCGCGACGACGCGTCGGGACAGTGACTTCCATCCCGCGCTGCGACAAGCGGTTGGCGATATAGGTGCCAACGAAACCGCTACCCCCGAGTAGCAAGACTTTCTTGATGTCCATGTCGAACCCCGGAAACTATTCTTTGAAACTGGGATTCTAAGCCAAACAGGTCAGCTTTGGGGCATCAGCGCAGAACCGGGGCCTTGCCCAAGGCCTGTTCGGCCGCAGCGTTGAACAGGGAAATCCGCGAACTGATGCTGGCCCGGCCGTCCTGGACCTGATTCTCGACAATCGCCGGGTTCAGCGCCACGGCAAAATCCCAGTCGGGATTGGCCAGCAACAGTTTGCCGGTAGCTGTGCCGATGTGGCAGACGCGCCCGCAAAGGGCCTGATCTTCGGCGAGGCGGAATGCCAGCCAGTCACCCGTGCGTACCGGCGACCGCCGGGAGTGACCGGGCGGCCCCCAACCACCGGCGAGATCGAAGATCCTCAGCACGTGGTCACCCGCCCACAGTTCGCTGGACACCGCCACCATACCCGGCACCGGTCGCGCCGGGACTGACGGCGGCAATTCACGGCCGCGCATTGCCGCTGTCTGCAGAGCAAAGCACGTGTCAAGAAACTCGTCGCGGATTGCCTCCGGGACCGACACCCGCTGCATTCCGTTGGAAAGTACCTGCATGATCTGCGGAAGTTCACGCATCAGCCGCTTTTGCTCGTCGATTTCCACTTTCGGCTGAATGCTCCACAGCAGCTTGTCCAGCACCGCCGTGTGTTCCTGCCACTCGGGGCCATCCTCCCCGCATTCGATCCCGATCTGGCACAAGACCCTCTGCCAATGGGCGCGGAGAAAATCTGCAATGCGCGACGGCACAGCAGAATTCTTGCAGAACCTGTCGATCCACTGACGGCTACGCGATCCCACGAGGTCGCTTTGCTCTAGGCTCTGTAGCAGGGGGCCGTAAGCCGAAGCGGCCTGCGCGGTCGCCGTATCGCGTTCGGCGATCAACCTGTCGAGTTCGGCAACCTGCTCGGACAGAACCTTCGTGTCGTTGATGAATTCGCCACGGACGCGGGCAGCTACTTTCTGGATGCTGGCGCAGAGCGGATGCTCCGATGAAGCATGGAGCGGCAGACCAACCGCGGCACGCGCTGTCTTGTCGAGCAACTGGCGGGCCGGATGCGCATCCGCCGTAAAGAGGCTTGAATCGAGCATGGCCACGCGCAGTATCGGAACCTGCAGGTCGGCGAGCGCCGACTTGATGGCATTGGGCAAGGTGGGAGACTCGAAGATCTCCGCGAAGATCATCGCGAGGGTATCGATGACCGCAGCTTCAGGGGCCCCGGCTGGCAAGCCAAGCTCTGTCGCATTCAGGAGACGAGGCATGGCGGGCTGTCCATCGACGGGGGGACTCCCCGCCACATCAAGATGATCGAGACGGGCCAGCAAGCGGCTGAAAACGGCCTGGTTCAGAAGGGCGGCAGTGGCGCCGCCGGTTGATGCCACGACGCCTGCCGCCGGTTTACCAAGCAGGCGTTGCCGCAAGATGACCGCCGGGCCCAGCGCCACAAGAGAGTCAGCGGCACCGGACCGGGCAAGGGCAATGACATCGGGCGCCGTCACGATCGTCGGCTGGGCCGCCGAAACTTCGCAGGAGACCAGAAATTCGTTCAAACCGACGTAGAGACCTGGCAGAGACTCGCGAAGGCAGTCTTCCAGGCGCGCGATGCGTTGCAGCGTCTGGGTGTGATTGTCACCAAGGGCGGCAGACAAGCTGATCAAACCCTTGGCAATGGCCCGGGGCGCAACGGGATTCTCGTTCGGTGACAAGTCGGGACGCCCGAGCAGGGTGACGAAACGCAGATAGACAAGCCACAGCTCTGCACTGTTCGCCTCCAGGAGTCGTGCCGCGAACGCATTGAGGCGAATGTCCGCCTCCAGATCATTTTCAGTAACCAGTGCGAACCTGGAAGCCGTCAGCCCGTGCAACCCGGAAAATCTGCTGGTTCGTTCCGCCGCAACCATCTCGTCGTAGTGTGTGCCGACCGCTGTCACGAACGCCTGCAAGGCGTCGCCCGGCAAAGGCTCGACCTCCTGGAGCAGGCAACCAAGCTGCTTCAGGAAGAAGGCGCGGCACTTGGCGAGAACCTCCCCTGCATCATCCGGTACAGGCAGACTCTCATCCCCGCCACCATCGGACATCTTTGCTTTCCCCCGAATTGCAACGAATCAAATGTTAAGGCAAGTCCGCATCCTTGGGCACATCTTCGGCGCGCGCCCCGACCACCCCCAGCCGTGCCTTCAGCGAATCCGGGCGCCCGGTGAATTGCATCGAGTAATAGACCGAGTTGCTCATGACCTTCTTGACGTAGTCGCGGGTTTCGTTGAACGGAATGGTTTCGGCATAGACCGCGCCTTCGAGCGGCCGGTCGGCGCGCCAGCGCTTGGCGCGGCCGGGGCCGGCATTGTAGGCGGCCGAGGTCAGCACCGGGTGGTTGTCGAGGTTTTCCATGACCAGCCGCATGTAGCTTGTTCCCAGCAGCACATTGGTTTCGGTGTCGTTTACCCGGCCGTGGTCATAATTTCGGAGTCCAATCTTCTTGGCGACCCACTTGGCGGTGGCCGGCATCAGCTGCATCAGACCGGAAGCGCCGACATTCGATTTGGCACTGGTGATGAAGCGGCTTTCCTGGCGCATCAGGCCATAAACCCAAGCATCGTCGAGCGCCTGATCCCGCGCCGCCGGGCGCACCTGATCGCCGTAGGGGGCAAGGAAGCGTAGCGTGAAGTCGTGCTCGCTCTTGGTTCGGTCGGCGGTGTTGATGGCGCGGTCCCAGATCTGGTTTCGTCGTGCCAGGTCAGCCGCCGCCAGCAACTCGCGGTCGTCCATGCCACGCAGCGACCAGTTCCATTCCCTGACCGCCTCGGTGCGCATTTCCAGCCGGAAGAATGCCATCGCCCGGCGGATCGCCGGATTGTCACGGGCCGCCTTTTGTTCCTCGGCGGTCGGCGCCTTGGCTTTCGGCGGCGTCAGGATCTTGCGCCCGAGTTCCTCATCGGCCAGGTTGCCATAGAAACTGGCCTGTCCGGCGATTTTCTCGAACAATGCCTCGGCCTCGCTGGTGAGGCCACCCGCCTTGTAGGCGCGGCCCAGCCAGTAGATCCATTCGGGCTGTGCTGCCAGGGCCGCAGGCATTTCGCTGATCGTCGCCAGCACTACGCTCCAGTCGTGGGCACGCAGTGCGGCGCGCACCTTCCATGCCGCGCCCTCGTCGGAAAGCGGCGTCTCCCCGCCTTGCGCATACCAGGCGAGCGCCTCGCCATAGTGGCGCTTCGCCGCTTGCAGGCCGATCTGACTCCAGGCCCACTGGCGTTCCGGTTCCTGCATCCGCCCTTGCAGTTTTCCGAGTTCGGCCGCTGCCGCACGGGGGTCGTTGGCGGCGACGCGCTGAATCGCCAGCGCGGCCAGTTCGCGACCGGTCCGGCTGGCGCTCCAGGTGGCCGGCTGCTTTGCCAGATAACCCATCGGACTGCCGATCACCATGTCGAGCGCCTTGGCGTCGGCTGTCTGGCCGGCCGGCAACGCGGCCAGCGTGAGTTTGGCCGGACCGGTGCGACCAGCCTCGAATTGTCGATGCGCCCGCGCCCAGATGTCGTCGATCGTGACCCGGTTGTCCCGGATCAGCGCATCGAGCACCGCGCGGCACGCTTCCGGCGGTTCAAGCATGGTCAGCCAGAGCTGCTGTACGTCATCGAACGCAGCCTTGTCTCCACTGGCCAGCCGCGCTTGCTGAAACCAGCACGTGACATCGGGCTCGGGAGCGATCAGCTTGGGGTATTCGACAACGATCTCGCTCCCGCCGCCACGCTTGCCCAGCCAGCGGATCCAGTCGGCGCGCAGCTTCTCGGCGACATAGGAGCGCTCATAGCGCTCGAAAAAGCCGCGCAAGGCCGTCGAGTCGCCCTGATCCATGGTCATGCGCAACTGGTAATTCTCGACATAAGGCGCGAGTTCGTGGTTACCGATCTGCCCGGCGGCGCGGTCGAGTCGCGCACGGTCGCCGGCGCGGAAGGCATCGCGGGCGGCAAGATAGGTACTGTCGCGGCCTTCCTGAGCGAAAAGCGGCAACGAAACGAACAAGGCAAGGAGAAGGGCTGGAAACTTCATGCTAGATTTCACTTATGGAAAGTCGTTGCGAGGATATCACGGGCTGGCGACAGGCGTTGCGACGGGAAATGGCCGCCCGGCGGACGGCTCTGGCGAGCACCGAGCATGCCGTTCTGTCGGCGCGCGTCGTCGGCCATGCGCTTGCCGCGCTCGCGCGGCCGACGGTTGCCGCGTTCTGCTGGCCGATCAGAAACGAACCGGATGTGCGGGCTCTGCTGGCCAGATGGGCGGAAGACGGGGTACATGCCGCGCTGCCGGTCGTCGTCGCCGAGAACGCGCCGCTGCGCTTTCGCGAATGGACGCCGGATGGGCCGCTCGAAGCGGATCGTTACGGCATCCCGACGCCGACCGCTGGCGACTGGCTGACGCCCGACCTGATCCTGCTGCCGCTCAACGGCTTCGATGGCGCCGGATATCGGCTCGGCTACGGCGGCGGTTATTTCGACCGCACGCTGGCGGCACTGGTACCGCGGCCGCTGGCGGTGGGCGTCGGCTTCGAGATCAACCGCATCGACAGCATCCGGCCCGAGCCGCACGACCAGCGACTGGACTGGATCATCACCGAAGACGGCGCCTTCACGCCAGCCGCCTGAGCCCATACATCGCCAGCGCGAGCAGCAGCGCCGCAACTGCCGAGAGCGCCGCCTGGCGCAGATCGTGGATGCCGGTGCTGACTGCGAGTTCGAGGGAGTAGCCCTGTTGCAGGGCAAAGATCAATGCGCCGCTGGCCAGCGCCAGCCAGGAACGACGCGCCAGCGAACTCTGCTCCTTGCGCAGGAAGAGTTCGATGGCAAGACCGCTGGCAAACGACAGTGCCAACAGCGCCGCCAGTAGCGCGAACAGGGCTAGCGAATACGAACTCATGCCGGATTGCAGCCTCTGGCGAAGCGCGCGAGCGCCTCGTCGAGGGTAGCGCGGGTGCAGCCGAAATTGAGGCGCAGCCAGCCGGGTGCGCCGAAGTCCGCGCCGTCGGAGAGGCCGAGGCCATGAGTTTCGAAATGAGCGGCCGGGGCTGCCAGGCCGAGTTCGCGGACGTCGATCCAGGCCAGATAGGTGGCTTCGACGTGGCTCATTTTTGCCCCTTTTTGGGCGTTGACCGCGGCAGCCACCCGGTTGCGGTTGCCAACGAGATAAGCGATCAGTTGGCGGTGCCAGTCTCCGCAATCGCGATAGGCGGCTTCGCAGGCCGCGAGGCCGAGGACATTCACATGCGGCACGATGCCGTCCATGACGCGCAGGAAACGCCGGCGCAGCGCGGCGTCGGGAATCACCGCGAAGGCGCAGCCGAGGCCGGGGATGTTGTAGGTTTTCGACGGCGCCATCAGCGTGATGCTGCGCTTCGCGGCATCCGGCGACAGGCTGGCGAACGGGATATGGCGCTTGTCGGCGTCAAGGATCAGCCCGCAGTGGATTTCGTCGGAACAGACGACGAGGTCGTTTTCTTCGGCGAAGGCGGCGAGGTCACGCAGTTCGTCCTCGTTCCAGCAGCGGCCGACCGGGTTGTGCGGGTGGCAGAGGAGAAACAATCCGGTGGCTGCGGTTGTCACTTCAGCCAGGGCAGCCATGTCCCAACGCCAGCGGCCGTCGTTGCAGGCGAGGTCGACCCGGTTCAGGATCCGGCCGGAATGTCGGGGAGCGGACAGGAAAGGCGGGTAGATCGGCGTTGCCGTCAGCACCTCGCCATCGACCGCCCGGCAGGCGACGTTGAGGCCGGTGACCAGCCCCGGCAGCCAGACGATCCATTCCGGCTCGATGGCCCAAGTGTATTCGCCTTCAAGGTGAGCGAGTACTGACTCCGTGAGGGATGGCCAGGGATGCCCATAACCGAAGACGCCATGCGCGATACGTTGCTGCAAGGCGTCGACGACAGCCGGCGGCGCAGCAAAATCCATGTCCGCGACCCACAGCGGCAGGATGTCGCGACCGGCGTACTTGCCCCACTTGATCGAGTCGGAGCCGCGCCGGTCGGGCGGCGTGTCGAAGATGCTCAAACCTCGATGTGCTGATACAGCGCGGTGGACAAATAACGCTCGCCGAAGGACGGAATGACGACGACGATCAGCTTGCCGGCGTTCTCCGGGCGCTTGGCGAGCTCGAGCGCGGCCCAGGTCGCGGCGCCGGAGGAAATTCCGACCAGCAGGCCCTCTTCGGTCGCCATGCGGCGGGCGATGGCGAAGGCGTCGTCGTTCTTGACTCGGATCACCTCGTCGTAGATCGCCGTGTTGAGCACGGCCGGGACGAAACCGGCGCCGATGCCCTGGATCGGGTGCGGCCCTTTTACGCCACCGGAGAGGACCGGCGAGGCATCGGGTTCGACGGCGACGATCCTGACCCCCGGCTTGCGTGCCTTGAGCACTTCGCCGACCCCGGTGACGGTGCCGCCGGTGCCGACGCCGGAGACGAAGATATCTACCTGACCGTCGGTATCCTTCCAGACTTCCTCGGCCGTCGTGTTGCGGTGGACCTCCGGATTGGCCGGATTTTCAAACTGCTGCGGAATGAAATAGCGCGGGTCGGCCTCGGCCATTGCCCTGGCCCTGGCAATCGCGCCGCCCATGCCGTCCGGACCCGGTGTCAGGATCAGCTCGGCGCCGTAGGCCTTGAGCAGCAGCTTGCGCTCGCGGCTCATCGTTTCCGGCATCGTGAAGGCGCACTTGATGCCGCGCGCGGCGCAGACCATGGCGAGGCCGATACCGGTGTTGCCGGAAGTCGGTTCGAGGACGACGGTATCGGGACCGATCCTGCCGGCGGCCTGCGCGGCGTCGAGCATCGAAACAGCGATGCGGTCCTTGACGCTATGGCCCGGATTGAAGAATTCCAGCTTGGCGACGACGGTCGCGCCGCAGCCTTCGGTAACGCGGTTGAGCTTGACCAGCGGCGTGTTGCCGACCAGTTCGGTGACGTTGTTGGCGATTTTCATGTCGGTACTCCGGTTAGGAAGGATAATTGTAGGCGACTCGGTGGCTGCTGTGCGTGGCTCGGCGATCGCACTGCGGCTCAACGAACAGCCGACCCTGTCCGAATTTGACACCGGCGGCGCGCGCCAGTGCAGAATCCCGGCCTCTGTCGATGCCGATCAGTTCAATCGCAATGCCGGCATGACGTGCTGCCGCCAGCGGTTTGCCGCCCTGCTCCAGGCTCAAGCCCATTTGCCGCGCCGCCGCCGGAGAATCATAGATGCGGCATCCTTCCGCCGGAGTCGTCGGGGCTATTGAAATGGCGAATGAAGTCGGTCAGCGGCGTGGCTCCTACTATTTCTTCAGATAGATCTGGTCGAAGCTGCCGCCGTCGGCGAAGTGCGCTTTCTGTGCCTTCTGCCAGCCACCGAAGGTATCGTCGATGGTCATCAGCCTGATCTTCGGGAACTGGGCGGCGTACTTGCCTGCCACCTTGGCGTCACGCGGCCGGTAATAGTGTTTGGCGGCGATGTTCTGGCCTTCCTCGGAATACAGGTAGTCCAGATAGGCCTGTGCCGTCAGCCGCGTGCCGCGCTTCTCGACCACCTTGTCGACCACGGCCACCGGCGGCTCGGCGAGGATCGACAGGCTGGGGGCGACGATCTCGAACTTGTCCTTGCCGATCTCGTTGACCGCCAGTTGCGCCTCGTTCTCCCAGGCGATCAGCACGTCGCCGAGACCGCGCTCGACGAAGGTCGTCGTCGAGCCGCGCGCGCCGGAATCGAGCACCGGCACATTCCGGAAGATCGCCGTCACCAGTTCCCTGGCCTTCTGCTCGTTGCCGCCGGGTTGCTTGAGCGCCCAGCCCCAGGCCGCCAGATAGTTCCAGCGCGCGCCGCCCGAAGTCTTCGGATTGGGCGTGATGACGCCGACGCCCGGCCGGGCCAGATCGCCCCAGTCCTTGATGCCCTTCGGGTTGCCCTTGCGCACCAGGAAGACGATGGTCGAGGTATACGGCGAGGAATTGTGCGGAAAGCGCTTCTGCCAGTCGGCCGGGATCAACTGACGTTCGACCAGCGCGTCGATGTCGTAGGCGAGAGCCAGCGTCACGACATCGGCCTCGAGCCCGTCACGCACCGCCATCGCCTGCTTGCCGGAGCCTCCGTGCGACTGGCGGACAGTCACCGTCTGTCCGGTCCTCGCCTGCCAGTGCTTGTTGAAGGCGGCATTGAAATCCTTGTACAACTCGCGCGTCGGGTCGTAGGAGACGTTGAGCAGCGTGGTCTGGGCGAAGGCGCTACCGAGGGTGAGCGTTGCGGTCAACGCCGCAAGGATGGCTGATTTGCGCATGAAAGACTCCGGTCATTGAATGGAAGTTCGTGATGACTGGAGTCTAGGTCGGGCAAGTTATTCTGAGTAAGAATTAGTATCTATTTTAATATAATCGAAAAACATAACACGGCACCGATGAAAGCACCCCAAGAATGGATCAGACCAGGCTTTCCCCGGGATAGATAGCGCTGAGTGGCTATCCCCCCCCCCCCCCCCCCCCCCCCCCCCCCCCCCCCCCGCCCCCCCCCCCCGCCCGCCGCCGGCCCCCGCGCCGCCCCCGGCGCCCCCCCCCGCGCCGCGCCCCCCCCGCCCCGCCCGGCGCCGCCCGCCGCGCGCCGCCGGCGCCCCCCCCCCCGCCCCCCATTCAACTCGACGCGATCCAATAAGGCGATTTTGTCAGCCGTTGAGGCCAGATACATTTATGATTACATCGTTCTGTACATTTTGAGAGCGCCATGAAGCAAGCCACGTTCACCGAAGTGCGTAACCACGCCAAGCAGTATTTCGACATCGTCGAGTCAGGCGAATCGGTGCGCGTCCTGCGTAACGGCAAACCCATCGCCGACATCATTCCGATCGCGGCCGACCTGCCTTCATGGAAGCGGCTTAGGGTGCAACCCCTTGTCCTGGATGGGGTTTCAATCAGCCGCATGATTCTGGAAGAACGCGAAACCGCTTTTTGAAGAGGGAATCCTGATGCGCGTTTTCTTTGACGCCTCTGCCTTCGTCAAGCGCTATATCGCGGAAACCGGAACCGACACCGTGCTGGAATGGTGTGATCGCGCAACTGAAATCGGCCTGTCCGGCATCGCACTGCCCGAAATTGTTTCGGCATTCTGCCGCTTGCGCCGGGAAAATCGAATTACCGACGCCCAATATCGGCAACTCAAATCACTGCTGCTGCTCGACATCGAAGATGCAGCGATCTGCGACCTGACGCCGGCAGTCATGGCGCAGACGATTTCGGTGCTTGAATATAATCTGCTGCGCGGCGTGGACGCCATTCATATCGGTAGCGCGGTAACGTTGAAAGCCGATGTTTTCGTCTCGGCTGATCAGCGCCAGTTGGAGGCCGCCCTCGGCGCCGGTTTGCGGGTTGAAGCGGTGTGAAGCCACATGAATTGGCGCGGAGGCACATTCGGTCAAGCTGGGGGGCATATCCCATCCCCGCTCATATGATTGGACAAGTAATGAAACGCGCACGGCGGCGTCATTGACCCATCCTTCGTCGCCCCAAGCTTCGAAAATACGCGTCGTTTCGACGATGCGCTCCAGCACCTTGCGGTTGGCACCACCGCGAATCGAGTTGGTGGAAACGAGGCCGGCAGCTTGCGGCTTTCCGGCGGCAATCTGGGCGCGGGCTTTTTCGAACCAGTAGGTGACGAGGTCGGCGGCGCCGGGGTCGCCGCGCATGACCGAGCCACCGAGGAAAGGCGGTTTGCCGACGATTACGTCGGCGGTCGGCCAGTCGGCCTCACTGCCGTCCGGGTTGAGCAGCACGTCGCGGTGTTCGATGCCGTAAAGCGGCTTGAGGATGGGGTTGACCGCGTGCGGGTAGCCGTTACGGCGGTACCAATGGATGTCGCCTATCCAGACGGTGACGCGGGCGAGTTCGGCTGCATTGCAAGCACAGCCTGAATGCCGGGCTTGGCATTCGCTGCGGTCAACGGTAAAAAGGGAGGCAAGAACGAATCGCGGCAATTTCGACCGCGACGAAGACCCACGCTGCAGGATTGCCAGCAAGCCGTGTCGGAGGGGACATGAACGACATCCACAACCAAACGATTACCCAGCGTATCGACTGGCTTTTCGATCTTGCTAGCCGCCATGGCGAGACCTTTCGCGGGCCGGAAGCCTGGCTGGCGCGCGAGCGCTATCTCGCCGAGCATCCGACCGCCATCGCCGTCCTCAAGTGCATGGACGGCCGCATCAACATTCCCGTCGCCACTCACACACCCACGGGCATCCTGATGCCATTTCGCAACCTGGGCGGCATCTTCGACCTCGGCTGGCCGCATCTCGGCGAGGTCCTCGCCCATCACGTCCAGCGCATGACCGGCACCGGACGCCGCGTGCTGTTCCTCATTACCTACCACTGGTCGCGCGGCAACCCCAAGCGCGGATGCGCCGGCTTCAATTACGACACCGCCGCCGCCATTGCCCACACGCAAGAGATCCGTCGCCAGGTGGAGCACATCTTCGGCGCGGGCCACGACACAGTCTACCCGCTGGTCTGTGGCTTCGAAACCGACGAGGAGGCCCTGGCCATCCATGGCAGCGATGGTAACGTGCTCGACCTCGCCAGCCTGGCCGCCGCCGACGTCGCCACGCTCGAACCCCGGCTGGCCGCCCTGCTCCCCGACATGCCGGCGCAGATGCGTGCCGACCTGCTGCCCCTGCTGCGCGGCAACCTCGATCACATCGCGCAAGTCCGCGAACAGGTGGCGCGTCATGAACGCCTGCTCGACATCGAACACCGCGAATGGGTGATCTGCGTCGGCCGCGGGTTCGATTTCCTGCACACCCCCAACCTTGCGCTGATCATCGGCCCCTACAGCCCCGATCTCGCCGATCCGCTGCGCAAGGCCGCCGGCATCATCAAGAGCAATATGGAAGCGGGGCGCATTCCGAACGACGGCTTTCTCCTGCTCGCCTCGGTCCCCTACGACGAAATCGGCGTCGACCGGGCGCGCGCCGAAATGAAGTCGCGCTTCCTGTCACGCTTCGCCGCCGGCGTGGTCAGCGAGGAATTCCCCGAACTTGCCGGACGGATGACCACCCGCACCGCCGTTCTCGACTGGCGCTCAAGGAATCTGGAGTTGATCGGGGCCTGAAATCATTCCTCCCGGCAACAGTTCCGTGCGAGACAGGACTCGTCTGGCGAATCCTAGGGTTCGGCGCAGCAAATCCGACCGGCTGCTGCCGTTTCCAAGATCAACCCCCTCACTTACCTGACTTCTTCAAGCGGGATGTATGGCCTGGTTAACATCCGTTACGGCGTGTCGTCGGACGCTCCGACCGAACGGGCGATCATCGAGAACATGGCCGGTAACGGCAAGCAGATCCGCAGGATGCCCGAGGCGGTTGAATCCATGGCACGCTACCCGGGAGCCAGGGATGCCGCCTTGTTGAGCGAGCGAAATATCAGCGATTTGCCGGGACTGAACACGGACATCCAGGCGTGCAGGTTGGTGCAGGCAGAACCCCGGCCGGGGCGCGGAGCGCCTAATCCGTCCGCGTGCGCAGTTCGTGCTGCTTCTTGATCAACTGCTGCAGCATCGCCATCAGCGCGGCGCCGCTCATGCCCACCATCAGGACGCCATTGACCGCCTCCAGCGGCCCGAGCAGCTTCCAGTCCTTGCTCATGACGATGTCGCCATAGCCCAGCGAGGCGAAATTGACCCCCGAGTGATAGACGGCTTCGTAGAACTCGGTGAACTCGCCCAGCGCCAGGAACAGGATGCCCCAGAGCGTGATCTGCAGCAGGTTGCCGGCGGTCAGGATCAGCATCGCGATCAGCAGCGGCCGTATCTCGACGCGGGCGCCGGCAGCGGCGTTCGAGTGCGACGCGCGCACGTAGTAGCGGACGGTCCAGAAGGTGAACGTCGTCTGCAGGACCAGGCAGAGCAGCATGGTCGGCAGGCCGACAAGCAGGTTGTGCAGCATCGTCAATCTCCTTTTTTCAGCCGCGGTCGAAGAACAGCGCCTCGCTGCGCGAGGCGCGCCAGCGTTCGAGCAGCCAGACCGTCGCCCAGGCATAGAGCGCAACGCCGACGAACAGTCCGACCCGGACGGCGGACGCCGCCAGCACACCCGTGCCGCCGGCGCTGTCCTCGATCGCTGGGCCGAGCAGGATCAGCATGGTCATCAGGGCGTCGTTCCAGAACACGGGCGGGAAGGCCGTGCGCCTGACCCCGAAGAGCCGTGCGCCGGCCCACAGCGCGGCCGCCATCATCCACAGCAGCAGCATCCACAGGTTGGGCCAGAGCGACAGGCCGCACCAGACCACCAGCGCCATCGCCGCCCCCATCAGGGTCGATCCCACCAGTTCCTTGCCGGCCGAACGCGTGTCGGTCGAACCCGCCTGCTGCCCGAGGGTGGCGGTCTTCATGATCGCCGCCAGATAGAACGAGGGGTCGGTCAGCGCCAGGACGAATACCGGCATCACCACCAGCGTGCCGCGCAGCGCGATCCAGCTTGCCGTTTCGCGGCTGGGCGGCGGCGCCTTGGCGGCCTTCGCGGCCGCGCCCGGCGGGTCGGGAAAGAAGGCGTGCGACAGGCTGCCGACCAGGCCGCCGACCGCGATCCCGACGGCGATGGTGACGCTGATCATCGTCACCAGCGCCTGCTCGGCGACGCCGGCGACCGGGATCAGCGTGAACGCCACGACGAGGAGCATGGTCAGCGGGTTGCCGGTGCGGATGCCGAAGAAGAACAACGCGTACAGGATCACGCCGGTCAGCAGGACCGCGGCCAGCGCGTAGTTTTCCAGCAGGGGGACCATCAGCACCCCCGTCACCAGCAGGCCGGCGAGCAGCAGCGCAAAAAACGCCGCCTTGAGCGGCGGAATCGGCGGACCCGGCTTGCACAACACAATGATGGCCATCAGGCAGACGACATAGGGCATCTGCAGCGCGAAGCCGTAGGCGACCAGCACGGCGAGGCCGAGACCGACCGCCAGCCGCAGCACCGCCTTGTCCGCTGGCGCGATCATCGCTCGCTCAGTAGAGGTAGGAGAGCAGGCTCATCAGCCGGATGTAGCCGGCGCCGAGCAGGTTCATCAGGAAGTTGTCGCCGGTGAATACCATAACCTCGGCCTGGCCGCCGGGGCGGACCTTGCCCAGGCGCTCCGCTTCGGCGGCGTCGAACTCGATCGCCACCGGGAAGCGCTGCGCCTGGCGCAGCCAGTCGCGGCTGTTCTGGATCGTCGGCAGCGTTCCCGGTGGCGCCTGCTGCTGGCCGGAACTGACGCCGCCGCCGACACTGCGCACGCGGCCCTTGAGCACTTCGCCGGGCAGCACGTCGAGGACGATCGCCACCTCGTCGCCGGGATCGATGTTGCCGAGGTTGTTCTCGGTCAGGTCGGCGTTGATCCACAGGTCGTGGATGGCGATCAGCGTCATCGCCGCCGCGCCCGCCTGGGCGAAATGGCCGACATCGGTGCGCAGGTCGGTGACGACGCCACGGCCGGGGGCGACCACCTGCGTGCGCGCCAGGTCGAGCTCGGCCTTCTCGACGGCCGAACGCGCGCTGCGCAGCTGCGCGTTGTTGTCGCCGCTCTCGCCGGCAGCTTCCTGCGCCTTGCGCAGGTCGGCCTCGGCGGCTTTTTCCTGGCTGCGCGCCTGGATGCGGGTGGCCTGCGCGACCTCCAGCCGGCGCACCGAGATGGCGCCGGGATCCTCGGCGTAGAGCGTCTCCTGCCGCGTCGCGTCCTTGTCGGCCTTGACGTGATTGGCCTGCGCCGCCTGCAGCGAGGCGCGTGCCGCCTCGACGGTCGCCGCCGAGGCATTGACCGAGCGCTGCACCGACTCGTAGTCCGAGCGGCTGCGCTGCAACGCGATCCGGTACTGGCTGGGATCGATGTCGAACAGCGGCTGCCCCGCCTGCACCTCGTCGTTGTTCCTGACGTGCACCGCCAGCACCTTGCCCGCCACTTCGGCCGCGACCGGCACGACGAAGGCCTGCACTCGTGCCTGCGTCGTGTGCGGCGTCAGCCGGTCGGCGGCGAAATACCAGAGCAGGCTGGCGGCGATCAGCGCCAGCACGGCCGTCGCGCCGATCCTGGTCGCCTTGCCCGGCTGCGCCGCTTCGTCGCCGGTTGCGGTCGACGGGTTCTGGCTGGGCGATTCCTCGGTCATCGTTCTTCCCTCTCCGGTGTGATCTGTGGCGGGGCGGCGTCGGGCGGCGGTAGCGGCACCGCCAGCATGTCGCGCCAGTCGCTGCGCTCGGCCATCGTCTCGCGCGTCGCGTCGTCGACCAGCGGCCGGCCGCGCGCCTGCTGCCAGCCGCCGCCCATCGCCTTGTACAGCGTGACCAGGCTCTGCGCGACGTTGCCGAGGTTGTTCACCAGCCGCTCCTGCTGGTTGAACAGCGCCCGCTGCGAATCGAGCACGCGCTCGAAGCCGGCCATCCCCTCGCGGTACTGGATGGTAGCGATGTCGAGCGAGCGCTGCGCCGCCTTGACCGACTCTTCGAGCAGCGGAACCTGTTCACGGTTGGCGACGAAGCCGACGGCGGCGTCATCGACCTCGCGCGCCGCCTGCAGCACCGTCCCCTGGTACTGCTCGTAGAGCTGCTGGAAGCGGGCGTCCTGCACCAGCACCTCGTTGCTCAGGCGGCCGTGGTCGAAGACGTTCCACACCAGGCTGGGGCCGATCGCCCAGTCGAACTTGCGCACCGCCCCGGGCAGCGACGTCGACGAGACGCCGAGCGAGCCGAGCAGCGCGATCGACGGGTAGAGTTCGGCGACGCTGACGCCGATCAGCGCCGACTGCGCCGCCAGTTGCATCTCGGCGGCGCGCACGTCGGGGCGGCGGCGCAGCATCTCGGCCGGCATGTCGGCGACGATCCCCAGTTCGGTCCGCGGAATGCGGTCCTTGCCGGCCGCCATTTCGGGCAGTGGACCCGGCGGGCGGGCGAGCAGCACGGAAAGCGCGTTCTGCGTCTGGCGCAGGCTGCCCTCCAGTTGCGGGATCGAGGCAAGCGTGCTCAGGTACTGCGACTTCGCCTGCTGCACGTCGAGTTCCGAGTCGTTGCCATGCTTGAACAGCCGTTCGGTTATCTCCAGGCTGCGCTTCTGCAGCGCAGCGTTCTGGTGGGCGATCGTCAGCCGCATTTCGAGGGTGCGGATCGACGTGTAGAGGGTCGCGACCTGCGCCGCGATCAGCACCTGCAGGTCGTCGTACTGGGCGATGGTAGCAAAGTAGCCGGCATCCGCAGCCTCGATGCTGCGCCGGAACTTGCCCCAGAAATCGATCTCCCAGCCGACGTTGAAGCCGATGTTGTACGCCGTCAGCACGGTGTCCGGCCCGCTGCTCGCCTCGGTTCCCGTGCGCAGCACGTTGCCGGTCACCTGCTGCTGCTGCGGGTAGAGCAGGCTGCCGGCGATCGCCAGTTGCGCACGCGCCTCCATGATGCGCATGCCGGCCGTGCGCACGTTCGGGTTGACGCGCTGCGCCTCGGCGACCAGCGCATCGAGCACGGGATCATCGAAGTTGCGCCACCAGTCCTCGCTCCGCGCTCGCGGCCTGCCGCGCTGTTCCTCGGCCAGCGCCGCCAGCGCGCCGCCCGACCAGTCGGCCAGCGACGCGACCTCGGGCCGCTTGAAATCCGGCCCGACCGCGGCGCAGCCGCCGAGTAGCAGGGCGGCGGCGAGGGCGGGCAGGCGCCGGCCGGCTGCGCCGTCGAGGCATCGCCGCATTAGCTCAGGCGGCGGTTGAGGATGAATCGCCGGCGGCCTGTTGCCGAGTCCGTTCCGGATTGTCGGCCACCCAGCGCATGAAGATCTGGTAGCCCAGCGCCAGCAGCGTCGCGCCGATGAACATGCCGAGGATGCCCGACGTCGCCATGCCGCCGAGGGCGCCGATCAGAATCACCGGCATCGGCGCATCGACGCCGCGGCCGAGCATGATCGGCTTCAGGACGTTGTCGGCGAAGCCGGCGACGAACAGCAGCACGCTGTAGGCGACGGCGGGGACGGTGGCGTACTCGCCGCTCGCCCAGATCCAGCCGATCACCGGCAGCGTCACCAGCAGCGCCGGCAACTGCGCGATGCCGAGCACGAGGACGATCACCGCCAGCACGCCGGCGAACGGGACGCCGGCGATCAGCAGCGAGACGCCGATCAACAGCGCCTGGATGCAGGCGATACCGATGACACCGGACGCCACGGCGCGCACCGTTGCGGTCGACAGCGCGGTGAACTCCTTGCCCCGGGCCAGCCCGGCGACGCGTTTGAATATCTCCAGCATCGCCTGCGCGCCAGATTCGCCCCAGGCCATCATGATGCCGGCGACGATGAATGAAAACACGAACATCAGCAGGCTGCCGCCGAGGCCGGCGACGATGCCCAGCGCCTTGGACGCCAGGTCGCCGATCTTGGGCTGCATGCTCTTGACCACTGCCGGCAGGTCATCGTGCGCCTGCGACCAGAGCGCATGCACCCTCTTGCCGACGACCGGCCAGGATGCCACCTTGTCGGACGGCGCCGGCACCTGGAGGGTGTTCTCATGCACGCCCTTGACCAGATCATGGACCGAGTCGGCGAAATGGCTGCCGAGCATGACCGTCGGCGTGATGATGACGGCCACGGCGAGCAGGACGATCAGCGTCGACGCGAGCCCCTGCTTGCCGCCGATCCGGGCGGCGAGCATCTGGTGCAGCGGGTAGATCGTGATCGCCAGGATCAGCGCCCACAGCATCATCGTCATGAACGGCGAGAAGATGTGGTAGCACAGCAGCACCAGCGCCAGCACCAGGCCGGCGCGGATGAAGACGTCGAGCAGGCGGCGCGACAGGCGGTCTTCCAGTTCGTGGTCGGGTTCGCGGGGGGTGGTCATCGAAGATCTCCTTCTCGGCGGCAGTGAACGAGGCGGCAGCGGGGCTGGCGGCGCGCCGCGACAGGGCGGCCGCGGCAATGTAGCACGCCAAAGCGCCGCGTTTCAATTCGCGGCGGCGCCGCGGCGCGGGCGGGGCGGCTGCGGTCGACCGCGAAAACCGGGTGGATTTCGTGTCAGGCGGAGGTGAGGTCCCGCACGCTGACGGCGAGGGCGCCGTAATGTCCGCCTAAGGTCGAGTGCAGTTCTTCGCGGATGATCGCGCGCAAATCGGCCTCCAGCCGCTCGCCGGCCACAGCGCGACGCAAGGTGTCGTTGATCAGCGTCTGATAGCCGCGTTCGCCGGCCAGCGCCTTGAAGTGCTCGACAATCGGTGCATCCAGCATGATGTTGATCCGCAACTTGCCAGTCTTGGTACGGACCGCCGATTGCCATTCCGACTTGCTGGCGTCCTGCCCGGCAACCTTGAATTTGGCGCGGTCGAAATCAGCCTGCGTCAAACGCGGCGCCTCGTCAGAAATATCCGGCATTGCGGTAGAAGAGGTCTGTTTCATCGCTTTCGGCCTTTCGCATGGAAATGATACGGATGTTGTCCTCGGACTCGACATGAACGATCAGCACCACCAGTGTTTCAAGCAGGCCGATGCCGATCATGCGTTGCTCGCCGTAATCCTCGCGTCCATCCTCGAAAAGCACCATCGGCCCGGCAAACACCTTTTCGCATCGGCAAAATCGAGACCGTGCATGCTCAGGTTGGCCTGACGTTTGGCTTCGTCCCGGAGATAGCGCATGGATTAATGATACACATAAGAATACACATATCAAGCCTGGGCGCGTTCGAGGTTCAGCGCCAGCAGGCGGCGGAGGATTTCGTCGTCGGGCATTTCGGGGGTGTAGTCGGCCCAGCCGTAGGCGGCGGCGACGGCGGCGTCGAGCGCCTTGTGGGCGAGGGCTAGCCAGGCCGGGCGGGCGTTGTAGAGGTTGGTCAGGGTGCGCTTCTTGAGGTCGGCTTCGTGGCCGGGTTTGGCGACCGGGCGTTTGGGGAAGCCGGCCTTTTCCTCTGCCGGGGTGATGACCCAGTCGACCCATTCGGGCGGGTTGAGCCAGGTTTCGCGCAGCTCGTTGAGGCGGCGGGCGGCGGCGGCGATGTTGGCGGCGACGACCTGGCCAGCCAGGCACGGCGGGGAAGCCTGACCGGCAACGGGGGCGGTGTCGCGCGGCGTCAGGCCGGCGGGGAAGGGGAAGGTTTCGAAGCAGGTGGTCGGGGTGTAGCGCGGGTCGTTGCCGACGCCGAGCCAAGTGCACAGGCGCAGCGACCAGAGTTCGTGGAAGCGGGAATGCAGGATGCCGAAGGTGGCGTCATCGGAACGGGCTGTGACGATAAGTTGGTGGTCGGCCAGTATGCCAGCGTGCATCCAAACGAAAAGCCGGTGCTTGGCGACTGTCGGCGTTGCAATGTGGCGCGATAGGCCCTCAAGCGCAATGCGCATGGCTGGGATGGGGCGCGCCATGAGCCACCAACGCTTGTACTTTGTTTCCTTCGTGCTTGCTGCTCGTTGTGTTCCCACAGATCTTTGTACGTGGGCAAACGGTGCTTCGTAGAGCATTGCGTCCTGCTCAGGCAAGTCGACGCCAAAATCGATGATCCACGTATCGGAGGGTCGCCGCGTGATATCCATGCCGTTTGCCCAAGGGCGCACAACATCGCTGTTCGGGCGGCCGTTGGGGTTCGGCAGGTTCAGCCAGGCGCGAGCGATATCACCCGGAATGTCGAACGGGCCGGCCTTTACGGTGGCGACGAAGGCGCAGCAAGCGTTCTCCGCGAGCTTGGTCGCTCGCGAAACGGCGCTGCCCGAGGTGAGATCGGGATTGATTTCGCCGACCTTGCGCCCGTCCAGTCGCGATGCGCGGTCGACCTGAAAAAGGCCCAGAACCAAGCGAAACGCGCACCGCCGCGCCTTCGTTGACCCATTCTTCGTCGCTCCACGCTTCGAAGATGCGCGTCGTGTCGACGATGCGTTCGAGCACCTTGCGGTTGGCGCCGCCGCGGATCGAGTTGGTGGCGACGAGGCCGGCAGCCTGCGTCAGGTCGGCGGCGATCTGCGCCCGCGCCTTCTCGAACCAGTAGGTGACGAAATCGGCGCCGCCCGGCACGCGGCCCGTCGTAGGCGGCGCGCAAGGTGTCGGTGTATTCGCGGCCGAGTTCGCTCCATTGTTTCTTTGTTCCGAGGAACGGCGGGTTGCCGGTGATGACGTCGGCGGCCGGCCACTCGGCCTCACTGCCGTCCGGGTTGAGCAGCGCGTCGCGGTGTTCGATGCCGTCGAGCGGCTTGAGGATGGGGTTGACGGCGTGTTGGTAGCCGTTGCGCCGGCACCACTGGATGTCGCCGATCCACACCGTGACGCGCGCCAGTTCGGCGGCGAAGTCGTTGATCTCCAGCCCGAGGATGTTGTGCGGGCCGGTATGCATGACCAGTTCGGCGCCGAGGCCGAGTTCCTGCGCGTCGACGTGGGCGCGCTTCTCGACGTCGCGCAGCGCGGCCAGCGCGAGGTAGAGGAAGTTGCCCGAGCCGCAGGCCGGGTCGAGGACGCGGAAGCGCTCGAGGCGGAGCAGGAAGCCCTGGTGGAGGGCGCGCGCCTTCTTCGGCTTCGCCCGCATTTCGCCCTTGACTGCTTCCCACTCGGCGAGAAGCGGTTCGCGGATCAGCGGGTCGATCAGCTTGGCGATGGTGCCGGTGTCGGTGTAGTGGGCGCCGAGCGGGGCGCGGGCAGTCGGATCGAGGCCGCGCTCGAAGAGGGTGCCGAAGATGGTCGGGTCGATGCCGCGCCAGTCCATGTCGGCGGCGGCGCGGTGCAGCGCGGCGAGGTCGGTTGCGGTCAACGGCGGAATATCCACCGTTTTGAACAGGCCGCCGTTGAACCACGGAATGTCATGGTCACCGTATTCGCCGCCGCTCTGCGCCATGGCGAGGAAGAGCTTTTCGATGCGGCGGGCGGCCTTGTCGGTGTCGCTGCGGGCGTGCGCGAGGAGGTCGGTGAAGATGCCGGCGGGGAGCACCGCCTCGTCCTCGGCGAACATGCAGAACAGGCACTGGACGAGGAAGTGGGCGACGCGCTGGCCTTCCACCCCGCGCCCGCGCATGGCGGCGGCGAGTTCGGCGAAGTGGCCGGCGGCGTGGGCGGTGATTGCCGCGGTCGACTTCTCGGGGCGCAGCTTTTCCGGGTCGGTAAACACCCAGCGCAGGAGTTGGCGGATCTGCGGGTCGACCAGTTGCTCGATGCGGATTTCGCGCGGCTGGTCGGGGTAGCCGGTGAAGGCGGTGTGGATGACGATGCGCTCGCGGTCGGAAACGACGAGCAGCGGCGGGTTGTCGAGCTGCAGGAAGTAGTCGGTGAGTTGCTTGAGCGCCGCCGGCAGGTCGCGGCCGGGCTTCTTGTTCTCCCAGCCGAAGCGGCTGCGCATCCAGACGTCGGCCCAGCCGTCGCCGCCGCCGGATTTGCCGGCGCCGCGCTCGAAGCAGTAGTTGTCCGGGTCGCGCGGCTTGGCGACGCCGAGCAGGTCGCAGAGGTCGTCGAACCAGGCCTGCGCGCCGGCGCGCTCGGTGAGCGGGTTGTTCTTCCAGAGGGCGATGAATTCTTCGGGGGTCATGGCTGCGGCGGCATTGGGAAAGACGCAGTGTAACGATGCCATCGGGATTGGGGAATGGCAGCAGCCAACTTTCCCCGACCATGAAGGCAAAAGCAGGCCCCGGGGTCCAGCAGAAAATTTGCTCGATATTGAAAAGTGGTGGGTGAGGCGGGGACTGGGCTAGCATGTGGCCCGCTGCCATGACCAGACAAATGAAAGCTTCCTCCTCCCGCGCCGAGTTTTTCGCCGGTGTGCGCGCCGAATTGCCGCTGCTCCTCGGTGTCGTGCCTTTCGGCATGATCTTCGGCGTGCTCGGGCTGGCCGCGGGAATGCCAGGCTGGGCGGTGGTGTTGAGTTCGTCGCTGATTTTCGGCGGTTCGTCGCAGGTGGTGTTTGCGCAGTTGTGGGGCGCCGGTACGCCGCCGGCCGTGCTGACGACGACGGTGGGCGTGGTCAATCTCCGCCATCTGCTCTACAGCGCGGCGGTGGCCGATTACCTGCGCGCCCTGCCCTGGCGCTGGAAGTTGTTGCTGGCCTACCTGCTGACCGACGAAGCGTTTGCCGCAGCCGTGCCGCGCTTGCGGGACGGGCCAGTGACGGCGCAGCGCCACTATTTTCTGTTCGGCACGGGTTTCACGCTGTGGTCCGGCTGGCAGGTGTCGACGCTGGCCGGGGTACTGCTCGGGGCTGCGATTCCGCCAGGCTGGTCGCTGGATTTTTCGATTGCCCTGACCTTCATCGCCTTGCTCGTGCTCTCGGTACATCGGCGCAGCGATACATGGGCGGCACTGGCGGCGGCGCTGGTGGTTTTGCCGGCACTGGCCTTGCCGCACAAGCTCGGATTGCTGGTGGCGGCGGCGGTCGGCATCGCCTTCGGTTTGTGGCTGTCGCGATTCGACAGGAAACAGGGATGAGCACGGGCACATTGTTGCTGACCATGGCGGCCTGCGGGTTGGTGACTTTCCTGATCCGGCTGTCGTTCATTGCCTTTGGCCACCATCTGCCGGACGATCCGCGGATCACGGCGGTGCTGGGCTACGTTCCGCCAGCCATTCTCGGGGCGCTGATTGCTCCGGAGATTGCTGCCGTGGGCGGCAGCATCAGCCTGTCGTCGGAGAATCCTCGGCTGTGGGCCGCATTGGTGGCGCTGCTCGTCGCCCGCCTGACGCGCAGCGTGCTGGCGACAATTGCCGCCGGCATGCTGGCGCTGTGGGCGATTCAGGCCGGGTTGGGATGAGGCGCGCAGTGACTCTTCGATTTTTGGGAAAGACTTCCGGTTGGCAGCGGTAGCCAACCGGATGGGATGTCTTAGCCGAGGAAGAGCTTGTAAGCAGGATTCCTGCTCTCGTCCCAGTGGGCGTAGCCGAGATTTTTGAGGAATTCTCGGAACTGCCCCATTTCGCCGGGCGGCACCTGCATGCCGACCAGCACGCGACCGTAGTCGGCGCCGTGGTTGCGATAGTGGAACAGGCTGATGTTCCAGTCAGCGCTCATGCGGGTCAGGAAATGCATCAGCGCGCCCGGACGCTCGGGAAATTCGAAGCGGTAAAGCAGTTCACTCATACCCTCTTCGCAGACCTGCGGCGCATGGCCGCCAACCATGTGGCGAACGTGGTTCTTCGCCATTTCGTCGTCGGTCAGGTCGAGGGTCGGATAGCCGTGCTTCTGCAGGGTCTTGACCAGTTTGAGCGATTCCTGGCGGTCGACGGTCTGGATACCGACAAAGACGTGCGCCTCTTTCGCCGTGTGGTAGCGATAGTTGAACTCGGTGACGTTGCGCTGGCCGATCAGGCCGAGGAATTTCTTGTAGGCGCCAGGCTTCTCGGGCAGGGTCACCGCCAGCACGGCTTCGCGTCGCTCGCCGACCTCGGCGCGCTCGGCGACGAAGCGCAGGCGGTCGAAGTTCATGTTGGCGCCGGACGAGATGGCAACCAGGTTCTTGTCCTTCAGCTTGTGCTGGCGGACGTATTCCTTGGCGCCGGCGACTGCCAGGGCGCCGGCCGGCTCGAGAATCGAGCGGGTGTCTTCGAAAACGTCCTTGATCGCCGCGCAGATGGCATCGGTGTCGACCTGCAACATTTCGTCGACATATTCCCGGCACAGCCGGAAGGTTTCCTCGCCGACGATCTTGACCGCAGCGCCGTCGGCGAACAGCCCGACCTGATTGAGCCGCACGCGGTGCCCCTTGGCCAGCGACTGGCTCATCGCGTCGGCATCGCTGGCCTCGACGCCGATGATCCTGATTTCCGGGCGCAGGCGCTTGACGTAAGCGGCAATGCCGGAGATCAGCCCGCCGCCGCCGACGCAGCAGAAGATGGCGTGGATCGGCCCGTTGTGGCGCGAATGCTGGCGCAGGATTTCCATGCCGATGGTGCCCTGGCCGGCGATCACTTCCGGATCGTCGAAGGGATGGACGAAGGTCAGCTTCTCGGATTTCTCCAGCACCAGCGCGTGGGCATAGGAGTCGTCGTAGGAATCGCCGAACAGGACGACCTCGCCGCCACGCCGTTTGACCGCCTCGACCTTGATGCCGGGCGTCGACGTCGGCATGACGATCACCGCCCGGCAGCCGACCTTGGCCGCCGACAGCGCGACGCCCTGGGCGTGGTTGCCGGCCGAGGCGCAGATGACGCCGCGCTTCAGCTTTTCCGGGGAGAGACTGGCGATCTTGTTGTAGGCGCCGCGCAGCTTGAACGAGAACACCGGCTGCAAATCTTCACGCTTGAGCAAAATCCGGTTGCCGACCCGGGCTGAAAGGTTGGCGGCCAACTCAAGCGGCGTTTCGCTGGCGACGTCGTAAACCTGTGCATTCAGAACTTTTTCGAGATAATCCGGGTGCATGGCGCAACTCATCAAGACAAAAGGGGGATTCTACGGGTGGAGTGGCTAAACGTCACGGCGGAAGCGGGGCTTGGCGGTCTGTTTTTGGCCAGTTTTCTGGCATCGACCGTGCTGCCCGTCAGTTCCGAGCCCCTGCTCTGGGGTTTCCTGCAACTGCATCCCGGCGAACTGTGGCCCGCTCTGACGCTGGCGACGGTCGGCAACACAGCCGGCGGCATGACCTCGTGGTGGTGCGGTCGTTTTCTGCCCCGCTGGCAGCGGCTCGCCACCCTGCCCCACAAGGAAAGCCTGGAACGCTGGGGCAGCCCTGCCCTGCTGCTCTCCTGGCTGCCGCTGATCGGCGACGCGCTGTGCCTCGGTGCCGGCTGGCTCCGGCTGCATTGGCTGCCGTGCTGCCTGTTTATGGCGGCGGGAAAATTCGCCCGCTACTGGCTGGTCGGCCAGACCGCCCTGATCAACTGAACGCGGGACCGCGTTGCTGGTCTACCTCAACGGCATGTTGCGCTGCAATACGCTAAAATTTGCCCTTTGATGGATTCTGGCTACACCGATGACTGCCCGCCTGCGCGAAATCCCGTACAACTATACGTCGTTCTCCGACCGTGAGATCGTCATCCGTCTGCTCGGCGCCGAGAACTGGGCGGTGCTCGACGAGCTGCGCAGCGAGCGCGTGACCGGTCGCTCGGCGCGCATGCTTTACGAGGTGCTCGGCGACATTTGGGTGGTGCAACGCAACCCCTATCTGGAAGATGACCTGCTCGATAACCGTGATCGGCGTGAAGCACTGGTCAGCGCGCTGCGTCATCGTCTGAGCGAAGTCGAGAAGCGCCGCCAGGCGGCCGTAGACGAGGATCGCGAGCGCTCGGCCAAGGTCAAGCGTCTGGTCGATGCGGCGCAAGTGGCGGTCAGCCGCTTTTCCGAGCACTTCGGAACGACGATCGACTTGCGGCGCAAGGTGCTGAAAATCATCGGCAAGCACACGCGCAAGGACAACATCGCCTTCGACGGACTGGCTCGGGTTTCGCACGTCACCGACGCCACCGACTGGCGCGTCGAATATCCCTTCGTTGTCCTCAGCCCGGACACCGAGGAAGAAATCGCCTACCTCGTACGCGGCTGCATCGAAGCCGGCCTGACCATCATCCCGCGTGGTGGCGGCACCGGCTACACCGGCGGCGCGGTTCCGCTGACGCCCTACTCGGCGGTGATCAATACCGAGAAGCTGATCGACATCGGACCGGTGGAAGACACGGTGCTGGCCGGTCATGAAACGCCCTACTCCACCATCCGCACCGGGGCCGGTGTCGTCACCGAGCGCGTCTCGGAAGCCGCCGCGTTGGCCGGCCGCGTCTTCGCGGTCGACCCGACTTCGGCCAGCGCCTCGTGCATCGGCGGCAACATTGCGATGAACGCCGGCGGCAAGAAGGCCGTGCTGTGGGGCACCGCGCTCGACAATCTGGCCTGGTGGAAGATGGTCGATCCGGACGGCAACTGGCTTGAAGTCGAGCGTGTCAATCACAACTGCGGCAAGATTCACGAGCAGGAAAAGGTCGAATTTCACCTCAAGCGCTTCGACCCGAGTGGCCGCAAGCTGCTCGGCGAGGAAGTACTCACCATGCGGGGCGCATCGTGCCGCAAGACCGGCCTGGGCAAGGATGTCACGGACAAGTTTCTCGGCGGCTTGCCGGGCGTCCAGAAGGAGGGCACCGACGGTATCATCGTCGCGGCGCGTTGGGTGCTGCACAGGATGCCGCCGGTGGCGCGCACCGTCTGTCTCGAATTTTTCGGCCAGGTGCGCGAAGCAGTGCCGGCCATCGTCGAGATTACTGACTATTTCAAGCCCGGCGGCGCCGGGCATGCCGCTGGCGTCCAACTTGCCGGCCTCGAGCACCTCGACGAACGCTATGTGAAGGCCGTGGGCTACGCGACCAAGGCCAAGCGCCACGGCCGGCCGAAGATGGTGCTGATCGGCGATCTCGTCGGCCACGACGAGAATGCGGTGATGGCGGCCGCCTCGGCAGTAGTGCGCATGTGCAATCTGCGCGCCGCCGAGGGCTTCATCGCGGTCGACGCCGAAACGCGCAAGAAATTCTGGCTCGACCGTTCGCGTACTGCCGCCATCTCGCGGCACACCAACGCGTTCAAGGTCAACGAGGACGTGGTGATTCCGTTGCCGCGCATGGGCGATTACTGCGACGGCATCGAGCGCATCAACATCGAGTTGTCCACCCAGAACAAACTGGCACTGTGCGATACGTTGAGCCAGTTCCTCAAGGGCGACCTGCCGCTGCATCGCGGCGATACCACTCTCGATACTGACCTGCTCATCGGTGACCGCCGTCAGGCAGCGCTCGACTTTGTCGCAGTGGTTCGCAGGCGCTGGGAATGGCTGCTCGGCAACCTGGATCTGCCGCTGGCCGAAGCCGAGTCGCATTTCGCAACGTATGGCGTGCGGGCCGGCGAACTGACCAACCGCGCCGAGCATCCTCGGCTGTTCCATCGTCTGCAGGATTATTCGGTGCGCGTGTCTTGGAAGCAGGAATTGCACGCCCGGCTGAGCAAGATTTTCGACGGCGGCGTCTATCGCCCGATCGTCGAGCGCATCGAGGCCATCCACAAGGAAGTCCTGCGCGGCCGCGTCTTCGTGGCGCTGCACATGCACGCCGGCGACGGCAACGTGCATACCAACATCCCGGTCAATTCCGACAATTACGAGATGCTGCAGACCGCCCACCATGCGGTCGAGCGCATCATGCACCTCGCCCGTTCGCTCGACGGCGTCATTTCCGGCGAGCACGGCATCGGCATCACCAAGCTGGAATTCCTTACCGAGGAAGAAATCGGCCCCTTCCGGGCCTATAAGCAGAAGGTCGACCCGAACGACCGCTTCAACAAGGGCAAGCTGATGCCCGGTGGCGGCATGGGCAACGCCTACACCCCTTCATTCAGCCTGCTGGGCACTGAATCGCTGATCATGGAGCAGTCCGAGATCGGCAAGATTTCCGACATGATCAAGGACTGCCTGCGTTGCGGCAAGTGCAAGCCGGTCTGCTCGACACACGTGCCGCGCGCCAACCTGCTCTACTCCCCGCGCAACAAGATTCTCGCGACTTCGCTCCTGGTCGAGGCCTTCCTGTACGAAGAGCAGACCCGGCGCGGCATTTCGCTGAAACACTTCGACGAATTCAACGATGTCGCGGACCACTGCACGGTCTGTCACCGATGCCTGAAGCCCTGCCCGGTTGACATCGATTTCGGCGATGTTTCGGTCGCCATGCGCAATTTCCTCAGGAAGCAGGACAAGAAGCGTTTCAGCCCCGGCACGGCGACGGCGATGGCTTTCCTGACCGTCAAGGATCCGGCGACGATCAAGCTGATGCGCGCCGTGATGATGGACTTCGGCTTCAAGGCACAGCGCCTCGCCCACAAGTTGGCCAAGACCATCGGTCTGATTCGCGACACCCGCGCCCACCCGCCGGCGACGCTCGGCGCGCCGACGATCAAGACGCAGGTCATCCACTTCCTCAACCGCCCGATGCCCGGCAACCTGCCGAAACGCACCGCGCGCGCCCTGCTGGATATCGAGGACGACAAGGTCATTCCGGTGATCCGCAATCCGCAGAAGACGGACGAAAATTCCGAATCCGTCTTCTATTTCCCCGGCTGCGGTTCGGAGCGCCTGTTCTCGCAGGTCGGCCTCGCTACCCAAGCCATGCTCTACGAGATCGGCACGACCACCGTGCTGCCGCCGGGCTACCTGTGCTGCGGCTATCCGCAGACTGCCGCCGGCGAGGAAGACAAGGGTCAGAAGATCACGACCGACAACCGCGTGCTCTTCCACCGCGTCGCCAATACGCTGAATTACCTCGACATCAAGACGGTGATCGTCTCCTGCGGCACCTGCATGGACCAGTTACTGAAATACCAGTTCGACAAGATCTTCCCCGGCTGCCGGCTGCTCGACATTCATGAATATCTGATGGAGAAAGGCGTCAAGCTGGAAGGTATCGCGGGCACCCGCTACATGTACCATGACCCGTGCCACACGCCGATGAAGGCCTACGCGCCCCTCCAGGTGACCAGCACCCTGATGGGCCAGAACGTACCGCTGACCGACCGCTGTTGCGGCGATGCCGGCTCTTTCGCCTATTCGCGCCCGGATGTCGCGACCCAGGTGAAATTCCGCAAGCAGGAAGAAATCGAGATGGGCGCAGCCAGCCTGCGCGCCGATGGTTTCACCGGCAAGGTCAAGATACTGACCTCTTGCCCGGCCTGCCTGCAGGGCCTCTCTCGCTTCGATGACGATGCCGATACCAGGGCCGATTACATCGTCGTCGAGGTGGCGAAGCATCTGCTGGGTGAAGATTGGGCGTCGCGGTACGTCGACCGTGCCAACAACGGCGGCATCGAGCGCGTATTGCTCTGATTTTCGGTCATTTGTCAGGGTCGACCGCGACTGCATGGTGTGCAGCGAAGGAATGACTTGCAGTATTTTTTTGCAGGTGCAATCCTTGCAATATTGCGACATTCTGGGTGCAGGGATGACCGGCAAGATCTGCGAATTGTGCACCACGGCGGGTGGGACGGTCCTCTGGGCATCCCCGACCTGTCGTGTCGTGCTTGTCGACGACCCCAGCTACCCGGGCTTTTGCCGGGTTGTCTGGACCGCCCATGTGCGCGAGATGTCCGATCTCGAACCGGCCCAGCGCCAGTCGCTGATGAACGTCGTTTTCGCAGTCGAGACTGTCGTCCGTTCCCTGTTCACTCCCGACAAGATGAATCTCGCCAGCCTGGGCAACCTGACGCCGCATCTGCATTGGCACGTCATCCCGCGCTGGCATGATGATCGCCATTTCCCGGAGCCGATCTGGGGTAGCGTCCAGCGTGATGCTCCTCGGCCCCACCCTGCCGTAAGCGCAGACACCTTGCGCCAGGCACTGGGCAAGCAACTTCACCCTGACGAACATCAAGGCTGAAAATCGTGACCATGCCATTGCCCCCACTCTCGATCCCCGATCTTCAAGCCGGGTCGCTTTACCTGTCGCAGGTGCCGCTGGCCAACCCGTTGCTTGCCGATCAGCGGCTGATGGCATTCCTTGAGGCGCTGACCGAAAATCCGCCCGCCCCCGATGTTCTGCTGTCGCTACTCGAACAAACAAGGGCTCCACTCAGCTTCACCGAGGAAGAGATTGCCCGGCGCTACCATAACAAACCACTGCTTCTCACCGATGAGCAGGAGGATAGTTTCGAGCGGGTAATTTCTGCCTGGCGGCACATGGCCGCGGCCTATTCCATGTGCATGCGCCTGCACAAGCCGCCCCCTGACGATCCCCACTATTCCACTCTCGCGGCACTGGTCCTGCATCGCCGCCTTTACTATACCGGCTTGATCATTGTGGAACACTTCCGCGCACGGCGCGAAGTGCCAGCCGGTATCTGGCAAGAACTTCACGGCCATTACGAAACTGCCGAGCAGTTGGGGGTCACTTTCTATCCTGTCCAAGATTCGCTGGAGAACGATCTGCAGGCAACGCACTGCACGGCAGCCTATGTCACCCTGCTGCTGATCGATGTTGCCAGTCCTTACAGCAACAGTGTCCGCGATCTCAGTCTTATCCACCGCTGGGCCATTATGTGGGCTCCGCTGGTTGCACTGCATCCGGTCAATGACGAATACGAAGTGCCTCCCTACCTGGTCGAGTTGCGGAAGGATCTGCCGCTTCATCCAACCGGCGCCACCGAAAAGATAGGTTCCGATGCGCGCCTGCTTGACACCAGCCGGCTAGGCCTCCAGCTCAGCCACATGCTTTCACAGCTTCATCAGCGGCTGACGCCGTCGCAACTGGGCCTCGGTGAGGAGACCCCGGGGCATGTCATCAAGATTCTTGAGCGCCTGTCACGGCCATGGACCCAGTCAACATCGCCGCGCCGGTTCCGCCGCTTTGCCTCGGAAGGCACGGCACGGGTCGTCGTCGGTTTTGAAGCTATCCACTTCTTTGTCGGCGGCGAGGAATTCATCCAGCAGGATTCAGCGAAAGCTTATTCCCGAGGCGAATTTGACGAGTTGTTCACATTCCGTGACCGCGTCATGCCGGGACAACAACTGAACATCAGAAAGCATGTTGATTTTTCAGCTGATGAATGGACCGTCATCAACCATTCGGCCAACGGTTTTCGCCTGAGTCGCAGCCATGCCGGAGGACGGATTGCCCACGGCCAGTTGCTCTCGGTTTGTCCGCATGACGGCGAGCATTTTCTCCTCGGGCAGGCGACTTGGCTCATGCAGGAGTACTCAGGAGGCGTGGTACTAGGCATTGCGCTCTTGCCGGGTCTGCCGCAAGCGGTCGCGATACGACGGGCTACCGGCCAACCCGGACACGCGGATCGTTTTGTTCGGGCCTTCTTGCTGCCACCAGTAGCCGCGATTGGCCAGGAAAGCTCAATCGTGATCCCAACAGGGCTGTATAAGGCCAGTGGCTTGCTTGAAATCGTTGTCGGAGACAAGTCCTGGAAGGCACGCATGCTGCATGTGAGGCAGGCTGGCGTCGATTTCGACCGGATCAGTTACGAAACGCTTTGACCCGGCTTTTCTCAAGGTGACGGCGAGTGCGCTAAACTAGCAGCCTTCACTGGAGATTTCTATGGCTGGCATCGAACGGGATACGCCAATACCGACGGACATCCGATTGCATAAGAAATCGCGCGTCCTCGAGCTTTGCTACGAGGGCGGCGAGAGGTACGAGTTGGGGTGCGAGTTTCTGCGGGCTTTCACCCCTTCTGCTGAGGCACGTGGTCATGGCCCCGGGCAGGAAGTGCTGCAGACCGGCAAGCGGAACGTCGAAATCGAACGGATTGAACCGGTCGGGTCTTATGCCGTGCGGCTCATCTTTTCGGATGGTCATGACAGCGGCCTCTACTCTTGGGATCTGCTGTACAACCTCGGGCGGCACCACGACGAACTCTGGGATGAGTACCTGAAGCAGATCGAAGCCCAGGGCCTGTCGCGCGATATCGACACGAGTTCACGCCCGAGTGCGGGCAATTGCGGTCAACATCACTGAAACCATGAAAAGCGAAACCACCCATTTCGGCTACGAGACGGTCACCGAGGGCGAAAAGGCGCGGCGCGTCGCCGATGTATTCGATTCGGTCGCCAACCGCTACGACTTGATGAATGACCTGATGTCGGGCGGTTTGCACCGGGTGTGGAAGGCATTCGCCATCCAGCGCAGCGGGGTCCGCGAGGGTTCGCGTGTCCTCGACGTCGCCGGCGGCACCGGCGATCTGGCGCTGGCTTTCGCGAAGAGCGTTGGCCAGAGCGGTCAGGTATGGCTGACCGACATCAACAATGCCATGCTGGCTCGCGGTCGTGATCGCTTGGCCGATAAGGGCCAGATGCTGCCGACCGCCCAATGCGATGCGGAAAAGCTGCCTTTTCCGGGTGACTGGTTCGACTGCGTTTCAGTTGCCTTTGGGCTGCGCAACATGACCCACAAGGATGCGGCCCTGGCCGAGATGTACCGTGTCCTGAGACCGGGTGGCCGGCTTCTGGTACTCGAGTTTTCGCAGATATGGAAGCCGTTGGCGCCGGCCTACGATTTCTATTCGTTTCATGTCATCCCGCGTGTCGGCAAGCTGGTTACCAACGACGCGGACAGCTACAAATACCTTTCCGAGTCGATCCGTGTCCATCCAGATCAGGAAGAACTCAAACAGATGATGGAAAAGGCTGGTTTCGAGAAGGTCGAGTACTTCAACATGGCGCTCGGCGTGGTAGCTCTCCACCGCGGCTTCAAGTTTTAGGCCGGAGGATTGATGAAACGGTTTTGGTTGATGTTGTGCGCAGGCGTACTCTCTTTCGGCCTGGCCATTTCCACCGCCGAGGCGAAACGTCTTGGCCACGGCGCTTCCAAGGGCATTGAGCGCGGGTCGGTGACACAAAAGCAACCCGCCCCGCATTCTGCCGGCACTTCGGCGGCACCTGTGCCCAAACGTAGCTGGATGGGACCACTGGCCGGCCTCGCCGCTGGTCTTGGGCTCGCCGCGCTGCTCACCCATTTCGGTCTTGGACAAGGTCTGGCTGATATGCTGCTGGTTGCGGTTTTCGCCGGGGCTGCCATCTTCCTGTTGTGGATGCTGTTGCGCAAGCGCGTGATCAATCGTGGCTCGCTGGACGAGTCGATGCAGTACGCGGGCGTCGGCGGTCCCAGCATGGCGCCAGCAACAGAACTGCTGTTTCATACGCCTGATCCCGAACCGTTGGAGCCGAAAGTTTCGATACCGGTTCAGCGCGTTATTCCAGCTGATTTTGATCGGGATGCCTTTCTCGAAGTCGCCAAGCGCAACTTCTTGCGCCTGCAGGCTGCCAACAATGCCTGCAACCTTGACGACATGCGTGAGCTAACGACGCCGGAGATGTTTGCCGAGTTCGAACTGGAGCTTGCCGATCGGCATGGAGCACGGCAGATCACCGATTTTGTGACCTTGGCTGGCGAACTGCTCGAGGTTCTCGGCGAACCTGCGCGGCATGTTGCCGCCGTGCGTTTCTACGGAATGAACCGTGAGGACGACGAAGCGGCGGCACAGCCATTCGATGAAATCTGGCATCTGGTCCAGCCGGCGGACGGGAGTCGCGGCTGGCTCCTCGCCGGAATTCAGCAGCTCACCTAATGACGGCACTGGTTGACCTGCTGGTTCCTGTCCTCAACCACCTGCTGGCGAATGAGGACTGGGCCCGTCAGCGTCTAGAGTCGTATGCTGGGCAGACTTTTCGAATCGAGGGTGGCCCTGACCCGCTACCGATGACAGTGACCGAGACTGGATCGCTCCGTCCGGCCGGGCCGGACGATGCTGCTGCCGTGACGGTGGCCTTCCCGTCCGATGCCATCTTCCGCCTGCTTACTGATCCGCAAAGTATCATTTCCTCTGCCAGATTGACTGGGGCGGCAAATTTTGCCGAGACTCTTGCCTTTGTCTTCAGAAACCTGCGCTGGGACTACGAGGCCGACCTTGCGGGGGTGGTTGGCGATGTTCCGGCCCACCGGATCGCGCGATTGTTCGCAGACGGCCTGGCCTGGCAACGCTCGACACTACAGAGGCTCGGCGCCAATCTAACCGAGTTCGCAACCGAGGAGTCCGCACTAGTCACGCGAGCCTCTGATCTCGAACAGTTTTGCAGTGACGTCGACCAGCTGCGCGACGAGCTTGCCCGTCTGGAAAAGCGGATTGCCCGGCTATCTGCCTAGCCGATTGGAGCAACAAAAAAGGCAGCCGCAGCTGCCTTTTTTTGGTTGCCACACACGCTCTCAGTGGCTCGACTTGCTACGCAAGCGCTGGATTGCCCGCAACTGCGCAATCGCCTGAGCAAGTTCGGCTTCGGCTGACGCGTAGTCCATTGCCGCCTTGCGACTGGCAAGCGCTTCCTCGGCGCGCCTTTTCGCTTCTATCGCCTTGGCTTCATCCAGATCGTGGGCACGAATAGCAGTATCTGCCAAGACGGTAACCATACCAGGCTGAACTTCCAGCATACCGCCGGACACATAGACCAGTTCGAAATCGTTCTGGCCCTGCACCTTGAGACGGATAGTGCCCGGTTTGATTCGCGTGAGCAGCGGGGTGTGATGAGGGAGGATGCCGAGTTCCCCAGCTTCGCCCGGAAACACCCCGAATTCGACCTCACCAGAGAAGATGGACTCTTCGGCGCTAACCACATCACAATGAACAGAAATGGCCATAAATGGCTCCTATGCTGACGACGCCTTACTGCAGCGTCTTGGCCTTTTCGATGACTTCCTCGATACCGCCAACCATGTAGAACGCCTGCTCAGGCAGCTGATCGTAGTCGCCAGCGCAAATGCCCTTGAAGCCCTTGATGGTATCTTTGAGCGTCACGTACTTGCCCGGTGAACCAGTGAAGACTTCGGCCACATTGAACGGCTGCGACAGGAAGCGCTGAATCTTGCGGGCGCGTGACACCGAGAGCTTATCTTCCGGAGACAGTTCGTCCATTCCCAAGATGGCGATGATGTCGCGCAATTCCTTGTACTTCTGGAGCGTCATCTGAACGGCACGGGCGACCTCGTAATGCTCTTCTCCGACGACCTGCGGATCGAGTTGGCGGGAGGTGGAGTCGAGCGGATCGACAGCAGGATAGATACCGAGCGACGCGATGTCACGCGACAGCACAACCGTCGAGTCGAGGTGACCGAAGGTGGTTGCCGGAGATGGGTCGGTCAGGTCATCGGCGGGCACATACACGGCCTGGATGGAGGTGATCGAACCAACTTTGGTCGAAGTGATGCGCTCCTGCAGACGGCCCATTTCTTCAGCCAGCGTCGGCTGATAGCCCACGGCGGAGGGCATGCGGCCGAGCAGAGCAGAAACTTCGGTACCCGCCAGCGTAAAGCGGTAGATATTGTCGATGAAGAGCAGGATGTCGCGACCATCGTCCCGGAAACGCTCGGCCATGGTCAGACCGGTCAGCGCAACGCGCAGACGGTTGCCCGGCGGCTCGTTCATTTGACCGAATACCATCGCGACCTTGTCGAGAACGTTGGAGTCCTTCATTTCGTGGTAGAAGTCGTTACCTTCACGGGTACGCTCACCGACGCCGGCGAACACGGAAAGACCAGCGTGCTGCTTGGCGATGTTGTTGATCAATTCCATCATGTTGACGGTCTTGCCGACGCCGGCGCCACCGAACAGGCCGACCTTGCCGCCCTTGGCAAACGGGCAGATCAGGTCGATAACCTTGATGCCGGTTTCGAGCAGATCAATCGAGGAGGAAAGTTCGTCGAACTTCGGTGCGGAAGCGTGAATCGGTCGGACCTCATTGCCTTCAATTGGCCCGGCCTCGTCAATCGGACGTCCAAGAACGTCCATAATGCGACCCAGCGTACCCATGCCAACCGGAACGGATATCGGGGCGCCGGAGTTGGTGACCTTCATGCCACGACGCAGGCCGTCGGAGGAACCCATGGCGATGGTACGGACGACGCCGTCACCCAGCTGCTGCTGAACCTCAAAGGTGAGGTCGGCTTCAACCATATCATTGGCTTCGGCGGCATCCAGCCTGAGCGCGTCATATATCCTGGGCATCGCGTCGCGTGGAAAGTGGATATCCACAACGGCGCCGATACACTGAACGATGGAACCTTGACTCATATTCAAATCCCCAAAAATTAAAAGCTTCGCTTTTTCATCAGACGGCGGCTGCGCCGCCCACGATTTCCGACAGTTCCTTGGTAATCGCGGCCTGACGGGTCTTGTTATAAATCAGCTTCAACTCACCGATAACAGTCTTGGCGTTGTCGGAGGCAGACTTCATGGCAACCATCCGGGCGGACTGTTCGGAGGCCATGTTTTCAGCCACTGCCTGATAGACCAAAGCTTCAATATAACGGATCAGCAGATCGTCGATAACGGCCTTTGAGTCCGGTTCGTACACATAATCCCACTTGGACTTTCCGGAGCCGACAGCTTCGCCGGACAGCGGGAGCAACTGCTCGAATACCGGCTCCTGCTTCATTGTGTTGATGAAGCGCGTATAGCCGATATACAGCGCATCGACCTCGCCCTTCAGGTAGGCATCGAGCTGAACCTTGACCGGACCAATCAGCTTCTCAAGATGGGGCGCATCGCCGATACCCGTGATGTGAGATACGACCTTGCCGCCCATGCGCTGCATGAAACCCAAACCCTTGTTGCCGATGCAGGTTACTTGATACTTCTTGCCCTGAGCGTCGAAGTCCTTCATGTGGCCAACGGCCATGCGCAGAACATTGGAGTTGAGCCCACCACACAGACCCTTGTCAGAAGTGATGAGAATCAGGCCGGCGGTGCGCACCTGCTCCCGCTTGATGAGAAACGGGTGTTTGTACTCGCTGAGAGCATGGGACAAGTTTGCCGCAATGCGCCGGATTTTTTCGCCGTAGGGCCGGGCAGCCCGCATCCGGTCCTGCGCCTTGCGCATTTTGGATGCGGCCACCATTTCCATGGCCTTGGTGATCTTGCGCGTGTTCTCGACGCTCTTGATCTTGGTACGTATTTCCTTGCCGCTAGCCATGGCTTTCTCCTAGATCAGGCCCAGCTGCTCTTGAAGGCTGCGATTCCGGCAGCGAGGAGCTTTTCGGCTTCGCCATCGAGCTCTGCGGTGGACTCCATCTTGGCCATGAGGTCCGCGCAGTGGGTCTTGAGGTGCCCGATCATCCCCTTCTCGCACTCCAGGGCCCGCCTGACCTCGACATCGTCAAAGTAGCCCTTGTCCGCGGCATAAAGCGTGACGGCCATTTCAGAAATGCTCATCGGCGAATACTGGGGCTGCTTCATCAGCTCGGTGACCAAGCGGCCACGCTCCAACTGTTTGCGGGTTGCTTCGTCAAGGTCGGAAGCAAACTGCGCGAAGGCCGCGAGTTCGCGGTACTGCGCCAGGGCCAGACGGACGCCGCCACCAAGCTTCTTGATCAGTTTGGTTTGGGCCGCACCACCGACGCGTGACACCGAGATACCGGCGTTGATCGCAGGACGGATACCGGCGTTGAAGAGGTCGGTTTCGAGAAAGATCTGACCGTCGGTGATGGAGATGACGTTGGTTGGAACGAAGGCGGATACGTCGCCGGCCTGAGTTTCGATCACTGGCAGAGCGGTCAAAGAACCGGTCTTGCCTTTGATTTCGCCATTGCTGAGCTTCTCGACCCAGGCTTCCGAAACGCGAGCAGCACGCTCGAGCAGACGGGAGTGGAGATAGAACACGTCGCCCGGGTAGGCTTCGCGGCCCGGCGGACGGCGCAGCAGTAGAGAAACCTGACGGTAGCCCCAAGCTTGCTTGGTCAGATCGTCATAGATGATCAGCGCATCCTGGCCACGGTCACGGAAATACTCGCCCATCGTACAGCCTGAGTAGGGCGCAATGTATTGCAGCGCAGCAGACTCCGAAGCCGAAGCGGCAACAACGATGGTGAATTCCATCGCGCCATGCTCTTCAAGCTTGCGCACGACGTTGGCGATGGTGGCAGCCTTCTGGCCAATAGCAACATAAACGCAGAACAGGTTCTTGCCCTTCTGGTTGATGATCGTGTCGACCGCAACAGCCGTCTTGCCGGTCTGGCGGTCGCCGATGATCAGCTCGCGCTGGCCGCGACCGATGGGCACCATGGCGTCCACGCACTTCAGCCCGGTCTGCACCGGCTGCGAAACCGACTTGCGCCAGATGACGCCCGGCGCGACCTTTTCTATCTTGTCGGTTAGTTTGGCGTTGATCGGCCCCTTGCCATCGATCGGCTGGCCCAGGGAGTTGACCACACGGCCAAGCAGTTCCGGACCGACGGGGACCTCCAGAATGCGACCAGTCGTCTTGACAACATCGCCTTCGGAGATGTGCTCGTACGCACCAAGAACCACCGACCCGACGGAATCGCGCTCAAGGTTGAGCGCCATGCCAAAGGTATTGCCGGGAAACTCCAGCATTTCACCCTGCATGGCATCCTGCAGGCCGTGGATGCGGCAGATACCATCGGTAACGGAAACTACCGTGCCCTGCGTGCGCACTTCCGATGCGCTTTGCAGATTCTGTATCTTGCTCTTGATAAGTTCAGAAATTTCGGAAGGATTCAACTGCATGAGTTTCTCCTAGTTGTTCAGTGCCGTAGCCATTGTGTTGAGCTTGGCGCGGACAGACGCATCCAGCACCTGGTCGCCGACGATTACCTTGATACCGCCAATCAGTTCCGGATCGACCGAAACGAAAGCCTCAAGCTTTGACTTGAATACCGTCTCGAGTTGCGGAAGAAGCGCCTTGACCTGGGAAGCGTCGATCGGGAAGGCCGAAACGATCTCGGCTTGCTTGGTGCCTTCTTCGGCCTGCTTGTAACTTTCGTACAAGGCGCCAATTTCAGGCAACAGCCCAAGACGGTCATTGTCGGAAAGCAGCTGGATAAAATTGGCCAGCTCCGCATCTACCGTCTTGCCGCAGGCAGACCGGAACAGGTCGACCAGTTGCCCGGCCGCCACGTTGGGGTCGCCAATAGCGTCGCGGGCTTCGGGATCGCTAGCCACCTCGACAAGCTTGCCTACCGGCATCGACCAGTTGGCCAGATTGCCGCTTTCCTTGGCCACACGAAACAGCGCCTCGGCGTAAGGGCGGGCGATAGTGACGGATTCGGCCATTTGCTTACAGGTCCTGTTTCAGGCCGGCCAGCATGTCGGCATGCACGGACGCGTTGATTTCCTTGCGCAGGATCTTCTCGGCGCCGACAACCGCCAGTTCGGCGACGCGTTCACGCAAGTGCTGCTTGGCGCGCTCGACCTCCTGGTCGATCTCGGCCTTGGCGCCGGCGACAACCTTGTCGGCCTCGACCTTGGCGTTGGTCTTGGCTTCGTCGACGATCTGCTGCGCACGCTTTTCGGCTTGCGCCACGAATTCCGCGGATTTCTCCTTGGCTTGACGCAGGGCATCGGCGGAACGCTTGGCGGCAAGCTCTTGCTCATGCTTGCCACGTTCGGCCGCTGCCAGGCCTTCAGCGATCTGCGCTTGACGGTCGGCCATCGCCTTTTGCAACGGCGGCCAGACATACTTCATCGTGATCCAGATGAAGAGTGCAAACCAGATTGCCTGACCAATCAGTGTAGCGTTAATGCTCACGCTAACCTCCTAGTAATAACGGTTACAGGCGCGCGGATGATTACTTGACCAGGGCGATGAACGGATTGGCGAAAAGCATGAACAGGGCGATACCGACGCCGATCATGGTAACCGCATCAAGCAGACCAGCCACGATGAACATCTTGACCTGCAGCGTGGGGATCATTTCTGGCTGACGGGCCGCGCCTTCCAGGAAACGGCCGCCGAGGATGCCGAAACCGATGGCGGTGCCCAGAGCACCAGCGCCGATCAGGATGGCCACAGCGATGGCGGTGTTGGAGAGAACGGTTGCGAGTTCCATGTTTACTCCTCAGTAAGGTTGGTTGTTGCGGTTAAAGTCAAAAACTACGGGAAACTGCCAAAAAACTTAGTGCGACTCTGCGGCCAAGGACATGTACACGATGGTCAGCATCATGAACACGAAGGCTTGCAGGGTGATGATCAGGATGTGGAACAGCGCCCAAGGCAAGGCCAAGGGAAACTGCCAGATTCCGAGCAGGGCGATCAGGATGAACACCATTTCGCCGGCATACATGTTGCCGAAGAGACGCAGGGACAGCGAGATCGGCCTGGCGATTTCTTCAATGATGCGGAAAAGGAGATTGACCGGGGCGAGCTTGAGACCGAACGGGACCGCGAACACTTCGTGCATGAAATGGCCGAAACCCTTCACTTTGAGACCCATGACTATCGAGATCAAGAAGACCGTGATGGACATGGCGAAGGTCAGGTTGGGATCGGTGGTCGGAACGGACTTCAGGTAAGGCACTCCGGCAGCGGCGGCACCCATGGGAAGGAAATCGACCGGGATCAGGTCCATGGCGTTCATGACGAACACCCAGACGAAAATCGTGATGGCGAGCGGGGTAACCAGCTTGCTCTTGCCGTGGAAGGTGTCCTTGACCTGCTGATCCACCATCCCGACCACCATTTCGATAAAGTTCTGCAGGCCGCCGGGGACACCGGTAGTTGCCTTGCTGGCCACCTTGGCCATCAGGCCGAAAACGATCAAGCCGAGGAGACCGGAAACGAGCAGGGTGTCGAGGTGAAAGGACCAGAATCCATGGCAGTGACCCGAAACATCCTTGGCGGCGTCGGAACAGACGACCAGGTTGGTCAGGTGGTGTTGGATATAGCCCGTGGTGGTCAGCGTGCCGCCTTCAGCGCTCATGATTTCTCCAGTCAGCCTAGTGTTGCTTCAAGAGTGCCATCCAGAAGATGACGAAGGTTGATCCATAGCCAAGAAAGAGCGGCAGCGCCGCAACCTCCTTGTACCCCCAGAACACCAGCGCAAACCCGGCGAAGGTCAGTGCGAACTTCAAGCCCTCCCCGGCCGACTGCGCCCGATACTGCCTGAGCGGGTCATCCCCGATCGACACTCGCATGGCGCGCAGGACATAGCCCGCGTTGGCGATGATGCCGATTGACCCCCCGATCAGAATCGAGACTGCCGCATTACTGCTGACCAACACCCAAGCAATGGTTGCCAAGAGTATCGCCAGCGCCGCTTGTCGGCTGAGTATCCAGCTCACATGCGGGTGCACGACAGGCCCCGACTGAAAACCCGTTTATTGTATTGAAGTCCTATAGATGAGTCAATTGCTGCGTCGCACAAAGGCACTTTTTTCTCCACATCGGCGACACTTTTCGGGTTCTTCCATCAATCACCCGCGCAGAAGTGAAATGAGGCCGTCCAGTTGGTCGAGACTTCCGAATTCGATGGTGACTTTGCCGGCACCCTTCTTGTTGGAGCGGATCGCAACATTTGTCCCGAGGCCATCGGAAAGCTCTTCCTGCAGGCGCAGGAGATCACGGTCGGGATTCTCTTCCGGAGATCTTTTGGGCGGATTCAGCAGATGCTGCACCAGCCGCTCTGCTTCGCGCACGGACAGCCCTTTTTGTGCGATACGCTGGGCCAGGGCCACCTGCTGCACCCCCGCCAGCGGCAGGAGAGCCCGGGCGTGGCCCATGTCGAGCTTGCCGGACAGCAGTAATTCCTGGACCGCCGCGGTCAACTGCAACAATCGCAGCAGATTGGTCGCAGTCGGGCGCGAGCGCCCGACTGCATCGGCGGCCTGCTGGTGCGTCAGGCCGAACTCGTCGATCAGCCGCTGCAGACCTTGCGCTTCTTCAAGTGGATTAAGGTTTTCGCGCTGGATGTTCTCGATCAGCGCCATTGCCAGCGCCTGCTCGTCGGGAATTCTGCGGATCAGCACCGGCACTTCGGCGAGGCCCGCCAGCTGCGCGGCCCGCCAGCGCCGTTCGCCGGCGACAATTTCGTAGCGCTCCGCACCCGGCGTGCCATCGACGGCGCGCACCAAGATCGGCTGCATGATGCCCTGGACCCTGATCGAGGCCGCCAGTTCGCCCAGCGAACCTTCATCCATCTGCGTGCGCGGCTGATACTTGCCGGGGCGCAGTCGGTCGACCGGCAGGCTCCGCTGCTCGTCTCCATGCGGTCTGTCGCTGCCGGTAAGCAGCGCGTCGAGACCGCGGCCGAGTCCTTTCATCTTGATCATGGGGCGACCCTTTCGAGAATTTCCCTGGCGAGGGCGGTGTAGGCCTGCGCACCCTTCGAGTTCTTGTCAAAGGCGATGACCGGCTTGCCGTAGGACGGCGCCTCGGCCAGCCGGACATTGCGCGGCACGATGGTCCGGTAAACCTTGTTGCCGAAATGGCGTTCCAGTTCGCTGGAAACCTGCTGGGTCAAAGTGCTCTGTGCGTTGTACATGGTGCGCAGCAGGCCCTCGATTTCGAGACGGGAATTGAGATGGGCTCGCACTTTGCGCAGGGTTTCGACGAGGTCGGAGAGCCCTTCCAGAGCGTAGTACTCGCACTGCATCGGAATCAGGACGGAATCGGCGGCAACCAACCCGTTGACCGTCAGCATATTGAGCGCCGGCGGACAGTCGATCAGTATGAAGTCGTAACTGGCATGGCCAGCGAGAAGGGCATTCTTCAGGCGATACTCGCGCTCTTTGAGCCCGATCAGTTCGACCTCGGCGCCAGCCAGTTCGCGGTTGGCAGGAATGATGGCGAAACCGAATTCTGTCCTGAGACTGACTTCGGCCAGCTTGGCGGCACCGAGCAGCAACTGATAGACGGTAGGCAGCGCTTCCTGCTTTGTCACCCCGGCCCCGGTCGTGGCATTGCCCTGCGGATCGAGGTCGATCAACAGAACCCGCCTGCCCTCGGCGGCCAGCGAGGCGGCCAGATTGACCGCCGTCGTCGTCTTGCCGACGCCACCTTTCTGATTGGTTATGGCGAGTACTTTCATGACACGGCTTTCAAAATGATCAAATGTCGTTCGGCATCCAGCCCGGGCACGGCGAGACGGATCATCGCTTCAACCTTGCAGTTAGCAGGCAGTACGGCTATTTCAGCGTCGGGTCGTACGCCTTTCATGGCCAACCAGCGACCACCCGGTGCCAGCTGGTGTCGCGTCAGGCTGACAAAGAGCGCCAGTTCGGCGAAGGCGCGCGAGCTGATCTGGGCGTATTGTCCCCGCATTTCCTCGACTCTGGCATGGTGGACCGCAACATTCTTTAATTCAAGCTCGATCGCGACCTGCTGCAGAAAGGTGGCTTTCTTCTGCACAGTGTCCACCAGCGTGACCGCCAGGTCGGGGCGGGCAATCGCCAGCGGAATGCCCGGCAGGCCGCCACCGCTGCCCACATCAAGCAAGGGACTGGCGCCGACGTGCGGCAGAATGGCGAGCACATCGAGCAGGTGGTGCGAAATGGCCTGCTGCGGATCGCGCAGCGCGGTCAGGTTGTAGGTCCGATTCCACTTCAGCAGCAAGTCGCGGAAGGCCAGCAGCTTAAGCTGCGCCGCTTCGGGCAGCGCGATTCCGAGGGCGGTCAGGCCGGCCGCCAGCGTCATCGTGCTCATGCCGCCCGCGCGAGGCTCAAGCGCTTCAGGTGAACCAACAGCAGCGAGATCGCCGCCGGAGTAATTCCCTGGATTCGCGAGGCCTGGCCGATGGTCTGCGGCCGATGCTGCGCAAGTTTCTGCCTGACCTCGTTGGACAAGGCGGTGACGCTGGCGTAATCGAGATCGACAGGCAGAATCATGCCCTCATAGGCGGTCGACCGCGCGACCTCCTCCGCCTGGCGATCGACATACCCCTGATACTTCGCCGAGATCTCGAGTTGTTCGACGACCAGCGGGTCACTGGTTCCCTCAACGCGACCGGCGCCGGCGCCTGTCAGCGTCATCAGTTCGCTGTAGGTGATTTCCGGACGGCGCAGCAGTTCGAACAGACTGTATTCGTGCTCAATGGCTTTGCCGAGAACGCGCAAGGCATCTTCGGCGGGAAGGATCTTCGGATTGAGCCAGGTCGATTTCAGGCGCTCCTGTTCGGCTGCGACAGCATCGCGCTTCCTGCAGAAGGCTTCCCAGCGCACGTCGTCGACCAGGCCGAATGCGCGACCGTGTTCGGTCAGGCGCAGGTCAGCGTTGTCCTCGCGCAGACTGAGGCGATACTCGGCGCGACTGGTGAACATCCGGTAGGGGTCGGAAACGCCGCGCGTGATCAGGTCATCGACCAGCACGCCGAGATAAGCCTCGTTGCGCTTCGGGCACCAGCCCGCTTCGCCACGCACGGAGCGCACCGCATTGACGCCGGCGAGCAGACCCTGGGCGGCGGCTTCCTCGTAGCCGGTGGTGCCGTTGATCTGGCCGGCAAAGAACAGACCGCCGATGGCCTTGGTTTCCAGCGTGTCCTTGAGGCCGCGCGGGTCGTAGAAGTCGTATTCGATGGCGTAGCCGGGACGCAGGATATGGCAGTTTTCCAAGCCGCGGATCGAGCGCACCAGCGCCAGCTGGATGTCAAAGGGAAGGCTGGTCGACACGCCGTTCGGATAGATCTCGTGTGTCGTCAGGCCTTCCGGTTCAAGGAAGAGATTGTGGCTGTTCTTGTCGGCGAAGCGGTGGATCTTGTCCTCGATCGACGGGCAGTAACGCGGCCCGACCCCTTCGATGACGCCGGTGTACATCGGCGAACGGTCGAGGCCGCAGCGGATGATGTCGTGCGTGCGCTCGTTTGTTTCGGTGATCCAGCAGGGCAGTTGCTTCGGGTGCTGGGCGGCGTTGCCGAGGAAGGAAAACACCGGCAGCGGATCGTCCGAATGCTGCTCTTCCAGCACCGAGAAATCGATGGTCTTTCCGTCGAGACGCGGCGGCGTGCCAGTCTTTAGCCGCCCCTGCGGCAGCTTGAGTTCTTTCAAGCGGGCGGCCAGCGAAACCGAGGGGGGATCGCCCATGCGGCCGCCGGTATAGTTTTCCAGACCGACATGGATCTTGCCGTTGAGGAAGGTGCCTGCGGTCAACACCACGGAAGAGGCCAAAAAGCGGATGCCGAGCTGCGTCACGGCACCGGCGACGCGCTCGCCTTCGACGATCAGGTCATCGCAGGCTTCGGCGAAGATGGTCAGATTGGGCTGATTTTCCAGTCGACCGCGGATCGCCTGCTTGTACAACACGCGATCGGCCTGCGCACGTGTTGCCCGCACCGCCGGGCCTTTCGAGGCGTTCAGGATGCGGAACTGGATGCCGGCCTCGTCGGTGGCCGCTGCCATCGCGCCACCCAGTGCATCGACCTCGCGTACCAGATGCCCCTTGCCGATGCCGCCGATCGACGGATTGCAGCTCATCGCCCCCAGCGTGTCGAGGTTGTGCGTGAGCAGCAGCGTGTTCGCACCCGCCCGTGCCGCGGCAAGCGCAGCCTCGGTGCCGGCATGGCCGCCGCCGACGACGATGACATCGAAACGGGTTGGATAGAGCATGGATACAGGGGAATTGCGGCACAGTAGTGGGTGCGGGATTTTACGTCAGGGCGCTGAAAAGTAACAGGTTTTCCCTGCCCTTCCCGACCTGTTCCGCGGAAGGCCGCCGCGCCCCGCAACATTCGGTAACAACTTTCCGGGCATAGCCATTCATCCAATTGGACACACGCACGTTACTTGGTTGAAAGAGCGGTAAGCTTTGCCTGCGGCCGCATTCGACGGAGTTGCTGATGCCTTCCCTTTTTCGCCATATCTTCGCGCTGATGACCGTGATCGCCGTTCTGGCGCCGGCAATGGCGGCGGGCGACCCGCCCGCTCGTGTCGGTCGACTGTCGCTGGTCGATGGCAGCGTGACCTACCGCGGCGGTCAGCAGGACGCCGGCGGCCCGGCCCTGGTCAACTGGCCAGTCAGCAGCGGCGCCATCATCGACACCGGGCGAGGCGCCAGGGCCGAGACCTGGATCGGCTCGACGGCCTACCGGCTCGGCAGCGACAGCCAGGCGGAATTCGCCACGGTCGACGACCGTAGCGTCAACCTGCTTCTGCATGGCGGCACGCTGGCGGTCACGATCCGAGATCGCGACCAGGCGGACGATCTCGCTGTCACGACACCTGCCGGGCAGGTCCGCTTTTCCGGAACCGGCCGCTACCGTCTGGAGGTAGCGCCCGACCGAACCACCATTGCGGCCCAGTCAGGCTCTGCGGAGATTTTCGCCAACGAACGCCCGGTTACCCTGCGCGCTGGCGAGATGGTCACCATCGATGACCGCGGCGTGCTTACGATCGAAGCTGCCCGCTACGGCGGCGACTTCGATGCCTGGGTTTCGGCGCGCGACAACCGGGAAAAGTCGGCGCAGGCACGGCGCAACGTGTCGCCCTACATGACCGGCTATGACGATCTCGACAGCCATGGTGACTGGAGCACGGCAGCGGACTACGGCACGGTCTGGTATCCAAGGGCGGTGACCGCCGACTGGGCGCCGTACCGCTATGGTCGCTGGGCTTGGGTCGCGCCCTGGGGGTGGACCTGGGTCGACGCCGCCCCCTGGGGTTTCGCCCCGTTCCACTACGGGCGCTGGGTTCAGGTTCGGGGCCGCTGGGGCTGGGCCCCCGGCGCCTACATCGCCCGCCCGGTCTATGCGCCGGCACTGGTTGGCTGGGTCGGCAATCCAGGCTGGAGCGCCGGTTTCAGTTCGGGTTCGAGCCCCGCAGTCGGCTGGTTCCCGCTGGCTCCACGTGAAGTCTATGTGCCGGCGTATCGCACCAGCCCGACGTACATCCGCCAGGTCAATGTCACCCACGTCACGAATGCTGCGGACATCGATCACGCACTGCGGCCCGACTACCGGCCGAACTACGCACACCACGGGCAGCCGCATGCCGTCACCGTGGTGCCGACGAGTATGCTCCGCGATGGTCGGCCGATCGACCGGGCTGCCATTCGCCCGCATGACCGCCATGAACTCGGGCAAGCCCCGGCAGCCGCGCGGGCGCCCGGCAGCGAATGGCTGGCGCCCGGTGCCGGCGCGGCGCGCCCGGGCCGCCGCATGGACGAGGAGCGGCGCCCTTCCGCGCCGCTTCCGGGATTGTCGGAGCGAACGCCGCAACCGGCCATGCGGGCGCCTCAGGCCAGCCCCGAGACGCAGCAGCCTGTCCGCATGCCTGAATCGGGAGCGCGCCTCCCCGGGCAGGATGCTTCGCGTGTCACTCCGAACGACGGCCGCAACCTGGAGAACCGCGGCCGCTTTCCTTTTCAGGAGGAACGCCAGCCCGGCAGGGCAGTGCCGGGCCCGTCGGCGATTCCGGAAGCACCCCGAGTGGAACAGCGCTCCCGCCAGACGCCGATGCCCCCTTTGTCGCCCGCTCCGGAACTGTCGCGCCCTGCGCCGCCGCCAATGCGCGAGATGCAGCAGCCGGCGGCAACTGCCCTGGAGCAGCGGCGCGAGACGTTTCGACAGGCGCCACCTCAGGAGCGCCCGGCGATGCCCATGGTGCGTGAGACAGGCAGGTCGATGCAGACGCCGTCCGCTTCCGGTCCAATGCGCGAGATGCCACAACCGGCTCCCGCGCCACGCGAACCGCGCCGCGAATCAATGCCCCATGAACGAGCAGCGGCACCCATAGTGCGCGAGGCGCCAAGGCCCATGCCACCGCCGCCAGCCCCGATGCGCGAAATGTCGCGCCCAGAGGCACGACCGGCGGGACAGGCCGACCGGGATCGCGGAGGAAATCCCGGCCACAGTGAGCACCGGGGGGAAAGGGGAATGCAGTAGCCCAACCGCACCGCCTCTGGAACGCGATCGGGGACTTCAGTCCTTTTTGTGCCCTAGACCCAGGTAGCTCTCGATGACGCGCGGGTCGGCCGCCAGCTCACCGCTCGGACCGGCCAGCGATACCTCGCCGGTTTCAAGAACATAGCCGTAGTCGGCAATGTGCAGGGCGGCGCGGGCGTTTTGTTCAATCAACAGGATGGCGACACCCGTTTGCTTGAGTTCGGCGATGATGCGGAAGATCTCCTTGATGATCAACGGCGCCAGCCCGAGACTGGGTTCGTCGAGCATCAGCAACCTGGGCTTGGCCATCAACGCGCGGCCCATGGCCAGCATCTGGCGTTCGCCGCCGGAGAGCGTGCCGGCGAGTTGGCCACGGCGCTCTTCCAGGCGCGGGAATAGCTCGAACACCTCGTCCATGGTTTCCATGTGGTCACGGTGACCGGTCCGGTAGCGGTCGAAAGCGCCGAGTACCAGGTTGTCCTCGACGCTCATCTCGGCGAACAACTCGCGCTTTTCCGGGACCAGCGTCATTCCGTGGCGCACCAGGTGTTCGACCTCCCGTTCCCGACCTTGGACCTGCCCCATATAAACGATGCTGCCAATGACCGGCAGCAAGCCCATCAATGCCAGCAGCAGCGTCGTCTTGCCGGCGCCATTGGGGCCGATGACGGTAACGATCTCGCCGCGCCGGATGGTCAGACTGACATCATGCAAGGCCTCGATCTTGCTGTAGGAGACAGACAGGTTCTTCACTTCGAGGATGGTTTCGTGCTCGTGCAGGTGAGGATGTTTGGTCACCATCAATCCACACCCCCAAGGTAGGCTTCGAGAACCTTCGGGTCGCGCTGGATCTCCTCCGGCCGACCCTCGGCGATCTTCTCGCCGAACTCCATGACGACGACGCGGTCGGCCAGCCCCATGACGAAATCCATGTCGTGCTCGACGAGCAAAATGCCCATGCCTTCGGCGCGCAGTTTGCGCAACAATTCGCCCAGCGACTGTTTTTCCATGTAGCGCAGGCCGGCAGCCGGCTCGTCGAGAAGCAGCAGGCAGGGGTCGGAGGCCAGCGCCCGCGCAATTTCAACGATGCGCTGCTGGCCGAGCGACAGGCTGCCGGCGGGATCGAACATGCGGTCGCCAAGGCCGACCCGTTCGATCTGGCGAACCGCCTCGGCGATCAGTCGATCTTCCTCGCCACGATCCAGACGCAGCGCCGCGGAAATGAAGCCCTTTCGGCCACGCAGGTGAGCGCCGATGGCGACGTTTTCCAGAACCGACATCTGGCCGAGCAGGCGAACGTGCTGAAAAGTGCGGCTCATCCCACGGCGGGCGATTTCGCGCGCGGCGAGTGCCTCCGTCGACTCGCCAAGAAAGGCAATCTTCCCCGCTGTTGCCGGGTTGGCCGCAGAAATGCAGTTGAACATCGTGCTCTTGCCGGCGCCGTTCGGGCCGATCAGCGCCATGACCTCGCCAGCCTTCACGGTCAGCGCCATGTTGTTGTTGGCGACGAGGCCGCCGAAGCGCTTGGTGACCTCGCTCGCATCGAGAAGCAGGACGCCGGGTGCGGTCGACCCGCGTTTGGAGAGCATTTCCGCCTGCGGGATTTCGCGACGCAGGGTACGGACCGGCAGCAGGCGCATGATCAGCGGCCACATCCCGGCGCGCGCCTTTTGCAGGATCAGGACCATGGCGACGCCGAAAACAATGATCTCGAAATTGCCGCTTTGGCCAAAAATCTGTGGCAGCCAGTCCTGCAGCCACTGCTTGAGGATGGTGATCAGACCAGCCCCCAGAACGGCGCCCCAGACGTTGCCGATGCCACCGACGACGGCCATGAACAGGTATTCGATTCCCTGCGTCAGCGAGAACGGAGTCGGGTTCACGAAGCGCTGCAGATGGGCGTAAAGCCAGCCGGAAACGCTCGCCAGCAGCGCGGCGAGAAGAAAGATCTTGATCTTGGTGCGCTGAGTGTCGACGCCCATCGCCTCGGCCATCACGATACCCCCTGGGAGCGCCCTGATCGCCCGGCCTTCGCGCGAATCGAGCAGATTCCGGATGGCGACGATGGCGAGCAACAGGACGATCCAGATAAGGTAGTAGAAATCACGACCCGACTTCAGCTCCCAGCCGAACAGCCCCACCGGTGGAATGCCGGTGATACCGGTGTGACCGCCGAGGAAGTCGACATTGCCGAACAGGAAGTACAGGCTGATGCCCCAGGCGATGGTGCCCAGCGGCAGGTAATGGCCGCCCATGCGCAGCGTGATGAAGCCGAGGAAGCACGCCACGGCGCCGGTGACGGCGAGTCCGATGAGCAGTGTAACCCAGGGCGAGAAGCCGTGGGTCGTGGTCAGCCATGCCGTCGTGTAGGCGCCGAGACCGACAAACGCCGCCTGCCCGAAGGAGGTGAGGCCGCCGACGCCGGTCAGCAACACCAGTCCCACCGCGACGATGGCATAGAGTCCGATGTAGTTGAGCAGCGTGACCGAGAACTCAGGCAGCACCTGCGGAGCCAGCAGCAACAGGCCAACGAAGACGGCGAACGGCAGATGCCGGCGCCAACGGCTGGCGACCTGCGAATGCCGGGGGTCAGCGCTGACAATGTCGGTGTGCTCATCGTCGTCCTCGGCGTGGTGCGCGGTCAGCGAGCGCCACAGCAGCACCGGGATGATCAGCGTGAACACGATCACTTCCTTGAAGGCGCTGGCGTAGAAGGAGGAATAGGATTCGAGCAGGCCGACCAGCAGGGCGCCGAGGGCGGCGACCGGATAGGAGGCGAGGCCACCGATGATGGCGCCGACGAAGCCCTTGAGGCCGATCAGAAAGCCGGAATCGTAGTAAATGGTCGTGATCGGCGCGATCAGGATCCCCGAGAAGGCGCCGATCGCCGCCGCGAAGGTGAAGCACAGCTTGCCGGCAAGCGCCGGGGGGATGCCCATCAGGCGGGCTCCCGTCCGGTTCATCGCGGTGGCGCGCAGCGCCTTGCCGTAGATAGTGCGCTCGAAGAAGAAATAAAGGCCGATGATCAGCAACGCCGAGGCGACGACGACAAGAATGGTCTGCCCCTGCAACGGTGCGTCCGCCAACTCGAAGCTGATGTCGGTGAACACTGGCGTCCGTGAACCCTCGGCGCCGAAGAACAGCAGGCCGAGGCCGATCAGCGCCAGGTGGACGGCGACCGAGACGATCAGCAGCACGAGCACCGACGCGCTGGCGACCGGCTGGTAGGCAAGGCGATAGATCATCGGCCCCAGCGGCACCACCAGCAGCATAGAGATCACGACCTGCACCGACAACGGCAACTGGGTCGGGGGCACGACGAACAGGCCGCCGGCGAAGGCCAGCGGAATCCCGATGTTGTAGATCAGCAAGGGCGGCAACTTGCGGAAACTTCCCTCGCGCAGGAGACGGAAGCCATCGATGACGGCTATGGCCGCACCGAGCGAAAGCAGCAACCAGATCGTGCCCGGCACCTTGCCGGCCTGCAGCGAAGCCAGCGTCAGCGCGCCGTAGGCGACAAACTCCCCCTGCGGAATGAAGATCGCGCGGGTGACCGCGAACACCAGCACGAGCGCCAGCGCCAGCAGGGCGTAGATGGCGCCGTTGGTAATGCCATCCTGGCCAAGGAGGAGGAATATCTGAAGGTCCATGGATCAGCGCAACCGGCAGCGCCAAGCGTTCGCGGGGCACGCTGCCAAGTCAGGCCGCAAGCGAAACCAACGAAACGGGGCTACCGGCACAGAAATGACTTCCGTCATGCTCGGAGCAAGCGGGCAATCGTGTTCTTTTCCAGGATGCCGGGTGAAGCCGCCGGACCAGTTGCCGAAACTGGCACGCCGACGACGATTTCGGCTAAAGCGGCAGCGGAAAGCACGGCCAGAGCAAGCTCAGTCAGCTTCTTGAACACGTCGTGTCACCGGAGAAGATCAAAGCCGGCAGTCTACCACGCAGCGCAACCCGCGCCGGGCTGCGCTGCGGGTCGAAGCAATTTACTTCACCAGCTTCCAGGTGCCGTTTTCCACCTTGACCATGACCCGGGCGCGCTGGTCGAAACCAAGATGGTCGGTCGGGCTCATGTTGAAGACGCCGTGCGCACCCGGCAGATTCTTGACACCTTCAAGCGCATCGCGCAGGGCGGCACGAAATTCCTTACTGCCCGGTTGCGCCTTCTTCATTGCCACCGGTGCGGCCGTGGCCAGCAGCAGGCCGGCGTCCCAGGCGTGGGCGCCGAAGGTGGACACCGTCCCCTTGCCCTGAGCGGCTTCGTACTTGTTCACGTATTCCATGGCGGACTTCTTGACCGGGTGATCGGCCGGCAACTGGTCGGCGACAAGGACCGGGCCCGCCGGCAGCAAGGTGCCTTCGCAATCCTTGCCGCAGACGCGCAGGAAGTCGGCATTGGCGACGCCGTGCGTCTGGTAGATCTGGCCCTTGTAGCCCTTTTCCTTGAGCGATTTCTGCGGCAGCGCGGCCGGCGTGCCGGCGCCGCCGATGAGCACCGCATCCGGCTTGGCGGCAAGTATCTTGAGGACCTGGCCGGTAACCGAGGTATCGGTGCGGTTGAAACGCTCGTTCGCCACCAGCGTGATCTTGCGCGCCTCGGCGATCTTCGAGAACTCGTTCCACCAGCCTTCGCCATAGGCGTCGGAGAAGCCGATATAGGCGACGGTCTTCACGTTGTTGTTGGTCATGCTCTCGACGATGGCGGTCGACATCTGCGCATCGTTCTGCGGTGTCTTGAAGACCCATTTCTTCTTGTCGTCCATCGGCTCGACGATGCGTGCCGAAGCGGCCATCGAGATCATCGGCGTTTCGGTCTCGGCGGCGACGTCGATCATCGCCAGCGAATTGGGCGTCGTCGTCGAGCCGATCACGACGTCGACCTTGTTCTCGCTGATCAACTTCCTTGCGTTCTTGACCGCGGTCGTCGTGTCGGAAGCATCGTCGAGGACAATGTAGTTGACCTTCTGCCCGCCGATCGTCTTCGGCAGCAGGTCGATGGTGTTCTTCTCGGGAATACCCAGCGATGCCGCCGGGCCCGTCGCCGAGAGTGTCACGCCGACATTGAGATCAGCCAGGGCGGTTGCGGCGAGCGCCGAAAGCAGCGTGGCAACGATTGTCTTCTTCATTTGTCTCCCCTTTTATGAATCGATTACGCAAGATCTGAACCCTATTACCATCCGGGCTTGAGTGCAAGCAGCACGCTGAGACAGGCGTGATAAAGTTTGACTTTTGACGAATGGTGTATCGTATGTTCTCCGGAATCATCGCCGCAGTCGGCCGCATCACCCACCTGACCGCACGTGAGGCGGGATTCCGTCTTCACATCGAAGGCGGCAAGCTCGGGCTCGATGACGTCGCCCTCGGGGACTCCATCGCCTGCAACGGGGTCTGCCTTACCGTTGTCGGAAAGGAGGCCAATCGTTTCATGGTCGATGTCTCGCCGGAGACGCTGTCCTGCACGGTGGGCCTCGATGCGCCGGGAGAGATCAACCTGGAAAAGGCACTGCGGCTGATGGACCGCCTCGGCGGTCATCTGGTTTCGGGGCACGTCGACGGCGTCGGCGTGGTGCTTCGCTTCGACCCGGTCGGCGACAACCGCCTGCTGGAAATCTGCGTCCCCGAGGAACTGGCAAGATTCATCGCCCGCAAGGGCTCGATCACCATCAATGGCACGAGCCTGACCACCAACGAGGTCGCCGGCGAAATCTTCACCATCAATCTGATTCCGCACACGCTGGAGAACACGACGCTGCGCAATCTCAAGGTGGGCAGCCGGGTCAATATGGAAGTGGATCTGATCGCACGCTATTGCGAGCGACTGCTGAGCGCGGAACGCGATGACTGAGCGGATCGCGCCCTCACGCACGGAAGCGCAGCAGCGCGTCGATGACATTCATGCCTTCCGGAATGAATTCGCGCGCCTCGCCGACGACGGCGTGCTGCGGCTGGATGCGGCGCAGCAGGCGGCGCTGGAAAAACATCACGAACGCCTGCTCGCTGAATTTGCCTTACTTTTCGACGTCGACCGCGACAGCCGGGCCAAGCAGCTGTCGCTCGGCATGCGCGTCGCCTCCTTCCTTGGCGCGCTGGCGCTGGCAGCCAGTGTCTTCTTCCTCTTCTACCAGTTCTGGGGCCATTTTGGCGAAACGGCCCAGGTCGCCATCCTGATCGCCAGTTCGCTCGCCAGCTTCGGCCTGACGATATGGTTGCAGGGGCGCGACGCCACCGGCTACTTCACCAAGCTGGCCGCGCTAGTGGCTTTTGCCTGCTTCGTGCTGAACATCACGATGCTCGGCCAGATCTTCAACATCACGCCCTCGGACAAGGCCCTGCTGCCGTGGGCGGCAATGGCCTTTCTGCTCGCCTACACCTGCGACTTGCGCCTGCTGCTGGCGGCCGGCATCTGCTGCGTCATTGCCTGGGTCCAGGCGCGGGTCGGCACTTGGCACGGCGTCTACTGGCTGCATGCCGGCGAGCGCCCAGAGAACTTCTTTCCGGTCGCTGCGCTGCTCTTCGCCTTCCCGCTCCTCGTCACGCACCGGCGCTTCCCCGGCTTCGCGCCGCTGTACCGGATTTTCGGGCTGCTCTGCCTGTTCATCCCGATGCTCATCCTCAGCCACTGGGGACAGGCGAGCCACCTCGACCTCGACCATGGCCTGATCGAGGGCGGCTACCAAGTCGCCGGCTTCGTCGCCGCCACTCTCGTCATCTGGCTCGGGGCGCGTCGTGGCTGGCCGGAAACGGTCAACACCGGCATCGTCTTCTTCGTCATCTTCCTCTACACCAAGTTCTACCAGTGGTGGTGGGAGATCATGCCCAAGTACCTGTTCTTCCTGATTGTCGGGCTGACTGCCGTGCTGATTCTGGTCATCCTCAAGCGGCTGCGCCGGACGTTCCGGCCGTCGGCAGGGGAGGGCGCGCCATGAATACCTGGTCACGCGGCCGCACCCTGGGCATCGGCGTCGGTTTGATCGTGCTGACCAACGCGGTAGCGCTGGGCGGGGTCTGGTGGAACCGTTCGGCCACCCCGGAGAGCGCGTTGACCCTGAGCGAGCGCGAACTCGGATTGCCCTGGCGCAGCCTGCGTTTCGCCGAGGACAGCGGCCTGTCGCTCAACCTGAACTGGCGCGTCGGCGACCGCGAGGCGGGCGAGTTCGTCAGCGGTTACACCTTCAATGGCGGGACACCCGAATGGCTCGATGCCGGGCACATGACGGCGTTGGGTTTCGCGCCCGGCGACCTCGATTCCGATCGCGGACGCCGGCGCTACACACGGCAACTGCCGCGCGAGGTCGTTCTCGTCATGGAACTTGGCGGCCCACTCTGGCAACAGGCACTTGCCCGGGCCCGGGAAAATGCCGGTCGCCACGCTGCTGCGGCCGCTGCCAACGTCGGCAGCAAGCAATTCGCCGACCGCGCCAAGCGCGCCAGCGAAGAACTCGCCCGCGAGGAGAACTCGAACAGCCGGCTCTTCGTCATCGACGCCGGACTCGACGCCCGGCAGTTGCGCGAGAAATATCCCGACCGCAGCCGCTTCCTGCTGATTCACGGAACCGTGCGGCCGGCCCTGCGCGATCGCGGTAGCGACGCTGCGCAGGCGACCGGCTACGTGTCCCGCATCAGCACGGGCCGCATTCATGTGCCGCACACCCTGCGCGGGCCGCTCGAATCGGCGCGTGCAGCGGACGAACCTGGCGGTGGGGAGCGTTTCAGCGCCGAACTTCTGGTTGGCCAGCGCCTTGAACCGTGGATAGTCGAGTTGAAACCTGTCGTAAAATAGGCAGCTGATGCCGTTCCATCTTCACCTGAAGGATCCGCCATGAAGACGCTCATCACGCTGATTTTCGCCCTGGTGATTGCCGGTTGCGCCTCTTATGACGGACGCGGACTCAAGCCCGGTGTCAGTAGCCGCGAAGACGTCATCCAGTTGATGGGCGAACCCGCGATGCGCTGGCAGGAGCCGGATGGCGGCCAGTTACTCGCCTTCCCGCGCGGCCCGGCTGGTTTCAACACCTACATGGTGACGATCGCCGGCAATGGTTTGATGTCCAGTCTGCAAGCTGTCCTCAACACGAAGCACTTTGCCCTGATCCGAGAAGGAATGACCGAGGAACAGGTTCTCCGCATACTCGGTCCCTCGACACCACAGTGGACGGTTTTTTTCGACCGCCAGAATGAGCTGGTCTGGGAATGGCGCTTCTGCAATGCCTGGAACGAGCCTTCGCGGTTCGATGTACTGTTCGACGGCACGACGAAGCGGGTTCGTACGACGCAGAGCTATCCTGAAAGCATGACCATGCTTGTTCCACCGCCTCCTTGCGGCAACCAGACACAGTAAGCAACCGCAGTTTCGCGCAAATGAAGAAGGCCCTTTTCGGGGCCTTCGGTTTTTTGACAGACTTGATCGTTGCTGTAATCGAAGCCGGCCTTCAGTTCAGGTTTGAATCGACGACGTAGACTGCTCCGCCATAATTGGCCTGGAGGGCATAGCCTTTTTCGCTGAGCTGATAGACGTTGATGTACGGATTGGCCGAAATCTGTGTGGCCGTGGTGCCGACAGTCGTCGATGCCATCAGGTCACCACCGATCTTGTCGCCAACCTTGAACTGGTCAAGAGCTTCCTTCGACTTGAAGACGAAGATCTGGTAGAGCTCCTGATAACCCAAGCCCGGCCCGGTCCCGGCCCGCATCGACTGCATGAAGGTGGGCTTCTTCGTCTTGTTGTCGAAAAGCACGCCGGGGCCTCTGGAGCCGACCAGCAGCACCGCATTGATGGCGGTTATATCAAAAACGCCGTAACCCGCCGCCTGTTCGATCTCCTTGCGCACGCCCGGGTTCTGAGCGTAAAGCCTGGCCAACGCCTTGTCCGCCATGTTCAGAACCTTGTCACGCTTTTCGGTGATCTGTTCCTGCGTCATGGTTGCTCCCTGCGACATCGGGGAGTTCTGGCAGGCGCCGAGGATGCCGGCAAAGGCGGCGACAAACAAGGAAATTCGCAGATTCATGATTACTCCGTTGTAGTGGTTCGCCAGCAATATAGCAGTAAAGTTGTCCGACACTCGCGCCCGGAGCCGGAATTGCTACTTACACGCCATCTTGTCGCGAACTGTCAGGTGACTTTCCGCAATCTTCGCTATCATGAGCCGCACATTCGGACCAGGATCGACTGGCCGGGTGAATGGACACGGGACAAGGTTCAACGATAAAGGAGGAGTCAAGGCCCATGAAGAAATCTGCTTTCAAGATTACCGTCGCTGCGGCAACGACCGTGGCCAGCCTGGCCGTACCGATGGCGGCCACTGCCCAGGAATCGGCGGAGGGCTGGAAGTTCTCGCTGATGCCCTACGTGTGGCTGCCGACCATCAAGACCACCTTGAGCTTTGGTTCCGTGGCCGCTTCGCGTTTGGACAGCGAGATTTCCGTCGCGCCGAATGACTGGCTGCCCCATATGGATATGGCGTTCCTGCTGGCCGGGGAAGCGCGTTACGGAAAATGGTTGATAGCCGGCGACTACGTCTATCTGAATCTGGGAAACGTCAGTAGCCATACCAACACGCACAACTTCGGTCCGGGGCCTGCAGATAGGACACCGGCTCGGACACCTGCTGAAGACCACTATCTGGTCCATAGTGGGCGGTTATGCGGTTGTTTCCACACCGGCGGCCACCGTGGATCTGATTGCCGGCGTCCGTTATCTGGGCTGAAGGCCAACAGCAACTGGAGCCTGAATGCCGCGGTGACCGGGCCGAACGGCAATGCGGTCATCTTGCCGCGCTCGGGCAGTGTCAGTGAATCCGGCAACGTGACCGCCGGCATCGTTGGCGCCAAGGGGCGGGTCAAGCTCGGCGAAAGCAACTGGTTCGTTCCATTCTATGTCGATGTCGGGGCGGTGATTCGGTGACCACCTGGCAGGCCGCGGCAGGGATCGGCTATGCCTATTCCTGGGGCGACGTCCGGCTCGATTATCGTTACCTGTCGTTTGACCGGAATGGCGACAAGCTGATTCAGGGTCTCGACATGGGCGGTCTGGCACTGGGATTGAATTTCGTGTTTTGAAGGCAGCCGGACGTCACAGGTGTGACGTCGGCAGAGTCTGATGTTCGTTGATGGTTGGTTTCCGTAATTGGAGGCCAAGATGATTTCTCGCCGGGTTATTGGCCGCCGGTGCCAATTTGCCCGGTCTATCATCCGCCGGTTGCCGAGCCGGTTTATTCGAGCGGCTGCTACGGCTGTGCTGTCGCGGCTGGTGCCGCCGGCAGCTACGCGATGGGGGTCAATTACGCGACACTGCCGCCTGGGTCATCGCCCGCAACCGTCGAGGGTGCCACGTACCACCTCAATGGCAATGCCTGGTTCAAACCCATGTACGGTGCCAACGGCGTCTATTACCGCGTCGTGCCGACACCTTGAGCTGGGGCTGGCGTCGCCGGGACAGTGGATCGGCGGGCAGTTACAAATCCACAACAATTCGACGCGCCGGGTGGATTGAAAGGCGTCATCCGCTGCTGTACCATCAAAGCATAGTTGTAATTCCGGCAATCTCGAGGCGTTCTGGACAGGGGTTCGACTCCCCTCATCTCCACCTAAGCGTATCCGGATACGTTTAGGTGGGGATGTACCGGTTTCGACAGGGCGGGCAAAGGTGCGCAGGCAACTCGTCAGGCGATCGACGTTAATGAAGCAAATCCATAAATGCCAATGATGAGCATTTTGCTATTGCCGCCTAAAAACGGCTAGCCGGGGCTGCTGAAGCCTTGTTACCAAAGACAGCCGGTGGGGACTTCGGTCCCCATCGTCAATTCCGGATCCCGGCGTCAACCATCGAGCCGGAAGACGATCGGCACGATCACCGTTGCCTCGATGGCTTCGTCTCCACGTCTGGCCGGCACGAAGCGCCAGCGGGCAACGACCGCGCGGGCGGCTTCGTCCAGCCGCTCGAAATTGCTGCTTTTCTCGAGGTCGACCGCATCAGCCAGACCTTCCCTGCTGACACGAACCCTGAGCAGCACCTTGCCTTCTTCGCCCAGACGGCGCGACAGCGGCGGATAGGCTGGGCGCGGATTGTGCAGATAGGCGGCATCATAACGCGCCGCGGTCACCGGGACCGGCACGTTGCCCTTCGCGGAGGCCGCCGTCGGACTCTCATCGCTAGAAGCGAAGGCGCTTTCAGCAACGGAAAGTGGCGCCGGCTTTGCCCCCGGCTGCGCCACCACTGCCAGCACGGCGCGCCTGGGGACGGGAGGCTGGCGCTGCCTTTCGGGAACCGCGGGAGCCCTGGGAGCCACAGCGGCGGGTGGCGGCGCCAGCGGAACGGTCAGCGTCGCCGGTTGCTCGAAGGTCACGGTGATTGTCTGCGCCGGCGGGACGCCCGGTTTCTCAGGCAGGAGAATTGGTATCAGGACCAGCACCAGCGTGTGCAAGGCAAGCGCGATGACGAGATAGGGGCCGCTGTGCCGCCATTCCGGCGGCGCGACCGGCATCGTCAGGAGATCGGCAGTCATGGCGCAATTCTAGGGCAGACGAGCCGGCTCAGAATTCGCCTGCATCAAGGCTGGCGGAAATCCCTGCCGTCAAGCGGCAGGCAATCCGTTCAGTACCGCCGGATCGACGGCATAGCTGCGCGTCGCACGCACGCCTTCGACACGCACCGGGACAAGCACGCCGGAACGCTCCAACCCCTTGATGATGCGTGAAATGGTCTCGAACCTGAGGCCGGTAATGTCGGCGATGTCCTGGCGGGTCGGGAGGATAACGCGCCCGGCGCTGTCACCGAACAGGCGGATGAGCCCGACGACCCGCGCCATGGCCTGGCCGCCACGCAGGGCGACGATGTTGGCAGCACGTTGCTGAGCCTGGGCCAGCGAAGCGAGCAGGCTATCGGCAGCCACTTCCCTTCTCCCCTCGGGCCACGGCAGCAACCAGCACTCGGTCAATGCCGTGGCCGAGAAAGTATAGACGCCGAAGAGCATCGCTTCGCAGCCGAGAATGTCGCCGGCGATCGCCAGACTGGCGAAGGCGGCATGGCCGTCCGGTCCGGTTGTATCGAGGCGGATGGCGCCGGCGTGCAGACGCCAGGCCGGGCCTTCTGCGCCGGCCCGATAAAGGTGCTCCCCAGCCGGGATCCGTCTTGCCGAACGCAGTCCAGGCACACTGCTGCGGTCAACAGGGTGAAGAAGGCTCATTTCACGACTCCACGCTGAAACCTCGAAAGCCCCGGCATCTGCCGGGGCTTTCCTGGCCGAAAGAACCGGCTGACCTGATCAGAACTTGAAGGTCACACCGGTGTAGATCGAGCGGCCCATGCCGGGCACCGCGATACCCCACGGTATGCCGTTGAGCATCATGGTCGATCCCTGACCGGTGTAGGCACCGCCGAGCGGCAGCGAATAGAACTTGTCGAAGAGGTTATCCACGCCGAGGTCGACCCGGACCTGCTTCCAGGTATAGCTGCCACGCAGGTTGGTCAGCCCGTAACCCGCAGTCTTGATCTCGTTGCGGACGTCGGAGACATCGTCCTTCGCTGCCGACGCGACCACTTCGACGGCACCGTTCCAGCCGCCCAGTGTGTGGGTCAGCGCCAGCTTCCCGTTGAGCGGCATGATGTTGTAGAGGCCGTCATCGGTGTCAAGATTCTTGCCGTGGGTGTAGGCGAGCGAACCCGTGAGGCCGAAGTCGCCCACCCCGGTCGAAGCGAGCAAGATGCGCCCGGAGACATCGATGCCATACAGCACGGCCGACTGGTTGGCGTACTGGAGCACGACGAACTCATTGGTGGTCGTCCGGTTGGCCGGCGTGCAGGAGGCGCCGACCGGGCAGCGGATGGCATCGATGTAGTCGGTGACCCGCGTGTAGTAGGGCGTGATGCGGAGTTCGGAGCGCCGGTCGGCGGCATGAAGGTCCCAGGTCGCGGAAACCGTGTGCGCCTGTTCCGGCTTGAGATTGATATTGCCGAAATAGCCGTTGCCATCACCGACGAGGTTGTTCATGACCGCGGCCATCGACCAGGTCGACCAGGTGTAGCGTTCATACAGGTTGGGAGAGCGCACCTTGCGCGCGACGCCGAACTCGATGTCGCTGTTGGCATCCGGCGTATAGCGGGCGAGCGCCGTCAGGTCCCAGTTGTTGTCGGTACGTTCGCGGTCTTGAGCGTTGAAGGCGGCGGCATCCTTCTTCTGGTCATTCACCATCATTCCCATGCCGTTGGTGGTCGGGTCGTAGCCCCGAACATTGCCGGCATCCGTCGTGACCCGTTCATAGCGCGCACCGAGCAGGGTCAGCCATTGCGCATTGAGGCGCGATTCCCACTCGCCGAACAGCCCGAGGCGATCGCGCGAGCCATCGTTGATATTGTCGAAGGTGCCGGGCCACATGGCGGCTCCCGAAGGCGGCCACCAGTCGTCGAGGGTGTAGTGCTGATAGAGACCGCCGACGCGGATCAGGTTCTGCGCGTCGAGATTCACATCGGCCTTGACGGTCACCCCGGTGTTGCTGCTCTTGGTATACATTGGCATGCCGGCCGCGCAGTTGGCGCTGATCGGCGAACAGGGTGCGCCGTTGCCCGCCATAGGGCCACCCGAGGCCGCTCCGTACCAGAAGCGCTTGTCGGGGCCAAAATCCATGTAATGCGGGTCCACCCTCTCGTAATAGGCGCGTGCCTCGAACAGACCCCAGTCGAATTGGCCGAGATAGCGCAGGTTGAATGTCTTCTGCTCGTTGTCGAGCATGTCCATGCGCTGGTTCGGATAAAGTTGTTCGGGGATGTGCTGGAAGCCGAACTTGGCCTCGACGAGATGGTTGCCGCCTTTCACCGCGAAGCTCAGCATCTGGTTCAGGCTCTCGTAGGCCGTCGAGCCGACTTCGTCGAGCGGCAGCGTGTGCCCCACGCGGCCCGTGGCCGTGGTCGTCTTGAAGTTGCCGCCGGCCTTATAGTTGTCGGCCCGGGCGCTCGAACCGGTATAGGTCACGCTGATGTTTTCGGTGGCGGCAGTAGCCGCTATGTTGGCCCCCCAGGCGTTACCGTTGCTGCGGTAGAAGCCGCCGATCTGGCCCGTTGCGAGATAATCCTGGCCGGGCGCCGCGAATATGGGAGCAAGCGTGTCGGCGATGATCGTGCCGGCGATGCTGTCGCCGCCGACGCTGACCGGCGTGATCCCGGAGTAGACCCTGAGCGTGCCGACATTGGTCGGGTCGATATAGGACAGCGGCGGGTTCATGTGGTTGGGGCAGGAGGCGATCAGATCCATGCCATCGACCTTGATGCGGATGCGGTCGTCGGCCAGCCCGCGGATGACCGGCAGGCTCGAAACCCCGCCCGCCCCGTAGGTGCTGACACCGGGAATGTTCCTGAGCAGGCTGGCGGTATCGCTGGTCGCCGGACGCATCTGCTCGATGCTGCTCGGGCTGACCGTGTTCGAAACCGGGACCGGCTGGAGTTTGTCGGCGCTGACCACGACATCGTCGAGAACCGTCGGCTTGGCCTCGGCGCCCTCCGCGGCGGCGAACTGGGGCGCGACGGCCCCGGAGAAAAGAACGGCGACAGCCGCCGCCAGCGGACGAAGACGATACCCCATGACACACTCCCTCGAATATTGATTATTGGCGGGCAGGATTGTCGCCCGCACCGCGCACACTTGGAATGCGGCAAATTGCCACGCGGCAATTCGCCGCATTCCAAGGATGGATGACCGGGTTTAGCATTCGCCGCGTTCCAACCCTCGGCGATTTGACTGCCCATGAACCGTTTCCTCGCCCTGCTTGCGCTTGCCTTGATGCTCGCCACAGCCAGCCTTGCCGCCAACGCCGGGAATGTCGATGACGAACTGCGCCAGGCGGCGAAACTGCACAAGGGCGGCGACACCGCCCAGGCCGTCGCCATCTGGAAAACCTGGGCGGAAAAAGGCAACGCCGACGCCGCCTACAATCTGGCGGTGATCCACCAGTTTGGTGACGGCGTCGTGCTGGATTACGCGACGGCAATGCGCTGGTACAAGGTCGCCGCCGAGCAGGGCGACAAGGTTTCGCAGTTCCAGATCGGCCTCATGTACCAGACCGGGCTGGGTGTCGAAGCCGACCCCGAGGAAGCGCATCGCTGGTTCACGGCGCATCGCACGCACCACATGCATCATGCCCACACGCCGCAGATGCAGGCCTGGCGCGAGCAGGCGCGGGTCATGCTCGACGACCGCGATCGCCGCGAAAGTGCCGTCGCCTCCGGGCGCGATGGCGCTCAGGTAGTGGCGGATCTCAAGCGTCGTGCCGGCATGGTCGATGCGCGGCGGATCGAAACGGCAACCATCGAAGCGACCCCAGCTTTACGTTGAGCCGGAGCCCTTCGCCCGGCTGCGACAATTTGTCGCAATAGCACCGGGGATTTTCTTGTCTAAAATCAAACCGCTGCATGACCCGGCTTCAGTAAGCTGGACGCATATAAAGACAGGGGGGCGACATGAACAACAATCTGCAGGTTCAGCAGGAAGAGGGCGACGAATTCCCGGCCCTGCTCATTGGCACCGGCCTTGTCCTGGCTTCGCTGATTCTGGTGCCGGCGCTGGCCCAGCGGGTCGGACTGGGCGCCAGCGTGACGATCGCGTTGCGTGGTGTTCTGATGCGCGCTGCCAACCGCGCCTGATCCTGATTTCAGACCTTATTGATCTTGTTCAAGGCGGTGGTACTGTCCGCCGTGCAAGAATCGCCATCATATTTCGGGAAACGCGGTCGCTTTCTTCAAGCTCATGCACCGCCTGACTGCACGGCTGGCTTCGCTTCTCCTTTCCTGCATCCTGCTGGCCGCCTGCTCGCCGGTCCCGCAGGGCGGCAAACCCGTCGGCGCCGATTTCGTGCTGCAAGGGCCGACCGGCCCGGTCGACAGCCACAACTTTCGCGGCAAGCTGATGCTCGTCTTCTTCGGCTACGTCAATTGCCCGGATGTCTGCCCGACCTCGCTGGCAGCGATGAACGAAGTGCTGAGCGGGATGACGCCCGAGGAACGGGCGAAAATCCAGCCCATCCTGATTTCTGTAGACCCCGAGCGCGACACGCCGGAAAGCCTCAGAAACTACGCGGCCTATTTTCATCCCAGCCTGATCGGCGTGACCGGCACCCCGGAGCAGATCGCGACGCTCGCCAGGGCCTTCGGCGCCGGCTACGTCAGGCAGCCGGCGCGGTCGGACGGCAGTTACGCGGTCGACCACAGCGCCAATACCTATCTGGTGGGGAAGGACGGGAAACTGGCGGCAACGCTGCTGCTCGGCGCGCCGGTCGACGATCTGCGCGCCGCCATCCGCAAGGCCCTGTGACATCCGGTCTGCGTCCGTCAAGCCTGGCAGCGTGGATCATCGGTCTGCTGATCGTCCTGTTTCTCGCCAGCTTCGCCGACGCCCGCCGGCTCGCGCAGAAACGGGCCGGCGGGCAAGCGGTGCGCGCCGCACTGGCAGCAAAACTGCAATTGACCGATCTCGCCCTGTTCACCGAGGCCCGCTACACCCGCCACCTCTCGCTCGCCGACCTGCATTCCGCCGCCCAGGACCATCCGCTGAGTCTCGAGCACTTTCCCTCCGGCAGCCTGATGCCGCCGCCTGCCCACCTGAGAAACCATGCGCCTCTGGATCGCCAAGCAACGATACCTGATTGACTTCACGCTGGCTTCGCTGGCGCGGCGCAAGACCAAGAACATCGGCCTGGTGCTGGTTTTCTCGCTGCTCGTCTTCGCGCTGGCCTCGGTCACCCTGCTGACCTCGGCGCTGCGCCAGGAAGCGGCGCGGGTGCTGGAGCAGTCGCCGGAAGTGCTGCTGCAGCGCATGGTGGCCGGCCGCCACGACCTGATTCCGCCCGGCTACATCGAGCGCATTGGCCGCATCCGCGGCGTGCAGCAGGTCGAAGGCCGGCTCTGGGGCTATTACTACGACGCGGTGGTCAAGGCCAACTACACTTTCCAGGTGGCCAGGGAGAATCCGTCACCGCCCGGCCGCATCGTCGTCGGCCCCGGGCTGGCGCGTTATCGCGGGGTCCAGGCGGGCAACGTGCTGTCCTTCCGCTCCTATTCGGGCAAGCTGTTCACCTTCACGGTCGACGCCGTTTTGCCGGCCGAATCCGAGCTGGTCAGCGCCGACCTCGTGCTGCTCAACGAAGCCGATTTCCGCGCCTTCTTCGATTACCCGGCCGGCCATTTCACCGACATTGCACTGAGCGTCGCCAACCCGCAGGAAGTGCGCACGGTGGCGACCAAACTGGCCGTCGCGCTGCCCGATTCACGGCCGATCCTGCGCGAAGAGGTGTTGCGCACCTATCAGTCGATCTTCGACTGGCGCGAGGGCATTGCGCTGGCGCTCCTTTCAGCGGCCATCCTGGCCTTCGCTATCCTCGCCTGGGACAAGGCTTCCGGACTTTCCGCCGAGGAAAAGCGGGAAATCGGCATCCTCAAGGCGATCGGCTGGGAAACCGGCGACGTGATCCGCATGAAGCTTTGGGAGAGCATGCTGGTCGCGCTGGCTGCCTTCCTGATCGGCTACCTTGCCGCCTATGTCCATGTCTTCCATTCTTCCGCCGCCCTCTTCGCGCCGGTGCTCAAGGGCTGGGCGGTACTGTATCCCAGCTTCACGCTGGTGCCGGCGATCGACGGCCTGCAGGTGGCGACGCTGCTCTTCTTCACGGTATTTCCCTACGCCGTCGCCGTCCTCGTGCCGATCTGGCGGGCGGCGATCACCGATCCTGATGCCGTGATGCGCGCCTGAAATGATCGAACTCGACGACATCCACAAGGCCTTCAACCAGGGCCGGCCCAACGAATACTGGGCGCTCAGCGGGATCAACCTGAAAGTGGCGGCGCGCCAGGTGACCGCCCTTTCCGGCCCCAGCGGCTCGGGCAAGACAACGCTGCTGACCCTGCTCGGCTGCCTGGCGCGTCCGACGCGCGGCCGGGTGCGCCTGCGCGACGAGGACGTTTCCGGCCTGCCGGAGCGCTTTCTCACCGAAATCCGGCGCCGGACCTTCGGCTTCGTCTTTCAGCAGTTCAATCTGGTGCGCGGCCTGTCGGCGCTCGACAACGTGATGCTGCCGGCCTACCCGCTCGGCCTGCCCTATGGTCAACTGCGCGAAAAGGCCGAAAATCAACTGGCCGGCCTTGATCTCGGCCACCGCCGCGATGCCCGCGTCGAATGGCTCTCAGGCGGCGAACAGCAGCGGGTGGCGATTGCCCGGGCGCTGATCAACGATCCGGAAGTCATCATCGCCGACGAGCCGACCGCCAATCTCGATACGGCGCTATCGCTTCAGTTCCTCGACATCCTGAGCCGGCTGATCGACGAGGGGCGCACGGTCCTGCTGACCAGCCATGATCCGCTGGTCGTCGAATCCAGCGTCGTCGACCGCGTCGTCCGCCTGCGTGACGGACGGCTGGTCGACAGCGCCGACTGAGCATGCTCTTCCAGCCCGCGATCATTGCCTTGCTGCTGGCGGGTGCCGTCAGCCTGCTGGTGCTCGTTGCGGCGGCGCCGTTCGCGCTGCAGGTGATCCGGCGCTGGGACATGCAGAGCGGCAGCGAACTGCAACTGGTCCTCGAACGGCGCACCTACCTGTTTTCGACGCTGACCGCCTTCGTCTTCGTCACCCAGATCGGCGCGTTGCTACTAACCGTATTCAATGCCGACAAGATGGCGGTGATGTTCGTCGGCGCCATGTGCGCGGTCGGCACGCTCAATGCGAATGCCTGGGGCTTCGCGATGCTTTATGCCCAGATCGCGGTCTTTTTCCTGGCCGCCGTCTGGCTGACGCTCAATCAAGTCGACAATCAGGCGCCTGATTACCCGCTGGTCCGCGTCAAGTACGCGCTTTTGCTTCTGCTGCTGCCGGCGCTGGCCGCCACTTTCGCGCTGCAGCTCAAGTATTTTATGAATCTCCGCGCCGATGTCATTACCTCGTGCTGCGGCAGCCTGTTTTCCGAGCAGGGGCCGGCGCTGGCCAGCGAGGCTTCCGGCATGGAAGCGAAGCCGGCCATCCTGCTGTTCTACGGCGCGCTCGGCGTGGCTGTCTTCGCCAACGCGCTGCATGCCGGATTGCGCCAGCGCTGGAGCGGCATCCTTGCCGCGCTGGCCAGCACCGCGGCTTTCGTTGCCGCCATCGTCGGCATCCTCTCCTTCATCTCGCTCTTCGTTTATGAACACCCGCATCATCATTGCCCGTTCTGTCTGCTCAAGCCGGAATACGGCTACCAGGGTTACCTGCTTTATGTGCCGCTTTTCGTGTCGACCGCAGCCGGCCTCGGCGCCGGCGTCCTGCAGCCCTTCGCCGGTGTCGGTAGCTTGAAGGTGCTGGTTCCTCGGGCGAGCGGACGTCTCGCAGGGGCGGCAGCGCTCGGCTTCACGCTGTTCGCGGCCGTGGCGACATTCATGGTGCTGAAATCCAACCTGATTCTCTTATCATGACCAACCCGGCAGGATGACCCCATGTTGAACTTCACTCAGCCCAAAATGCACATACTGCGGCGCTCGCTGGCGGTGGTCATGGCCGTCCTCTGCCTTGCTGCCTGCAACAGCGGCGCGCCTGCCGTGCAGCTCAACAGCGGCCAGCCGGCGCCAACTTTCCAGACCTTCGGCGCCGACGGCACGCCGGTCCACTTCCCGGCTGCCTTTGCCGGCAAGCCGCTGGTCATCCGCTTCTGGGCGGACTGGTGCAAGTATTGCGAAGGCGAAATGAAGGCCATCGAGACCGTTTACCAGCGCCACCAAGGCGCCGGGCTGCAGGTGCTGGCGATCAATGCCGGGCAGGACAAGTCGGCCGTGGTCGCGTTCATGAAGAAGATCGGCGTCAGCTACCCGGCGCTGCTCGACGAGCAGTCGAAGATTGCCCGCAGTTACGGCGTCGTCGGCCTGCCGACCACTTTCTTTGTCGACGCCCGCGGCATCGTGCGCGGCAAGATCGTCGGCGAGGCCGATGAAGCGACCATCGAACGCCAGGTGGTGGAATTGCTCAAATGAGCGACAATGGAACATGCGATCTCTGTGGATTGCCCGTCGGCCTGCAGGATTTCAGCCTGCCCACGCCGGAACGGACATTCCACTTTTGCTGCGAGGGCTGCAAGGGGATTTACCAGATGTTGAACGATATCGAGGACCCGCCCCGCCCTTCAGCCAACAACCCTTCTCAAGGAGAATCCAGATGATGCAACCGATGATGACCGAAACCGCCCGTCAGGCCCCGCAGGTCATGGGCGAAATGATGAAGCCGATGGTGATGGGCGCCGGCGGATATGCCGCGGCCCGTGTGCTGACCACCAACCCGGCGCTTGCCTTCCTGCGCACACCGATGGTGGTTTTCGCAGCCGGCGTGACGACCGGCTACCTGTTGCACAAGTACCGCCGCGAGATCATCCAGGCGGTGACCAAGGCGGCCGACATGGGCAAGGACTTCGTGCTGCAGCAAAAGGAATCGCTGGATGATCTGGTCGCCGAAGCGCAGGAAGGCAATGAAGCCGAGGCCAAGGCCCAAGCCCACGCCGAGGCCAGCGCCCCGGCAGCCAAGCCAAGGGCCAGGAAAGCCGCGGCGAGCGCCTGATTAAACCTTCCCGTGTCACGAGTCCGTCCATGAATGCCCCGTCCGGAAAGTCCATCTCCTGCCAGATCCTCGTCCTGCACAAGAGCGCAGGCCATGTTCGCTTTGCCTTGCCGGAAGCGCTTGCCAATCCCGGCTCGGCAGCCGTCATCGAGGCTGCGCTGTTGTGCATCCCCGGTGTCAGGCTGGTACGGATCGATCCCGGAACCGGCAAGATGGGGGTTCATTACGACCCGATCGCCTGCAGCCTGCGCCAGCTTGCGCTCGTCCTCAAGGGCAGTCTGGAAGCTGCCGCGGCCGCAGCGAAGCGCCCGACCGCTTCCGGAGTACCTCCGGCATCCGGGATCGGAGAAATCGGCCAGCAGCTTGCCCGCGGAGTCAAGCAGGCTGAAACGCTGGCCCGGCGCTTCCTGCAACGTACCCAAGCACAGTTCGCGCCACCGCAACCGGCCGACACAGGCGAAACGCCGGGCAAGTTGACACCGCTGCGCCGCGCCTTCGATCCGGCACTGCTCAACGAGAAAGCGGTGATCAATTTCGCCAATGACATTGTCGCCTTCTACCTGATCCGCATTCATTGGAACCTGATCACGCAGCACTGGATCAAGTCGCCGCTCCGGCACGCCGATGCCTGGCTGACGGTTTTCTACCTGACGTTCCTGCTGGTGCGCTACCGCAAGGGCGCGACGCGCTCCCCGGCGAAGACCCTCCCGGCGCCGCCCGCCGAGGAAAAGGCGGCAGCGTGAATGGGCCGGTAGACGTCCGTCTCGCACACGCCCTGCAGCGCCGGATCCGGGTCGTCATCCCGGCACTCAAGGGCGACCGGGAACACTTCTACCTGCTCGAAATCCTGCTGCGCAAGCGGCCGGCGATCCGGGAAATCCGCAGTGAATTCCGGATCGGCTCGCTGACCATCCATTTCGACCCGGCCGCCATCGCGCCCGCCGATCTGTGCGCCGCCGTGTCGCAGATCGCCACCGTGCTGGCGCGCAGCCCGCGGAAGTCCGGGCCGGATGGAAAAACCGTTCCCGAAGGCGCGCTCCAGCACAGTTCGGTGGCCATCGAGGGAATGACCTGCGCCTCCTGCGCGGCGCTGATCGAACTGACGCTGCAGCGCGACCCGCGCGTCCGGAATGCCACCGTGAACTTTGCCGCCGGCACCTGCGCCGTCGACGGCCAGCTCGACCGCGACGCGGTTTTCGCGCTGGTCGAGCGCCTCGGCTATACACCGCGCCCGATGGATACGCTCGCCCAGCGCCGCTTCCTCGTCGAGCGCGAGAAGATCCTGCGCGAAGAGGCGCGCAAGCGCTTCCTCGCCGCCGCCGCGCTGACCGCACCGTTGATGGCCCTAGGCATGGCCATGCCGCACCACTACAGCCTGCGCCTGCTGCAGTTCGTGCTGGCCACCCCGGTCGTTTTCGGCGCCGGCCTGCCGTTCTTCGAGAAAGCCTTCAAGCTGGCGCGCAACCGCAGCGCCAATATGGACACCCTGATCGCGCTCGGCGCCGGTGCCGCCTATCTGTACAGCCTGCCCGGCCTGCTGCCGCACCGCCGCACACATTTTCTCTATTTCGAGGCGGCGGCGAGCATCGTCACCTTCGTGCTGCTCGGCCGCTATCTGGAAGAGCGCGCCAAGGGCAAGGCCGGCGAAGCGATCCGCCAGCTCATCGAACTGCAGCCGGCGACGGCGACCATCATCCGCGATGGCGTCGAGATGGTCGTCGATGTCGAATCCGTTGTCCCCGGCGAAATCCTGCTGGTGCGGCCCGGCGAGCGGGTGCCGACCGACGGCGAAGTGATCGCCGGCAGTTCGGCGGTCGATGAAGCCATGATCACCGGCGAAAGCCTCCCGGTCGGCAAGGCGGCAGGCGACAGGGTGATCGGCGGCTGCATGAACCAGAACGGCGCGCTGACGCTATGCGCCACCGCGGTCGGCCAGGACACGGTACTGGCGCACATCGTGCGCATGGTCGACGCGGCGCAGAGTGCCAAACTGCCGGTACAGAAGCTGGCCGACCGGATCTCCGCTGTCTTCGTTCCGGGCGTCATCGGCATTGCCGGGGTCACGGCCGGCGGCTGGTTGCTCGGCGGCGCGCCGGCCACGCACGCACTGGCCCATGCCATCGCCGTCGTGCTGATCGCCTGCCCCTGCGCGCTCGGTCTCGCGACGCCGACGGCGATCATGGCCGGCACGGGCGCGGCGGCACGGCGCGGCATTTTCATCCGCAACGGCACGGCGCTTGAAATCGGCGCCAAGGTCACCACCGTGGTCTTCGACAAGACCGGCACCATCACCGAAGGACGCCCTGCGGTCAGCGACTGGCAGAACCTGAGCGGCCTGCCGGACAAGGAATTGCTCGGACTGCTGGCGGCCGCCGAGAACGGGTCGGAACATTACCTGGCCAAGGCCCTGCGCGAGTTCGCTCGCCTGTTTGCTACGGTCGACGGTCAAAAAGTGGCCAATTTCAGGGTCGAGCCGGGGCATGGCATCGCGGCCGACGTGGACGGCCGCAGCGTCGTCATCGGCAATGCCGAATGGCTGATCGCCTGCGGCGTCCGGACGACCGCGCTGGACGAGAACTGCGCGCGCGCCGGCGGGGAGGGAAAGACGCCGGTACTGGCCGCGCTCGACGGCCAGTTGGCGGCCTTCTTCGCCATCGCCGACCAGCCGCGGGCGGATGCCGCAGCGACCATCGAACGCCTGCACAGGCTCGGCATCAAGACGCTGATGGCAACCGGTGACGTCGAAGCCGCTGCACACCATGTCGCCGGACTGGTCGGCATCGACCGCGTCGAGGCCCGAGCGACGCCGGAGCGCAAGCTGCAACTGATCCGCGCGCTGCAGGCTGCCGGCGAAATCGTGGCGATGGTCGGCGACGGCATCAACGACGCGCCGGCACTGGCGGCGGCCGATGTCAGCATGGCGATCGGCGGCAGCACCGACATCGCTGTCGAAGCGGCCGACCTGACCCTGGTGCGCGGCGACCTCGGCAAGGCAGCCGAAGCGCTGTCGATCTCGCGACGGACCATGCGCATCATCCGCGAAAACCTGTTCTGGGCCCTCGGCTACAACACCATCGCGATCCCGGTGGCGGCGGCCGGCCGCCTCAACCCGATGATCGCCTCGGCGGCAATGGCGGCGAGTTCGGTCTCGGTCGTCGTCAATTCGCTGCGCCTGCTGAAAAAGGGCTGAGGCGGGCGGTGGATCATTCGCTGCACCATGCCGTCGAGGGCTTCGGCTATTTCGCCGCCTTCATGACCGGCATTCTCGGCAGCGGCCATTGCCTTGGCATGTGCGGCAGCCTGGTCTGCGGCTATTTCATCCGGGCCCGGGCAGCAGGGAGTGGGCGCCTCAACGTCGCCCCCTATCTGGCCTACCACGGGGCGCGCATAACGGTGTATGGCGCGGTCGGACTGATTGCCGCGGCGCTCGGCGCGGTACTCGTATCGACCGGGCAGATCGGCCTGGCGCAAGGCATGTTGCAGATCGTCGCCGGGCTGATCGTCATCCTGCTCGGTCTGGAACTGCTCGGCCTCTCGCCGCTCAAGCTGACGGTCGGCTTCGCGCCGGCGCGCTGGTTGCGCCAGCAGTTCGCCGGCGCCGCCCAAAAGGGCGCGTTGCGCGGAGCCGGCATCGCCGGCCTGGTCAATGGCCTGATGCCATGCTCGATGACGATGGCGATGGCGGTCAAGGCGACGACCGTGCCCTCGGTGGCGGAAGGCGGGCTGCTGCTGCTCGCCTTCGGCGCCGGCACCTTGCCCTCGATGCTCCTTGCCAGCTTCCTGTTCGGCAAACTTGGTCCGAGGCTGCGCGGCGCCATGCAGAAGGGGGCAGGGCTGTTCGTCATTGCGCTCGGGATGTCGACGCTGTGGCAGGGCGCCAACTACTTTCTGGTGATGCACAAGCTGGTCGGTTAGGACCGACGACTCCTGCCCGGGAATGCGACAAAATGCCGCACGCTTGGCACTTCGGTGAAGGCTAATATCGGCGGCATCCATTCGCCGAGGGAGAAACACCATGAAACGCCGCGACCTGCTCAAACTTTCGCTCGCCTCCGGCGGGCTGGCGCTTGTCACCACCCAATCCGAGGCGGCACCGGCCTGCCCCGGCGACGGGACGCCGAACCAGTTCATACCCAAGACCCCGGTCGATGCAAGACCACTGGAAAACGAGTTCGAGAAATACCCGAAATGCCCCTACTGCGGCATGGATCGCAAGGACCACAACCGCACCCGCATGCTGGTCCAGTATTCGGATGACCTGGTCGACGGAACCTGCTCCATTCACTGCATGGCGCTCAGCCTCGGCCTCAACGTCGATCGCGAACCGAAGGAAATCTGGGGTCCCGACTTCGCCAACGGCGCCGATCCACGCCCGCTGGTGCCGGTCGACAAGCTGACCTATCTGATCGGCGCCGACCTCAAGCACGCGATGACCAAACGCAGCAAGCATTCCTTTGCGGCGCCCGAAACAGCCAAGGAATTCCAGGCCAAACACGGCGGCACGCTGGCCAAGTTCGACGATGCACTTCGCGAGTCCTACCTGGACATGGCCGGCGATGTAACGATGATCCGCAAGGTCCGCGCCGAACAACGCAAGAGAATGCCTGAAGCGAAGCCCGACTGATGAACTTTCCGGGCCGCCTTTCCTGGACAGTCGGCCTGTTCTGGATTCTGGCCTTAACCTCAAGTGCCGATGCCCAGACCGCGCTTACGGGGATTCCCAAACCGGCAGCCGGGGACCTTTGCCCAGTCTGCGGCATGATCGTCTCGAAGTACCCGAACTGGGTGGCAACCGTACTGTACAGGGACGGCCATGCCCACCATTTCGACGGCGCCAAGGACATGTTCAGGTATCTCCAGGACTTGCCGAAGTACGCGCCGGGGCATCGCAAGGAAGACATCAAGGCGATCGCTGTCACCGACTTCTATAACCTCGGCAAGGTCGATGCGCGGCACGCCTGGTTCGTTATCGGCTCGGATGTGCTTGGGCCGATGGGGCACGAATTTGTTCCGCTGGCGAACAGGATGGATGCCGAAGAATTCATCAAGGACCACAAGGGCAAACGGGCGTTCGCCTTCGATCAGGTAACTGCGCAGCTGGTCGATCAGGTCGACAACGGCAGGTTCTAGGACACGGTCGCCTAAGCGTTCAGCCATTCCAGCGCATCACGCAGTTTCGCCGGTTCATCCAGGCGCAGCATACGGCGCACGGTGGGCGCGAGTTCGTTGATATCAGCCTTCAGCACGCGACTCTTGACCTTGAGAATCTGCGAGGGATGCATCGAGAAGATGCGCAGTCCCATGCCGAGCAGCAGACGGGTCAGTTTCGGGTCGCCAGCCATTTCCCCGCATACGGATACCGGGATTTCAACTTTCTCGGCGCTGGCCAGCGTGTGGGCAATCAGCATCAGCACCGCCGGGTGCAGCGGATCGTAAAGATTGGAAACCTGCTCGTCGGTACGGTCGATAGCGAGTGTGTACTGGATCAGGTCATTGGTGCCGATCGACAGAAAATCGAGCCGTCGCAGGAATAGCCCAACCGCCAGCGCCGCCGCTGGAATTTCGATCATGCCACCGACTTCGATCTCTTCGTCGAATACCGCCTTTTCGCCGCGCAGGCTCGACTTGGCCATTTCGAGTGCGGCCAGGGTCTGGTCGATTTCATGGGCATGCGCCAGCATCGGAATCAGCAACTTGATCGGGCCGTACTTGGAGGCCCGCAGGATGGCGCGCAACTGGGTATGGAACATCCTTGGCTCGGCCAGCGACAGCCGGATGGCACGGCGCCCGAGCGCCGGATTGGGTTTGACACGATCGGCGGCCATGCCTTGGGGCACGATGTCCTTGTCGTTGCCGAGATCGAAGGTGCGGATGGTGACCGGGCGGCCGCCCATGCCCTTGACGACCTTCTTGTAAGCCTCGTACTGCTCCTCCTCGTCGGGCATGTCGCCGCGGTTGAGGAAGAGAAACTCGGTCCGGAACAGACCAATGCCTTCAGCCCCGCCCTCCAGCGCACCCGGCACGTCACCTGGCAGCTCGATATTGGCGAACAACTGGATGTCGACCCCGTCGATCGTCTGCGACCTGGCCGTTTTCAGCCGCTTGAGCTTGGAGTTTTCCAGCGCGATCTGGTTCTTGCGGAGCTGGTACTCTTCCAGGACACGTTGATCCGGATTGACGATGACGACGCCACGCGCGCCATCGACGATCAGTTGCTCACCGTCACGAATCAGCGAGCGGGCATTCTCCATCCCCACCACCGAAGGGATGGCCAGGGCGCGTGCCAGGATTGCGGTGTGCGAGGTGGCCCCGCCGACATCGGTGATGAACGATGCGAAGCGGTGCTCCTTGAAGGTAATGACATCCGCTGGCGACAGGTCATGGGCGACGAGGATCAGCGTTTCTTCCTTGACGCCCTTGGCAAGTTTCATCACCGGCCGCCCGGTATGACCGAGCAGCTCCTTGATTACCCGCTCGACGACCTGCACGACATCGAACCGGCGCTCACGCAGGTAGGGATCGTCGAACCTTTCAAACTCCCCAACGAGCCGTTCCATCTGCTGCACCAGCGCCCACTCGGCATTGCAGCGCCGCTCGCGGATGATTGCGTGTGGCTTGTCGACCAGTTCCGGGTCGTCAAGGAACATGGTGTGAATGTCGATGAAGGCGGCCAACTCGGCCGGCGCGTTTTCGGTCGTCTCTTTCACCAACTGCAGGTCGCGCTTGACGGTCTTGATGGCGGCATCGAGACGGGCAATTTCCTTGTCGACCATGCGCGGCGCGATGGTCAGGTGCGACACCTCCAGTGTTGCGTGCGACATGAGCATGGCCCGCCCGATGGCGATGCCGCCGGAGACTCCAAGGCCTTGCAGGATGAAACTCATGCGCTCATTCCCCTTCGCCGAAATAGTCGGCGATCAAGGCCAGCAGGGCATCCATTGCTTCCTGTTCGTCCGGACCGTCGGTTTCCAGCGTGACCTTCGAACCCTTGCCGGCGGCCAGCATCATCACGCCCATGATGCTCTTGGCGTTGATCCGGCGCGGCCCCTTGGCCATCCACACCTCGCTCTTGTACTTGCCAGCCAGTTGGGTCAGCTTGGCGGAAGCACGCGCATGCAATCCCAGTTTGTTGATGATTTCAGTTTCCTTGCTCAGCATAGTCAATGCTCCAGCATGTTGAAAACGCCTTCGCGACCACCGTCGCGGGCACGTTGCAGCAAAATTTCCATTCCCTTGTCACGGTAGGTCAATGCACGCAGCAGCATCGGCAGATTGACGCCGGTCAGGCCCTCGACGCGTCCCGGTTTTAGGAGCTTGATCGCCAGGTTGGCGGGGCTGGCGCCGAAAATGTCGGTGAGGACCAGCACGCCATCGCCGTTGTCGACCAATTTGAGCATCTGAAGGGCCAGCGGCAGCAGGTCGAGCGGGTCATCCTGGGCCGAAACACCGAGCTGGTTCACGTGGACGGGGCGTTTGTTGAGGACATGGCAGGCATTCTGCACCAGCGCCTCGCCAAAGCTGCCATGGGTAATGAGGAGTATACCGATCATGTCGGGATTCTAACCCAGAGCACCGGCAGTAGACATCGTGCAGGCGCCCGAATCCGCCGCGCCCGGCAATGCTTATAATGATCTCTGGCTCGGCAGCTTCAGGCGGTGATCGTGGCCCTTCTCGAAATCCGGAGCATCACCCGCCGCTTTGGCAAACTGGAAGCGGTGAAGAATGTGTCGCTCGACATCGAATCCGGGCAATTTTTCACCTTGCTCGGCCCCTCGGGCTGTGGCAAGACGACCATCCTACGCATGATCGCCGGCTTCGACCAGCCGGACGAAGGCGAGCTCTATCTCGACGGCCAGCCGCTGGCCGACATTCCGCCGGAAAGGCGGCCGGTGCATACGGTGTTCCAGAGCTACGCGCTGTTTCCGCATCTGACCGTGTCCGGCAACATCGCTTTCCCGCTCGAGATGGCCGGCCGCTCGCGCGACGAGATCAGGCGGCGGACCGGCGAGGCGCTCGCGCTCGTGCATCTGGAAGACAAGGGCGACGCCTTTCCGCACGAATTGTCGGGAGGCCAAAAGCAGCGTGTGGCGCTGGCGCGCGGACTGGTCAACAAGCCGCGCCTGCTGCTGCTCGACGAGCCGCTCGGCGCGCTCGATGCCAAGCTGCGCGAGCGCATGCAGGGCGAACTGATCGCACTGCAGCGCGAAGTCGGAGTCACCTTCGTTTTCGTCACGCACGCCCAGCAGGAGGCTCTGGCCCTGTCGCACCGCATTGCCGTCATGAACGAAGGGCGCATCGAACAACTTGACGTTCCCGAGGCTCTCTATTGCACTCCGAAAAGCCGTTTCGTCGCCGACTTCATCGGCACCATCAACCTGATTTCGGCCGAAGTACTCGAAGCTGACCGGCACGGGCTGCGTCTGGACGCCGCTGGCCTAGGCGAGATCGCCGCGCCGCCGCTTGCGTCGGCTGTTGCCGGAATGCGCGGGGCATTGGCGGTCCGCCCGGAGCACCTCCGCATTGCGGGTCACGCCGAGCGCATCGGACTCAAGAATCATTTTTCGGGGACCGTCGGCGAGTCGCTCTATCGCGGCGACGTGACGGTGTACAAGGTCCGCCTCGACAACGGCCTGCTGCTTGAAGCGCTGGCGACCAACGCCGGGCCGGGACGGGCGCGCTTCCACGAAATCGGGGATCGTGTCAGCATCGAATGGAGGCATGATGCCGGTGTCTTCCTCGACCACTGACCGCAGCGCACGCCTGACGCGCTGGCTGGTGACGGCGCCACCGGCCGTCTTCCTCGTCATCTTTTTCCTGATCCCGGCCCTGATCATGGCCGGGGCCAGCTTCCGCGAGCCCGGCGAATTCGGCGGCCTGGCCCCTCTCGCCGAAAGCGGTCCGAGCCTCGACGCCTATCGCTTCATTCTCGACGATGTCATCTACGCGTGGATCCTCGCCAAGTCGTTCGCCATCGCCGGCCTGACCACCGTGATCTGCCTGCTGTTCGCGTATCCGCTGGCCATGCTCATCGTGCGCAGCCCGAAGCGGCAGCGCGACGTCTTCATCCTGCTGGTCATCCTGCCCTTCGCCAGCAACTTCCTGATCCGCATCTATGCCTGGATGATCATCCTCGGCCCGCTCGACCTCCTCTACAGCCCGGTTGCGGTAGTCGTCGGCATGGTCTACGTACACCTGCCGTTCATGATCCTGCCACTGTACACCAATCTCGAAAAGCACGACCCGGCGTTGCTCGAGGCGGCGCAGGATCTTGGCGCCGGGAAATGGGCTGGTTTCTGGCGGGTCACCTGGCCGCTGTCGCTGCCCGGCGTGCTGTCCGGCTCGTCGCTGGTTTTCATCCCGGTCCTCGGCATGTTCGCGGTGCCCGAACTTCTCGGCGGGACTGGCGACCTGCTGATGGGAAACCTGATCAAGGAGCAGTTCCTCGACAACCGCGACTGGCCACTCGGCGCCGCGCTGTCACTGCTGCTTACGCTGGCGGTACTGGCTGTCGCCGGGCTTTCCGCAGTGCTGACACGCAACCGGGGGCAGACATGAAACGCGGCTTCTGGCTGTGGACGGCAACACTGGCGACCTACGCCTTTCTCTACCTGCCGCTCGCCGTTGTAGTTCTGTTCTCGTTCAACGACTCCGAACTGAACGCCTCCTGGGTCGGCTTCACGACGCGCTGGTACGGCAAGCTGCTGGGCGATGCCGGCATGCTTCAGGCCGCTGCAAATTCGCTTCTGATCGCCATCGTATCGAGCACGATCGCCACCGTTCTTGGCACGATGGCCGGCATTTCGCTGCACCGCTGGCACCCGCGCTTCATGCCTTTCCTGGTGCTGACACCGGTGGCGATGCCGGAAATCCTGCTCGGCGTGTCGCTGCTGCTGTTCTTCCGCCAGGTACTCGACCTGACGCTTGGCCTCCTATCCATCCTCGTCGCGCACATCACCTTTTCGATCGGCTTCGTCGCCATCATCGTCCGTGCCCGGCTAGCCGGCATGGACGAGAGCATCTTCGAGGCGGCGCGCGACCTCGGCGCGACACCGTGGCGGACCTTCACGCGGGTGACTTTTCCGCTCATCGTGCCGGGGATCGTCGCCGGTTTCCTGATGAGCTTCACGCTGTCGATCGACGATTTCGTCATCACCTTCTTTGTCGCCGGCGTCGGCGTGGCGACGCTGCCGCTGCAGATCTATTCGATGATCAAGGTCGCCGTGACCCCCGAAGTCAACGCCATTTCAACGCTGCTGATGGCGTTGACCCTGACACTGATCGCGCTCGCCTCGCGCTTCGCCCCGGATACGCTGCGGAAGGCCTCATGAAGACCGCACTTGTCGTGCTGCTGCTGGCGCTGGCACGTCTCGGCGTGGCCGGCGACACGCTTTACCTCTACAACTGGAACAACTACATTTCCGCCGACACCGCCGCCCGCTTCGAGATCTGGTGCGGCTGCCGGCTGCAGCAGGACTACTACTCGGACAACGAGGAAATGCTGGCCAAGCTGGAAGCGGGAGCGACCGGCTACGACCTGCTGGTACCAACCGGCAACGCGGTGCAGACGCTGATCCGCAAGCGCGAACTGCAGGCGCTGGACCATCAGCGCCTGCCGCATCTGGGCAATCTCGATCCCGCCTTCGCCAATCCCTGGTACGACCCCGGCCAGCGCTACGCCGTTCCGTATGCGACGACGGTCACGCTGCTCGGCTACAACGCGACGCGGATTGCCGAACTCGGGCTGCCGACCGACACCTGGGCGCTCATCTTCGAACCGGAATACCTGAGGAAGCTGAAAGGCAAGGTCACCGTCCTCAACAGCCAGCGCGAACTGATGGCGGCGGCGCTGCGCTACCTCGGCCATTCGATCGGCGATACCGACCCCGAACACTGGCAGGCGGCGCGCGATCTGATCCTCCGCGCCAAGCCGTACTGGGCGACCTTCTCCAACAGCACCTACATCAAGGATCTGGCGATCGGCAACATCTGGGTCGCCCACGGCTACTCCAACGACATGTTCCGCGCCCGCGAGGATGCCAGGGCGGCTGGCCGGCCGTTCGTCATCGGCTTCGCCATTCCGAAGGAGGGGGCGGTGCTGGCGGTGGACAACTTCGTCATCCATAAGGCAGCCCGCCGCCCCGACCTCGCGCATCGCTTCATCGACTTCATGCTGCAGGGAGAAAACGCTGCCGACGTTTCCAACCTGATCGGCGCCGGTAACCCCAATCGGGCGGCATTGCCTGCGATCCGTCCGGAAGTTGCCGGCGAAGCGGCAATCTTCCCGCCGCCGGAAGCCTTGCGGCGCCTGGAAATGCTGCGTGACCTCGAACCGAAGCAGCGCCGGCTGATGTCCCGCCTGTGGACAGAAATCAAGGTGAAGTAAGCGCCCGCTTGGCGTTCAGCGTCGTGAAACAAGGAGGATGCCGAACAGGACCAGCGCGGCGCCGGCCATCTGGGCGAGTGAGATCGACTCTTCGAGCAGCCACCAGCCGAAGCCGATGGTCAGCAGCGGCCCGACCATGCCGAACAGCGAGGTGCGCCCGGCACCCAGGCTGCGGATCGCCGCGGACTGGGCAAAGACCGGGACGACGGTGGCGAACAAGGCCATCGCCAGCCCCCAGCCATAGACGGGCAGGGGCTGGATGAATGCGGTCAACGGCTGCGAAGCGGCAAAATGCAGCAGCGTGACCCCGGAGGACATCAACATCGCCAGCGCTGAAAAGCGCATGGCGCCGAGGCGGGCGATCATCGGCCCACTGCCCGAAAGGTAGAGCGCGTAGGAGACGCTGGAAGCGAAGACCAGCGCGCTGCCGATCCACACGCTTCGCGAATCGCCCTGGCCGAGATCGTGCATGAACGCGAAGCCGATGCCGATATAGCAGAGCGCCACGGCAACACCTTCACGCTTCGAGAAAGGCTTGCCCTGAAAGAGCACGCCGATCAGGATGGTCAGCGTCGGATAGGTGAACAGGATCAATCGTTCCAGCCCGGCGGAGATGAACTGCAGCCCCCAGAAGTCAAGAATGCTGGCACCGTAATAGCCGAGGCAGCCAAGCACGAACAGCCGCCCCCAGTCGCCGCCCGCCAGACTTGCTCCCGCACGCTGGTGGGCCAGCCCGACCCACAGAAACACCGGCAGTGAAAACCCCATGCGCAGGGCGAGCAGGGTGATGGCGTCGACGCCATAGGGGTAGGCCAGCTTGACGAAGATGGCCTTGAGCGAGAAACCGAGCGCCGCCAGCAGGGCCAGGCTTGCGCCGTAAGCATTCGATTTCTCCAAAGCCGTTCCCGGGGTGATCAAGGTTGGTCCAGCATCTGGTCGTGCCGGCAGCGGCTGCCCACGCTTCGATCCCGCTAGCGCTGGCGCGTCAGCACGGCAGCCTGGTCGGCCTGGGCACTGTTGAGCCAGATGCGGCCGGTCAGCGTCTTGCCGTCGGCGGAGAGACGAAGGCTGAGGTTGCCGCTGTCGATCGCGGGGCCGCCGCCATCCGGGCTGGCCAGCACCTGGAGCCCGATGTCCAGTGCGGCTCCGACGCCGGGGGCGTCGATGCGCCGGCCCTCGCCACGATACATGATGGCGTTCAGCTCACCGCTACCCCGTTCCCGCCAGAAGCGGCGGTAGTCGGTCCAGTCGTGTCGCTCGGCGATGGCGACCGGCTCGCTCGCCAGCGTCACCATGTCGCCCTTCTCGCTTAGCACCAGCATCACCTGCTCGCCTTGCCAGAGCTGTGCCTGCCAGTTCCCGGCGACACCCTTCGTCGCCCAGCCTCGCGCGGACAACCACAGAGCCACGCCGATGGCGACGAGCCCGATGGTCCAGAATATCCTGCGGGACCGGCCTTCCGTCGCAGTTGTCACGGGGGGCTGGGGCGAGGCCAGATCCTCGCCGGTGGCGGCGCGCGGCGATATGCCAAGTGCCTTCAGGTCGTCGATCAGGCGCTCGATGTCGTGTTCCCAGTCGTAGGCCCGCAGGTGCCGCCAGGTCAGCTCACCGATGCAGTCAAAAGGGGACGGCAGGCTGCTCGTGTCGGGCGGTTCGTTCAAGCCGTCACAGAGAACGGGGATGACCCGGGCGCCAGCCTCCAGCGCAATCTCCAGTTCAAGGCGCACCGGGTCGTCGGCGCCCGCGAGGCGGGGCAGGCCATGGCTGTCGACCGCCGAAACCAGTTGTGGTGTCATCAGCAGCAGCAAGACTGGCCTGGCATCGAGCGCACGGTGAATCTCGTTGCGCCAGGCGGAGCCGCCGCGCAGGTCGTCCTTGTCGAGAAAGACCGCCTCGTCGCCAAATACCACCCCCAGATCGCGGGCCAGCGCCGTGGCCTTGTCGACCCCGTCAGCGGTGCGATAGCTGATGAAGATGCGTGCGCTCATGGGCCGCCTCGGTTCAAATGGAACGACACGCCCAAAGTAACACGGGGCCGCGGCAGGGTCGACCCCGATGATGGTCGCCGGGAAATGACTTCGCCGCCTCGGCCGTCCGGCTGGAACCTACAGCGGCCGCTTGACCGTCAAGGCGCCGCGAATCTGCCCCTTGTCGTAGCCGGTAGCCTGATCGAGCGGATAGGTCTTGGCGAGCTCGGCCTTAAGGCCGGCATCGAGTCCGTCGACCGGGCCGTGGCACTTGAGACAGACATCGCTGACCGGCAGCGCCTTCATGTAGCGGAAGACCTGCTTGCCATCGATGGTGACGACCTCACTCTTCTCGAGCGTCTCCGGTTTCTCCCCGTTGCCGGCGCGGATGTCGAAATCGGCCAGTTGACGGGCTTCCCATAGATCGGGGGTTCCCCGCTCGGCGTTGCGCATCTTCAGGCTGACGCGGCGGATGTCCCAGCCCGTTTCCGCGCGCTTTTCGTTGATCAGTGCCGGCGCCAGGTCCTTGCAGACCGGGATGGCCCCGGCGACGCCCTTGGCGGCCACCGCCTCCTGCATGGCATTGACCACCTTGGGAACGACCGGCAGCACCGTTTTCTTGGTGTCGGCGGTCAGGGCAGCGACATCCTGCGCCAAAGTGGGCAGGGCAACGAGCAACAGGGTGATCGGGAGGAGCGCTTTCATGACGGACTCATTGGTTGATCAGGGAACGATTATTTTATTCCAGCCCGATGGAATTTCGAGCGTTTTGTTGACGCGAGTTTCGCAGCCGGGGCTCTGCATTGCCTCGTACTCAACGTTCCCTCCCGTTTGCGCGTAGCATCCGGGCATCCGAAACTTTGCGAGGTGTGAATATGTTGATGCTGATTGCCGGACTGGTGCTGTTTCTCGGGGTGCATTCGTCACGCGTGTTTGCGGACGACGCCCGCTCCGCTTTCATCGCCGCGCACGGCGAGAAGACATGGAAGGGCATTTACGCAGTCCTCTCCATCGTCGGCTTCGTGCTGGTGGTCTACGGCTACGGCGAGGCGCGGACCGCGCCGCTCGTGCTGTGGACTCCCCCGGTCTGGACGCGCCACGCCGCCGCGCTCCTGACCCTGCCCGCGTTCATCCTGCTCGCCGCCGCCTACGTCCCACGCAACGCCATCAAGGCCAGGCTCGGCCACCCGATGCTGCTCGGCACCAAGCTCTGGGCCGCCGCGCATCTGCTGGCGAACGGCAATGTCGCCGACGTGCTTTTGTTCGGCGGATTTCTGGTCTGGGCGACCCTGTGCTTTCGAGCCGCCAAAGGCCGTGACCGGGCCGCCGGCACCACGTATCCCTCGGATGGCGCAACGCCCACGGTCATCGCCGTTGCAGTTGGCATCGGCGCGTGGGCGGCTTTCGCTTTCTATCTGCACTCGGCCTGGATCGGGGTACGGCCGTTCGGCTGATCCGGCAGGCAAGGGGCGCGGTCCGGCGGGGTTCCGCGGCGTTCGCGCCCGGGCTCACGACTCGTGCGGCGCCTCCGGGCGCCCTGCGTCGCCAGCCAGCGCATGCACTCGCGCCTCGAAAGCATCGACCATGCTGGTGGCCATCGGCAAGACCAGCAACTGGATGACCGGCATCAGCAAGAATGAACGTGACTCACAGTCGAGCGTGAAGTCGACGTGGCAGCTATCCTCGCCGAGCGGTGCGAACTGCCAGCGTATATCGAAACGACAAAACGCCTGATCGTCGGAAACGACGGTGATGCCGTGTGGGCGAACGAGTTCGGTCCGCGTGCGGAAGCGATGGGTCAGCAGACCCAGCGCCAGGCTCTGCTCGGTTTCGTACGTATCTTCGACACGGTTGAAGATCCTCGCCTCGCGGATCAGCGGCACGAACTCGGGATAGCGCTCGACATCGGCGACGATGTCGAAGATCTCTTCAGCTGGCCGCGCAATGGCGCGGCTCTCGCGATGGGTTGCCATGGGCTTTTGGGGACTCTTCGTCGCGTGGTCGCCGGGACAGACTATTGCCAGTTCATGCGCAGAAAAACGCGGCGTCCCCGATCGACAGATCGTGGATCACCGAAGATGGTTATTTCTGGAATGGATCTCGCACTGCCTCCTATTGCTGCGGTTGTTGCGGGTGGCAGCCGTGTTGATGTGATCCAGCACCCAGTCAGGCACCGGATCCCACCACCAGCGAGGGCGGGACTGCAGCTCTTCGGCAACAGCGGCGGGCGGGCGGGGCGATGGGCCATCTCGAGTCTCCTTTGCGGATTTTGGCTCAGGGATGTCAAGTCCGGCGGCATGCCGGTTGGAGTTCAGAAAACACAATCATCGACCGGCCGACTCAAGCATGCCTCAGAAAACAGTGTCAGACCACCTTTTTTGAGACCCCGTTCGCCAGTGGGCTGCCAGAAGGGGGGACGGCTGGATGTCGCCCGTCGCTCAGCGTCTCCCCCCAAGTGTAACCGGGGATAGACGACAATTCTTCTGTTGCCGCCCGATCGGCCAGTCAATGCCAATTGCAGCAGCGGCATGACAAGCATAATATTCGGATACCATGCCCTCCACCGTTGTCTCAGCCTTATCTTCGCGCCTGCTGCGGGCACTCGCCATGGCACTGGTCTGCGTCGCGATCGCCACTGCCGCCAGCGCCCGGGGACAGCGCATAGCCCTGGTGATTGGCAACGGGAATTATCAGCAGCCTGACCTGCCGAAACTGGCGAACCCGACCAACGATGCCGAAGACATCGCCAGGGCGCTGCGCGGTTTCGGCTTCGAAGTCATCGAGCGCAAGAACCAGACGCTCGAAGGAATGAACCAGGCCATCGCCGAGTTCGGCAGCAAGATCGGCGGCAGTGAAGCCGCGCTCTTCTACTATGCCGGTCACGGCATCCAGGTCAAGAACCAGAACTACCTGATACCGGTCAATGCCCGGATCGAAAGCGAAGCCTCGGTACCGTATCAGGGCGTCAACCTCAATCAGGTTCTCGACGAGATGGACAACGGCAAGAGCGGTGCCAACATCGTGATGCTCGATGCCTGCCGCAACAATCCGATCACCGGCAAATTTCGCTCCGGCCAGTCGCGCGGGCTGGCCAGCCCGGGCAGCGCGCCGAAGGGCACCGTGATTGTCTATGCCACCGACCCCGGCAACGTCGCCTCCGACGGCACCGGGCGCAACGGGTTATTCACCGCCGGGCTGCTGACCGCCTTCAAGGGTAAGGACCTGACTCTGGACGGCGTTCTGACGACCGCCAGTGCCGAAGTCGAAAAGGCCAGCGGGCAAACCCAGACACCCTACGTCAACGGCCCGAAGACGCTGCAGAAGAGCTTCCATTTTCAGGTCACCGTCGAACCCGGTCGCGGTGAAATCGAGAAGACCTTCTGGACCAGCATCGAGCGCAGCAACGATGCCGCGGACTTCGAAGCCTACCTGCAGAAATACCCGAACGGCAGCTACAAGGCGCTGGCCGAAAACCGGCTCAAAAAACTCAGGGCCGACCAGCGGGCACCGGCCGCCACACCACCCGCTGCGCCGCCACACGCCGGGTTCGCTGCGGGATCATCCTCAGCCTTCGACGGGCGCTGGGCGGTCACGCTGGTCTGCGAGGACGTTGGCGAGGGCGGCAAGGTAGCCAAGGGCTACACCTACAACTTCTTCAGCGACGTCAAGGAAGGGCGGCTGACCGCGCAAAAAGGGGAAACCGGGACGCCAGGATCCCTGACCTGGGTCGGCGTCATCAAGGCGGATGGATCGGCCGAGATCAACTCCAGCGGCCTCACTGCAAACCCGGACTATGCGGTAGGCCACGCCCGCCCAAGCTCGCCGTACTCGTACCGCATGCGCGGCACTTTCACGCCGACGAGCGGCAAGGCCACGCGGATCGAACTCAGGCCCTGCGAAGCGACGTTCTTCAAGAACTGACCCGCTGCCCTTTTTTGCTCTCGGGGATGTTCAAGCTGCATCTCCGGCAAGCCAGACCAAAATCGCCGAGTCTGTCGCCAAGTCGAGAACTATCTGCTCGCGCAAGGATAGCGTCCTCACGTTGTCCGCAAGCTTCCGGCCAAGCGTCGCTGGGTCATTAGGGCCATCCTCAAAGAGGTGTCCGCGAAAAAGAAGCCCGCGAAGGACATAATTCACATCGGCCCGGCTGACCGGCAAGCCGGCTTCTCGGCAAAGGTCTCGGACACGCTTTCCGGTTTCCATCAGGTGAAACGTATGTGCCTTAACGTCAGCTTCAATGAACCCGAAGAGCTTGTGGTAGTCGGAAGGCGAAAGCAGCGGAATGCCGGTGGCGTCGTGTATCTGCCGTGCGCCAGGAAATAGTCCCAAGGGGGCTTCCCTGTTTCCTAGGATTTGCGTTGTCGCAGACTTGGACGGATCAAAGGCGTATCCCCCCGATGCTGACCAATCGAATAGCACTGGACAGACATCCAGCGACTCGGCAAATTTGCGGAACGTGCCTCTGCCATTCCAGTCGGTCGCTAGTTGAGGATGGCGCCCGATAATCAGATTGGCGAGCGAGCCGCATGCAATCGGGTGAGAGGATTTGGCGACCTCCGCACGGATGAACGCAGCGGCGCCTTCGGCAACGGCGTCCGGATGTACCCCGTTTTGCTGCTTGGCTGGGCCGGATGCGGCTTGATGCCGCTTGGGGTCCCGAACGGACCCGCCCCCCTCCCAAGACACCTTAAGTGGCCCCATCCCCCTTGAGTCCAGCAAACCGCGGAAACTTCCAAAACCTCCCCAAGATGAAGCATCCATCCCTGGCACTTTGGCGAGGATCAACGAGGCAAGACGAGCGAGCGGCACCGGAATTGGTGATTCACCAACCGCTTGATGCATCAGCGCGAAGGCCTCTGACACGGTTTCTGGCGCGGGCTGGGCTGTTAGCGCAGCTTTCGGAATGGCCTCTGCCTCGTCGTCGAATCCAAGGGCGTTCCGAACAAAATCGTCCTGGTCGATTAGCAGATCGGCTGATGCGCGGTAGGCGGCCGAGGGAAAGCCGATGGCCAAGACAGTTGTCCGTCGGTCCCAGCGCCGGAGTTTGCGTAGGACGGGTGTAAAGTCGGCGTCAGCGGAGCACACAATGAACTCGTCGTAATGTGTCTCGTGCTGCAGAAGATCGATGATGTCGAGCACCATGTGAATGTCGGTACTGGTTTTGCCCTCACTGGTGAGTGCAGGGCAATCGACGATTTCGAACCCGGCGAGGTTAAAGGATGGCCGAAACCGCTGATATGCCTGTGGGTTCAGGTAGCAGCGGCGGACCAGTACGCGTCTCCGAGCTCCTTCAGGTGCGTGCTCAGGAAGGCTAAGCGAATTGATCAGCCAATTCATCCAATCGGCAGGGCGTCGCGCAAAGCGGTCCGCGCAGGTTGGATCAAGCTGCCGCAAGCCGGAATAGACGTTGTCGAAGTCAACGAACAGCGCGCTCTTCATGACGATCCTTTTTTGGGCTGTTTGCCGCTATAGCCTGATGCGTTCATGTTTGCTGCAACGGGGAGCAGACCCCGGTTCTGCCATAATGCCGCCCTTTTTTCACCGCCGCCCCCCCAGTATCGACCCCAGCACCCCGCGCAAAATCTGGTTGCCGATCCCGCGGCCGACGCTGCTGGCCATGCCGCGGGCGGCGCTCTTGGCGGCAGCCTCGACGACGCCCTCGCGATGGCCGCCACGCGGTCCGGTGCTGCCGCCGAGGATTTCGCCGAGGCCGCCGAACAGGCCGCCGCCGGATTCCTGCTGCGGGGCCGGGGCACTCTGGCGGGGTTGCGGGGCGGGGCGGGGCTGCGGCGGCTGGCCGGCGTGGTTGCCCCAGTCGTTGGCATCCGGTGTGGCACGACCAGCCGGCGGAGCCGGGATGGCGCCGGGGGCGGGCTGAACGGCGGCGGGCTTGCCGCGCAGCAATTCGTAGGCCGATTCGCGGTCGACCGTCTGGCCGTAGGTGGCGAGCAGCGGCGACGCCTGGATCATCGCCTGACGCTCGGCTGCGGTTAGCGGACCGAGGCGCGAGGCGGGCGGGAAGATCATGCTGCGGTCGACGACGTTGGGACGGCCTTTTTCATCGAGGAAGGAAACCAGCGCCTCGCCGACGCCGAGTTCGGTGATGGCGGTGGCGGCGTCGAACTTCGGGTTGGCGCGCATGGTCTGCGCCGCCGCCTGGACGGCCTTCTGGTCGCGCGGGGTGAAGGCGCGCAGCGCGTGCTGGACGCGGTTGCCGAGCTGGCCGAGGATCTTTTCCGGGACGTCGAGCGGGTTCTGGGTGACGAAGAAGACGCCGACGCCCTTGGAGCGGATCAGGCGGACGACCTGTTCGACCTTGTCGGTCAGCGCCTGCGGGGCATCGGTGAACAGCAGGTGGGCTTCGTCGAAGAAGAAGACGAGCTTGGGCTTGTCGAGGTCGCCGGCTTCCGGCAGTTGCTCGAACAGTTCGGCGAGCAGCCAGAGCAGGAAGGTCGAGTAGAGCGCCGGCGACTGCACCAGTTTTTCGGCGGCGAGCACATTGATGACGCCGCGGCCGTTTTCGTCGACCTTCATCAGGTCGTGGATGTCGAGCATCGGCTCGCCGAAGAAGATGTCGCCGCCCTGTTCCTCGAGCGTCAGCAGGCCGCGCTGGATGGCGCCGATCGAGGCGGGGGCGACGTTGCCATACTCGGTGGTGAAGTTTTTGGCGTTGTCGCCGACGTGCTGGACCATGGCCCGCAGGTCCTTGAGGTCGAGCAGCAGCAGGCCCTGGTCGTCGGCGATCTTGAACACCAGTTGCAGCACGCCGGTCTGCGTGTCGTTGAGGTTGAGCAGGCGGGCGAGCAGCAGCGGGCCCATGTCGGAAATCGTCGCGCGCACCGGGATGCCGTTCTCGCCGAAGACGTCCCAGAAGGCGACCGGATTGGCATAGGGGGCGAAGCCTTCGAGCCCGAGGTCCTTCAGTCGCGCTTCCAGCTTGGGCGTGACGACGCCGGCGGCGCCCATGCCGGAAAGGTCGCCCTTGACATCGGCCATGAACACCGGCACCCCGGCGAACGACAGGCGCTCGGCCATCGACTGCAGCGTCACCGTCTTGCCGGTGCCGGTGGCGCCGGTGACGAGGCCGTGGCGGTTGGCCATCTGTGGTAGCAGGGCCGGGTAACCATCTTCGGACTTGGCGAGGTAGAGGGGTTCGGACATGGTGGCTGACTCCGGCATGATAAAATGCTGCGATTCTATCAATGCTCTGGACTTTTCGAGGGAATCCATGGCCGGACATTCCAAATGGGCCAATATCCAGCACCGCAAGGGCCGGCAGGATGAAAAGCGCGGCGCCGCCTTCTCGCGGATGGCCAAGGAAATCACCGTCGCCGCGAAGATGGGCGGTGGCGATGCCGGCTTCAACCCGCGCCTGCGCCTGGCGGTCGACAAGGCCAAGGGTGTCAATATGCCCAAGGACAAGATCGACAACGCGATCAAGAAGGGCACCGGTGAACTCGAAGGTGTCGAATACGTCGAGGTCCGCTACGAAGGCTACGGCATCGGCGGCGCGGCAATCATGGTCGACTGCGTGACCGACAACAAGGTGCGCACGGTGGCCGACGTCCGCCACGCATTCTCCAAGCACGGCGGCAACCTCGGCACCGACGGCTGCGTCGCTTTCCAGTTCAAGCACTGCGGTCAGATGGTCTTCGCCCCCGGCACCGACGAAGCGGCGCTGATGGACGCGGCGATCGAAGCCGGCGCCGAGGATGTGGCGAGCAATGAAGACGGTTCGATCGAGGTCATCACCGCGGCGAACGACTTCATGGCGGTCAAGGACGCACTGGAAGCCGCCGGTTTCAAGCCGGAGTTCGGCGAGGTGACGATGAAGCCGGAAGGCGAGACCGTTCTCGCCGGCGACGACGCCGTCCGCATGCAGAAACTGCTCGACGCGCTCGAGAACCTCGACGACGTCCAGGAAATCTACACCACGGCGGTCATGGATGAATAGGCACGTTGCGCCTTCAGGAGTTGTCGTGAGTCGGGCGCATGCCTTGGCCGCTGTCGTTCTTGCGGCGCTGAGCGTGACCGCATCGGCCGCGACCTTTGTCTGTCCCGACTTGTCCGCGGTTGCCCAGGTGAATGCCTGCCCGCTCGAAGAAGAGCTGAAATTCACCTATAACGGGTTCTGCAGCGATACCGCCAAGGCCTATGCCAATCAGACCGATTCGTGCATCCGTTACGATGACTACCGCGCGATGAAGAACGTCGCGATGTGGGAATCCGCCGACGGCGCCTTCGACGGTTACATTTCGTGTGGTCTGCCGCCCGCCCAGGTCAAGGCGCTGAAGCCGGCCGGCATGACGCTGGAAAAGCTGGGCAAGCTGACCAAGCTGGTTTGCAGCTACGACAAGGGCATCCGGCTGACCCATCGCACCCGGGCGAACTGCACGGTCGCCAACGCGCAGGCCACTTGCGACTGACGCCAGCGGCGCGCGCAGCTGGCCCGCTCTGATGCAGCGCCTCTACCCCTTCCTTTTCGTCTTCCTGTGGAGCACCGGCTTCATCGGCGCCAAGTACGGACTGCCGTATGCCGGGCCGCTGTCTTTTCTGCTGACGCGCTACGGCTTCGTCATCGCCCTGATGACGGTCATCGCGCTGGCAACCCGCGCGCCATGGCCGCAGGAACCGGTTCAATGGCTGCATATCGCGGTTTCCGGACTCCTGGTGCATGCGATCTATCTCGGCGGCGTCTTCGTCGCAATCAAGCACGGGCTGCCGGCGGGCGTGACGGCGCTGGTGGTCGGCATGCAGCCGCTGCTGACCGCCTTCGGCGCCGGCTGGCTGCTCGGCGAAACGGTCAACAGATGGCAGTGGGCCGGGCTGGCGCTCGGCTTCGTCGGCGTCGCTCTCGTCGTTTCCGGGAAATTCGGCGACGGCGCGGCGCTCGGGCCGATGCTGATTCCGGCGCTCGTCGCTCTGCTCGGCATCACCGCCGGCACGCTCTATCAGAAGCGCTTCTGCGCCCAATTTGATCTGCGCACCGGTTCGGTGATTCAATTCGTTCCAACGGCGATCGTGACGGCAATTGCCATCGCCTTGTTCGAGGATTTCCAGATCGAATGGACGCCCGATTTCATCTTCGCTCTCGCCTGGCTGGTGCTGGTGCTCTCGCTCGGCGCCATCAGCCTGCTCAATCTGCTGATCCGCGGCGGTAGCGCGGTCAATGTGGCCAGCCTGTTCTATCTGACGCCAATTTCCACGGCTGTGATCGCCTGGGCGGTTTTTGGAGAAAAACTGACGTTGACCGCAACAGCCGGCATGTTGCTGGCAGTCAGCGGCGTCTATCTGGTGGCCCGCGCGAAATGAGCGCGCCGCGCATCGTCGGCATCGACCCGGGGTTGCGGGTGACCGGCTTTGGGGTCATCGAGCGGCATGGCAGCGATTTGATCTACGTGGCCAGCGGCTGCATCAAGTCGAACGGCAAACAATCGCTGCCGGAACGGATCAGGACGCTTTTCGCCGGCATCAGCGAGATCATCGCCACCTACGCGCCGGACCAGGCAGCGGTGGAAAAGGTGTTCGTCAACGTCAATCCGCAATCGACGCTGCTGCTTGGCCAGGCGCGCGGCGCGGCGCTCAGCGCGCTGGTTCATGCCGGGCTGCCGGTGGCAGAATACACCGCGCTCCAGGTCAAGCAGGCGGTGGTCGGGCAGGGCAAGGCGGCCAAGGAACAGGTGCAGCACATGGTGATCCGGCTGCTCGAACTGCCCGGCGCGCCGAATGCCGACGCCGCCGACGCGCTGGCCTGCGCGATTTGCCATGCCCACGGCGGGCAGGGGCTGGGCGCCCTGGCGACGGCCGGCTATCGCATTCGCGGCGGACGGCTGATAGGATGAGAGGCTGTGTGAAAATACAGTATCCCGCCGCGAGAAGGATTGCGCTGAAATGATTGGACGACTGACCGGCCTGCTGGCCGAAAAGAATCCCCCGCAGATCGTGCTCGACGTCAACGGCGTCGGCTACGAGATCGACGTGCCGATGAGCAGCTTCTACAACCTGCCGGCCAGCGGCGAGAAGGTCACGCTGCTCACACACTTCGTGGTGCGCGAGGATGGCCACTTCCTCTACGGCTTCCTGACCGAGGCCGAGCGCTTCGCCTTCCGTCAGTTGCTCAAGATCTCCGGCATCGGGGCGCGGATGGCACTGGCGGTGCTCTCCGGACTTTCCGTCGGCGACCTGGCGGCGGCCGTGGCGCAGCAGGAGGCCGGGCGCCTGATCAGGATTCCCGGCATCGGCGCCAGGACGGCCCAGCGCCTGCTGCTGGAGCTCAAGGGCAAGCTGGCCGAGACGACTGGCGCCACGCTGAGCGCTCCGGTCAACGCTGCCCGCCAGGACATCCTGAACGCGCTGCTGGCCCTCGGTTACAACGAGCGCGAAGCCGCCTCCGCGCTCAAGCAGTTGCCGCCCGATGCCGGCACCTCGGACGGCATTCGGCAAGCGCTCAAGCTACTCTCGAAAGTCTAGGACATGATCGACGAGGACAACCCCAAACGACTGGCGCAGATCGCCCTCGTCGCGCTGCTGATCATCGGCTGCATCGCCGTACTGCTGCCACTGATCGGCGCCATCCTGTTTGCGTTCGTGCTGTGGATCTGCACCTGGCCGGCCTATTCGGAAAGGCTGCTGCCGCGCATCGGCGGGCGCAACACGCTGGGCGCCGCCCTGATGACGCTGCTGCTGGTGCTGGTGATGCTGGTGCCGATGGTCTTCCTCGTCGGCAGCCTGGCGAGCGGGTTCGACAGCCTGCGCGAGGAGATCGGCCCGCGCATCGAAAAGACCCTGGCGGCCAAGCCGCCCAAATATCTGAGCGACCTGCCGGTCATCGGGGGCGAAATCGATTCCAGTTGGCGCCGCATCACCAGCAACCGCGCGGAACTCAATGCGACACTCAGGACACTTGCCGCCCCCGCCCAGCGTCTGGCACTGGCGACCGGCAAGGTTGCCGGTAATGGCCTGCTGCAACTGGCGCTGGCGCTGTTGGTCATCTTCTTCCTCTACCGCGACGGCGCGGCGATTGCCAACGCGCTCTACGTTGGCGCCCGCAAGCTGGGCGGCGATCTCGGCGAGGAAATGATCGAGCGAACGCGCGGCACGGTCATCGGCGTCATGCTCGGGATCGTCGGCACGGCCGCCGCGCAGGGCGCCGTGGCGATGCTCGGCTTCCTGATCGCCGGCGTGCCGCCGGCGGTCCTGCTCGGCTTCGCCACCTTCTTCCTGTCGATGATCCCGATCGGCCCGCCACTGATCTGGGGCGGCGCGGCCGCCTGGCTCTACGACCAGGGCGAAACCGGCTGGGCGATCTTCCTGGTGCTCTACGGACTGTTCGTGATCAGCAGCATCGACAATTTCCTGAAACCCGTCCTTATGGCGCGCGGGGCCGGCATCCCCATCCTGCTGATCGCCCTCGGCGTGATCGGCGGCGTGCTGGTCTTCGGCTTCATCGGCATCTTTCTCGGCCCGGTGCTGCTGGCGCTCGGGCACATGCTGCTCGGGCACTGGATCAATGAGGAGGAGGCGGCATGATTGAGACCGATAAACTGGTCGCCCCCCAAAGGGGCTTGAGCCCGAGGCCCCCTAGCCCGCGGGGCGGCGAACGTCTGATCGCGCCGCAGGCGAAATCGGCGCAGGAAGAGGCGATCGAGCGCGCCCTGCGCCCCAAGCGGCTGGCCGACTACACCGGCCAGGTCAAGATCCGCGAACAACTGGAAATATTCATCCAGGCCGCCCGCCAGCGCCGCGAATCGCTCGACCACGTGCTGCTCTTCGGCCCGCCCGGGCTGGGCAAGACCACCCTGGCCCACATCATCGCCCACGAGATGGGAGTCAACCTGCGCTCGACCTCGGGCCCGGTGCTCGAACGCGCCGGCGACCTCGCGGCAATCCTGACCAACCTCGAACCGCACGACGTGCTGTTCATCGACGAGATCCACCGCCTCTCGCCGGTCGTCGAGGAAATCCTCTACCCGGCGCTCGAAGATTTCCAGATCGACATCATGATCGGCGAAGGCCCGGCGGCGCGGTCGGTCAAGCTCGACCTGCCGCCGTTCACGCTGGTCGGTGCCACCACGCGCGCCGGCATGCTGACCAATCCGCTGCGCGACCGCTTCGGCATCGTCGCCCGCCTCGAGTTCTACACCGCCGAGGAACTGCAGAGCATCGTCGGCCGCTCGGCGACGCTGCTCAACGCGCCGCTCGACCCGGAAGGCGCGCTGGAAATCGCCCGGCGCTCACGCGGCACGCCAAGGGTTGCCAACCGCCTGCTGCGCCGCGTCCGCGATTATGCCGAGGTCAAGGCCGACGGCAACATCACCCGAATCGTCGCCGATGCCGCGCTGGTCATGCTCGATGTCGATTCTGCCGGCCTTGACATCATGGACCGCAAGCTGCTGTCGGCAGTGATCGACAAGTTCGGCGGCGGCCCGGTCGGCGTCGATAACCTCGCCGCCGCCATCGGTGAAGCGCGCGACACCATAGAGGACGTCCTCGAACCCTATCTCATCCAGCAGGGCTACCTGCAGCGCACGCTACGCGGCCGCATCGCGACGCCGGCGGTCTACCGGCATCTTGGTCTGGCAGAACCGAACAGCGCGGTTGTGCGCGACCTGCTTTCGGAGGAATAATGTGGTTGGAAGTTGGGGGTTCACAGATTATGTCTTCGAGATTCTTGAACCGCTGACCGCCGTCAGAGCCGACTACCAGAACCTCACTGTTTACGGTCCCCCCGGTATGGATCGCCACCTCAGCAACCGCCACGGCAAGATCGTTACCCTCTCCTATCAAGCGGTTCCGGCTGAAGGCCTTGAGCTTCGGGAGGTACGCTTCATCGCTGCTCGCGTGGGATTCGAAGCGGCTGTGCAGGGCGAGAAGCGGAAAGACCGGCATCGCTCGGCCATGGAGAAAATGTAGCGTGGAGGCAAGCCTTTTGGCGGCGGGAGCCTTGACCGGCCTTCTGGTTGGCCTGACCGGCGTTGGTGGCGGCGCCCTTATGACCCCCTTGCTGCTGCTCGTTTTTGGTGTGGCGCCCATGACCGCCGTTGGCACTGATCTATGGTTTGCCGCGATCACCAAGCTGTTTGCCAGCCGTATTCACCAAGGCCACGGCTTGATCGACTGGCCTGTGGTCCGTCGCCTGTGGCTGGGAAGCCTGAGCACCTCGGCCATAACCCTGGCATGGATGCACTTTCGCCCCGTGGCTGACCCGGATGGGGCGTTTCTCAAGTCGGTGATCGCCGTCGTAATTGTCCTGACCTCCGTTGGTTTGCTACTGCATAAGCAACTACACACGTTGGGCTATCGCTTGCGCACGACTAGCGCCGAGCGCTTCAAAGCAGTGCAGGCTCCGCTGACCATCCTTTCCGGAGCAGTTCTGGGGATCCTGGTAACGCTGACTTCGATTGGTGCCGGCGCCTTGGGAGCCGTGCTCCTGGTCTATCTGTACCCGCTGCGCCTTACGCCGCCGCGCTTGATAGCCACCGACATTGCACACGCAATACCGCTAGCCGTGTTCGCCGGACTAGGACACCTGGTGATCGGCAACGTAGACCTCAGCCTGCTCGGTAATCTCCTTCTTGGCTCGATTCCCGGCGTAGTAGTCGGGGCAGTGCTCTCGGCAAGACTACCTCACGGCGTGCTACGCATTTCTCTGGCCCTGGTCTTGTTCGCCATCGGCCTGAAACTCTGGTGGGCAGTAAGCACATGAAGCCATTGACCGCACAACAAATCGGGGTTCTCTGTACCATTGCCCGCCATGCGGGCGACACCGTCATGGACGTCTATCGGCGCGACTTTGCTGTCTGGGAGAAAAAGGACGCGTCACCGCTGACCGAAGCCGATTTGCGAGCCGATTCAATCATCCGCATGGGGCTGGAGGCGGCCTTCCCCGGCGTTTTCATCCTCTCCGAGGAATCCGCCAGCACGGTTTCCGCCGACACCGACACAGATCCCTTCTTTCTCGTTGACCCCCTTGACGGGACCAGGGAGTTCCTCGGGCGGAACGGCGAGTTCACGGTAAACATCGCCTTGGTGCACCAAGGCCGGCCGTTGGCCGGTGTGGTGTTCGCCCCAGCGCTGGATCAGATGTTCTGGGCCTGGGTCGGCCATGGGGCCTGGAAACAAGCCGGGGTCTCGACAGCAACATCGCTCCAAGTGGCGCCTTATGATCGGACCCGGCCACTGCGTATCATCGGCAGCCGCTCCCACTCCGTCGAAACAGTTGCCAACTGGCTGGCTGGACTGCCAGAGCCCCATGCATTCGCTACCGCGGGAAGTTCGCTCAAATTCTGCCTCATTGCCCAGGGCAAGGCGGATATGTACCCCCGCTTTGGCCCCACCAGCCAATGGGATACAGCCGCCGCTCAATGCATCTTGGAAGAATCGGGCGGAATGGTTGTAGACACCACTGCGAAGCCGCTCGTCTACGGCCTGAATCAACCGATACTGAACCCCCACTTCTTCGGCATTGGGGACAAATCGCTTGGCAGTCTTGTAAGAACCTAGTCGCTTCAAATTCGAACTGAGATCCCTGCGCGAAGCCTCCTCGCGCTCCCAACCCACTTGGGTATCATACGTTGGTTGCGAAGCTACCGGAGAACTCTGACATGAAGCTGAACACATTCACCTCAATACTATCCGTCCACATAGCTGTTCTTGCCGGGACCGCCCATGCCTTCTGCGGCTTCTACGTCGGCAAGGCCGACGCCAACCTGTTCAACGAGGCATCGCAGGTCATCGTCGTCCGCGACGGCGACAGGACTGTGGTCAGCATGCTCAACGACTACAAGGGCGAGCTCAAGGAATTCGCGATTGTCGTCCCGGTGCCGAGCGTCCTGCAGAAGGGCCAGATCAACGTCGGTGACAAGAAGATCTTCGACCGCTTGGATGCCTATTCCGCGCCGCGCCTGGCCGAGTATTTCGACCCCAATCCCTGCGACCGGCGGCAGTACGAGATGGCGCGCAAGGATGGCTCCGGCCCGATTATGAGCGCGGCCCCGGCGCCGGCAACGTCGTCCAGGGCGCTCGGCGTCACGGTCGAAGCGCGCTACACGGTCGGCGAGTATGACATCGTGATCCTCTCCGCCACCCAGTCGGACGGGCTCGAGACCTGGCTCAGGCAGAACGGCTACCGCATTCCGAAGAATTCCGCCAAGGCGCTGGCCCCCTACATCCGGCAGAACATGAAATTCTTCGTGGCTGCGGTCAACCTTGCCGAACAGGCAAAAACCGGGTTTACGATGCTTCGCCCGCTGCAGTTTGCCTATGAGTCCGAGAAATTCATGCTGCCGATCCGCCTCGGTATGGCCAATGCGAACGGGCCGCAGGATTTGATCGCCTACATGCTGACGAAGAACGGCCGCGTCGAAACCTCCAACTACCGCACCGTCAAGCTGCCGGCCAACATGGACCTGCCGGTCTTTCTCAGACAGGGCGACGAATTCCGCAATTTCTACAAGGCGATGTTCGGCGAACAAGCGAAGAAAGAGGGCTATCGTGCCGTCTTCACCGAGTATTTCTGGGACATGGGCTGGTGCGACCCATGCGCCGCCGATCCGCTCTCGGGCGACGAACTGCGCAAGGCCGGCGTTTTTTGGGCCGGTGGCCCAGGCGTCGAGGCACCGCCGGTCGCGCCTCTGCCCGGCCAGCCGCAGGGTCGGATCACGCCGCCACGGCCCGTGCCCGGCGCTGCCCAGCCGGTGATGCTGACCCGCCTGCACGTCCGGTACACGCCGGAAACCTTCCCGGAAGACCTGATGTTCCAGGAAACCAAGGACCGCCAGAATTTCCAGACCCGCTACGTGCTACGCCACGCAGCCAAGGTCGAAGCCGACGCCTGCCCGGAAGCGAAGCCGTATCTGGAAGGCGTCAGCAAGCGCCAGGAACAGGAAGCGCAACAACTGGCGACATTGACCGGCGGCGACATCAGTGCCATCCGCAAGAAGCTGAGTCTGCCGCCAGCCCCACCACAGAAGCCGTGGTGGGAAGGGCTGTGGAGATAGCGGCGATCCCGCCGGCAAGTGGCAGTCCGGGGTGAGGACGCTCGACGCCCGTCTTTTCCAGGTAGCCTTTCAAGCGCTGTTGCTTACGGCCGGCGTCCTGTTGCGCGACTTCAGCCTGCTGCCGGCCCAGATGGCCCTGGTGCTGGCTTCGGCGACGATCACCCAGGCCTTCTGGCTGCGCTTCTTCGGGTTGCGGGACGTCGGCTACCTCAGCCCGCTGATCACCGGGTTCGGGCTAGCTATGCTGCTGCGCGCCGACAGCCTTTGGGTGCATCCCCTTGCAGCATTGCTGGCGATCAGCGCCAAGTTCCTGCTGCGCATCCGCGGCAAGCATGTCTTCAACCCGGCAAATTTCGGTGTTGGCGTTGCCTTGATCGTGCTGCCCGGCGCCTGGGTCTCGCCGGGGCAGTGGGGCAACGACATCGGGATCGGCGTCTGGCTGGTCGCGCTCGGCGCGCTGGTCGCCCAGCGGGCGCGGCGCGACGATGCGGCTTGGCTGTTTTTGGCCGTTTTTCTCGGGTTGACCGCAACCAGACTGTTCCAGCTCGGCTACCCGGTCGAACGCGGCTGGGACGTTTTCTGTCACCAGGCGCTGAATGGGGCGTTACTGCTCTTCGCCTTCTTCATGATTTCCGACCCGATGACACTACCCGATCACCCGGCGGCGCGACGCTTTCACGTATTGCTGGTCGCAGTTGCGGCCTTTACCTGGCAGTTTCTCTTCTACCGCCCGAACGGGGCGTTGTGGGCGCTCCTCTGCCTCGCGCCGCTGGTCCCGCTATGGGATTTCCTGTGGCCGGGCAATCGCCATAATTGGCATGGAAACAAACCGTTACAAACGACTCTTGCGAAGTCAGGTAAAATTGCCCGATGAAACATGAGCAGAAACCCAACGCCTTCGCCATTGCCGTCCGCGTCTATTACGAGGATACCGATGCCGGCGGGGTCGTCTACTACGCCAATTACCTGAAATTCTTCGAGCGCTGCCGTACCGAGTGGATGCGCGAGATCGGTCACGACCAGTCGCAACTGGCCGCGGAGGCAGGCATCGTCTTCGTCGCGCGCAAGGCGAGTTGCGAATACTTGAAGCCGGCACGCCTCGACGACCTGCTGCTGGTCAGCCTCGAGGTCGAAAGGCTGACCAGGGTGCGCGTCGTCTTCCGCCAGCACGTCCGCCGCGGCGACGACGAGCTGGTTAGCGGCGTCGTCGAGATCGCCTGCGTCGACGCCGTCAAGATGACGCCGGCTCCCATCCCTGAATTCCTGCACAGAAAACTGGAAGCAATGCAATGAACGTTACCCAGGATCTCTCCATCCTTCATCTGATCCTCAACGCCAGTGCGGTCGTGCAGGCGGTCATGTTCCTGCTCGTTGGCGTCTCCTTCATGTCGTGGTACTACATCTTCATGAAGTGGTATGCGGTCAAGCAGGCGCGTGCCAAAACCGAAACCTTCGAGCGCGATTTCTGGTCGGGCGGCGACCTCAACAATCTCTACAACAGCGCGGTCAACGACCGCCACCACGCCGGTTCGATGGAACGGATCTTCGAGGCCGGTTTCCGTGAATTCGCCAAGCTGAAGGGGCAGACGAACCTTGACCCGAAGGATGTCATCGACGGCTCGCGCCGCGCCATGCGCGCCACTTTCCAGCGCGAGATGGATGCGCTGGAAGCACATCTGGCCTTCCTCGCCTCGGTCGGGTCGGTTTCGCCTTATATCGGCCTTTTCGGCACCGTCTGGGGCATCATGCATTCATTCCGCGGCCTCGCCAATGTCGGCCAGGCAACGCTTTCCGCCGTCGCCCCCGGCATCGCCGAGGCGCTCGTCGCCACCGCCATCGGCCTCTTCGCGGCGATTCCGGCAGTGCTCGCCTACAACCGCTTCGCCCACGATATTGACCGCTTGGCGACCCGCTACGAGTCGTTCATGGAAGAATTCTCCAACATCCTGCAACGACAGATGCGTTAAGCCATGCGCCAGCGTCGCCTGAAGAACGAAATCAACGTCGTCCCTTACATCGACGTCATGCTGGTGCTGCTCGTCATCTTCATGGTGACGGCGCCGATGATGACGACGTCCACCATCGACGTGCCCTCGGTCGGCAAGGCCAACACCGTGCCGCAGGCACCGCTCGAAGTGGCGATCAAAGCCGACCAGAGCATGACGCTGATCGACCGCGCCGGAAATGGCAGGGAAATCCGCGTCGACCGCAGCGAACTGAAAGCACGCATCCTGGCGGCGCAGCAGAAAAATCCCGAGCAACCCGTACTGATCGCCGGTGACAAGAATGTCAAGTACGAAGCGGTATTGTCCGTAATGGATGAATTGCAGCGAGCCCAGGTCAAGAAAATCGGCCTTCTGGTGCAAACCACCGGCAAATGATTCTCGAACGACCCGAAGAGCCCGGCCGCAAATATGCACTGACATTCACCATTCTGGTGCACGTCGGTCTGCTGGCCTTCCTGTTCTTCGGCGTGCAGTGGAAGCGCAGCCAGCCGGATGTGGTCGAGGTCGAACTGTTTTCAAGCCGCCCGACGCCTGCCGTTCAGGCAGCCCCGCGGCCCCCGCCGGAAGTGAAGCCAGAACCCAAACCCGAACCGAAGCCCGAGCCAAAGCCGGTCCCCAAGATCGAGCCTAAACCCGAGCCGCCACCACAAAAGAAGCCAGATATCGCGATCAAGGAAGAGAAAAAACCGCCCAAACCCGAGCAGAAGAAGCCGGAACCCGAACCAAGGAAGCCTGAGCCCAAGCCGGAGCCGAAGAAACCCGAGCCCAAGTCAAACCTGAACCGAAGAAACCGGAGGCCAAGCCCGAAGTGAAAGCGGAGCCCAAGGCGCCCGATTTCAGCAAGGAACTGGCGAGCGAAACCGCGCAACTTAAGATCCGTCCGAGTACTAGTGCGCAGCAGATGGCCAGCGCCGCTGGTGCCGAGGCAGCGCAGCGGGCAGCAGCCAGCAAGCAGGGGTTGAAGGACTACGAGGCAAGGATACGCGGCAAGATTCGCGGCAACGTCGTCTTGCCACCAAATATTCAGGGCAACCCGGAAGCCATTTTCGCCATCGAACAGCTACCCACCGGCGAAATACTGAACGTCAAGCTGCAACGTTCGAGCGGCAACCCCGGGCTCGATTCGGCCATTGAACGCGCCATCCTCAAATCCTCGCCACTGCCCAAGCCCGATGATCCTGCGCTGTTTCAGCGGGACCTGAAAATCAAATACAGGCCGTTTGAAGAGTAAAATCACGCGAACCCATGATGAAACTGAGTCCCATGCCCCAGATTTTCCAAAAAATCCTTCTTGTCCTGTCGCTGCTGGCCGCGACCTTGGCCCACGCGCAATTGTCCATCGAAATCACTGGCGCCGGCGCCAACCGGATTCCGGTGGCGATCGCCAACTTCGCCGGTGATCCTGCTGCCGCCCAGGTGGTCACCGCAACGGTGCGCGCCGACCTCGAACGCAGCGGCCTGTTCAAGCTGGTCGACCCGGCCAGCGCGACGCTCGACGAGAATGCTCAGATCAACTACGGTGACTGGAAAGGGCGCGGCGCCGACGCGCTGGCCACCGGCAGCTTGGCGCGCGGTGCGGATGGCCGCATGGAAGCGCGCTTCCGCCTTTACGACACACAAAAGCAGGTGGCGCTGGGCGGCGCGGTCTTCGTGACCGGCAACGACCAGTTGCGTGCCGCCGGGCACCGCATTGCCGACTACATCTACGAAAAATTGACCGGCGAGAAGGGTGTCTTCTCGACACGAATCGCCTATGTCGTCAAGTCCGGCGCCCAGTTCCGCCTGCAGATCGCCGATGCCGACGGGCAGGGCGCGGCGACGGCTCTGACTTCCAACGAGCCGATCATTTCACCGGTCTGGTCACCGGATGGCGGTAAGCTGGCCTATGTCTCGTTCGAGAAGAAGAAGCCGGTTATCTACGTCCATTCGCTGGCTTCCGGACAACGTCAGGTGGTCGCCAACTTCAAGGGCTCGAACTCGGCTCCGACGTGGTCGCCGGATGGCCGCCGCCTGGCGATCGTACTGTCCAAGGACGGCAATTCACAGATCTACTCAGTCAGTGCCGACGGCAGCGGGGTCCAGCGCCTGACCCAGTCGGCCGGCATCGATACCGAGCCGCGCTATTCCCCGGATGGCGGCAGCATCTACTTCACCTCGGATCGCGGTGGCAGTCCACAGATCTACCGCATGGGTGCCGGTGGCGGCGATGCCCAGCGCGTCAGCTTCGAAGGCAGCTACAACGTTTCGCCGCGGCCATCGCCCGACGGCAAGAGCCTCGCCTTCATCAGCCGCCGCGACGGCCGCTTCCAACTCGCCGTGATGGACCTTGCCAGCCGTCAGGTTCAGATCCTCAGCGATTCGCACAAGGACGAATCGCCGAGCTTCGCCCCAAATAGCCGCATGATCCTGATGGCCACCGAAATTGGCGGCCGCGGCGTCCTCTCCGCTGTTTCCAGCGACGGCCGGATCAAACAACGCCTCTCGATTGCGGCCGGTGACGTCCGCGAGCCGGCCTGGGGCCCTTTCAGTCAATAATTCCTCAACGGAGAAACCCATGAAAAAACTACTTATCCCCGCCCTGCTGTCTGCCCTCATCATCGGCTGCAGCTCCACCCCTGTCGACGAGACCTCCGGCGCACCAGTCGAGTCGCGCAGCGGTCCCGGGGTTGCCCCGGTCTCAGCCGGCGGTCTCGACTCACGCGGCCTGCCGCGCGAACTGACCGACCCGAAGAGCGTGCTGTCGCAGCGCAGCATCTACTTCGACCTCGACAAGTACGAAGTCAAGGACGAGTACAAGGACCTCGTCGCCGCCCACGCCAAGTACCTGGTCGCCAACAAGGGGTTCAAGGTCCTGATCCAGGGCAACACCGACGAACGCGGCAGCCGCGAGTACAATCTGTCGCTCGGCCAGAAGCGTTCCGACGCGGTCAAGCGTTCGCTGACCCTGCTCGGCACCAGGGAAGATCAGGTCGAATCGGTCAGTCTCGGCGAGGAAAAGCCGAAGAATCCGGGCCACGACGAATCCGCCTGGGCCGACAATCGCCGTGCCGACATCCTCTACAAGGCACCTGACGGCCGCGGCGAGTTCTAGGCATGCAGCTCGCACGCATCGCCCTGCTCATCGCAGCCCTGGGTGCCAGCCATGTCCAGGCGGGCATGTTCGACGACGAGGAGGCGCGGCGCCAGATAAAGGATCTCACGATCAAGAGCGATGCGCGCTTCGACCAGCAGGGGCAGGCGCAGCTTGATCTGGCCAACCAGTTGCAGCGTCAGTCCGAGGAAATTGCCCGCCTGCGCGGCCAGGTCGAAACCCTGAGCCACGAGCTGGAAACGGCCAAGAAACGGCAGCAGGATTTCTATCTCGACCTCGATACCCGCTTGCGCAAGTTCGAGCCAACCGCCGGCGGCAGTGCTGCGGTCGACCCAGCCAGCGGGGGAAATTCACCTGCTGCTGATCCGGCTCGCGAAAGCAAGGATTATGAAGCCGCACTGAACCAGTTCAAGGCGGCCAAGTACAAGGAAGCGGCTTGGGCATTCTCGGCTTTCGTCAAGAAATACCCGGACAGTTCGCTGGCCCCGAATGCCCAGTTCTGGCTCGGCAATGCCTGGGTCGCCCAGCGCAACTGCGCCAAGGCCGTCGAAGCGCACAGCGTGGTCACGACGAGGTGGGCCGACAGCCCGAAGGCTCCCGATTCCTGGCTGGCGATGGCGAGCTGCCAGCAGGAAATGGGGAATCCAGCAGTGGCCAGGCGTTCGCTGGAAACCGCCATCGCGAAGTACCCAAATTCGCCGGCCGCCGACACCGCCCGACAGCGCCTGAAGACCAAGTAATTGGCGCTGCGCCTCACCGAGATCTTCTTCTCGCTGCAAGGAGAAGCCACGCGCGCCGGCCTGCCGACCGTGTTCGTGCGGCTGACCGGCTGCCCGTTGCGTTGCGTCTGGTGCGACACGACCTACAGCTTCAGCGGCGGCGAGCCGGCGACGATCGACTCGATACTGGCCAGGGTGGCGAACTATCCGGCCCGCCAAGTCTGTGTCACCGGCGGCGAACCGCTGGCGCAGAAGGAATGCCTGCCCTTGCTGAGCGCCCTGTGCGACGCCAGCTACGAGGTTTCGCTGGAAACCTCTGGCGCTCTCGACATTGCCGGGGTGGACCCGCGCGTGGCGCGGGTCATGGACCTCAAGGCACCGGATTCCGGCGAAGGCGACAAGAACCGCTGGGAGAACCTTGACTTGCTCACCCCACGGGACGAAATCAAGATCGTCGTCGCCTCGCGCACCGACTATGAGTGGGCACGCGAATTGATCCGCGCGCGCCGCCTGGATACGCTCTGCCCAATGCTGCTGTCGCCGGCCCAGGGACTGGTCGACCCGACCGCGCTCGCCGAGTGGATCCTCGAAGATGGCCTCAACGTCCGCTTTCAGTTGCAGTTGCACAAGCTGCTGTGGGGCAGCGCCAAGGGCAAATGAACTCCAGAGTTGTCTGCCGGAAGGCGGGTGTCGGCGGAATGCCGATGTCACCAATTGACGCCAACGGGTCGAGTCCCTGAAACTTGTCCCGCTTTCGCCATTCCGGCCCGCGTTCGAGTGAGGTCAAACGATGAAACATTTGCGCAAGAACACGCCGTCCCGCGTACTCCCGCTGCTCGTCCTTGCAGCCGTGATTGCAGGCTGCGCGACAACCGAGATGACTGCGCAGTGGAAAGATCCCGCCTTCAGCGGCGCGCTCACGGGAAACCGCGTACTCGTTGTTTGCCAGGCGCGCGATGACACGCTCAGGCGTGTCTGCGAGGATCAATGGGCGACGCGACTCGCCGCACACGGTGTCACCGGGATAAGCAGCTATTCGCTTCCGGGTTTTCCGCCGGGCGGGGCAGCCAATCCTGAGGAGATGGCGATGGCCGGCCGGGAGACCGGCGCAACGGCGGTCGCCAGCACCCAGCTCATGCTCAGCGACTTCGCCGTGGTCAATCCGGGACCGCAGGTTGGTTTCGGCCTTGGCGGCGGCAGTGGCGGCGGCTATCGCGGGGGAGGCTTCAGCGTCGGCGGTATCGGGCTGTCATTCCCCGTTGGCGGCGCAACCACCACGCGCAGCCTCGGTTCCGGCACCTCGCTGGTCGATCTGGCAAGCGGCGCGGTCATCTGGTCGGGGAGCGCAACGACATCGGCAAGCGGCGACGTGACATCGCAGGTTGGCGCACTAACCCAAGTCACCATCGACGCGCTGCACAAGGCCGGACTGATCCGCTGATCCGCGCCGTCGTGCAACCCCGGCCATTCAGATGCCGAGGAAGCGCTGCCAGATGCCGTGATCGGCATCGAGTTCGGCCGAGGTGCCATGCCAGACAACCCGGCCGCGTTCGATCAGCGTATGGTGATCGGCGAGTTCGATCAGTTTTTCCACGTATTTGTCGACGACCAGGATGCTCTGCCCGGCGGCACGCAAGCGCGCGAGACAGGTCCATATCTCCTCGCGGACCAGCGGCGCCAGACCCTCCGTCGCCTCGTCGAGAATCAGCAGGCGCGGGTTGGTGACGAGGGCGCGGCCAATCGCCAGCATCTGCTGTTCGCCGCCGGAAAGCTGATTGCCGAGGTTTTTTTTGCGTTCGGCGAGGCGCGGGAAGAGTTCATAGACGCCGGCCGGCGTCCACGGCCCGGCAACGCCGCGGCGATTGGCGAAAAATGCCACCAGATGCTCGTCGACCGTGAGATTCGGGAAGCATTGCCGGCCTTCCGGCACCAGCGCGATGCCGGCGCGGCCGATACGGTCCGGTCGCCAGCCGTCGATGCGCTCGCCGGCGAAGCGGATCGTCCCGCCCTTGACCGGCTGAAGGCCGCAGATGGCGCGCAGCGCGGTCGTCTTGCCCATGCCGTTGCGGCCGAGCAGGGTAGCCGCTTCGCCCTCGGCGAGTTCCAGATCGAGTCCGAACAGGACCTGGCTCGGGCCGTAGGCGACTTCCAGTCCGCCGATCTCGAGCAGGGCGTTCACAGGTGGTCCCCGAGATAGGCCCGGCGCACGTCCGGGTCAGCGCGGACGGCTTCCGGCGCCCCGGTGGCGATCAGGCGACCGTCGACCAGCACCGAAATGCGGTCGGCCAGCCGGAAGACCGCATCCATGTCGTGTTCGACAAGCAGGATGGTGACGTGGCGGGCGAGGTGGTCGATCAGTTCCACCATGCGCGTCGACTCCTCCTGGCCGGTACCGGCCATCGGTTCGTCGAGCAGCAGCAACTGCGGCTTCGTCGCCAGCGCCATCGCGAGTTCCAGCGCGCGCTGCTCACCGTGTGCAAGATTGCCGGCCACCGTTTCAACGCGCGCGCTCAAACCGACCTGATCGAGATAGCAGCGCGCCTCGTCAAACAACCACTGTTCGCTGCTTACCGGCTGCCAGAACCGGAAGCTGCTGCCGGCGTCCGGCCGCCCCTGAACGGCCAGTGCCACATTGTCGAGCACCGAGAGACCAAGGAAGACATTCGTGATCTGATAGGAGCGCGCCATGCCGGCGGCCACGCGCTGATGCATCGAGAGTCGGGTGACGTCGCGGCCGGCGAAATGCACGCTGCCGCTGTCCGGCTGCAGCGCGCCGGAGACATGATGGATGAAGGTCGTCTTGCCGGCGCCGTTGGGGCCGATGAGCGCATGTACCTCGCCCGCTTCGACGCTGAAATCGACCTCTTTCAGGGCGTCGACCGCAGCAAAGCGGCGCGACAGGCCGCGCACCTCGAGCAGGGCTTCAGCCACTGCTTTTCCCGAAACGCGCCGCGACCCCCCTGGGGGCGAACAGCACGATGCCGATCAGCAACAGCCCAAGGCCGATGTGCCAGTGCAAGGTGAATCCAGCCAGCACCTCCTCGAGACAGAGCAGCACCAGCGCCCCGATCACCCCACCGTAGAGATAGCCGACACCGCCGATGATGACCATGACCAGCAATGTCCCCGATTGTGTCCACTGCAACAGGTTGGGACTGGCCAGCCCCGTCAGGTTGGCGAGCAGCGCGCCGGCGAGCCCGGCCAGGGCGCCGCCCAGCACGAAAGAGACGAGGCGATAGCGGAGCACCGGGTAGCCGAGCGCTTCCATGCGCGCCTCGTTTTCGCGGATGGCCTGGATCGTGCGGCCGAACCGGGCATCGGCCAGCCGCCCGAGAAAAGTCATCACCAGCGCCAGACAGCCGAGCGCCGCGTAGAAGAGGGCGCCATCGCTGGTCAAGCCCAAGCCGCCCAGCGTCATCCTCCGGGCCAGCGGCAGGCCGTCGTCGCCGCCCAGGACACGCGCCGAAACGAACAGGTAGTAGGTCATTTGGGCGAAGGCCAGCGTAATCATGATGAAATAGACGCCGCGCGTGCGCAGACTGATGGCGCCGACGACGAGCGCCAGAAGGCCGGCGACGATCATCGCCAGCGGGAAGGCGAGCAGGGCATCGCTGATTCCGCTCTCCATGCAGAGCGCGGCGACATAGGCGCCGGCGCCGAAGAAGGCGGCGTGGCCGAGCGAAAACATGCCGCCGAAGCCGAGCACCAGATTGAGGCTGCTGGCAGCCAGCGCGAAGATCAGGATGCGGGTGGCGAAGCCGATGTAGAACGCCTGGCCCGTTGCCTCGAGAACTGCAGGGAGTACAAGCAGGAGCATCAGCAGCCCGAGGGCAAGCGGCTTCTGGTAGCTAGCCGGGCGGTAGAACGCCATCAGGCACGCGCCGGAAACAGGCCCTGCGGCCTGAAGAACAGGATGCCCGCCATGAGCAGGTAGATCATGATCGAGGCCAGCGCCGGGCCGAGCGTCGCCGCCGCATCGGCCGGCAATGCAACACGCAGCAGCGTCGGCAAAAGCGCCCGGCCCAGGGTATCGACCGTGCCGACGATCAGGCTGCCGACCAGCGCGCCGCGGATCGAGCCGATGCCGCCGATGATGATGACGACGAAGGCAAGAATCAGCACGCTTTCGCCCATCCCGACCTGAACCGCGAGCAGCGGCCCGAGCAGGCCGCCGGCGAGAGCGCAGAGCGCGGCGCCAAGGACGAAGACGGCTGTGAACAAGCGCTGCACATCGACGCCCAGCGCCTCGGTCAGCTCGCGGTTGGCGGCGCCGGCGCGCACCCACATGCCGACCCGGCTCTTGGCGACGAGCAGGTAGAGCAGGCCGGCGACGGCCACCCCGAACGCGATGATCACCAGCCGGTAGGCCGGGTAGAAGAAGCCGCCGATCTCGAGCGGCCCAGACAGCGCCTCCGGCGGGTTGAGCAGCAGCGGCTGGGCGCCCCAGATCATGCGCACGGCCTCGTTGGCGATCAGGATCAACCCGAAGGTTGCCAGCACCTGCGACAGGTGGTCGCGCCGGTAAAGCTGGCGAAACAGCGAGAGCTCCAGCACGAGCCCGAGCACAGCTGCCCCGGCTACCCCGGCGCCAAGACCGATCCAGAATGAATCGGCCACCTGCGCTGCCGCCGCGACGAAGTAAGCACCCACCATGTAGAGCGAGCCGTGGGCCAGGTTGATGCAGTCCATGATGCCGAAAACCAACGTCAGCCCGGCGGCAAGCAGGAACAGCATGAGGCCGAATTGCAGGCCGTTCAGGGCCTGCTCGAAAACCAGCTGGGTCACTTCATCCTGCAGGCGGAAACGTAGGCATCCGCGTGATTGGTGAAGATCGTGCCCATCATCCTGTTGGTGATGCGGCCACCGGCATCCCTGCCGACAACCCTAAGGTAGTAATTCTGCACCGGGTAGTGGTTGCTGTTGAACCTGAAGTCGCCGCGCACGGACTTGAAATGCTTGGCTTCCAGCGCCCTCTGCAGCGCGGCCTTGTCCTCGACCTTACCCTTCACGCCGCGCACCGCGCCATCGATCATCAATGCGGCGTCATACCCTTGTGAAGCATACAACGACGGCATGCGCCCGTACTCCTTCTGAAAGTCGGCGACGAAGCGTTTGTTTTCCGCATTGTCCATGTCGTGCGCCCAATGTGACGAGTTGAACATCCCCATCATCGGTGCGCCGACGGCCTTGATGACGTCCTCGTCAGCCGAGAAGCCGGGGGCAAACAATTGCGTGTCACGCGACAGGCCGGCGGCAACGAACTGCTTGACGAAGTTGATGCCCATGCCGCCGGGCAGGAAGAAGAACAGTGCATCCGGCTTTATGGCGCGGATCTGCGGCTAGCTCGGCGGCGTAGTCGAGCTGGCCGAGCTTGGTGTAGACCTCCTCGGCGACCTTGCCCTTGTAGTAGCGCTTGAAGCCCGAGACCGCATCCTTGCCACCCGGGTAGTTCGGCGTGACGATGACGACATTCCTGAAACCCTTGTCCTGCACATACTTGCCGACCGCCTCGTGCAGATTGTCGTTTTGCCAGGCAACGTTGAAGAAGAACGGGTTGCACTGCTCGCCGGCATACTGCGACGGGCCGGCATTTGCCGAGATATAGAAGGTCTGGTTCTCGAAGACGGTCGGGCCGACCGCCAGCATGATGTTGGAGAAGACGATCCCGGTCATGAAATCGACCTTGTCCTTCTTCAGGAACTTGTCGGCCGTCTGCTTGGCGATGTCGGGGTTCTGCTGGTCGTCGGCGACGATGACCTCGGCCGGCAGCCCGCCGAGCTTGCCGTCGAGCTGCTTGATGGCGAGGTTGAAACCATCACGAATGTCGACACCAAGCCCGGCGCCGGGGCCGGAGAGCGTGGACACGAAGCCCACCTTGATCCTGTCGGCGGCGTGTACGGAGCCGGCAAGCATCAGCGCGGCGGCGAGGGCAGTCAGGCGAAGCGGCATTGAATTCTCCGGGGGCAGTCTCAAAGCAGCAAATTGTAGCGCAGGAACAAGCAGCTACCGGCGCCATCCAACCCCTAATTCAGGTATATTGCCGCCCCATGAACCCCGCTGTCGTTCTCCTTTCCGGTGGCCTCGATTCCGCCACCTGCCTGGCCATCGCCGGCGGCCAGGGCTTTTCCTGCCACTGCCTGTCGTTCGATTACGGCCAGCGTCACCACGCCGAACTCAAGGCCGCCGAGCGGGTCGCCAAGGCGCTGGGTGCCGCCGAGCACCGCATTCTCAGTGTCGACCTCGCCCAGTTTGGTGGGTCGGCGCTGACCGATACCAGCATCGCCGTGCCAACCGAGGGCGTGCAGCCAGGCATTCCGGTGACCTATGTACCGGCGCGCAACACGATCATGCTGGCGCTGGCGCTGGCCTGGGCCGAGGTGCTGGGCAGCCGCGACATCTTCCTCGGGGTCAATGCGGTCGACTATTCCGGCTACCCCGATTGCCGCCCCGACTACATCGCCGCCTTCGAGACGATGGCCAACCTGGCGACGCGAGCCGGTGTCGAGGGTGCCCGGCTGACGATCCACACGCCGCTGATTGACCTTTCCAAGGCTGACATCATCCGCAAAGGCATCAAGCTTGGCGTAGACTATGCGTTAACGGTGTCATGCTACCGGGCCGACTCTGACGGGCATGCTTGTGGCGTCTGTGATTCCTGCCGCCTGCGCGCCGAAGGTTTCACCGCTGCCGGCGCCACTGACCCAACTTCTTACCGCACCTGAGCATGGAAACTGCCGTCTCATCGTCGACGATTCTCTGGCTGGCTTTCGTGGTCGCCTTCCTTTTTGGCGCCATCGGCCAGAAGACCAGTTTCTGCACGATGGGCGCCGTTTCCGACATCGTCAATACCGGCGACTGGGGCCGCATGCGCATGTGGCTGCTGGCCATCGGCGTCGCGATCCTGGGGTCGGCCGCCCTGCATTCTGCGGGCCTGATCGATCTCGGCAAGTCGATCTACCGGACGCCAGGCTTCACCTGGCTCTCTTACCTGCTCGGCGGCACCTGTTTCGGCATCGGCATGGTTCTCGCCTCAGGCTGCGGTTCGAAGACCTTGATCCGAATCGGTGGCGGAAACTTGAAGTCGGTGGTCGTTTTCCTCGTACTGGCCGTGGTTGCCTACATCACCATGCGTGGCGTACTCGGCGTCTTCCGCGTCAATGTGTTGGACAAGGCAGTGATTACGTTCCCGGGTGGCCAGGATCTCCCGGCGCTGCTGACGGCAGCTGGCATGAGTGCCGAGACCGCATTCCGGCTCGCGGTTCTTGTCATCGGCGGCGGGTTGACCGCATTCTGCCTGTTAAATCGTGAGTTCTGGACCCTGGACAACCTGCTCGGCGGTTTCGGCATTGGGCTGGCCGTAGTCGCGGGCTGGTATGTCAGCGGTCACCTTGGTTATCTGGCCGAGGATCCCGAAACCTTGCAAGAAGCTTTCCTGACGACCAACAGCGGTCGCATGGAGTCGCTAACCTTCGTCGCCCCGCAGGCGTACACGCTTGAACTGCTAATGCTTTGGTCGGACACCAGCCGCAAGGTCACCTTCGCCATTGCAACGGTACTGGGCGTCATTGCCGGATCCGGTGCCTGGGCGTTGCTCACCCGCAACTTCCGCTGGGAAGGCTTTGCCAGCGTCGAAGACACCGCCAGCCACTTGCTCGGTGCGGCACTGATGGGGTTTGGCGGTGTCACGGCAATGGGATGCACGGTGGGGCAAGGCATCACCGGTTTCTCGACGCTGGCGCTCGGGTCCATCGTTACCTTCCTGGCCATCGTCGCCGGCGCTGCAGCAACCATCAGGATCCAGTACTGGCGTCTCTTGCGTGGGGCATAATGGCGACCCACCAGGTACACAAAACACGACAACCGACCCGTCCCATGTTCGCCCACATCGATCACAGGATCTTCCTTATTGCCGCCGCCGTCTGCATGCCAATATTCGCGGCCACTGTCGAGGCCGCAGGTCCAGCCCTCGCCATCGCCCTCAACTCTGGGGACGGCACCCTCAGCCTGATCGATACGGAAACCTACAGGGTGGTCGGCAAGACTCAGGTGTGCAAAGAGCCGCATCACCTGATGCCGTCACCGGACGACAGGTCGGTCATTGTGGCCTGCGCTGCTTCCAACCAACTGGTCTTCTTCGACCCGCTGACAGGAAAGGAGCAAAAGCGCATCCGCGACATCTCCGATCCTTATCACCTCGGCTTCTCACCTGACAGGAAGCTGTTCGTCAGCAATTCCCTGCGCCTCGATCGGGTCGACATCTACGACGCCGCTGATTTCAAGCTCAAGGCCCGGGTACACGCGCCGCGCACCCCATCGCACATGGCGTTCGATGCCGCCGGCGAGTTGGTCTTCATCACGCTGCAGGATTCGAACGAAGTGATGGCGATCAGCCTGAAGACCCTGAAGACGGAATGGGTCATCCCGGTCGGGCCGACGCCGGCGGGCATCGTGATGACGCCCGACAACCGTTACCTCCTGGTGGCCATCATGGGCGAAGGCTACGTCGAAGTCATCGACTGGAAAACACAGAAAACGGTCAAGAAGGTGCCGACCGATACCGCCGCCCATAACCTGCATCCGCGTGGCGACGGTCGCTATTATTTTGTCTCAAATCGCTCGGTCAAAGGTGGCAGCATCTCGCTGTTCGATACGCAGACGCTCACCGTCGTCGAGAAATATGATGTTCCCGGCGGGCCCGACGACATGGAAGTTCGCGCCGATGGCAAGGAACTCTGGGCTACGGCACGCTTTGCCCGTCGCGTCCAGGTTATCGACCTGACAACCAAGACGCTGAAGACGTCGATACCTGTTGGGAGCTCGCCGCACGGCGTGTTCTTCCTCAATCACGCGGGTCGCAAGTGACCGGCCGTCGCGCTGCCTTGATCCTCGCCTTTGCCTCTATGGTCTCAGGAGCAGGCAGCGTCGCGAGCGCTGCCTGCAGCGGCACCCTGTATCTGACCTTCGATACCGGGAACATGCGTCATGCGGAACTTGTCGCCGCAACACTGGCGAAGCACAAAGCCAGGGCAACCTTCTTTGTTGCCAACGAGAAGACCTTGCGGGGCGACTATGCGCTGGACAAGGCATGGGCTCCATATTGGCAGGCCCGCGTCGCCGAGGGTCACGCCTTCGGCAGCCACACTTGGCAGCATGGCAGTTTCCGCCAGGATCAAGGCAACCTGACGCAGTACCGGCTGATGGACGGCAGGACGTTAGATCTGGACAGTAAAGGTATCTGTGAAGAAGTGCACCGCCCCGATGCCCGTTTCAAGGAACTAACGGGACGCGCTCTTGATCCGTTGTGGCGCGCTCCTGGGGGACGCACGACGCCCTTGACACTGCAAGCGGCGCAGGCCTGCGGCTACCGTCACGTGGGCTGGGCGCCGGCCGGCTTCCTCGGTGACGAGCTGCCATCCGAGAGTTACCCCAACTCCCGGCTGGTCGAACGCGCGCTGAAAAACCTGAAGGATGGCGACATCGTCATGGCCCATCTCGGCATCTGGTCGCGCAAGGATCCATTCGCGCCGGCACTCGACGAACTGCTCAGCGGCCTCGGAGCCCGGGGATTCTGTTTTGCCACACTGGCGCTGGCCGGGTAAGCGGATCAGGGCAGGCGCACCATGTTCCAGGACTTTCTCGATGCTTTCGTGCTGACCCAGGGGTGGCTACTCGACCAAGTCGTCCAGCCACCGCTGCTGGCACTGGGTTTGGGTAGTCTTCTCGAACCCGCTTTCGACGGGGTTGAGTTCTTCCTCTACGGTGTACTTCAGTTAGGGGTTGCCTACTTGCTGCTACGCCCCCTCGAGTACTTTCGCCCCGTCGAGCGCTGGCCGGATCGCAAAGCGGTGCGCGTCGATGTCCTTTACACTTTTCTCGATCGTCTGGGCATCGTGCCGCTCGCCGTCTTTGCTTTGCTCAGTCCGTTCACTTTGAGCCTCGAAGGTTGGCTGCGCTTTCACGACGTAATCCCGCCGCAGCTTGAAGATGCTCTCCCATTTCTTGAGACGCGGCCACTGGTCGCCTTTTTCGTCTACCTGGTCATTCTGGATTTCTTCGAGTACTGGCGTCATCGCCTCTCCCACACATTCCGCTGGTGGTGGGCATTGCACGTGATCCACCATAGCCAGCGCCAGATGTCGCTGTGGACCGACAGCCGCAATCATCTGCTCGACGACCTGATCGGCGGCGCTTGGTTCGCCCTGATCGCCTTGTTCATCGGGGTCCCGCCGGGGCATTTCATCGGCCTCATGGTAGCGATCCGCATCGTCGAGAATCTCTCCCACGTCAACGCCCGCCTGAGCTTCGGCTGGCTCGGCGAACGGCTGCTGGTCAGTCCGCGCTATCACCGCTGGCATCACGCGGTCGACCTGCCGGAGGGCCGGCAATTTCGCCACGGCTGCAACTTCGCGATCCTCTTTCCGATCTGGGACCGCCTGTTCGGCACCCAGCATCTCGCCTCAGGACTACCCCCCACCGGCGTCCATTCACCCGCTCTTGCATCACCGGCGCGTGCCGATCACTTCTGGGCACAGCAGAAGGACGGGATTGCAGGCCTGATCAAGGCACTGCGCGCAACGACAGAGTAACCTGGACGCCGCCAGCGGAGCAGAAAGCACCGGTCAGCAGCAACCCGTTCAGCCGAAGCGGGGCTTCCGCTTCTCGGCACGGGCTTTCAGGCCCTCAGCGAAATCCGGCTCGGCGGCACATCGGGCAAAATTTGCCTGCTCGGCCTCCAGCTGGTGCTCCAACGGAGTCGAGAATGACTGGTTGAGCAGTGCTTTGGTTCGCGCCAGTGCCTGAGCCGGTCCGTCCTTGAGGCGTCTGGCGAGCGCCAGACACTCCTGATCCAGGATCGCTACTGGCATTGTGCGGCTGAGCAAGCCAAGCCTGACGGCAGTCGGCGCATCGAAACGATCGCCGAGCAGGGCGATTTCCGCGGCCTTTCTCAGACCGACCAAGCGCGGCAGAAGCCAGGTAGCGCCCCCATCCGGCGACAAGGCAATGTGACAATAGGCAAGCATGAAGTAGGCGGAATCGGCCGCGAGGGCAAAGTCACAGGCAAGCATCAACGACATGCCAAAGCCCGCCGCCACGCCTCGCACAGAGGCAATCACGGGCTTTTCCATATTGCGCACATTCAAGGTAATGGCATGCACTCGCGCCAGTTGATCCTTCACGCGGGCTTCGATTGCGGCGGCATCACGTCCGGAAATTTCCCCGGAGAGATACTTCAGGTCGCCGCCGGCCATGAAGTGTCTGCCGCTGCTGCGCAATATCACCACCCTCGCCTCGGCATCGGCCGCGGCACGCGCAGTCGCTTCTCCCAGTGCGGTGATCAGTTCTTCGTTCAGCCCGTTAAGCGCTGCGGGCCGGTTCATGGAGAGAATGGCAATGCCTTCGTCAAGCTCGTAGGTCACGAGGGGCATGATTGACTTCCGTTGGGTAGGGTCAGGGCAGGGATCACAGCGGGTTTCAATGGGGTGGCCAGCATTCTATCGCTGCTCATTTTCCTTCAACCGCTCAATCACCAATGGGAATGCTCCAGAGCCGACCAAGGCGACGCTCGAAACCATGAAGGCCAGTCCCGCCATCGGATCGTCGAGAACGGGATGCGCGGCAGCCCCGAAGCCGGCGATGCTGATCACGCCCGGGATGGCACAGAGAACGCCGAGTGCGGTGAGAACGATGAACGAGAATGGATAGCGGCGCATGGCGTGACTGTGGACGAAGATGCTACCGTTACAAACGCCGGCTCTGGTCGCCAGTGGCAAACCCGAGCAACGGGCGAACGATGCCGCGACCGATGGCGATGACCTTGAACAGTTCACCCATCTCGTGCGGCAAAAGCATCTTGTTGATGGCGCCGCTGGCACGGATGTAATCGAGGGTGCCCGGCTGCTCTCTGGCCAGCAGGTCGAGGATACCGCAGTTGAGCAGGAACTGGCCCTGGCTGACGTAGCCGAGCAGATTGAGTCCGGCCGCATCGGCGGCGGCGATGATTGCCGTGAAATCGACGTGGACCGTGACATCCTGCAGGCCCGGGAGATAGAACGGATCGGGATGCGAATGATGGCGGTAATGACACATCAAGGTCCCGCGCCCGCGCTGCTGATGGTAGAACTCGCGGCGCGGGAAGCCGTAGTCGATCAGCAGTAGCGCTCCGCATTGCAGACGATGGCCCCATTCAGCGGTCCAGGCACGTGCTGCAAGGCTGATCTCGTTTTCGTAACCCGGCGGCAGGGTGCACTGCGCACCGATCTCTCGGGCGGCCGCCAGCAGTGGACCCGCCGCTGGTCGCTCGTGCCAGGCGAAACCGCCTGCCTCATCAATCCCGACACCGCGCTCGAAGACACCATCTTCGCGCCAAGCAACGACATGGGCCGGCATCGCGTCGAGCAGTTCGTTGGCCAGGACGACCCCCGAGAAGGTCTCCGGCAGACCATCCAGCCAGCGGACACGGGGCAGCAGGTGCGGCGCGGCGGCGGCTAGCGTCGCCCGCTGACGTTCGCGCAAGTCCCCTGAAAGATCAAGGATGTCATAGCGATCCGGCAGCACTCCGAGACCTTCAAGTTCAAGCAGCAAATCAGCAGCGAGACGACCGGACCCAGCCCCCACTTCAAGGATAGCCGGTGAAGAGACTGCGATCACTTCCGCAACTTGGTGGGCAAGTGCGCGACCGAAAAATCCGCTCATCTCGGGCGCAGTGACAAAATCACCGGCAGCGCCGAACTTTCTTGCTCCCGCCGAATAGTAGCCGAGACCCGGTTCATACAAAGCCATTTCCATGAACCGCGCAAACGATATCCAGCCTCCCTGGTTGCTTATGTCACGCCGAATCGCGGCAACCAATTCGCGACTGCAGGCAGCCGCTTCAGGCGAAGGGGGTGGGAGGCGCATGGAATATCCGTAAAGGACTAATTTTAGCCGGCGAGCAAGACTCTTGCCGGAGAAAACGCACTGACTCGGGGTAAACTTGTGCGTTTTTCGCGGTCGACCGCGGAAGTCTGATAAAAGTTTGCCATGGATGACTCGAAAACTCTGCAGAAGCTCAGAAAATATCTTGAAGGTCGCGTCGGCAAGGCCATCATCGACTACAACATGATCGAGGACGGCGACACCGTTCTGGTCTGCATTTCCGGTGGCAAGGATTCCTACACGCTGCTTACCATGCTGCTTGCCTTGCAGCGCCGGGCACCCATCAGATTCCAACTGATCGCAATGAATCTCGATCAAAAGCAGCCAGGCTTTCCGGCCGACGTGCTTCCACGGTATCTCGCGGAGCTGGGGGTCGAGTTCAGGATAGTCGAGGCCGATACCTATTCGATCGTCCGGAAAAAGATTCCCGAGGGCAAGACCACCTGCTCCCTATGCTCGCGCCTGCGTCGAGGAATCATCTACCGGACAGCCAAGGAACTCGGGGCCAACAAGATCGCGCTTGGTCATCATCGGGACGACATGGTGCACACGCTGTTCCTCAATTTGCTGTTCGGCGGAAAGCTGAAGGCGATGCCGCCGAAGCTGGTGACCGACGACAAAGCGCACGTCGTGATCCGTCCGCTCGCCTATTGCTCCGAAAAAGACATCTCCCGCTTCGCGCGTGGCATGAAATTTCCGATCATTCCCTGCAACCTCTGTGGTTCGCAGGCCAACCTGCAGCGCCAGAAAATTCGGGAAATGATGGAGGACTGGGACCACCGCTACCCAGGGCGCACCGAATCCGTATTCACCGCCATGCAAAATATTGTGCCCTCCCACCTGGCTGACAATTCGCGGTTCGACTTTCGCGGCTTGACCCTGGCCACGCCAGTGGACGAAGGCGACATCGCCTTCGATCCCCCGGAGATATCGGCAAGTAGCGGGGGATCGGTCCCGATTGGCTTGCAAGTCCCGATTAGCAATGACAATGTGATCGTTGAGCCGCTCGGCCGGGTCAATAGTACTGTTCGACCGTCCCAGCCAATGCGATAATCGTCCGTCCCAACTTGGTCTTGACTTCGATGAGCAAAACGGAAAACAAGTTAATTGTGATGTTTGCCGACGTGTCCGGTAGCGCCCGGCTCTTCAAGCGTCTGGGCGATGCGGAAGCCGCCCATGCTGTGGAGCGTTGCGTCAAGCGCATGGAGCGCTCAATCGTTGGCTACCGCGGTCAAACGCTAAGCATTATGGGTGGGGAACTGGTGGCCACTTTCCGGTCGGCCGAGGATGCCTGTCATGCTTCGGTCAACATGCAGTTACGCGTCTCCAAGCTGCCTCCGGTATCCGGTCTCAAACTCACCATCCGTATCGGATTGCATTTCGGCACCATTGTTACGGACGGCGCGACCGCCACTGGCGACGGTGCTACTGGCGCCAAACAGATTGCGGGGCTGGCACGAATTGACCAGATCCTTGCCAGTTCGCTGCTGATCGCCGAGCTTCCGAAGCGCACTACCATTCTTACTCGGCCAATGCCGGATCTTGGCATGGTTCAAGAAGGCGACATGACTTTCGGCCTTGCCGAGGTAGACTGGATGAGTCACGAAGAACCTCAGCAGAAACACAGCGTCATGATCGATCCGACACCAAGCCAGATTCTGGCGGACGTCGATCGCCTGTGCGTGCGCTACCACGGGAATGCCTTTCAGCTAGATGAGAAGGCCCCCTTTCTGACCCTCGGACGCGACCCAACAAGCAAACTGGTGATCGTGGACCGCAAGGCTTCACGAGCACACGGCCGGATCGAGCGGCGGAACGAGAGTTACTTTTACATCGATAGCAGCACTAACGGCAGCTACGTGACCCTCGGCGATGGGAAAGAGATCGTGGTTCGGCGCAGCCAGATTCAGCTCAAGACCAATGGCCGAATCTGTTTTGGCGCCTCAAGCAGGGACCCCAACGCAGATTTTGCCGAGTTTGAGATCTTTTAAGCCGCCGCAATTAAAAAACGGCCACTCAAGAATGGCCGTTGCGGTTGACGCTCCAAGAGACCAAAAAGCCTACTTTGCCGCTTGTGCGTCAGCCACGCACTTCTTCACGAAACTGTTCTTGGCTGCACCGGCCAGCTTCTTTTCGGTCGCCGTCGCTTCGCAGGCAGCTCCGGCCTGATTGCCCTTGGCGTCAGTCTCACACTTCTTGACAAAGCTCGTGCGGGCCGCACCGGCCAGTTTCTTCTGATCGGCAGTGGCTTCACAGGCGCTACCTGAGCCCATGGCATCCGCCGTGCATTTCTTCATGAAACTATCCTTGGCAGCGCCTGCCAGCTTTTTCTCGGCTGCTTTGGCAGCGCAGTCGTCTGCTGCGTAGACCGAGGATGCGGCGAGAGCGGCGAACAACATGGCAATCAAGGTCTTCATCGTCTGTCTCCTAATGGGAATGGTTCGGAAAGGCGAGAGAACTATCTGGCATTCAGCCCTCGTCGTCAAGCATCATGCGTTGCTGGCGGTCAATGAAGTCCTGCATGCTGTCGATCCCCCGAAGATGCAAAATAGTGTTGCGCACCGCTGCTTCAAGGAGAACCGCCAGGTTCCGCCCAGCCGCCACCGGAATCACGACGGTACGAATCGGCACGCCGAGGACGTCCTGGTTCTGGGCATCAAGCGGCAAGCGCGGAGCGTCCGAACCACTAACCGTTTTCTGAAGGTGAACAATCAGCTTGAGTTTCATCTTGCGGCGTGACGCTGTCTCGCCGAAGATCGTACGGATATTGAGGAGTCCGAGACCGCGCACTTCTAGGAAGTCGCGGAGCATTCCGGGGCAGCGACCCTCCACCGTCGCCGGGGCAATGCGGCCCATTTCGACGACATCGTCGGCAACCAGGCCATGACCGCGTGAAATCAGCTCGAGCGCCAGTTCGGACTTGCCGACGCCTGAATCTCCGGTGATCAGGACACCCATGCCAAGGACGTCCATGAAGACCCCATGCAGATTGACGGTATCGGCAAGGCGCGCCGAGAGATAGATCCGCAGAAGATCAATGACCGCCGAGCAAGGTTTGGGGGTCAGGATGAGCGGCGTATCCGAATCCTTGCACGCGGCAACCAGCACGTCCGGGGAATTCAGACCATCAGCCACGATGACGGCTGGAGGTTTCGCCAGCAGCAACTCATGGAACAGATGAGCGAAGCGGCGCTCGCCGATACGCATGGCCCAGTCATATTCTCCCTGGCCCATGACCTGCAGGCGCTCCGGGTGAATGATGTTGATGTGGCCAACGACGTCGGCGCCGTAGTTACTGCAAACCTTGATCCCGATCCGACGATCGATCCGCTGCCCAACTACCCAGTTCAGGAGGAGCTTTTCGCGGTTGTCCTCGTAAAGCTTGACCAAGCTGATGTGGCGGAGCACGTGTAGGTCAGGCCTCGAACAGGGCGACGACAGCTGCCGAATCGGGTGCTGCCAAAAGGGCTTCGCGGAAAGGCTGTTCTGCAAAGTTTTGCGCAAGCTCCGAGAGAATCTGAAGGTGTTGCTCGGTCGCCTGCTCCGGTACAAGCAGAACAAACATCAGGTTGACGGGTCGCCCGTCAGGCGCGTCGAAAGGAACCGGCGTCTTGAGACGCAAAAATGCTCCGGCAGCCTGCTTCAGGCCCTTGATACGGCCGTGGGGAATGGCGACTCCTTGGCCAAGGCCGGTGGATCCCAGTTTCTCGCGCGCAAACAAACTATCGAAGACAAGCGCATGGCCGAGGCCAAGGTGTTTCTCGAAAAGCATCCCGACCTGTTCAAAAACGCGTTTCTTGCTGCTGGAATCGACGTCAAGCAAGACCTGCGCTGCCGGGAGGATTTTGGTCAAAGCATTCATGGAAAGCACCAAGGGAGAGACCGCAGTGAAACACACTGCGGTCATGGAACAGTTAGCTAGCCACCTGCTGCGTTGGCTTGTCGCCCCGATGGTGGTCCTGAATTTTTTGCTTGTATTTCTGGACTTGGCGATCCAGTTTGTCGAAAAGTGCATCAATTGCCGCATAGAGATCATCGCCGGTTTCTTCAGCGTGCATGTCTTTGCCCGGAACGTGCACCGTAACTTCGGCTGTCTGTTTCAGCTTCTCGACGGACAGGATCACGCTGACGCCGGTGACCTTGTCAAAATGCCGAATTACGGGATCCAGCTTGTTCTCCACATACCCGCGCAACGCCGGTGTGACTTCAATGTGGTGACCAGCGATCTGCAAATTCATTTCTTCTCCTCTCACTACAGGGTCTTGCGTAAATTGACCGGCGGGATGTTGAGCGCCTCGCGGTATTTTGCCACCGTTCGGCGGGCCACAACAATGCCCTGCTGGCCCAGTATTTCGGATAACTGGCTATCCGACAAGGGCTTTTTGCCATCCTCGGCCCCAATCAACTGCCTGATCAGGGCGCGAATGGCCGTGGCAGCACACGCACCGCCAGTATCAGTGGACACATGACTGCCAAAGAAATATTTGAGTTCAAAGATGCCGCGCGGGGTAGCCATGTATTTCTGGTTGGTCACCCGTGACACGGTCGACTCGTGCAGACCAAGGATTTCGGCAATCTCGCGCAGAACCAGCGGACGCATCGCCACTTCGCCATGTTCGAAAAACTGCCGCTGGCGGTCGACTATCGCCTGCGTGACACGGTGGATCGTCTCAAAGCGTTGCTGGACGTTCTTGATCAGCCACCGTGCTTCCTGCAGTTGGCCCATCAGATCGCCGTTACCACGCCTTTGCCTGCCCAAAACCTCGGCGTACAGACGATTGATACGCAGCCGTGGGTAGGCATCCGGGTTGATGTAAGCCGTCCATTGGCCCTTGAGCTTCCTGACGATGACATCGGGAGTGACATAGCGTGCCTCCAGCTGCGCGAAGCGCGACCCCGGTCGCGGATCAAGGCTGACGATCAGCGCATGGGCATCCTTCAGCGCTTGCTCGGTGCATTCGGCAAGGCGCCTGATCTTCGCAAAATCGCGAGCAGCCAGCAGTTCAAGATGCTTCTGGACAATCAGCAGGGCCAGTTGCTGGTCGGGTGACTTCGGAAGCACCTTGAGCTGTAGCGCAAGGCACTCCTGGGGACTACGGGCGCCGATGCCCACGGGATCAAAGCTCTGAATGTGGCAAAGCGCAATTTCCAGATCTTCCAGCTCAATTTCGTACTCGGGCGGGAGGGTCTCCCAGAGCTCGCCAAGCGGTGTGGCCAGGTAACCGTCGTCGTCAAGCGCTTCAATGAGGAACCTGACCAGAATGCGGTCGCGCTCGCTGAGCTGTGTCACTCCCATTTGCCAAGTCAAATGGTCCCGAAGACTGGGCGCACTGCCTTGGATATCCTGGTCATCGCCTTCATCGCCTTCATCGCGACCGGCTCCGGTGAAAGTGCCGGCATCTGCCGCCCAGCGGTCGTCATCAACGTCGGACGGTGCTGTGGGAATTGCATGTTCCCGGTCATCGCGCAGATCGCGCTCTTCGCGTTCTTCATGATCGGAACGTTCGACCGCATCGCTACGCGGGGCGTCAAACTGTTGGGCAGAGGAAAACGACTCGAAGGCGCCATCGTCATCGCGCTCCAGCATTGGGTTTTCTTGGAGGTAGTTTTCGATCTCCTGCTGCATCTCGACCGTCGATAGCTGCAGAAGCTTGATCGACTGTTGCAACTGGGGCGTTAGCGCCAGATTCTGGGAGAGTCTTAGCTGGAGAGAGGGTTTCATCAATTGGGTCTGATACCGGGTTCAGAATTCAGAGCTTGAAGTGCTCGCCCAGATAAACCTTGCGCACACTTTCATTCCCAACGATTTCCTCTGGGCGTCCAGCGGCAAGCACGCGCCCAGCATTGATGATGTAGGCGTGGTCACAGATCCCCAGCGTTTCCCGCACATTGTGGTCAGTAATCAGCACACCTATCCCACGTTCCTTGAGAAAACGGACAATTTTCTGGATTTCCAGCACGGCAATCGGGTCAACCCCGGCAAATGGTTCGTCGAGCAGGATGAAGCGCGGATTGGTTGCCAGCGCACGCGCGATTTCAACCCGGCGCCGCTCGCCACCAGAGAGCGCAGCGGCATTGATGTGTCGAACATGGCCAATATTCAGTTCTTCAAGCAGGCCTTCCTGACGATCATTGAGCTCAGCTTCGGGAATATCCAGCAACTCCAGCACCGCGCGGATGTTCTCCTCGACACTCAGCTTGCGGAAAACCGAAGCCTCCTGCGGCAGATAGGAAAGACCCTGGCGGGCACGGCTGTGCATCGGCAAGTGGGTCAGCCTGACGTCGTCAATATAGACCTCGCCGCCGTCAGCGGGGGCGAGACCGACGATCATGTAGAAACAGGTCGTCTTCCCCGCGCCGTTGGGACCGAGCAGGCCGACCACTTCGCCGCTCTTTACTTCGAACGAAACATCCTCGACCACAGTGCGCGCCTTGTATTTCTTGCGCAGGTTGTTGGCTAGCAGTCTTGAGCCCCCGGAATTGCTCATCCGGCATTACCGCGCATGACACTGCGAATTGCCTCACCGGAAAAGCCGCGATACTGCAGGAAACGCATCTGCCTTGCTCTCTCTTCCAGTTCTTGCGGAAGCTCACGAAATTTTCTCTCCCAGACCGCCCGGCAACGGAGCACTTCATCCCCACCTTCGGGCAGAGCAGCAGCTATATCATCGTCACCGACTCCATGCTGCCTCAACTCCTGCTTCAGACGCGCATCACCAAAGCGTCCGGCACGCGCCACAACGCGGGCGCGGGCGTAGCGCCGATCCGAAAGCAGGCATTCGGCCTGCAGGACGTCGAGAACCGAGTCCAGTTGCTCGTCCGATTCAGCACCGGCGGCGAGTTTCGTCCTGAGCTCCGCCCGGCTATGATCTCGCCGGGTCAGCAGCCGCAACGCGGCAACCCGCAGCGCCTGGCTGTAGTCAGGCATTGGCCGGGGCCGATTTGGTGGGCTTGATCACTGTGCTGCTGGCGGCTTCACGGATGCGTGCCTCGATTTCCTGGGCGACCTCTCGATGGCTGCGCAGAAATTCGCGTGCGTTGTCCTTTCCCTGACCGATCTTCTCACCTTTGTAAGCGTACCAGGCGCCGGACTTGTCGACCAACTTGTGCGCGACACCCATTTCGACAATTTCACCTTGTCTCGAAATACCCTCACCGTAGAGAATGTCGAAGATCGCCTCGCGGAAAGGCGGTGCCACTTTGTTCTTGACAACCTTGACCTTGGTCTCGCTGCCAATCACTTCGTCACCCCGCTTGATTGCGCCGATGCGGCGGATATCGAGGCGGACCGAGGCATAGAACTTCAACGCGTTACCGCCGGTAGTGGTTTCCGGCGAGCCGAACATGACGCCGATCTTCATACGGATCTGGTTGATGAAGACAACAAGCGTGTTGGTCTTCTTGATATTGGCAGTCAGCTTGCGCAGCGCTTGGCTCATCAGGCGCGCGTGCAGGCCGACCATCTGGTCCCCCATTTCCCCTTCGATTTCAGCACGCGGCGTGAGGGCGGCAACGGAGTCGATGACGATGATATCAACCGAGCCGGAACGCACCAGCATGTCGGCGATCTCCAGCGCCTGCTCACCAGTATCGGGCTGGGAGATCAGCAAGTCGCCGACATTCACTCCCAGCTTTTGCGCATACTGAGGGTCAAGGGCATGCTCGGCATCAATAAAGGCGGCGACGCCGCCCAGTTTCTGCATCTCCGCAATAACCTGCAGACAAAGTGTTGTCTTTCCCGAGGACTCCGGGCCATAGACCTCCACAACCCGACCGCGAGGTAAGCCACCAACGCCTAGCGCGATGTCCAGGCCCAGCGAACCGGTGGACACCACTTGAATGGCTTCGTCGATCTCGGCGTCGCCCATCTTCATGATGGAACCCTTGCCGAACTGCTTTTCAATCTGCTGCAGGGCCGCTGCGAGCGCCTTTGCCTTGTTGTCGTCCATTGCGATACCTCGGTAGTTGTTGGAATTATGGCACAGGGGCCAATGTTGGAATAGAAATTGCTCAAGACACGACTCCAAGCAGTCTTGCTGCCTGATACCCCAGTTAGATCTGCCAAACCCAGGCCCGAGACGTACCTTAACGTGTTTCAATCGATCAAGAGGTCGCGCTGGGAAAGGCGTGATGCGACTAACTGTTCAAACATACAGTATATTTAATTGGCGTCATTGGCAAGTGCTGCTTGGCTCTGCCGCAAGACTCGATCTGTTTGTTTCGATCAACGCCGGATCGCTTTCATGGGCGCCAATCCACCATACGGCGGCTCGGCAAAACTATAATTGGCGCAATTTCAACACCTTGCCTTTCGGCTGCACGGCATGCTGATCTGGTTCGTCGTCCTCTACCTGATGCTGTCCATCGGTATCGGCCTCTATGTGGCCACCCGCGTGCACACCGCCAAGGATTTCGCGGTCGCCGGCCGTCACCTGCCGCTGCCGGTCGTCACCGCCACCGTGTTCGCGACGTGGTTCGGGGCGGAGGCGGTGTTCGGCGTTTCCGCCACCTTCGTCAAGGACGGCCTGCGCGGCGTCGTCGCCGATCCCTTCGGCTCGTCGCTGTGCCTGATCATCGCCGGCTTCTTCTTCGCCAGGAAGCTGTACAAGCTGAATATCCTGACCCTCGGCGATTATTTCCGGATGCGCTACAACCGCACGGTCGAGGTCCTGACCACCCTGTGCATCGTCGCCTCCTACCTCGGCTGGGTCTCGGCGCAGATCAAGGCGCTCGGCCTCGTCTTCAACGTCGTCACCGACGGCTTCGTCAGCCAGACCGCCGGGATGATCCTCGGCGCCGCAATCGTCCTGACCTACACCACTTTCGGCGGCATGCTCTCCGTCGCCATCCTCGATTTCGTCCAGATGGGCGTCATCATGGGCGGCATGCTGTACATCGGCTACCTCGTTTCCGGTCTGACCGGCGGGGTGGAATTGGTCATCAATCACGCGTCGACCGCGGGGAAGCTCGATTTCTTCCCACCGCCCGACCCCTGGCAGTGGCTGACCTTCCTCAGCGCCTGGATCACCATGATGCTCGGCTCGATTCCGCAGCAGGACGTCTTCCAGCGGATCACCTCGGCCAAGACCGCGACCATCGCCATTTGGGGCTCGATCCTCGGCGGCTCGATCTACTTCTGCTTCACCTTCGTGCCGATGTTCATCGCCTATTCGGCGACCTTGATCGACCCCGAACTGTTCACCGGCCTGCTCGAAACCGATTCGCAACTGGTATTGCCGACGCTGGTCATGCACCACACCCCGCTCATCGCCCAGGCCGTGTTCTTTGGTGCCGTGCTGTCGGCGGTCATGAGTTGCTCGTCGGCGACGCTGCTGGCGCCTTCAGTGGCGTTTTCGGAGAACATCGTGCGCGGCTTCTTCCCCGGCATGGGCGACCACCAGTTCCTGCGCGTCATGCGCGTCGCCATCGTCGTGTTCACCCTCATTGTCCTCGGCTTCGCGCTGTATTCCAGCGCCAGCATCTTCAGGATGGTCGAGAACGCCTACAAGGTAACGCTGGCCGGTGCCTTCGTGCCGCTGTTTTTCGGTGCGTTCTGGAAACGGGCCACCACGCAGGGCGCGCTGGCGGCGATACTCGGCGGCCTCAGCGCCTGGATCCTGGTCGAATTGCTGATCGGCGAGGCGAGTCTGGTGCCGCCGCAGCTGATCGGATTGGCGATCAGCTTGCTCGGCATGATCGTCGGCTCGCTGCTGCCGCAATGGGTTGGGCGCCCGACCCCACTCAAAGATATTCACGCCGCCCTCCATCACCGGGTGGCTGCCGAGACCCACCATGCTGCGGATCAGCCGCACCGCCACTGACATACAATCGGGCCATGGACACCCGCAGCCCGGCTCTTCTCGCCCGTTACCTTGCGCTGGCCTGGCTCGGCCTGGTCATCTACGGCAGCCTGCATCCGTTTTCCGGCTGGCGCGACACCGGGGCCTCGCCATTCGCTTTCCTCGAAGGTGCCTGGCCGCGCTACTGGACGACATTCGATCTCGCCGCCAATGTCATGGTCTACATGCCTCTGGGCTTCCTCCTGACGCTCGCCTTGCGGGGAGTGCCGGGTCGCTTCACCGCCCCGGTCCTCGCTTTGCTCCTCTCGGCGACGGTCAGCCTGTTACTCGAGGCCTTGCAGACGTGGCTGCCCTCGCGTGTTCCATCGAACGTCGATCTCGCCTGCAATTCACTCGGCAGCCTGCTCGGCGCGATCTGGGCGCAGGTGGTCGGGCCGCGCGTCTTCGTTCGCTTCGCGGCATGGCAGAGGCGCCTGATCGCACCGATCCCGCATGCCGAACTCGGCCTGACCCTGCTCGGGCTCTGGCTGCTGATCCCGCTGTCACCGGAAATTCTGCTTTTCGGCGCCGGCGACCTTCGCCAGATTCTTGGGCTGGGCGGGGCTGTTCCCTTCGCAGCCGACAGCTTCGTACTGATCGAGGCGAGCATCACCGCATTCAACGCGCTGGCCGTCGGACTGATCGTCCGCGTACTGTGCGCCCGGAAGGCGCTGGCGTATGTCGCCGTTCCGCTGTTCATCCTTTTCGGTCTGATCGTGCGTACGGTCGCTGCGGCGATTCTGGTCAGTCCGGATGAAGCCTTCGCCTGGCTCACACCGGGGGCGAAAATCGGCCTGCTTCTCGCCGGCACCGGCCTGGCGATCGCCATCGCCCTGCCGGCTACCGCACGGTTGCTGCTGGCGGCGCTGGCGCTGCTGGCCGGGGCAATGCTGGTCAACCTCGCCCCGCCCAATCCTTACTCCGGCGCCGCATTGGCCGCTTGGCGGCAAGGCCACTTTCTCAACTTCAATGGACTGACGCGCTGGATCGCAACGTTATGGCCCTTCCTCACACTCCCGTTTCTCCTGCTGACGACGCGTCGCCACTAGCCTGGCACGCGCTCGCTCCGGATGCCGCCGCCCGGCATCAGGGAGTGGATTACTCGACCGGACTGAGCACCGCCGAGGCGGCCGGCCGCCTGGCCCGCCATGGCCCCAACCGGCTCACCCAGGCGCCGGGTAGGCCGGCCTGGAAACGCTTTGCCGGGCAGCTCGCGCAACCGCTCGTCCTCGTCCTGATCGCCGCCGGACTGGTCACCAGTTCGCTCGGCGAGTGGGTGGACGCCAGCGTGATCTTCGGCGTCGTGCTGGTCAATGCGGTCATCGGCTACTGGCAGGAGGCCAAGGCCGAAGGCGCGCTCGCCGCACTGGCGCGCAGCGTCGCCACCCCGGTCACGGCACGGCGCGACAGCCAGCGCAAGAAGCTGGATGCCGGCGAACTGGTGGCGGGCGATGTCGTTCTGCTGGCCGCCGGCGACCGCGTCCCCGCCGACCTGCGTCTATTCCACCAGCGCGAACTGCGCGCCGACGAGTCGATGCTGACCGGTGAATCGCTGCCGGTCGGCAAGGAGGTCGGCGCGCTGCCCGCCGAGACGCTACTCGCCGAGCGCTGCAACATGGCCTACGCCGGTGCCACCATCGTCGCCGGGCAGGGCGCCGGGCTGGTCGTCGCGACCGGCGACGCCACCGAGACCGGCCGCATCGCCGGCCTGATCGCCAGCGCACCCGAAATGGTGACGCCGTTGACGCGCAAGATGGCCACTTTTTCCAACTGGCTGCTATGGGCAATCGGCGGCCTCGCGCTGCTCACCGTTGCCGTCGGCCTGACGCGTGGCGCCCCGCCGTTCGAGATGTTCATGGCCGCCGTCGCGCTGGCCGTCGGCGCGATCCCGGAGGGGCTGCCGGCCGCGGTAACGGTGACGCTGGCGATCGGAGTCGGGCGCATGGCGAAGCGCCGCGCCATCATCCGCCGCTTGGCGGCAGTGGAAACGCTGGGCAGCACGACAGTCATCTGCTCCGACAAGACCGGCACGCTGACCGAGAATGCCATGACCGTGCGCGCCATCTATTGCGCCGGCCGCCGCTTCTCGGTGGCGGGCCATGGCTACAGCCCCGAAGGTGACATCCGCCACAACGAGCTTGCGGTCGCCGGCGACGGCGCGCTACGCGAATGTCTCGTGGCCGGCGCCCTGTGCAATGACGCCAGCCTGGCGAAGACCGCCCGCCATTGGGCGATCACCGGCGACCCGACCGAAGCCGCGCTGCTCGTCGTCGCGCGCAAGGGCGGGCTCGACGAACACACGTTGAACGCGCTGTTTCCGCGCCAGGACGAACTGCCTTTCGACGCCAGCCGGCAATACATGGCGACGGCACACGCCGGTGACGGCGAGCAGGTCGTCTACGTCAAGGGTGCGCTCGAGCGACTGCTGCCGCGCTGCGTCGAGCAGCTTTCGCTTACCGGCCATGGCGAAGCGCTCGATCGCGAAAGGCTTGAGGCGGCCGCCGAGGCCTTCGCCGGGCAGGGCATGCGCGTCCTGCTTCTCGCTCGCCGGGTTGCCCCGCCGCGAAGCGCGCTGTCCGACGACGGTCTGCGCGGGCTGTGCCTGATCGGCATCGTCGGCATGATCGATCCGCCGCGCAAGGCGGCGATTAGCGCGATCCGGAACTGTCATTCGGCCGGCATTCGGGTCAAGATGATCACCGGCGACCACGCCGTGACGGCACTGGCGATTGCCGGGCAGATCGGACTTTCCGCCCGGCGGGCGCTGACCGGGCGCGAACTGGCGCGGCTCGACGACGATGCCTTGGCGCTCGCCGCCCATGAAACCGATGTGTTCGCCCGCGTCGAGCCCGAGCAGAAGCTGCGCCTGGTGCGCGCCCTGCAGTCGCGCGGCGAGGTCGTCGCGATGACCGGCGACGGAGTCAACGATGCACCGGCGCTGAAGCAGGCCGACATCGGCATCGCCATGGGCCTCGGCGGCACCGAGGTGGCCAAGGAAGCAGCGGCCATGGTGCTGACCGACGACAATTTCGCCAGCATCGAGGCGGCGGTCGAAGAGGGCAGGGGTGTCTGGGACAACCTTGTCAAGTTCATTACGTGGACGCTGCCGACCAATTTCGGCGAGGGACTGGTCATCGTCGCCGCGATCCTCTTCGGCAGTACCTTGCCGATAACACCCCTGCAGATCCTCTGGATAAACATGACCACCGCCGTGCTGCTCGGCCTGCCGCTGGCCTTCGAGCCGATCGAGCGCGGAATCATGAATCGCCAGCCGCGCCGGCTGGAAATGCCGGTGCTCGACCACGCGCTGATCCGCCGCATCGTGCTCGTTTCCTTCCTGCTGCTGGGAGGCGCCTTCGGACTCTATCTGCGCGAACTGGAGCAGGGGCAGTCACTGGCCGAGGCGCGCACGGTTGCGGTCAACGTCTTCGTGATGGTCGAAATGCTCTACCTGTTCAACTGCCGCTCGCTGACCCGCAGTTTCTGGAGTCTCGGCATCTTTTCCAACCCGTGGGTGTGGGGCGGGATCGGCACAATGGCGGTCCTGCAACTTCTGCTCACCTACTGGCCGCCGCTCAATGCCGCATTCTCGACCGCGCCGATCGGACTCGCCGAGTGGATGGAGATTTTTTCCTTTGCGCTGGGCTCTTCGTTGATCATCGCGCTGGAGAAGCACTGGGCGAACACCAGGCGTTCCAGCTAAACCCGACCGCCTATAATTGCCGTCTCAAGGAGATTGCCGATGAGTCATTTCAAGCATCACGTTTTTTTCTGCTGCAACCAGCGCGAGCCGGGGGAAACCTGCTGCAACGCACGCGGCGCCAGTGAAATGCAGACCTATGCCAAGGACCGCATCGCCGAACTGAAGATGAAGGGTCCCGGCAAGGTGCGAATCAACCGGGCCGGCTGCCTCGATCGCTGCGATCACGGTCCGGTCATGGTCGTCTATCCGGAAGCCGTCTGGTACACCTATCTCGACAAGGAAGACGTCGAGGAAATTATCCAGGAGCATCTGGTCAATGGTCGGATCGTGGAGCGTCTGAAGATATGAGAGCACCGGAAGAGAAGATTCTGATCGACGGCCCCGCCGGCAAGATCGACGTCATCATGGAGCGTCCCGACGCACCGCGCGGCATCGCGCTGGTCGCCCACCCGCACCCGATGGGCGGCGGCGCCAACACCAACAAGGTCGCCTATACGCTGGCGCGAACTTTCGTCAGCCTCGGCTATGCGGCCTTCCGCCCGAATTTTCGCGGTGTCGGCGACACCGAGGGCGTCCATGACGAGGGCCATGGCGAAACCGAGGATCTTCTGGCGGTCCTGCACGACGCCAAGTGCCGCTGCGGCAACCTGCCGGTAGCGCTTGCCGGCTTCTCGTTCGGCGCCTTCTGCCAGACGCGTCTGGCCCGGCGTCTGGTCGAACTCGGCCACCCGGCGCAGCGCCTGGTGCTGGTTGGCACCGCCGCCGGCTTCGTCGAGGGCACCCGCAACTATGAAACGGAGGCCGTGCCGCACGACACAATCGTCATCCACGGCTCGGCCGATGAGACGGTGCCGCTGGAAAATGTCTTCGACTGGGCGCGGCCGCTTGACCTGCCGGTCATTGTCGTTCCGGGCGCCGATCACTTCTTTCACCGTCGCCTGCATCTGATCCGCGACATCGTCACCCGCGCGTGGCGGCACTAGCCGCTTCCGGCCTGCGCAAGTCGTATGCCGGGACCGAGGTCGTCGCCGGCCTGAGCTTCCGCGTCGAGCGCGGACGCTGCTTCGGGCTGCTCGGGCCGAACGGCGCCGGCAAGACGACAACCCTGCGCCTCTGTCTCGGGCTGACCGCTCCCGACAGCGGCGACATCAACCTGAACGGCTGCGTCATTCCCGCCGAGGCGCGGAAAGCGCGGGCCAGGGTCGGTGTCGTGCCGCAGTTCGACAACCTCGACCCGGATTTCACCGCCAGTGAAAACCTGCTCGTCTTCGGCCGCTACTTCGGGCTTGGCGACGACGAGGTCAGGGCGCGCATTCCTGATCTGCTCGAATTCGCCGGTCTCGGCAGCAAGGCCGACGCCCGCATCGCGACCCTTTCCGGCGGCATGAAGCGCCGCCTGACGCTGGCCCGGGCGCTGGTCAACGACCCCGACATCATCTTTCTCGACGAGCCGACCACCGGGCTCGACCCGCAGGCCCGCCACCTGATCTGGGAGCGCCTGAAGCAGCTCAAGGCAAGCGGCAAGACGCTGATCTTGACCACGCATTTCATGGATGAGGCCGAGCGCCTTTGCGATGCGCTGATCATCATCGATCACGGGCGCAAGATCGCCGGGGGCAGCCCGCGCCAGCTGATCGCTGAACACATCGAGCCGCAGGTCGTCGAAGCCTACGATGAAGCCGGCGGCGAACTGACAGCATTCGTGGCGGCGCATGTCAAGCTCGCTGAACGAGTCGAGACTAGCGGCGAAACCGCCTTCTTCTACTGCACCGACGCGCACGCGCTGCTGGCTCGGCTTGCCGAGGCGCCCGGCCTGCGCTACGTCCACCGCGCGTCGAATCTCGAAGACGTCTTCATCAAGCTCACGGGTCGCGAGCTGCGCGACTGAACCGCAGTGTCGCAGCGCGATTTCAGCCTGCCCGGGAATGGCGTGGAATTCCCCGTCGACCGCGCTGGACGTCAGGGCATGGCCATGGTCTAGAATGTCGTCACCCTTTAACCTTGAACTTGCGGAGGCCTACCATGAAGAACCGGAACAATTCATACACCCTGCGGGCAATATGTCTGTCGCTCGGCGCGGTGGCTCTCCCGGCGAGCGCGGCGCCGACCAATTACGAAGTGAACCTGACGACCCATGCCGGCATGGGGGCAGGGGGCATGGCAAGCGTCTTCGGCATGATGTCCGGCGGCAAGAGCAACAGTGTCAGCCGCCACATGGATCTGCGCCTGACCTCGCCAACCGATCTGCCGGGCGATTATCAGGCGGCGCACACGGTTCCGGACACCATGCGCATCGGGCCGCAACTGCCATTGACCGGCGAGCGCCGGAGCGGCGGTGGCGGTGCCCCCGACGGCGAGCCGGACGGCCGCGTGCTGATCTACTGGGGCTGCTCGCCGACGGTGCAGAAGGGCCAGCCGGAGGTCATCGACTTCCGCTCGCTCGCCGGCAAGGTGCCGCCCGAAATCCAGGCCATGGCGCGCCAGAGCCGAAGCCAGGGCAAGGACGCCGGCCGCGACGCATCGCTGCCGCCGCGCACGATCGGCTGGCCCCAGGGTGATCGCGATTACCGGGGCATCCCGGACAATGCCTCGGCCGTCGGCGAACATCTGGTCAAGGCGAATTTCATGAAGGACGATATCCGGTTCGCCCTGACGCCGGCCCTCGATTTTCTCGAACCGATGAACCTCAAGGCGCGCTCGAGTGATCTGAAGGCGCCGGTGCCGCTCGCCTGGGATGCCCTGACGCGGGCCCGCGGCTACGACCTGCAGGCCGTGGCGGCGAAGGACGAGAAGGAAATGGTCATCTGGATGGCCGACCGCAACAAGCGTCCAATGCTGCCGGCGAGCCAGCGTGAGTGCACCATTCCCGAAGGGATTTTTGCCAAGGCCGAGATGGCCATGGTGACCGGCACCGCGCACGGGCCAGTCCAGGGATATTCCTTCCCGCCGCAGAAACCGGGTGAGAAGAAGCCATTGATCTGGACCGCCACAGTCCGTGTCCTGGGCCACGACAGCGCGCTTCTCGGGATGGAAGCCGCCGCCACCACCTCCGGGTCGGCCAGGGAATCGGCGATGCCAGGTGTCGGCGACGTCCTGAAAGGCCTGTTCGGGCGATGACCTGGCGATTCTCCGGTGATCGGCCACGGCTCAACGCATCCGCTGGGAGCCATCAGGTGGAGGTCGGAGCGGAAATCGGGGCGCGATGCTGAGTGGCGTCCAGCCCCCGATTTTCGGCTGGCTCCCGGTATGGCGACGCAATTTCCTGGTCTGGAAGAAGCTCGCCCTGCCCTCGATTCTGGGCAACCTCGCCGATCCGCTGATATACATGCTCGGACTCGGCTACGGACTGGGTCAGATGCTCCCGAACATCGACGGTCAGTCCTACGTGGCCTTTCTCGCGGCCGGCACCGTTTGCGCCTCGACCATGAACGCAGCAACCTTCGAGTCGCTCTACTCGGCCTTTTCCCGGATGCATGTGCAGAAGACCTGGGACGCCATCCTCAACACCCCGCTCGGCCTCGCCGATGTCGTGGCCGGCGAGTTGTTCTGGGCGGCAACCAAGTCGCTGTTTTCCGGAGCAGCGATTCTTGTCGTCGTCACCGCCCTCGGCCTGACCCACGGCCCGATGCTTCTCTGGGCGCTGCCGGCCATCGTCCTCACCGGCCTCGCCTTTGCCGCACTCGGCCTGATCTGGAACGCGCTGGCGCCGTCCTACGATTTTTTCATGTACTACTTCACCCTGTTCATCACGCCGATGACGCTGATTTCCGGCGTCTTTTTCCCGACCGACCAGTTGCCCGGCTGGCTCGCCGCGACCGGCGGCTGGCTGCCGCTGGCGCAGGGCGTCCAACTGGTACGGCCGCTGCTCGCGGGACAGATCCCGGCCGACGCCCTGACGCACATCACGGCGCTGGTCGCAATGACCGCGGCGGCCTTCACCGTGGCGCTGCACCTGACGCGGCGGCGCCTGCTCAAGTAGAATCCGCTCATGGAAACACTGCTCGTCCTCACCAACTGTCCCGACGAGGAAGCCGCCAACACCATCGCGCTGGCCATCGTCGAAGCAAGACTGGCTGCCTGCGTCAATATCCTGCCGCGCGTGCAGTCGATCTACCGCTGGCAGGGCAGGGTCGAGTCGGCAACGGAAATACCCCTGTTGATCAAGTCGACCGCAGCAAGCTACCCGGCGCTTCAAGAGACGATCCGCACGCTGCACCCCTACGAGATCCCGGAAATCATCGCCCTGCCAATCGGGTGCGGCCTGCCCGCCTACCTGAACTGGGTGGCGGAAGAAACGCTCCAATGATCATGCGCCGCCTGCTTTTGCTCTTCGCCTTCCTCGTTTCGTTCGCCCATGCCGACGAATTCCTCGACCCGGCCGTCGCCTTCAAGCCCAGCGCCCGCGCGCTGGACGCGCAGACCATCGAGGTCACCTTCGCCATTGCCAAGGGCTACTACCTCTACCGCGACAAGTTCCGCTTCGCCGTCGATGGCGAAAGCGTGACGCTCGGCACCCCGGTCTTTCCCAAGGGCAAGGAGAAGGACGACGAGAATTTCGGCAAGGTCGAAGTCTTCTACAACAGCGTCGCAGTTCGTCTGCCGGTCGAGCGCAATGCCTCGGGCGAACTGCCGCTCAAGTTGAACGTCACCTCGCAGGGCTGCGCCGATGCCGGCGTCTGCTACCCGCCGCAGACACAGACGGTGGCTGTCACGCTGCCCGACCCGGCGACCACGCCCACCGCGCCGTCCCCTGTTGCGGGCATGGAAGCAACAGCTGGCCCCGGGGTCAACGTCGACGAAAGCGGCAGGATCGCCGGCATCCTGCGCAACGCCGGATTCTGGGCCAATCTCGCCTTTTTCTTCATCGCCGGCCTCGGCCTGGCGCTGACGCCCTGCGTCCTGCCGATGATTCCCATACTCTCCGGCATCATCGCCGGACAGGGGCACCGCAATTCCCACGCCCGCGGCTTCGCGCTGTCGCTCGCCTACGTGCTCGGCATGGCGGTGACCTACGCCGCCGCCGGCATCGCCGCCGGGCTGACCGGCACGCTGCTCTCGGCCGCACTGCAGAACGCCTGGGTGCTCGGCGCCTTCGCGCTGGTCTTCGTCGTGCTGTCTTTCTCGATGTTCGGTTTCTACGAACTGCAACTGCCGACCGCGCTGCAGAGCAAGCTGTCGGAAGAATCCGGTCACCTCCGAGGCGGGCGCGGCATCGGCGTCTTCGCCATGGGCGCGCTGTCGGCGCTGATCGTCGGCCCCTGCGTCGCCGCGCCGCTGGCCGGGGCGCTCCTCTACATCGGCCAGACCGGCGACGCCGTGCTCGGCGGCACGGCACTGTTTGTCATGGCGCTCGGCATGGGCGCGCCGCTGATCGCCGTCGGCACCGCCGGCGGCTCGCTGCTGCCGAAGACGGGCCCGTGGATGGAGGGCGTCAAGAAGGGCTTCGGCGTGCTGCTGCTGGCCACCGCCGTCTGGCTGCTGACGCCGGTGGTGCCGCCGGTCGTCCCGATGCTGGCCTGGGCGGCGCTGCTCATCGTCCCGGCCATCTACCTGCACGCGCTCGACCCGCTGCCACAGCATGCCAAGGGCTGGCAGCGCTTCTGGAAAGGTATCGGCATCGTCATGCTGCTGACCGGGGCCGCGCTTCTGATCGGCGCTCTGGCCGGCAGCCGGGATCCGCTGCAGCCGCTGGCCGGTTTGCGTACTCAGGCGGTCGCCGGCGAAATCAGGAAGCTGTCGTTCGAGCCGGTACGCTCGGTTGCCGAGCTCGAGGCGCGCCTGGCTGCTGTCGACCGCCCGGTGATGCTCGATTTCTACGCCGACTGGTGCGTTTCCTGCAAGGAGATGGAACGCTACACCTTTGCTGACCCGGTGGTGCGCGAAAAGCTGGCCGGATTCACCTTGCTCAAGGCCGATGTCACCGCGAACTCGCCGGACGACAAGGCGCTGCTTGCCCGCTTCGGCCTGTTCGGGCCGCCGGGGATCGTGTTTTTCACCCCGGGCGGCAAGGAAGTACAGGGTCTCCGTGTAGTTGGCTTTCAGGAAGCCACGACCTTCCTCCTTACTCTGGACAAGGCTGGCTGACGAATCGCCCTGCGCTCTTCAGCAAACGTCCTTGAGCGATGACGGAAGGCTAGTGATAAGTCAGCTTGTTCACAGTCGCCGAATCCCCGTCGATCTTTCGCAGCTTGTCGCGCGTCCACTGGACGTAAAAGGACTCAAAGCCCGACCACCAGTAGCGCCAGCTGGGAGCGTCGAGGCCCTTCTTTTCATCGACCTGCGGATAGCCGACCGACATGATGACCTGTTCCCTGGTCATGCCCTTCATCACACGACCCGACTGGATCGCCGCACGCACCCCGGCTGGGAAGGCCTCCAGCCGCCGCCGTGGATCCTGCGCGACCACGGCCTTGTCAAGCCACTGGCCCGGAGTTTCGCGAGTCTGGGCCGGATCAGGCCGCAATAGCATCTGCTGGCCATTGATCTCGACAATTGCCTGGGCATCGTCGACCGCTCTGACCAGAACCGGCGTCCCGACCGCGATGAAGGGCAACTGAGCATAATTGGAACTACTGAGCTGATCGCCGCTGTAACGGAGATTGCAGCAGGCAAATCCGCTGCGCAGACTGCCTGTCGACTGCCCCCACGTGGCCTTCCGATCTGGTGAGCCATTACCACTCGGTGCTCCAGCGCAAGAAGCCAGCAGGATGGCGACAGCCGTCAGCGCAATCCGCGGGTACGGAAGAATTCGACTCAGGAACATGTGGATACCTCTTTGCCCATGTGGCGATTATAACCTTCCGCCACACCTGCCCCGGACCTTCAGCTGGGGTCAGAGCGCTGCGACGGTGTCCCAGGCGAAGCGGACAATGAGGACGCCGACCACCAGCAGGAAGATCCGCCGTATCAGTCCGCTGCCATACCGGAGTGCCAGCCAGGTCCCGGCCATCGACCCGCCGACGTTCGCCGCCGCCATCGCCGCCGCCACAAGCGGCAGAACGTAGCCATTGGGCAGGAAATAGGCGAGGGCAGCGAGATTGGTCGCGACATTGACCACTTTCGCGCCGGCGGAGGCATGAAGGAAGTCGAAGCCGAAGAAGCGGACGAACAGGAAGATCAGAAAACTGCCCGTGCCCGGCCCGAAAAAACCATCATAGAAGCCGATGACGCCGCCCACGAGAAGCGCGAACAGGAGTTCGCGCCGACCGCCGTATGCCGGACGATGTACCTGCCCGAAATCCTTGCGTTTCAGCGTGTAGACCGCAGCAACGACAAGCATCACGAGAATCAGCGGGCGCACCACATCCCTGGGCAGCCAGGCGACGGCGGCTGCGCCGACATAGGAAAAGACGAGCGCAGCAAACGCCGCCGGCAGGATCGTCCGCCACGGCATCCTCACCCGCCGCGCGTAGCGCCAGGTTGCATTGGCCGTGCCGACGACGCTCGCGCACTTGTTGGTCCCGAAGAGCGTCGCCGCCTGTTCTCCGGGATGAACGGCAAACAGCGCGGGTATCTGGATCAGTCCGCCGCCGCCGACAACGGCGTCGATACCACCGGCGAGAAGAGCCGCAAGGACCAGTGCCAGCAAGCCCGGAGGCAGGACGTCCATCTACTTGCCGATACAGAAGCGGCTGAATATCACGCCCAGAAGATCGTCCGCGGTGAACTCCCCGGTGATCGCAGCCAGCGACTGTTGCGCCAGACGGAGTTCCTCAGCAAAAAGTTCCAACGCCGGCGGCACCCCAGCGACGATATCCTGTGCTGCGCAAATGTGTTGCTGCGCCTCAGCAAGCGCCCGCAGGTGACGCTCACGCGCGATGAAGACATCCTCCGCCTGGTGCCAGCCGGCCACGCGCAACAATTCCCGGCGCAGGAGGTCGATACCGTCACCGCTGCGCGCGGAAAGAGAAATGGCCGTGGCATCCGTCTCTTCGTGGCACTCGGGCAAACGGCCGCAGAGATCGATCTTGTTATAGACCGTGATGCGCCGCAGACGGTCCGGAAGACGAGCGAGGATGTTGCGCTCGGCCTCGCCGACGCCTGTGCGGGCGTCGACGACAACCAAGACCACGTCCGAGCGCTCGATTTCCCGCCAGCTCCGCTCGATACCGATACTTTCGACCTCGTCGTCGGTTTCGCGTAGCCCGGCGGTGTCGATGATGTGCAACGGGATTCCTTCGATCTGGATGGTCGACCGCAACGCGTCGCGCGTGGTCCCGGCGAACGGTGTCACGATGGCCAGTTCATCGCCGGCAAGGCGATTGAGCAGCGAGGACTTGCCGACATTGGGCTGCCCGGCGAGCACGACATGAAGCCCGCTTTGCAGCAGCTTTCCTTGTTGCGCCCGATCGAAAACCTCAGTCAGCCTGAGTTGCAGCCTCGACAGCCGGCCAAAAGCGTCGGCTTTCCTCAAGAAGTCGATGTCCTCCTCCGGGAAATCCAGCGTTGCCTCGACCAGCATGCGCAGGTCGATCAATTCCTCGGTCAGACCATGAACGGCTTTCGAGAATTCGCCTTGCAGCGAACGCATCGCTGAGCGCGCGGCGCTCGACGTTGCGGCATCGATCAGGTCGGCTACGGCCTCGGCCTGGGCAAGATCGAGCTTGCCCTTCAGAAACGCTCGCCGACTGAACTCACCGGGCTCGGCGAGACGCGCGCCGAGGTCAAGGCAACGCGCAAGCAGCATCTGCATCACCACCGGTCCACCGTGGCCGTGGACTTCGAGAACGTCCTCGCCGGTAAAGGAGTACGGATCGGGAAAGAAGAGCAACAAGCCGCTGTCGATCGCACTGCCGTCAGCCGCCAAAAAATTCGCCATCGTCGCATGCCGGGGCCGCGGCGTCGTTCCGCTCAGCGCAAAAGCAAAGGGCAGCAAGTTGCTGCCCGAGATGCGGATTATGCCGACACCGCCACGGCCTGGAGCCGTGGCGATGGCAGCTATCGTGTCGGCGTTCACACCTTATGCCTTGGCATCGTTGGCTGCTTTGCCGCCCGCTTCGATCATGCGTGTGATCTGCCATTGCTGGGCGATCGACAGAATGTTGTTCACTACCCAGTAAAGCACCAGACCGGCCGGGAACCACAGGAACATCACGCCGAAAATGAAGGGCATCGCCATCATCATCTTGGCCTGTATCGGATCGGGCGGCGTCGGGTTCAGCTTGGTCTGGATGATCATCGAGACGATCATGATCACCGGCAGGATGTAGTACGGATCGGCCGACGCGAGATCCTTGATCCACAGTATCCAGGGCGCGCCGCGCATCTCGACGGCGCCGAGCAGTACCCAGTAGAGCGCGATGAACACCGGGATCTGGACGACGATAGGCAGGCAGCCACCCAGCGGATTGACCTTCTCCGTCTGGTACATTTTCATCATTTCCTGGTTCAGGCGCTGCTTGTCGTCGGCGTAACGCTCCTTGAGTTGCATCAGGCGCGGCGTCAGCACCCGCATCTTGGCCATCGACTTGTAGGAGGCGGCGGACAGCGGGAAGAAAATGGCCTTGATGATGATGGTCAATACCACGATCGCCCAGCCCCAGTTCCCGACCAGTTTGTAGATTGCCTGAAGCGCCCAGAAAATTGGCGCAGCGACAACCGTCAGCCATCCATAGTCGACGACCAGGTCGAGGCCCGGCGCGACCTCTTTCAACACGGCTTGCTCCTGCGGCCCGGCATAGAGACTGACCGAGGTTTCACCCTTGGCGCCCGGCGCGATTTCCCCGACCGGGACAATCACCCCTGATTGATAGACATTGCTGCCCTCGACCTTGCGCATGTAGTACTCGCGCGGGGTCTTCTCCTTCGGCACGAAGGCGGAAACGAAATAGTGCTGGACCATCGCCAGCCAGCCATTGTCCGCCGCCTTGGCGAACTTGGCCTTGTCCTTTCCAATGTCCTCGAAACTGACCTTCTGGTACTTGTCGGCATCGGTATAGACGGCCGGCCCGGTGAAGGTCGACACCATCTTGGTTTCGCCTTCTGGCGCCACATCGTCGCGCTGCAATTGGTAGTAGGCATGCGTGGTCAGCGGCTTGTCGCCGTGGTTGGGTATTTCCCAGGCCACGTCAACGAGATACGAGCCGCGCTTGAAGGTCAGTATCTTGGCCACCTTGGCGCCGTTCGGCGCCGTTGCTTCAAGGCGAACCTTCAATTCATCGGCACCCTCAGCCAGCTTCGTCGGGCCGTCGACGCGCCGGAAAGTCGAGCGATGCGTCGGCAGTCCATCGCCGATCAGGCCACTCTGCATCATGTACTGGTGCTTGGCATTGAACAGCGCGAAGGTCTTGTCCTGGCTGTCGTGTTCCTTGTAGTTCAGCAGGTCAAGCTGAACGATGTCGCCGCCCACGGCGGAAATAGTGGCGTTGACCAAGTCGGTCTGGACAGTGAAGGTTTCGCCGGCGGCAACTGCAGGCGCTGCCGTGGTGGCGGGTGCGCCGGCCGCTGGGCTTGCCTGCAGTGCGGCGGAAGGCTGCGGTGCGCCGCTGCCGGCCGGTGTGGTGGTTGCGGCATTAGCCGGCGGCTTGGGCTGGTTGTACTTCTGCCAGCTTTCCCACAGCATGAAGCTGGAGAAGGTGAAGATCAAAACTAGGATCAGGCGACGAGTGTCCATGAACAGCCTACGTAATCAAGCATTCGCAAATCAGGGTACCGGATCGTACCCGCCGGGATGCCAGGGGTGACAACGGCCGATGCGCTTGACGCCCAGCCAGCCACCCTTGATGGCACCGTACTTTTCCACCGCTTCCACCGTATATTCCGAACACGTCGGATAATAACGGCAACTACGCCCCAGGAAGGGGCTGAGCGCATACTGATAGGCACGGATCAAGGCTACCAGCACACGCTTCATCATTCCTCAGCCTTTGACTGGCGCGGCGGCAGTCTTTCGAGCAGGGCCACCACCTCGTCAGCCAGCAATTTCCGGTCAATCCTGGCTGACTTGACCGTCAGCCGTGCCACGACATCGACTGCCGGGAGGCCGCCACGCAGACAGCGAAACTGCTCGCGAACGATCCGCTTGACTTGGTTGCGGTCAACGGCGCGTCTGAGGAACTTCTTGGCAATCACGAGGCCAAGTCTGGCTCCATTCTCGCCATCAGGGCGTGGACGGTAATGCACTGCCAGGAATTTGCCGCGAATTGCCCGCCGGAAACCAAAAACGGATGAAAACTCATCCGTTCTTGTCAGGCGATGACATCTGGCGAAGGTCTTGTCCACCCCGCCAATTGTCCGGTTTAAACGCCCAGACGCTTGCGACCCTTGGCGCGGCGAGCAGCAATGACTGCACGGCCACCCTTGGTGCGCATGCGGACCAGGAAGCCATGGGTGCGCTTGCGGCGCACGACCGACGGTTGATACGTGCGTTTCATTTCAAAACCCCTTGGTGTGCTAAGAAAAACAGGCGATTACACCGCGTTTCGTAAGGGTTTGTCAAGATCATTTATTTCAGCAAGCTGTGGATAACCTCTTCGAGGGAGGGTAGAATCGACACCCTGAAGGTAGACAGAAAGAGTGTCCGGGTTGCCTTGATTATCTATATAGATCAATGATTTAATCTATTGGTAAGCGCTTGCTGAGGATTGGACGAAGATGGAAATTGTTGCAAATGGGTAGTTTTTGGGAATCCTGCCTCCAACGTTTTGAACAAGAATTGCCGGTGCAGCAATTCAATACGTGGATCAAGCCCCTTAGACTCGAAGGAGAAAGTCAGCCAAGTGAAGGCCTGCGGCTAGTTGCACCGAACGGATTCATCATGAAATGGGTCCGCGAACGCTATATGACACGTATTCAAGACTACTGTCAGAATTATTTTGGGGAGGTTGTAAGTATTGTCCTGGTCATTGACGAAGCAAGAAGTGTCAATAGCCGTACGGTCTTTCCAGAGGTAAGCGATTCAACGCGGAAGCCTAGTTCAGCGGCTGGGGAATTCAACCCACTCAGAACCACAAACTATGAGAAATCCCGACTTTTCCCGTCTTTCACCTTTAACAATCTCGTTGTTGGAAAAGCTAACGATCTTGCGCGTGCCGCTGCGAGTCAAGTTGCCAACAACCCTGGTGGTGCGTATAACCCACTCTTTATTTACGGTGGTGCCGGTCTTGGGAAAACCCATCTAATACACGCCATCGGCAACGCAATTCTTTCTGAGACGCCGGAAAAGGTCGTTCGTTATATCCACGCCGAGGACTACTACTCAGACGTAGTGCGGGCGTATCAGCAGAAATCATTTGATACTTTCAAGCGAGCCTATCGCTCCGTAGATGTCCTGTTGCTCGACGATGTACAATTCTTTAATGGCAAGAATCGATCGCAGGAGGAATTCTTTTTCTTATTCAATGCACTAATAGAATCTCGCAAGCAAATTATTATTACTTGCGATACGTATCCGAAGCATATTAACGGCCTCGATGATCGTCTGGTTACCCGCTTTGATTGGGGTTTGACCGTCCAAATTGAGCCCCCTGAATTGGAAATGCGGGTGGCAATCCTGAAGAAAAAAGCCGAAGCCGAAGGATTGCAACTCGATGATGATGTGGCGTTCCTCATTGCAAAGCATCTCCGTTCAAATGTTCGGGAGCTGGAAGGTGCTTTGAAGAAAGTACTCGCCTACTCGTCATTTCATGGACGAGCTATTGGGCTTGATGTGGCCAAGGAAGCACTGAAGGATCTGATTGGTTCCGTCCGCAACATTAGCACAGACAATATTCAGAAGACCGTCGCTGATTATTACAAGATCAAGGTCGCTGAATTCTTCTCAAGGAGACGAACCCGGGCTATTGCCCGACCGCGGCAAATAGCCATGTGGCTATGCAGGGAAGTTACCACTCACAGCTATCCGGAAATTGGTAGCGCTTTTGGTGGGCGGGATCACACTACAGTCATCCACGCGGTGAGAACAATAGAATCGTTGCGGGCCAAAGAGAATGAACTGAATCATGACCTGCACGTGCTGTTGCAGGTGTTGAAGGGATGATGATGGTGGGTAGTGCTGTTGGAAAGGTGTGTATAGATTGTGGGTCAATGAGGAAATCAAGCTTTTCGGGGAAATTGCTAAGAATCTGTCCACAAGAAATACAGGCGTTTGTCCAGAACAGCATAGCTGTAGCAAGCGTTTGAAAACAGGAGCATTTTTCTTCTTATCCACAGAGATATTACTAATATAGTTATTTTAGGAATTTTGATATGGTTCTAACAAAAATTCAAAGAGACAAACTCTTGGCTCCGCTTCAGTCGGTATCCGGGATCGTGGAAAGACGTCACACTCTGCCTATCCTTTCAAATGTGTTACTTGAGAAGAAGGGCGAGCGCCTGACGCTCTTGGCGACTGATATTGAGATTCAGGTTACAACGGTAGCTGAGGGTGCAGGTGGCGAAGGTGACGGTGCGGTGACGGTGGGGGCGCGCAAACTGCAGGATATTCTCCGTTCGCTTCCCGAAGGAGCCGAAGTCAGTTTGGTGCTGGACGAAAAGCGTCTCCAGATCTGTTCTGGCCGTAGTCGCTTCAGCTTGCAAATCCTGCCAGCTAATGACTTCCCACGGATGACAGTGACTGAAGGTGAGACCAAGCAGTTTAAAATCTCGCAGCGGGCGTTTCGGCAATTGCTTGCCAAGACGCAATATGCGATGGCGACTCAGGATGTGAGGTATTACCTTAACGGCCTGATGTTGCTGGTTGAGCGCAGGGAACTGAGCACTGTGGCGACTGATGGCCACCGCTTGGCGTATGCAAGTGTCGAGATTGATGCGGATTTCCCCCGACAGGAGATGATCATTCCACGTAAGACGGTTTTGGAATTGAATCGTCTTTTGATGGATAGTGATGACCCACTGACCATCACGTTAGCTTCCAACCAGGTGCGTTTCTCCTTTAGTGCTGTGGTGCTGGTCTCCAAGGTGATTGACGGAAAGTTTCCGGATTATGAACGGGTGGTTCCAGTAGGATTGCAGAATCATTTTACAGTCGCTCGCCCGGTGCTGCTGCAGGCCATGAACCGTGCAGCAATTCTAACCAACGAAAAATTCAGGGGTGTGCGAATTGTATTGGGTGACGGTAGTTTGAAATTGATTGCTGCAAATGCGGAGCAGGAAGAGGCACAGGAAGAACTTGAGGTCGAGTATACGGGTGATGCCATTGACGTGGGTTTCAATATCGGATATCTGCTTGACGTTCTGAATAACGTTCATGTAGATGAAATTCAATGGAGTTTCAACGATGCTAATTCGAGTTCTCTGATCACCATACCTAACAATGACCGCTTCAAGTATGTGGTCATGCCGATGCGTATCTGAATCCTGAAGACAGACTAATAATGTTTTACGTGGAACATAGCCAATGAACAACCAAGACTTCACGACGGGGGAATTGCCCGCCTATGGTGAATCCAGCATCCAGATTCTGGAAGGATTGGAGGCTGTGCGTAAGCGTCCAGGTATGTATATTGGTGATACCTCAGATGGCACGGGTCTGCATCACCTGGTATTCGAAGTTGTCGACAACTCGATCGACGAAGCGCTGGCTGGGTATTGTGACGATATCGTTGTGACAATTCACACCGACAACTCGATCAGTGTGACCGACAACGGCCGTGGCATCCCGACCGGCATCAAGATGGACGACAAGCACAAGCCCAAGCGTACGGCGGCGGAGATTGCCCTGACCGAACTGCATGCGGGCGGCAAGTTCAACCAGAATTCCTACAAGGTCTCGGGTGGGTTGCACGGAGTCGGTGTCTCCTGCGTAAATGCTCTCTCGAAGTGGTTGCGTCTGACCATCCGTCGCGACGGTAAGAAGAACTTCATGGAATTCTGTCGTGGTCATGCCGTTGACCGCATCACTGAAGTTCGGGAAGGCATTGCCGTCTCGCCACTCAAGGTTCTCGGCGAAACTGAAAAGCGCGGGACCGAGGTGCATTTCCTTGCTGACGACGAAATTTTCGAACACATCGAATTTCACTACGAAATTCTCGCTAAGCGCCTGCGTGAATTGTCATTTCTGAACAATGGTGTCCGTATTCGGTTGATCGATCAGCGCTCCGGAAAGGAAGAGGATTTTGCATTTGCGGGTGGGGTCAAGGGTTTTGTCGAGTACATAAACCGGACTAAGACGGTTCTGCACCAGAATGTGTTCTACTCGGCCGGCGAAGCCAAGGTCGGCGATACCGGCGTAACGATCGGTGTGGAAGTAGCGATGCAGTGGAACGATTCGTACCAGGAACAGGTTCTCTGTTTCACCAACAACATCCCGCAATCTGATGGCGGCACGCACCTTACCGGGTTGCGCATGGCGATGACACGGGTAATCAACAAGTACATCGACGAAAACGAGATTGCCAAGAAGGCCAAGGTCGAGATTGCCGGCGACGATATGCGGGAAGGACTGGCCTGCGTGCTATCTGTGAAGATGCCCGATCCAAAATTTTCTTCGCAGACAAAGATGAAGTTGGTCTCCTCGGAAGCGCGGCCGGCGGTTGAAGAAGTGGTTGCCCAGAAACTGGCAGATTTCCTGCTCGAACGGCCGGCTGATGCCAAGGTGATCACAGGCAAGATCGTCGAGGCCTCGCGGGCCCGTGAAGCAGCACGTCGCGCACGCGAGATGACGCGGCGCAAGGGCGTCCTCGATGGTGTCGGACTGCCCGGAAAGCTGGCCGATTGCCAGGAAAAGGATCCGGCGCTTTGCGAAATGTACATTGTCGAAGGTGATTCTGCGGGTGGCTCAGCCAAGCAGGGTCGCGACCGCAAGTTCCAGGCAATTCTGCCGTTACGCGGCAAGGTTCTGAATGTCGAGAAGGCGCGTTTCGACAAGCTGATTTCGAGCGACCAGATCGTTACGCTGATCACGGCCCTCGGTACCGGCATCGGCAAGGACGAGTTCAAGATCGAGAAGCTGCGTTACCACCGCATCATCATCATGACCGATGCGGACGTGGATGGCGCACATATCCGGACACTGCTGCTGACGCTGCTCTACCGCCAAATGCCGGAGCTGATCGAGCGTGGCTATGTGTATATCGCGCAGCCGCCGCTCTATAAGGTCAAGCACGGCAAAACCGAGCGTTATCTCAAGGATGACCAGGAATACCATCAATTCCTGCTGCGCATGGCAATGGACGAGGCAAGCCTGACCGCAAGCGTGGGGGCTGAGCCGATCAATGGAGCGGCGCTGGAAGAATTGGCGCGTTCATGGCTGTTGACCGAAGCAGTCATCGAACGCATCGCCCATCTGGTCGATCCCGAGGTACTCAAGGCACTTGTCCAGCACAACCTGAAGCTGGATCTGGATTCCGAAGAGGGGGCGAAGGCCAGTGGGGAACTGGTTGCCCGGCATGTTTCGGGTGCGATCCGCATCGTGCCGCGGTTTGACGATATCCAGGAAGTGTGGACATTGCGTGTCGAGAAGATTCACCACGGCAACCTCAAGGTCGGCCTCATCGACGATGACCTGCTGCTGTCGGGCGACTACCTGCAACTGCGGCGCACGGCGGAGACCCTTGCTGGCCTCTTCGGCCCGGGCGCCTTCATGGCACGTGGAGAAAAGAAGCAGGCAGTCAGCAATTTCGGTGATGCGATGAAGTGGCTGCTCGCGGATGTCGAGCGCGGCATCAGCAAGCAGCGCTACAAGGGCCTTGGCGAGATGAACCCGGAACAGTTGTGGGAAACCACCATGGATCCGAAGGTTCGACGCCTGCTGCGCGTGCAGATAGACGATGCCATCGCGGCTGACGAGATCTTCACCACCCTCATGGGAGAGTTGGTGGAGCCGCGCCGTGCCTTCATCGAATCCAATGCCTTGAATGCGCGAATCGATATATGATTTTCGTACCAATGGCATTCATGATCGGGAGCTGAATATGACGACAATTGAAAGAGGTTTCCGGAATCTTGGCCACGCAGCATCCAGTGTCGCCATGATTTTGGCGATGACATGCGGTATTGCGGTTGCCGCGGATATTCCGCTGGTCGACGGGACGCACTGGGTGAAGTCAACCGAAGAGGTGAAGAAAGCCTATCTGGTTGGCGTGTCCAACGTCATTCAGCTTGAAGTGGCATACCAGGCCGACAATCCGACCCCCGAGGGTCGGAGTCTTGCGCCACGGGCAGCCAAAGGAATGACCGGGCAAACGTTGAGTGGCGTACTGGAGAGCCTGGACAAATGGTATGGCGCACATCCCGAGCAGTTGCAGCGTCCGGTGCTCGAGACCATCTGGTTCGAGATGGTCGTGCCCGGGCTCAAGACAAACAAGTGACGGAGGCTCGAGATGCTTAAGATTAAATTGGCTTTGACAACGGCTGCCGTTCTGACGATGCTCGGTTGCACGAACATGACGGCGCAGCAGCAGGGAACCTTAAGTGGAGCGGCAATCGGCGCTGCTGCAGGTGCCGGTATAGCGGCGATTTCGGGTGGGAGCGGGTGGACGGGCGCGGCGATCGGTGGAGTCGTTGGTGGAACGGTGGGCAACATCAAGGGCAAGCAACAACAGTAGTAAGACGTTTCATTGTAAATTGCGGCAACAGAAATGAGAAAGGCCCCGTTCCGGGGCCTTCGGTTTTTGGACAGACTTGATTGTTGTTGTAATCAGGGGAGCCGGAATTGCTCCTTACACGGCATCTTGTCGCGAACTGTCAGGTGACTTTCCGCAATCTTCGCTATCATGAGCCGCACATTCGGACCAGGATCGACTGGCCGGGTGAATGGACACGGGACAAGGTTCAACGATAAAGGAGGAGTCAAGGCCCATGAAGAAATCTGCTTTCAAGATTACCGTCGCTGCGGCAACGACCGTGGCCAGCCTGGCCGTACCGATGGCGGCCACTGCCCAGGAATCGGCGGAGGGCTGGAAGTTCTCGCTGATGCCCTACGTGTGGCTGCCGACCATCAAGACCACCTTGAGCTTTGGTTCCGTGGCCGCTTCGCGTTTGGACAGCGAGATTTCCGTCGCGCCGAATGACTGGCTGCCCCATATGGATATGGCGTTCCTGCTGGCCGGGGAAGCGCGTTACGGAAAATGGTTGATAGCCGGCGACTACGTCTATCTGAATCTGGGAAACGTCAGTAGCCATACCAACACGCACAACTTCGGTCCGGGGCCTGTGCAGATAGTGGACACCGGCTCGGACACCTCGCTGAAGACCACTATCTGGTCCATAGTGGGCGGTTATGCGGTTGTTTCCACACCGGCGGCCACCGTGGATCTGATTGCCGGCGTCCGTTATCTGGGCTTGAAGGCCAACAGCAACTGGAGCCTGAATGCCGCGGTGACCGGGCCGAACGGCAATGCGGTCATCTTGCCGCGCTCGGGCAGTGTCAGTGAATCCGGCAACGTGACCGCCGGCATCGTTGGCGCCAAGGGGCGGGTCAAGCTCGGCGAAAGCAACTGGTTCGTTCCATTCTATGTCGATGTCGGGGGCGGTGATTCGGTGACCACCTGGCAGGCCGCGGCAGGGATCGGCTATGCCTATTCCTGGGGCGACGTCCGGCTCGATTATCGTTACCTGTCGTTTGACCGGAATGGCGACAAGCTGATTCAGGGTCTCGACATGGGCGGTCTGGCACTGGGATTGAATTTCGTGTTTTGAAGGCAGCCGGACGTCACAGGTGTGACGTCGGCAGCACTTGATAATCTTTGGGCTTAGGCAGGAGAAACCAATGATGATATTGCGATCAACTCACAGAGTTGCCGGGGTCGTGGCCTTGGCGCTGGCGGTTGCCGGGCCGGTCAAGGCGCAACAGGTCACCGGCGTGCTGGGCTCCGCCACCGCCACGACGACCATCAGCGGCAAACAGTTGCCGCCGCCCGACCCGAAGTTCGGCGGCGTGATCAAGCAGAAGGCGTCGGAATCGACCGCCTGGTGGGCGCCGCGCGTCGTGCCGCCGAAGAAGGCGCCCAACGTGCTGCTGATCATGACCGACGACGACGGCTTCGGTGCGCCGGGCACCTTCGGCGGTGTCATCCCGACCCCGGCGCTGGACCGTATCGCCAAGGGCGGCTTGCGCTACACCAATTTCCACTCTACTTCGCTGTGTTCGCCAACGCGGGCGGCACTGATCACCGGGCGCAACCACCACTCGGTAGGCTTTGGCGTGGTGGGCGAGATCGCCACCGGCTTCCCCGGCTATGACTCGATCATCCCGATCGAGAAGGGCACGGTCGGTACCATCCTCAAGCACAACGGCTACGCCACCTCGTGGTTCGGCAAGAACCACAACACGCCCTTCTTTGCCAACAGCCAGGCCGGCCCCTTCGAGCAGTGGCCGAACGGCATGGGTTTCGAGTACTTCTACGGCTTCGTCGGCGGCGATGCCAGCCAGTGGCAGCCTAACCTGTTCCGCAACACGACGCCGATCTATCCGTTCCAGGGCAATCCGGGCTGGAACCTGACCACGGCCATGGCCGACGAGGCGATCCAGTACATGAAGCAGCTCAAGGCTCTGGCGCCGGAGAAGCCGTTCTTCGTCTACTACGTGCCGGGCGGTACGCATGCGCCGCACCACCCGACGCCGGAATGGATCAAGAAGATCGGTGACATGAAGTTGTTCGATGACGGCTGGGAGAAGCTGCGCGACACCATCTTCGCCAACCAGAAACGACTCGGCATCATGCCGCCCAACGCGGAACTGACGCCGTGGCCGGACGGACAGGATATCTACAACGGCGCCAAGCTGCCGCGCTGGGATTCGCTGAGCTGGGAAGAAAAGAAGCTGTTCATCAAGCAGATGGAGGTCTATGCGGCCTACCAGGCCTATACGGACAACGAGATCGGCCGCGTCATCCAGGCCGTCGAAGACCTCGGCCAGATCGACAACACGCTGATCATCTACATCAGCGGCGACAACGGCGCGAGTGCCGAAGGCATGGTCAACGGCACGCCGAACGAGTTCACCACCTTCAACGGCATCGAGGTGCCGGTCAAGGATCAGTTCCTCTGGTACGAGTTCTGGGGTTCCGAACGAACCTTCCCGCACTTCTCCGCGGGTTGGGCCTGGGCGCTCGATACGCCTTTCAAGTGGATGAAGCAGGTACCCTCGCATTTCGGCGGTACGGCGCAAGGCGTGGCGATGTCCTGGCCCGGCCACATCGAGGATCCGGGCGGTATCCGGCGCCAGTTCCATCACGTGATCGACATCGTGCCGACCATCCTCGAGGCCGCTGGCATCCCGGCGCCCGCGATGGTCGACGGCGTCAAGCAGGCGCCGATCGAAGGGACGAGCATGGCCTATACGTGGAAGAAGGCGAATGCCAACGCCCCGACCCGGCACACGACCCAGTACTTCGAGATGCTCGGCAATCGCGCGATCTTTCACGATGGCTGGGTCGCGGCGACGACGCCGGTGACGCTGCCCTGGGAGCTGAGCACCAAGCCACCGCCGGATGTGATCACCGGCTACAAGTGGGAGCTCTACAACGTGATGGAAGATCCCACCCAGAACAACGATCTCGCCGCGAAGATGCCTGACAAACTCAAGCAGATGCAGAACATCTTCTATCTCGAAGCCGCGAAGTATAACGTCCTGCCGCTCGACAACACGACGCTGGCGCGCTGGAACGCGCCGAAGCCGAGCCTGACGGCCGGGCGCACCGAGTTCACCTACTCGGGTACGCTGGCCAGCGTACCCGGCAGCACGGCGCCGCACATCCTGAACAGGTCGTACACGATCACCGCCGAGGTCACGATCCCGAAGGGCGGTGGCGAAGGCATGATCGTCACCCAGGGCGGGCGTTTCGGCGGCTATGGCCTGTTCCTGAGCAAGGGCGAACTCGGCATCGGTCGGGGCAAGGTGGTGTTCCTCTACAACCTGCTCGATCTGAAGCGCACGATCTGGGAGGGGCCGGAATTGGGTGCAGGCAAGCACACCATCGTCTTCGACTACAAGATCGATGGTCCGGGCCTGGGCAAGGGTGGCACTGGTGTGCTCTACGTGGACGGCAAGGAAGTCGACCGCCAGTCGATGGAGCACGGTACCCCGATCACCTTCGCCGAGGACGAGACCTTCGACGTCGGGCTTGACACGCGCACCGGCGTCGCGCTGCTCGAGTACCGCTACGACCCGCCGTTCAAGTTCACCGGCATGATTGACAAGTTGACCTTCAAGCTCGAACCCGAGCCCAAGGCAACGGCGAAGCGCTAGCGGCTTCCGGTGATTGCGAACCCGATCCGAACGCGAAATGGGACATCGGCACGATGAAGAAGGTGCTCGTTCTCGCAGCAGTAAGCGAAACGGCGACCGGCGCGGGATTGCTGGTCGCCCCGGCGCTGGTCGGGCGCTGGGCTGTTGTTCGGTGTGGAGTTGAACGGCATCGCCGTGACTGTGGCGCGCGTGACCGGCATCGCGCTGATTGCGCTGGGGGTCGCCTGCTGGCCTGGTACGCCGCTGGTCGGCATGTTGACCTACGGTGCAGGGGTCGCGTTGTATCTCTCCTGGGTCGGCCTGGCCGGGGGCATGACCGGTATTCTGTTGTGGCCGGCGGTTATCCTCCACGTGATCTTGACCGCACTACTGATTCGTATACGTGGACTGCGACGAACTGAGTTCGTCGGCCTGGCGCCAGGCCGTTTTCCGCTTCCGGGATTTGGGGGATGGCTGCGTTTGCGGTGCGTCACTCTGCATCTGGTTCCCAACTCCAACCTTGAAGGAGAAGAAGTGAAAACAAACTGTCGAATCCTGATTTTCGCTGCTTCGGTGCTGTTGACCGCAGCAGTTCCCGGACTGAGCACGGCGCAGCAAGTCACCGGCGTGCTAGGCTCGCCGAGCGCCACGACCACGGTCAGCAACAAGCAGTTGCCGGCGCCTGATCCCAAGTTCGGCGGCGTCATCAAGGACGACGCGCTGCAGTCCAAGGCCTGGTGGGCGCCGCGTGTCGTGCCGCCGAAGGGCGCGCCGAACGTGCTGCTGATCATTACCGACGACGCCGGCTTCGGCGTGCCGAGCACCTTTGGCGGCGTCATCCCGACGCCGACCATGGACCGCATCGCCAACGAAGGCCTGCGCTACAACCGTGTGTTCTCGACCGCGCTGTGCTCGCCGACGCGCGCTGCGCTTATCACCGGCCGCAATCACCACTCCGTCGGCTTCGGCGTCATTTCCGAGCAGTCCACCGGTTTCCCCGGCTACAACAGCATCATCGGCAAGGACAAGGCGACGATCGGCCGCATGCTGCTCGACAACGGCTACGCCACTTCGTGGTTCGGCAAGAACCACAATACGCCGGCCTTCGCCGCCAGCCAGGTCGGACCTTTCGACCAGTGGCCGACCGGAATGGGCTTCGAGTACTTCTACGGCTTCGTCGGCGGCGACGCCAACCAGTGGCAGCCGAACCTCTTCCGCAACACGACGCAGATATTTCCTTTTCAAGGCAAACCGGGCTGGAACCTGATCACCGGCATGGCTGACGATGCCATCGACTACATGACGCGGATCCACCAAACCGACCCGTCCAAGCCGATCTTCATCAAGTACGCGCCGGGCGCGACGCACGCACCACATCACCCGACCAAGGAGTGGGTCGACAAGATCAGCGCGATGAAGCTGTTTGATGGCGGCTACGAGAAGTTGCGCGAGACGATCTTCGCCAACCAGAAGAAACTCGGGCTGGTTCCCAAGGATGCCAAGCTTACACCATGGCCCAATGAAATGCTGAAGCCTTGGGATCAGCTCAGCGCTGACGAGAAGAAGCTGTTCATCCGCCAGGTCGAGGTCTTCGCTGCCTACGCCGCCTACAACGACAACGAGATCGGCCGCGTCATCCAGCACTTCCAGGATCTCGGCAAGCTCGACAACACGCTGGTCATCTATATCAACGGCGACAACGGCACCAGCGCCGAAGGCGGGCCGATGGGCACGCCGAACGAAGTCGCGTTCTTCAACGGTGTCGGTGATTTGCCGGCCGAAGTCCAGCTCAAGTGGTACGACGTCTGGGGCACCGAGCAGACCTACAACCACATGTCGGCCGGCTGGTCGTGGGCCTTCGACACGCCGTTCGACTGGTTCAAGCAGAATGCCTCCCGGCTCGGCGGCATCAACCAGAACATGGTGGTGTCGTGGCCGGCGCGCATCAAGGACAAGGGCGCGTTGCGCGAGCAGTTTGTGCACGTCATCGACGTCGTGCCGACCATCCTCGAAGCCGCCGGCATCAAGGCGCCGGTGATGGTGGATGGCATCAAGCAGGCACCGATCGAGGGCACCAGCTTTGCCTACACCTTCGACCCGGCGAATGCCAAGGCGGCGTCGCGGCACAAGACGCAGTACTTCGAGATGATGGGGCAGTGGGCGCTGTACGACGACGGCTGGCTGCTCAGCACCAAGGCCAATCGCGCGCCGTGGCAGGCCTTCGGGGCGGCCAACCCCGATCCGCTGAACAACCAGGTGTTCCAGCTCTACAACCTGGGCAAGGACTTCAACCAGACCGAGGACATCGCCGCGCAAAACCCCCAGAAGGTCAAACAAATGCGCGCCCAGTTCCTGGCCGAGGCGAAGAAGCACCAGGTCTTGCCGCTGGATGCGTCGGTGGCGGCCCGCATCGTCGCGCCACGGCCGAACATCACCGCCGGCCGGACGGAATTTGTTTACACGCGGCCGATGGTCGGTCTGCCACAGGGCGACTCGCCCTTCCTGCTGAACTCGTCCTACACGATCACCGCCGACGTCACCGTGCCGCAGGGCGGCGCCGAGGGCATGATCCTGACCTCGGGCGGACGCTTCGGGGGCTACGGGTTCTACCTGCTCAAGGGCAAGCCGGTGTTCCTGTGGAACCTGGTCGACCTCAAGCGCATCAAGTGGGAAGGCGCCGAGGCGCTCACCCCGGGCCAGCACACGCTGGAGTTCGACTTCAAGTATGACGGCCTCGGCGTCGGGACGCTGGCGTTCAACAACATGAGCGGCCTCGGCCGGCCCGGCACCGGCGTGCTGAAAGTGGACGGCAAGGTGGTGCAAACGATCACGATGGAGAAGACGCTGCCAATGATCCTGCAGTGGGACGAGAGCTTCGACATCGGTTCGGACACGCTGACCGGCGTGAACGATGCCGACTACAAGCCGCCTTTCGCGCTGACCGCCAAGCTCAACAAGCTGATGATCAAGGTCGACCGGCCGCAGTTGTCGCCTGCTGATATCAAGAAGCTGCAGGCGGCGACGGCTGAGGCGCAGGACGGCAAAGCGCCGACCAGCAAGTAAGCGAAGCGGCTGGTGTCCCGATGGGGGCGCCAGCCGCGTCCATTTCGATCTGGCGGGGAAACATGAAAACAGCGACTACGCTTTACCTCTCACTTTTGGCCCTCGCCATCGGAACCGTCCCGGCGACGGCTGTTGCCCAGGTTGCCCCCAAGGCGCAGATCCAGTCGGAATCCGTTTTTGCGGCGCTGCCGGGGCGCTGGGTGCGGCCGGATGGCGGCTTCGTCATCAACATCAAGCGCGTCGATGCCGGCGGCAAGCTCGACGCGGCCTACGCCAATCCGAACCCGCTGCCATTTTCCCGAGCCGAGGCGACGCTGGAAGGCAAGACCCTCAAGCTCTTTTTCGAAATCCGCGCCGGTGGCTACAACGGATCAACCTACACGCTGACCTATGACCTGGCGGCCGATGTGCTCAAGGGCGTCTATTATCAGGCGGTGGTGCAGCAGAAGTTTGATGTTTTTTTCACCCGTGCCAAGTAAAGCGGGGCGTCCCGCACCCTATCTCTTCGTAAAAAAGGAGTTGATCATGCTTTCAAGAATCATTCTTCCGGCATTACTGGTGGTTACCTTGGGTGGTTGTGTCAGCCAGGGCACCTACAACCAGGAAGTGCAGCAGGCCAATACGTACGCGACGCAGAGCCGCACCTATCAGGCTCTCAGCGCCCAGTTGCAGAAGGAAATCCAGGCCGATCAGGTGCGCATCAAGGAACTGCAGGGGCAACTGACGGTGACGCTGATCGACGAGATCCTCTTCGCTTCGGGCAGTGCCGAGATGCATGCGCAAGGGCACAGCACGCTGGAAAAAATCGTCGGCACGCTGCAGGGCGTTCCCGACAAGCGCATCAACGTCCGCGGCTATACCGACAACGAGCCGATCGGCCCGGCCCTGCGGGGGCGTTATCCGAGCAACTGGGAACTGTCGACTGCGCGTTCCAGCGACGTCGTGCGTTTCCTTCAGTCCAAAGGCATCGACCCGAAGCGGCAGGGCTTCCGGCTACGGCGAATATCAGCCGGTTGCCCCAACACGACCCCGGCCGGCCGCAAGGAAAACCGCCGCATCGAGATCGTCCTCACCGACATGAAGTTCTGAACGACGAATCCATTAACCCAAGGAGTTCATCATGACCAAACAGCTCACAATTATTGCAGCCCTGGCCGCGACGCTTGTTGCCGGAACTGCTCACGCGCAATACCCGATCATGGATCGGGTCGCCAGCAAGGTAATCGAGAAGTACCAGACCTCGAGCTGTCAGCAGTTGTGGCAGGAGAAGGCGCAAGGGCAGGGCCAGCCTAAGCCGGAGATGGAACAACGCGCCATCCAGGCCCTGCAGCAGGACCCGCAGATGCGTCAGGCCTTCTTCAACAAAGTGTCGGCCCCGATCGTCAACAAGATGTTCGAATGCGGGATGATTCCATGAACCTTGTGACTAACCATTTCATTCGCCAGATCGGCATCGCCATGGCCCTGAGCCTGCTGGTGGTGAACGGCACCAGCGCACAGACGGCGCCAGCCGGTGCCAAGCCGGCCAAGCCGGCGGTCAAGAAACAGGCGGCGCCGGTCGACAAGCCGGCCTTGGAAGCGCGCGCGGTCGACCTGCTCAAGGCCACCAGTTCCAGGCTGGCAGCCGCCAAGGCGATGTCCTTCACCGCCACGGTCAGCTACGAACATCCGAGCCGGCTCGGCCCGCCCCTGGTGTTCACGTCGCGCTACGACGTCGTGATGCAGCGCCCGGAAAAGCTGCGGGTCATCAATCTGGGTGACGGCCCGGCCTCCGAGTTCTATCTCGACGGCAAGACCATGGTGGCCTTCATGCCTGCCGAGAACCTGGTCGCCATCGCCGAGGCACCACCGACCCTCGAAGCGGCGCTGAAGATGGCGTTCGACAAGGCGGCCATCTACTTCCCGTTCACTGACCTGCTGCTTCCCGACCCCTATGCAGCGATCGCCAGCGGGACGAAGCTCGCCTTCTACGTCGGCCCGTCCGGCCTGGTTGGGGGGGTCAAGACCGACATGGTCGCCTGGGCCAACGACGACGTTTTCCTGCAGATGTGGGTGGGTGCCGACGACAAGCTGCCGCGCCGCATCCGCGCCGTCTTCCGCGCGGACCCGTTGCGTCTGCGGCACGACATGGAACTGACTAACTGGCAACTCGATCCGGCGATCGCCGCCGATGCCTTCGGCACGGCCAAGGCGAAGGACGCCAAGCGGATCGACTTCGCCCATCCGGCCGCCAAGCCGCCGCCGGGCGTCAAGCCGGTCGCAAGTCACCCAAGCCCGCAACCAAGTCGCAGTGATCACGGAGACGAAAATGAATAAGTCACTTGTCGGAATGTCACTCCTGCTGGCTGGCGCCCTGTGCTCGTCGCAGGCCATGGCGTGGGCCAGCGCCAACCGCTTCGGCGGTTCAACGGAGCATAGCCCTGGCTCCACCGAACATACCAACGCCTACGGCGGCAGTTCGGAACACAGCTATGGCGAGGGCAGCGAGCACACCAACGCCTACGGTGGTAGTACCGCCCACGCCTGGGGGGGGGGCACCGAACATACCAATACCTACGGTGGCACTACGTACGGCGCTGCCGGCTACGGCGCCGCGCACACCTATCCGGGCGGCACGACCGCCTACCGGCCGCCGGCCTATCCGGCACAACCGATCTATCATCCACCGGTCGCGGTACCAGCCTATGCGGCGGGCTGCTACGGTTGCGCCGCGGCCGCTGGCGCGGTGGTCGGTGTGGCGGCCGGAGCCCGCCGTGGCTTCGGCCAATACGGCGGCGACATCGAATGCCTACGCTGCCGGCGTTGCTGCAGGCGCCGCCAGCGCTCCAGTGGGCTACGCGATGGGCGTCAACTACGCGGTGCTGCCGCCTGGGGCAACGCCCGCGAACGTCGCGGGTGGCACGTACTACATCGTTGGCAACACCTGGTTCAAGCCGATGTATGGCGCCAACGGCGTCTATTACCGTGTGGTGCCAACGCCGTAGGCGGCGGGTGGTTAACACCAAAAAGTGCATTCGTTCGGCCTTGTATATTCCTTCACTCACCGCTGAGCCTGGACCATAATGGTCCGGTAAGCCACCTCTGGAGAAGACGATGATTCGCTTGACTACCACCATCGCAGTTGTTGCACTCTCGTTCCTGGCGTCGCCGGCGAGTGCGGTTGTCTATTGCAAGGACGTCGGTGTGCCGAAGGGTTGCGTCGAGCGCGCGCCAGCCGGCGCCGAGGCGGCACGAGCGCGCGCCGTGACGCCGCACGTCGGGGTTGAAGAGCCTCGGGTGGGTGTCGATGCGCCGAGGGTGGGTGTCGATGATCACCGGGCTGGTGCAGGAGCCGGTGCGCCAGGCGTAGGTGTCGAAGCCGGGAATCGTGGCGGCCCCGTAGACCGTGCTGGGCGCCGCTGATTTCCTGTACAGGCGGCCACCGGGCCGGATGGCCAGGGGTCAGCGTTGGGCGGGATGAGTCCACTTCCATTGCCGGGAAAGGAGTGAGCCATTAGCCCGCTCAATGTTTCAATCATCACTTTTCTTGTCGTTGTCGCGGGCGGGTTTGCCGGGAGGCTGATCCGCGCCCGCCTGCCGGGCCATCACCTGGATTCCAGCACGACCGACACGATCAAGATGGGCATCGGTTTCCTGGCGACGCTGGCGGCGCTCGTCATAGGGTTGCTGGTCTCTTCGGCGAAGTCTTCCTTCGATGCCAAGGGTGAGCTGATCCGCAATGTGGCGGTCCAGATACTGCAATTGGACGGCAATCTCCGGAGGCTTGGCCCGCCGGCCGACCCGATCAGGAATAAAGTGCTTCAACTGGTTTCTGCTCAGGTTGCGCGCATGAGCGGTGGCCAGGAGCCACTTTCGCACATGCCGCAGGTCGATCGTTCCGGCGGCAGTGTCACCGTGGATGTCCAGCATGCGCTGGCCAGGATCAGTGCAAGCGATCCGGCGTTGACGGGCACTGTCGACAAGGCAGCGCAGCAGGTCGAGCAACTGGAGCAGTTCCGTTATCTTGCGATGGCGAGCGCAGGCAGTGCTATCACCGTCCCGTTGCTCGTCGTCATGCTCTTGTGGCTGGCGGGGATCGCGGCTGGATGGAACGTGATCGGAGCACCTAACCGGACGGTTCTTGGGGTCACGATCCTGTGCGCATTGTCGATGGCGTGCGCGATATTCCTGATTCTCGAGATGGATTCCCCGTTCGGTGGCCTCCTGCATGTCTCGGTGGAGCCGCTGCAGGCCGCCCTGGCGCAGTTGAGGCAGTGAGCTGACCGTTGGCCTGGCGCGCGGTCAACGTCGTGCCGACGATCGTCGAGGCGGCGTGCATCAAGGCGTCGGAGCTGGTGGCCAACTCCCGGTGGTTTCGCGGGGCCTTTTCTTGGTTCCATCTCAGGAGATGAAGCATGCGTGTCGTCCTGCAACGGGTTCGCGAGGCCTCTGTTGTCCTCCAGGAGGACATGAGCCATGGGCCCCTTCGCCTTCGGGGAGCGGTCGACGGCCATAATTCCGCAAGAATTGGCCGTGGCTTGCTGGTGCTCGTCGGTTTCGAGGACACAGACGGTGACGGCGATGTCGACTGGATGGTCGGGAAGATCGTCAGGATGCGCTTGTTCGGCGATGATGCGGGGGTGATGAACCGCAGTGTTCAGGAAGTCGGCGGAGAGATTCTTGCGGTGTCGCAGTTCACGCTGTACGCATCGGTGAAGAAGGGCAACCGGCCGTCATGGCACAGGGCGGCGCGCGGCGACGTTTCGCAGCCGATGTTCCAGCGATTTGTCGCGAAACTGGCTCAGGAGCTCGGCAAGCCGGTGGCAACCGGAGTGTTCGGCGCCGACATGCACGTCAGTCTGGTGAATGACGGGCCAGTAACGGTGATTGTCGATTCAAGGGCCCCGAGTAAGCGAGCGCTCGCTCCTGAATGGATGTCGGCGTTTCATGGACGTGCCGGGGAATCAGTCGGCGACGACGATGACAGGCCGATTGCTGTAGAACTCGTGGCGCTTGTCGAGCAACGGAATCGTCGTCCCCTTGAGCCGGTTTTCGTGGAGTAAGGCCAGGTCCACATCGGCGACGACGATCTGTTCCTCGTTGATGACGCCTTCGGCGGCGATCCCGTCACGCGCGAAGTGAAAGTCCGAAGGCGTGATGATCGACGCCTGGCCATAGTGCAGACGCAGGCCGGCGACCGGCAGATTGCCCACGGTGCTGGTCATCGCGACATAGATCTGATTCTCGATGGCGCGGGCGTGGCAACAGTAGCGGACGCGCAGGAAGCCCTGGCGGTCGTCGGTGCATGAGGGCACGAAGACTATTTCGGCGCCTTCCTCGGCGGCGCGTCGCGCCAGTTCCGGGAATTCGATGTCGTAGCAGATCAGGATGGCGATCCTGCCGTGCGGGGTCTGGAAGACGTTGAGCACGTCGCCATGATCGCTGTTCCACTTCTCCTTCTCCCAGCGTGTGCGGTGAATCTTGTCCTGAAGATGCACGGCACCGCCCGGTAGAACAGGAAGGCGGTGTTGAGCAGTTGCCCGTCGCGGATGTTCGGGTGGTGCCGCCGATCAGGTAGTAGCCATGACGCACGGCATGCGCGCGGAGCAGCTCAATGGCAGGCGTCGTATATTCGGACAACCCCGCACGGCACTGGGCACATCGTCGTTGTCCATGAAGGACAGCAGTTGAGTGGGTGAACAGCTCGGGTAGCAGGACGAACTGCGGGTAGTAGTCGGCGGCGGCGTTGAGGACGAAATCGACCTGTCGGGCAAAACCGTCCCAGTCCTCGATATGGCGTAACTGGTACTGGATGGAAGCGATCCGAACCTTCATGGGGAAATCCTTTCCTGGCAGCTGTGGGCCGCGACGGATCATAATCCCGGTTGAGCCAGACGATCAGGCTGGCGTTGCCTAACGATTCCTCGTCTGTCGGCAAATATCCGGCAGGATGCCGCAGTAATCGAAACCTTCGTCGAGCTGGAAACGCAGTACCGGATCGTATAGTTCGCCCCAGATCACTCGTTTGGCGTAATCTCCCGGCGTCAATTTGGTTGCATGCCGGGCGTAGCCGGACAAGCGACCGCCAGCGATGATGCGCTTGAGGTTCATTGCTCGGCACAGGTTGCGGCGTGCCTCGTAAAGCGCGTGGCCGATGCCGTGGCCGCGCTCGTCGGGGCTGACGCAAACTTCCGCGCCATACAGCGTGTGGCCGAAATCAGCATTGTGGGTGTCGAAATTACCGTCATTGGTGATGCTCGCCCAGGTGTGGTGCAAGCTGCAACGTTCCCAGACGATGACCAGCGAAATGGCGATCCCGACTAGTCGTTCGTCCGGTACCGCGGCGAACTGGCCACGTGGGAAAATTTGCAGGAGGTTTGCGAACTGGTCCTCGCGGAAAGGCGGAATCGTGGGATAGACGCTGCTCTGCAGGGCAATGGCTGAATCGACATCGCCGGGGAGGAGGTTACGAATGGTTAGCATTGGAGCCGAAGGGTGCAGGCATCGCCGAGTTTCTTGAATGAACGCGAAATGAAGTTTACTGCGCGTCGTAAGAGTACGCACGTCAAAATGAAGGCAATACCGGACCTGCATCGAGGCTGGTCCCGGGTCTGTTATCTTGGCACGATAGTGATGGCCGGCCGCTTCCCGGCGAATTCAGCCGCTGGTTCATCGCCTCGGTGGCAAATACCTGCCCGTCGCGGTTCAACGCGCAAAACGAGACCGATTCCCATCTTCTTCGCCATTTCACGCCAGCCGTCGGGGCCGGCGATGAAGAGTAGCTTGGAGGTGGCATCCGAAAATGTTCCAACCTTGGCGCCGGTTGGAATCAGCACGGTGACCGCTTGCGGTGTCGGCGACCGGATAGCCCGTTCGCGGGTCAAGCAGGTGCGGGTAGCGCTTGCCGTCCACCTCGAAAAGCGCTGATAGTCGCCAGATGTGCCGATCGCTTCGCCGCCAGCGAGTTCGACCGTGGCGATCAGGCCGGGCGCTGGCGCGGTGCTGGATGCCGACCCGCCATTCCGGCCTTGTTTGCTGCCAAGCGCCATGACGTTGCCACCGATGTTGATCAGTGCATTGTCGATACCCTGGCTGCGCAGGATGTTGGCGGCCCGGTCGGTGCGACGCCTTTCAGGTAGCCGCCAAAGTCGAGGGCGACCCGGGGTTGCGACTGCTGATCGTCCGTCCGGCGACGGTGATGTCGGCGATGCTCGGCCTTGCTGCCACCCAGGCATCGATATCGGCTGCTGGCGGAAGCTCGGCCTTGAATTCGTCGGCGTGGAAGCCCCACAGCCTCACCAACTGGCCGATGCCGGATCGAACAGGTGCTCGCTCTGTTGCGACAATGCCTGGGCTTCGCGGACCAATTCGGCCAGTTCCGGACCGGCGTGGTGCGGTCGACCGGAAATGATCGCCTCATTCAGGGCGGTCAGCTCCCGGAATCCTGCCAGGCGTGATAGGCGCGCAGTGCAGCCCGTCGAACTCGCGCAGAACACCGGCGATGGCGCGCGCCCTCGTTCATGGTCGGCGCGACAACGAGGTACCTCGACCCGCGTGCCGAAGACGTAAGCCTGTTGTTCCTGCAAGGGTGTGCGGCCGCAGGCGACCACGAGCAGCGCGCAGGCGAGAATCAGGAAATGGCGCATTCCCGCTCGAGCGCAGCGATGAAGGTCGCCGCCGAGTCGGCCCGGTCTGCTGCCGGATTTCGACCATGCAGGTCGGGCTGGTGACGTTGATTTCCGGTGAGGTGGCTGCCGATGACGTCGATGCCGACCAGCAGCAGACCGCGATCGAACAGGATCGGGCCGATGGTTTCGGCGATCTCGCGGTCACGTGCCGTCAGCGCCTGCGCGACGCCGGTACCGCCGACAGCGAGGTTTCCCGCGTCTCCCGGCCTTGGGGATGCGTGCCAGACAGTACGGTACCGGCTGGCCGGCGATGATCAGGATGCGCTTGTCGCCAGCGACGATTTCCGGAGATAGCGCTGGGCCATGATGGTCCGGGCGCCTCGCGGGTCAGCGTCTCGATGATCACGTTGCGGTTCGGGTCGGCGTGCCGGACGGAATATCTGGCTGCCACCCATGCCGTCGAGTGGCTTGAGGATCACGTCCGTATGTTCGTCGATGAACTGCTGCAACTGCTCGACGTCGCGGGAGATTAGTGTCGCCGGCGCAAATTGAGGGAATTCGGCGATCGCCACTTTCTCGAAATGGTCGCGCAACGCGCGCGGCCGGTTGAAGACGCGGACACCGGCCGCCTCGGCGCGTTCGAGCAGCCAGGTCGCGGTCAGGTACTCGTTGTCAAGAGGTGGATCCCTGCGCATCACGACGGCGTCGAAATCGGTGAGCGGTATCCGGTCGCGGCCGATCTCGCGGAACCAGTCGTGATTGTCCGACTGCATGTGCGGTGCACTGCCGTGCCGAAGACGCCGCCTGGCCCTGCGGATTCAGGCCGACGCCAGCCGAGGGGTTGCGCAGTCGATGGCGAACACCGCGTGGCCGCGGGTTGCGGCGGCACGCATCGTGGCGATCGACGAGTCCCTTGTAGGCCTTCAGGCCCGGGAGCGGATCAAGGACAAAGGCAAGGTTCAGCGGGCGGGCGGCGGCCTCTGCAGGTTGCAAACTCACCATCTTCTCACTTGCTACCGACATCGGTGGAGGTGTGTTCGAGTTCGAGAGCCGCGGCTGGGCAGGCGAGGCGGCCAACCACGCCATAGGCGTAGAAGCGGTTGGTAGGGCATCCGGGTTGTTGCAGCCGTAATCGGGCAGGTTGCAGCCGGTTTCGAAGGCGAGTGGCTCGGAAGTGCATGCCCGGCGCGTTCAGGTTCCCGTCCTTGCCGCGCCCGGTATGCACACGATAGAAGCCACCAACAACATAACGATCGATCATGTAGATAACCGGCTCGGCAACAGCGTCGTGCAACGTCTCGAAGGTGTGCACTCACTTCCCTGCACGATCACCTCGCTAACCTCCAGGCCTTCCTTGCCGACACTCATCTTGTTGCGCTGTTTGCGGTTCAGCGCAATGACCTCTGTCGGCACTGCGCACGGTCATGATCCCCATCCCGTAAGTACCGGCATCTGCCGCCTTGACGACGACGTAGGGCGTCTCGTCGATCTCGTATTCCTTGTACTTTTCGCTGACGATTTCGGAGCACTGCAGCGACGTTAGCGGCAAGACATTCTTCCCTGCCGTTCGTGAAAATTGACGCTGCGGCAGACGGAAAAGCCGGATTTATACGCCAGGGGTCGATGCCGATATCCCGGGCGAATTTGGTGGCGATTTGGTCGTAAGCAGCGAAATGATTGGACTTCCGACGGATGGCCCAGCCAGCATGGAGGTGGCAGGACGAACTGCTCTTCCAGGTTCTCCAAGATGGTCGGGATCCCCTGCCGACAGGTCATTGTTCAGCAAGATGGCGCAGGGGTCAAAGCCATCGAGCCCGAGGCAGGGTATTGTGTGCGGACTAGGCTCAAAGCAGGGTCTCGCCGTTTGCGAGTTCGATCCGCGTTGAATGTCGACCTCGGCAGCAGTGAGCCGCGACGGATGTTCAGTCCCGTCTGGCGCAGGATGGCGACTAGTTGCGCGACATTCTGCAGGTAAAACTGGTTTCTTGTGTGGTTTTCCGGGATCAGCAGATTGCGGGCATCCGGGCAGACCTTCCGATGGCAACCATGCCGCCTGTACGCACAACGGCAGAAAGACCGTATTTAGATTGTTGAAACCGCCGGGGAGAGGTTGGTGTCCACCGGCGCCAGTTTGAATCCGGAATTACGCAGGTCGCAGGACGAATAGAAGGGGTGGCGTGTGTTCCTGCCACTCGCCCGCGAGCCAGTGCTCGATCTGTGTGCTGCTGTCGAGGAAGCGACGCTCAAAGTTCGAGCAGCGCCCTGGAGGGCGGTGGTCAGGTGCGGAACCGCCCATGCCTGTGTCGGTGCCTGCGAGGCGAATTGTGGCGTGAATGTTACACCGCGAGGACAAATACGGGGGTCCATTCACGGTCAACCCTATGAGCAGGTAAAATTCGGCCCTTCGCGCGCCCACTTCCATCCAGCAGATCGGAATCGCCGTGCTTGTCGCCGCCAACATCACCATGCAGTTCGGGGTCAAACCCCCGTTCGAGAACGTCAATGTCAAGCTCGGTGAGGGCTGGGTCGCTGGGCGGACTGATCGGCGCCAACGGGCGGGCAAGTCGACCTCTCAAGAAGATCCTGTGCGGCGCGCTGGAGCCGTCGGCGGGCAACGTCTGACGGAGAAGCACGAGCGCATGGCCTATCTGCGCCAGGACCAGTTCTTCGCTTTACGAGGACGCGCGCGCGTTCTGGACGTCGTCCTGATGGGCCACGAGCAAATGTGGGCGTGCATGAGCGAGAAGGATGCAATCTACGCCAACCCGGAGGCGTCCGAAGACGAGATTGCCACGCCGCCGAGCTTCTCGGTAGCCAAGTTCGCCGAATACGACGGCTATACTGCTGAGTCACGCGCCGGCGAACTCCTGATGGGGTCGGCATTCCGATCGACCAGCACAACGGTCCGATGCGCGAAGTTGCTCCGGGCTGGAAGCTGCGCGTCCTGCTGCGCGTCAGGCGCTGTTTGCGAATCCGACATCCTGCTGCTCGACGACGACCAATAACCCTTCGACATCAACACGATCCGCTGGCTGGAGGATATCCTGAACAATCGCGAGTCGACGATGATCATCATCTCGCACGACCGCCACTTCTGAACCAGGTCTGCACCCACATGGCCGACCCCGACCATGGCAAGATTGGTTAGTGTACCCGGGCAATTACGACGACTTCATGGAAGTTGAAATGACCCAGGCGCGAACGTCAGTCGAGTGCCAATGCGAAGGCCAAGGAACGCATCGCCGAACTGCAGACCTTTCGTCCGCCGCTTTTCTCGGCCAACGCCTCCAAGGCCAAGCAGGCGACGAGCCGCCCCGTTGATCGACAAGCTGGGGCTGGAGGACGTCAAGCCGTCGTCCCGCCAGTATCCGTTGATACGCTTCGACTACGAAGGGACAAGTTGCACTCGCCAGGCGGTCGAGGTCGAAAAATCTCCTTCGGGCCTACGAGGGAGCGCCGCGCAAGATCTTCAACAATCTCGGCTTCACGATCAACGCCGGCGAAAGGTGGCGATCATCGGTGAGAACGGGGTCGGCAAGACGACGCTGCTGCGCCTCCTGATGGGCGAGCCGCAGCCGCAGTTCGGGACGACTAGGTGGGCGGGAGAAGGCCAAACCTGGTTACCACTCGCAGGATCAGCCTCGGCGCTGTTCAAGTCCGAAGTCAGTCTTTACGGAGTGGATTTCGGGTTGCTGCTCGCGCTGGTGGTTACGAGGGCGGCGATGTCGAGACGCTGATCCGCGGCACGCTGGGGCGTCTGTTGCTCTCGGGCGACGAGGCTGCTAGGCCGGTCAGCGTGATTTTGCGGCGAGCAGGGGGCATGCTGCTCGGCAAGCTGATGCTCCTCCATTCGAACGTGCTGATCATGGACGAGCTGACCAACCACCTCGACATGGAATCGATCGAATCGCTGGAATACCGGGCTGAGAAATTTCCGGCACGCTGGTCTTCGTCTCGCACGACCGGGTCTGTCTCCCCGCTGGCGACCCGCGTCTTCGAAAACAAGCGGGTGACGGATCGGATCATCGACTACCTGGGCGGCTATGACTATCTAAGCCAGCCTGGGGGTCAACTGACTCACGCGGCATGCCGCCGGTGGCGAGGGTGGATCAGCTGCACGCAATCTACATCTGGACTGGTAGGCCGACTTGACGTATCTGATGTAGGGCGCGGTCTTCGGAATGGGGACTCGCTGGCCAGCGTCGTCCGGTAGGCGAAGCGCAGGAAGAGGAAAG
>JADKBR010000018.1 GCA_016714975.1 Candidatus Dechloromonas phosphorivorans | reverse complement strand
CGTTTCATGGACGTTCCGGGAATCCAGTCGGCGACGACGATGACAGGCCGATTGCTGTAGAACTCCTGGCAAGTTTGTCGAGCAACGGAACTGCCGTCCCCTTGAGCTGGTTTTCGTGGGAGTGGGCGTCAGGTCCACATCGGCGACGGGACGATCTGTCTTCGTTGATTACGCCTTCGGCGGCGATCCTGTCACGCGCGAAGTGAAAGTCCGAAGGCGTGATGATCGACGCTCAGCCATAGCGTAGACGCAGGCCGGCGACCGGTGATTGCCCACGGTGCTGGTCATCGCGACAGATCTGATTCTCGATGGCGCGGGCGTGGTAACAGTAGCGCGACGCGCAGGAAGCCCTGGCGGCTGTCGGGGCATGAGGGCACGAAGATTATTTCCCCGGCGCTCTTCCTCGGCGGCGCGTCGCCCGTTCCGGGGAATCTGATGTCGTAGCAGATCAGGATGAAGATCCCGAAGCGTGCGGGGTCTGGAAGACGCCGAGCACGTCGCCATGATCTGTTCCACTTCTCCTTCTCCCAGCGTGTGCGGTGAATCTTGTCCTGAAGATGCACGGCACCGCCTGGTAGAAGCCAGGAAGGTGCTGGAGCAGTTGCCCGTCGCGGATGTCCTGGCGGGTGCCGCTGATCAGGTAGCAGCCATGACGCACGGCATGCGCGCGGAGCAGCCCAATGTAGGGCGTCGTATATTCGGACAACCCGCGCACGGCATCACACATCGTCGCAGTCCATGGAAGCGACAGCAAGTTGAGTGAGGAACAGCTCGGGTAGCAGGACGAATCCGCGGGTAGTAGTCGGCGGCGGCGTTGAGGACGAAATCGACTTGTCGGGCAAAACCGTCCCAGTCCTCGATATGGCGCAACTGGTACCGGATGGAAGCGATCCGAACCTTCATGGGAAATCCTTTCCCGGCAGCTGCAGGGGCCGCGACGGATCATACTCCCCGGTTGAGCCAGACGATCAGGCTGGCGTTGCCTAACGATTCCTCGCTGTTCGTCGGCAAATATCCGGGCAGGATGCAGCAAAAATCGAAACCCTCGTCGAGCTGGAAACGCAGTGCCGGATCGTATAGTTCGCCCCAGATCACTCGTTTGGCGTAATCTCCCGGCGTCAATTTGCTGTATGCCGGGCGTAGCTGACAAGCGTGACCGCCAGCGATGATGCGCTTGAGGTTCCACGCTTGGCACAGGCTGCGGCGTGGCCTCGTAAAGCGCGTGGCCGGATGTCGTGGCTGCGCTTTCGTCGGGGGCTGACGCAAACTTCTCGTTCTACAGCGTGTACGAAATCAGCATTGTGGGAAGCCGAAATTGCTGTCATTGGTGATGCTCGCCCAGGTGTGGTGCAGTCGGCCCGTTCCCAGACGATGACCAGCGAAAATGGCGATCCTGACTAGTTGTCCGTCCAGTACCGCGGCGAACTGACCTCGCGGGAAAATTTCCAGAGTAGTTCGCGGGAACTGTTCCTCGCGGGAAAGGCGTGAACGTTGATAGACGCGGGCTTTGGAGGGCTATGGCCAACTCGACATCGCTGTGGGAGGAGTGTCGCTGAATGGTTGGGGCATTGGAGCCAATAAGGCAAGCATCGCTGAGTTTCTTTGAATGAACGCGAAAATGAAGTTTTACCGCGCGCTTTATACACGTCAAAATTGGGGCAGCACCGACCCAACACCGAGGCTGGTCCTGGCCTGCATTCATGGCACGATAGTGATGGCTGGTCGCTTCCCGGCGAATTCCACGCTGGTTCATCGCCCTGAGGCAAATACTCGCCCGTCCCGGTCAACGCGCAAAACGAGACCGATTTCCATCTTCTTCGCCATTTGACGCCAGCCATCGGGGCCGGCGATGAAGAGTGGCTTGGAGGCGGCATCCGATAGCGCTCCCCCGCCTTGGCGCCGGCCGGAATCAGCACGGTGACCGCTTGGGTGTGGGCGACCGGATGGCCCGTCCGCGGGTCGGGCGAGGGTGATAGCGCCCGCAGTCCTCCCCGAAAAAGCGCTGATGGTCGCCAGATGTGCCGGATCGCTTTCGCCGTCGGCGGGTTCGACCGTGGGCCATCAGGCCGGGCTGGCGCGGGTGTTGGATGCCGACCCGCCATTTCCGGCCTTGTTTGCTGCCCAGCGCCATGACGTTGCCGCCGATGTTGATCAGTGCATTGTCGATGCCTTGGGCTGCGCAGGATGTTGCCGGCCGCGGTCGAGTGCGACCTCTTTCAGGTAGCCGCCGGGGTCGAGGGCGACCGGGGTTGCGGGCTGCTTTGATCGTCCGTCGGCGACGGTGATGTAGGCGATGCTCGGCCCGCTGCCAGCCAGGCATCGATATCGGCTGCTGGCGGAAGCTCGGCCCGATTCGTCGGCGAAGCCCCACAGCTTCACCCAACTGGCCGATGCCGGGATCGGAAGACAGGTGCTCGCCCTGTTGCGACAATGCCTGGCTTCGCGGACCAATTCGGCCAGTTCCGGGCCGGCGTGGTGCGGTCGACCGGAAATGGTCGCCTCATTCGGCCAGTCGGCTCCGAATCCTGCCAGGCGTGATAGGCGCCGTGCATTCAGTTGAACCTCGCGCAGTACACCCGCGATGGCCGCGCGCCCTCGTTTCATGGTCGGCGCTGAGCAACGAGTACCTCACCCGCGTGCCGAAGACGCAAGCCCCTGTTGTTCCTGCAAGAGGTGTGCGGCCGCAGGCGGCCACGAGCAGCGCGCAGGCGAGAATCAGGAAATAGCGCATTCCCGCCGCTCGAGGGCAGCGGATGAAGGTCGCCGCCGAAGTCGAAGGCCGGTCTGCTGCCGGATTTCGACCATGCAGGTACGGGCTGGTGACGTTGATTTCCGGTGAGGTGGCTGCCGATGACGTCGATGCCGACCAGCAGACCGCGATCGAACAGGATCGGGCCGAGTGTTTCGGCGATCTCGCGGTCACGTGCCGTCAGCGCCTGCGCGACGCCGGTACCGCCGACAGCGAGGTTTCCCCGCGTCTCCCCGGCCTTGGGGATGCGTGCCAGCATGGGTACCGGCTGGCCGGCGATGATCAGGATGCGCTTGTCGCCATCGACGATTTCCGGGAGATAGCGTCGGCCGCGATGGTCCGGCGCCCTCGCGGGTCAGCGTCTCGATGATCACGTTGCGGTTCGGGTCGGCGTGCGGACACGGAATATCGGCCGCCACCCATGCCGTCGAGCGGCTTGAGATCACGTCCGTATGACCGTCGATGAACTGCTGCAACTGCTCGACGTCGCGGGAGAGTTTCAGTGTCGCCGGCGCAAATTGAGGAATTCCGGCGATCGCCACTTTCTCCGAATGGTCGCGCAACGCGCGGCCGTTTGAAGACGCGGACACCGCCGCCTCGGCGCGTTCCGAGCAGCCAGGTCGCGGTCAGGTACTCGTTGTCAAAGGTGGATCCCTGCGCATCACGACGGCGTCGAAATCGGTGAGCGGTATCCGGTCGCGGCCGATCTCGTGAACCAGTCGTGATTGTCCGACTGCATGTGGCAACTGCCGTGCCGGAAGACGCCGCCTGGCCCTGCGGATTCAGGCCGACGCCAGCCGAGGTTGCGCAGTCGATGGCGAACCCTGTGGCCGCGGGTTGCGTCGGCACGCATCATGGCGATCGACGAGGTCCTTGCAGGGCCTTCAGGCCCGGGAGCGGATCCTGGACAAGGCAAGGTTCAGCGGGCGGGCGGCGGCCTCTGCAGGTTGTAAACTCACCATCTTCTCACTTGCACCGACATCGGTGGAGGTGTGCTCGAGTTCGAGAGCCGCGGCTAAAGCGAGCGAGGCGGCCAACCACTTCATAGGCGTAGAAGCGGTTGGTGGGGCATCCGGGTTGTTGCCCGTAATCGGGCAGGTTGCAAGCCGGTTTCAAGGCGAGTGGCTCGAAGTGCATGCCCGGCGCGTTCAGGTTCTCGTCCTTGCCGCGCCCGGTATTCACACGATAAGCCACCAACAACATAACGATCGATCATGTAGATAACCGGCTCGGCAACAGCGTCGTGCAACGTCTCGAAGGTGTACCTCCCTCCCACGATCACCTCGCTAACCTCAGGCCTTCCTTGCCGACACTCATCTTGTTGCGCTGTTTGCGGTTCAGCGCAATGACCTCGTCGGCACTGCGCACGGTCATGATCCCCATCCCGTGGGTACCGGCATCTGCCTTGACGACGACGCAAGGTGTCTCGTGATCTCGTATTCCTTGTACTTTTCGCTGACGATTTCAGAGCACTGCAGCGACGTTAGCGGCAAGACATCTTCCCCTGCCGTTCGTGAAAATTGACGCTGCGGCAGACGGAAAAGGCGGATTTATACGCCAGGGTCGATGCCGATATCCCGGCGAATTTGGTGGCGATTTGGTCGTGGGCAGGCGAAATGATTGGACTTCCGACGGATGGCCCAGCCAGCATGGAGGGGTGGCAGGACGAACTGCTCTTCCAGGTTCTCCAAGATGGTCGGGATCCCTGCCGACAGGTCATTGTTCAGCAAGATGGCGCAGGGGTCAAAGCCATCGAGCCCGAGGCGGTATTGTGTGTGACTAGCGGCTCAAGAGGCAGGGTCTCGCCGTTTGCGAGTTCGATCCGCGTCGGTCTGTCGACCTCCGGCAGCAGTGAGCCAAGACGGATGTTCAGTCCCGTCTGGCGCAGGATGGCGACTAGTTGGGCGACATTCTGCAGGTAAAACTGGTTTCTTGTGTGGTTTTCGGGATCAGCAGCAGATTGCGGGCATCCGGGCAGATCTTTCGATGGCAACCATCGCCGCCTGTACGCACAACGGCAGAAAGACCGTATTTAGATTGTTGAAACCGCCGAGGAAGAGGTTGGTGTCCACCGGCGCCAGTTTGAATCCGGAATTACGCAGGTCGCAGGACGAATAGAAGGGTGGCGTGTGTTCCTGCCACTGGCCGCGCAGCCAGTGCTCGCTGTGTGTGCTGCTGTCGAGGAAGCGACGCTCGGTTCGAGCAGGGGGCCCAGTGAGGGCGGTGGTCAGGTGCGGAACCATGGGCTGTCTCGGTGCCTGCGAGGCATGTAATTGTGGCGGTGAATGTTACACCGCAGAGGACAAATACGGGGTGTCGATTCACGGTCAACCTCTTGAAAGCAGGTAAAATTCGGCCCTTCGTCCTACCTCCATCCAGCAGATCGGAATCGCCGTGCTTGTCGCCGCCAACATCACCATGCAGTTCGGGGTCAAACCCCTGTTCGAGAACGTCAATGTCAAGTTCGGCGAGGGCTATCGCTATGGACTGATCGGCGCCAACGGGGCGGGCAAGTCGACCTTCATGAAGATCCTGTGCGGCGCGCGCTGGAGCCGTCGGCGGGCAACGTCTCGACGGAGAAGCACGAGCGCATGGCCTATCTGCGCCAGGACCAGTTCGCTTACGAGGACGCGCGCGTTCTGGACGTCGTCCTGATGGGCCACGAGCAAATGTGGGCGTGCATGAGCGAGAAGGATGCAATCTACGCCAACCCGGAGGCGTCCGAAGACGATTACATGCACGCCGCCGAGCTCGAAGCCAAGTTCGCCGAATACGACGGCTATACCGCTGGAGTCACGCGCCGGCGAACTCCTGATGGGGTCGGCATTCCGATCGACCAGCACAACGGTCCGATGCGCGAAGTTGCTCCGGGCTGGAAGCTGCGCGTCCTGCTGTGTCAGGCGCTGTTTGCGAATCCGGACATCCTGCTGCTCGACGAGCCGACCAACAACCTCGACATCAACACGATCCGCTGGCTGGAGGATATCCTGAACAATCGCGAGTCGACGATGATCATCATCTCGCACGACCGCCACTTCCTGAACCAGGTCTGCACCCACATGGCCGACCTCGATTACGGCAAGATTACGAGTATCCTGGGCAATTACGACGACTTCATGGAAGCGTCGACCCAGGCGCGCGAACGTCAGTCGAGTGCCAATGCGAAGGCCAAGGAACGCATCGCCGAACTGCAGACCTTCGTCCGCCGCTTCTCGGCCAACGCCTCCAAGGCCAAGCAGGCGACGAGCCGCCTCAAGCTGATCGACAAGCTGAAGCCGGAGGACGTCAAGCCGTCGTCCCGCCAGTATCCGTGGATACGCTTCGACTACGACGAGAGGGACAAGCTGCACCGCCAGGCGGTCGAGGTCGAAAAAATCTCCTTCGCCTACGAGGGAGCGCCGCGCAAGATCTTCAACAATCTCGGCTTCACGATCAACGCCGGCGAAAAGGTGGCGATCATCGGTGAGAACGGGGTCGGCAAGACGACGCTGCTGCGCCTCCTGATGGGCGAGCTGCAGCCGCAGTTCGGGACGATCAGGTGGGCGGAGAAGGCCAAACCTGGCTACTACTCGCAGGATCACTCGGCGCTGTTCAAGTCTGAAGTCAGTCTTACGGAGTGGATTTCGGGTTACGTTCGCGCTGGTGGTTACGAGGGCGGCGATGTCGAGACGCTGATCCGCGGCACGCTGGGGCGTCTGTTGTTCTCGGGCGACGAGGTCAAGAAGCCCGTCAGCGTGATTTCCGGTGGCGAGCAGGGGCGCATGCTGTTCGGCAAGCTGATGCTCCTCCATTCGAACGTGCTGATCATGGACGAGCCGACCAACCACCTCGACATGGAATCGATCGAATCGCTGAATACCGGGCTCGAGAAATTTCCCGGCACGCTGGTCTTCGTCTCGCACGACCGGGAGTTCGTCTCCTCGCTGGCGACCCGCGTCTTTGAGGTCAAGGGTGACGGATCGATCATCGACTATCTGGGCGGCTATGAGGACTATCTGGCCAGCCTGGGGGTCAACTGACTACTGCGGCATGCCGCTGGCGGCGAGGGTGCGGATCAGCCGCACGCAATCCACATCTGACTGGTGGTAGGCCGACTTGACGTATTCGATGTAGGCGCGGTCTTCGGAATGGGACCCGCTGGCCAGTGTCGTCCGGTAGGCGAAGCGCAGGAAGAGGAAAGCCGGTTCAGGCTCCTCGATCGTGATGGTCAGGCTGCCGCCGGGGTGGGCGGACGACGGCTCGATTTCGAAATGAACCCAGTGCGCTTCGGCCAGCGTGACACGATCCTGAATCACTGCGGGGCCGAAATCGAGCTGGCGCAGCAGCACATCGGCATGGCGTTCGATGATGACGCACGACTCCAGCCCGGGCAGGAAGGGGAGCGGGTCTTCGACACGGTGGAGCAGACCCCGCCAGACCTGTTGACGGCTGAGCGTGCGAAGCAGGGGTTTTTGGGGATCGTTGATCTGGATGAGGTGCTCGAATTTCATTCGTCAATGTTAACATCGGCGGCATGCAACTAGAACGTATCCTCCAGAAGCATGGATTCGGCACCCGCAAGGAATGCCGCACGCTTTGCTGGGACGGGCGAGTCGCTGTTAATGGACAACCCTGTGACCAACCCTTCGCCGACATCGATTCCGCCGGCTTGGTGCTGACCGTCGACGGTGTCGACTGGCCCTACGCCGAATTTGCCACTCTGATGCTCAACAAACCGGCGGGCTACGAGTGCTCGCGCAGGCCGCTGCATCACCCGGGCGTCCTCGCGCTGTTGCCGCTGCCCCTTCGCCAGCGTGGTGTCCAACCTGTCGGCCGACTCGACGAGGACACCACCGGGCTGCTGCTGATCACAGACAATGGCCAGCTGAACCACTTGCTGTCCTCGGCGCGGCGCAAGGTGCCGAAGGTTTATCTGGCGACGACGAAGCACGCGGTCGATCGGGAGCAGATGGAGAGGCTCTTGGGCGGGGTTCTCCTCAACGACGAGCCCGAGCCGGTCGCCGCAGCCGCCTGCGAAGTCGTCGGGGCCAGGGAACTGCGCCTGACGCTGACCGGTGGCAAATACCATCAGGTGAAGCGCATGGTCGCCGCAGCCGGAAACCGTGTCGAGGCGCTACATCGTGAGGCCGTGGGGGGGCTTTCCTTGCCTGAGGACCTGAAGCCGGGGCAATGGCGGTGGCTTGCCGCGGTCGACCTTGCAAAGCTGGGAGTATCGGGATGACCTTGACGGAAATGCGCTATGTCGTCGCGCTCGCCCGCGAGCGTCACTTCGGCCGGGCGGCAGAGGTCTGTCGTGTCAGCCAGCCGACCCTTTCCGTGGCTTTGAAGAAAGTCGAGGGGCAACTCGGCGCTGCTTTGTTTGAGCGGACCGCTTCGGATGTCCGGATCACCGGACTCGGCGAGCGCATCGTCGCTCAGGCGCGGCGGGTGCTGGAAGAGGCGGTTCGCCTGGAGGAGATCGCCGGGGCGACTGGGGATCCGATGAGCGGGCAGTTGCGTGTCGGCATCATCTATACGATCGCGCCGTATCTGCTGCCGCAACTGATTCCGGCTTTGCACCGGCAGGCACCGAAGATGCCGCTGTTTCTCAAGGAGGATTTCACCGCCAGCCTGATTCCGGCGCTGAAGGCCGGCGAGCTGGACGTCATCGTCATCGCCTTGCCCTTCACCGAACCCGGGCTGGTGGCGCAGCCGGTCTATTCGGAGCCGTTCCGTGTCGTTGTTCCGGACGGACATCCCTGGGTGCAGCGGCGGGAGATCGCGGCGGACGAACTGGACGGGCAGAATTTGCTGCTTCTCGGCCAGGGCAACTGCTTTCGCGACCAAGTGCTTGAGTCCTGCCCGCGCTTGGCCGGACCCGATGCGCTCGAGCATTCGCTGGAAGGTGGCTCGCTGGAAACGATCCGCTACATGGTGGCGAGCGGTGCCGGGGTGGCGGTGATGCCAAGCACGGCCGCCGATCCGCTGGTCGACAAGGAACCGCTGGTCAAGGTGCTGGCGTTTTCAGGGGAGCAGCCTTCGCGAACGGTCGGGCTCGTCTGGCGGGTCACTTTTCCACGGCCGCAGGCGATTGACGCCGTCCGCGCTGCCCTGTTGTCCTGCCAGTTGCCCGGAGCGACAGCTGTCCGTTGAGGTTCCACGTGGAACGGTCAGGTAACCGGCGCGGCCACCGCCGATCAGTTGTGGGATGAATCAGGCGGCTGCCTTCTTCATAGGCGTTTTTTCTTACGGGCGCCTCTTTCTCGAACTCGAAGCCGACCTTGCCTTCCTGAACGACGAGGTAAGCCGAGAACTTGCGCCGCGTGCGGTTGGAAATGAAACCCTTCAACAAATCGGTCCTGCCCTCGGCCAGCAGCTTCTTCATTTGCTCGGACTCGATCGGTTGCTGCAGGATGATCGTGCCAGAGCGGAAGTCGCAGGTTTTGGCCGCCCCGATCGATTTTTCGCAAACATAGGAAGCCCCATGTTCGAAGACGCCCGAGGCACACTTCGGGCACTTGCCCAGGCGCCGTTCCGCCGGGAACTCGACTGTTTCGGCTTCGTCGTCCTCGCCTGCCCTGGGCTGGCCAAAGTCGAATTCGGGCTCCATGTTGTCGTTCAGCTTGATGGCGGCGGCAAAGGCGCGCCCCATTCTGTTGCGGAATCCGGTTAGCGGACCGATCTGCTTCTCGGTGATCAGCGTGTCGATCTCAGCCGGCTCGAACTGGCGGCCGGCAACGATTTTCCATAGCGCGTAATCGCAACCGCCACACTGGAATTTCTTGTAGGTTTCGCGGATCTGGCCACCACACCGGGGGCAAGGCACCTTGAGGACGCCGAAGTCTCCGGGAATGGTGTCGCTGTCGAAGGTCTTCGCGCGCTCGACGATGTGTCGGGTCATCTCGGCGATCTCGCGCATGAATTCTTGGCGGGTGAAATCGCCCTTTTCGATGCGCCCGAGCTTCCATTCCCAGTCCCCGGTCAGTTCCGGCTGGGTCAGTTCGTTGATGCCGAGACCGGTGAGGAGGGTCATCAGCGAGAAGGCCTTGGCGGTCGGGATCAACTCACGGCCCTCGCGGTGCATGTACTGCTCGCCGATCAGGTTCTCGATGATCTGGGCGCGGGTCGCCGGCGTGCCGAGGCCGCGGCCGGCCATCGCCGCCTTGAGTTCTTCGTCGTCGACCATCTTGCCGGCACCTTCCATGGCGGAAAGCAGGGTGGCTTCCGAGTAGCGAGGCGGCGGCTTGGTTTCATTCGCCTTGACGGTGACCTCATCGGCTTTGACCTTTTCGCCGGTGTCGACCGCAACCAGATTGCCCTCGCTGCCCTCCTGCGCCTCCCGTGCCGTGTACTGCCAGCCAGCCGGGGTTGACCAGCACCTTGCCTTCGGTCTTGAAGGGGTAACTATCGATGCGGGTAATGCGGGTGGTGACCAGATATTCTGCCGCCGGGAAGAAGACGGAGAGGAAGCGCCTGACGACCAAGTCATAGAGCTTCTGCTCGAGTTCGTTGAGAAGTTTGGGTGCCTGCGGCGTCGGAATGATGGCGAAGTGGTCGCTGATCTTCGCATTGTTGAAGATCCGCTTGTTCGGATGTACCCAGTTACGCGCCAGAATCTGGTGGGCGAATGGCGCGTAGCGGGCAAGCTGGACTTCGTCATGGCCCTTGCCGGCGCCTTCACCGGTCAGAACCGAGAGGGTGGTCTTGACCGTGGCGATGTAGTCCTCGGGCAGACAGCGGGAGTCGGTACGCGGGTAGGTGAGTACCTTGTGCTTTTCGTAAAGAGCTTGCGCCAGCGACAACGTGGTTTTAGCCGAAAAGCCGAAACGACCGTTCGCTTCACGTTGCAGGCTGGTCAGATCGAAAGAAGTGGCGAGAGTCGGGTTTCTGGCTTGGCCTCTTCCGTGACGATGCCCGGCTTGCCGAGCGTGGCGGCGCGGATGCCTTCGGCTTTGTTCTGTTCCCAGATTCGGTCGGCGCGGGCGTGTTCATCTGCGTCCTTGCCCTTGAAGCTCTCGTCGAACCACTTGCCGGTGTAGTTGCCGGCCTTGGCGGCGAAGTCGGCCTCAACCTCCCAATACGGACGTGACTTGAAATCGCGGATCTTCCTTTCGCGTTCGACGACGATCGCCAGCGTCGGCGTCTGTACCCGGCCGACGGTGGTCAGGTGGAAACCGCCGGTCTTCGAGTTGAAGGCAGTCATTGCCCGCGTGCCGTTGATGCCGACCAGCCAGTCGGATTCGGACCGGCAGACGGCGGCATCGCCCAGGCCCTTCATTTCGTCGCCGTGACGCAGGCGGGCAAAGCCATCGCGGATGGCGCCCTGGGTCATCGATTGCAGCCAAAGGCGTTGCACCGGCTTGGCTGTCTTGGAGTGTTGCGATATGTAGTTGAAGATCAGTTCGCCCTCGCGTCCCGCATCGCAGGCATTGATCAGGCCATCGACGTCCTTGCGCTTGATCAGCTTGTTGAGAAGTTTCAGGCGCGATTCGGTCTTCTCGATGGGCGACAGAGCGAAGTGAGGCGGGATCACCGGCAGATGAGAGAACGACCACTTGCCACGTTTGACCTCGAATTCCTCCGGACAGGCGAGTTCCAGCAAGTGGCCGATGGCCGACGAGAGCACGAGCGACTCGCTCTCGAAATAGTCGTCGTTCTTGGTAAAGCCCCCCAACGCCTTGGCAATGTCGGCGGCGACGGAGGGTTTTTCGGCAATGATCAGCTTTTTTGTCATGGGTTCTGCCTGCAGGGTTCCGGGGCATGATAAGTGCCCGGCGCGCGGCTTGGCAAGCCGTCTTTATGTTTTAGGTATCAGGTCAGCCGCTGGTAGCGGTTGCCGGGCATCGTGGAAACGATTCCGGCGAATTCAAGCGTCAGGAGCTCGGTAAGCAGTTGGTCGGCGGTAAGTCCTGTACGCTCAACCAGGTCGTCGAGGCTGCACGGATCGTGGCCAAGTATCCTGAGCAAGGGATTCTCGCTGGTTGAGAGCGCTGGTTCGGGGGCGTCGGCCGGTTCCCAGGAACCACCGAGCTCTTCCAGAATATCCAACGCTGTCTCTACCAGTTTGGCGCCTTGCCTGATCAATTTGTGACAGCCGCGTGCAACCGGCGAATGAATCGAGCCTGGAATGGCGAAGACCTCTCGCCCCTGCTCCGCGGCGAGACGAGCGGTGATGAGCGAGCCGCTATCGGGGGCCGCTTCGACAACCAACACCCCGCGGGAAAGCCCGGAAATGATGCGGTTGCGGCGCGGGAAATTGGCGGCGATGGCTGGTGTGCCGAGCGGGAACTCCGAAACGATGGTTCCCCGTTCGGCAATCGCCAACGCGAGATCCTTGTTGCGCGCCGGGTAGATACGGTCGGCGCCGGTGCCGATGACGGCAATGGTTTCGCCATCTGCGGCTAACGCACCCCGATGCGCAGCAGCGTCGATGCCGAGGGCGAGGCCGCTGATGATGCTGAGGCCCCGTGCGGCGAGTGTCCGGGCAAAGTTTTCGGCGGTTTGCAGGCCTTGTGGCGTGGCGTTGCGGCTGCCGACGATGGCCAGTCCTCGCTTCTGCAACATGGCCGGATTGCCGCGGACGTAAAGCACACTGGGTGGGTCGGGAATTTCCAGCAAGGACTGCGGATAGCTTGAGTCCGCGAGCGTCAAAATGTGCTGGTCGGTCTGGCTCGCCCAGGCGAGGCTGCGGTCGACGGCCTCGGAGGGGTCAAAATCGAAAAGCAGGTCGGCACGGTCGCTGACGATGCCGCGTGCCGCCAAGCGACCGGCGGCGAAAATGGCTTCGGGTAAACCGAAAGCGGCGAGAAGCTTTCGCTGCGACTCGCCGCCGATACCAGGGATCAGGGTCAGCCGCAGCCAGGCGGCCAACCCTTCCTCGTCAATCATGGGTTTCGTGCGAAATCACCGACAGTCACGGGTACGGACGACTCGAGGACAAGCGCGTAGGAAACCCTGTTGAATACACGGAAGACGAACACCAGTGCGTAACGCTGTTCCGGGATCGGCTGATCGACCCGCCGCATCGTGTCCTGGTCGATGGCACTTGAGATCCGGTTGCGGAACAGCGCAAGGACATTGCCGACTTCAAGTCCGTCATTCCTGCCACGGTTGAGGGTGACGATCGAGGCTTTGCCACCTTCGCTAACCCCGCCGTAGATGGTCATGACCCTGGCGTCAACCTGGTTGTCGGGGCGGTGCGGTACATAGGAGATGATATTGGCGGGCGGTGCCGGCAAGAGGCGGTCGCCGCGCATGATCTCTTCCTTCGCCACGATAATCTGAAGTACCGCCGGCTCACCTGGTTGGACCAGACTGGCATTGCCGAGGAAGAAAGCCTCGTAGCCGATTACATCGCCGGTGTCGGGATCCTTGAGCGGCTTGCCGGGACGGAAGATATTCCAGTTCACGACGCTGGCATCGGGAATTGCTGTGGCGAAGGCCGGGTCGCCATTACCCATCATGCCGCGATACTCCGGACCAGCAACGATGCGCGGCACGTTGTCCAGTTGCCCTTCCTCAACCACGAGCGGTTGTGAGAGGAATGGTTCAATCTGGTTGGGCGGGATGCTGGGAATAGCCTGCCGCACCGAGCTGGAATAGATCTGCGGCTCGAGTTTGATGGTTCCGCCAGCCGCCGACTTGACCGGCTTGCCGACGCGCAACCGGGGACTTTTGCCAGAGCGGTCCAGATAAACAACTTCCCCGGGGTAGATCAGATGTGGATTCTTGATCTGCTCGCGGTTCATGTTCCAGATTTCCGGCCAGCGCCAAGGCTCCTTGAGGAACTTGCCGGAGATGCCCCACAGCGTGTCGCCACGGACTACAACGTGACGGTCGGGGGGATTATCGACGAGCTGAAGGGGCTCGGCGGCCGATGCACAAACGGCCGTCACGGCCAGGATGAGCGCGGATATAATGCGTACCATAGTCGTAGCCTCACATGCCGACGGAACACGGTGCTGCTTGCATGGTCTGATCCACCACAGGCAATCCGGCTCCATATCTCTGGAATTGCTTGAGATTCTGCACGTAATAACTTAAGCGAGCAAGCTTTTTTCGGTATTTCCTATGGCCTTACTACCCATTTTGCGTTTTCCCGATCCGCGCTTGAAGAAGATTGCGGCACCGGTGGCCGAGATAGATGATTCGGTCCGCAGCTTGATCGCCAACATGGCCGAGACCATGTACGAGGCCCCAGGCATCGGCTTGGCGGCAACACAGGTCGATGTTCACAAGCAGATTGTCGTGATCGACGTTTCGGAAGGCAGGAATGAACTGCTGGCCCTGGTCAATCCGCGCATCAATGACCTTCAGGGGCAGCAGGAGGGCGAAGAGGGCTGCCTGTCGGTACCCGGGATCTACGAAAAGGTGGAACGCGCCGAGCGCGTGACCGTCCATTATCAGGACGGCGAGGGCCAGCATCAGACCTTGCTTGCCGAGGGGCTGCTCGCGGTGTGTATCCAGCATGAACTGGACCATCTGAATGGCAAGGTCTTCGTCGATCACCTGTCGCAGCTGAAACAGACTCGCATCCGGAACAAGCTCGCCAAACAGGCCCGGGTCACTGCATGAGGGTGGTCTTCGCAGGGACCCCGGGTTTTGCCGCACTGGCAATGCAGGCGATTCTGGCGGCGGGGCATGAGGTCCCCATGGTCCTTACCCAGCCAGACCGGCCGGCGGGGCGCGGCATGAGCCTGCAGCGTTCGGCCGTCAAGCGGCTGGCGATGGAGCGCGGCATCGAGGTGTTTCAGCCACTGACATTGAAGGATGTGGCGGCGCAGGCGAGAATCGCTGCCGAACTGCCGGACGTCATGGTGGTCGCCGCCTACGGTCTCATTTTGCCGCAGGCCGCGCTCGACACTCCGCGCTTCGGCTGCATCAATATCCATGCGTCGCTACTGCCGCGCTGGCGTGGGGCGGCGCCGATCCAGCGTGCGCTGCTCGCCGGCGATCGTGAAACCGGCGTCTGCATCATGCAGATGGAGTCGGGTCTCGATACCGGGCCGGTGCTATTACGGGGAGTCTGCGCAATCGAACCTGGTGACACGAGCTCAACGCTGCACGACCGTTTGGCCGACCTCGGCGCGCGTCTGGTGGTCCAGGCGCTTGCCGGATTGCCCATGCCGGCCACCCCGCAACCCACCGAGGGGGTCACCTACGCAGTGAAGCTCGGCAAGGTGGAGGCCCTTATCGACTGGTCGAGGAGTGCGCAGGATCTGGATCGCCATATCCGTGCCTTCAATCCGTTTCCCGGAGCCCAGGCCCGGCTCGGCGGCCAGACCGTCAAGCTGTGGCATGCCATGCCGGTTGGGGGTTCGGGTGAAAAAGGGCGGATATTGAGCGTCGACCGCAACAGCATCGTCGTTGCCTGCGGCGAAGGTGCTCTGGCGGTCAGTGAATTGCAGAAGGCGGGAGGCAAGCGCCTGGCGGTCCGTGAATTTCTTGCCGGTAATGCGCTCAAGGCGGGCGACCGATTCGACCTGCCAGCTTGAGGTTGGCCGCTGCGCAAGATCCCGACGCGAAAGCGGGATACCGCTGGGACCGGTCGAGGCGCATCCAGACGCTGCAGACGTTGATCCTCAAACGGCTTCGGCCATTGGGACCTGTGGCCTGTTTTCGACGTGGCCGCCGACCGCGGGGCGAGTTGCTCGCCTGCAGACGAGGGTTCGCTAAGCGCCCTTTCTCGGAACGAGGTGACCGCGCACAACCTCTTTCGTCTCCAGTGTGCCCGGGCCGAAGGCTGCGATGACGTCGGCGAACAGCGCGTGTGCGCGACCGCTGTTGTCACCACTGAAATTGCAGACGTAGATGTCCAGCGTGACGCCGGCGACTTCCGGCCAGGTATGGAGCGCCAAGTGCGATTCGGCCAGGACGACGGTGCCGGTGACGCCCGCCGGGTTGCCCGCCGCATCGTGGAAGGCGTGGAAAAGGCAACCGACGACCGTCAGCCCGTGTCTCGAACATGCCGCCACGCAAAACGCTTCGAGTTCCGGTGCGGCGAACAGGAAGTCGGCTGGGCAGTGGCAGTCAAGGAGGTCGGCGATCAGGTGCAGGCCATTCATGGCACGATTCTATTGCGTTTCACGTGAAACGCGAGCGCAGATGCTTGCTTCAAGCAGACGCCCGAGCCGGTAGCCGGCGTCGACGATGCGCCGTTCCGCAATGGTGTGCGCCCGCCGGTTGAAGTCTTCGGTGATGATGGGCAGGAGGCTGCCGACGGCATCCGGGTAGGCCGACGCCAGCAGGCGGTTGCTCTCGTCCCGCCACAAGGCAACGGCGCCTTGGCGCGGCGCGGGATATTCCGCGATCAGGCGTCGCACCTTGTCTTCGAGCTTCTGGCCGCGTAGCCAGGGCGGGCCGGGCAGGTCGTCCCAGTAGATGTGCAGGCTGGAAAAGGGGAGGCGCTTGTTGAACGGGTTTTCGATCTCGACCGCGGTTCCCCCTTCATCATCAGCGCTGCCGGCGTGGAGCGGCTGGTGGATGTCGGCGACCAGATGGACCAGCCAGGGGAGGGCATAGGAAATGTCGTCATCTTTCGCGGTCGACCGCAACAGGCGGCTGAGGCGCTCGATCTGCCGGTCCACCTCCCCTCTCGCGGTTCTTCCCTGATGGTCGACGTCGACGTAGTGCCAGCTCTTGTGCCGCGAACTATCGGGAAAGCCAGGAAGCGGCGGGGTCGGGTCGTTCTCCCCCTCGTCGTGAAAGCGTGGATCACTGCGGATGTCATCGGGCCAAGTCGCGGCTTCGGCAAAGATCATCGCGGGCTCGGCTGAACCTGCCTTGCCGACCCAGCGCTGATGGTCGGGATGGCGGTGGAGAGCCTGAGCAACGAAATCGCGGCTGGGAGGCGAGAGCTGCTGCCAGGCGATTACCGCGACCAGCCGGTGTCCGGCAGCGTTCCACGCCCCGGCAAGGGGCGGGAAGAGCAGAAAGAGCAGGGCGATGAGGCACGGACGCATTGCGCCATTATGCCCCGTGCGATAATTGCAGCCTATGTCCGATCTGCCCGCCACTTCTCTGGCCTTCGCCTTCCTGCAAGCAGCCCGCATCGATTCCGCCATCTTTGCGGGGCGGAGTCTCGCTGACGGCCTGCTTGCGCGCGTCGACGCCGTCGTGCGCCCGGCGGTTCAGGACCTCGTCTATGGCAGCCTGCGCTGTTATGGACGCGGCGATTTCTTCCTGAGCCGCCTTCTGACCAGTCCTCTGGCGGCCAACGAGGTCCGGGCGCTGCTGCTGGTTGCGATCTATCGACTCGAATCGCGGCCTGACGCGGTGCATACGGTGGTCGATCAGGCCGTCGCAGCAGCCGGTGAACTGGCTGAAGGGCGCTTTCGCGGGCTGGTCAATGGCGTCCTGCGCAATTTCCTGCGGCAACAGGAAGCATTGCGTGCGGCGGTGGCGACCGATGCCGTAGCGCAGGCGCAGCATCCGGGCTGGTGGCTCGCCCGTCTTCAGAAGGCGTGGCCCGGTGACTGGGAGGCCATCGTTGCCGCCGGCAATGCGCCGCCGCCGATGGCCTTGCGGGTCAATCGCCGGCGCGGCACGCGCGAAGAATACCTGGCGCGGTTGGCTGAGGAAGGGATCGTCGCCACGCCGGTTGGCGAGTCCGGACTCGCCCTCGCCAAGCCGCTTCCCGTCGAACAGCTACCCGGGTTTGCCGCCGGTCTGGTTTCGGTGCAGGACCCAGGGGCGCAACAGGCGGCAATCCTACTTGACCCGTTACCGGGAAGCCGTGTCCTCGATGCATGTGCCGCGCCGGGCGGCAAGACGGCGCATCTGCTGGAGCGGGCCGATCTTGACCTCCTGGGGCTCGACCTCAAGACTTCACGATGCCGACGCGTCGCGGAGAACCTGACGCGGCTCGGCCTGCATGCCACGCTCCAGGTCGCTGACTGTGCGCGACTCGATACATGGTGGGATGGCCGTCCCTTCGACGCGGTTCTCGCCGATGTCGCTTGCACCGCCAGCGGTGTCGTGCGGCGCAATCCGGACACCAAATGGTTGCGCCGCGAGGCCGACATCGCGAACTTTGCCGCCTCCCAGTCGCGTATTCTCGAAGCACTGTGGCGGGTTGTGCGGCGCGGGGGTAAACTTCTTTATGTGACCTGCTCCGTTTTCCCCGAGGAGAACGGCGAGCAGATCAATCGCTTTGTTGCCAATCGTCCGGATGCCCGCCGCGCCCACGAGGAAGGGATTCTGCCTGCAGCAGGCCATGATGGCTTTTACTATTGTCTCCTCGAAAAGCATGCTTGAGCGAGTCCGGACCTGGCTGGTCGTCGTTCTCGCCATGCTGCCGGTGCTGGTTCTGGCGGCCGAGATCGAGATCGCCAATCCGCAGATCACGGCGAGCGAAGACGGCTTCGTCGTCTCCGCGGATTTCAGCTTCGAGCTGAACGAGCGCCTTGAAGAGGCCGTGACCAAGGGTGTCGTTCTCTACTTCGTGACCGAGTTCGAAATGACGCGGCCGCGCTGGTACTGGCTGGACGAAAAGGTAATCAGTCGAAATCAGACCCATCGCCTTTCCTTCCATGCGTTGACGCGCCAATATCGCCTGTCGACGGGCGGCCTCCATCAGTCCTTCGATAGCCTGTCGGAGGCGTTGCGTGTTCTCTCGCGCTTGCGCAACTGGGCCGTGATCGACAGAGCGACCGACAAGTCGGGGATTCGTGCTGGCGACACCTACGCTGCGGCCCTGCGCCTACGCCTCGACATCAACCAGTTGCCACGCCCCTTTCAGATTGGCGCGCTGGGCAACCGGGACTGGAGTCTGGCATCTGACTGGAAGAGTTGGCAGGCGACGTTGCCGGCGGAGGTGAAGTGAAGCGCTTTGTAGCAGTAGGAGGTGCGGTGGCTGCAACGTTGGGCACCATACTCTGGTTCCTGCTGCTGATGTCAACGGCGGCCAACACCGCGATCTTTACGCGCCACTACCCGCTACTGATCGGGCTCAACGCCATTCTCGCGCTGGCCATGGTCGGGCTGGTCACTTGGCAATTACGGTCGCTGTGGCGTGATTATCGCGCCCAGGTATTTGGTGCCCGGCTGAAATTGCGCCTGATGATGATGTTCGGGGTCATCGCTGTTTTGCCGGGCGCGCTCGTCTATGGTGTATCGGTCCAGTTCGTGACGCGCTCGATCGAGAGCTGGTTCGACGTCCGCGTCGAAAAGGCGCTGGAGTCGGGTCTCCATCTGGGACGTTCGGCGCTCGATTCGCTTCTTTCCGACCTTACCGAAAAAGCCCGTGGCATGGCCAATGAGCTCTCGGATCTCCGGGAATCGGGCCGCCGCTCGGCACTGCTGCGCCTGCGTGAGCAGCAGGGGGTGCAGTCGGCAGCATTGTTCTCGGTTGGTGGCCAGCTGCTCTCCAGTGCAAGTAACGAAATCAGCGCGGCATTGCCTGACCTTCCGACGCAAACGCAGCTCAAGCAGGCACGCAGCACGCAGGCCGTGACTGCCGTAGACGGCGAGGGAGGACGACTAAATCTTCGCGTACTGGTTCCTGTAGCTGCACGTTCGGCGTTTGAGGAGCCGCGCATCCTGCAGGTGATCCAGCCGGTTCCTCCATCGCTCGCCTATGATGCCGACGCCGTGGAGGGGGTATATCGCGATTACCAGGAATTACAGTTGGCGCGCCAAGGGCTGACCCGGATTTATGCCCTGACGCTAACATTGACCGTGCTCGTTGCCCTGTTTGGCGCCTTTGCGCTGGCGTTCGTCATGGCGCGCCGCCTGTCCGCTCCGCTGTCTATCTTGGCCGAGGGCACCCAGGCGGTCGCCCAAGGTGACTTCTCGCCACGGCAGGCGGTCTATAGCCGGGACGAACTGGGCATTCTGACCCAGTCCTTCAACCGCATGACACGCCAGCTCGACGACGCTCGCCGCGAGACTGAGCGCCACCGTGCGGAGTTGGAGTCGGCGCGCGGCTATCTGGAACTGATCCTCGCAAACTTGTCGGCCGGGGTATTGGTCTTCGATCGGGATTTCGTGCTGCAGACAGTGAACGAGGGTGCGCGGAACACGCTGGCTGATGATTTCACAGGTTTGATCAACGAGGAGGCTGCGCACTGGCCGCGCCAGAATGAATTCGGGAACTTTATCCTCGACAACTTTGCCCGTGTCAAGGATGGCGAATGGCAAGCCCAGGCTGAACTCGAGCGGCCAAATGGCATGCCTCAGATGCTGTTGTTGCGGGGCTCACGTTTGCCGGAAGCGAGCGGTGGTGGCGAGGTCGTGGTTTTCGACGATGTGACACGGATCATCGCCGCGCAGCGGAGCGCCGCCTGGGGCGAGGTGGCGCGCCGGTTGGCGCATGAGATCAAGAATCCGCTGACCCCGATACAGCTCTCTGCGGAGCGGTTACAGTTCAAGTTGGCCGGCAAGCTGATGAATGGCGACAAGGACATGCTGGCGCGCGGCACGCAGACGATTATCAACCAGGTTCAGGCGATGAAGCGTATGGTCGACGACTTCCGTGACTATGCTCGCTTGCCGCCGCCGGAAGTTGTCGCGCTCGATCTCAACGCACTGATCGGTGAGGTGCTGGGTCTTTACGAGGGTTCGTCGGCAGCCATCGAATGCGCTCTCGCCACTGATTTGCCCAAGGTGCTTGGGGATTCGACGCAGTTGCGGCAGATCATTCACAATCTACTTCGCAACTCGGAGGATGCCCTCGAAGGACGTGAGCGGGGAATCGTCCGCATCGTCACCGAGCGTGCTGGCCGCCACGCTCGCCTCCTCATGTCGGACAACGGGCCAGGCTTTCCGGTTGAATTGCTGCCACGAATCTTTGAACCCTATGTCACTACCAAGGTTCGCGGCACAGGGCTGGGCTTGCCAATTGTCAGGAAGATTGTCGACGAGCATCAGGGTACTATCGAAATCAGTAATTCACCGGAGGGTGGTGCGCGGATCGACATCCGGCTGCCCATGGTGATGGAGGAGGAAGACAAGCATGGCAATCATTCTGGTCGTTGACGACGAGGTCGGCATCCGCGAGTTGCTTTCGGAGATACTGATCGACGAAGGCTACGATGTCCGGCTGGCCGAACACGCTACTGCTGCGCGCCGGGTTCGAGGTGAATTGCGCCCTGACCTGGTGCTGCTCGATATCTGGATGCCCGATACGGATGGCATTTCACTGCTCAGGGAGTGGCATGCTGCGGGGCACCTCAACATGCCGGTGGTGATGATGTCAGGTCACGGTACGATCGACACCGCAGTTGAAGCAACCCGCTTTGGCGCTTTTGACTTTCTCGAAAAACCGATTGCGCTACAGAAGTTGTTGTCGACGGTGCACAAGGCGCTTAAGCACGACAATCAGTCGCAACGGCCACCGCTCACCCTGGAGGCCTTCAGTCGCTCAACCATGACCAAGGAATTCAGGCGTCGGCTGGAACAGGCTGCGGCCAAGACATCGTTGCTCTTAATCAAGGGGGCGACGGGCGGGATGGCGGAAATTTGCGCCCGCACATTGCAGCCGCCACGTGCCCCGTGGCTTGATCTTTCAAGCCTGAGCAGCGCCCTGACCCAGGATATGCTGGAAAAGGTCAGCGGCGGAATCATCTTCGTTCCCGATCTGGCTGCCCTCGGCAAGATGCAGCAGATGAATCTGGCGTATGCGGTCGACCGTCTGGAAAAACTGAATTTGCGCTTGATTGCTGCCACTATTACGCCGCTCGCGGCACTCGCCGAGTCCGGTTGGGACAGCAAACTCCTAGCGCGCCTGGGCGAGATCTGGATCGCCTTGCCGTCACTGGCCGGGCATGCCGACGAATTGCCGGAAATCGCCAGTTTGCTGCTGTCGAATTTTGTCGAACGCCGTGAAGTACAACTCCGCCGCTTTTCGACCGGTGCGCTCAATGCGCTGCGCACGTTACCCTGGAACAACCTGCCCGAAGCGCACTGGAACGAGCTCTACGCTCTGGTGCGCAATTTGGCGCTAACTGCGCTCGATGAAGAGATCTCAGCCGACGACGTCAGCAGGGTCATTCCCCAGGACGAGGGGAGCAGTCGCGAACTGGCCTCGTTATTGCCACTGCTTGATCAGCCGCTGCGCGAGGCTCGCGATGCCTTCGAGAAACTCTACTTTGAACACCATCTGCGGCTCGAAGCCGGCAATATGACCAGGTTGGCCGAGCGCTCTGGACTGGAGCGAACCCATCTTTACCGCAAGCTCAAGCAACTGGATGTTAGGCTGGGCAAACGCGGAGACGAATAGAAAGACGAAATTCCCGGGGGAAGCTCAGTGACCGGTAGGCACGAAAGGCGGATAATCGAGTCTTCCCGATTTTCGGCGGAGTCCTCCGTGAGCCGACCCAAGAACGATACCTTCCTGCGCGCCCTGCTCAAGGAGCCGACCGAATACACGCCGCTCTGGCTGATGCGCCAAGCCGGTCGTTATCTGCCGGAATACTGCGAAACGCGGAAGCGCGCCGGCAACTTCCTGAACCTGTGCAAGACACCGTCGCTGGCCTGTGAAGTCACGCTGCAACCGCTGGCCCGGTACGATCTCGACGCCGCCATCCTGTTCTCCGACATCCTGACCGTGCCCGACGCGATGGGGCTTGGCCTCTATTTCGAGGAAGGCGAGGGCCCCAGGTTCGAGCGGCCGCTGCGCGAGGAATGGGAGATCAATGACCTGACCGCTCCCGATCCCTATGACCATCTGCGCTACGTCATGGATGGCGTTTCCGAGACCCATCGCGCACTGGCCAACTCGGTGCCGCTGATCGGCTTCGCCGGCAGCCCGTACACGCTCGCCTGCTACATGGTCGAGGGGCAGGGTTCGAGCGATTTCCGGAATATCAAGGGCATGCTCTACAACCGCCCGGACCTCCTGCATCGGATCCTGTCGGTCACCGCCGATTCGGTGACGTCCTACCTCAATGCCCAGATTGATAGCGGCGCCCAAGCGGTGATGATCTTCGACACTTGGGGTGGCTCGCTTTCGGCTGCAGCCTACCCTGAATTCTCGCTGTACTACATGGAGCGCATCGTCGCCGGGCTGAAGAAGGAAAAGGACGGCCAGCGCGTCCCGAGCATCGTGTTTACGAAGAATGGCGGCCTGTGGCTGGAAAGAATCGCCGCCATCGGCTGTGACGCCGTCGGCCTCGACTGGACCATCGATATCGGCGAGGCCCGCCGCCGCGTCGGCGACAAGGTCTGCCTGCAGGGAAACCTTGATCCGAACGTCCTGTTCGCCGCTCCGGAAGTCATTTCCACCGAGGCGAAGAAGGTCCTCGATGCCTTCGGACACGCCAATACGGGTCACGTCTTCAATCTCGGCCATGGAATTTCTCAATACACACCGCCGGAGAGCGTCACCGCCTTGGTGGAATCCGTGCATTCCCATAGCCGGTCATTGCGCGCCTAAGGCGCTGGCCGAGACTGTAACGATTTGCTTATGCACAGAATACGTCATTTTCAGCCGAGCCTTGCGGAAACGGCTTGACATCCGCGAATTTTCGTAACTTATTGAATTGATGCAATTCGCTGCATCGCCCGTTTTTTCGGCAAGGCACGAAAATCCCTAACATTTCGCTACTTAGGGCGATTCTCCAAAAGCAATCCACAGAGTTATCCACAGGTTTGCCGGGCCAGATACCAGTCCCGGATTGCCAACGGGTTTATCGAGCACTCCGGGAAGCCGGCCATGCCAGTCCTTCGCGTCGCACTTGACCTGCCGCTGCATCGGCTGTTCGACTATGTAGCTGAATCGGCATCGCCTGAAGATGTCGGGTGCTTGGTTCGCGTGCCTTTCGCCAAGGGGGAACGGGTCGGCGTCATAGTGGAGGTCGTCGATGCCAGCGCCTGGCCGCTGGCGCAGTTGAAGATGGCGGGCGATATCCTGCGCGATCTGCCGCCGCTTCCCGGCGATTTTCTCGCGCTCTGCGAGTTTGCCAGCGCTTACTATCAGGCTGCTTTTGGCGAAGTGCTGTTGCAGGCGCTTCCCGCCGGGCTGAAGCGAGTCGCCCGGCCAGCCCGGCGCAGCGGGCGGACCACGAATCCGCCGGAACGGACCGCGCCCGCCCCGGAACTGACTGCGGAGCAATCCGTCGTCCTCGGCGCTATCGACCTGCAGGCCCGATTTTCCGCGCATCTCCTATACGGAGTGACCGGCAGCGGCAAAACCGAAGTGTATCTGCGCCTGATCGAGCGGACGCTGGCAACCGGCGAGCAGGTCCTGCTGCTGGTGCCCGAAATCAATCTGACTCCGCAGCTCGAGGGAAGGGTCCGGGCGCGCTTCCCGGAAAGGGTTGTCGTTTCGCTGCACAGCGAACTGGCCGAAGCCGCACGCGAGCGCAACTGGCGGGCCGCATTCGCCGGCGAGGCCGACATCGTTCTCGGTACGCGACTGGCGATCTTCACGCCAATGCCGCGGCTTGGCCTGATTGTTGTTGACGAGGAGCATGACTCCTCGTTCAAGCAGCAGGATGGCATGCGCTATTCGGCGCGCGACGTTGCGGTCTTTCGCGCGCACCAGCGGGGCATTCCAATCCTGCTTGGCTCGGCAACGCCGTCGCTGGAATCCTGGGCCAATGCCCAGAGTCGACGCTACGCCCTGCTGACACTGAGCGCGCGAGCCAATCCCGAAGCCAAGCTGCCAGCGGTCCACCTGCTCGACACCCGAAGAATGGTCCTGCACGATGGTGTCAGCGAACCCCTGATCGCCGCGATCAGCGCAAGGCTGGAGCGTGGCGAGCAAAGCCTGGTCTTCCTCAATCGCCGCGGCTATGCGCCGGTTCTGGCTTGTGCGGCATGTGGCTGGGTGTCGCGCTGCCGGCGCTGCGCGGCGAATCTCGTCCTGCACCTGGCTGACCGGCGCTTGCGCTGCCATCACTGCGGATTCGAAGCCCGCGTGCCGAAAGTGTGCCCGACCTGCGGCAATCAGGACATCCATCCCTTCGGGCGAGGCACGCAGCGGCTTGAAGTGTGGTTGCAGGAGCATTTCCCGGACGCGCGAATCCTGCGCGTGGACCGCGACTCGGTAAAGAGCCGCAAACAGTGGGAGACGATGCTCGACCGCATCCACGGCGGGGATGCTGACATTCTGGTCGGCACGCAGATGCTGGCCAAGGGCCACGACTTTCCGAAGCTGACCCTGGTCGGCGTACTCGGTGCCGACGCAGCCCTGTTCGCCGCCGACTGGCGGGCACCCGAACGCCTGTTTGCCCAGTTGATGCAGGTGGCGGGGCGGGCAGGGCGTGCCGAACTCATGGGTGAGGTACTGATCCAGACCCAGTATCCCGATCATCCGCTCTATGCCGCCTTGGTCGGCCACGATTACCCCGGTTTCGCCGCTGCGCTCTTGCGCGAGCGTGAGCAGGCGGGATTCCCGCCCTACGCGTTCCAGGCCATGTTGCGCGCCGAGGCGCCGGAGATGGCGGCGGCCATCGCCTTCCTGACCACCGCCAGCGCTTTGCCGGTCGTGCGTGATCACGGCGGCGTCGTCCTTTACGATCCGGTTCCGATGAAGCTTTCGCGGCTGGCTAATCGCGAGCGCGGCCAGTTGCTCGCCGAGTCACACTCGCGTCCGGCGCTTCAGGCCTTCCTGCCGCGCTGGCGGGAAGCCGTCGAAGCGATCAAGGCTCCGGCGAAGCTGCGCTGGCACCTCGAGGTAGACCCGCTGGAGTTCTGAACCCGAGGCTCAGTTCTTCTTCCGGGACGCAACCAGCCAGGTAAAGGCCGTGGTCTGCCCGGCAAGCAGCGCGAGGAATGCGGCGCGATACGCGGTCTCGGCTGTCCAGCCGGCAGATTGAAGCAGATCGACAAGGATGCCAATACCCCATTGCAGGCCGAACGCGCCGGCGAAGACGAGCAGGTTGAGCGCAGTGTTGACCCGTCCGGATAGGGCCGGCGGAAAGGCCTGGGCGACCAGCGAGTAGGCGATGTTCGACAGCGAGAAGCAGGCGCCGAGCAGCGGCCACAGCAGGTCGCCGCCGACAGTAGGGAAAGAGGCCAGCAAGGCAAGCCCGGCGACCGCCGCCAGCATCGCCGCGAGATAGACACTTTCGAGCCTGATGCCGCGACGCACGAGTCCGGTGGCGAAAAAGCCCATGAACAGGAAGCCGGCCAGCATGGCTCCGCTGATCCAGGTCAGCCGTGCGGCGATGGCGGGGCTGCCCATGTGCTCGATGACGTTCATCCAGCGCGTCGCCCACAGTCCCTGAACCGCCATGAAGCCGCCGGTCAGCCAGAAAGCCAGCGGCCCATAGCGCCAGAAATGGCGGCTGAGGAATATCTGCTTGACGCCGCTGAACTGCTCGGCAAGGCTGGCGCCCTTTTCGGCAAGTGGCTTGTCGGGTACGAACCACCACAGCGCGGTGGCAACCGCCAGCGTGGCGGCGGCGAGGGCAAGGACGATCTCGCGCCAACCGGTGATGGCGAGCGCCAGCTCGAGCGGCTTGGCGGCGGCCAGTGCGCCAAGTCCGCCGGAGGCCATTATCCAGCCGGTCAGCGATGCCTGGCGTTCGGGCGGAAACCACTGCGAGAAGGCCTTGAACGAAGCCATGAGGCAGGCCGAGACTCCGAGGCCGATCAGCGCGCGTCCGATGGCCAATCCGTGGAGCGAATCGGACATGGCGAAGACGCTTGCCCCGGCAGCGGCGATGAGCAGCAGCGCAGCCTCGACCCGCCGTGGGCCGAAGCGGTCTAGCAGTATGCCTAGCGGCAACTGGGCGGCGCCGAAGGCGAGGAAGTAGGTGCTGGTCAGCAGCCCGAGCGCGTTGTCGCCGAGACCGAGGTCGCGCGCCAGAACCGGGCCGATGACGGCGTTCGCCGTCCGGTAAACATAGGACAGAAAATAGCCGGCAGCGAAGGGAAGAAACAGGCGCATCCACAACTGGCGGGAGTCGGTCGCCATCAATCCCGCTCCGGTTTCACGTGGAACGCAGGCAGCGGGGATGGCCGCGTGGCGTGCCTTTCGAGCCAGTCAGAACGTTCAACGATCTTGCGCTGCCAGCCCGTGGCGATACCGGGTGTGGCCGCGAGCTGGCGCAGCGCCAGCGGCGGCGGGCGATGCGAATGCCAGAGCTGCAACGCTTGCGCCAGGCTGAGCCTGTCATCCCCGGGCTCGACAATATCGAGCGTATCGCCCGGGGCAACGACGCCCGGCAGCAGCACGCGGAAATACCAGCCGGCCAGATGGTGTTCGGCGATGTATGCCGCCATACCGTCGACGCCGAAGCGCGCATCGATCTTCCAGCACGGGCTGCGTGGCTGGCAGAGTTGCAGCCGGGCCTCACCCAACCTGAACACGTCACCGATGCGAACCCGCGACTCGTCGAGCGTCGGACTCGAGATGTTCTCGCCGAGGCTGCCGGGCTTCAGCCAGCTGGTAGCCTCCGGAAACGCTTGCGCAAGACGACCATAGTGAACCGCCGGATAAAGATGAACGGCCTTTTCCGGACCGCCATGGACACGGCGGTCGGCCTGCGCGTCGCCGGCGAAGCCCTCGCTGCCCAAGTGCAGGGGCACGCTTACAGGGTGTTTGAACATGCCGGTCAGCCGGCCGCTTTCAGGCAGAGGGGCGATGGTGCCGATGAAGAGGAAAACATTGCTCATGGTGGCGAGATTGTGCCATCAATCCCACAGCCACGCGGCACCACGCACCCCCGAGGAATCCCCATGTGCGGGCGGTACGATCTGCGTGCGAAAAATGTCGGAAAAGACATGTGGACCGCAACTGGCCGGCAGATTGCGATAGAGGCGTCCAAGGTTTGACAGTCCGCCGCCGAGCACGATCAGCTGCGGGTCGAGGACATTGACGATGCCGGCGAGCGCCCTTCCCAGACGTGCTTCATAGCGTTGCAGGGTGGCCTCGCAAGCGCGATCGCCGCCAGCGGCACGGGCGTCGATCTCGGCCGGCGAAAGCTTGTCATCGGTATGCAGCGCGTGGTCGCGCATCAGCGCCGGGCCGCTGAGATAAGTTTCGATACAGCCGCTGCGGCCGCAATAGCAGGAGGGCAACGGGAGGTCGTCAGCCCGGGGCAGCGGAAGAGGATTGTGCCCCCACTCACCGGCAATCGCATTAGCGCCGCTCAACACATGGCCGCGAACGACGATTCCCCCGCCGACCCCGGTCCCGAGAATGACCCCAAAGACAACCTCGGCTTGCCGGCCAGCGCCGTCGCTAGCTTCGGAAAGCGCGAAGCAGTTGGCATCGTTGGCCAGGCGCACCTCGCGCTGAAGGAGGGCTTCGAGGTCGGCGCGCAGCGGCTGGCCGTTCAGGCAAGTCGAGTTGGCATTCTTGATTCGCCCGTCGGCCAGCGACTCTGTCCCAGGGATGCCAACGCCGACAGTGCCGCGCCGGCCGATTTCATCTTCAGCTCTGCTGACCAGCCCGGCGACTGCACGCAGTGACGCGGCGTAGTCTCCCTGCGGTGTGGCAGTGCGGCGGCGCCACAGCTCTTGACCATCGACTTCGAGAACGATGACCTCGATTTTTGTGCCGCCCAGGTCTACGCCGATACGCAGCCGGTTCACACGCGAACCGCCACGCCCTTCACATTGCCGTAGGTGGTGGTCATCGTGCGAAGCACGCTGGCGCCGGCTTCAAGAAGCAACATGAAGAGGTTGCGCTCGCTGTAAAGACAAACCGGGCCTTCAATTCCGTACCTTTGGGCCAGGGCTGGCGCCAGCGGAGCGTGGCGCTTTTCGACCCGTTGTTCGAGATCAGCGTAGCCCCGGCCAAGTTCCGAATGCAGACCGAGGATCGAAACGTAGAGCTTGCCACCGATGCGCAATTTGAGCAGAAGCTGGCGCACCACCTTGCGCGCGTCTTCGTAGGGCAGACCGCAGAGACCCCGCCGAACGAAAATGATGTCGAACGGTTCTCCGGGCAGATCTTCCGGCAACGCTGCGCAGTCACAGGGCGCAAATTCGATCTGGTCGCGGAAGCCGCTTGTGAGGACGCGGCGCTCGACGTCCTGCCTGCTGGCTGGCGAATCACAGACAACGACGCTGGCGCCGCAACGGGCAAACTTGGTTGCCAATTCGCAACCGCCTGCAGGCAGGACAAGAACCGATGCGCGGTGATCTGACCGCTGACGCTTAAAGCACTCCTCGAGCGCGTAACGCTCGAGTTCATCGTTCCCTGTCTCCAGGGGATTGGCGTTAATATGTTTCATCATGTCCATTTGTTTCCCCAGCGGGCATTCTGCATGAAGCGTGGGCGGTCTGGCAACCTAGGGGACGCAAACATTTAAGGAGTTTGTAGATGCTAGTCAAATTTGTATCGAGTGAAACCGGCGAACTTATGATGTTTGCCGACATGGCGTCTACGCTGTTGCGGGCTGTCGGCAAGGAGACCGGCCGGCGTGGCACGTTCACTCGCGAGGAAATGCTGCCGGCCGCGAAGCTGCTGCGCGAAGCCGTGGCGAGAGGCGAGACGACCGCCGGCAAGGCGGATGATGACGGCGATGATTCGCTCGTAACGCTCGGCCCCCGAGCCTGGCCCTTGATCGACATGCTGGAACGCAGCAGCAAGGGCGATATACACGCCAATATTGTATGGGAAGCCGCTGCGGATTTCTAACCGGCTTTTCTCGGTGGCAGCCCTTATGCCTCTGCGGATTGCCGTTCCCGCCAGCGGATCCTGATCCGCGTTGATGCGACTGTCTCTGATCATTTTTGTCTGTTTCTTGGTGTCGACCGCGACCGCAAGGAGTGCAGGGCCAATCGCGTCCACGCCGCCCTGGGTGGCCGTCGATGTTGGTCATACCCTGGCCGAACCTGGCGCTTTTAGCGCGCGCGGGCGAAGCGAGTTCGAGTTCAACCGTGATCTGGCCGCCCGGCTGGCTCTTGCATTGCGGACTCGCGGCGCGAAGGTCCAGGAAATCAACTTTGCCGGCGCCATCGGCAGCCTGGCGGCGCGCCCGGAACAGGCGCGCGGCAGTGATTTCTTCATCTCGATTCATCATGATTCGATAAGCCCGGAGTATCTGGAGTTCTGGGACTGGGACGGCAGCGAGGCAAGTCACACGACCGTCAAACGCGGCTTCGGCATTTTCGTCTCGCGGCGCAACCCGGAGCTGGCGGCGAGTCTGCGTTGTGCGACGACGATCGGCGCCGCGCTCCGCCGAGGTGGCTTCGAGCCGACTTCATGGCATGGGCGCAAGCATCAACCGGCCGACGCCGAGAACGGCGTCTGGTATTACGACAACCTGGTGGTGCTTCACAAATCCACATTTCCCGCGCTCCTCTTCGAGGCGGGCGTGATCAAGCACCGCGAAGAGGAGCTGGAATTGCTCGACGGGGATCGCCAGGCGCGCATGGCCGATGCACTGGCCATCGGGATCGCCGACTGCCTTTTCCTCACAGGAAAATCGGCTCGGGAGTGAGCGCGACGCCGAATTTCTCGTGGACGGCGGCGCGAACTGCAGCCATCGTTCGCAGCACGTCGGCACCCGTGCCGCCCCCGTGATTGACCAGGACCAGCGCCTGCTTTTCAAACATGCCGACCGGCCCAAGGCTCTTGCCCTTCCAGCCGGCCTGTTCGATCAGCCAGCCAGCCGCCAGCTTGACCTGGCCATCCGGCTGCGGGTAGCGCGGCAGGCTCGGGTAATCGGAACCGAGCTTTTCGGCAATGCTGCGGTCGACCACAGGGTTGTGGAAGAAACTACCGGCGTTCGGCGTCACTGCCGGATCGGGAAGCTTGCGCTGGCGGATGGCGATGATCGCCGAAGCGATGTCACGCGGCGTCGGTGAGGTGATCTCCCGGGCGGCCAGCTCTTGCGTCACATCGGTATAGCGGGTTTTCGGCCGCCAGCGCTTGGGGAGCCGGAACAACACGGAGGCGATTGCCATTCGTCCGCTCAAGTGCCAGCCTTCCTGCTTGAAAAGGCTGTCGCGATAGCCAAAACGACAATCCTTGCGGTCGACCGTCAGGAAACACCGTTTTTCGAAATCCCAGGCATTCAATGAATGGACGCACTCGCCGACTTCCAGTCCGTAGGCGCCGATATTCTGAATCGGTGCCGCGCCGACCCGGCCCGGAATCAAGCTCAGATTCTCCAGCCCCGGCCAACCTTGGCCCAGCGTCCACTGGACGAAGTCATGCCAGTTCTCCCCGGCCCCGGCTCTGATATACCAGGCATCTGTGTCCTCGCTGAGCAGTTGCCGGCCGGCGATCGCCATGTGCACGACGAGGCCGTCGAAATCGCTGGTCAGCACCAGATTGCTGCCGTCACCGAGGACGAAACGGGGAGCCTGCTTCAGTTCCCCCGCGAAAAGCTGTGGCGGCGTGGTGATTTCCACATAGCAGGCGGCACGGCTTGGGAGGGCAAGGGTGTTTAAGCCGGTCAGGTCGACGTTTCTTCGTTGCAGGCTCATTCAGGAATTATCGTTGTTTTCTGCTGTGGCGAGGCCTTTTCGGCCCTTGGCTCGCTATCCATTACAAAAGCCCGACGGCTGATTCAATAGGCGGCTTGCGCGAACGGAACTTCGATGGTGGGATTCCCTCCCAGCGCTTGAACGCCCGGCGGAAGTTGGCGAGATCGGTGTAACCCAGCGTGTAGGCGATTTCCTGTATGGTCAGGTGGCTGGATTTCAGGTGCTCGACCGCAAGCATGTGGCGGACATCTTCAAGGATCTCCTTGAACGCCGTTCCTTCGTCGATGAGGCGCCGGTGCAGGGTGCGCGGCGTCATATGGCACAGGCGCGCGGTGACATTGAGCGAGGGGAATCCGTTCTGCTTCTCCAGCATGATGCGCCTGACCCGGGTGCTCAGCGACTCCCTGCTGGTCAGCTTCTCCAGTTCGCGCTGACAGATCAGGGCGGCTTCCTGGAACGTTGCCGCATCGGCCATTTTCAGCGGCTGGTCAATCACGCTCAACGGTAGCGAGAAGCCTGTCCACGGCTGGCCAAAACGCACCTCGCACTTGAACAGGTCGCGGGCAAGCGCGGCATGTTCCGGCGGGTCAAACGGGAAGGCGACCTGGTTGATCTGGCAGTTTCCGAGGGATATGTAGTCGAGCACGTTCTTGACGGTCAGCACCACCGCTTCCAGAACGGTGCTGCGGATGTCGCCGAGCGGACGCGGTTCGCTGAAGACGACGCGGACTTCATTGCCATGAATCTCGTGATTCAAGGAAACCAGCGAGGTACGCAGGGGCATGAAGCGTTCGAACAGTTCCACCGCCTGGCGCAGCGTGCCGCTGTTCAAAGCCGCGTAGCCGAGGATGCCATGGGTGTTTACCAGCAGGCGTTCGCCGAGCAACAGACCAAGCGCGGGTTCCTGCGTGATGGCCAGCGCATCCAGAATCAGTTGGCGAAACACGGGGAAGGGAACATTCAGCGCCGCATTTTCGAGTTGCGCTTCGCTCAAACGGCTCTGCTCGAGCCAGTGCGCCACATCGGCGCCCGTGCTTTCGATCTGGTTGGCGATCTGCCGGAGGTAGTACGCCGGCAGCGTGAATTCCTCGATTTGCATATTTTCCGGAAGATTGTGACAAGGGCGTCCGGAAGATTGTCAACAAATGACCTGTGTATGTCAATCGCCAACCTCCTTGCCCTGCCGCATGCCGCATACCATTATCAAACTTCCGGTCTGACCGTTCGATTCCACGGAGCACACATGTTTTCGTTCCTCGCCAAAAAGGCGCCGCCCGCGCCAGGCATCATCACTGCGCACATCAACTCGCAGCCGATCACGGTCGACGCGAAGGAAACGCTGCTGCAGGCGGCCCTGCGCCAGGGTATCGATTTCCCCCACAGTTGCAGGGTCGGCGGTTGCGCGACCTGCAAGTGCCGGCTGATCGAGGGCAAAGTCAAGGAGTTGACCGATAGCGGCTACCTCCTGTCCGACGACGAACTCGATCAGGGCTACATCCTGGCATGCCAGAGCGTGCCGCAGACGGATGTGCGCATCGAAGTCGACCTGTCCCGGCAGCCGCCGCAGCGTTCCGTGACCGGCCGTGTGGTCGGGCAGGACAGGCTCACCGGCGACATCACGCGCCTGCGCGTGCAACTCGATGAAGCCCTGCCCTACAGGGCCGGCCAGTTCGCCAGCATCAGCATCGCGGCGCTGCCCGGCATCAACCGCACTTACTCCTTCGCCACACCGGTGCAGCCGGACTCGCAGGTCAGCTTCCTTGTGCGCAAGGTGTCGGGCGGCATTTTCTCGACGCTGATCAACGAGCAGGGCGTCGTCGGCCAGCCGGTACAAGTCGAGGGACCGCTGGGCGACTTCTGGCTGCGCCCGGCGGCTGCACCGCTGCTGCTGGTCGCCGGCGGCAGCGGACTAGCGCCGCTTCTGGCCATCCTTCACGAAGCGGTCGCCGCCGGCGAGACGCGCCCGGCGACGCTCCTCTTTGGCGCCCGGACGGAGAGTGATCTCTACGCGCTGGAAGAAATCAGCGACCTCGCCCGCCACTGGCAAGGAATGTTCCGCTTCATTCCGGTCCTGTCGGCCGCCGCTGCCGACGCACCCTGGACCGGCGAGCGCGGTCTGGTGACCGAGAAAATACCCGCCCTGATCGAGCCAGACACTCATGCCTATCTGTGCGGCCCACCGGCGATGATCGACAGCGCGGTCGCGCTGCTGCGGCGGCATGGTGTCGCCCGCGAAAACATTCACGCCGATCGCTTCACGACCCTGCACGATAGCCTCGCAGCGGCCGCCTGAAATGGGCGCGAACGCATCGAGAACACAACGACAATGGAGACTCCGATGAACCTGCTGCACTACCTCAAATACTTCCTGTTTCATGGCGTCGGGCTGATTTCCGCCACGGCGATACTCGCCGGCGGCCATTACATGAGCGGAGGACTGCTCCTGGTCCTGCTCATCTACATCGTTGGCGATGCCGTCTGCGGGAACGACACCAGCACGCCCGGGTTCAAGCATCCGGGCATCCTGACGGCGCAGTTGTGGATGGCCTTGCCCTTGCTCGCCCTGATCGTCTTTTCCGCCGTATGGAGCGTCAGTCCGGGCGATCCGCTCGGGTTCGGCGAGTGGGCCACGCGGCTGAGCGGCTACGACGTGGTCGCCGCACGCGATGCGACCTCGTTTGGCAACCATCTGGCGACGCTGTTTCTCACCGGGCTGATGATCGGCATGATCGGCACCGTTCCCGCCCATGAACTGACCCACCGCACCTGGGACCCGGTCTCGATGTTCATCGGCCGCTGGTTGCTCGCTTTCAGCTTCGACACGACATTCTCGATCGAGCACGTTTATGGTCATCACCGCTACGTGTCGACGGAAGAAGACCCGGCGACCGCCCCGCGCGGCCGCAACGTTTATCACCACATCGTCGCCTCGACCATCAAGGGCAACATCAGCGCGTGGAACATCGAGACGAAACGCCTGAAGCGCAAGGACCAGTGGCCCGTGTCGTGGCATAACAGGGTCATTCGCGGGCACCTGATGAGCGCCCTTCTGGTCGCCGCCGCCGGGGCAATCGGCGGCTGGCAGGCAGCGGCATACTTCACGCTGTGCGCGCTGTGCGGCAAGGCCCTGCTGGAGATCGTCAACTACATGGAACACTACGGCATGGTGCGCAACCCGAAGACGCCGGTGCAACCCCGGCATTCCTGGAACACCAACAAGCGGATCAGTTCCTGGACGATGTTCAACCTGACACGTCACTCGCATCACCACGCCCAGGGCGAGGTCCCCTACCAGGATCTCAAGCCGTTCCCCGACGCGCCGATGATGATCAACGGCTATCTGACCACCCTCATCGTCGCCCTGATTCCGCCGCTGTGGCACCGCTTGATGACGCCCAGGGTGCTGGGCTGGGATCGTGACTACGCCACCGCCGAAGAGCGCCAGATGGCTGCGCGCGCCAACGCCAGAAGCGGCATTCCCCTGTTGCGGCAAGCGGCCGACAGCGCCGGCGCGCCTGTTGCCAACATTGCATCGAATGCCTTCTAGGGTCATAGCACCGGCCCGGGGCGCCGGATTCCTCCCAGCACCATGAGTGGCTCCCAGGAAGACAACTCGTCTCTGCTCCTGAACAGCCTTGCGCTCCTGCGCGATCTCGGTCGCCTGCACGCCATTGCCCAGGTGCTGGTCCGCTATGGCTTTGCCGACATCGTCCAGCGCATCGGAATGGCCAGCATCCTGGCCGGCGCGGGCAAGACCCTGAACTGGCAGGAGACGGCCGACATCGCCACGATGTCCACGCCCGAGCGGGCGCGCCACGCGCTGCAGGCGCTCGGGCCGACCTTCGTCAAGCTTGGACAGATTCTCGCCACCCGCGCCGATCTGTTCACGCCCGAGTGGATCGCCCAATTCGAAATGCTGCAGGATCAGGTCCGGGCCCTCGACTTCGCGCAACTGCGCCCGCAACTCGAAGCGGATCTCGGCGCCGCGCCGGAGGAAGTGTTCGCCTTCATCGACACGACCGCGCTGGCCGCCGCCTCGATCGGGCAGGTGCATCGCGCACGGCTCGCCGACGGCAGCGAGGTCGTGCTCAAGATTCGCCGCCCGGACATCCGCCCCAGAATCGAAGCCGATCTGCGCCTGCTCGCCCGCCTGGCATCGATTGCCGAGCAGGAAATCGGCTGGCTGGCGCACTTCAAGCCGGTGGAGTTGGCCCGGCAGTTCTCCGAATCGCTGCGCCAGGAACTCGATCTTGCCGTCGAATGCCGCAACGCCCAGCGCGTTGCCGAGAATTTTGCCGGTCATCCGCATGTGCGGGTCCCCAAGGTGTATTGGGAGTGGACCAGCGAGCGCCTGAATGTTCAGGAATTCGTCGCCGGCATCCCGGCCCGCGACCTGTGTGCCCTCATCGCGGAGAGACTCGACCCGAGGCTGGTCGCCAGCCGCATCACCCACGCCTGCCTCGCGATGACGCTGGAACATGGCTTCTTTCACGCCGACCCGCACGCCGGCAACCTGTTCGTGCTGCCGGAAAACGAGATCGTTCTCATCGACTGGGGAATGGTCGGGCGAGTCTCGGAAACCCGTCGCCGCCAGGTACTGAAGCTACTGCTGGGACTGATAGAGCGCGACGCGCGCAGCACCACGCTGATCCTGCTCGAATGGGCCGGCGACAAGCAGGTTCATCACGGGGAGCTGCTCAACGAGGTCGAATCCTTCATCGACCGCTACCACGGCGTGCCCCTCAAGGAGCTCAATCTGCTCGCTCTGCTCGGCGATGTCACGCGCATCCTGCGCAAGCACCAGCTTGCCCTGCCGCCGGACATGGCGCTGATGATCAAGGCGATCAGCACGCTGGAGGGGCTGGGACGCTTGCTGAATCCGGATTATCAGATTGTCGAGGAGGCCGAGCCGGCGCTGCGTCGCCTGATGCTCGGGCAATATGGCCCGCAGGCACTGATGCAGCGGGGCTGGGACGTATTGCGCGAAGGCATTGACCTGCTCGCCGATCTGCCACGCGAACTCCGTGGCCTGACCCAGGCCGCCCGGCGCGGCCAACTGCGAGTCGGCGTCGATATGGCGGAGATCGGGCACCTGGGCAATGAATTCAGCCGGGCCGCCAACCGCCTCGCCATCGCTCTGATCACCTCAGCCTGCATCCTCGGCGCCTCGCTTATTGCCGCCTTGGCTGAGCGTGCTGGCAGTGGCGGCATCGCCGGACTGGGCCTCTACATGCTCGCTGGCGCTGGACTGGGCGGCCTATGGTTGCTCATTTCCATCTGGCGCAGCGGGGGGCGGTAAGCTGCTGGCTTGCGCAGTTTCGGACTGCCATCACCTGGCGGCAAGTCTTCAAGCCAACAGTTAGCAGTGCGCCATCACAGCAATGGCGCCAGCCAGTATTCCGCCTCCTTGATGCTGAATCCCTTGCGCGTCGCCCAATCCTCCAGTTGGTCCCGACCGATCTTGGGTATTGCAAAGTAGGATGATGCCGGGTGCGCGATGTAGAAGCCGGAGACCGCTGCCGCTGGCGTCATGGCGCACGACTCGGTCAGTTGCATGCCGGCGTTGCCCGGCGCGTCGAGCAGGGCGAACAGTTCGCGCTTGGCGGTATGGTCCGGGCAGGCCGGATAGCCCGGGGCGGGGCGGATGCCCTGGTACTGCTCGCCAATCAGTTCGGCATTGGTGAATGCTTCATCACTGGCGTAGCCCCAGTATTGAGTGCGAATCTGCAGATGCAGCCATTCGGCAGCGGCTTCAGCCAGCCGGTCGGCCAGCGACTTGAGCATGATCGCCGAGTAGTCGTCGTGAGCGGCTTCGAAGGCAGCGACACGCTCTTCAATACGGTGGCCGGCGGTGACGGCAAAGGCACCGACGTAGTCGTTGTCGCCGATAAAGTCGGCCAGCGCCATGTTGAAGCGGCCCGGCGGCTGTTTATGCTGCTGGCGCAGGCCCACCCAGCGGGTCAGTTCGGTGGTCCGGCTATCGTCGAGGTAAATAACGATGTCTTCGTTCTCGGCCCTGGCGGGGTAAAGGCCGAAGACGGCGCGGGCGCTCAGCCAGTTTTCGCTGACGATCCTGGCCAGCATCCTCTTGGCGTCGTCGAACAGTTGGCGGGCCGTTTCGCCGACCGTTTCGTTGTCCAGAATGGCCGGATAGCGACCGGCCAGATCCCAGCTCTGGAAGAACGGGGTCCAGTCGATCAGAAGCGACAGGTCGGCCAGACTCGGGTTCAGCGCCTGCGAGCCGAGCTGTCGGGGTCTGACCGGCACATACGCTTCGTTCCACGTGAAACGGTTGGCGCGTGCCGCTTCCAGCGTCACCAGCGTTGCACCCTTGCGGCCGGCATGTTCGGCGCGCACCGCTTCGTATTCGGTGACGATTTCAGCCATGTAGGTATCGCGATTGTCGGCCGAGAGCAGCTTGGTAGCGACGCCGACGGCACGCGAGGCATCCGGCACGTAGACCACGGCACCTTGGGTGTTGGGGGCGATCTTGATTGCGGTATGGGCGCGGCTGGTGGTCGCGCCGCCGATCAACAGCGGCAGCTTCATGCCCTGACGCTGCATTTCGCTGGCAACGTGGGCCATTTCCTCGAGCGACGGGGTGATCAGACCGGAGAGGCCGATGATGTCGACGCGATGCTCGAGCGCCGCCTTCAGGATGTTGTCGCAACTGACCATGACGCCGAGGTCCACGACGTCGTAGCCGTTGCAGCCGAGCACGACGCCGACGATGTTCTTGCCGATGTCGTGCACGTCGCCCTTGACCGTAGCCATCAGGATCTTGCCCTTGCTGCCGAGACCGGTGCGGGTCTTTTCCGCTTCGATGTAGGGCAGCAGGTGGGCGACCGCCTGCTTCATGACCCGGGCCGATTTGACCACCTGCGGCAGAAACATCTTGCCGGCGCCGAAGAGGTCGCCGACGACGTTCATGCCGTTCATCAGCGGCCCTTCGATGACAGCGAGCGGCGGCCTGCCTTCGCTTTCAAGCTTGGCGCGCACTTCCTCGGTGTCGGCGACGACGAAGTCGGTGATGCCCTTGATCAGCGCATGTTCGAGGCGCTTCTCGACCGAGGCCTCACGCCACGACAGATCAGGGCCGCTGTCCTTGGCCTTGCCTTCCTTGACCGTCTGGGCAAAATCGACAAGCGCCTCGCCGGATTCCGGATAGCGGTTGAGCACAACATCCTCAACCTTCTGGCGCAAGCTCGGCTCCAGATCGTCGTAGATGCCCAGCATGCCGGCATTGACGATCCCCATGGTCATGCCGGCCTGGATCGCGTGGTAGAGGAAGACAGTGTGGATCGCCTCGCGGACGGCGTCATTGCCGCGGAAGCTGAACGAAACGTTGGAGACGCCGCCCGAGACGTGGGCGTGCGGCAGGTTCTGCTTGATCCAGCGCACCGACTCGATGAAGTCGACGGCGTAATTGTCGTGTTCGGGAATGCCAGTGGCGATGGCGAAAATGTTCGGGTCGAAGATGATGTCTTCGGCCGGGAAGCCGATGCTCAGCAGCAACTCGTAGGCGCGCTGACAGATCTCCGTCTTGCGAGCAAAGGTGTCGGCCTGGCCCTTTTCGTCGAAGGCCATGACGATGACCGCTGCGCCGTAGCGGCGGGCGAGCCGGGCCTGCTCGATGAACTTGGCTTCGCCTTCCTTCATCGAGATCGAATTGACGATGCCCTTGCCCTGGATGCACTTGAGGCCGGCCTCGATGACTTCCCATTTCGACGAGTCGATCATGATCGGCACGCGCGAAATATCCGGCTCGGAGGCGATCAGCTTCAGGAAGCGGTCCATCGCGGCCATGGAGTCGAGCATTGCCTCGTCCATGTTGATGTCAATGATCTGGGCGCCGTTTTCGACCTGCTGCCGGGCGACAGCCAGCGCGTCGTCGAAGCGTCCTTCCAGAACCATGCGGGCGAAGGCCTTCGAACCGGTGACGTTGGTCCTCTCGCCGACGTTCACATAGAGCGCATCGGCACCGACATTGAACGACTCCAACCCGGACAGGCGCAGCTTCTTCTCGATTTTCGGCACTTTTCGCGGGTCGACCGCAGCAACCCGTTCGCCGATGGCCTCGATGTGCTCGGGCGAGGTGCCGCAGCAGCCGCCGACGATATTGACGATGCCGCTCTTCGCCCAGCTTTCGATTTCGTCGGCCAGCATCTCGGCCGTTTCGTCGTAGCCGCCAAAGGCATTCGGCAGGCCGGCGTTGGGGTGGGCCGAGACGTAGCAGTCGCAGACGCGCGACAGTTCCTCCACGTACTGGCGCAGTTCCTTGGCGCCGAGCGCGCAGTTCAGGCCGAAGGAAAGCGGCTTGATGTGGTTCAGCGAATTCCAGAAAGCCTCGGCGGTCTGGCCGGAGAGGGTACGGCCGGAAGCGTCAGTGATGGTGCCGGAAATCATCACCGGCCAGCGCCGGCCGGCGCGGTCAAAGAAGGTTTCGATGGCGGACAGCGCGGCCTTGGCATTCAGCGTGTCGAACACGGTTTCTACCAGCAGGATGTCGGCGCCGCCCTCGACGAGGCCGGTGATGGATTCAATGTAATTGCAGACCAACTCGTCGAAAGTGACGTTGCGGTAACCGGGGTCGTTGACGTCCGGCGAGATCGACGCGGTGCGGCTGGTCGGGCCGAGAACGCCGGCGACGAAGCGCGGCTTGGCCGGGTTGGCGGCGCTGAATTCGTCGCACAGCACGCGGGCGAGGCGGGCGCCCTCGAAATTCAGTTCATGGACCAGCGACTCGAGCTTGTAGTCGGCCTGCGAAACGGCAGTCGAGTTGAAGGTGCACGTCTCGAGAATATCGGCCCCGGCTTCGAGGTAGCCGCGGTGGATGCCGGCAATGATCGCGGGCTGGGTCAACACCAGCAGGTCGTTGTTGCCCTTGAGGTCGTGCGCGTGATCTTTGAAGCGCTCCCCCCGGTAGTCGGTTTCCTGCAATCCGTGGCGCTGGACCATCGTGCCCATGGCGCCGTCGAGAACCAGCAGACGTTGGGCAAGTAGAGCGGTGAGTTCGGCGGTGCGGTCGGGTTGCATCATGATCATCTCGGCAAGGCGGCAAGAAGCCGCAATATCACGCCCGGGTTGCCGCAAGAAAGAACGACGCCACAAACCGGCCAGGTTTGTGAGCGCCGTTGATCATCGCCGAGCCTGGCCCCGAAATTCATGGAAGTCATGAAAAGGGTCGCAACGCTCCTCGGCTGAAGCCGCAGTTTACTGTCCGCAGAGCAGACTGCCAAGTACCCTGATTTGGCTAGCCTTTCATCGCCACGCGCTTGCCAGCCTTCTTCAGCAATCCGCTACTGGTATCGAAGAAGATGTTGAGGTAGGTTTCCTCGTTATGCGGCGTGCCCTCAATGTGCCATTCCCAGACTTCCTCGCGCAGGTTGTCGAAAACGACCGAACTGGCGGGCCGGCCGAGCAGGCGGCGAATCTGGTCGCGCGTCATACCCTCGCGCGCCTTGGCGTAACTCGCTTCAGTGAGTACCTGGTCGAGGCTGCGGACAATCTGATCAGGGCCTAGGGTAATCATGTAGCAATGAACACCCGCCGGCTGTCGAGAATATTCCCAAGTCACGCTGCCGTCTTCATTCCGGAATTCGAAGCCGGGGTTGCCCATTTTGGCGCGCAGCTCAACGGCGGTCGTTACGCCCGGCTTGATGTCCTGTAGCACAACCGAATCACAGGCAGGCAGGATGGCTGCAGCGATGGCCGCCATTGCGGTGGTGATCCAATTCTTCGTTTTCATGTTTTCAGTTTACGCCTTTCCGTGCTTGCTTCCATAATGTTGATAGCGCTGAACATATGGAACTGCCAATGCAACATTTCGATCCCCTTGCGGCCCATGCCTATTTGCAGGCCAGACCGGAAGCTGTCTTGGTCGACTGCCGGACGGAGATCGAATTCTTGTACGTCGGCCATCCGGTTGGCGCCGAGCATGTCGCCTGGCAGGAGGTGCCGGACTGGGAGATTGATCCGGCGTTTTCCAACAAGGTGAAGCAGCTGGTTGGCGGCGACCTGACACGGCCGGTGCTTCTCATCTGTCGCAGCGGCCAGCGCTCGGTCAATGCCGGGGAGGCGCTCGAGGCAACAGGATTCGCCAGCGTGTTCAACGTGACCGAAGGCTTCGAAGGCCCGCTGGATGACCAATTTCATCGGGGGGCGATGGGCGGCTGGCGCTTTCACGGCCTACCCTGGCAGCAGAGTTAAACGGCGGTAAAGCAGGGCGGACAGAGATCCAAGAACGAGAAACACGGTCATCGCGAGCGCCAGACTCAAGGTCGATCCCCAGGCCGCCGGGGCAACCACCGCCGCGACCAGACTGTTGAAGCCGGACTGCATGAATGTCTGGCACGAAGCGGCCATCCCCCGGTTTTCGGGGAAAGGGTCGAGGGCAAACAGGGTCAGGTTGGGCATGGCCAGCGACATACCGAGCGTGTAGAGAAAAAGTGGTGCCACGCTCCAAGGCAGGCTGGCCGGCAAGACCAGGTTGATGCCTACATTGATCAGCGCTGCGGCGGCCATGACCCCGTAGCCCAGTTTGACTGTCATTCCCGGCAGCCGCCTTCCGGCCAGATGACCGGCAAGCCATGAGCCAAGCATCAAACCCCCCATGGCCGGACCGAAAAGCCAGAGAAAGCTCGTCTCGGAAACGCCGAGATGGGTCATCAGGAAGACTGGCGCCGACAGCACATAGACGAAGAAGCCGGCAAAATTGAGCGATAGTGCGCTGCTGGCAAGCAGGAACGGCGGCGAGCTCAGCACGTTCCAGTAGGCCCGGCCGAGGTAGGCCGGGTGGAGCGATTGACGCTTCTCCGGTGGCAATGTCTCCGGCAGCAGTTTCCAGCAGGCGATCCAGAGTGTTGCGGTTGACAGCACCAGAAAGGCAAAAACCGAACGCCAGCCGAACCATGTCTGCAACCAACCGCCGATCACCGGGGCGATCGCCGGGGCCAGCGCGAACATCATCGTGATCTGTGCAATCAGGCGTTGCGCCGGCGGGCCATCGAAAAGATCGCGGACGATGGCGCGGGTGATGACCATGCCGGCGCCAGCCGTCATTCCCTGTAGCCCCCGCCACAACCAGAGCTGCTCGATCGAGGTGGCGAAGGCACAGCCGGCCGAGGCCGCGCCGAACAGAGCAAGGGCAACGAGAATCACCCGGCGGCGGCCGAAGCGGTCGGAGAGCGCGCCATGCCACAGCGTCATCACGGCAAAGGCCAGCAGGTAGACCGAAAGCGTCTGCTGGACCTCGATCGGTGTCGCCCTCAGGCTCTGAGCGATGTCGTGAAACGAGGGCAGGTAGGTATCGATCGAGAACGGACCGAGCGCCGCCATGCTGGCCAGCAGAAGGGCAATGGCGCGGGTGGAACGGCCCTGTTCAGCCACCGGACAGGCGCCGGTACTGGATCGCCTCGGCCACATGCGGGGCGCGTATCGAAGCGCTGGCCGCCAGGTCGGCGATGGTCCGGGCAACCTTGAGAATGCGATGCCAGGCACGTGCTGACAGATCCAGGCGCAGGCTTGCCTGCTTGAGCAGCATGATACCGGCTTCGTCTGGCTGGCAAAGACTGTCGACCTCTTTCGCTGTCAGGCGGGCGTTTGTCTTGCCTTCCCGCTCCCACTGCCTTGCCCGTGCCGCTTCGACCCGGCTGCGCACGGCGGCCGAGGACTCGCCATCCACTGTGCCGCCGAGGGCATCGACCGGCACCGCCGGAACCTCGATCAGCAGGTCGATCCGGTCGAGGAACGGACCGGAAAGCTTGCCGCGGTAGCGGGCAATCTGATCCGGGGTGCAGCGGCATTTGCCGTTACTGTGCCCGCTGAAACCACAGGGGCAGGGGTTCATCGCCGCGACGAGCTGGAATTCCGCCGGAAATCTGGCATGCCGGGCGGCGCGGGCGATATGGATGTGCCCCGATTCGAGGGGCTCGCGCAGGCTTTCCAGCACCTTGCGGTCGAATTCGGGCAACTCGTCGAGGAAAAGCACCCCTTGATGGGCCAGACTGATCTCGCCCGGGCGCGGCGGATTGCCACCGCCAACCAAGGCGACGGCCGACGCAGTATGGTGCGGTTGGCGATAAGGGCGAACACCGAAGGCCTCGGGGCGGAACTGCCCTACCAGCGAAAGGACTGCGGCCGAGGCCTTGGCCGCTTCGCCATCCAGCATTGGCATCAAGCCGGGCAGGCGGGCGGCGAGCATGGATTTTCCCGAGCCAGGCGGGCCGATCATGAGCAGCGAATGACCGCCGGCGGCGGCGACTTCCAGTGCCCGTTTGGCCTGACTCTGGCCGCGAACCTCGTTGAGGTCGGGGATAGTCGGCTGGTTTTCGATGGCGACCGGTGTAGGCCCCGCCAACTCAGCCTGGCCAGAGATGTGAGCGCACACTTCCAGCAGGGAACGCGCCGAAAGGATGTTTCCAGAACCGATCAGCGCCGCTTCACGGGCACTGTCTTCGGGGAGGATGAAAATCTTGCCGCTGCCGGCGGTCTGCAGGGCCATGGCCAGCGCACCGCGGATCGGGCGCAGTTCACCCGACAGCGAGAGTTCGCCGGCGAATTCGTAGTTGTTCAGCGCTGATGCGGGAATCTGGCCGCTCGCACCGAGTATTCCGAGGGCGATCGGCAGGTCGAAGCGACCCGATTCCTTGGGCAGGTCAGCGGGGGCGAGGTTGACCGTGATGCGCTTGCTCGGAAAGTCGAAGCCGGAATTGACGATGGCTGCGCGTACACGGTCACGCGCTTCCTTGACCTCGGTATCCGGCAGGCCGACCAGCGTGAAAGTCGGCAAGCCACTCGCCAGATGCACCTCCACCGTTACGGGTGGGGCACTCAGGCCATCGAGTCCGCGACTGTGAGCGATGGCGAGCGCCATCGGTGTCTACTATCCCAACCGCGCTTTTTCCAGCGCCTCGACGCGCGCCTCGAGTTCCTTCAGTTTCTCGCGGGTACGTGCCAGCACCTGGGTCTGGATATCGAATTCCTCGCGGGTCACGACATCAAGTTTAGCGAGCAAGCCGCTCATCGCGGCCCTGGCGTTCTTTTCAAGATCCCTGGCCGGAGAATTGGCAAGCAGGGTGGTCATCTTGCTGCCGAGTTCTTCAAGTGTCTTTGGGTCGAGCATGAGAGTCCTCCGTTCGGAAAAGTGTAACACAGCAAGCTTGCCAGGCATTTCTGGACTATCTGTGCGTCCGTGGTGCGCCAAGATTCCTGGGCGCACCACATTGGTGCACAAGAGGCCAATCCCGGGTGGAGATGGGCCAAGAATCCCTTGATATTCATCAAAAGCGATGCTGGCACGACTAATGCTAAAGCTGCAATGCACAATTTCTTTCTTGAGTTTCACTTTAACCGTAGGAGAAACACCATGAACAAGTCCCTGATTGCCTTAGCCTTGGCTGGCGCCTTTGCTGTTCCCGCTTTTGCCCAGACAGCTTCCTCGGAACGCGGCGAGGCACCGTCAGCGGAAGCGGAAGCCAGCCCGCATGCCTTTACCGGAAACCTCGGGCTGTTTTCCAGCTACCGTTTCCGCGGTATCGACCAGACCTTCGGCAAGCCGGCCCTGCAGGGTGGGGTCGATTACCAGCATTCGAGCGGCTTCTACGTCGGCAACTGGAACTCCAACACGAACTCTGGGGCCGGTTACCCTGAAGGCAACCTCGAAATGGACTTCTATGGTGGCTGGAAGGGAACCTTCGGCGACTTTGGCCTTGATGTCGGTGGGCTCTATTACTACTACCCCGGTTCCAACGCAGGGCCGCTTTCCTACACGAACGCCAAGAATCCGGGCCAGTCTGCCAGCGGCACGGTTGACAACGGCGAACTGTACATTGCCGGCAGCTGGAAATTCGTGAGTCTCAAGTATAGCTATGCCGTCACCAACTACTTCAGCCTGCCTGATTCCAAAGGGATCAGCTACCTTGACCTGTCGGCCAACTATGATCTGGGCGAAGGGTGGGGGATCAACGCGCACGTTGGTCATCTCTATGCCGGCAACTACAAGTATGCAGGCACCACCGGCAACTCGGACATAAGCTACACCGACTGGAAGGTCGGCGTGACCAAAGACATCGCCGGCTGGGTCATCGGCGCCGCCTACATTGGCACAGACGCGGCCGGCAATTGCGGCAATGCGGAGTTTTATTGCTTCTACAACTCCCTGAATGCCAATGGCCAGGTGGGTTCGAAATCGAAGGATGCTGGCCGCGGCATTGGCATCCTTTCCGTTTCCAAGACTTTCTAATCAAGTTGTTGAACCTCCCCCGCCGGTAGGCCGTCTGGCGCCAGCGGGGAGGCGCCAACATCAATCTTTTTTTTGGGGAAATACTCATGAAATTCGTAACCGCCATCATCAAGCCATTCAAGCTTGACGAAGTCCGTGAGGCGCTGTCCGCGATCGGCGTGCAGGGTGTCACGGTCACTGAAGTTAAAGGCTTCGGCCGGCAGAAAGGACACACCGAGTTGTACCGGGGTGCGGAATATGTCGTCGACTTTCTGCCCAAGGTGAAGATCGAGGCTGGCGTCAGAGATGACCAGATCGATCAGGTCATCGAAGCCATCGAACGATCAGCCAGCACCGGCAAGATCGGTGACGGCAAGATCTTTGTTTTCAACCTCGAAGAAGTTGTTCGCATCCGTACCGGTGAAACCGGTATCGATGCCTTGTAAGGAGCACATCATGAAACGTGTTTTTGCAATGCTAGCCTTGCTCGGTGCCGTTGCCTTCGGGGCGCCGGCCTGGGCCGACGACAAGGCGGCTCCAGCCGCAAGCCCAACGGCCACCGCCCCGGCGGGAATGGCAGGCATGAGCGGTACGGCGGCCGAGGCGGCTCCGGTCGCCGCACCGGTCATTCCTCCCAACAAGGGTGACAATGCCTGGGTGATGGTCAGTGCTGCCCTCGTCATACTGATGTCGATCCCCGGCTTGGCTCTCTTCTACGGAGGGCTTGTCCGTGCCAAGAACATGCTCTCGGTGCTGATGCAGGTGTTCGTCACGTTCTCGCTGATTTCCGTGTTGTGGGTGATCTATGGTTACTCGGCGGCATTCACCGAGGGCAACCAGTTCGTCGGGGTACTCGACAAACTCTTCCTTAAGGGAGTGACGGTCGATTCGGTCGCTGCGACTTTCAGCAAGGGGGTGAATATCTCCGAACTGGCCTACATCATCTTCCAGGGGGCCTTCGCGGCAATCACCTGCGGGCTGATCGTCGGCGCTCTCGCCGAGCGCGCCAAGTTCGCGGCCATCATCGTCTTCATGGTCATCTGGTTCACGTTGTCGTATATCCCGATGGCGCACATGGTCTGGTACTGGGCTGGTCCGGATGCCTATATCGATGCCGCTGCCGGTGAAGCCGCGGGCAAGACTGCCGGCTTCCTGTTCCAGAAGGGCGCGCTCGACTTCGCCGGGGGTACCGTGGTCCATATCAACGCCGCGATGGCTGGTCTGGTCGGTGCCTACATGATCGGCAAGCGCAGCGGTCTGGGCAACGTTGCCATGGCCCCGCACTCCCTGACCTTCACGATGATCGGCGCCTCGCTGCTGTGGTTTGGCTGGTTCGGCTTCAATGCTGGATCCGCGCTGGAGGCCTCTGGTGCTGCCGCGTTGGCGATGGTCAATACCTGGGTTGCGACGGCTTGTGCCGCGCTGTCCTGGGTCTTCGCCGAGTGGATTATCAAGGGCAAGCCTTCGATGCTGGGTGCTGCTTCCGGTGCTGTCGCCGGTCTGGTGGCGATCACGCCGGCTGCGGGATTCGTCGGTGTCATGGGTTCGATCGTGATCGGTCTGCTGGCAGGGATCGTCTGCCTGTGGGGTGTCAATGGCCTCAAGAAGATCCTGGGTGCCGACGACTCGCTCGACGTCTTCGGTATCCATGGCGTCGGCGGCATCCTCGGCGCGATACTGACCGGCGTGTTCGTCGATCCGGCTCTCGGCGGCACGGGCGTCTACGACTATGTGACCAACAAGGTCGGCGACTTTGACATGACCGCGCAATTGATCAGCCAGTTGTGGGGCGTGGGTACCGTCATCGTCTGGTCCGGCATCGTCTCGATCATCGCCTACAAGCTGGTGGATATCGTCATCGGTCTGCGCGTACCGGAAGACGAGGAGCGCGAAGGGCTCGACCTTACCTCGCACGGCGAGAGCGCCTATCACCATTAAGCAGCAAACATTTGATGTCTCTCCCAGCGGGCACCTTCGGGTGCCCGCTTCTTTTTGCCGCGTCAGTCCTGGCGACGGGCGTCAAGGCTGACAATCCAGTGGCCGAACTGCTTAAAATGTGCAGCAATGAAATCCCGGACCAAGCCTTTTCTGCTCTCCTGCCAATTGATCGCGGTTGCAGGTCTCGCCAGCTTGCTGCTCGCAGCTTGCGGGTCGGCCAAGTCTTCACGATCGTATCAAGGCGAGGCATTTCCCAGCGAGACGCCATTTCAGTACTACAGCAGTCGCGAGCCCGACGAGGCATGCGAAATTGCACAGCGCGCCTTGTTGAGTCAGGGTTATCAGATTGGCGACCCCAAACCCCGCAGCATTCGGGGGGAAAAGTATTTCCGTCCCCAGCCTGACACAGCCAGCACCCTCAGTATTTCCCTGGTTTGCCTTCCCAGCAGTCTGGGCACGGCAATCTACGCTAGTGCGCTGGAAACGCAGTATGAAATGAAATCGAAAGGGACAAATGCCGGGGTGAGCGTTTCGGCGTTTGGTTCCGTCTCCTTGCCTTGGGTCATGGACAAGGACACCCTGGTCAAGGTCGGAGAGGAGACAGTAACTTCGCCCGATTTCTACAAACGGCTGTTTGAGTTGATCAAGTCACTCGACAATCGTCCGGCTGAGAACTAGCCGGCCTACTTGATCAGCGGCAGCATAGCCCGGAAGTGATCGGTGCCGGCCTTTTCAAGCCACTCGAAGAGCACCATTTCAGTCGTGACAATTTGTCCACCGCAGCTACGCAGACGATCACTTGCGGCGCTTCGGTTGGCAAGCGTCCGCGATGAGCTGGCATCAGCGACAAGAAATACGTCAAATCCAGCCTCAAGCAAGCCGAGTCCGGTTTGCAGGACGCAGATGTGGCTTTCCATGCCGGCCAACAGAATCTGCTGGCGGCCGGTGGCGCTTAGCCTCGGGACGAAATCCGGTTCGCCAGCACAGCCGAAATGCATTTTCTCGAAAATCTGGGTGTCCACCGCAACATTCCGTATCTCGGCTACGCTACTACCGAGTCCGCGAACATACTGTTCCGAAACAAGCGCGGGAACGCCAAGCAGACGAGCAGCGGAAAGCAGGCGGACGGTGTTGGCGACTACAACATCGGCATCCAGGATAGCCGGCGCCAGTTTTTCCTGAATATCGACGACCAGCAGCAGGGATTGTTCGCGTCGGATAAGCATGACTTAGCGGAAGACCACCGTCTTGTTACCATGGGCGAGCACCCGGTCCTCCAGGTGGTAGCGCAGGCCACGGGCGAGAACGGTCTTCTCGATGTCCTTGCCGTAGCGCACCATATCTTCCGGCGAATCGGAATGGTCGATACGGATCACATCCTGCTCAATGATCGGGCCGGCGTCCAGTTCACTGGTGACGTAGTGACAGGTGGCGCCAATAAGTTTGACCCCGCGCGTGTAGGCTTGGTGGTAGGGCTTGGCGCCGGCAAAGCTGGGCAGGAAGGAATGGTGGATGTTGATGATGCGGCCGGCCAGCGCAGCGCACAATTCCGGCGACAGGATCTGCATGTAACGGGCAAGAACCATCGAATCGCCGCGCACGTCGTCGAAGATGCGCTTGATCTCGGCGTCCACGGCCTTCCTGTTGTCCCGTGAAACCGGAACATGAAGAAAGGGGATGCCATGCCATTCGACAAAACCCCGGAACGTGTCATGGTTCGAAACGACGCAAGGAATCTCGATATCGAGTTCCTTGGCCTGCCAGCGCGCCAGCAGGTCGTAGAGGCAATGCTCCTGTTTTGAAACCAGCACGACGACACGGCGCTTGACGGCGCTGTCGTTGATCCGCCATTCCATCTGCAATGGTTCGGCAACCTCGGTGCGGAAACGCTCGCGGAACTCGGCCAGCAGGAAGGGCAGCGTATCGGCTTTGATCTCGATGCGCATGAAATAGCGTGCGGTGAGCGCGTCGGCGTGAAAGCTCGATTCGAGTATCCAGCCGCCGTTGCCGGCGATGAAACCGGAAACCTTGGCGATGATACCGACCTGGTCGGGGCAGGAAGCGGAGAGCGTGAAAAAGCGGTCGCGCTGCATGATTCTGGAGTCAGGCAACCCGGGCGAAGGCTTTGTCGATTTCACGGCGCATGTCGTCGTAACTCAGCGCGACCGGGTACTGCGGGAATTCGCGAATGACGTTCTCGGGCGGGTGATACAGGATGCCGCCGTGGGCCTCGCCAAGCATTGCGGTGTCGTTGTAGGAATCGCCTGCGGCAACGATGGTGAAGTTCAGTTCCTTGAAGCGCTTGACCGCTTCCCGCTTCTGGTCCGGCATGCGCAGTTGATAGGCAATCACCATGCCGTCCACGTCGGCTTTCAGCGAATGGCAGAACAGCGTTGGCCAGCCGAGCTGACGCATCAGCGGGTGAGCGAATTCGTAGAAGGTGTCGGACAAAATGACTACCTGGTAGTCCTCCCGGAGCTTGTCGAGGAAGTCACGCGCACCCGGCAGCGGACCCATCTCGGCGATCACCTTCTGAATGTCCGGCAGGCCGAGCTTGTGCTCGCGCAGGATATTCAGGCGATAGGTCATCAACTTGTCGTAATCGGGCTCGTCGCGTGTCGTCCGCTTGAGTTCTGGAATGCCCGTGCGCTTGGAGAATTCGATCCAGATTTCGGGGACGAGGACTCCTTCGAGGTCCAGGCAGACGATTTGCACGGGTTGGCTCCAGCGGGCGTATTCGGAAAGCGGCGATTCTACCCGATGCGGGATTGGTTTCCGCGGTGTTTTGTGGGGTGGCTACTGGCTACAGATGTACTTGAGCATGCTTGCGGCAACGGTGCCTGGCGCGATGTACTTCGAGGAGTCCGCTGGCTCATAAGAAGTCAACCTTGGACCGGTTGCCATCTGCCCGCCAAAACCGGCTATCAACAGCATCCGCCAGCGGTCATTCTTGCAGTCGAACTCATACAGATAGCGGTAGGAAAGAACGCCAGAGTTGTCCTTGGCGGACCGCCCCTCCAAGACCCAGGCTCTGCGAATGGCACCATCGTTGAGGATGGTCTGGGGGTCGACGTAATACCTGTCCGGCACGTCTGCCGATTGCGCAACCATTACCCACTCGGCTATGGCGCTACCGCTAAAGGTGGCGAGTACAAACGTCAGAAAGATCCTACGCATATCCAAACGATGATCCTGTCGAGAGGGATGCCACTGAATCTGCAGTATGGACCCCGGAGGCATGCGACTCAAGCGAACGGGCACGTTGGAATTCATCCTTCCCGTCTTCACTCGACGGCGGGCAATCCTTCCAGGGCCTCGTGCACCTCCAGCCAGCGCATCTCCGCCGCATCGATCTGCATCCCGAGCGTCGCCGCCTGGCGGTGCATTTCCTCGCTTTTTTTTCGGTCGACCGTGACATAGAAGTCCGGATCGGCAAGTCGTCCTTCGAGCGCGGCCTTTTCTTCATTCCACCTGGCCAGCTTGCGTTCGAGCTGCTCGATTTCCTTGACCAGCGGCCGCCGTTGCGCGAGCAGTGCTTGGCGGCTGGCCCTGGTGTCAGCGCGCTGTTGCAGGCGTCCGGTCTTTTCGGCGGTGACATCGGGTTCCGTCACCTTTTCCGTGTTGCGCTGAGTGGCCAGCCAGGCGGCGTAGTCGTCGAGGTCACCGTCGAAGGTGATGACCTTGCCGTCGGCGACCAGCAGCAGTTCGTCGGTGCAGGTGCGCAGCAGGTGGCGGTCGTGCGAGACGACGACCATGCCGCCTTCGTAGTCCTGCAGCGCGAAAGTGAGCGCTTCGCGCATTTCGAGGTCGAGGTGGTTGGTCGGCTCGTCGAGCAGCAGGAGGTTCGGTCGGGTCCGAATCAGCAGGGCCAGCGCCAGGCGTGACTTCTCGCCGCCGGAAAAGGGCGCCACCGGTCGGGCGGCCATGTCGCCGCGGAAATCGAAGCCGCCGAGGTAGTTCCGGAATTCTTGCTCCGGAGTCGTCGGCTCGAGGCGGATCAGGTGCTGCAAAGGCGACTCATCGGGGCGCAATTGCTCGAGCTGGTGCTGGGCAAAGTAGCCGATGTTCAGTGCCCGCCCTTCCTTGCGCTCGCCGGTCGTTTGGGTGAGGGCTCCGGCCAGTAGCTTGACCAGCGTCGACTTGCCGGCACCGTTACGGCCGAGCAGGCCGATGCGGCAGCCAGGGCGCAGCGTCAGCGTGATGTTGTCGAGAATGTTGCGGTCGACGTAGCCGGCAGCCGCTTTTTCAATGCTCAGCAGCGGATCGGGCAGCGCGCAGGGCTGGCGGAAGGAGAAATGGAAGGGCGAATCGACGTGGGCCGCGGCGACTGTCTCCATGCGCTCGAGCATCTTGATCCGGCTTTGCGCCTGGCGCGCCTTGGTGGCCTTGGCGCGGAAGCGTTCGATGAAGCTGTTGAGGTGTGCGATTTCGCGCTGCTGGGCTTCGAAGGCCGATTGCTGGTTGGCGAGGCGAGCGGCGCGGGCGCGTTCGTAGTCCGAATAGCCGCCGCTGGTCAACGACAGGCGCTGATTTTCAATCGACAGAATCTGGCCGA
>JADKBR010000017.1 GCA_016714975.1 Candidatus Dechloromonas phosphorivorans | reverse complement strand
TTACCGCCATCGGAAGAATAGACGCGGCTACAAAGATTGACCTCATTATTCAACCGTTGAGGGCAGCGCTCTTTATCTTTGGCCTGATGCTCTTTCCCTCAATCAACACCCCTCCAGTCCTGTACTTGATTGCCGCATCCTGCGCCACCCCATACTGCTACTATATGAAGGGCAAAGCGCTACCCAACGATATGCCCAACTTGCTCACTAGTCTAGCCAAGAGCGCTGCAGTTACGGCTGTCTCGCTAATTTTTCCGATCGCCACCATTCTCACGCTTGGAAGGGAGAATGGTCCTCTCGAATTCTCGTGGGTCTTGGCGGCGGCGATTTCATGTGCTGTAAGCTGGGTCGTAGCCATATACGCTATTCACCACCCAATAACGCAGGATCCACTCTTCATCGGTGCGCTACAACGTTTCGATATTCTGTTTTGGAAAATTAAAAAATGAGCAGGTTGGGACCTCTCTAGACTTTTGGCTTCGCCCCATTGAACAGTGTCTGAGGTAGACAGAACCTAGACTGCAAAGGGTAATGCTGACCGATAGATCAACTGAAGGAATAATGTTATGAATTGCACTTCTGTGCTCGGGCTTGGGCAACATTTACCGCGGACACGAGGTGTTTGCGAGAGACTTGTTCACGTTGCTCAAGAATGAGTTAGAGATAACGCTTTTCAAGGGAGGAGGAGAATCTCTCTCCAGAGAAGTGGTAATCGATCACATACCCCGTAGCGCAAGTTACCTGGACGGAATGAAACTCGCTGTTTCCCCCAAATGGAAGGCTGCAGCTATAGAAGAAGAGCGCATGCGCGTGGAAGGGGAAACCTTTGCCTATGCAGCGCTCAAGTACCTTCTCGAAGGCGACTTCGATATCTTGCATTGCCTTGAACAGGAGGTCTGCAATGTGCTATACGCTCATCGGCATCTTTTCCGGCATACGCCAAAGATCCTCTGGTCGAACGGTGGAGCGTTGCCCAGGGCTGCCCAACCACACTGCGATTTCATTCAGGAGCACACGGAATACAATTGCAGCGGAGCAACCGTGACAAGGCATTCATGATTCCCCACGGGGTCGATGTGCAGCGCTTCCACCCGGGCATCCAGACCGACTTTCGCAAACTCCACGGCATTCCTGCCGATGCCGTCGTCGTCATCAGTGTTGGCACCATCTGCTATTGGCATAAACGTATGGACTACGTCATCCGCGAGGTTGCAGCGGTACCCGACGCTTGGCTGGTGATTGTCGGTCAGGAAAGTCCCGATTCAGCCGCAATCAAGGCTCTGGGGAACGACCTGATGGGCGATCGTATTGTTTTTGCAACGCTTCCCCACGACGAACTGCCGAAAGCCTATGCTGCAGCGGACGTCTTCACGCTGGGCTCACTATTCGAGACCTTTGGCATCGTTTACATAGAAGCAATGGCAATGGGACTCCCGGTCATCTGCAGTAATCATCCGAACCAGAAGGCCATTGTCAAGGAAGGCATCTTTATCGATATGGAGCACCCCGGAAATCTGGCCGCAGCGCTGAATGGCAGAGACCAAAGCAATTCGACGATTTGTCAAAGAACGGTATGCGCGTGGTGGCAGAGAACTACGACCTGAAAGCGCTAAAGCGCCGCTACATGGAGGAGTTCCAGCGCATCGTGGCCACCGAGACTTCACTCCCGAGTTACTCGCTTCCGATAAAACTGAAGGCCAACCTGGCCAATATGTCAGGAAGATTCTGCCACTTCGCAGCCAGTGATTTATTCAGTCTCCGAAATGGGCGAACAAGATCCGCCAGACCTTTCCTCGCCAACAACCATGAATGAAACTGGGATGGCGGGCAACTGCAAAATTGAGGAAGAGATTGAAAACCGGCGGCTGGCGCCGCCATAAGGTGTTGCTCGCTTCACACCGGTCGGCTAATTGGTGTCCCGTATTATTCCCTTGGCGCGCCGAACTCCAGGGAAGCGGTTCGACGGTGGCCTGTACGCGAATCTGCTGTCGTGTCGCGCCCCCCTCACGTTGCGTCCGCCGCCTTGACTCGCCGCGCTAGCGCGCTTCCGGCACGAGCAATTTCAGGATCGCCTTGATTGGCGGCAGGAGGTCCGTACCGCGTTGACTTGCAATAATAGTACAAGGCCCGCGGCTTGTGCTTCAGTCGATCCGCATAGCCGGCATCGAACAGCGCCTTGCCGTAGGCACGACGGACGTCGGCATGGGAGGGATGGCCCTTCGGCACGACGGCGTGCAGCTGTTCGAACGCCCGCATGTTCCAGTAACTCTTGTCGCTGGCGATGCTCATGGAACTAAGGTGCACATTGTAGACCGCAAAGATATTCGGGAAATAGATCGCCTTGATGCGCTCTTGCAGCGAGACCTCGAGATAAAACAGCCAGTCCGCCGTCTTCTTGATTTCAGAGTGGAACCGATATCGATCAAAGACCTTCCGGTTGATCACCGCGTTCGCGGAGTTGAAGTACAAGTGCTGCCCTTTGAGTGTGGCTCGGAAGAGGTCGCCGTCTATCGATTCAAAGGCACCACACGACGTGCTGGCGATCAGGTCACGGTCGATAATTTGCTTCTGGTGCGGTGCCTGACTTTCGACGTTGACCACCAGATCGGTGATGATGAAATCAACGTCCTCGAGTTGAGCGGAGAATTCATTCAGACCTGGGATGAACTCGTCCGAAACTGAATCGTCGTCATCGAGAAAATGTGAAACGACCGCTCGCAGCGATCGATCGCAAAGTTTCGGCGGCGGCTGAGGCCGGGCTCGACGTGTTTCGAGCAATCTTGACCCGGGGGTCGCCAGCGGTCGCGCCCTGCAGGTATTGCATGGTGCCATCCGAGCAATGATCGAGCGCATAGATGAGTTCAGCCTGCGCCGGCAAAAGGCGCATGACCGTCTCGAAATGCTTCCTGATAAAATTCTCTCGGTTGCGGGTACAACAAATGACTGAAATCGTTACTGTCGTCTTTTGTTCGGACATCATCCTCACGCTCAATCTCTCACCATCGTTTGGCCACGCTCGATCTCGACGACCTGATCGGAATCGCGCCAGCATTATTTGAACAGATACCTGACGCGTCGGCTTTCGAGGCGGGCTTGCAGGCCGAGCAGGTACGGAAAAATGAGTCTCAGCCGCCAGAATATCGGTACGCGCGAAAGAAAGGAAAGCTTCGCCTCGACATCCTTGATCGCCACTGCAAACGAACCCTCGTAACGAAAGTCCGTCACATCAGCCGATATCCCATTATTCGAGGTCGGTTCCGGTTTCAAACACAGCCGCCGATCAACTTCGAACGCCACGATTGATTCGAAGAACCTCACCGATGCGATACAACTGCCAAAGTCAGCAACGGCGGGCGCGACCTGTGGATGGCGCGCATGAATATAGTCGACAACGCGCTTTCCAAAGGAAACAAAGGAGTATTTGTACGGGTTTCCGAACTCTGTGAAATAGCTGCAGTGGGTATCTTCGACCACCACCATGCCAGCGTCCCTGACAAAGTTGATGGCTTTGTGCACCGTGACGATCTGCTGCACATTGGTGTGCCCGCCGTCGTCAAGCAGGACGTCAATCGGCCCTACCTGGCGAAAGAACTCATCCCAGAACGCTGGGTCGGATTGACTTCCGATATGGATTTCGAATCCTTCGGCCTCCCACTTCTTCGCGGCTGGATTCAGGTCAACGCCGATAATGCGCGCGTTGGGCCCGAAGAACTCACGCCACATGAACAGCGAGCCCCCGTTGAGTACCCCGACCTCGACGAACGTGAAGTACTTCCCGACATACTGCCCAAACAGTGCCTCGTAAACGTGAAAATACGAACTGTGCTTGATCGACAGATATTTGCTGGCCTGATAGATACGGAAGAGCCTGGCGCCGGGTCTGTCCAAATCGTCCGTTGTTGACACTGTATCGCTCACGATGGATCCTTCTTGTGGATTAGCCTGGTGAGGTGGCTCTTTTCTTCCCGGCCCGATTCAGGCTCGGACTCACCGAACCACGCCGGCCGGCGCCACAGCAGGCGCTCGTAAACCGCGCCAGCCATGCGGAGTGCGATTCGAAACACGACGTCGCGCGACCACCTTGCGTACCGCGGCAGCAACTGATTTTCCAAGAGATCCATCCACAACCTCCGCAGATGGCTCTCGGAGCGAGAGGCAATCCGTGTCGCACCGGCGGCCACGATGCCAAGCCGAAATTCGGGATCAGCGGCGAGCCGCTTCAGTGCATGAAACACCTCGTCGGCGTTGGTCGCTTCGAGATAGTCGACGCCCGGGTTGCCCTCCTGGCGATATGCGCTCTCAAAGCCCAACACGGCGGGCACGTGGGCCAGCCACGCATTGTACACTTTCAGCGCCGGCTTGTTCAAATGCTTCTGGGTCCGGCCGAAGTTTCGAACCGCCAGTACGACGTCGATATCGGAGAAATCATGCCAAGCGGCCGGCAGGGGAATGACCAAGTGCAAACCCAGCGCGGCGAGACGCCGCGCGAAATTCTCGCTGGCCAGTTCCGGGTGCAGGTTTTCAGGATAACCGACAAAGGCTACGGTCTCGAAGCGCGCACCTCTCGCCGTCGACCGCGGAACCAGCCCGATCTGCGGCCACGGCGGGATATATTGCTGCCGGAGCCTCAGAGGCAACCTTTGCACTGGGTTATGCGTGACATGCAGGGCGGCATGGGGTAAGGGATATCTTTGTCGACGAGCATGGAGACCAACATCGTCATTCGCGACGAAGGGCGAATCCCGTAGTCGAAGCATTCGACGTGACTCAGGACGATACCAACGGAAGGCAACTCCCGTACTAGTTCGACCTCTGCTCCCGCCTCGCACAATTGCAGATAGGTCTGCAACACCCAGTGATATCTCCCCATGAAGGGGGATAACTCGGTTTCAGTGTGTTGCCAAGTCGAATAATCCTGCAGACGCTTGGGAAGACGAAGAAATTCCGGCTCGCGGCAGGGCAAGTAGAAGTAGACTGGCGTAACTGACGCTGTAAGCTAGTCGGGGCAACGCGACGAAGTCACACCCATCTCTGGAAGCGATATTTCGGCTGCGCCGTGCTCTCGTCTATCTTGGTTCTTGCTGCCATCTGTATCTCTCTCGCTCGACAAAAACCCGCCACCCAGCGACCTGTGGCACTATATTAAGTCAATGCCCTGCTACACTTTATCATGATGCCTTGAAAATGGAATCTACTACAACATTGCTCTTGGAAGACAGGACGTGAAGACACCAAACTAGGCATACACAGTCGGTAGCCGAGTCCGAGGAACTGGCGGTCGAGGATCGAGGTTTTTACAACCGCAAACACCTGCATTCGACTTTGGGCGATCGCTTACCGTGTCAGTTCTTCAACGACTGGCTACTTGAGCAACAGCAAGAAGAACCGGAAGCATGAATCCCAATCTTTAGCAGAAGAAAAACCGAGGGAACCCGGACATGCAGGATTATTCTCAACGAGTATCGCAATTGAGGCAGCACGCCATGAACGCTATCACCAAAGTACCGAATTGGCCAACATTCTGGAATTCGTTGTTTCCGGGAACAGGATTGGCATGTAGTCGATCACATTTGTCTTTTCAGAAGAGGATTTCGATGAATTCGTATCAACTACTGGCCTCCTTGCCCTTCTTTGTGCCACCTCCTCGGGAATTGGACAAACTAGTACTCTGGCTTGTGGCAGCGTCGAAAACACTTTGGGTCCATTTGACTATCGGAGCAACAGACGCGCCCCGAAGAGCACTCGTCGAGAAATTTCACTTCACCCCGAAAGTCGAAACACTTAAAGAGGGAGTACCGCATCAACGCCTGGTGGAGACCTGCAATACACTCTCGGCGTATTTCAAATCATCCACGCGCCCTGATGGCGACGGTGAAGATTCGCCGAACGAACAAAAAGAGATCCTCCTCCGGAAATGAACCTCACAGTCATTTGCTGGTTTGATCGTGCAGAGCGATTCACACCGAATGACGCAACGGTGAAGATGCTATATGGCATGTATCTGGTCCGTGCGGGAAAGCCTCGCGAAGGAATTCCAAAACTAGAATCGGCTCTTGAACTGTCGGAGGATAATCCGAACATCCTATACAATTTGGGGCTTGCATATTTCGACTTAAAGAATTTCGACAAGTCGCTCGATTTGGCCCATCGAGCGTATTCGCTGGGGTTTCCTCTACCAGGTTTAAGAGACAAGTTGCGACGTGCTGGAAAGTGGCGAGATGTGCCTTGAATGCTCACTTCAAGCCCTATTGCAATTGAGGTGGGTTGGTCGGGGTTAGAGCCGCGTTGACACAAGGTGGTTTCCTAAGGGAAGTCGGTAACGCAACTAGCAAGAAATTGAAAACGATAAGCCAAACCACCCTGCTCTGATAGCGGTCAGCAGGGCCTGACAATATCCCCGTCAGGATGGCATTCGCAGTGATACCGGCCACTGTGATCACAATCAGCGGGAACATCCTCGATTCGAACGCGGGGCACGTATTTTTCCCCGGAACAGGCCCAATAAAATGCGATGCAGCCTAAGGCCGCTACGACTACCGCCGTTGTGTGGACTGTCCTGAAAAAATCAATGTGAAGAGGATCTCTGTTTTGTCTCGAAACAAGAAACCTGTCGTGTTCTCTGGCAAAATGCTTGAAAATTATTTTGCTTACTGCTGCGTCGCCGATACATGGGCAGAGGGTATCCCCTGTGCCGAAAGACAGAAACTGCGTAGCCAAGTTTTCAACTGACTTGATAGCCTGTTCAGCGGGGAAGCTTAGCAAAGTGCCTTGCACAATTGCTGCCGCTTCGTCCGTGTCCGAGAAACCACGTGTATGCTCAACGTGGCGCCATGGTGAGTTGGCATCCCACAAGAAAATATTGTGGTCCTCTTGGATTTCGTCTAAGTAATCGCAAAAGGAAATCTCCCATTGGGCAGTGCCTTAAGAATTTTACAGCTGTTCCGTCACCGATCAGACGCGCAAGTAGGAATTTACTGCTATCCAGCGAAAGTGACGCCCTTCCAGCGTAAGCATAATTGTAGGCAACAAACGCCGCTGCTGCGGTCATGCCTGCTACAACAATGAGGCTGGCAGGAATCCAGACACCTCGCGCGGATATTCGGCACCATGCAGCAAGCAAAAGTGCTACTCCGCCTGTCACTGCCAATAGCGGAAGATGACTGTAATGAAAGGCTGTGGCAGAAAACAAGACGAAAATAGTAAAAATACGGGTCAAGAAACTGAGATTGTCCCAACCGAAAACCACTACATAAACAGCCAAAATGAGAATACTTGAGAATATGTCGGGCAATATTTGGCCCGTGTGCCACGGCAGGCTAGTGAACATGGTTAAGAGGCAAGTGACAACGAGCAAGTATCGGAGTGATATCTTCTGCGCGAAGACCGTGCTAATTGCAAGATAAAGCACTCCGGCCATAATAGCCCCTTGCGCGACGACCACTGGCCAGAGAGAGACTCCCAGATGGATAGGAAGGAGAAAGAGGCTATAGTAAGGTGGGCGCGAAGGTTCTCCACGGAATTCGAGTGCCTGTGATAGGTAGGCACCGGTGTCTGGGAAAACCAGCGGGTAACCATTCGCGATTGCGACAATGCTTAACATTATCGAGCAACCGGTTATGGCAAGCGCGAAATATGCCGACCGAAATCCAAGCGCATTTATCATCTCAACCGACTGCCTTCATTCAATTTCCCTGAATGCGAAACGGCGATAGGCATGGAAACTCACTATGGTTTGACATATCGTAGAAACTATGACCGCAGCCACTGGCCCACAGCCCATAACCCAAAGGACTATGTAGATAAGATAATTAACCATCGCCATAGCAACGGCCACCAAGCCATAACGCACAACTTCAGTAATGGATCGTGCCGTCTTGACTTTATAGGTGAAGCAACGATTCGCCAGCCACGTATATGTCATTGCAACAATGATGGCAGGAACGCGAGCCAGCCAAGGCTCAACATTAAGCAGCACCAGCACATAGGTAAGAGTTACATCAACAACAAAACCAGACCCTCCGACCAAGATGAAGCGGAAGAACACCCAGTCAGACTCCTATTTCGCTTAACCACGTTGGTCACATACCACATCCGTTTCTGCTCAAGACGACCCGGGCAACGCTATCTAGTATAGTCCACCGACCGAAAACATGCCCGCCAACAAAACAAGTCCGGTCGCCAGAATAGCTGTAGGGAAACCGCGGCACCAGGCCCGTTTCAAGATAGGTGACAAAGAGTGGTGTCGCCAAGATGATCGCCGCCAGGCTAAGACCTATAGCCAAGACACCGAAAAAGTGTGCTGGGCGAATCTCCTTGAAAAGGATCAGGAATGTGAACATGATCCTGATGGCATCACGGTATGTGCGAAGCTTGCTATCAGACCCCTCCTGTCGAGCACCATAGTTAGTTGGAATCTCTGCTATTGGCAGTCGAAGTTGGCTAGCGTGAACAGAAATTTCGGTTTCGATCTCGAATCCGCTAGAAACAGCAGGAAAGCTCTTCACGAAACGACGTGAGAAAACTCGATATCCGGAAAAAATGTCATTGAACAGAGGACCAAAAAGGCTGCGATAGATGCCGTTGAAAAGACGGTTTCCAAAACCATGACCTATCCGGTGCGCATTCTCATATACATCGCGCCGAGTGCCAACAACCATGTCAAGGTGTTCATCTATCAGCCGCTGGATCATCAAAGGAGCCATTGTCGAGTCGTAGGTGCCGTCGCCATCTGCCATTAGGTAGAAATCAACGTCGATATCTCGAGAAAATTCTCCTTCACTACATTCCCTCCCCGGGCCATTGCTCCTCCTTACTACCCCCTGCGCTCATACCTTGGTCCGCTGTATTAATGGATGAACCAATTGTCATACCCGGTTTGGGGCGGATTTTTTTCAGGAAGAAATTTTTCTTCAACAACTCTTTTTTGATAGACCCCGTTCGTTATAGCAGGGCAAGAGAACTGCTATTTTGCCCACGAATGATCTATCTTGAGCATCTGCTATCACATTTTTTCTCCGTATTCGTTCAGCAGATCCTATTGCTGATTTCCATACAACGCAAATTTTAACTCAATGTCATCAAGCGGTTTTACTAACTTTTGCATAAGAAATGTCACATAGCCGCATATTGGCACTCGGGTTGGCGGAAGAAGGATTTCACCAATTCGGGCAATTTCTGGATTCGGCGCAACGCGCCGAGTGCCAGCCGCTTCATTTCGTCCTTGGATTGCACCAGTTGCCGGGATACCCGGCGCTTGACGTGCGCCCAAACTTGCTCGTCGGGGTTCAACTGCGGCGAGTAAGGCGGCAGGTAGAACAACTTGAGCTTGCCGTCCTGGGCTTCGACAAATTTCTTGATCAACTTCGCCTTGTGAATCGGGTGACCATCGACAATGAGGAAGACCGGCGTCGTGGCGCCAACCATCAGTCGCTTGAGAAATTCCCGGAACACCTCGGCATTGACCGAGCCGTCGTGAAGCATGAAACGGAATTCACCGCGCGGACTGACCGCCGAGATCATGTTCAGCGAGAAGCGGCGTCCAGTCACTTCCACGACCGGCGTTTCACCAATGGGTGCCCAGGTCGTTCCCGTGTGGTAGTCGGAGCGAATTCCCGATTCATCGGCAAAGTAGATGGTTGCACTCTTGGCTTTGGCTTCTGCACGAATCGCCGGGTAGATCTCGGCTTCCCAGGCCCGCACCAGCGTCGCGTCCTGCTGCCACGCCTGATAGAGCGGTTTCTGCGCCGAGAAGCCCAGCAGTTTCATGATCCGGCTGACCGAGGCCAGCGACAACTTCTTGCCGAATTCGCGCTCGATCAGCGCCGCGATCAGCGACAGGGTCCACAAGCCAAAGACAAACTTGAATTGCAGCGGGGTGTTGTCTCTCACCGCCCGGGCAATCCAGCGCATCTCTTCCGCACTCACCTTCGGCGGACGCCCCGGGATCGGCTTGGCCAGCAGGGCGTTCTGCCCCCCATTGGCAAAGTCCGCCAGCCAGCGAAAGACGCTGCGCACATTGATGCCATAGGCGGCCGCCACACTGCTCACGTCCTGCCCTTCACGAATCGCCTTGACGGCTTGCTGCCGGCATCACCTGAAGCACCCCATGATCGTGCTTGCGACCGTCCGAAGTTCTTTTGCATTTCATGCCCGTATTGTCTCATGTATATGACAATACTTTCTAAAACGTTAGTAATTATGCCACCATCGTCCTGCTATCGGGCCTCATTGCTCGAGCTTGCTCCAAAGCGGTAATGCGATGATTTGGTCGGAAATTTGCCTTTACGTGATCTTGACCTCCACATCATCATGCCCAGTGCAGAAAAGTACAACGCCAAAGTCGCGGGCTCAGAAACCATTCCAGACGGCGGAGCTACTGCATCTGAATATGGCTTGTACAACCAGACCCCGGCATCCTTGGTAAGGTTGTCATATTCGTCTAGCGCAATAAACGCGTCCAGCTCATCGACGAAATGCCATTTCCCAAGCACGCCCGTCTGAAAATTGCCGTTTGGCTGGGCGCCTGTGGTACTTGAGCGCTTCGTCACTACCCATGTAGTCAGAAGGTTTCCGGCGAGATCAAAAACCGCCTCGGTTTCCCAAACGGTTCCATGATCGTAGCCGTCCCACATCAGAACTTTTCCGTTATCGCTATCGAAATCGATACCGAAGTCCGTATTCATCATAAAGGGGGTTCCATCCGCATTAACAAGTTGGACCCAGATGTCACGATTGCTGCCCGGATTGGTCGCATTCGATTTTGAAAGATCCCAAACGCCAAATCCATTCGGAGCATTTTGGTATGCTCGCCGTTCTTATGGAATAAGCCGTGAGAGGTATCAATTGTCGCGGCCCCCTGAAAGCTTGGCGCATTCCACGCAACAGCAACTTTCTCAAAACTCCCTAATTCTCCGGCCCGAACATCTCCCACCTCATACCTGAAGAGAGACGGCCATCCTCCACCGCCAGCGCCGGTAACGTAGATTACATCCCGCCCATTCTCCTGCCGATACGCTGTATATCCTTCCAGATAAGAGGAGCCGGGATCACCAATCCATTTTCCATATTGATTGCTCCACATGTTTCCACCAAGAGTCGCCGGGTTATAACCCGAGCCATCTGTGCCCCCCACCTTGTTCGGATCAGCTTTCTGCGGATCCCACATCCACAGTCCCGCAGGTACCGGGGTTCCATTGGGCCCCTTCACCACAAATTCTCCACCGCTATTGAAAGCCGCACCACCGAAAGTGACGAACATGTCATTTACAGGGAGGTAAATATTGTTGTCGTAGGTGTGTGCTGACTGAGGGGCGGCATTATCGACCGTGAAAAAAGTGGAAGTGGCCCTGCATCTTTCCATTCGGCTAGGTAACGAGCCTCTGGTCCAGGATCCATCGGTTCCCTGCCAGATATACATTTCGTTACCCGCGTAATTCGCGTGTCCGCCCCCAAACAATTGCAGGTTACCGCGACTGGAATCCCAGGCGAATGAACTCCATGCATGCACGACTGCAGCCGGGTTTGAGTTAGGGACACCTTCTGCCTGCGAAGGCCAAGCACTGGAGAACTTGTTTGTATTGACTTGAACCCACCCCTCCGGGGTTGCAGCCAGCAACCCTTGGAGATAGCTCAGATCAACCCCCGCAATCGCCGGTGTGGCAGCAATGCTGGACAAGAACATTGAAACGGAAGCAACCTTTAGAGAAAACTGTGTCATACAAAACTCCTTCTTAATTGGAAGCGGTGGCAATCCCGACCGATTGACATTCATCGCTAGACGCACACCTTATAACCTGCTCGCTGAGTTTGCAACCATTGCTCGAGCATCATAGAAATCCAGATCATCTCGCCGTAGTAGCCTGGATGCTCTTGGAGATGCTTGCTGAACAGATTCTCGGCAAACTCGCCACGAATTATGCCCCGATCGACCAGTCCGAAGACCGAGTTCCTGGCCAGAAGTCTTAGTGCATCATGGCGGATGAGCCAAACGCCAAATGGAAGCCCGAACCCTTGCTTCTTTTTGGTGATGATCTCATCTGGCAGAAAGCCGCGCAGCGCTTCCTTGAAAAACCAACGAAGCTTTAAACCCTTGAGTTTGTAATCATCAGGAAGACGCAGCGAGAAATCGAGGAGGTCGCTGTCGAGCATTGGGAAGCCCACCTGCACGCCAGCCAGCCGAGTTGTACCGGTCACTTTGGGTAAGTCAATTTCTGCGAGCGTATAGCGCCAGTCGAAAGCCAGTTCCCGATTGGTGTTACTGGTCGTTCGCGCACTGGCCCAAACCTGGCGCTGGTGCTCTAGTGGCAATGAGACGTTCACCTGTGCCAAAAAATCCGGCGTTAAAGTCTGTTCAAGGCCGAGCCGGGTTATCAGGTTGTACATCTGCAGGCGGTCGGGCATTGGAACGCTCGCCTGCTCCACGTAGCTGGATGCTTTTCGTATCAACGGCAGCGCGCCTGCTGACTTGGTCCCCAATAGCGGCTCCATGATCCCCTTGCGGACAGCCCCCGGGATGTGTTGATACCAGTCGAATACCCGCTGCTTGGCATAGCGGGCGTTACCCCCGAAGAGCTCATCACCGCCATCACCCGCCAGAATACGGGTTACCCCATCTTCCTTGGCCATTTTGGCGCAGTAGTAGGCGGGCAATGCCGACGAGTTTCCGAAGGGCTGGTCGTAGCTGGCGGCAACCATGGGAATGCTGCACACAAGATCATCCGGCGTGACGTAATACTCGTGGTGCTCTGTATTGAAGCGGCTAGCCGCAATTCGGGCAAATGCCATTTCGTCGTAGCCTTCAGCTTCAAAGCCGATCGAGTACGTGGCTGCTGGCGCACCATGGGCCAAGCCGATCATGCCGGCAACGGTGGAGCTATCGGTACCACCACTCAAGAAACATGCCGCTTTGCCATCATCCAGTTGACGAGCGGTGGCCTGTTGCAGCAGTGCGCGGAATTCGTCGCGAAGCTTATCAAAGGGCTGATCGAGAACTTCCTTGAAGGTTGGCGTCCAGTAGGGTGCTATGGTCAACTGGCTATTTTCGAACAAAACGTAGTGCGCTGGCGGAACTCGATAGATGCCCTTGAATATGGTTCTGGGCGATGGAATGACGTGGAAATAGAGGTAGTCGAAGATGGCTTGCGGATCGACTTCGGTATTTGCATCGGCCAATTCATCGGCACGCTCCGCGAACAGTAGTTGATCGCCTACTTGACGATAACAAAGACTGCGGATGGCAAAACGGTCAATGGCAAGGAAGACATTACCATCGGACTGGCGGAGCGCGACCGCGAAATCTCCGGATACAATTTCGGCTGCCTTGGCTCCAAGCTTTTGAAAGGCTTGTCGCCAAGCCGTTTCGAGTCCGTTACCCGCTGCAGTTTGCATCAGCACCGTATCGTTGAACCGGGGTGTGCCCAACACAAGGCCATCTGGATTTCTAGTCATAATTGAAAGCGATCAAGTTTTTGAACCACATGCGAAGACCGTATTGTGATCACCAAGGAGTCCACCTTGCCCTGGATGCGAAGCGAAAAGAAAGCCCTTCAAAAAATGCTAGGATAGTTGCAGGGCAAGTTGGGCTGGGTTTTGATTTTAACCACTTGTTCTGCAAGCATGGTGGAAAGCGGCCTGTTTTGGACCGTGTCATGATCCAGCAAGTCATTTTTCTATTGATGGAGGTTTGAAATGAAGCCGTTATTTATCGCCAGTGTGTTTTTGTTAGTTGGTCTTTCCGGGAGTGCATACGCTGCTTGCCCAGCCACAGGGGGTACTAGACTAAATGCAACCCAACTTGCCACTGAGTTGAGTGGGAAGATGGTCTGTGCAACCTTGGGAAGTGACAAATGGCAAGAGGAACTCCTCGTCGGTGGTCAGTTGTGGGACTGGAAACTAGGCCCGACCAATGCCGTTGATCCGAGAATTCAGGTGGGTACCTGGAGCATTGTAGGAAATGGCAACAATGCCAAGATACGTTTCAGTTACACGGGGGGCGCCAGTTACGATTACGCCGTGGATCAGACCAGTACGACAACGTTTGATTTCTGTGGAGTCACTAACGTTACCGGTGCAACGGTCAAGGCAACGGGTAGTGCCTGCCCTTAATTTAAGTTCTGGCTTGGCGCCATCGGCAGCGGGTGGCACCAAGCCAAGCCAGCAGCAGGAGAAGCAACAGAATCCGTGGGCTATCGATCAGCGTATCGAGCATCGCAATTACGAGCACGCCGGCCATGGCGGGCAGTATCCCGGCAGACGCGATGTCTCCTCCAAGCGCCCTACGACCGGAACGCGTCAAAACCAGGACGACGAGCAAACAACTGGCAATCACCCCAAGCCCGCCTTGATCAAATAGAACAGCGACGGGCATGCTCCAGATATGCCAGGGTGGGTCGTTGTCCACTGTGAAAAACCAGTGGTCCAGCTTATGCGAGAAGGCGCCATTCGCCAGAAGACTCTGACCGGCATCGCTGGTCATGCGAATACTGTCCAAGTCAATCGTCGCCATTGAGCTGGTGTTGTAAAGCGAAAATTTTACAGGGCGACTGATGTGCCAAGGCCCCTGCCCTACTTCACCGGATACAAGGCGAATCTGCAGGGGCTGCCAGGCACCGTTCCCTTTTATTTCTGCCACTTCACTGCTGCATCGGTCAGATGTCAGTAGCCATTTTCGCAGATCGATATCGTGAGTTGGGCGTTGGGCTTATTGCTGCGGCCTTTGATTTCAACCGAGTATTCCTTACCGGGTTGTATCGAAACAAACTGTTCAAGGTACAGCGGACTCCCGGCCCCCAGCCTGAGGAAGTATTTTCCCGCCTCGCTGCCCAGCCAGTAGGGGGCTGCCCGTTTTTCCTCACTCCGCCAGAAATGCGTCTCTGGGTAGCGTCCGATTCCCATCCCGAAAAGTGCGGTAGCCCAACCAGGGTCACGCATTTTGAGCGCATCGCGCCAATGGTTCTGACGCGAATCCAGATCGGCGCCGACCAGCGCCATTCGCTCTTTGGCAAAAGGGCTGTAATAAATCGGGATCGCTACACTGAAAATGGCCAATGAAAGCGCTAACGCAATTGCTCCGCGCTTCAGCCATGTGGTGTTTTGCTGCCTGTTCTCTTTCTCGTTGCGTGCAACCGCCAGTCCCAACGCCACGCCATAGCCTGCATAGCCCACTCGGGAGAAGGTCACCATGATGCTGTAGGTTACGCCAAGGAGGATAAGTCCCAATGCAATTCGTAACCACATCGAGCCTTTGTCGATCAGCAACATGACCAAAAATGGAGCGCCGATTGTCAGGTAGGTTTCAATGTCCGCGCCACCGATATGCATCTGGGAGAATGGTCCGGTGACGCGGTAGACATCGGTGAAGTTGAACAATCCAGGGAATGTGAAACGCTCCAAAATGACCACCAGGATGGTTCCCGTAAGACCACCGGTCATGCCAAAGGCGAACAGGCGCGCCACATTGTGGCCAGCAAACGCGATGCGGGCGAAAATGCCATAAAGCAGGAATGCCCATAAAGCGCCCTTGGCGATCCTCAACGCATTGAACGGGCTGTAATAATTTGAGAACGCGTTGGCGTCGGGCATGTGCCAAGGGATCAAGCCGCGTATGGCGCTAATGGCAAAACTGAGTGAGCAAGCCGACAGCCAACGTAAAGAGGGGGTCGGTATGCAATTCTTTCTTCGGTATGGGAGGGAGGCGGGTGTAACCGATGGCGAGACTGATGAGAATCAGCAGATCAAACTCATCGAAAAAAAATCGCCCGCTCCACGGTGCGAGATCGAGAATCGGCAAAGCCGCAGGGATGATGCAGATGATTAGCGCCGGGCGACGCCAAATAGTGGCTGCAGATATAAGCAGGAAGAGGCTGAGCAGCATGGGTTGAGTCGGGAACGTCGCGGCCCAATAAGTTGCAAATATCAACGTCGCAAACATGACGGCGCGAGCCAGCGGGCTAACTGTGAGGTGCCAGGCTGTTTTCTTTTGTTTTTCTGCCGGCAATTGATGCTGGTTATCCTCTGCCAGTTCTGTACCCAATTTTGGGTTGGCCGACGCCGCGACCGAATTGGAAAGCTGGCGCGCAATATGAACCACCGCCCAACTGGCTAGGGCACCCAACATGATGTTGGTGGGGTCGGGGTGCATGTCTTGCAAGAACAGCTTGCCGGTTTCGACAATGCTGGCAAGGAACAACGCGTACAAGAAAGCATGCGACGGCAAACCATGCCTTGACCAGGTCAGTAGCCCGATGGGCACATACATCAGGCAAACACTTGCCAAACTGAAGAGCGCCTTGGCTTCTGTAGTGAAGTAGTGATAATAGAAGGGCAAAAAATGCAACTCATCAAGCTGAGCAGCGGCATAGCCAGGACCATTCCAGGTACGTGAAAACCAGCCATTGACTTGCAGCAGGGCAAGGAGATACAGGGTTGCGAGTGGCAGTGCGTAGCGACTTAGAAGGGCTGCGAGTTTTTCCGGTGTCCAGTTTGCGCGATGGTTCCACATTGCCAATCCGCCGCAAACGCCAACGATGCGTGTCAACACCGAGAAACCTTGGCTAACGCCAGACGCAGTAAAGAATTGGGCTATTTCGATGAAACAGCCCAACAGAAGACCGGACCAGGCAGCCTGTTTCAAAGTGGCGGACTGGCGTTTCGATCGGTATCCAAGGAACAACCCAAATGGAAGCGTCAGGGCTATTTCGGACAATAGCTTGACGATAATCAGGATGTTTCCCTGTGGATCGCCGGCAAGTAGCCATCCCCAGTTATCGCCGTGCATTTTTTGCTCGAGTTCGGCACTAGAGAGCAGGATGTCGATAGGGAAAGAGGCTGAAGGCGATATATCCAACAAGATAAGCTTCGCTAACAAGTGCAGTGCTCAGCTTCCGGGTTCGCTGAAACAGTGCTGCAGAAGAATTGTGAACCAGTCTGAAAAACTTCGCGGCAAGTGTCACGCCAATCAGACTACCGATCACTCTGCGAGCAGGTCGTTTTACGACACGGTCCGGGGCGGAAAGAAAATCTGGGAGAAACTCGATGCTGAAAAGCGAGCAAGAAGGAAAAGAGGCCGGGCAAGAAATAGAGAGGGGCGCGTCGGGCTTTGGGAAATTTTTGTAGCAGCAGGTGCGCGGTCAGAAAACCAACCGGCACATAGAGTACTCCGTTCGAAATCCAGTCGGCACGTGACTCCACGCCAAGTTTATGCATTGGTATGTGCTGAAAGATAGCCCATGCCTCTTCGAGTGGAAGTGGCCTGAAATCAAGAGGAACCAGGCTTCCGTAAATTACGAAAAACAGGTAGCCCAACCAGATCGAGAGCGTGAGGGTGTGTCGAGGCTGGCGAGAGTGCATGCGTTTGGCTCAGGTGGGCTTCGTCACAAAGGACATGCCATGAATTATTTCTCTGGCGTATTTCTTGATCATGTCAAGGGATCTAACGAATCAATCACCACGACCGGACGGTTGATGTCCTTCGTACAGATGTTCAGGTAGGGACTGCACGACATAAAACCAATCTGTAGCCCTCCCAAGCAAACAAAGGTCAGCGAATTCAAGCGACGAATCCCCAAGCGTTCATGCGACTGCAGGGACTGCTGATTGAAAGCTGATATTCTGGAAATGCTCCACTGGATTCCACTGGAGGAAAACTGCTCATTCGCTGCGTCCCACAGTCTGGCAAAGGTTCGACCAAGGCGGAATTGCGGTTCGACGTACACATCGAAATCCCAGACCATAGTATCCGGATTGGCCAGCACAAAACGACAATGGACTTCGTCCTCATCGTAAGCTCCCCGTGCAAACCACAAGAATCCTGAAAACGTTTGCTTGCTGGTGGCAGCCAGGCAAACAAGGCCCTTTTCAAAGCGGTTCTGTATAACCGCACTCGGTCTGGGAAAGGTCTTGACAATCGGGTTCTGCCGGTCAATTTCCACAACCCTGTCGTTTTCAGATGGCCGACAGACCGGCACGAATGGGTTGGGGACGGGTTGCGCGACCAAGTAGTATCTAACCAGGAACCAACGCCCTCCGCTGACCGCTTGCATGGCTCGCCCAAGCAGATAAAGCACCCCATTGGAAAGCCCGAGGCTGCTTATGGCTGACTTTAGTGATTTGAACATGGGTCGCAAACTTTGGTACGGCCAAGGCAAGACGTATTTTCGACGGCCACAAGCATTGGTAACTCAGCAGTATTGGAGCACATCGCAAATCATGCTGGTGAAGACTTGTACGCAATCAGAAAGAGCACGTCATTGATTAACCTTCGTTTTCAGCCATTGCCTGGTGATGCTCTCAACTTGGCCCCTCCATTCAAGCGATGAAAAAGTGTGGTCGGCTTCCGGAATTTCGGACTGTGTGATGTTGGGCCTTCCTATGGCAGCAGACCATAGGCGGTCTGCTTGAACAGCCTGGATGAATTCTTTGGCGGTGTAATCGCTTTCACTAAGCAGCAGCAGCACTTCTCCATGAAACGTTCCCATTGCGTGCGCCATTTTTTTTTGGAAAGTCAGCGTTTCGTCTTGCACCGCCGGGAGGCTTTCCTTGCGAGCCTGTTTCAGGCTGCGGAGAAAGCCATTGATTGCTCGCCCAAGCCCGAGTTTACCTGTCAGCAACTTGCGCCAGAATTCGGCCTGTACTAGGCGTTGACCGTAGTAATGCTTGATGTGCGTCCGGGCCAGCGTGGCTTCAGAACGCGCCCAAGGATTCAGCAGGACCAGGCCATGCACTCGGGCATCTCTTGTTTGATCCCAATAAAGCAGATTGGCCGAGGCGGCATCGCATAGCCCCCAGAGTACGATACGTTCAACCTGAGGACAATTGGCCTGAAAGGCGTCGATTGCAGCCGCGATGTCTTCGTTTATCGTTTCAAAATTGCGCAACTCACCCGTGCTGTCACCCATGCCACGAAAATCGAAGCGCATAGCCGGGTAACCCGCTTCGGCCAACGCACGGGAAAGCAACAAGAATTGACGGTGACTGCCGACGCGATATTGGGGCCCGCCGACCACGATCAGAACCCCGGTTGCCTGCGGCAACTCGGGTGCGGCGACGATGCCAAGCAACTGATCACCGGCACACGGAAAAATGGCGGCATGTTCAGTGAACGTCATTGCCCTGACTCCACTGCAGCCAAGGTTGCCGCGATCAGTTCCGGTGCATCTTCAATTTCGGTCGTTTGCCAGAACCCCGGGCCGCGAACGACCGTAGCGTCAACCTTGAATCCGGCAGCCCGCCACTGCTCAATACGTTGTTGCGAGGCGGGAGCGAGCGTTGCCTCGTCGCGTGACGATAGTTCAAACCAGATGACACGCCCGAGCGAAATGGCCGGTGGCTGCAACTCGGCCTTCTCAAGGCCATCGGCAAGCCCCGACGCAACAGCGTAGCCGGCAATTTCTACCGCCTGACCAGCAGCTAATTGTTGCCTGAGTTGCTCAACGCCCCCTTTGGCCTGCCCTGCGGCCAATTCTCCAGCCATTTTGAGACGCATGAACTGTTGCCAGTGTTGCTTGCCGGAAACGACCGGCTGCCAAAAAATGAAATTTGCCTGTTCCGGCAGGTCGACCGCAACACTCGCTGCCAATAGGCATCCGGCACGCAATCCCCAGAGGGTAAGCGGTGCTTGGCTTCGAGTGCGCAGCCAGCGATAGGCCAGCAAGACATCCTCTTGCCAAGCCTGCCAAGTGGCATCAGCAAAATCTCCGGTACTGTCACCACAGCCCAGCAAGTCGATCTGCAACACATCGAAGCCCGCGCCCGCCATGGTCCGCGCCTGCAGCGCCGCCATGCGGCGCGACTTGTTCATTTCTTCGGCGAACGGTTGCAGATAAATGACGGACCCTCGGGCCAAGCCATTGCGCGCGGCGTGATAAAGGCAAAAGCGCTGCCCAACTTGACCGGGAAGAAAGAAGGCCTGCAATGCTGCCTCGTCGGCCTAAGCGGCCAGCTTGCCTTCGACAAACTCGATCAGGGAGCCGACCGTGGCAAAGGTGCTGCCGTCGATCTCATCATCATCGACTGAAAAACCAAAACGCTCCTCAAGGGTCGTCAAAAGCGCCACGACCGCCATCGAATCAAGTTCAGGTATGGCACCAAGTAGCGGTGTACTGGCACTAAAGCCAGCCGAGCGCCCTTTCAGGCTGAGAATTTCGTCCAGAATGGACAGGACTTCCTGCTGGGTATTCAAGCCGTTACTCCCAAGTCATCAGTTTCAAGTGGGTGCATTATAGTTGGAGATCACCAGCCCGACCGTGAGATACCACACATCCACTTGGATAACGATCATGGTAGCCTGCCGCATTGACTCAAACGCTTACCCCCTGCGTCAGAATAGTTGTCGCCCCAATAGAATCTCAACAATGGTCGGCGACAAAGGATGGAAATGGCAAGGTACGGACAGAGGTTTAAGGACAGAGCGGTGGCGCGATTGCTCCACCGGAAAGCGCAGCAGTGGATGTGGTTGCCCGTGAAGTGGGCATTGGTTCAGGAATGCTCGAACGTTGGCGAGATGACGTGCTGTCCATGCCCGCCCGAGGGCGGGCATGGACAGCGGCGGCGCGCCTGGAGGCAGTGATCGTCACGGCGGCACTGGACGAAACCGGCAAAGCGCATGGTGCCGCGAGCACGGCGTGTATCCGGACGAACTACTCAAATGGCGAGCCAGTGCGACCTCTGCGCTGGCCGAGCCGGAAGAAGTCAGAGCCAGCCCACAAGCCACCCGGCAAGATCGAAGGCGCATCAAGGAACTCGAACGCGAGTTGCTGCGCAAGGACCGGGCTCTCGCCGAAACGGCGGCCCTCCTTGTCCTCTCAAAAAAGTCGCGGTGATCTTCAACAAGGGCGAGGCCGAATGATCGGCCTTGAAGATCCGCCAGGCTTTGGCCCGAGACATTCATATCGCTCGTGTTGCTGGCGCACGGCTGATGTTGGCCTGCGAGATGGCCGGCATTGAGTTGCGCACCTTGCAACGCTGGAAAGCCATTGATGGCGGAATTCGCCCTGATGGCCGCCCCTTGGCCGTGCGTGCGACGCCCAAGCATGCCCTCAGCGATGCCGAGCACACCCAGTTGCTGGCCGTTGCCAACGAGCCGCGTTTGCTGCTGTGCCGCCAGCGCGCATTGTGCCGATGCTGGCGGATGAAGGGATTTTACCTGGCCAGAATCCACTTTTAGCCGGGTGCTCGGGCCCACGGCCAAACCACCACCGTGGACGCGCCAAGGCGCCCAAACAACGGCGGCCACCGAGCACGCACATTGCCACCGAACCGCGCCAGGTGTGGTGTTGGGACATGACTTATTTACCAGCCAAGGTGCAAGGCCAATGGTTTCACCTCTACCTCATCCTCGACCTGTATAGCCGCAAGATCGTCGGCTGGGAGGTCCATGACAGCGATCACGCTGATCATGCCGCGCATCTGGTACGCCGGACTGCGCTGGCCGAAGGGATTGCCGCGCTGAGCAGCAAGCCCGTCCTGCATGGTGACAACGGCTCGACGCTCAAGGCGACGACGGTGCTGGCGATGCTCAACTGGTTGGGCGTCAAACCCTCGTATTCACGACCCCGAGTCAGTGATGACAACGCTTACGCGGAGTCGCTGTTTCGCACCGCCAAATACCGGCCCGAGTTTCCTGCCAAGGCTTTGCTGAACTCGACGACGCTCGCGCCTGGGCGGCCAGCTTTGTTCATTGGTACAACGTCGAACATCGGCACAGCGGCATTCGTTACGTCAGCCCGACCCAACGCCATATCGGTGACGATCTGGCAATACTGGCGGCCCGACATGCCTTGTATGCCTCGGCACGCGACCTCAACCCGGCACGATGGTCGGGCAAGACGAAAAACTGGACGCCGGTCGGTGCCGTGACACTCAATCCCGAACGTGATTGCATCGTCAAAGCGTTCTCAGAAGACAACCTTATCCAGCCATTGGCTGCATGACTGAGGCGACAACTACCTTGACGCGCGCTTATTGACCCGGCAATCCAATAGCCGATTGTGAAATAATCCCGAGTATGGAAAAGTTCGATGCCCGTAAATTACGCCGTAATGCCCAAGACGAAATGCGTCGGCAGGCGATGCGGATGCGGATGCGTGAAGAACTCAAGTTGCCCTGGAAGGAAATTGGAAGGGTGTTGGCGTGCATGCGAACGCTTCCGCCCGGACGACGGCTGGTCAAGGCGCACGGCATCTACCTGTTTCCAACGGGGCAAGGCCTGCAGCTGCCGACAAGCTCGAGGAAGCAAATGCGCTTGCCGGCAACAACGCCAACATCAACTACAACGTCGGCCTGGTCTATTTCGACCTCAAGCAATACGACAAGGCGCTCGCCAGCGCACATGCCGCCCAGGCGCAAGGTTTTCCGCTACCTGGCCTGCGTGACAAACTCAAACGTGCAGGAAAGTGGTCCGAACCAGTTGCGGTCGACCCCCGAAAAGTGCCGGAATCTGAAACGCGCAAAGACGATTCCCCAGAGCCGAAAAACTAGCATCGGCACCTGCAGGTGCAGCCAACGACAGTGCCTCGATTCAGGAAGGAATGTGCCTGCTGTCGATTCCCGGCATGCGAGAGTCGATACGCGACGGTTTTTCCACTGCGATGGAAAAGTGCTGCAGGGAGCTTGTTGAGTGAGCAACTGGTCTACGCGAAACATTGGCAAGCGGGCGCTCAGAAGCTGGCGGCTTGCGGATTGAAGGAAAAAACCGAATCATTGCTGGCAACCCTGAGCGCAGATCTTTTCCAGAATCCGCCCGCTTACGAAACACCGGTTGGGGATTTGGCCCGAGCGTATTCGCGGCGTGCCAATATTCATCGGCGTGTGGTCTATCAAGTCCTCGTGGAACAAACAGCTCATCAAGGCACTCAGGATGTGGTCGCGCTATGAGCAATATCGCCAAACCCATGGCACGATACGCACAGAAGGCGGTTTTCGGGAGGTGAGTCATGGCTCTGCAATGGCGTAACGCACTTGGCGTTGGCAATGAGATGATCGACAACGATCACAAGAAACTGTTTGCGTTGATCAATGAGGTTGAAGTGGCCTTGTCTGGGGACAACCCGGTAGCAGAGGCCCTCGTGGCAATTGATGGACTTGCAACCTATACGCAGGAACATTTTTTCCGCGAGGAGTCGATCATGATCAACCTTCGGTATGTGAAATTCGATCACCACAAGAATGCGCATAGACAGCTGATCGCTCAGTTGGACGCTGCTGCCGCGCCAGTCAGACAACTTCGCGCAGCGCAAGCCAGGGGGGAAGCCACGATGATTCCGCCAGAGGCAAAAGCTGCCCTCATCGCCCTGCTGCGTCACTGGCTGCTCGATCACATCCTTAAGGAAGACATGCGCCTGAAGTCGCTTCACTTGCAGAATATGAAGGGACCTGGATCACATGATCTATGCCGGTAAGGACAACGAACACCTGACAAGCGGGACGCTCAAACTGCGGGCTCCACTGCAGGGTTGCCGACCCGCTCCCGCCCACTGATCCCAAGAATCAGGCAGTTGGCGTCAGCGAGCAGAGACGAAGGAGATACGCACAATGGAATCATTCCGATGGGACAAATGCTTTGTCACCGGCTTGACCGAAGTTGATGCGCAGCACCACCAGCTGATCGATTTGATCAATGATTTCGGCGATCTGCTGACCCGGAGCGTGGGCACGGAAATTGACAACGATAACCTTGAGGCGGTGTTCCAGAAACTGGCTGCCTACGCCCGGTATCATTTCGCTGAAGAAGAATCGTCGATGTCTCGCGCAGGCCTCGACCCGCGCCATATCCAGCAACACAGCCGGGCGCACGCGACCTTCCTGGCCGAAGTGACGCAGATGCACTCCGGCATCTCATCCGGCAACCCGGACGCAGCGACGTTTCTTCTGAAATTTCTCACTCACTGGCTGGCCTATCACATTCTCGGCATGGATCAATTCATGGCGAAGCAAATCGCCGCGGTTCAGGCCGGCCAGAAGGCGGCCGATGCCTATGTGACCGAAAAGATCGTCAAGGATGGGGCGACCGGAACACTGTTGAATGCTCTCAACGGTTTGTTCCAGCAGGTATCGGAACGAAATCGTGAGCTATTCCAATTGAACCAGACCCTGGAGACCAAGGTAGCAGATCGCACCCGGGAACTCTTGGAAGCCAATCAGCAGCTGGAAACAATGGCCATGACCGATGTTCTCACGGGGCTGCCGAATCGCCGCTATGCCTTGCAGAGCTTCGTCCGTGAGTGGGCGGCATCGGTCCGGTACAGTACGCCTCTGTCCTGCATGCTGATCGATGCCGATGGTTTCAAGCAGATCAACGATGCCTACGGGCACGCCGCCGGTGACGAAGTGCTGCGGCAATTGTCGAGTCAGTTGAAGCGCTTGGCACGCGCGGATGACATTGTTTGCCGGTTGGGAGGCGATGAGTTCCTGATCATCTGTGGCCATACGTCGCTTGACGGCGCGATGAAGATGGCCGAAAAGATTCGGCGAGGGATAGCCTTGCTGCGCATTCCGGCAGGCGGCGGCGAATGGCGCGGAAGTATCAGCGTGGGGTTAGCCGAGCGTACCGATGATATGGACACGCCGGAAGACCTTATGAAAGCGGCAGACTCGGGTGTCTACCGCGCGAAGCTGAATGGACGCAACTGCGTAGAAAGTGTGCCCTGGATCAAAGGCGGGCCGGAGGCGCCTGGGTCGCCCACCATCGCGGCAAGCCAACTCTGAGCTGTCATCGAGGAATTCGGCTCAGATCGAGCGCATTTGCCAAGGAGGCTGGCGCTGCAAGAGCGTCGCCGCCGCTCGTGAGGCGACTACCTCATCTCGATGGTGACTGTCTTGCCCGATTTGCCGCCCGCGCGAAGAAGCAGGTCACCGATATCGGTATTCTGGTTCCTCAATGCGATATCAAGGGCCGTCTCGCCGCTCTCAAGGCGCTTGTTGGGGTCGGCCCGATTGGCCAGCAGCAGGCGAACGATCTCGATGAAGCCACCCCTGGCTGCGACGATCAGGGCGGTGCTGCCGTTCTCGCTGCTTGCATTCACGTCCGCCCCGGATTTGACCAGAAGCTTGGCGATGTCTGTATGCCCGTTGAATGCCGCATACGCGAGTGGCGTCCAGCCGGACATGTTCACCTCAGCCCCACCGGCAATCAGCAGTTCGGCAGCTTTCAGATGCCCGCGAAATGCGGCGAGGCGCAATGCCGTATCGCCGGCAGCATTGCGGGCATTGACATTGGCGCGCTGCTTGATCAGGTATTCAACGAGGTCCGCATGGCCATCGCGGGCGGCCAGAATCAGCAGCGTATTGCCTTCCTTGTCGGTCGTATCAACTGAAGCGCCGCGCTGGATCATCCGGGAGATGTCGCGGGTATCACCGAGTTTTGCCGAATTGATCAGGTCGTCATAGGTGGCGGCTGAGGCTGTCAGAGGCAAGGCTGCGGCCACGAGAATGGCGAGAAGGGTATTTTTCATGGATGTATGGGCCGAAGGGCGTGTTTGAAAAGATTGAAAAAATTGGCGGTAGTGGCCTCGGCAACCTGTTCCGGCGACAGCCTGCGCAAGCGTGCAAGCTCTTCCGCAACATAGCGTACGTAGGCCGGTTCATTCGCCTTGCCACGATAGGGCGCTGGAGCAAGGTAAGGCGCATCGGTTTCGACCAGAATGCGGTCAAGTGGCGCCTTCTGTGCCACCTCCTTGATTGCAAGCGCATTCTTGAAGGTGACGATGCCTGAAAACGAGATGTGGAAGCCAAGATCGAGCGCCCGGCGAGCGACTTCCCAGGTTTCGGTGAAGCAGTGCATGACACCACCGATGGCTTGGGCTCCCTCCTCGTGAAGAATTCTCAAGGTGTCATTCGCAGCATCGCGCATGTGCACCACCAAGGGCTTGCCCGCCAAGATTGCCGCGCGGATGTGGCAGCGGAAGCGATCACGCTGCCATTCCGGGCGGTCTTTCTGCCAGTGGTAGTCAAGTCCGGTTTCACCGATGGCGATCACCTTCGGGTGACCGGCAAGTTCAAGCAGTTTCTGTTCATTTGGCTCATCGGCATCGGCATACTCGGGATGGACACCGACCGTGGCGTAGAGGTTGGCGTGGGCTTCAGCCAGCGCGAGGACACCCGGGAGGTCTTCCAGATTGACGCCAATACACACTGCACAGCCGACGTCGTTCTGCTGCATGCGCTCAAGGATTTCGGGCAGTCGCCGCGCAAGTTCCGGAAAGTCAAGATGACAGTGCGAGTCGACCAGCATCCTCTGGATCAGAGCGTGTGTGTTGGACGTGTCGACAGCAGAACGCCGCCCAGCAGGCCTTCGATCTTGCGCCTGGCTTCCTGACCGCTCTCGTCAGCGTTGAAGTGCACACCGATTCCTTGGGCGCGCCCGTTTTGGGCTCCGGCTGGGGTAATCCAGACCACTGTGCCGGCAATCGGCAACTTGGCGGGATCATCCATCAGCGACAGCAGCATGAAGACCTCGTCGCCAATATTGTAATTTCGCGTGGTCGGGATAAATATCCCGCCGTTGCGCAAGTGCGGCATAAAAGCCGCGTAGAGCGCAGATTTTGAACTGATGTTAAGCGAGAGGACACTGGGCCGTTGCGGTGGACCCGGTTTGGGAGCACTCATCGTTGGTCAGTGTCTCAGCAGACGTCGATAGTCCATGAACAATCCCTCCAGAAACAGCCGAGCGTTAAGCGGTTGCTCGACCTCGCGACGGTGCGTCAAAAGACGCCGGTAGAAGCGCACAAGGCATGCGGGAGGAATGATATCAGCCAGCCCTGAAATTGTGGCCTGTTGTGAGAGAAAATATCGGATGGGAAGTCCATTGCTGGCCAGTGTGAGATCGACAAGCCACTTCTGCATCGCCTCGACCACCGACCGCAAGGAAAGCTTGCCCTTGCTCTCCTTGATCACTTTCTCAAGTTCCGCAGCCAGGCTGATCGGGTCCAACCCATCCTTTGCGCCAAGACGTCGGGTCAGAAGATCCAGCCAGCCACCTTCGCCAGCCGCTGCCGCCAGTTCGATGGCCAAGCCTGGTGAGCCACCGGCCAGAGCGAGCCAGCGTGCGGGCTGTTCGACGCCTTTCGAAACCAATGCAGCTACCGCAACAACGGTCAATGGCGTGCTGACGGGAACCAGCTGACAGCGACTGCGAATCGTCGGCAACAGGCGCGATGGTTCACTTGAAACCATTAAAAACAGGGTACTTGGCGCTGGTTCCTCAAGCGTCTTGAGAAGTGAATTGGCGGCGCTTCTGTTCAACGCGTCAGCAGGATTGACAACAATGACCTTCAAACCTGCGCGATGCGCCCCGACGTTGAAGAAGTCATCGAGGGCGCGGACCTGATCAATCGTTATCTGTTGACTAGCCCTCTTCCTGCCCCCTTCCTCCTCCGCTTCTTCAACCATCACCTGCGGTTGCAGGAGTCTGAAGTCCGGGTGGTTTCCCTGCTCGAACCAATTGCAGGCAAGGCATCTGCCGCAGGGAAATGCACCTTCCAGCGGCTGCTCGCAGAGCAGGCTGTTGGCAAACACCTGCGCCAGCGCAAACTTTCCAAGCCCCCGCTGCCCGACAAGTAACAGGGCGTGGGGCAGCCTCTCGCGCTGGGACTGAAGGTTGGCCCAAGTGTCAGCGTGTAGCTCTATTACGTTCATAAATAGATAGTTGCGGCAATTATCTCAAGTGATTTGCGAATTTCATCGATACTTCCCTGGGCATCGATGACGCGAATTCGCCCGGGAGACGCGTGCCAGCGTTCGAGGTAAGCCTGGCGCACCCGCTCATGAAAGTCGGCGCGTTCCTGTTCGAAACGATCCAGCACCCGGCTGGCAAGCGCAATGCGCTCGCGGGCAACATCGAGCGGCAGATCGAACAACAGGGTCAGATCGGGCTGCAAATGGCCATGAACCCATTGTTCGAGTTGCTGCAACTTGCTGCGCTCGAGACCGCGCCCCCCTCCCTGGTAAGCGTACGTAGCGTCACTGAAGCGATCGCAGATTACCCACTCGCCAGCGGCAAGCGCCGGCTCGATCAGCTTGGCCAGATGTTCGCGCCGCGCCGCAAACATCAACAGGGTCTCGGTTTCCAGGTCCATCGAGCTGTGGAGAAGCAACTCCCGCAACTTTTCGCCCAGTTCCGTACCGCCCGGCTCGCGCGTGACATGAACTGTCAGCCCCTTCTGTCTCAGTAGCTCAGCCAGCCATTCGACATGACTGCTCTTGCCCGCGCCGTCGATGCCTTCGAACGTAATGAATTTTCCTCTCACTTGCCGCCTCTCTGGTATTTGCTCACTGCCTTGTTGTGTTCATCCAGCGTTCTTGAAAACTGGCTGCTGCCATCGCCACGCGAAACAAAGTACAGTACATCGCTGTCCGCCGGGTGCAGGGCCGCCTGGATCGCCGCCACACCAGGCATGGCAATGGGCGTCGGCGGCAAGCCGGCACGGGTGTAGGTATTGTACGGTGTGTCCGTTTGCAGGTCGCGTTTGCGCAGATTGCCGTCGAACTTGTCGCCCAGCCCATAGATCACCGTCGGGTCGGTCTGCAGCAGCATGCCCTTGCTCAGGCGATTGACGAAAACCGCTGCCACCAATGCGCGATCATCGGCGCGACCGGTCTCCTTTTCGACAATCGAAGCCATGATCAGTGCCTCGTAGGGATACCCGTAGGGCAGGCCGGAATCCCGCTCGCGCCAGGCATCGTCGAGCCTCTTGCGCATCGCCCGGTGGGCACGCGCGAAGAGTTCCAGGTCGCTCGATTGTTTGTCGAACAGATAGGTATCGGGATACAGCCAACCGTCGATCCGGCCGCCTTCGATGCCCAGCCGGGAGGCTATTTCGGCCTCCGGGAGGTCCCGCGTTTCATGCTTGAGATCCGGGTGCTGGTCGAGGCGGACTCGCCATTGGGCGAAAGTCCAGCCATCGACGAGAGTCGATTCGCCTTGCGTCATGTCGCCGCGCGCCAGCTTGCCCAGCAGTTGCTCGGGAGTAATGCCCCGGCTCACCGCATAGCTGCCCGCCTTGATGGCAGTGGCAACGCCGCGCCAGCGCGCCAGGAGCGCGAGCAGATCGGGATTGACGCCAATGCCGGCTTCCCGCATCTGACTGGCGGCGGACCTCAAGCTGCTGCCGGAAGCGATACGGAAATCCACAGTGGATTCGCGCAACTGAATTGGTGCGTTGGCCCACCAGACGGCACCCGCGATCACGGCTGCCAGCAGAATGCAGAGGAGCAGGGAAAACTTGAGGAATAAACGCACGGGAACTCGCGGGCTGCAACCGGGTCATGCCCAAGAGAAACGAGCACAATCGAACGGCCGCTATAATATCGCAAACTCAACAGGAGCCTTCATGAACCCAAACTGGTGCAGCTTTCTGCAATCCGCCGATGCCGTCTTCGTTTCCGGATCCGACGAAATTGTCAACTTCGGCGATGCCGCTGGTGAACTTCAGGCAGCCCGCAGTCAGACCATCCTGGTGCCGCTGACCCACCTTGGCTTGATCGCGGCCTCTGGGGACGATGCCAAGACCTTCCTGCAAAACCAATTCACCAGTGACATCAATCACCTTGGCGCCGATCAGGTTCAGCATTCGGCCTGGTGCACGGCCAAGGGGCGCATGCAGGCAAGCTTCCTGGTCTGGCGGGAGGCCAATGCGTTCCGGCTGATCGTGTCGGGTGACCTCGAAGCGGATTCTCTGAGGCGTTTGCAGATGTTCGTGCTGCGCTCAAAGGTCGAGTTGGCGGCGCTGACCGGGAATCGCCTGCTGCTCGGCCTTGCCGGCCCGCACGCAAGCGAGGCGCTTGAAGAGGCCGGCCTGCCCTGCCCGGTCGTCCCAATGACTCGGGCGATTGGCGAGAAGGCCAGCGTAATTGCGCTGGAAGCGAACAGGTATATTGCTGTCGTTCAGCCGGAGGGGGTTGTGGAAGTGTGGACCAAGCTCACTCTCAAGGCGCGACCGGCCGGCCTGCCGGCTTGGCGCTGGCTTGATGTTCAGGCCGGTTTCCCGCTGATTTCAGCAGTAACGAAAGAAGAGTTCGTGCCGCAGATGGCCGACTTCGAAAGGCTGGGAGGCGTCAGTTTTCACAAAGGCTGTTATCCGGGGCAGGAAGTCGTCGCCCGCACGCAGTATCTCGGCAAGGTCAAGCGCCACCTGTACCGCATCAGCTGCGATCAGCCCCTCGCAGCGGGCGCCGATCTTCACTCTCCGGACAACCCGGACCAGGCATGCGGCAAAATTGTCAGCAGCGCGCCCTCGCCCGCCGGCGGCTTCGAGGCACTGGCGGTCGTTCAGTCCAGCGCTGCTGGCAACCTGCGCCTTGGATCGCACGAAGGTCCGAAAATCGAGGCTGTTGCGGTCAACCCCTGAATACCGGGAAAAATGTGCCTGATCGTAATCGGCTGGCGGGTTCATGCGAATTACCCGCTGGTCGTCGCCGCCAATCGCGACGAGTTCTATGCGCGCCCGACCGCTCTTGCCGACTTCTGGACTGACGCACCCGAGATCCTTGCCGGCCGCGATCTGGAAGCGGGCGGAACCTGGTTGGGCACTACCCGGAGCGGACGCTTCGCTGCTGTGACCAATGTACGCGAACCCGGCGCAGCCCAGGGTCAGCATTCACGGGGCCGTCTGCCGCAGGCCTTTCTCGCCGGCCACAAGAATGCCGCTGACTCGATTGGCGAGATCGACAGAGCCGCCTATTCCGGCTTCAATCTCCTGCTCAGCGATGGCAGGGCGCTCTGGTACTGCAGCAATCGCAGCGAGACACCGCTGGAACTGCCGCCTGGCGTCTACGGTCTCTCGAATCATCTGCTGGACAGTCCGTGGCCGAAGCTGCTGACCGCCCGTCAGCGCTTTGCCGCGGCACTGAGGAACCTGCCGGACCGTGCGCAGCTGTTCGATATTCTTGCTGACGATGAGATTGTCGCCGACACCGAGTTGCCGGCTACTGGAATCCCGCTCGACTGGGAACGGCGCCTGTCGGCGATTTTCGTACGCTCCGAGACCTATGGAACACGCGCCTCGACGGTGGTCATGCAGGCCGCCGACGGCAGCATAACTTTCGAGGAACACAGTTTCGGGCCCCACGGACAGCCGATTCAATCTTCGCTGATGTCGACCGGGGTATAGACTGGCACTCGTTCAAAGAGGTCGACAATGTCGGCATTGCGCATGCGGATGCAGCCATGCGACGCCGGCATCCCCATCTGGACATTTTCAGGTGCCCCGTGAATATAGACATAACGCCGCATGGTATCAACCTTGCCCAGCCGGTTCCTGCCTGGCTCGCAGCCCGAAAGCCAAAGGATTCGGGTGAGAATCCAGTCGCGCCCGGGATGCAGGCGGCCGAATTCGGCAGACCATAGGTCGCCGGTTGGCCGGCGGCGCACAAAGATCGTGTTCTCGGGTGCGCCGGCGCCGATTTTCGCCCGGATCAGGTGTCGGCCGCGCGGTGTCTGAAAACTGCCGAAGACCTCGCCGACACCTGCCTTGCCTGTCGAGATACAGTATTCGCGGAGAACTCGCCTTTCATCGTCGAACAAGGTGAGCAACTGACGGGCAACCGAAATGTGTAGCCTCATGGCTGCTGCCGGCGCCGTTCGGCAAAAAAGCCAGAGAGGACTGCGCTACATTCGTCGGCCAGGACACCCCCGAGAACCGTCGTATGGTGGTTGAGTCGCTCGACACCAAAGAGATCAACGACGCTCCCGTGAACGCCCGTCTTGGGGTCGCGCGCACCATAGACGACGCGGGCGATCCGCGAATGGAGAATGGCCCCTGCACACATCGCACACGGTTCGAGCGTGGTGAATAACTCGCAGCCCGGCAGGCGATAGTTGCCGAGCGTGCGCGCGGCATCACGCAGGGCCGCGATTTCTGCATGCGCGGTCGGATCGCTCTCGCCGATCGGAGAATTGAAGCCGCGACCGACAATCTCTCCGAACCTGACAACGACGGCGCCAACGGGCACCTCCCCGAGGCATTCGGCAGCGCGGGCCAGTGATAGAGCTTCGCGCATGAAGAACTCGTCCCCGAGCCCGGAAACGGTTTCCTCGATCATTCCCAAGTGATCATTGATGAGACTTCCATCTTCTTGATTCAATGCCCTGTTGCTCGACATACGCGCTTCTTCACGATCAAAAATTTCGTCCAAACGATCTGCTTGCCGGCTCTTGAGTTTGCCGGCGATTGCCGGACAAGTTGACATTTCTTGCCCAATAGACAGCGGATCGATCCGTCTGGCAAGGGAGGTTCGATGGTATACGAATCGACGGGTTTCATGGCGAATGAGCCCAGCAGTAACGAATCCGCTGGAACCTGGCGTATCGCTGCCCTTCCGAAGAATGGCCAAGGCAGCAACCGATGGCAGCCTTTCCTGCATTGAGGATTTCCACAATAGGAGATTTCGACGTCCTTGCTAAGATCGGTGTCTGTAAAAGGTCTGGCTGTGTCTCGGCCTCCGGGGCGCATTGTGAACGAGGATCGACATGAACACGGGACTCAAAGGCGCGCCCGATTCAGTTCGCCCGTGGCGCGCCTGACCGACAATCTCCGGCGCTCCGGTTTACGCCGCTCTCGTTCTCAAAGGCAAGTCGATGGCAATTTCCCCGAAAATTCTCGAGACCCTTCGCGAGCGGCGCAAGCAGGTGCGGGCCGGTGGCGGTGCCGACAAACTGGAAGCGCGCCACCAAAAGGGCCTCCTTGGCGCACGCGAGCGCCTCGCACTACTGTTCGATGCCGACACCTTTCAGGAAAGTGGCGCCTATATCCGTCACGGTGGAGTCCACTTCGGCATGGGTGCCAAGGATCTGCCGGCGGACGGGGTAATCTCGGGGACCGGCTATGTCGCCGGCGCGCAAGTGGCTGCTTTCAGTCAGGATTTCACTGTCGCCGCCGGCACCCTCGGCAAGATGCACGCGCGCAAGATCGTCGATGTGATGCGCGTCGCGCTGAAGAACGGTATCCCGTTGGTGGCCTTCAAGGATTCGGGCGGCGCCCGCATTCAAGAGGGCGTCGATGCCCTCTCAGGGTACGGCGAGGTCTTCTACCACAACGTACTGGCCTCCGGTGTCGTGCCGCAGATCGCCGTGGTCGTTGGCCCATGTGCCGGCGGTGCGGCGTACTCACCGGCGCTGATGGATTTCATCATCATGACCCGGCACAACGGCTACATGTTCATCACCGGCCCCGAAGTCATCAAGGCGGTTACCGGGCGGGCGACCAGCATGGACGAGGTGGGCAGCGCCGAGGTGCACTCGACGGTCAGCGGCAACGTGCACTTCGTGGTTGAAGATGACCGGCAGGCAGTCGCGCTGGTCAGGGCGCTGCTGTCTTATCTGCCGGCCAACAACACTGAGGATCCGCCGCATATTCTGGGCACCGATATCGAATTCACGCCCGACACTGGGCTGCACGCCCTGATCCCGGAAACCTCCTCGGAGCCGATGGACATGCACGCCATCGTCCGTCGCATCGTCGACGGCGGCCAGTTGCTGGAGGTGCATGCCGGCTGGGCACGCAACATCATCGTCGGCTTTGCCCGCATCGAAGGCGTCGTGGTCGGCGTGGTCGCCAACAATCCGATGGAAATGGCGGGCGCGCTCGATATCAACGCGTCCGACAAGGCCGCGCGCTTCATACGTTTCTGCAACATGTTCAACATTCCGGTCGTCACATTTGTGGACGTCCCGGGCTTTCTGCCCGGCGTCGAACAGGAGCGTGGCGGCATCATCCGCCACGGCGCCAAGATGCTCTATGCCTACGCCTCGTGCACGACGCCCAAGCTGACGGTGGTTCTGCGCAAAGCCTATGGCGGCTCGTATCTGGCGATGTGCTCGCAGGAAATGGGCGCCGACGTCGTCTATGCCTGGCCGACGGCGGAAATGGCGGTGATGGGCGCGGAAGCTGCGGTCAACCTGCTGTATCGCAAGGAACTGGACGAGGCGGAAGACCGGCGCGCCAAAGCCGCCGAGCTCGCGGCAGACTACCGGGCCGAGTTCGCCTCGCCCTATCTGTCGGCGGCCCGCGGCTACGTCACCGATGTGATCGAGCCGTCGGAAACCCGTCCGATGCTCGCCCTCACCCTGCGCAAATTGCTCGGCAAGCGCGAACTGCGACCTGCCAAGAAGCACGGGAATATCCCACTGTGAGACGACGGTCTTCCCATTTTCCGGAAGTCCAGCCATGAGCGAGGTCATCATCAGGACGCTGTGGATCTACGGCCTGACGATCATTGTTTCGTTGGCGGTCGCCGTCATCATCAAGGCTATCGTGGTCACCCTCAACATGCTGGAGCGCAAGCCCGCCGCGCCGGCGCAACCGGCAGCCGTTCCGCCGGTGCCATTCGCCGTCGAGGCTGACCATATCGTGGCCATCGCAGCTGCGGTCTATGCCATGGCCAATACCCATCGCATCGTCCGCATCGAGGCGACTCCCCACCAGCCAGGGTGGGCTGCGGGCGGACGCCAGGCGCATCATGCCTCGCATACCCTACCCCATCATCCCAAGCGTTAGTCTCGCTCACCCAACCATTTCCCGGAGGTCCGCAGCATGGAAAAGAAGTTCAAGATCACTGTCGACGGCAGGGAATACAGCGTTACGGTCGAGGATCTCAGCGAGGGTGGAAGTCTGCTGTACCCGGAACCCGGCAGTATGAGCATACCGACCCCGCGACCTGCTGTTGCGGTGACAGCGGCTGCGCCAGCGACCACCAGCAGAGACGCTGGCGGGCCCCGTGCGGCGGGCGATGTTACAAGCACCTTGGGCGGCGTGGTGGACGCCGTCTCCGTCGCGCTGGGCCAGACGGTCAGTGCCGGCGACACGGTTGCCATCGTTGAAGCCATGAAGATGAAGACGCCGATGATCGCCAGGATTTCAGGGAAGGTTACGAACATCGCGGTCAAGGCCGGCGATCCAGTTGAACCGGGACAGGTCCTGCTGACCATTTCCTGATCGGGGTCACGACGATGCAAGACATCCATCTGCTTGACCTGTTTCAGGGGATCGCGACGCTGCTGGCGTCCGATCCGAAGATCGCCATCGGTCGCATCGCGCTGATGCTGCTCGGTTTCCTCCTGATCTATCTCGGCAAGAAGGAGGTCCTCGAGCCCTTGCTGATGATCCCGATGGGGCTTGGAATGGCCTCGGTCAATGCCGGAGTGATGTTCTTCGAGAACGGCAGGATGGGAACCCTGTTTGTCGACCCCCTGGTCAGCGAAACCAACGATGTGGTCAATATGCTGCAGATCGACTGGCTGCAGCCGATCTACACCCTGATGTTCAGCAACGGGCTGATCGCCTGCCTGGTATTCATGGGCATCGGCGTCCTGCTCGATGTCGGCTTCGTCATGGCGCGCCCCTTCCAGAGCATGATCCTGGCGCTGTTTGCCGAACTCGGCACGGTTGCCGTCTTTCCGATCGCTGTTGCGCTGGGCATGAGCGAACGCGAGGCCGCGTCGGTGGCGCTGATCGGCGGCGCCGACGGCCCGATGGTCCTGTTCGCCTCACTGATCCTGGCCAAGGACCTGTTCGTCCCGATCACCGTCGTCGGTTACCTCTATCTCGGCTTGACCTACGGTGGCTATCCGTATCTCATCAAGTTGCTGATCCCGGAGCGGCTGCGCGCCATACCGATGCCGGTGGAGGAAGTCAGGAAGATCACCTCGGGTCAGAAACTGGTATTCGCCGTCGTCATCTGCACCCTCATGTGCCTGCTCTTCCCGGTTGCGGCACCGCTGTTTCTCTCGCTCTTCGTCGGCGTGGCCGTGCGCGAAGGCGGCCTGGTCAATTTCTCAAACCTGATCGGCGAAACCTTCCTCTACGGCGCCACGTTCTTTCTCGGCCTTACCCTGGGAATCCTCTGCGAAGCCAGCACCATCCTCAATCCGGTCGTCCTCAAGCTTCTGCTGCTCGGCATGCTGGCACTGCTGCTCTCGGGAATCGGCGGGATCATCGGTGGCTATGCCCTGTATTTCTGGTACAAGGGCAAGTACAACCCGATCATCGGCATCGCCGGCGTCAGTTGTGTTCCCACCACCGCCAAGGTCGTCCAGAAGATCGCGACTCAGGCCAATCCGGGCGTAATGATCCTGCCGCATGCACTGGGCGCGAACATCAGCGGCGTCATCACAACGGCCATCCTGACCGGCATCTACGTAGCAATGTTGCGCTGAATCAGGGGCCCTATCCGCGCCCGGTCGCCAGACGGCGACGCGCGATCTTGCCGATTCAGTAGCGCACGCCCGGTGGCGGCGTGAAGGAATCCAGCGCGTGCAGGTAGGACGCCCGGGCAAAGGCACTCGGGTCGGGCAGGTTCTGCTGGCTCATCGAGCCCTTGAGCTGGCTGACCGAATCATATTCGCGCGCCTCCATCCAGCACGTCATGTCTTCCAGAACTTCCGTCAGTACCTGCGGACCGCGCCTGAGCAGCGCACTCGCCATATGCACGACATCAGCGCCGGCCAGCAGCATCTTCAGCGCATCGTTGGCGTTGTGCACGCCACCGGTCGCCGCCAGTGTCAGTCCCGTGCGGCCCTTCAGGATGGCAATCCAGCGCATGGTGAGCAGGACATCAGCCGACGTGGAGAGCTGGACGCGGTCGACAACGCGCAGGGTCTCCAGATCGATATCCGGCTGGAAGAAGCGGTTGAACAGCGACACGCCGGCGGCACCCGCCGTTTCAGCCTGACGGGCGAAATGCGGCAGCGAAGAGAAGAACGGCGAAAGTTTCATGGTGACCGGGATGCTGACTAAGGTCTTCAGCTCCCGCAGCAGCGCGAGGTAACGATCTTCCAGCGCCTCGCCCGACAGTTTCGGATCACCGGGCATGTACCAGGCGTTGAGTTCCAGCGCGTCAGCGCCGGCATCCTGCATCTCCTTGCCCAATTCGACCCAGCCGCTCAGCGAGGCGCCGTTGAGGCTGGCCACCACAGGTATGGCCAGGCGGGACTTGAGAGACTCGATCTGCTCCAGGTAGCTATCGAGCTTGCTCTCGTAGTTGCTCGCGAACGGCAGATGACCGGAAGCCTCGCCGGAAGAGTCCGGATGTATGAGAAAGCGGTCGATCATCAACTCGTCGTTGCGCACATCTTCCTCGAACAGCGAATGCATGACGACGGCCGCCGCGCCGGCATCCTCCAGATGGAGCACCGCGTCGATATTGTGGCTGAGTGGCGTCGACGACGGCACCAGCGGGTTTTTCAGCGCCAGGCCAAGATAGGTTGTGGACAGATCAGGCATTCGGGACATGCTCCTGTTCGGCGGCCTCCTGGGCCTTTTCCTCGATCACCGCTTCCGGCAGGGCCATCTCAGCCAGTTCGAGATACTCCTGATGGCGCAGACGGGCATCGCTCTCGGCCTGGACCATGAAGCGCTCCGCAGCTTCCGGGTGCTGGCGTTCGAGCACGGTGAAGCGCGCTTCGTGGCGCGCAAATTCGCGGAACGGTATGCTCGGCGCCGCACTGTCGACCGACATCGGGTGTTTGCCCTGCTCGCGCAGGCGCGGGTCGTAGCGCAACAATGGCCAGTGGCCCGACTTCACCGCCAGATCCTGCTGCCGATGGTTGTGCGACATGTCGACGCCGTGTGCGATGCACGGGCTATAGGCGATGATGATCGAGACGCCAGGATAGCTTTCCGCATCGAGGAAGGCCTTCAGCGTGTGCGTATCCTTGGCTCCGTAGGCGACCTTGGCGACGAAGACGTTTTCGTAATCCATCGCGATACGCGCCAGATCCTTCTTGCGATTCGGTTGGCCGCCGGCAGCGAACTTGGCGACGGCGCCGCGCGGCGTGGCCTTGGAATTCTGGCCACCGGTGTTGGAGTAGACTTCGGTATCGAGGACAAGAATATTGACATCGGCGCCCGACGACAGCACGTGATCGAGGCCGCCGAAACCGATATCGTAGGCCCAGCCGTCGCCGCCGATTATCCAGACGCTGCGCCGGATCAGGTATTCGGCAACGGCCGCCAGTTGTTCGGCAGCCGGCGTCGCAATGTGGGAGAGTCTTGCCAGCAGGGCTGCGACCCGCTCGCGCTGCTCGTGGATGCCGGCTTCGCTGCTCTGGTCGGCGTGGAGCAGCGAATCCACCATGCGGTCGCCGATCTCCAGGTTCATGGCCCGCAACTGCGTGCATGCGGCATCGGCCAGTTTGTCGGTCGCCAGGCGCATGCCTAGTCCGAACTCTGCATTGTCCTCGAACAGCGAGTTGTTCCATGCCGGCCCCCGCCCCTCGGCATTGGTGCAATACGGCGTGGTCGGCAGATTGCCGCCGTAGATCGACGAACATCCGGTGGCGTTGGCGATCAGCATGCGATCGCCGAAGAGTTGCGTGGCAAGCCGGATGTAAGGCGTTTCGCCACACCCGACGCAAGCCCCCGAGAACTCGAAGAGCGGCGGCAGCAGCATCGATCCGGGCACCGTTCCGCGCTTGGCAAGGCGCCGGTCATAGTCGGGAAGGGTCAGGAAAAACGCCCAATTCTCGGCCTCCTGCGCCCGCAGCGGCGGCTGCTCGGCCATGTTGAGCGCCTTGCGCGAGACATTGCTCTTGTCGCGGATCGGACACACTTCGACGCACAGCGTGCAGCCAGTGCAGTCCTCCGGTGCCACCTGGTAGCTCATCCGCCAACCGGCCGGGTAATCCCTGCTGCGCGGCGGCATCTGCTTGAACGTCGCTGGCGCCCGCGCGGCCAGTTCGACCGGGAAGACCTTGGCGCGGATTGCCGAATGCGGGCAGACAAAAACGCACTTGCCGCACTGCGTACACAGGTCGCTCTCGAGTACCGGAATCTGCAGGGCCAGATTGCGCTTCTCATAGCGGGCGGTGCCCGTCGGCCAGGTGCCATCGGCCGGAAACAGCGAAACCGGCAAGCTGTCGCCCTTGCCGGCGATCAGCGGAATGGTCAGCTTCTGGACGAAATTGCTGATCTGCGGCGACGCGATAGGCTGGGCGGACTCGCTGGAAGCAAGCTCCGGAACCGTGACCTGGTGCAGACAGGCCAGCGTCTTGTCGATGGCGCGGAAATTAAGTTCGGCGATGCGCCGGCCCTTGCGCCCGTAGGTTTTTTCGACGGCATGCTTGATCGCGGCAATCGCCTCCTCCTGCGGCAGGATGCCGGAAATGGCGAAGAAGCAGGTCTGCATCACGGTATTGATACGTCGCCCCATGTCGGCTTCGAGCGCGACCTGATAAGCGTCGATGATGTAGAAGATGATCTTCTTTTCCACCATCCGTCGCTGCATCGCCGGCGGCAGGGTTGTCCAGACCCGCTCGGGCGGGACATTGGTGTTGAGCAGGAAGACCGCGCCCGGCGCCGCATGCACCAAAAGATCGTGGGTTTCGAGGAAGAGCGGCTGATGGCAGGCGATGAATCGGGAATCTCCTTCGCCCGTCAGGTAAGCCGAGCGAATCGGAGCGGGGCCGAAACGCAGGTGCGACACGGTCATTGCCCCCGATTTCTTGGAATCGTAGACAAAGTAGCCTTGGGCGTGGAGCGCGGTTTCGTCACCGATGATCTTGATCGAGTTCTTGTTGGCCGATACCGTGCCGTCCGACCCAAGACCGTAAAAGACGGCGGCGAAGGTGTCGTGCGCGGCATCGGTGCGAAAGCTGGCATCGAAAGGGAGCGACAGGCCGCTCAGATCGTCGTGGATGCCAATCGTGAAGCTGCGCTTCGCCTTTGCGATTCGGCCCGGTGACTTGCCGCCGGTCGCGGTCAACCTCTCGAAAACGGCCAGAACCATGGCCGGGTTGAATTCCTTGGAACCAAGACCGTAGCGCCCGCCGATCACCTTCGGCATCGCGGCAAAATGCGGCGATTCGTCGCTGAAGTCCTCGGCCAGCGCGACCAGCACATCCTTGAACAGCGGCTCGCCATCGGCGCCCGGTTCCTTGCAGCGGTCAAGAACGGCAATCGCCCGGGTCGTCGCCGGCAGAGCGGCGAGCAACGCCGCCGGTGCCCACGGCCGGAACAGGCGCACCTTCAAGAGACCAACCTTTTCGCCATGGCTGTTGAGGTGCTCAACGGTCTCCTGCACGGTCTCGGCGCCCGAACCCATCAGGACGATGACGCGCTCGGCATCGGGCGCGCCAAAGTAGTCAAACAATTTGTATTGGCGCCCGGTCAGCCTGGAGAACCTGTCCATATTCTGCTGCACGATACCGGGGAAAGCATCGAACCAGGGGTTCTGCGCTTCGCGGGCCTGGAAGAAGACATCGGGATTCTGCGAGGTTCCGCGCAGCACCGGGTGCTCCGGCGACAGCGCGCGGGCACGGTGGGCGCCGATCAGTTCCTGCGGCAGCATCTCGTGCAGGACATGATCGTCGACCGCGGCAATCTTGGCGACTTCATGGGAAGTCCGGAAACCGTCGAAGAAGTGCAGGACCGGAATGCGCCCGGCCAGTGTCGCCGCCGTGGCGATGACCGCCATGTCGTGGGCTTCCTGCACCGAATTGGACGACAGCAGCGCGAAGCCGGTGCCGCGCGTGGACATCACGTCGGAGTGATCGCCGAAGATCGACAGCGCGTGCGTCGCGACCGCGCGGGCGGCGACGTGGAAGACCGTCGGCGTCAGTTCGCCGGCAATCTTGTACATGTTGGGAATCATCAGCAGCAAACCCTGCGACGCCGTAAAGGTCGTCGCCAGCGCCCCCGCCTGCAGGGCGCCATGGACTGTGCCGGCGGCACCGCCTTCCGATTGCAGTTCGACAACCTTGGGAATGCTGCCCCAGATGTTGGCCTTGCCCTGTGCCGCCCACTCATCGGACAGTTCGCCCATACCGGACGACGGAGTGATCGGGTAAATCGCGATCACTTCGGATACGCGATAAGCAACGGAGGCGACGGCCTCATTGCCGTCGATGGTAAGCATCTTGGTCATGAAGTAACCCTGGCTACATACGGAGCAGCGCGCAGCAGGCCGAGTTCTGCCAGGGGCCGAGCCCGGATGCTGAAACGCAACTCGCCATTTTACGCCATCTGACCCGGAAAACTGCCAAGTGATGCCGGTTGCAACCTGCCAACCCCTTACTCACCCAGCGAACGCAGGGCGGCGTTGCCGCTAAACTATGGGGGAGAAATCACCAGACCACCCATTCGCCTCCGCATCCGCCCAGCCCAGAGATCAACCATGAAGTCCGCGCTCGCCGTCCTGCTGATAGCCATCCTGCCCTGTTTCCCGCACCACGCCAGCGCCGGTTTCGGCGACAAGGACCTCGTCTTCAGCGAAGCCGAGGTCCAGGCCGCGATCGACAAGAATGGATCGCTGGAACGACGCGTCGGATCAGTTCTGACGATCACCCTGCGTGAACCGCCAAGAGTTCGCCTCGGCATCCCCGAAGGCCGGGCCGGCATCACCGCCCGGATGGACATAGCATTCCTTGGCAACCCGCCGATCCCGGTCCAGGTTCAGGGCCATGCCGGCATCCGCTACGACGACCAGGCCAAAGCGTTCTTCCTCGAAAACCCGGTCGCCGAGGCGGTCGAGTCGGTCGCCCTCCGCCGCGAATTCGAGCCGCAAGTCAGGCGCGCGGTCTCGCAACTCATCGCTGCCTACTTCCGCGACAGGCCTGTTTACGTGCTGCGGGAAAACGGCAGCGCCCAGGAAAGCACCGCACGTTGGCTGCTGCGCTCAGTCAGGATCGAGACAGGGAGAGTCGTGGCCACCCTGTCACCCTTCTGACGAGGCATGGCTCAGTCCGGACCCTCTGCAAACTCTGGTAGCATGAAACCCGCTCTTTGGCAGACGTCAAGCCGGGGGAACCTTGACGAAACACGTTTCCCTCGTCTCCACCGCTGCAGGCGAAGTGAACCCCACATTCCGGATTGGCATTGAAATGACCTCTGAAAAACCCGCATTCTCGTGTTTTGGCATCAAGAACTGCGACACCATGAAGAAAGCCATGTCCTGGCTGACCGAGAACGGTTTCGCCTACGAATTCATCGACTACAAGAAGACCGGTATCGCCGCGGCCCACCTGCCGGACTGGAACGCCCGCGCCGGTTGGGACAAGCTGCTCAACACGCGCGGACTGATGTGGAAGAAGTTGTCCGACGACGAGCGTGCCGCGGTCGACGAGCAAAAGCCCTCAAGTTGATGGCGCAGTACCCTGCCCTGATCAAGCGCCCGGTACTCGATACAGGCAGCAAGCTGCTGGTTGGCTTCTCGCCGGAAAGCTGGGCGGCGGAACTGAAATGAGCGACAGCTTCGTCCGCCGCTTCCTGTTCGAACACCTCGACATTCGCGGCGCCGTGGTTCATCTCGGCGAGGCCTGGCGGCAGATGCAGGACGCTCGCGACTACCAGCCCCCCGTTGCGCAATTGCTCGGGCAGACAGCTGCTGTCACCACGCTGATTGCCGGCCAGTTGAAGCAGCCGGGCCGTCTGACCCTGCAACTGCGCGGCAACGGCCCGATCCAGTTGCTGATCGTCGATTGCAACGAGAACCTTCAACTGCGCGGCATGGCGCGCGGCAACCCGGTCGTTCTGCCGGCCCCGGTGCCGGACTTGCTCGGCGCCGATCAGGGCGGCCAACTGGTGCTCAGCCTCGACCTGCCCGATGCCCACCAGCCCTACCAGAGTTTCGTCCCACTGGTTGGCGACAGTATCGCCGCAATTTTCGAACACTATCTCGAACAGTCCGAACAACTGTCCTCACGCCTGTTCGTAACCGCCGCGCCGGATGCGGCCGCCTGCTTGTTCCTGCAGAAGATGCCGCAAGCCAATGCCCGGGACGCCGACGGCTGGGATCGCATCGCGCAGTTGGCTGCGACCGTCAGGAACGGCGAGCTGCTCGAGCTCGACACCGAGGCGCTACTCGAACGCCTGTTTCATGAAGACATGGCGACCCACGGCATTCGCGTCTACGACCCGGCCCCGGTGGCGTATCACTGCCCGGAAAACTGGAGCAAGGTGCGCGACATGGTCCGCCAGCTCGGCCGGGAGGATGCCGAGACCCTCCTGCGCGAACACGGCGAGATCCTCATTCGCGACGACATCTGCAATCGCGACTACCGCTTCAGCCCCGCAGATGTTGCCGAACTGTTCGAACCTCTGGCGAGCCAGTCGCTGCACTGATCCGGTCAGAGGATCTTGCCCGGATTCATCAGCCCGCGCGGGTCGAGCGCCTGCTTGATCGAGCGCATCAGCGCCATCTCGACGGGACTCTTGTAGCGCAGCAATTCCTCGCGCTTCAACTGGCCGATGCCGTGCTCGGCGGAAATCGAACCGTTCAGCGCGTGGACCGCGTCATGGACGATGCGATTGACCTCTGGCTGGCTGGCGATGAAGGCGGCGTTTTCCTGGGTATCGGGCTTGGACAGGTTGTAGTGCAGATTGCCGTCGCCGACATGGCCGAAGGCAACGACACGGATGCCGGGAAAGGCCTTTTCCAGAGCGGCATCGGCCTGTGCCAGGAACTCGGGGATGCGCGACACCGGCACCGCGATATCGTGCTTGATGCTGATGCCCTCGATCTTCTGCGCTTCCGAGATGTTTTCGCGCAGGGCCCAGAGCTTTTTCGCCTGGCTTCCGGAATGGGCGATCGTCGCGTCGGCAACCGCGCCTGCTTCCAGCCGCCCGGCCAGCCACTGCTCGACGGCGGCCGGAGCGGCGTCGGAGAACTCGGCGAGGATGTACCACGAAGCCGGCGCCGTCGGCCGCGACGTGTCGGGGATGTGCTTGAGCACCAGCGCCAGCGACGCTTCCGAAACCAGCTCGAAGGCAGTCAATTGGGCGTCGAAAGCGGATTTCGCCGAATTCAGCAGGTCGACCGCGGCAGCCGGCGAAACCGCATTGAGCCAGCAGGTGATCTGCGTCCCGGGTAGCGGAAAGAGCTTCAACACGGCGCCGGTGATGATGCCGAGAGTCCCTTCGGCGCCGATGAAAAGCTGCTTCAGGTCGTAGCCGGTGCTGTCCTTGCGCAGGCCGCGGCGCCCGTCCCAGATATTGCCGTCGGGGAGAACGACTTCCAGGCCGAGCGTCAGTTCGCGCGTGTTCCCGTAACGGAGCACCTGGACACCGCCGGCGTTGGTCGACAGATTGCCGCCGATCTGGCAACTGCCTTGCGCCGCCAGCGCCAGCGGAAACAGGCGGCCGGCGGCGCGCGCCGCTTCCTGGACGGCGGCCAGCGTGCACCCCGCCTCGACCGAAATCGTGTCGTTTGATGCGTCGACCGCAACAATGCGGTTCAGCCGGCCCAGACTGACCACCACGGCGCTGCCCGTGTCGTCCGGCGTCGCTGCGCCGCACAGACCGGTATTGCCGCCCTGCGGCACGATCGGCGCGCCGGCAGCAGCACAGGCGCTGACTACCGCCGCCACCTCGGCGGTACTCGCCGGGCGCACGAGGCAACGCGCGGCGCCCCGGTAGCGGCCGCGCCAGTCGGTCAGGCAGGGCGCCAGATCGGCGGCCCCGACGAGTACGTTGGCCGGCCCGACGATGCCGGCCAGCGTTGCCGTCAGGGAATCGCCCCTCATCGCCGCGTCACTCGATAATCGCGCGCAGCAGCGGCAGCATGTGCTCGGCCGCCGTGCGCCCGGCGGTGATCGCCTCTTCTGCCCGGTGAAAGTCGAGCAGCCCGAGTTGCCCCAGGCGCGGCGCAATCAGCACATCGGCCGGCTCGCCGGCCAGTCGCGAGCGCGAGATGCGGCCCTGCATGATGGCAATGCTGTTGGTCACTACATCAGCCAGCGACGGCCTGATCAGGTCCTCGCTGTCGCCCTCGCGCCCCAGCCATCGGCCCACCGTCTGGCGCCAGGCCGGCACCGGAGCGGATGGATCGCCACGACGCTGGCGCAGGCCGATGGTATCCATGCCAAGGTCGACGGCGATCACGAGATCGGCGCCCAGTGCCCGGCAAAGCGAAACCGGTACCGGATTGACCAAGCCCCCGTCGACCAGGTAGCGTCCGTCGACCAGGTGCGGCGCGAGCAGCCCGGGCAGTGCGACCGAGGCCCGCACCGCATCGAGAATCCGGCCTTCCCTGAGCCACACCTCGCGACCGCTGGCCAGATCGGTGGCGACACAGGCAAACGGCTTGTCGAGATCGGCGAAGGTCTCGTCAAGAAAAAGACGGGAGGTATAGCCAAGCAGCTTCTCGCCCTTGATCAGCCCGCCCGCTCCCAGACTGACATCAAAGAACCCGAAAACATCGCGGCGCGTCAGGCCCCGAGCCCAGGCGGCAAGCGGATCGAGTTCGCCCGAAGCATAGGCCGCCCCAACGAAGGCGCCGATCGACGTGCCACAGACGATGTCGGGAACGACGCCGGCCTGCTGCAGGGCGCCCAGCACGCCGATATGAGCCCAGCCGCGGGCCGAGCCCGAGCCGAGCGCAATGGCGATGCGGGGCTTGCCCATGGCGGTCAGCCCCGCTCCACCGGCGCGGCGTAGAGGTCGTGGTGATCGGCGTCGATAACCTTGACCTTGATGAAGTCACCGGGCTCCGGCAGCGAAAAAGCCGTCGATATAGACAGGCCCGTCGATCTCCGGTGCATCGGCCTTGGAGCGGGCGATGACGCCCTCCTCGTCGACCTCGTCGACCAGCACCTCGATGACGCTGTCGATCCTGGCGGCCAGCTTGTCGGCGGAAATATCTTCCTGGACCTGCATCAGCCAGCGGCGGCGGTCCTCGCGCACGTTCTCGGGCGGCAGGCCGGGAATCTTGTTGGCCGTCGCGCCCTCGACCGGCGAGTAGGCGAAGGCGCCGACACGATCGAGCCTGGCGTCCTCGAGGAACTGGATCAACTGGTCGAAATCCTCTTCTGTTTCGCCGGGGAAGCCAGTGATGAAGGTCGAGCGGATGACGATCTCCGGGCAGATGTCGCGCCATTTGGCGATGCGCTCCAGCGTATTCTCGGCCGAGGCCGGGCGCTTCATCGCCTTGAGGATGCGCGGGCTGGCGTGCTGGAACGGCACATCGAGGTAAGGCAGGATCTTGCCCTCGGCCATCAGCGGAATGATGTCATCGACCGACGGATAGGGATAGACGTAGTGCAGACGGACCCAGATGCCGAACTGCGCCAGCGCGTCGCACAGTTCCTTGAGCCGCGTCTTCACCGGACGCCCGCCCCAAAAGCCGGTGCGGTATTTAAGGTCGACCCCATAGGCACTGGTGTCCTGCGAAATAACCAGGATTTCCTTGACGCCGGCGCGCGCCAGGCTCTCGGCCTCGGCCAGCACGTCACCCACCGGACGCGAAACCAGCGGGCCGCGCAGCGAGGGGATGATGCAGAAGGTGCAACTGTGGTTTGCAGCCTTCCGGGAAATTTTCAGGTAGGCGAAATGGTCCGGCGTCAGGCGCACGCCCTGCTCGGGGATCAGCGAGGTGAACGGATCGTGCGGCTGCGGCAGGTGCTGATGGACGATGCCCATGACCTCGTCGGCGGCATGCGGGCCGGTCACCGCCAGCACCGAAGGGTGCGTGTTCTTGACAATGTCGCCCTTGGCGCCGAGGCAACCGGTGACGATGACGCGCCCGTTCTCGTTCAATGCCTCGCCGATGGCGTCGAGCGACTCCTCGACCGCCGCATCGATGAAGCCGCAGGTATTGACAATGACCAGATCGGCGTCGTCATGGCTCGACGACACCATGTAGCCTTCGGCGCGGAGCTTGGTCAGTATGTGTTCGGAATCGACGGTGGCCTTGGGGCAACCCAGCGATACGAAGCCGATGGTCGGCACTTTAGTGTTCAAAATTCATTACCTCGGCCACTTCATCCAAGAAGGATACCGTCGCCGGCAACGCCGGTGACGCAAAACAAAAGCCCCGATTCGAAATCAGGGCTCTGCGAATCATGGCTGAAGCGGCAACTCGCGCCACCCGTTCAGCGGAAACAATTTTCCGACCAGCGGGAGATCTAGTCAAATGGTTCGGACTGGCTGATGCCCGGCCCAATCCCACCGGCAGCCCTGGTTCGCCACCCCCCACAAGACAAGCATTCAAAACACGCCCCGCAAGGCGCTTTTCTGTGATGCTTCTGGCGGAGAGGGCGTCCTCCGCGCCTCTATCAGCAGCAATGGTTAGGTGGAGTGATTGCGGATCGACCATCAACGCGACTATCAAAATCAGGACTCAATCAGGGCAATTTCCGTGATTTCTCTGATTGGGGGTTGAGGGCTGTTCAAGTTGCCGACCGGCCATTTTAGACTGATATGAGCCGTTCAGGCTTCCAGCACATCGGTCTCTTCCCGAGCCTCAAGAGACATTCACCGTCTCGGTGGCTCGGCGGCAGGTTTTTGAACGGAGCGGTCGTATAGCGTGGCGCCTGACCGGGAACTGCTCGGCCTGACCAGACTGTGGACCAAATCGGCGTGAGCGACTGGTTTACCTTGCCAAACTGCTGGTCGAGAATACCTACTGGATGTGGGGCGATTCGTTCTCAGCTTCGGGGTGCACCGCTAAAATCCGTCACTCAAGGCGATACCGACCCCGATGGTGTTCTGCTTCCAGTTGTAATCGATCAGGGTCTCCCCGTATCCCGAGAAAACCTGAACGTAGCCGCGGAGCGGGCCGAGGATGGGCGGCGAGAACCAGCCGAGCTGGACGGCGCCCTTGCCGGTGCTCAGGTTGCCGCGGGCCATTGCCGCAAAGCTGTTGCCACGCCAGCGGTACAAGGCGCTGATCTCGCCGTGGCCGTAGTAGTCGGTGATATCGGGGTTGTCGTCCGTACCCGCGTCTTCAGGCAGGCGGTACCAGGCCTTGGCGGACAAGGCGAGGCTGTCGCGCTCGACGCCGACTTCGGCAAAAAGGCGGTTCCAGCTCCGCGAAAGGACGTCGGAGCGGCCGTTCGACTGGTGGTTGAAGCCGGCGCTCAAAAGGTTCCAGTTGAAGCCGCCGCCGAGATCGATGGCGGGCTTGTAACTGACGAACAACTCGGGCATGTAGTTGGTGTCGCGAAACGCCCGCGACACGTCGCTGTTGTACAACTGCCACTGGCTCTGCTGCGTGTAGGCAGCCCAGACGCCCCAGCGCCGGTCATCCGTCGCCCACAGGCGCGCCTTGAAGCTGAACTGGAATTTCGCCTCCGTATTGCTCAGATCATTCTGATCCCCGCCAGCAGATTGGAAGAGCGGCGAAAACGGCGCGCTGTTGACATTGTCCGAGTAGCGCCCGAACAACACGTAGTTCGCCCGGTGAAAGCGGATTTCATACGGCGCCGACGAGGGATCAAAGCCCCAGGACTCGTCAATCATCGACAGGGCCGCCGGGGCCGCCACGACGCTGTCGGCTGGTGCCGCGGCGGACGCGGCCGCAGATTCGGCCGCGACTGAGGACGCGGGTTCCCGGCGGTCATCGCCGGCGCGGCCGGTGAAGGCGTCGTAGCAGGCAAGCCGCTCCATGTCTTTGGCAATGCCGCGACACTGATCGATCGTCGCGGGTGGCGACTGGGCAAAGGCAGTACCGACGCCGCCAGCGGCCGCGAGAAGAAACGCGCCGAGGCGCATGTCAGCCCGTGGGATTGTCATTTCCTGATTGTTCCGAGATGAAGCCGCCGCACTCAGGCGTGGCGTATTGTGAGCCCGGGCGCATGCAGTTCCGAATTGAGCGCCTCGGCGATTTCAGCCCAGTCGGCATCGTCGCCAATCGCCTCGCGCAGGAACAGCGCCTGCGAAGCGCTCCAGAATGCCGCCTCGTGCAACCGGACGTCGCCGGCCAGGGGATGGTTTGCCGCGATGAACCGGGCGATGCCCGCCTCGTCACTGGCCTGGCCAAGCTGGGCAAAGAGGTTGCTCATGCTGTGCGTGTGCTGTTCCATGGCCGAATCCTCATTGCCTCGCCGGAAGGGCCGAACCCCGCCGGGAAGGCCCGAGAATCGCATACAAGGCGACTGCGAACGATCAGGTGGGAATCAGCGGCTGGACCGCCGATTTCTCCTGCTTCCTGACCTGCTTGGCTACCTTCTTCTCCTTTTGCGTCAGGACAGCCTGCTTCTTGCCTTCCTTGGTTCCGTTTCTTTCCTTGCTCATGATTCTCTCCTTGCTGTGCGTATCGGCCCGATACGTGGTTGATGGTACGGCCCCGAGGCTAGCGGCAAATCAACAGCCCGTATGTGGGGCATCGCACATACCTGCATCAGGAAATCTTGTATCCTGAAAAACTCTCTGAATGACAATTTTCCGGGAAGCGCCCGGCGACCAGACACAAGGGATTGAATGCCATCCACATTGACTTGCAACCCGAAGCAGAACCGCATCCTGGGGGCGCTTCCCGCCAACGATTACGCGCGGATCAATGACGACCTCGAACTGGTTCAACTCGAACTCGGGCAGGTTCTGTACGAGTCAGGCGACAGCCTGAGCCACATCCATTTTCCGATCACCTGCCTGGCGTCGCTGATCTTCACCACCAGCAAGGGCGCCACCGCCGAACTGGCGATCATCGGCAACGATGGCCTGGTCGGCATCCCGCTGGTACTGGGCGGCGACACGACCACCCACCGGGTCGTCGTGCAGAGTGCCGGCGCCGCCTACCGGGCCAGGGTCGAGGTGATCCGCTGGGAACTGGATCAGGGGCGCGAATTTCAGCATCTTGCGCTGCGCTTCACCCAGGCCCTGATGACGCAAATGGCGCAGAGCATCGTCTGCAACCGTCACCACTCGGTCGATCAGCAGTTGTGCCGCTGGCTTCTGCTCAGTCTTGACCGGCTCCCCGGCAATCAGCTCGACATGACGCAGGAACTGATCGCCAACATGCTCGGCGTGCGCCGCGAAGCGGTGACCGAATCGGCCGGCAAACTGCAGGCCGCCGGCCTGATCCAGTACAGCCGCGGCCACATCACCGCCCTCGACCGTCCCGGCCTCGAAGCTCGGGCGTGCGAATGCTACGCCACGGTGAAAGCCGAATATGACCGGATTTTCCTGATGCATCCTGCGCTGAGGACGGTCGACCGCCCGCGCCCCAACCCGGCGACCCTGCGCAAGCGCGCCGAGGCCCGCTTGCTGCAGACAGATATCAGGGTACCGACAACGGCATGGGACAAGGCGCAACTGGTGCATGAATTGCAGGTTCACCAGATCGAGCTTGAAATGCACAACGAGGAACTCCGCCACGCCTACGAGGAAGCGGATGCCTTGCGCGCACGCTATGCGGACATCTACGATTTCGCCCCGGTGGCTTACTTCACCCTCGATCCGCTGGGCGTCATTCTCGACACCAATCTTGCTGGTGCCATCCTTCTTGGCATCAAGGGTTCACAGAGAGCCCGGTTTCGCTTCGCCGCTTTTGTCAGTGCCGACACCCTGGATACCTTCAATCGTTTTTTTGACGAAATGCTCAATGCGAAGCGTAAAACGGCCTGCGAATGCACACTGTCGGCAAACGAGCAGCGCCCGGAAATCACGGTAACAATCCTGGCGGTTCTCGACGAAACCGGAGGTGAGTGCCGGATGGTCGTCATGGACAGCAGCGCCGCATCCGTCCTGATCGCCCCGATCTGCCCAGTCATCAACAGGCGCAAGGGATAGCCCTGTCATGCTTGTCACCTTCAAATCGGCCGCCAGCGGCGACCTGGTCATGTTCGAGAAGAACGGCAGGGAGCTGTTGGCCCTGCTCGGCAAGGAACCCGAAGCGGTGCGCGGCATCGTCACCCTCGAGCAATTGCCCGCGGCAATCGCCGCACTGCGGACGGCCATTGCCGCCGACAAGGCCAGGCAGGCCGGGCAACCGGCCGACGAAAATGACGCGGAAACCGGGGTCGACCGCAAGATCAACCTGTCCCAGCGCGCCCTGCCGCTGCTCGACCTGTTCGAACGCTCCTTGCAGGAAAGCGAACCGGTGACCTGGGGAGCGTGATCAAAAATGCCGAACAGCGCAGTCAGCCCGCCTTCCGCCAGCGGCACGGCTGACGCCGGTGCCGCGATTCAAGACGCGGGTTTCCCGATCGTCGCCATCGGCGCATCAGCCGGGGGTCTGGAAGCGCTGGAGCAATTGCTCGCGAGCGTCCCGGCAAACAGCGGCATGGCCTTTGTCATCATCCAGCACCTCGATCCCAAACGCCCCGGCATGCTCCCGGAACTGCTGCAGCGTGCCACGACGATGGCCGTGAAGCAGGCCGCAAACCGGATGCGGATCAAGCCGGATTGCGTCTATGTCATTCCGCCCGACAAGGACATCTCGATCCTGCACGGCGCGCTTTACCTGCTCGAGATGACGACCCGGCACGGGCTGCACCTGCCGATCGACACATTTTTCACGAGCCTGGCCGAAGATCGTCGCGAACAGGCGATCGGCGTCATCCTGTCCGGCATGGGTTCGGATGGAACGGCCGGCCTCGCAGCGATCCGCAAGCGCGGTGGCCTGGCCCTGGTGCAAACGCCGGAAACCGCCAAGTTCGATGCCATGCCGCGTAGCGCGATCGCTGCCGGGCTCGCCGATATCGTCGCGGAGGCCGGCGAAATCCCCGGTTTGATCCGTGCCCAGAAAAAGCACCATCCGCTGCTTGCCGAGATGCCGGTCGCACCGGAAAGCCGGGCCGGGAATTCCGCCTTCGAGAAAGTCTGCATCCTGTTGCGCGCGCGAACCGGGCATGACTTTTCGCTTTACAAGAAGAGCACCCTCTATCGGCGGATCGAGCGTCGCATCGCCATCCATCAGCTTGCCGGCATTGCCGACTACGCAATTTTCCTGCAGTCCAACCCCCAGGAAGCCGATCTGCTGTTCAAGGAGCTGTTGATCGGCGTCACCCAGTTTTTCCGCGACCCGGCCGCCTGGGCCTGGCTGCAGGAAAACGTGCTGCCCGCGATGATCCGCGCAAACCCGCCCGGCAATGTGCTGCGCGCCTGGGTCGCCGCCTGCTCCAGCGGCGAGGAGGCGTATTCCCTGGCCATCGCCTTCCGGGAAGCCGTCGACCGGATCAAGCCGAAGAAACAGGTCGAAGTTCACATCTTCGCCACCGACATCGACCCCGATGCCATTGCCCGGGCCCGCCAGGGGCTCTATCCGGCAAGCATTGCCGGCGATGTGTCGGCGGAGCGCCTGGCCCGTTTTTTCAGGGAGGATGGCGGCAAGTACCGGGTCAGCCAGGATATCCGCCAGATGGTGGTATTCGCGCCGCACAATGTCACGATGGACCCGCCTTTTACCCGGCTGGACATTCTCACCTGCCGGAACCTGCTGATCTATCTGGGTCCCACCCTGCAAAAGAAGCTGGTGCCGCTGTTCCATTACAGCCTGAAGCCCGGCGGCATACTCTTTCTGGGCAGTGCCGAGAGCATCGGCGGCTTTGGCGAGCTTTTTTCGCCGTGCGATGCCAAGGCCCGCATCTACCGCCGGGAACCGATTGTGGCCAAGCCATTGGATGTAGAATTTCCTACCCGCCTTCCCGCCCTGCCCGTCGACACCAACGCAAGCCCGAACCTGACCATGCCGACCGCCAATCTGCAGACGCTTGCCGACCAATTGCTCCTGCAGAAATTCGCGCCCGCCGCCGTGCTGACCAATGCCGAGGGCGACGTGATTTTCATCAACGGGCGCACCGGGAAATACCTGGAGCCCGCTGCCGGCAAGGCGAACTGGAACATTCACGCGATGGCGCGCGAGGGATTGCGCGAGGAACTGATCGTCGCGCTGCCCAAGGCGCTGCGCTCCGCGGAGGCAGTCGTCATCCACGACCTGAAAGTCGGCGGCAACGGCGAGACACACACCATCAATCTGACCGTCCATCCCATCCAGCGGTTGACCGCCTGCTGCAGGGCATGGCGATGATTCGTTTTCGCGGATGTGGCGGCAGCCAAGCTCGACGCAAGCACCGCACCGCCAAGCAGGCCACCGATGCGCGTGTCCTCGAACTCGAACAGGCCTGCAGAAGGCAAGGGACGAGGCCCAAAGCATTCGCGAGGAAATGCAGACCTCCCATGAGGAACTCAAGTCGACGAACGAGGAACTGCAATCGACCAACGAGGAGTTGCAGTCGACCAACGAGGAACTGACCACCTCGAAGGAGGAAATGCAGTCACTCAACGAAGAACTGCAGATGGTCAACGCCGAACTTCAGTTGAAGGTCGATGAATTATCGGCCACCAGCAGTGACATGAAGAACCTGATGGACAGTACCGACATTGCCACCGTCTTCCTCGACAACGCCCTGCATGTGCGGCGCTTTACCAGCCAGGCGACGCATATCTTCAAGCTGATTCCCGGCGATGTCGGACGCCCGCTGTCGGATATCGTCCATGACCTCGACTACCCCGATTTGCTGGACGATGCGCAGGAAGTGCTGCGCACGCTGGTCTTCTCGGAAAAGCAGGTCCCCGGCCGGGATGCCGACTGGTACATCGTGCGGATCATGCCCTACCGCACGCTGGAAAACGTGATCGACGGCGTGGTGATCACCTTCATCGACATCAGCGAGGCCAAGCGCCTCGAAGCCGAACTCCGGGCGGCCCGGGCGGGCGGCCCGGGATCATGAGCCAGCCATGGTCAAGGTGATCAGGACCTGATGTTCACCCTGGTCGTCGACCAGGGGAATCACCCCGTCGCTGCGGGCGACACCATCGACAGTCAGGGTGACCGCAGCGCCCTGCCCTTCGGGAGCGCCATGAACTTGCGTGACGGCGATGTGATAGACCGTCGCCCGGTAGCGGTAGGTCATCGCAAACCCCGGCCAGTCCGCAGGCAAACAGGGTGCGCAATACAGATTCTCCCCCTCCAGCCGCAGGCCGAGCAGCGATTCGAGCAGCAGCCGGTACATCCAGCCGGCCGACCCGGTGTACCACGACCAGCCACCGCGGCCGGTATGCGGCGCCAGCGCGTAGACGTCGGCGGCAACCACGTAAGGTTCGGTTTTGTAGATGGCGACCCCGGCCTCCGACAGCGCATGGTTGACCGGGTTGATCATGCGCGTCAGTTCCCAGGCACGTTCGCGGTCGCCCAGCGCGGCAAAAGCCATCGCCGCCCAGATCGCGCCGTGGGTGTACTGCCCCCCGTTCTCGCGTACCCCCGGCACATAGCCGCGGATGTAGCCGGGGTCGAGCTGTGATTTATCGAACGGCGGATCGAGCAACTGGACGAGCCCGTCCTTGCGCCGCACCAGTCGCTCGTCCACCGCCTGCATGGCGAGACGCGCGCGCTTTGAATCGGCAGCCCCGGACAATACGGACCAGCTCTGCGAGATCGAGTCGATCCGGCATTCGTCGCCGCTTGCGGTGCCGAGCGGCGTGCCGTCGTCGAAATAGGCACGGCGATACCAGGCGCCATCCCAGCCGTGCTGCTCCAGCGCCTGATGCAGGCGGGCGCCCTCGGCAAGGCAGAATTCGGCGAACGCCGCATCGCCATGCGCCGCCGCCAGTGCGCTGAAGCGCTTGAGCACGTCGCAGAGGAAGAAGCCCAGCCAGACGCTTTCGCCCTTGCCGCCGATGCCGACCCGATTCATGCCGTCGTTCCAGTCCCCGGAGCCGATCAGCGGCAGGCCGTGCGTGCCGAAGCGCAGACCGTGGCGGATGGCACGCACGCAATGCTCATAGAGACTGGCCAGTTCGGAGGACTGCTCGGGCAGATCGTAGTAGGAGTCATCCTCCGGATTGACCGGGCGGCCGGCAAGAAAACCCGCCGTTTCGCCGAGGACGCCGCTATCGCCCGGTGCCGACGACATAGCGGCAGACCGCCAGCGGCAGCCACAGGTAATCATCCGAACAGCGCGTGCGGACACCGCGGCCTGACGGTGGATGCCACCAGTGCTGGACATCGCCTTCCGCGAACTGGCGGCTGGCGCACAGCAGCAGATGTTCGCGGACCAGCCCCGGCTCGGCATGGATCAGCGCCATCGTGTCCTGCAACTGGTCACGGAAGCCGAAGGCGCCGCCCGACTGGTAATAACCGCTGCGCGCCCAGACCCGGCAGGCCAGGGTCTGATAGACCAGCCAGCCATTGACCAGCACATTGACCGCCGGATCGGGCGTCTCCACCTGCACGGCGCCCAGTGTCTGCGCCCACTGCCGGCGCACCGCTGCGAGTGCGTCGCGTGCCGCCAGGGCGCCGCGAAAACGCTGAACCAGTTGACCGGCCTCGCCGGCATCCCGCCCGACGCCGAGACGAAAGACAATCTCGCGCTCTTCCCCGTCGGCGAGTTCGAAAGCAACCTGGATCGCCGCGCAGGGATCGAGTCCGGCGCCGACGCGGCCGGAAAGGCGGGCGCGCCGCATGGCGGCCGGATCCTGCAGGGTGCCGTTGCGCCCGATGAATTCCGCCCGGTCAGCGCTCACCGTACGCGTCGGATCGTCGACATCGAAGAAGGCGACGCGCCCGGCGAATTCGCTGCTGTAGGGATTGCGCGCGTAGAGCGCGCCGCTGCCGGGGGCGACTTCGCTGCCGACATGCATGGCCGTCCTCGGCCGCATGTCGCCGAGGACCCACTCGACATAGCCGGTGGCCGAGATCTGCCGCGGTCGACCTGATTTATTGCGCAATTTCAGGACCGAGAACTTGATCGCGGCGTCACTCGCCACATAGACCAGAAGTTCGGAACAGATGCCGCCCGTGCAGGTCTCGAAAACGCTGTAGCCAAAACCATGCCGGATCACATAGGGCATCGCGGCTCGTACCGGCAGCGGGGTCGGCGACCAGACGTGGCCGGTCTCATCGTCGCGCAAATAGAGCGCTTCGCCGCTGCCATCGCTGACCGGATCGTCGTGCCACGGGGTCAGGCGGAATTCGTGGGCATTCTCGCTCCAGGTATAGGCCGAACCGCTCTCCGAAATGACCGTCCCGAAATGCGGATTGGCGAGCACATTGGCCCACGGCGCCGGGGTCGTCTCGCCGGGGCCGAGCGTGATGACATATTCGCGTCCGTCGGCAGAGAAGCCGCCGAGTCCGTTGAACAACTGCAGACCGGTACCCGGCACCGTGGCGGTCGGCGGCACTTCCGGGCGGTAGCGACGGCTTGGCACCAGGCGCGGCACACGCGTTTCGGTCAGGCTGCGCCGGTCGAGCTGTTCGGCCAGCGTACCCCGGTTGTCGGCGATGACGGCCCGCGCCACGGACTGGAGCAGGATGCGGTCTTCGCCCGATATCTGGTCGGCCAGACGCACGAAGATGCCGCCCGGCCGGTCGATTACGCTGGCTTCGATGCCCGAGGCGATCAGCCCCATGATCTGGTCCTGCAGGCGCTGCCGGTAACTGGCGTGATCCTCGTTCCAGATCACCAGGTCGACGGCCAGCCCTTTCAGGCGCCAGTAGGCGTGCGCCTGGACGAGCTGGCGCACGAGGTCGATATTGGCCGCGTCGGCGATCTGCAGCAGGACGATGGGCAGGTCGCCGGAGATGGCATAACCCCAGAGGCCGGACTGCCCGCGCCGGTTCCTGACGAGCACCGCGGCATCGGCACGCAGCAGCGCATTGGCATGGATGACCACGCCGGCCAGCCGCGCATACAGTTGCGCGTCGGCCTCGGTCGCGTTGAGCTGGCGCAGGACGACCTGGCTGTGCGTCCAGGTCAGATCGAAGACGCGGTCGGCGAGATTGCGGTCCTGATATTTCTCGACCAGGCCAAGGGCCAGGTCGCGGTTTCCCGCGATGCCGGTCACCAGGTCGATGGTCACCGACTGTTCGGGTTCCAGCACGATGCGCCGGCGGACGGCAGCCACCGGGTCGAGCACCGACCCCTCGGCCCCGGCCAGCGCCGTGCTGTCGCTCAACGCCTGGGGGTTGGCGGTGCTGCGGTTTCGGCCAAGGAAGGCGAGGCGATCCGTTTCGCAGGAAATCGTGCCGTTGGCCGCTCCGTGCACCGCCATCAGGTGCAGCATGGTCGGCGCCGGCTCGCCGAGCGAGCGCGGCCGGCGGGTGCACAGGATGGCGTGCCGCTCGCGCAGGATTTCGGTCTGCACGAAGAGGTTGCTGAAGGCCGGATGCAGGTCGTCCGCCGCCGCCGGCGCCAGCACGACTTCGGCATAGCTGGTGACCTCGATTTCCCGGCGCTGCCGCGAGCGATTGGTGATGCGTGTCCGGCGCAACTCGATGTCGTCTTCCGGCGAGACGACGATCTCGGTGTAGGTCTCGAACTCGCCTTCGCCGCTGCCGAGAATGCTGCCCAGCGAATCGCGGCGGCGGAACTCGGCGCGCCCTTCGGAGAAAATCGCCTCGTAATGATCGGCGCGCCTGAGGGTCGGCTGGAAGGCGGTCGACCAGACGGTCCCGCTCGCCACTTCGCGGATGTAGCAGAAGGTGCCCCAGTTGTCGCGCAGCCCGTCCTCGCGCCAGCGTGTGATGGCGAGGTCGTTCCAGCGGCTGTAGCCGCCCCCGGCGTTGGTGACCATGACGTGGTAGCGGCCGTTCGACAGCAACTGGACTTCCGGCGTCTGTGTATCGGGGGTGGTGAACACCCGGATCGGCATTTCGGCGGCAGTTTCGGTCGACCGCGCGTCGGCCAGTTCGGCGGTGTGCGAAAATAGCGTGGTGACCTTGGGGATGCGTTCCTGCAAGAGCAGCATGACTGCCTGGAACAGGCGGTCGGCGGCGAAGCGGCGCTGCATCGGCTGGTCAAGCAGCAGGTAAGCCAGCGCCAGCAGGCTCATGCCCTGATGGTGCGCCATGAACGAGCGCACCAAGGCATGCGTCTGGCCGCGCCGCTGGCGGGCCGGGGTGTAGTCGATGGCCTCGAAGAAGCCGTATTTCCCGACAAATCCCTCATCGGCCATGCGCTGCAGATTCAGGCAGGCCGCCTCGGGCGCCACCATCAATGCCAGCGCCGAGGCATAGGGCGCAATCACCAGATCCTCGGCCAGCCCGCGCTTGAGCCCCAGACCCGGCACCCCGAAGGCACGGTACTGGTAATTGAGATGGACATCGACCGTGTTGTACCCGGATTCGGAAATCCCCCACGGCACGCCGCGCTGCCTGCCGTACTCGATCTGGCGGGCGACGGCCGCCTTGCAGGTCTGGTCGAGCAGCGTGTTGTCGTAGTTCGGCATTACCAGCAGCGGCATCAGGTACTCGAACATCGAGCCGCTCCACGACAGCAGCGCCGGCTCGCCGCCGGTGCCGGTGAGCAGGCGGCCGAGCGAGAACCAGCTCTCCTGTGGCAGCTGGCCCTGGGCGATGGCGACGAAGTTGCACAGGCGGGCCTCGGAGGCCAGCAGATCGTAGTAGCTGGTATCCACCCGGCGTTCGGTGACGTTGTAGCCGATGGTCAGCAAATGCCGCGCCTCGTCGAACAGGAACCCGTAGTCCATCTCGGCCATTTCGCCGCAGGCCCTGGCGAGCGACCGATCCGGCTGATACGGCGGCGTCCTTCGCTGCTGCCGGCGATGATCCGCCGGCGCAGTTCGGCCAGCCATTCGCACTGTTCCGGCGTCATCGCCGCCACCAGTTGCAGGTCGATGGCCAGGCAAAGTTCGGCCTCCAGAGGCACCAGTCCGTGCAGGGTCGGCACGGCCAGGTCGGCAGCTTTCTGCGCCAACACCTCGAGGCCGGGCGGTGCCGGCGTGACGGTCAGCCACGGCGCCAGTTGTTCCAGTTCCGCGATGGCGTCATCGAGCTGGCGGGCGAGCGCCAGCGCCCAGTGGTTGGCCTCGTTTTCGGGCCGGGTTTCGTCCCGGTGCTCGAGTTGAGGGGCGCACAGGGCAAGCAACTCGCCACTGCCGGCTAGCAGCCGCAGAAGAACCAGTCGCAGCGCCGACAGGGTTTGCGGCGGAGCCGCTGCGGCGGCTTCGAGGATCTTGCGAAAGGCGGCCAGCGCGCCGGCCGCTGCCGCATCGGCGCTCTCGCCAAGCAAGCCGAGCGTGTCGCCGAGGCCGGCAAACAGCCGGGGCGTCAGCAGCGCCTCGTCGGCCAGGCCGAGCAGCCCGCCGCGCAAGGTGAGAAGGTGCCCGGCCAGGTTGCCGCTATCGACGGTCGACACGTAGAGCACCGGCAGCGGCAGCAGGGTCTGCGTGTCGTACCAGTTGTAGAAATGCCCGCGGTAGCGCGCCAGCCCGGCCATCGTGTGCAGGGTCCTGGCGGTCCGCTCGACCAGTTGTCCGGTCGCGATGTAGCCAAAATCATGCGCCGTCAGATTGGCCAGCAAGGCCAGCCCCATATTGGTCGGCGAGGTGCGGTGGGCGATCGCGGCAATACGGTATTCCTGATAGTTGTCAGGCGCCAGCCAGTGGTCTTCCGGACCGACGAAACGCTCGAAGAAACCCCAGGTCCGCCGCGCAATCCGGCGCAGGAACATGCGTTGATCACCGCTCAGGCTGGCCTTGTGCACAGCCAGCGGTCGGCTGACCCACCAGGCGATCAGCGGCGAGAGCAGCCAGAGCAGCAGGAACGGTCCCGCGACCGCCAGCAGCGCCGGATTCTCCAGCAGAAGATGGAGCGCCACCGCCACGGCAATCAGCGGCCCAAACCACATCGCCCGCAGACACGCCGCGAGTTCGCTGCGGCCGCGCCCGGCGAGCTGACGCTCGACCTCGCTCGACGGATTCCATTCCAGCAGGTGCCGGTGCGAAACCAGCACGCGCCAGGTCGTGCGGGCAATGGCATCGAGACTGAAGAACGCCTCGTAGGGCAGGCAGGCGAACTCCAGCGCGGCCTGCTTCAGTTGCCGGGAGAACGAGCTTGCCACGGCGGCCAGGTGCTGCCTGGGCAAGACTTCATCCGGCTTGCGGCAGATATCGAAGAGCGCGGAAAAGATCGCCGGAACGACGAGAATGCCGAGCACCGAAAAGGTCCACCAGCCGACCGGCGCCAGGACCGTCCAGCCGAGTACCAGGAGCAGCGTCAGCGCCGCCGGGACGAGGCTGCGCCGCAGGTTGTCGATCAGTTTCCACTGTGACAGGGCCGTCAGCGGATTCCGGTGCCGGCAGCTATCCTCGCCCGGCACGCGCCGCCAGAGCCAGCCGGCGAGTTGCCAGTCGCCACGCATCCAGCGATGCCGGCGCAGTACATCGGCGCGGTAGCTGGCCGGGCAGTCCTCGTACAGATGCACGTCGCTCAACAGGCCGGCGCGAGCGTAGCAGCCTTCGAGCAGGTCATGGCTGAGGATGCGGTTTTCCGGGAAGCAGCCGCCGAGGGCGCGCTCGAAGGCATCGACGTCGTAGATCCCCTTGCCGATGAACGACCCTTCGCCGAACACGTCCTGATAGACATCAGACACGGCACGGGTATAGGGATCGATGCCGGGTTCGCCGCCATAGAGCCGGGCCAGGCGGGAGCGATTGGTGCCCGGCAGGCTGACCGCCACCCGCGGCTGCAGTATGCCGTAGCCGCTGACAACCCGCCGCTGTGCTTCGTCGAAGCGCGGACGATTGAGCGGATGGGCCATGGCCCCGACGAACTGGCGTGCGGCATCGCGCGGCAACTGCGTGTCGGTGTCCAGCGTGATGACGTACCTGACCCCGGCCAGGGCCGCCGTATCGCCGACGACCAGCGCAAAACCTTCTCTCGCGCCGGTGCGCAGCAGGGCATTCAATTCGGCCAGCTTGCCGCGCTTGCGCTCATGGCCCATCCAGATGCGCTCCTGCGGATTCCAGCGGCGAGGCCGATGGAACAGGAAAAAGAGGCCCGCTGCGGTCGACGCCGTTTCAGGGGCATATTTCGCGTTGAGTTCGGCGATTCTTTCGCCGGCGAGCCGCATCAGTGCGGCATCCTCAGGCAGCGATTCCTGCGCCGCGTCGAGGAAGTCGCTCAACAGGCCGAAGTGGAGGCTGGGATCGCGATTGGCCAGGAACCTGACTTCCAGCGCTTCGACCAGGCTCTCGATGCCCGCGGCGCTGGTCAGCATGGTCGGCACCACGACCAGCGTCCGCGACGCCGCCGGGATGCCGGTGGAGAAGTCCATCCTCGGCAGGGGATGCGGCGCGACCAGCAGGCTGGCCAGCCAGTTCACCAGCGCCACGGCCAGTTGGCTGGTCGCCAGCAGCGCGACCAGGCCAACGGGAATCGCCGCCCACAGCGGCAGTTCGGACGCGAGCGCACGTTGCGCAAGGATTCCGGCAAGCGCCGCGGCAATCAACGTGATGCCGCCGAGGTAGAGCAGCAGCGGGAAGCGGCTCGCAGCGCGGCGGACGCTGTCGCCTGCGGAGTGGGCGACTTCGGCCGCCCTTTCGAGCTCGGGCCGGCCCTTGCCGATCAGGTAGAAGCCCACGTGTCCGGCATGATCGGCATCGCCGGCCGCGGCCCCGGCGCGGGCCAGTTCGACCGCCTTGCGGGCCAGCGCCCCTTCCGCCAGACGACTCCCTTTCGCCATTTTCTCGGTGGCATGGCGATAGCGGTCGCGGGTCGCGAAATCCATCCCGCCATAGACGCCGCCAGGATCTTCCAGCAGCGTCTGTTCGACGACGCTCTGGGTCTCGACGAACTTGCGCCAGTCCATCGCGCCGATAATCCGCAGGCTGCCGATGCTGTTGCTGATCGAGACCTGATCGGCCGCCTGCAACTGGTTCTCGGCCTGAACCAGTTGCGCGATGGTCTGGCCGGATTCCGCCAGGTGCTGTTCGATCCAGGTCAGCGGCAGGGCCAGCGCCGGCCCGCGCCCCTGTAGGCGGCGCGCGAGTTCGGCAACGAAGGCGCTCGCCATCGGCGGCTGGGAGCGGGCCATGTCGGCAATCACCAGAATCAGGCCCTTCGGATCGTTCTCGGCGGCCGCGGTCATGCGGTCCGCCCAGTATCCGGCCAGGTTGCGCTCCTCCCAGCCGGTGGCGATGCGCGCACCGACCCGCCGCAGATTCTCGATCACCGCCAGGCGCAGCATGATCGGGATCGCCCACAGTTCGCCCAGCCGGAGATCGGTCACGGTCTGATAGGCCGCGACGAAGCGGTTGAGGGTTTCCGGGTCGACGCGCCCGTCGCCATGCGCGACCGTTTCCAGCGCAATGTCATAGACGCGGGGATGGCCGGCCGATGCTCCGCTCGCCAGACGCGGCAGTTCGCGGCTATAGCCCTTCGGCAAATGCCGCTTGGCGGTGCGGATCTGTTCCTCGATCAGGTAGAAATTGTCGAGCAGCCACTCGCCAGCCGGGGTGATCCGGCGCTTTTCGGTGGATACGGAAGTCAGCCGCTTGCAGACGCCGACGAGCGTGTCTTCGTTGGCCGCCAGGCGGCCGAGCAGGCGGTCCGCGACGCTTCCCGCGGCCAGTCGGTGCGCCGCCGCGAGCGCCCTGCCATGCTGGGCCATCTGATCGGCGCTGTACAGTTCGGCGCGCAACGGCGCTTCGTCGCCGGGTAGGCGCCGGGATTGACCGACAAAGCCCGGTCGGGTCTTCAACTGACCGAAATACGCGGAGAGCGTCGTGCCGAAACTCAAACGGGATGGCCTTTCCAGAAACTAAAAGTCTCACGATGCGGACGCATCGTGAGACGGCTTGCTTCATCCCGCAGCCGGTGCCTGACCTGAAGTCACTCACCGGCCGGCGGGGCAGCCTTCCATTACTTGATGCGCATGTCGTTCTTGACCGACTTCACGCCACTGACTGCACGAGTAACCTCGACAGCCTTGTTGATGGCCGCCTGCGAACTGACGAAGCCACTGAGCTGAACGACGCCCTTGAAGGTTTCGACGTTGATCTCGGCAGACTTCAGGGTGGACTCACCGACAATGGCGGCCTTGACCTTGGCGGTGATCGCGACGTCATCGGAGTATTCGCCGGTGCTTTCCTGGGTTCGCGTCGACGAGCAACCGACGGCGGTAATCAGGGTGGCGGCGAGAAACATGGCGGACAGGTATTTGCTTGCTGAATTCATGATTGAAGCTCCTTAGATGGGAAAAACAGGACTCTCTGTTTCCAGCGCCTTCCCGATGAACCGTGGCGACGCCTTGAAACCAGCATACGGAAGACCGCGAGCCGGCTCGGTACGCTGGCACACATATGAATGTGCGGCGCCTCATGAATTCGCGGCGACGCTGGTTCAGCCCTGGTTGGCGGACGGCGGACCACGCCTCCCGGCGGCGGCGCTGTTCATTTCAGCCGTGAAGAACTGGTAGTTGTTGCGCCCATTGGCCTTGGCGCAATACATCGCGGTGTCGGCGTTCTTCATCAGCGCATCGGGGATCAGCCCGTCATCGGGATAGATGCTGATGCCGATGCTCAGGGTGACATGCAGGTCATGGCCTTCAACGCGGTGCGGCGCAAGTTGCGCAGCGACCAACTTCTCGGCAACCTGGGCCGCATCCTGCCGACGCTCGATTTCGTCGAGCAGGATCACGAATTCGTCGCCACCCTGGCGGAAAACGCTGTCCGTGGACCGAACACACTCGAGTAGCCGCCCGGCAACCGACTGCAGCAATCGGTCACCGATTACGTGACCCAGCTCGTCGTTGATGTCCTTGAAATTGTCCAGGTCAAGAAAAAGCAGTGCGACCTGCTTGTGGTGCCGCTGCGCATGACTGATGGACCAGGAGAGCCGTTCGGTCAGCACCAGGCGGTTGGGCAGGGTGGTCAGGAAATCATGTCGGGCCAGATGGGCCATTTTCTGCGCCATGGCCCGCGCTTCGCTGACATCGTGAAAAACGATCACCGCGCCGCTGACCCGGCCATCCCGGTTGTGGATCGGTGCCGAGGAATCCTCGATGGCGGACTCGACGCCATCACGCCGAATCAGCACGCTGTCCACTGCCAGACCCACGACCTTGTTCTCGGCGATGGCGCGTTGTGCGGGATTGTCTGCCGGTTGCCGGGTAATCCCGTCGATGATCCGGAATACTTCGCCAAGCGGTCGCCCCAGCGCATCCGCGGCTTTCCAGCCGGTCATCGTCTCGGCCACCGGATTAAGATAGGTCACGTTGCCCAAAATGTCGGTGCACAGCACGGCATCACCAATTGAGTTCAGTGTCACCTGGGCCCGCTCCTTTTCCTCGAACAAGGCCTCCTTCGCCAGCGCCAGTTCGCGATCTACCGTCTTGCGCCCGGTAATATCCTCGACCGTCTGCACCCGGCCGCGCGACGTCAGCCCATCGCGCATGGCGCCGGCATTCAGGCGGGTCCACACGATACTGCCGTCTTCGCGCAGAAAGCGCACCTCGGCCTGGAAGGGTTCGTGGCCGCGCACCGCATCGCGCCATTCGACGACGATGCGCTGGCGATCATCCGGGTGGATCGCCATGCTCCAGTTGGTGCCCAGCGCCTGCGCGAAATTCAGCCCGGATATCTTGTGGTATGCCGCATTGGTATAAATGCAATCACCCCCGGCATCGGAAACGAAGATGCCGAGCGGCGAGGCGTCGCTCATGGCGCGAAAGCGCTCCTCGCTGTCACGCAGTGCATCCTGGCTGGCCTTGCGTTCCATGACGTAACGCAGGGCATGCGGCAGCCAGCGGGCGTCGATATGTCCCTTGGCAAAATAGTCCTGGGCGCCGCGCTGCACCGCCTGGCAGGCCAGTTCTTCATCGCTCGCACCGCTCAGGACGAGAATCAGGGCACGTGGCGCGGCCTCGAATATCTGATCAAAGACCGTGATTCCCAGACCGTCAGGCAACGTCAGATCAAGCAGAACCACGTCAAAGGCAGCCTTGCTCAATCGAAGAAGTGCTACCCTGAGTTGCGTCACCCATTCCACCTGAAACGCTCGTCCGGCAGAGCCGGCAAGCGCTTCCTGAACAAGTTTTGCATCGACGGGATCATCCTCGACCAGAAGGACCCTGGTCGCAAGATGTGCAACATCAGTGGCCGGCAAGCGGCTTCTCGGTAAACAGGTAATTTTTCAGCTGGGCGGAAAATGCGGGGTCCTGGCGGCGGATCCACTCCAACAGCATTGCCGCATGCTCCTTCTCTTCATCCCGGTTGTGCTCGAGGATGCTCTTGAGTTCCCGGTCATCGCAGGCGTCGCAGCGTTGATTGTACCAATCGATGGCTTCCAGTTCCTCCATCAATGAAACGATTGCCCGGTGCTTGTCCTGCGTTGTAGCGGACAGCTTGTGTTCAGATTCGTGTAAGCCGATGCTGGCCATTTATTTCCCTTTCAGTGGGTATCGATCACTTGACACGCAGATTGCCTTCCCAGGTGCAGTTGATGGACCGGCAACGGTAGCGACGGATGGGCGCAAAAATACTTAGAAGCCGATCGACGAAACGGCGCGGGATGCGAATTGTGGAAGCATTGCAGACTGGGCAGAGCTGACCATAGGATGCAACGCTCAGGCCAAAGCCGGGAGTACCGTTCATGGCCGTTCCATATTCATCAAAAGCCGGCCCGAAAACGAGCAAAGCGCGGGAATAATCGTCTCAGGAACGACATTGATACGACCCTTCCAACTGCCTACTCCCTTGCATGGAGCGATGCCCGTCGGCCGTTATCGGCAACAAGCCGCACGCTGCCGTCGGGAGGCCTGGTCAGCGGCGACGCAGGAGAATGCCGCCGATGACGACACCAGCAGCGGCGGCGACCCCGAGCATCTTCCAGGGATTGTCCCGGACGTAGACGTCGGTGGCATCGGCCGCGTACCTGGCCCGGTCCGACACCGCCATGCTTGCATCCATGAGCATGGTTTTTGCGTTGGCGAGGCGGGATTCAAGCTTCCTTCGCGCCACAGCGATGTCGTCGGCGCTTGACGCGACCACGTTCGAAAGCAGGCGGTCGGCATCGCCGAGAGCGTTCTTGAGATCCATGACGAGCGCTTGCTTGCTGCTGTCGACAGACCCGTGGCTGGGATTCATTCCGTTGTTCATCATATCTCCTCGTATCGCTGTTTCCCGGGGCGATTGCCTCGAGCGAGGAAGCTGTTAATGCGCAGCCTTCCTCTGCGACGCATCTTCGCTCGGGCCCCCGAGACTGTCTGTGTGCTGGCGTACAGACCGTCGCCATGGCCTGCGTAGCATGAGTCTTGCGGCAAAGATTCAAGCGTGCCGGGCAACAAATCACTGTAAGGAGAATACAAATGTCATTGGGAACAATTCTGTTGATCGTTCTGATCCTCATACTGGTCGGCGTGCTTCCAAGCTGGCCGCACAGCCGGAGCTGGGGCTACGGGCCCACCGGCGGCGTCGGGTTGCTGGTGATCATCCTGGTCATCCTCTTGTTGCTCGGCAGGATCTAGAGAACCGAAGAGATTTTCACAACACACTGGAGAACCAAAACATGATGCATAGCAACCTCAAACTGATCGCCATTTCGCTGCTCCTCGCCGCCGGACTGACTGCCTGCGACAAGCAGGGGCCGGCGGAAAAGGCGGGCAAGACGATGGACCAGACCGCCTCCGATACCAAGAAGAACGTTGGCGAATCCGTCGACAAGACCGAGAGAAAAATGACCGAGCAAAGCGCAAAGGCCGGTCAGTCCATTAATGACACCGAGATCACGGCCAGGGTCAAGACCGCCGTTTTTGGCGAACCCGGACTGAAGACCCTGCAGATCCATGTCGATACCGTCAAGGGCGTCGTGACATTGACCGGAACAGTCGATTCGCAGGCGAACAGCGACAAGGCCAGGACGCTGGCGGCCGCAGTCGCGGACGTCAAGGAAGTGAGCAACAAGCTGGTCGTCGCACCGGCCAAGTAGGATCGGCCGTTCGCCAGACACCCGAGGAGAGAATCATGGAAGTACAAAACGCATACCGGAAAAAGATGGGGGCACAACTGAAGGAATGGACTGCCGAGATCAACCTACTGGAAGCCCGGTTGGACAAACTCGGTGGCAACATGAGAGTCAAGGGTGCCGGGGAATTGCATGAATTGCGCGCTCGGCAGCGCGCCGCCGTGAAAAAGATGAAGGAACTTGGAAAGTCGTCTGGCGAAGCCTGGGAACAGGCAAAAAAAACCGCTGACAAGATGTTGGATGATGTCAAGGCCGGCCTGGCTGACGCCCAGTCAAGGTTCAAGTAACACAGAAATTCGGCGCCCGAGGGCGCCGAATCCTGCACGTTTTTCAAACCGGCTTCGGCCGGTTTTTTTTAGGGCCGTCGGCTCGTGGTGGAATTGCCTTGATCGTGGTCTAAATCCAATCGCCGCAACGCATACCACTGTCAGTAGATGAACATGCCCCCCAGGGCCGTTGCGGCCAAAAGAACGAGGACCGGAACTATGTCGCCAATGACAACAGAGCCGGCCGAGACTAGGACAATCGAATGGAGCATGCTTGTTTCCCCTGAGTTAAGGAAGGGTATGAAAACCCACCCGCTGGCAAGCAGTCGGTACGCTGGCAAACACAGAGAAAAATCGCGCTCAAGTTCGCGGCTCTTTCCCTGTTGCCGCCGATGGCATCAACTGGAAAGCCGAACTGTGTGTGCCAGCAAACAGACCTCGATCTTCGCCTCGGTCAGGCTGGGGCATGCGGCTTTTCGGCCGTGTACGACTCAAGAGGAAAATCATGAAAAAGTCACTCAGTACCATGTTGATAGTCGCAGCCTTCGGTTTGGGGGCATGCACCGGACCGGCGGGCCCCCAGGGCGAGCGTGGCGCTACCGGCAATACCGGTAACACAGGCAATACGGGCTATACCGGATCCACAGGATCCACCGGCCACCGGCGCACAAGGTCAGACGGGAACGCAAGGCAATACGGGCGCAGTTGGCGACACCGGCGCGACAGGAAATCGGGGCAACACGGGTGCGACCGGAGCAAAGGGCAACACTGGCTCCGGCGGCACCAACAGCGGTAGCACTATCGTTGTCGTCCCGCCGGCACGCTGATCCAGCAGTAGACCGACACAGGGGAAAGGAAACTTTCCCCCTGCGGCAGTTCATTTCGCGTAAGCCGACGAACCATCCGTTGAAGCCGGGGAAGCTTGCCATCGATAAAACCCCCGCTTGGCGACTTCGACGATCACCAGATAAGCCAGCGCCATGCCCCCCAGGATGATGTAGAACTTGAGCGGTGGCGGCACGAATCCGAAGTAGGTTCCTACGGGTGTGAACGGCAGTACGGCGCCGAGCAGCGCCACGCCAAGTGACGTAGCGACCAATACGGGATGCGGGCGGCTCCTGAATGGATTGCCGCGGGTACGGATAACGAAGATCACCAGTACCTGCGTACATAGTGATTCGACGAACCAGCCGGTCTGGAACAGTTTCTCATCCGCTTGCAAGACGCTGAGCATGACGTAGAAAGTCAGGAAATCGAAGGCCGAACTGATCGGTCCGATCGTCAGCATGAAGTTGCGAATGAAGTTCATGTCCATGATCCGTGGCTTGCGCAGTTCCTCGGGATCGACCTTGTCGAGCGGAACCGGCACCTCGGAAATGTCGTAGAGCACATTGTTGAGCAGGATCTGGGTCGGCAACATCGGCAGGAAAGGCAGGAACAGTGCGGCGCCGGCCATGCTGAACATGTTCCCGAAATTGGAACTGGTGCCCATCATGATGTACTTCATGATGTTGCCGAAAGTACGGCGGCCTTCCAGAACGCCATCGTGCAGCACGTGCAGGTCGTGATCGAGCAGGATCATGTCGGCGGCTTCCTTGGCTACATCGACCGCCGAATCGACCGACAGGCCGACATCCGCCGCATGCAGCGACGGTGCGTCGTTGATGCCGTCGCCGAGATAGCCGACGACATGGCCGCGCGCCTTGAGGGCGAGGATAACCCGCTCCTTCTGCGCCGGGTTCACCCGGCAGAACAGGTTGGCTTTTTCCACCCTGACACGCAGGGCCGCATCGTCCATCGCCGCCATTTCCTTGCCGGTCAGGATGCCGATGACCGGAATGTTCAACTGCCCGCAAACATGCTGGGTCACCAGTTCACTGTCGCCGGTGACGATCTTGACGCTGATGCCGCTCTCCCGGAGGGCGGCCAGCGCGCTACCGGCACTCTCCTTGGGCGGGTCGAGAAAGGCGGCAAAGCCGGCGAAGACCAGCTCCGCTTCATCGCCGATGACGGCATGCGGGTGGTCAGCGGCGACGTCCCGCCAGGCGATGCCCAGCACGCGAAAACCCTCTTTTTCAAGATCGGCATGCACCGCGTGTATCTTTTCCCGGGCAGCCTTGTCGAGCGGAATCCGCGCCACATTGCCCTGCTCCTCATAGCTGGCGCACAGGCCGATAATCTCTTCCGGGGCGCCCTTGACGACCAGCAGGCGGCCATTGCCCTTGTCGAGCAGGACCGAGACGCGCCGCCGCTCGAAATCGAAAGGTACTTCATCTATTTTCTTCCAGGCGCTGACGTCGATATCCTGGTGCGCCAGGATCGCCTCGTCGAGCGGACTTTTCAGGCCGGTTTCGAAGAAGCTGTTCAGGTAAGCCAGTTCCAGCACCCGCTCGCTCGGCTTGCCTTGCGGGTCGGTATGCTGTTCCAGCCGGATCTTTGCCTCGGTCAGCGTCCCGGTCTTGTCGGTGCAGAATACATCCATCGATCCCAGGTTCTGGATCGCCGCCAGTCGTTTGACGATGACCTTCTTCTTGGCCATGAGCAATGCGCCATGGGCCAAGGTCACTGACACCACCATGGGCAGCAGTTCGGGAGTCAGGCCGACGGCGAGCGCAACGGCGAACAGGAACGAGTCCAGCCAGGGCTTGTGCATGAAGCCATTGACCAGCAGCACGAAGAGCACGAGCAGGATCGTCAGCCGCATGATGAGCATGCCGAAGCGGTGCGTGCCAATCTCGAATGAGGTCGGCGGCGGCGTCCGGGTCAAGGTGTCAGCAATGGCGCCGATGGCGGTGCCAACCCCGGTGTTGACGACCTGAATCCTGGCGCTGCCGCTGATCACGGTGGTGCCCATGAACACCGCATTGGCGGCATCCTGAATATCGGTTGCACTGGCAGCCAGCGCGCCCGGGTGCTTTTCCACCGGGTAGGGCTCACCGGTCAACAAGGCTTGCTTGACGAAAAAATCGTTCGATTCCAGCACCAGGGCATCGGCTGGAATCATGTCCCCTGCGGAGAGCATGACAAGATCACCCGGCACCACGTCGGCCACGGCCACTTCGAGCTGCTGGCCATCGCGAATCACGCTTGCCCGCAACGAGACAGACTGGCGCAGGCTGGCTGCCGCCTTGCCGGCACGGTGTTCCTGGATAAAGTCCAGCGTAACGCTGAACAACACCATGACGAAGATGATGAAAAAGTTGGTCAGTTCCCCCGTCATGGCGGAAATCGCACTGGCCACGAGCAGCAAGAGGACCAGCGGATTCTTGAAGCGGGAAAGGAACTGCCGCCACAACGGCAGTTCCTGATGGTCACTGAACAGGTTGGGGCCGAATTTCGCCAGGCGAAGTTTGGCTTCGGCACTCGACAAGCCGGTTTTCGTATTCCCTGACGCCTTTGCAGCGTCAGGGAATGGCTCAAGCCACCAGGGCCGTGTGCTCGAATCTGTTGCCATTCTAGAAGCTACCTTTTGCCAGCCATGGCCTGCAGCGATTCATCCTTCAAGTTGACCGGACACTGTGGCTCAATGCAATCAACCCAGCTTGCGGGCGGGGTCGATTGATCTGAAACTCCAGCAGCCCTATCAGGGCTTCTGTGTAGCAGGCGCTTTTTCGACCTTGTTCATGCCCGGTCCGCGCTTGCCGCCCATTCCACTACGCGAACCTGCGTGAAAATCTTCAAAACTCTTCTGTTGTGCCGGGGTCAGCGTGGCGTAGAAAGCTTTCAAGGCCACCACATGGTCACTCAGATGTTGTTGACGCACCTTTGATAGTTCAAGCATTTTGTCAGCGCGTTCAGGGGCAGAGAGCTTCGACCAGTCTTCGCGCTTGGCCGCGTCAGCGGCTCGCATCGGTTGCTCGGAGTCAATCAGTTTTTTCCAACCAGGCTCTTGTTCCGGGGTCAACTTCAAGGTCTCGTGCAACATTTTTTGATGCTGCTCCATGTTCTTTGAATATTGCTCGTGACGGTAGTCACGTCCTCTCATCGGGTCACATTCCGGTTCAGCGAAGACCGGTGCCACAAATAAAGTGCCCAAGCCTGCGGCAACGAGAAGCGAAGGGACTAACTTGCGATATTGATTCATGACCGGCTCCTTTGAAAGATGGGCTTGGTGCCACACTTGGCGTTGGCCACCAGCGCATCAATCTATAGGTCAGCCAAGGACTTGAATGTGCTCAAGCGCACATAAATATCGAAAAACACAATTCAATGCGCGCTATGCGGTCGCTGCCACGCCGATCCAACTCGACGGGCATATCAGCACATCGACGCGACCAACAGCTTACGGTAATCGTTTGCCTTGCAACCACCGGACCTGTCACCTGCCAACAAGAAAAAGCGGTCATCTGCGCCTATTTCTTCACCCAGGCGCCGGCCGGATTCTGAATGTAATTTCCCGGCAAGGTCCGCTCTGCCGCCTCGCGGGCAAAGACTTTCGCCGCTTCCGCCTCGGCGATACCATTCTTCGTGGCAATCTGCGTGAACTGGGCTTTGCGCTGACCATTTACCTCGGCCACCAGCGCCTTCAGGTCGGCCGGAGCGTCGCTCTTGACCAGGCCAAGGTAACCGTTGTTCTGTTCGCCCACCCAGCCCTGCTCCTTGGCGGTCTTGAGGTCGGCGGCAAAGGCGCCTTGCATCATCAGCAACAGGCTGAACAAAACTGCTTTCATCAATGTTTTCATGGCATTTCCTTGGTCAGGTGTGGCGTTGATCAAAACAGGCCCTTGTTCGAATCGAACAATTGCTGAACTTCCTTTTCAACCTTGACCAGGATTTCGTGCTTGATATTCACGGTCATGTTGATTTCGATGGGTTTGTCCGGCGCCTGGAGTTGCACGGTCGGGGAACACGCGGCGAGGAGCAGTGCCAGCGCAGCAAGGGAAAGCAGAGGAGATTTACTGGGCATGATGGTGCTCCGAAAGGGGGTGGGGCCAGCTTAACAAAACTATTCCAGTTTGCCCGATTGCAATTGTTCCAGAATGTGTCGATTGAAATCCCCGGAAAAAACTGCCGAGCGGAACAGGCCCGGCAACTTGCCGTTGATGTTGAGCCCGAAACGGATGGGATACCCGTTGTAGAAATCGGGGTTGTTGCCTTCCAGTGTTGCCTGCGTCCGGTAAGTCCCGTCGGCGGCATACCATATGTGCACGCCCAGTTGCCGGTAGTGGAAGTTACGCAAAGCCTGCAAGCCGGGATTGTCCGGAATCGACTGGGCCGGCGCGTACTTGAGGGTGCCGGCACCCAGGCTGTCAAGCTGGCCGTCGCGGATTTCCACGCTGCCGTCGCGATAGACGAGCGGCAGCACGCCGCCCAGTTGGCCGCTCCCTGACAAGCCGTGAACCTTGGGCAGAGCGAGCAACTGGCCCAGGTCGATCTGGCGAATTTCCAGCGGCAGGGCTTGTTCCGCTATCGGCCATGGCAGGCTGCGTGGCTCGCTGTGTACGCTCCCGCCGAGCAGTTTGACGTGCAAAGCATGCACGTTCAGCGTCTGCGCCGCCAGGGCCAGGTCGACGTTCAGGTCGGCCAGCGGCGTGCCGGTTGCCAGTTCGCCGCGTTGCGCGGCAAGCTGGATGCGGCCTCGCAGCGGATTTAATCCGTCGAGCTGCAGCTTGAACTGAACCGCTTCGGCCTTCGCCCGTTCCCAGCCGAGGGCGGCATCGCGCACCTGCAAGCTTCCTTTGGCGTCAAAGCGCAGGCGTGGCTGCGTACACCAGTCCATCGTGAAGCGAGCATCGGCCTCACCTGCCTGAAAATCGAGCGGGAGCAGAGTGGGTGGACGCGGCTGCAACAACTTGCCCAGAGTCTGCAGGGCCTGCTGCGTCGTCAGCGTGGCTTCGCCGCAGCCTCGTGAAAGCGCGTGCGTCCCGACAAAGCGGAGCACATCGGTCCCCTGCAACTGCAAGCCACCATCGCCGCGCAAGGCGCCGCCATCGAGGCGCAGACGAGCGCGCAGAGCGGGTGCCGGCCAGGTGCCGATCCGCATGGCGTCGGCCGCCAGCAACAATTCACCCTGGGTGCCCTGCGGCCCGGCCAGCCGGAATTGGACCAGACGCAGGCGACTCGGGCCGAGCGTCAGCGTTTCGGCCGAACCTCGCACCGCTTTCAGTTGCGGGCTGCTCGCTTCGCCATTCAAGGCCAGGCTCTTCCAGAAATCGCCGTCAGCCTTTGCCACTGCTTCGGCTTTTATTTGCCAGGTGGACTTGTCCACGGTCAGCGGCGGGTCCCCCAACCACGCCAGTCGCTGGACGCCGAGCTGCAAGGCGAGCTCGCTGCGTAGTTCGGCCGGGTGCGACCAGTGCAGCGCCACCTTGCCCGCCGCCTGCATGCCGCGCATCTGGACTGAATCCCGCTGCCACTGTTTCAACTGCCCTTTGATGCGCAACTGGACTTCGGCGGCACGCCAATCAGCCAACCCGGTGCCGCCGTTTAGTTTGACACGCTGTACGGTGCCCTCCCATTGCCCCCATTGGGGCGAGCCCACCGCGAATGGAAACTCGGCGTCACTGACCGCCACGCCATCGTCCACTCGAAGTGCAAAGGCCCGCTCAAGCCGACCGCTTGCCTGTAGCGACGGCTCCCCCTCGGTTATCACCTGCCAGCGCAGCCCCGGCTGCAATTCAAGCCGGGCGTTTGAGGGTTGCCAGGCGAAGCCCAACTTCCCAGCCAGCGTGAGTACCAGGGGATTCGTCGTCCCCGTCGCCTGCATCTGGGTATCCGCAAATTCCGCTTCGCCGCTGAGCGCACGGACGGTTCCCGCCGTCTCACCCAAAAGCGCTTCCGCCTTCAGCATTGCCGTACCGCGTGTTGCGGTCAACGGCATGGCAAGGCCAAAAATGCGCCCCAGGTCGGCCAGCACAGGCAGCGGCAACCGGGCGACCAGCCTTGCCGGTTGTTGGTCCGGTTGGTGAGCGATGTGCAGCCGCACGTCTGCCACCGGACTGGCGGCTGGGAACCACTCGGCATGGATTTCAAGCTCGTTCCCTGGAGGTTGCGGTTGGCTCGCCGTTATCCGCAACAGGTCAGCGGCCGGTCGGAATTCCATCTGCAACTGCCCCGTCGTTTGCCGAAAACGCAAGTTGCCCTGCCCTTCCAGTGGCGGCCGCTCTGGCCAGTGAACCGCTACCCGCAGGTCACCGACTTGCGCTTCGCTCAAGGGCAGCGGCGGCCACTCAAGTTGCGGCCAGGGTGAGCCCTGCGGCGCCTGCCCGGGGATAATCTCCAACTCGCCGCGGGCAATATCCAGTCGCTCGATATGGCGACCTGCCAGCGCATAGTCGACTGCGACATCGTGCAGGGCAATCTTGAAACGGTGGCCGCCGGCACTGCGATAGATGGCGCGCAGTTCGCTCACGTGCGCGTGCCCGCCACCGACTTTCTCGATATCGACGTGCAATGCCTCAAGGCCCGGGATCGCCAGCCAACGCTCTGCCGCCAGGCCGAGCAGTCGCGGCAGGGCGAGCCAGAACAGAAGTGCCCCGAGCAGCACGGCCAGCAGCCAACGCGCTACGCTTGGCAAATGAATTGAATGCATGCGTCGAGGATACCGCCCTGCAGGCCGCTTGGGGGGAGCCCAACCGGATCAGCCGGACTTTGCTGCAGGCACAGACGCTGCGGACTCACGGTGCGGCAACCATCTTCAACCAAAAAAACACGCGTCGTGTGTTTTAGACGGCCGCCGGCAACGTCATCAAAAAGTTACTTGTTTCGGCCCCTGACCCTGACCCTGACCCTGACCCTGACCATGCCCGTCACCTGAATCGCGCTCCTTGTCCTGCCCTTGACCGCGACCCTGCTCTTGGGGTGGTGCTCCGCGGTCGTGACTGCTGTTGTCCTGCCTTGATGTTGGCGCTTGCTGTTGATGCTGTTCAGGTACTCGTTGTTGATGCTGTGCAGGCGCTTGCCGTGCCGGTTGCATTTGATCCCGGTCTACCGGCCCTCTCTGCTGAACGGGGGCTTGTGCCGGGGCTGCCCGCTGGACATCTTCCCCGCTTCTCTGCTGAGGCTGCGGACGAGCACCCTGTTGGAGTTGTGCAGGCGGCGAGGCACGCTGGGCATCTGGCGGCCTTTGGGTTTCCTGCGGAGGTACCCGCTGCCGATCCTGCTGACGCGCTTCCGGCCGATCCTGCTGCGCGGGGACGGGGGCCATCCGGGCGGGCGACGCCTGTTCGTGCTGCCGTACCTGCGCATCGCGCGGCTGGTAGCGGTAATTCTCGTTGTGAATATTGCGTTGCTGCTCCACCTGATGGGGATAGCGATCCCCGGCATACTGGCGCTGATAGGTTGGCAGCGGCGCTGGCGCCGGCGCAGAACCGCGGTTCCACCTGTCCCATCCGCTCCGCTGCTGCGCCCAGTCATTGCCCCAGTGATCGCCCCAGCGTGGCGGCGCATCCTGCTGCCAACCGCGGAAGTACGCTGGGGGTGCCCGGTAGTAGCGCACCGGGATGCGCAGGACGTACAGCGGCACCGCCTGCGGTCCCACGAATTCCCAAGGGCCGTTGTACCAGGAACTCGCGTACCAGTTGTCTCCCTGGTAAAGCCAGTACATGCCATCGTAAAAGAAGAAATTTGAACCCACTTGCGGCGCGTAGTAGACCGGGTAGCCCGGGATCCGGACGAGTTGCGGGTAAACCGGGAAATTGACGCCAATACTTACCCCGGGAAGTCCGATGCCGATGCTCACCTGAGCAATGGCAGGAGTCGTCGACAGGAACAACGCCCCCAGGAGAGGGATCACATAGCGCATTTTCTTTTCCTCATATCTTTCACTGGATTTCGGGGGCTGTTGCTGGAAAGTGACACGCTGCCAAATTCACACCGCTCCGACGTTCATTGCGGTTCGATTGTGAGCGGGCCGGGCGCATCATTCGGTGCGCTGGCGCGCACAGGGAAGATTTCTTCATGGCGGCGGTCGGTCATTCTTTCATACCGGAGGGGCCGATGTGCCCAGCCTCCGAACATGACGGAATCCGAACAACCTTTCAGCCATTCGGCGGCGCCTGCAGGCCGATCATGATTTTTTGATAGGCCTCGGCGAACAGTCGCACACCATCAAACTGGAGGCGTTCGCCCAGTTCAGCCGGATCGATACCCAATGCCTTGAGCGCATGCATATGAGCTTGCGCGTCTTCCAAACCATCCGTCAAATGCGCCGCCGCGCGGCCGTGGTCGCGAAACGCGGCCAGGGTCGCGTCGGGCAGGGTATTGATGCTTTCCGGGCCGATCAGTGCTTCGACATAGAGCACATCGCTGTACGCCGGATTCTTGCTGCCGGTGCTCGCCCAGAGCAGCGTCTGTGGTCGCACGCCGGCTGCCCTGAGGGGCGCAAAGTCCGGCCCGTGGAAGATTTCCCGGTAGCGCTGATAGCAGGTCCTGGCCAGCGCCACGCCCGCCTGCCCCCGCAGCCTCTTGGCCCCTGCGGTGCCCAGCGCGTCGAGGCGCTGGTCGACCGCGGTATCGACACGGCTCAGGAAGATGCTGGCCACCGAGCGCAACTGCTCGGGGATTCCGCCGCCGTCCAGCCAGGCTTGCGCGCCGCGCAGATAAGCCTGCGCCACCGCTGCGTACTGCGCCAGTGAAAAGATCAGCGTGACGTTGACCCGGAGGCCTGCTGCGGTCAACTGCTCGAAAGCACCAATTCCTGACGGCGTACCCGGCACCTTGATGAGGACGTTGGCGCGCCCGACCGCCTGCCGCAGGCGATGCGCGGCGGCGACGGTCGCGGCTGCGTCGTGCGCCAGTTCGGGCGACACCTCCAGGCTGACGTAGCCGGTCTCGCCGAGACTGTTGGCGTAGACCGGCTGAAGCAGGGCGCAGGCCGCCTGGATGTCGGCAATGACCAGCGATTCGTAACAGGCTTCGGCGTTCAGCCCGGCCCCGCGCAGGCGTTCCAGGTCATCACGATAGCAGGGACTGCCGGCGATGGCTTTCTCGAAAATGGCGGGATTCGAGGTGACACCGTCGACGCCGTCCTCGTCGATGAGGCGCTGCAGTCCCCCCTCGCGAAGCAGGGTACGCGACAGATTGTCGAGCCAGATGTGCTGGCCGAGCGCCTTGAGTGCCAGAAGCGGGTTTTCGCTCATCATTTTTGCCCCGGCCATTGCCATTCGCGGATTTCCGGCATGTCTTCGCCGTGCTCGAGGATGTACTGCGTGTGCTCGTTGAGCTTGTCGCGCATGGCCTGCTTGATGTGCACCGCCTGCGCGCGCAGCCTGGGCACCCGACGGGCGACGTCCATGACCAGATGAAAGCGGTCGAGGGTATTGAGCACGACCATGTCGAAAGGCGTCGTCGTCGTGCCCTCCTCCTTGTAGCCGCGCACATGCAGGTTGCCGTGATTGCTGCGCCGGTAGGTGAGGCGGTGAATCAGCCACGGGTAGCCGTGGTAGGCGAAGAGGATCGGCTTGTCGGTCGTGAACAGCGAGTCGAATTCGTCGCCCGACAGGCCGTGCGGGTGCTCTTCCTGCGGCTGCAGGGTCATCAGGTCGACGACATTGATGAAGCGCATTTTTAGGTCCGGCGCCAGTCGATGCAGGATGTCGATGGCAGCCAGCATCTCCAGCGTCGGCACGTCGCCGGCCGCTGCCAGAACGATATCCGGTTCGCCCGGCTGGTCATTGCAGGCCCATTCCCAGAGGCCGATGCCGGCGCCGGCGTGGTTGATTGCCGCTTCCATGTCGAGCCATTGGCGGTCCGGCTGCTTGCCGGCGACGATGACATTGACCAGGTTGCGGCTCCTCAGGCAGCAGTCGGTGACGTAAAGCAACGTGTTGGCATCGGGCGGCAGATAGACGCGGATGATGTCGGCCTTCTTGTTGACCACATGATCGATGAAGCCCGGATCCTGGTGCGAGAAACCGTTGTGATCCTGGCGCCAGACGTGCGAGGTAAGCAGGATGTTGAGCGAGGCGATCGGCCGCCGCCAGGGAATCTCGCCGCACATCTTCAGCCACTTGGCGTGCTGGTTGAACATCGAATCGACGATGTGGATGAAGGCTTCGTAGCAGGAAAACAGGCCGTGGCGGCCGGTCAGCAGGTAGCCCTCAAGCCAGCCCTGGCAGGCGTGTTCGGAGAGGATCTCCATGACCCGGCCGTCCGGCGCCAGATGGTCGTCATCGGCGAAGCGCTCGGCCATCCAGGTGCGGTCGGTGACTTCGAACAGCGCCCCGAGCCGGTTGGAGGCGGTTTCATCCGGGCCGAAGACGCGGAAATTGTCGGGGTTCCGGCGCACTACGTCGCGCAGGAATATTCCCATGGTCCGCGTCGCCTCGGCCACCGAGCCACCAGGCGCCGGCACGGCCACTGCGTAGTCGCGAAAATCGGGCAATTGCAGGTCGCGCAGCAAGGCGCCGCCATTGGCGTGCGGATTGGCGCCCATGCGGCGGTCGCCGGCTGGCGCGAGTGCTTCCATTTCAGGGATCAGCCGGCCAGCGGTATCGAACAGTTCGTCCGGCCGGTAGGACTTCATCCACTCGGCCAGCAATTGCACATGCTCCGGCTTGTTCATGTCACTGAACGGCACCTGGTGCGAACGCCACGAGCCTTCGCTTTTCCTGCCATCGACCGTTTTCGGTCCGGTCCATCCCTTGGGCGAGCGCAGGATGATCATTGGCCAGCACGGGCGACTGACGTCACCGGCTTGCCGCGCGTTGCACTGGATGTCAGAAATCGCCTTGATTGCGGCGTCCACCGCAGTAGCCATCAGTCGATGCATCGTTTCCGGATCATCCCCTTCGACAAAATACGGCCGATAGCCGTAGCCGACGAACAGGCTTTCCAGCTCGCCGTGGCTGATCCGGGCGAGCACGGCCGGGTTGGCGATCTTGTAGCCGTTGAGGTGCAGGATCGGCAGCACGGCGCCATCGGTGCGCGGATTGAGGAACTTGTTGGAATGCCAGGAAGTGGCGAGCGGCCCTGTCTCCGCTTCGCCGTCGCCGACGACGCAGCAGGCGATCAGGTCGGGGTTGTCGAACACCGCGCCATAGGCATGGAGCAGCGCATAACCCAATTCGCCGCCTTCATGGATCGAACCCGGCGTGTCCGGCGAGGCATGGCTGGGAATACCGCCGGGGAAGGAAAACTGGCGGAACAAGCGGCGCATGCCCTCCTCGTCCTGCGCTATGTCCTGGTACAGCTCGCTGTAGCTGCCTTCGAGGTATGTGTTGGCCACCACTGCCGGGCCACCGTGGCCGGGGCCGGCGATGAAGATCATGTTCAGGTCGTGCTGCCGGATCGCCCGGTTCATATGTACATAGATGAAGTTGAGCCCGGGCGTCGTGCCCCAGTGGCCGAGCAGGCGGGGCTTGATGTGCGCCCGGCTGAGCGGTTCCTTGAGCAGCGGGTTGGCAAGCAGGTAGATCTGCCCGACCGACAGGTAATTGGCGGCACGCCACCAAGCATTCATCCGTTCAAGTTCTTCGGTATCGAGGAGCGTGGCGGGCGAGGTCATGTCAATTTCCATGAATTACTCATGTACGTGTCAACAAGATCCGGCTCAGCGTGTTGTCCCGCTGTACATAATGGTGAAACAGGGCGGCCAGGGCGTGCAGGCCAATGACGAAATACCCTATCGTCCCGCCGGTTTCATGGATTTCCTTGAGCCATTCAGCCAGATTCTTGTCTTCGGCAACCAGCGCCGGCAGTTGCAAACCGAAAAACGGGGTCACCTTGCCTTCGGCCCCTAGTATCAGCCACCCCAGCACCGGCAAGGCAATCATTAACCCGTATAGCGCGACATGCACCAGCTTGCCCAGCGCGCTTTGCCAGGCCGGCGGGGCTGGCACGATGTTGGGTACAGGCCCCGTCATATGGACAACAAGGCGAATCCAGACCAGCAGGAAAACCGACAGGCCCAACATGAAGTGCCAGACTTTCAAGCCCTCGCGCAGATCGCTACCCTTGGGAAAGAATTCACGCAGATCGATGCAGGCATAGACCGCGACGAGTTGCAGGAACATCAGCCAATGGAGCCCTACGGATAACGATCCATAACGGTCGTTTGTATTGCGCCATTCCATGATTCGACTCCTCATTTAAGTATTTCGCAGTCAGTTCGCCCATCGGCTAGCTGGTCAATTCCTGCCCATGGCCAGAAGCCGGGCCTGCAGGGCTTCGACTTCGTCCAGCAACTGCAGGGCCAGCGCAGCACCGGCCAGATTGACGCCGAGATCGCGCTGCAGGCGCAGGGCGACCGTGGCGCGGCGCAGGTGGGTGCCGGTGAAACGCCAGCGATGCGGTTCCCGGCCAAGCGGGTTCAGCACGCCCTCGTCGACCAGTTCGACGATGTACTCGACGCGCACCGCGCAGGCCTGGCAGACCTCGGTCAGCGTCAGCCCGGTCTGTTCTTCGAGGATGATCGCGCTCGGTTGCGGCAGCATTTTGTCGTTTTCCATGCTCAGGCTCCCAGTCTGGCGCGCGGCTTGAAGGATGTGAACTGCTCGGCCATGGTGGCGTAGAAGGCCTTTTCCGCTTCAGACCCGGCCGCTGGCAGGGCGATCTGGAGGACGACGTAAAAATCGCCCGGCGTGGTGCCGGGGATGCCGCGGCCCTTCAGGCGCAGCTTGCCGCCAGCCATGGAATTGGGCGGAATCTTGAGGTCGACCGCAGCACCCGGTGTCGGCACCGTGACCGTGGCGCCCAGCGCGGCTTCCCAGGGGGCCAGCGGCAGGTCGAGATAGACATCGCGCTGCTCGACCCGGAAATGCGCATGCGGATTGAAACCGACCTCCAGATAGAGGTCGCCCGCCTTGCCTTGCCCGATCCCCGGTGCGCCCTGCCCGGCCAGGCGGATATGCTGCCCGGCGCGGACCCCGCGCGGAATCGTCACATTGAGCTGGTGGGCGCGCAGCGACACCTGGCCGTGGGCATCCACCTCGGGCGTGCGCAGCGTGATGACGCGGGTGGCGCCGTTGTAGGCATCTTCCAGATCGATCATGACCCGGGCGTGATGGTCTTCGCCCCGCGCATGAAAGTCCGGACGGGCCCGGCCACCCCCGGTGAAACCGCGCCCATACAGTGATTCGAAGAAGTCGCTGAAATCTCCCGCCGCGGCACCCTGCGAGCCATCGCCGGAGAACTCGAAGCCGGCGTTCCAGTCCGGCGGCGGACGGAAATCCTGCCCCGCTTTCCAGTTGCTGCCCAACTGGTCGTAGGCGGCACGCTTCTCCAGATCCTTGAGTACCGCATAAGCCTCGCCGAGTTCCTTGAAGCGGACTTCGGCCGCGGGATCCTTGCTGACATCGGGATGGTATTTGCGGGCCAGTTGGCGATAGGCACGCTTGATCTCGTCCTGCGTCGCGTCGCGCGCTACCCCCATGATCTGGTAGTAGTCCTTGAACTCCATCTATCGCCTGTCCTCAGGGTTCGATTCGACCACACTCAACGGCCGGAAACCCGGCCGCCAGACTCAGACGCGCGGTGGCTCGCTGTACGGCTGCGTGCCGTAATAGGCATGGATGCCTGCTTCCCAAGTCTTGTCGGCCATGTCGGGCCAGTGGTTCTTGTCGAAGCCGGGGGCTCCCTCGAGACGCTCCTTGTTGACATCGAGCTCGAAGCGCTTGTTCGTCGTGTCCAGCTTCAGAGCCTCCCATGGCACGGCGAAGAGTTTCTCGCCCATGCCCAGGAAGCCACCAAACGACAGCACGGCGTAACTCACCCGTCCGGTGTTCATGTTGATCATGATCTCCTTGATGTCGCCGATATCCACGGAGTCCTTGTTGTAGACATCGTTGCCGACAAGCGTATCGGCACCCATCAGATTCGGCCCGGGGCCGTGGCTGGCATCGGGGCCCGAAGCGCTCGTTGTTGACACCTTGTACATTCCGTATAAATCCCGTTCTTCGAAGTTCATGTCCATCTCCAGTCAATAGTGGTCAGGTAATACACCGGAACGACATGCCGCCCAACGGTCACCCTGCGTTGAATTTAGGGATCTACCCACCCATCGTCTGTTCGCTGGCCCACACAGGCAGGAACCTATCGAGGCGCCTCACGCACTGAACTGTCTGGCCGCAAAGGCCCAGACCATGCGCGATGCGTCGGGCCCGTTCCCATCGCTGTACGGCTTGTTCGCGGCGCCGCCGCTCCATGCATGCGCCAGTCGGCTCACCGCAACCAGCGTCGCGACCGTTCTGCCCTTGTGCTTGAAGTCCGTCACCGACATCGGGTAGCGCTGGCCCCGCTGCACATTGCGCGGCGTGCCGGCTTGGGCACCCGCCGCATCGGCCCACAGTTGCACCGCAACCCGGCCGTTGTGCGGCGATACCAGTCCGTCGGCCTCGCCGTGGATCACCAGCAACGGTGGCCAGGACGTCGCCATCGTGAGCGGCGTGGCCACCAGCGGCAGCGTGGCGCGATGGCCGTGCATCGCCCCCATGGCCGACAGCGTCGAATGAGCGGTGCCCGGCGGGATGCCCGAATGCATCACCACGGCCTTGAAGCGATCGGGGTGCCGCGTGACCAGCAACGCCGCCATGCTGGCCCCCGCCGACAGCCCGGCAATCGCTACGCGCGTACTATCGACCTGATACAGCAGGCACGCTTGGTCGATCGCCTTCATGATCAGTGCCGCTTCGCGATATGCGCGGCCGGATGACGTGTCGAACCAGTTCCAGCAACCTTGGGGGTTCGCCAGGCGGTCCTGTTCAGGGTAGAGCACGATAAATCGTTCGCGCATGGCGATGCGGTTCATGCGCGTGCTCGTCGCGAAGGCGTTCGCATCCTGCCCGCAACCGTGCAGCATCACGATCAGTGGCAGGCGCTCGCCGAACTTGAGGTCAGGCGGCCGGTAGAGCCTGAAGCGTCGAGCACCTGTCGCACCCACCGCGATGCCGAGGCTCCAGGCTCCCGCGCCCGGTGGCGGCGCAGCTTTGACGACAGCCGATTTTAGTGTGCGCTTGAGGGCTCGCGTGCCGGTTTTCACGGCGCTGCGGGTGAGTGTCGCCAGGTTGCGCTGAAAGATCCTGGTCAATGGAGATCTGCGTATTCGCATTCTCATTTGCGAAATGTCGCACTTGCGCGATGTTGCCTCGCCCGCTCCAGCCTTTCGTTAGTGGCCGGTAAGGCGGACTCAACGCTCAGCTTCGGAACCAGCCGGCGCCGTAACCAGCGGATTGGCAACGGCGTCCGGCGCACTAGCCGGATCGGTGCCTGTCGCTGAAATTCCAGGCGGCGAATCTTCCCCGGAGCGCCTGTTCGGTGACCATGAAGGGCAGCCATTCTCGGTTGCGGCACGCAAGACGAACTTGCGACGCGGCGTTTCTTCCTTTTTCATGCGGCCTTCCTGACAATGTACCCTGTAGCAGCACGGTTGACTTTGACCAAACTGACCAAGGCAGCCAAGAGTTCCTGAATGAAGCATCGGGCTGACTCATGGTGCAGCTTGCCTTCGTCACTGAAATGCCGTCCGGCATCGCAATCAGTCATGCCAGGGTGATCGACCGTCTGCATCTTGAGCGTGGCCATGACTTCCTTCAGGTGGTGCTGGGCGCGAGCCTTTATCAGCCTGCCATCCGAGGCGCTCATCACTGCTGTCGGCTTGTCCAGCCAAGGGCTCTCGCCGGCGGGTGAAGAAGCCCAATCAATGGCGCTTTTCAGCTTGCCAGGAACCGAATGGATGCACTCCGGCGTGGCAAATAGAATGGCATCCGAGTCAAGAACCCGACGCCGGAATTCCACGACGGCTGGCGGGGGCGACAGCGCCCGCCGGCGGTCGAAGAATGGAATGCCATTCAGGTCGATCAACTCAAGCGCCGTCCCGTGCGGCAGCAGTTCCCGTGCCGCATGAAGGGCGAAGCGGCTGTACGAGCCTTGGCGCTCGCAGCCGAGGATGCCCAGAATCTTTATCTCGCCCATTCTTGCTGATTCCCTGTTCAAGTTCGAGATAGGATGCCAGCGCGAAACTCCGGCCGCAGTGCGCCAGCACACATAGAAAAATCCCCGATATATGTGTGTTGGCGAACTGAACCGGGCCCGTTCGCGGCGCAACGTGAGGGCTCGCCCCGCGTGTCGGTTCGACACTGCGCCCGTTATGTCACCCCTATCGTCAGCCAAGGAATCAAGCATGATGAACACATCAAACTCTCCACGCCGCCTGCTTGGTCGCGCTGCTCCGCTTCTCCTGCTCCTTCTGGTCTCGGCCAGCCTCAGGGCCGAACAGCCGATCTCGATCTCCCTCAACGGCGCCGCCGAGGTGCCCCCGGTGGTCAGCTCCGCCACAGCAACGGGGCAATTCGCCGTATTACCTGACCGTGCCGTGAGTGGCAGCATCAAGATTTCCGGGATGGTCCCGACCATGGCCCACATTCATGAGGCTGCCGTCGGGAAAAACGGGCCGCCGATCATCACCTTGAGCAAGTCTCCGGACGGCAGCTATGCCGTTCCTGCCGGCGCCAGGCTGAGCGAAGCGCAATACAAGAGTTACGCGACCGGCAACCTCTACGTGAATGTGCACAGCGCCCAACACCCGGACGGTGAAATCCGTGCGCAATTGCTCGGCAAGCCGATGCGGCTAGCCAACTGACCGGGGCATCACCCTGCCGCGGCGGGGAACCAGCTTCTTAACTTTCGATACTGAGGTGTGACATGAAAAAAATTGCTGTTTTGCTGATCGCCATCACCAGCCTGTTGTCCGGCTGTGTTGTTTACGACCCGTACCGGGATGGTAGCGGGCACAGGGGAGATGCTGGCGGCCCGCCGCCTCATCGCGCCGATCACGACCGCGATGGCGTTCCGGATAACCGTGACCGCAGTCCGAACAATCCAAACCGCTACTGACAGGAAGGTTCAAGAGTCGCCAGAGCACAGGCTGCGGCGTCCGGCAAAGTTGCGAGTTTCAGGAAGTCTCAGGGCCAGTCATTCCCGCAAAAGCGGGAATGACTGGCCCTGCTTAGATTCTCGGCCCCCCTGCGCCGGAATGATGCGGAATTTTCGATGCTTTCAATCATTGCGGTGCGCTACAGTGGGCTACATTTGATGGGTAATTAACCTGAAAGGGCGATTCCAGTCATGAAGGAATGGCTCGAACCCCGGAGAGAGGCATGAGCACAACTGATATCGGCATCATTGGCCTTGGGGTAATGGGCAGCAACCTTGCACTCAACCTGCGCGACAAAGGTTTCCGCCTGAGCGTTTACAACCGCACGGCCGCCGTCACGACAGAATTCATCGCTGCCCATGGCCAGGGCTGGGCTATCACGGCGGCCGACAGCCCGCTGCAATTCATCAGCCAGCTTGGCCATCCCCGGGTCATCATGCTGATGGTTACCGCCGGCAAGGCGGTCGAGGCGGTGATCGAGCAACTGCTGCCACTGCTCGATCCCGGCGATATCCTGATCGATGGAGGCAACTCGAATTATCAGGACAGCAACCGCCGCTGGCGCGAACTGGCCATCAAGGGGATCCACTTTGTCGGCATGGGTGTTTCCGGCGGCGAGGACGGCGCTCGGCACGGCCCATCGCTGATGCCGGGCGGTGCGCCAGCGGCGTGGCCGACGATCCGCGACATGTTTCAGGCGATCGCCGCCAAGGTTGACGGCGTTCCCTGCTGCCAATGGCTGGGCGATGGCGGTGCCGGCCACTACGTCAAGATGGTCCATAACGGTATCGAATACGGCGACATGCAGTTGATCGCTGAAGTCTGCCATCTGATGCAACACGCCCTCGGCATGAGCCACGACGAGATGGCTGACACCTTTGCCACCTGGAATGCTGGCCGCCTCGAGTCCTACCTGATCGAAATCACCAGCCGCATCCTGCGCCAGCGCGACCGCGACGGCAGCCCGTTGGTCGACAAGATTCTCGACCGGGCCGGACAAAAAGGCACGGGGGTATGGACGGCGCAGGATGCGCTCGACATGGCCGTACCACTGACCCTGATCGGCGAAGCCGTCCATGCCCGCATGTTGTCGGCCCGCAAAGCCGAACGGGTCGCGGCCGCGGCGCTGCTCGGCACTGTCCCGGCGGGGGTGCCGACGTCCGGGCGTGCGGCACACCTCAATGCCCTGCGCGATGCCCTCTACGCTTCAAAGCTGGTCTCCTATGCGCAAGGTTTCATGCTGATGCAGGCCGCCGCCAAAACCGAGGGCTGGGCGCTGCCCTACGGGGACATCGCATTGCTCTGGCGGGCCGGATGCATTATCCGCAGCCGCTTTCTCGACGACATCAAGACCAGTTTCTTGCGCCAGCCTGTGCCGCCCAGCCTGCTGCAGGATCCCTTCTTCGTCGCCGAGATCAAGGCAGCGGAAGCCGGCTGGCGCCAGGCCGTGATGCTCGCTGTCGGCAGTGGCGTGGCCGCTCCGGCCCTGGCCTCCGCCATTGCCTTCTACGATGGTTACCGCTGCGCCAATGGCTCCGCCAACATCCTGCAAGCGCAGCGCGACTTCTTCGGCGCCCATTCCTATCAGCGCATCGATCGCGACCCGGCAGAGTATTTCCATACCCGCTGGCTAGGTGACGGTGTCGAGAAAAAACTGCCATGAGTTGCGCCACCGAGTCGCATGCCTACGTAATTTTCGGGGCGACGGGCAACCTGGCGACGGTCAAGCTCTTGCCTGCTCTCTACCAACTGCACTGCCTGGGCTACCTGGCTGCCGACGTAAAGATCCTCGGTTGTGGCCGTACACCGCATCAACGGGATGACTGGCGCGACCAAGTACGCAAGATGCTGGCCTCCGGCACCAATGCCGGAAGTTGTCTGGAAGGCTTTTTCCAGCGCCTCGATTATCTCGCCGGCAGTCTGGAGGATGCAGCTTTCTATCAGGCGCTGGGCACTTGGATAGGCACCGGCGAATGCGCCAGAAATGTGATTTTCTACCTCTCGGTCAGTCCCGAACTCTACGTGCGGGTAACGATGGGGCTGGCGCAAGCCGGTCTGCTGGCGGAGCGTAACGGCTGGCGGCGGATGGTGGTCGAGAAGCCCTTCGGCCACGACCTGCAATCGGCCCGCGACTTGCAGCACGAACTCAAGGCACATCTGAGCGAAGAGCAGATTTACCGGATCGATCATTACGTCGGCAAGGAATCGGTCCAGAACCTGCTGGTGCTGCGCTTCGCCAACATGATTCTTGAACCCCTGTGGAACCGCCATTACATCGACCATGTGCAGATCACGCACGCCGAAACGGTTGGCGTGGATGGGCGTGCCAGTTACTACGACCGGCACGGCGGGGCAGCGCGCGATATGATCCAGAGCCACTTGCTGCAGGTCCTGGCGCTGCTCGCGATGGAGCCGCCGGTATCGCTCGAAGCCGAGTCCCTGCGTGATGAAAAGGTCAAAGTGCTGCGCTCGATCCGTCCGGTTGATGTGTCGCAACTGGCCAGCCATGCGGTACGCGCCCAATATGCCGGCTATCAGATGGAAGCCGGCATCGCCCCCGGCAGCCATACCGAGACCTACGCTGCATTAAAACTCTATGTCGACAACTGGCGCTGGCGCGATGTGCCGTTCTACCTGCGCACCGGCAAGTCCCTGAAGGAGCGCCGCTCGATGGTCGCGGTCCGTTTCCGCGAACCGCCGATGCAGCTATTTCAGGGCACTGGCGCCGCCATCGTCCATCCGAACTGGTTGTTGATCGGTATCCAGCCTGACGACGTGGTGCAGATGGAAATCTCCGCCAAAGTCCCCGGTGCGGAAACGCGGACGCGCCAGATCGTCATGGATGCCAGCGTCGGCAATCCCGGCGAGCGCAAGGCGGATGCTTATGAGGAGTTACTGCTCGATGTCATCGAAGGCAATCGCGCCCTGTTCCTCCGCTATGACGAAGTCAAAGCCGCCTGGAGTATTGTTGATCCGGTGATGCGTGCCTGGGCCGACGACGAGCATCCACCGTTGCAATATCCGGTGGGCAGTCTGGGGCCGAAAGCGGCGAATCAGATCTTTGACCAGGCCGACCAGGAATGGCGTCAGACCCTGGGCTGCAACGGCAAAGCAGACGGCAAGTCCTGATGCTGCCAGTTGACACGCGGGTATTGACCAATCCCGAGGCAGTTGCTGAAGAAGCCTGTCGCTTGATCGGCGTGGCGGCACAGGCAGCCATCCGGGAGCGCGGGATCTTTCGTATCGTACTGGCCGGCGGCAGCACCCCGGGGCGCACCTATCAATTGCTGGCGGCGACGGAACAGGAGTGGATGTCCTGGGAAATCTTCTGGGGAGATGAACGCTGCCTCCCGGCCGCTGCCCCCGAGCGCAACTCCCGCCTGGCGCAAGAACTGTGGCTGCAGCGGGTAGCAATACCGGCCGCGCAGATTCACCCCATAGCGGCCGAACTTGGCGCGGAAGAGGCGAGTACCCTATATGGCAAAGTGATTGCCGCCCGCCTGCCTTTCGATCTGGTGCTGCTCGGGATGGGTGAGGATGGACACACCGCCAGCCTGTTTCCCGGGGCCGTAGAAAATTGCGCTCCAGTCATTGCCGTACATGACGCACCCAAGCCGCCGGCCAGGCGGGTCAGCCTCACCTTTCAGACCTTGCGCGCCAGCCGCGCGCAACTGGCACTGGTCACCGGTGCCGAAAAATCATGCGCCCTCGCGGCCTGGCAGCATGGCGAGCAATTACCCATTGCGCGGGCGGTTGGAACCAGTGCCTGCTTGCTGGTCGATGCCGCAGCTTGCGGCTCAGCGCGGCTCCTGCCGACGATTCCCTGACCCCCCGCGCTGCCCCTTGCGCGCCTGCCGCCGGGCATAGAGGTCCATAAGCGGCGTCACCGAGACACCATGCATGACGATCGAAGCGGCGACTGCCAACAGCGTGATGGACATCGTCTGATCGGCCATGGCGCCTGACAGGCCGTTATTCAGCGCAAACATCAGGTAATAGATCGAACCAATGCCGCGAATGCCGAACCAGGCGATCAGCAGGCGTTGATCACCTGACACCGATGCACCCAAAAGTCCCAGCCATACCGACAAGGGCCGCAGGACAAAAAACAACAGGACGAGGAACGCCAGCGTCCACCGATCAAGGCTGACGAACGGAAGCATCGCGCCGCCAGCGAGAATGATGATCAATTCGGCGATCCGCTCGATCTGCTCATTGAAGCCACTCACCGCCTGCATGAGGTAGGCCCTGGCAAGATTCGGATGGGTGGCGACGGCCAAGTGCGCTTCCTTGTCCTGCAGCCCGGCCGGACCCTCATCCGGCGCTGCCTGGAATCGCGAACGTTCCCTGACCCGTTGCAGGGCGAGTCCGGCGGCGAAGACCGAAAGAAAGGCCGAGGCGTGGGCCAGTTGGGCAACACTGAAAGCCAGGGCGACCAACCCGAGGGCGAGGAATTCATCGAGCCCGACGGCTTTCTGGTACCGCGTGCGCAGATAGACGACCAGTCGACCGATCATTGCCCCGAGCAGGCTGCCGATGGCTACGCCAGCGGCAAGCGCCCAAAACACATCAATCGTCAGCCAGCGCCAGCCACCAGTGCCAAGCTCGCGGGTGCCGAGCAGGCCCAGGCCGAGCATCACGAAAGGGAAGGCAGCGCCGTCATTCAGCCCGCCCTCGCCGCTCAGACTGAAGCGCAGGCGATCGCAGTCGTGTGGTTCCTCGACCTGGACATCCGAGGCCAGAACCGGGTCGGTCGGCGCCAGAATGCCGCCAAGCAGGACCGCGACACCCAGCGGCAGATCGAGCAGAAAAACGCCAACAACGGTGATCAAGCCGACCGTCAAGGCCATCGACAGGAATGCCAGGCGCAGGGGCAAGCGCCAGTGCGGACTGGAAAGCGGCAATCCAAGTTTCATGCCGACCGAGAAAAGCGAGATCAGCAGGGCGATCTCCGTCACCCGCTCAAGAATCACCGACACATCCCGGGAATCGGGTTCCATCAGGCCCCACCCGGCGGCGCCAAGCGCGTAGCCGACCAACAGATAGACCATGGAGGAACTCACTGGCAAACGTTTCAGCGACGTCCCGGCCAGCGCCATCGTGATCAACAGCAAGCCGATTACCAGCGTCCAGACGGTAAAAGAGATGGCAACGACCTCCGAATTGATTTTGAATTTACAAGCACTCGACACATCCGGAGTTTCATACCCGGGAAAACCGATTCGCACGCGATGGTTGGGGACTTAGGGTAGACAGCGTCCACCAGGACGTCTGTGCGCCATCACACCAATGAACCGCAAGTGATCGGGGACGGGAAATCGAGACGCCTCCATGGCTTGAAGGTGCCTGCACGTCTACGTGCGCTACCAAACGGACTGCCAGGAACTGAATGCCTACTCTTGGCACTGGTAAGCGCTGACTACCAAGGTCAACGCTCCCTAAATCTATTCGAATTTCAATATCAGGAGAAAACCATGAACAAAGATCAAACCAAAGGCCATATCGAAGAAGTCAAAGGCAAAGTGAAGGAAATCGCTGGCAAAGTCGTCGGCGACGAGGAACTGGAAGCCAAAGGAACAGTTCAGAACATCGGCGGCAAAGCGCAGGCGAAGTATGGCGACGTGAAGGCGGACCTCAAGAAGGCCGTTCAAGGCAAGTAAAGATCTGCAGGTTTGTCGAGTGCCCACTTGGCGCACTCGACATCCGCCGCAACTAAATCCAAAACGTTTCGATTGGAGCATTAAATGAACGATCAAACCATCAATATCGGTGCGCTTACTCCGGCCAAGCCTAGCCCAACCTTGGTTAGCGCCAGCACCCTCAGTAACGACGATGTCTACAACCGGCAAGGTGAGAAGCTGGGCAGCATCAAGGACCTCATGATGGACATCCAGAGCGGCCGCGTCTGTTACGCCGTACTGTCCTTCGGTGGCTTCCTGAGCTTGGGTGAAAAGCTGTTTGCAGTTCCATGGAGTGCGCTCGCGGTCGACACGGAAAACCAGCGTCTTCTGCTGGACACCAACGAAGTGCGCCTCAAGGACGCACCGGGATTCGATAAGGACAATTGGCCGAACATGGCTGATCCTTTCTGGGAAGAAAACATCCAATCCTTCTACGGGACTGATGTGTACATGGGCAAACCATGAACAAGGATCAGGAACTCAAGGGCAAAGTTCAGAACACCGGCGGCAAAGCTCAAGCAGCTTGTGGCGAATTGAAGGCAACCCTCAAGATAGCCGTTCAAGGCAAGTAGTGTGTGAAGTGGATCAGCAGGTAAATCTCAAATAATTCGATTGGAGCTTTAAATGAACGATGAAACTGTCAATATCAGTACACTTGCTCCGGGCAGGCTTGGCCCAATGTTGCTGAGCGCCAGCACCATCAGCGGTGACGACGTCTACAACCGGCAAGGCGAGAAGCTGGGCAGCATCAAGGACCTCATGATGGACATCCACAGCGGCCGCGTCTGTTACGCGGTACTGTCCTTCGGTGGCTTCCTGAGCTTGGGTGAAAAGCTGTTTGCAGTGCCATGGAGTGCGCTCGCGGTCGACACAGAAAACAAGCGTCTTCTGCTGGACACCAACGAAGAGCGTCTCAAGGACGCACCGGGATTCGATAAGGATAATTGGCCGAACATGGCAGATTCTTCCTGGGAAAAGAGCATCCATTCCTATTACGGTACGGAATCGACTTCAACGTACTGAATCTCGCGCACCTCGAGACCTTTCCCGACAATCCCCCATTCACGAAAAATATCTTGTGGATGGGGGTCTTCAAGTGCAGGCCAGCTCCGCTTGCCGGACCCCGGTGATGATCATCACCCAATGGGGGCAGCGCCGGAACACATAAAGCCGACGCAACAATCAGCGCGGCACCTGTCTGGGTTGGTGCATCCTTTGATCCGTTATCTTCGCGGCCTGCGGGCCACCTCGGCACAAAACTCTGCCAGGCTTTCGAGTGTAATCTGTACCGCGCGATTGGCGGCCACGACGCCGCCGTAAGAGTCTTCGCTGCCGGCAGGAATACTGTTGTCGAACTCTCGCCAGGCTTCGACGCGACGCGTGTTCTGGTCGATCAGGGTGGCGCGGAGCGTGAAGCGGACAGTGCTTGGCCGGGTACGAAAGTCCTGTTGCAGGCGGATGATCTCGGTATCGAGCCGCAGGTCGCCAGCCGCATTGCTCGGGGTCAATACGACGGCGCGAAACGCCCCGGTCTTTTCGATGGCGGCAACCAGCAGTGGCGCCAGCATGCGGGATGGCGGTTCTATCCATTCGCTGTGCGCATAGTGTTCCAGCTTGAAGGTGTCACGCACGTAGATGATGCGCTGGCTGTCGTGGCCTGCGGCCGCGTGGGGCGGGCTGACGATCAAGGTCGGCGCCGACGCTGGTGTCGCAACTGCCGGCCTGCCCGGAATGCCCTCAAGCGAATAGTAGGTCGGGTTGGGTGTCGCGCCCGGTTGCAGCAGGCTGCAGGCGCCAAGCGCCATGAGCGTCAGGCCTTGGGCAACTAGCCTGCAAGCCTGTCCAGCAGGACTCTTTTCATTCGTCACGGTTTCGCTCCTGATTCTCCCGGCCCTTCCGGAACCGGCTGACGACCGAACAGCAGGCCGGACGGATTGCGCTCGGTTTGCTCGGTCAGGCGGCGCAGTGAGGTCGACAGGGCGCCGAGTTCTCCGAGCAGGCGCTCCAGTTCCGGAAGCGTTTCCGACGTGAAGCGCTTCACGTCGTTACCTACTGCGCTAACCGTCCTGCCGGCACCCGCCGAGGTAGTGGCAACTTCATTGCCCATCTTTTCGATGGCGTCGGCCGCACGTCCGACACGATCGATCACCGGCCCCAGCCTGGCCGAGGCCCCTGCCGAGTTTTCAAACGTTCGGGCAGCGTTGGCCATGCCGGCGTCGAGCGTCTCCTTGCGCGCAGCGATGGTATGCGCCACGGTGGCGATGTCGGCGAGGGCATTCTTCAACGACGCCTGGTTTTCTTCGCTGAGGATGGCGTTAATGTTTTTCGAGGTGCTGTCCAGCTTGGCCAGTACGGAGGTCAATACGTTCTCAAAGCGCGCGCTGAGCGATGGCCTGGTCTGGATCACCGGATAGTCGCTCCCCGGTTTGGCACTCAGCGGCGCCGCATCGCGCGTGCCGCCGCTGAGTTCGACATAGGCGATACCGGTGAGTCCCTGGGTCTTCAGGATCGCCACCGTGTCATCCTTGATCGGCGTGCCGCGCTCGATCGCAAAAAGCAGCTTCACCCGCTCCGGGTTGTCTGCATCGATCCGGATTTCCCGCACTTTTCCGATGTCGACCCCGTTGAACTTGACCGGAGCGTTCAGATTGAGCCCGGCGACCGATTCCTCCTCGATCGCCAGATAGAGGTCGTATTTCTTCTGGAAGGCGCCACCCGAAGCCAGCCAGAGTGCGCCAGCGATCAGCACGGCACCGAGTACGAGAACGAAAGCCCCGACCAGCGCGTAGTTCACTTTGGTTTCGATGATGATCTCCCGTTTTTTTCGTTGTCTTGCCCTGCGGCTTGCTGTTGTTCCTGCGCCGCCCGCCCGCGCGGGCCATCGAAGAATTTCCGGATGGCAGGGTTGTCCATGCGCGACAGTTCGAGCATCGAGCCGACACCTTGCACCTTGCCGTCGGCGAGAACGGCGACGCGGTCAGCAACCTGCCACAGCAGGTCCATGTCATGCGTGATCATGACAATGGTCAGGCCGAACAGGTCGCTCAGTTTGCGTATCAGTTCATCGACTTCGCCGGCACTCTCGGGATCGAGCCCGGCAGTCGGTTCGTCGAGAAAAAGCAGTTCGGGGTCGAGCGACAGCGCGCGGGCAAGGGAAGCCCGTTTCAACATGCCGCCACTGAGTTCGGTCGGATACTGCGCACCGACCTCTGGTGCCAGACCGGTCATCGCCAGCTTCCAGTCGGCAATCTCATCGATCAGCCGGTCGCCAAGGTCGGTATGCTCGCGCAGCGGCAAGCCGACATTTTCCTTGACCGTCAGCGAGCCGAACAAGCCGCCATGCTGGAACATGACGCCCCATCGTTGGCGCAGCATAAGCGCCTCATCGTCTCCGAGCTTCTCGAGGTCCACGCCGAGTACGCGGATAGAGCCGGAGTCAGGGCGTTGCAGCAGGATCATCTGGCGCAGCAAGGTCGATTTTCCGGAGCCGCTGCCACCGATCAACGCGAATATTTCCGCCCGGCGCACCTCGAGATCGAGGTCTTCATGCACGACATGCTGGCCATAGCGCGTCGATACCTTGCTGATCTCGATCACCGGCGTGTCGTCTTGCATGTCAGAGGTCCAGCGCACTGAAGGCGACCGAGAACAGCGCATCGGCAACAATCACCAGAAAAGTCGACTGAACGACGCTGAGCGTGGTCTGGCGACCGACACTGTCGGGGCCGCCTTTGGTACGAAATCCCTGGAAACAGCCCACCGTGGCGATGATCACCGCGAATACCGGCGCTTTGCAGATCCCGATCAGGTAGGCGGTGACACTGACCGCCTTGACGAAGCGCTCGAAGAACTCGCTGAAACCGACACCGAGTTGCGCGCGCGCCATGATCATGCCGCCAAAAACGCCCAGCACGTCGGCAAACACCGTCAGCAGCGGCAATACGACAATCAGCGCAAGAATCTTCGGCAGGACCAGAAGGTCCAGTGGGGCGATGCCGACGGTACGCATGGCGTCGATCTCTTCGGTCACCGCCATGGTGCCGATCTGAGCGGCGTAGGCTGAACCGGACCGGCCGGCGATGATGATCGCCGTCATCAAGGGAGCGAATTCGCGCAGCATCGACAAGCCGACGAGATCGGCGACGAATATGTTGGCACCGTACTGCCGCAACTGGTCAGCCCCCTGATAGGCGACCACGACGCCAAGCAGGAATGACAGCAGCCCGACGATCGGCAGAGCATCGAAACCGGCACTGCGGATGTTGTACAAGATGGGACGCCATCTGATATGTGCCGGGTGGGCAAGGCTTCTGGCCAGCGCCACGGTGTATTCGCCGACGAAGCCGAGCATCGCGACACCTTGCTGAACCGCCGCTTCAGCGCGCCGGCCGACAGCCTCAAGCCGCGACGGCGGTGTGGGCTGGGCGGCGGATTTGGGCGGATTCGCCACATGCTGACCGACGGCTGCAAACAGATTGGCGAATTCGGGGCGCAGATCACGAACCTCAACAATGGCACCCGCTGCGCGCAGCCTTGCCAGAAGCTTTTGCAGCACCCACGCACCGGCGGTATCGAGTGCCTCGATCGATGCGCCGTCGACGACCAGCTTTGATTCCGCCGATCCGGACAACGTGTCAAGCTGCGGCACGACTGCGCCGAGCCCGCGCCCGGTCCACATACCGAACAACGCGAGGGTTCGGGGCGTCGGTTGGGTAAAGGCAGCGGGGGTGATCGACGGGGTATTCATAGGCGCATTTGAGCCTAGCCCGGATGAACCAATCCTTCTGTGCGCCATCGTACAGAGCGTCCTCGATGGAGCGGCCTGGACTACGGCAGGAATTTCTGGGCTGGCGACCGCCGGGCTGGTCTGCCCCGCGCCGTTCCATGCAACTTATATGTTCGCCAACGAACAGACGGCGGCAAGGAATGTGTCCAATCTTGAACCAGGCATCAAGGCAAATGTCATGGCAAATCGGTTTTGCCCTGCTCAATTGGCTTTTTGCCGTTATCTGGCCATTACCGGATGACGTTGGACACAGCCCGTGTTGTGAACTGCGTCGGCCACACGCCGGGGAATTTGAACAAAGAAGAGGTGTTCCATGCTTTATACGATCGCAGTCATTCTGCTCATACTGTGGGTTCTCGGACTCGTCTCCTCCTACACGCTGGGTGGATTCATCCACATTCTTCTGGTCTTTGCAGTCGTCATGATCCTGGTCAACCTGATCAGCGGACGGCGTGGGGTGTAAGGGTATGGGTGGAATTGCCGGCACCATGATCCGCATCGACTTGCAGGTTGACTTGAATTATGAGATCGACCCGGGTGGTGCCGACTTCGTGTTCAACATCCATGCGGTGAACACGCCGCACCAGACCGTTTCCGGAGAACGCTTGGCCCTGAGCCAGCCCATCCGGCAAAGGATGCATACGGATCCGGTCACCGGCAATCGCTATCTTTACGTCCGCGCCGACCCAGGCGAGTTGAAGCTGTCCTACTCGGCCACAGTTGATCTCGTGCACTATCTTTGCGACCCCGCACATGTTGCCGAAGTGCCGGTTCGGGATATCCCCCCGGAAGTGATGGGCTATATCTATCCCAGCCGCTATTGCCAGTCGGACCGTCTCATCAAGCTGGCGACCAGGAACTTCGGCAGATTCGACCAGGGATACAGCCGGGTTCAGGCCATTCGCGACTGGGTTAATCGGCATGTCACATTCACCTCCAACAGCTCCAACTCGAATACCTCAGCGGTCGATACGCTCATCGAGGAAGTCGGGGTATGCCGTGACTTCGCCCACCTGATGATTGCGCTATGCCGGGCCGTCAACATTCCGGCGCGCTTCGCGACCGGCACCGACTACGGTGCCGACCCGGCGCTCGGCCCGCCCGACTTCCAGGCTTACGTCGAGGTCTACCTAGGTCACCGCTGGTATATCTTCGATCCATCCGGTACCGGCATCCCCATGGGGTTCGTGCGTTTCGGCACCGGACGCGATGCCGCCGATGTGGCTTTTGCCACCATTTTTGGCGGCGTCAGGGCACACGCGGCGTTGATTCGCGCTTTGGCGATTGAGGACCAGTCACGCGGTTTGGTTCTCCCACATCATTGCCATGAAGCGCTGTCGACCGACAGCGGCGCGGGGGTTGCGTAACGCTCCGGATGCAATCTCCAACCAGTCGCTTTGCCTCAATTTTCAATATGATTGGACGGACGCCGTGGCCGAATATCATTTACTGACAATCTGGCACATCGACGCACCACTTGAGAATGTCTATGGCGCAATCCTCGACTCCCTGCAATGGCCGCACTGGTGGAAGGGTTCCGAGAAGGTGGAGCAGAAAGCATCCGGCGACGTCGATGGTATCGACAGCATAAGGCGCTATTCCTGGCGTGGGGAGCTACCCTACTCCGTGGTATTCGAGGTGCGTGCCACACATATCGAGGCGTTGGTAGCTATCGAGGGGAGCGCCAAGGGCGACCTTGAAGGGGTCGGTCGCTGGCAATTCTCCCGCAAGGGCCGGGTCAGCAGCGTCCATTACGAGTGGCATGTCCGTAGTACAAAGCGGTGGATGAACCTGGTCGCACCCTTTGTCCGCCCGGTATTCATCCGCAACCATGAATACGTCATGGCTCATGGCGGAAAGGGCCTGGCCCGCCTGCTGGACTCGAAGCTGCTGTCTCAGGAAAACATCGACTTGATGGCGAAAGGGAGTCGGCCCCGCGCTTTACCGGGGCCGTTGCATGAAAGGGGTGGATAAATCCGTTGATGTTGCTTATCGCGGGTCTGAGTGCCGGGGCAGTCGCCACGCTTGCCCAGCTAGCACTGTGGTGACTGGCTGAAGTGCCGGTGTTGGAAACACTCTTTCGTGATGCGGGACTGACTGCCGCACTGGTGATGGGGCCGGGTGTTCTGTAAGCACCGTCGACGGCGCAATGGGACATCCTCCTGGTTTGCCACATTGATCCATTTTGCCTTGTCCGTACTTTACGCGTTTGTCCCAGTGGCTATGGTTGGCCATCTGCGTGGCTGGGTGGCGCTGGCTGCCGGCGGCTTTTACGGCCTGATGCTATATATGGTCAATCTTTATGGATTGACGATGCTGTTTCCCTGGTTCAGCGTTGCCCGTGACTGGATAACGTTGCTTGCGCATCTGGTATTCGGGCTTACGCTCGCGGCCGCCTGCCTGCTTCTGGCTGGAAAAAGCGACCGATTCAGCCGTTGACCGCACCAGGACAGGAAATTGCCGCAGCTTACCGGCTACTGACCCGCCAAATCACATTCCCGACATCATCCGCCACCAACAAGGCACCCCGCTTGTCGAGCGCTACACCGACCGGCCTGCCGAACGCCTCACCATCCTCGCTCAGGAATCCAGTCAGCACGTCGACCGGTGGTTCAGGGCCCGGCTTGCCGTTCATGAACGGGACAAAAATCACCCGGTACCCACTATGCGGCCTGCGGTTCCACGAACCGTGCTGGCCGACGAACATGCCGTTGTTGAATGCCGGCGGCAAGCTTGTTCCCAGCGAAGAGGCGAGTCCCAGCGAGGCGGTATGCGGCCCCAGTGCGTAATCAGGTGAAATCGCCCTGGCTACGAGTTCCGGCTGCTGTGGCGTCACGCGCTCATCGACATGCTGACCGAAATAGCTGTAGGGCCAGCCGTAGAAGCCACCATCGCGCACAGAAGTCAGGTAATCGGGAACCAGGTCGCTGCCCAGTTCGTCGCGTTCATTGACGACGGTCCACAATGCACCACCCCCTTCCGCCCAGGCCAGACCATTCGGGTTGCGCAGTCCGGACGCGAAGATCCGGTGCGCGCCGCTCTCGATTTCCACCTCCCAAATGGCAGCTCGCCCCGCCTCGGCCGCCATCCCGCGCTCGCCCACATTGCTGTTCGAACCCACGGTTACATAGAGTTTGCTTCCATCCTGGCTCGCGATCAGGTTTTTGGTCCAATGATGGTTGATCGTGCCTGCCGGCAGGTCCACCACCTTGATCCCCGGGGTTGGGATGTGCGTTGCGCCATCCGTGTAGGGAAAGCGCAGAACAGCATCCGAATTGGCGACATAGAGATTGTTGCCGACCAGCGCCATGCCAAATGGTGAATTCAATTCATCCAGAAGCACCGTGCGGAGATCGGCCACGCCATCATCGTCGCTGTCGCGCAGCAGCGTGACGCGATTGGCGCTTGGCGCGCGAGCACCTGCCCTTGTCATCACTAGCCCCATCAACCAGCCCTTGATGCCTTGGGCATCATCCGGTTTGGGCGGGGCATTGGTTTCGGCCACGAGAACATCACCATTCGGAAGCACATAAAGCCAGCGCGGGTGCTCCAGGCCGCTGGCAAAGGCGGCCACGCTGGTCCCTGCGGCCGCTATTGGCTTGGTGCCGGCTGGCCAGCCTCTGGCTGGCGCAATATTCACAGTTGGTATCATGGTTTGCTGTGGTGCCGGCAAGCTCGGCCGAGGGCCGGTACCGGCCGAGACTGGCAGCGTTGCCATCTCGCCGCAGGCAGAAATCACCAAGGCGAGCGTGATGAGTATCAGTGTGCGGGAGCAGCGTCGCATCGCTGATTCCCTACTTGGGCCGGGGATGCGAAAGATTGGGTTGCACCGCCGCAAGCCGGCCAGACCGAAGTTCGATGACGGCCTTGGCCACTGCCCGCGCCACGTTGCGAGTTTCTTCCTGCATCGCTTGGTCTTGGTCCAATGCTTCGTGGCTGTTGGCATAGGGTTCGTAATAGCCAATGAAGCGGTCCAGCCGCGCTTGCGCCCCGGCATCGATGAAACCCATCCAGTCGAGCCAGTCCGACAGCGATCGGCGCAAGCCTTCTATGCCGGCCACATCGCCATGGACGATCAGTCCATAGGCCCGCCCGGCCAGGTGCTTCGGGTAGTCCCATCCGGCCATTTCAAGGGCTTTCGCCTTGCTGGCCGTTTTGCCTGAAGTCGTTGTCGGGTCAGGGTTCCCGCCATCGGCGCAGACCAGGCGGTCGATCATCAGCTTCAAGGGGCTGGGACTCTGGTACCAGTAGACCGGGGTGATGATGATCACTGCATGAGCGGCAGTCCACCGCTCATAGATTTCGGACATCCAGTCGTTGACCTGATCAAGCGTGTGATTGGGGTAGCAACTGCATGGCCAGTGGCAGAGAGGCATCGCCGTGGATACGCAACCCTTGCAAGGGTGGATATTGCGTCCGTATTCGGAGGTGAGCAGGCTGAGGTCGAGCACATCGGGCTGGATTTCCGCCTGCACAAGGATTCCGCGAGCGATCTCCAGAAGCCTGAAAGACTTCGACATTTCGCCCGGACAGGTCCCGTCGTTTCGTGCCGAGCCGCAGATCAACAAGACCCGGGACGGGCTCGATGGATCAGCCCAACAGCGCTGCGCTTCATCTACACGCTGCTTCGTTGCAACCCACTCAGCCGACAAGTCGTAGTCAGGATCGACATACCCGGGACCTGCCTTTACGGTGATCGGCGATTTGCGGCCAACGCTGTAGATCTGCCAGGCAATCTCTTCCAGTCGGGCAATGGACTCATCTTCGCTCCGGAATGCGGGGTCGAAATATGACTCGCGGAAGCGAACCGCGAACTCGGCCCGTCCGAGTTGTGCGGGCGCCTGACCTTTGCGGATCTCAATCATGGCCGTTCCTCTCCATAAATTGGCAGCCTTCTTGAAGAAGCAGATCAACCCGCCGCAACATGGCGCTCAAACGGCTGTGACCACATCCTGATATTCGCCAACCGCAGTGCCGACAACATCCCGCGCAATGGCGGTTTCCTGCTCCGTCCTCGTTTCCGCAACCAACACAACCTGTCCACTTGCGATCGCATCAGCCACCAGGTCCGAAAGCCAGCCGTCCTTGTGTTCGACACCAGTTTCGGCGCCAACTGCGCCGCCGACAAATGCCCCAAGGCTGGCCCCCCAACCCAGCATGACCAATGGAGCAACCAGCGGGCTGGCGATAAACAGGGTCACGTTCGCTGCGACCAGCGCCAATTGCGCGAGGGCCCCAATACCGGTACCGACCGCCGTACCAATGGCACCGTCCACGAGCACGTTGGTCAACACTTCATTGCTCTCGCCTTTGGGCTCGGCGACCGCCGGACCCGAGCCGGCATCGAAAAGCTGCAGTCGTTCGCGCGGCAAACCTAGCTCGGCAAGCCGGTCAACTGCGCCTTCGGCTTCTTCGCGGTTGGAAAAGAATCCTGATACATGATGGCGATATTCGTCCATTTTCGTTCTCCTTGGGGTGGTCCGCAAAGTGCGGACGGGATCCAGCTTGGTCCGGACTGAATGCATTGTCGGTGTGCCATCGCACCAACAATCAGGGGTTTCGAGCGTGCCAAACGACCCGCTATGTGCGATAGGAGACAGAGAAAGCCCGTGCGGAAACAGATAATGACGCCAGGTGTTCGCTCTACCCATCCTCGCGGACGCCTTCAGCACTTCGCCCGGAGCGGCCAGTCCGCCCCGGGCATCTTTTTGTGGCCGGCGCACTGGATGCCCGGGAACAGGATATTCCGCCCTGGTCCACAATCCCCGCGTTTCCGCGACGCCAATGCCTGGGCTCTAAAGCAGCCGCTGCAAAAGTCTGGCGCCCCACTCCCTTATTCGCAGCATGAGGGCTCGCTGTTCCCAACTCGCCAGCGTGATGCGTTCCGATCCATCGAGGTCGCGGGCAATCATGGCCTTCATTTGCTGCGCGAAGTCACGCCCCAGGATAACGGCATTGACCTCATCGTTGTCGAGGAAGCTGCGCCAGTCGAGATTGGTCGAACCGACGCACGACCAGACGCCATCAATGAGTGCTGTCTTGGAGTGGAGCAGCGCCCCACGTCGCTCGTAAATCCTGACGCCGCCTTTGAGCAGCGCGGAATAATGCGAGCGGCCGGCATGAAAGACGACTTCCGAGTCGGAATGGCCGGGCAGGATCATCGTCACATCGACGCCACGCCCGGCCGCATCGATCAGCGCCTTGAGCAACTGGGGATCGGGCACGAAGTAGGCGTTGGTCAGGTGTATCTGCCTCTCGGCGTTACCGATCGCCGAGATCAGCGTCAGGTAGATCAGGCTGTACGGGTCGTCTGGCGTGCTGCCGATCGCCCGCACGATATCCTTGCCTTGCGCGGTCAACTCGGGAAAATAGTCCTTTTTGGTCAGCGGCTTGCCACGCTGTTTTTCCCAGGTTTCGATAAACAGCTTTTGCAATTCACCTACCGCTGGGCCTTCGATCTGCAGGTCGGTATCCCGCCAGGGGACCTTTGTTTCGGCAAGCTTGCGGTTGTGCCGGGCAGCGGAGCCGGACGAATAGACACTGCTGATGTTGATCCCGCCAATGAAGGCCATGCGCCCGTCGACCACCAGCAACTTGCGGTGATCGCGATTGTTGATCTGCCAAGGCACCCTGGCTGCGAGCGGGTTGATCGGGTTGAACTCGAGGATGTTGACGCCACCCTCGCGCAAGCGGTCGAAGAAGGCCTTCGGGGTGTTGATACTGCCGAAACTGTCATAAATCAGGTTGACCTGAACGCCCCGCCGCTGCTGGGCCAGCAACAGATCCGCGAACTGGCGCCCGATTTCATCGTCCTCGATAATGTAGGACTCCAGGTTGATATGGTCGCGGGCGGCGCGGATCGCGGCAAACATCGCGCCGTACGTGGCTGCCCCGTCCTGCAACAGGACGACCTTGTTGCCCATGCTCAGCGGACTGCCGACGATGGCCTGTTCCAGCGCAATCTGCTTGTCGAGAATATCGATGTCGCCGGACTTGCTTTTCAGATCGGCGACGACCGCAGCGTTCTTTTGCGCCGAGAGCGGTCCGCTCGCATTCTCGAACCTGGCCGCCTGCCCGACATTCTGATCGATGAGGGCATCGGTATCGGGCAGCGCAGCGCAACCTGCCGTAAGGAACAGGAAGGCCGCCAACCCCGCAATCAGTTCACGAATGCGAACTGCCATGATTCACCCGCAATACGAAGCAGCACCGCAGAACCGGCGGCGAAGACCGGAATCCCGCCGCCCTCGTGCCTTGCCGATCGGGCGTTACACGATGCTCAGCGCGCCGGCGCCGGTGGAATGACGACAACGGTGTCGCCGCCAGTTTTGCCTGGCTCACCCGTCGCCCCGGTTCCGCCGGTGGATCCGGTGGATCCGGTGGCGCCCGTAGCGCCCGTAGCGCCGGCTGACCCGGTCAACCCGGTTTGCCCGCCCGATCCGGTCAATCCGCCCGCTCCGGTCAATCCGCCCGCTCCGGTGGCGCCGGTTGGTCCGGCAGGACCGGGAACGGGGACAGTGACGACAGTCGGTGTCACGACAGTCGGCTTCTCGCATGCGCTTGTTGCCAGCGCAACCAGCACCGCTGCAAAGATGATCGAATATTTCATCTGAATTCCTCTTGGCTCATTATCGAACTCCGCTGAAATTGGCGACCTTGCGACCACCGGGAGCTACAAGTCGAGGCTACGCCGCCAGCCCCCTGGAGTCCGTTCGCTGGCGCACAGAGAACCGCGGCACGGCAGTGCCGGAGCCACGACGCCTGTTGTTTGTCCCCGCAGCAGGAAACCGATACGCTTTGCCCCGCCCTCAACCGCTGACTATCCCGTCGATCACGTGGATGGTCTTGTCGCAGCGGGATGCCAGGGCCGGGTTATGGGTCACGAACAGCACGGTCGTCCCTTGATCACGATTGAAGCGACGCAGCAGCGCGAAAACCTCGTCGGCGCTCTTTGTATCGAGGTTGCCGGTCGGCTCGTCGGCCAGGACCAGTGCCGGGTCCATCGCCAGCGCGCGCGCCACCGCTACCCGCTGTTGCTGGCCGCCGCTGAGATTACCTGCCAGGTTATCCTGCCAGGCAGTCAGGCCGACATCGCCGATCAGCGCGGCGGCATGTTCGCGCATCCCCTTGTTGGCAAATCCGGCGGCGCCGAGCATCGGCATCATGACGTTCTCGAGGGCGCTGAAGGCGGTGATCAGGTGGTGGTACTGGAACACGAAGCCGATGTTGTGGCCGCGCAGGCGCGTCAGCGCACGGTCGTCGAGGGTCGTGGTCTCCTCGCCGCAGACTGCCAGCGTGCCGGATGTGGGCCGATCGAGCAGACCCACGAGGTTGAGCAAGGTGCTCTTCCCCGAGCCCGACGGCCCCATGACGGCGCAGAACTCGCCCTTGTCCAGCGTCAGGTCGATGCCGTGCAGGACCTCGGTCTCGATCGGCGTGCCGACGTTGAACGCCTTGCGCACAGCTCTCATCTCGACCACCACGCGGCCCACATCCGGCGGCGCATCGGCCGGTATCGGGAAACGCTGCGATTCAGCCATGGATTGCCACCACGGGATCGAGACGTGCCGCCCTCAGGGCGGGCGCGAACGCGGCCCCGAGTCCGGTTAGCGTAGCCAGCAGCAGCGCGGCGGTGAACAACGCGGAATCGAAGACCAGCGAAAACAACGGCGTGCCATCCGCGTTGATTTCAAAATGCTGCCAGGACAACAGGGCCAGCAAGCCGATGGCGCTGCCTACCAGGGCCCCCGCAAGTCCGAGCAGGCCTCCTTGCAACAGAAAAACGCGGAGAATCTGCCCGCGGGAAATGCCCATGGCTCGCAGGATGCCGATCTCCCGGGATTTCTGGACAACCACCACGACCAGGACGCTGGCGATGCCGAAGGCCACGGACAGGCCGACGAAAAAGCGGATGGCGGTATTGGCGGCTTTCTGGGCACTGACGGCCGTGAAGAACTCGGCACTGCTCTTGATCCAACTGTCGGCTTCGACTCCGGTCGCCGCGGTGATGCGCCGGGCGATCACTTCGGCCGCATAGACATCGCCGACCGTGACCTCGAGGCTGGTCACGCCGCCGGGCAACCCCAGCAGGCTCTGCGCGGTGTGCAGGGCAACGAAGGTGCTGCGCTGGTTGGCGTTCTTGTTGCCGAGATCGAAGATGCCGAGGACGGTCAGCGCGCTCGCCGCGCCACTGGCGGTCGTTACCCGCAACTTGTCGCCGATGTCGACCCCGAGGTCGCTGGCCATTTCGGTGCCGATGAGGATGTCGGTCGCCTTCAACTGCGCATTCCCACGGACGATCTTCTGATCGATGTTGACGATACGGTAGTACGACGCCGGCTCGATACCGGCAACCGAAATGGCGCGACTCGCGCTGCCGCGAACTGCCAGGGCCGACCCGCCGGCGACCGACGAAACCGCCGTCACCTCGGGCATGGCGCGGATCTGTGTCGCCACCGCCTGCCATTGGTCGATGGACTTGAGGCGCTGGAGGGGCGGCTGGATGATGGCGCCTTCGATCATCCCGGCCGCCGCCGTGGAATCGGCGCGCAACGGCCGCGCAGCCTCTTTTGGCGGCAGCAACTGGATATGCGCCTGGGCGGACAACACCCGGCGAATGAAATTTGCCTGCAGCCCCGTCATCAAGGCCGACATGAACACGATCACGGCGACCCCGATCGCCACACCGGTGATGATGAACAGCGTCTGCAGCCGGCCCTCGCGCAGAAACCGGATCGCCACGATCCACTCGAAGGGAAGCCAGGCGCTGAACATCGTGTGCCGTCGCTCAGCGGGCTGCTGCCGCACGCACGCGCGCACCGGCCGCAATTGCCAGCGAGGCGGGAATCACGGCGTCACCGTCGCTCAGGCCATCAAGCACCTCGGCATAGCCCCCGCTACTCAAGCCGAGGCGGACCGGACGGCGCACACTGCGGCCATCCTCCAAGAGCAACACCCAGGCGGCCCCGCCCTCGCCGTCATGCACGGCACTGGTCCGAATCAGCACGGCGTTGGGACGCCGCGCCACGGCGATGTCGACAGACACCGTCATGTCCTGCCGCAATTCCGCCGGCGGCGACGGCACGTCCAGCTTGACCTGTACCGCACCGGTCAGGGCATTGATTCCCGGGTTGATGTAGGCGAGGTCGGCGGCAAAGCGCATCTGGGGATAGGCATCCGGGGAGACCAGCGCGCTCTGGCCGATCGCCAGGAGGCGAAGATTCTTCTCGTCGATCTCGACCACCAGTTGCGTGCGCCCGACCGGCGAAAGGGTCATCAAGACCTTTCCCGCCTGCACCACGTCGCCGACCTCAATGTTTCGTCCGATCAGCGTGCCGCTCACCGGCGCGCGGATGACCGCATAGTCAGCCCGGGCGCCGGCCAGATCGGCGCTGGCCCGGGCCTCGGCCACGGCGGCATCGGCAAGCGCGTAATCGCTGCCCGCGGGGCGGGCTGTCTCAAGTTGTCTTTGCGTCGACTTCACCTGAGCATCGGCAACCGCCACTGCCCGGTCGAACTCCCCGAGCGCCGCCCTGCTGATGAAGCCCCTCTGCGCCAGTTCCTGGTTGCGATGGAGCAATGAGCGCGCGTTGGCCAGATTTGCCTCCGCCTCGCGCAACGCCTGCTCGGCGACCGGAACCTGGACTTCGCGCATCTGCCGCCGGCGCCCCTGGGCCTGGGCAACGGCCATAACGGCCTGGCGCTCGGCAGCATCGAGTTCGGCAGCCTCCAGTTCGACCAGGATATCCCCGACCTTGACGCTCTGACCTTCCTTCACGGGGACGCGCACGACGGTACCGGTGATCTGCGAACCGATCTCGACACGATGAGCGGTCTCGACATGGCCACTGGCCACCACCGACTGAACGAAGTCACGGCGGACGACCGTATCGACGGCAACGGCCGTGCCGCGCCACCAGCGCACAACCGAGGCAGCAAGCAGCACTGCGGCGAGAAGTGCGGCCGCGAGCTTCCAGCCGGACATGCGGAGCGGCGATTTTTCAGTCATTTCCCTTGCCCGGGCCAGACAGGCATTTCGAATCGATACAGACCGCCCGGCCCAGGCCTTTCACGAGCATCGACTTGCGCGCCGAAGCATTCAGAAAGCGGTGGGTTGCCTGGATGTCCGTATGGTTCAGTCCTGCCCTGGTGTCTACGGTTTCAGCGAAGTCCGAAAAATGACAGGAGGACCAGAATGACGACTACCAGGCCAACGATGTAGATGATGTTGTTCATGTGACTAACTCCGGATGGGTTGAGTGAAGCAATCACCCCGCCGGGGCGATTCAGCGATCACCAGTTGCTACATTAGCCATCGTTCGCGAGGTGCTCGGTACGGTAGCGCACACAACCGGCAAGTCATCACAGGCAGGGATGGCCATGGCGGCAAAACCAGCAATCGGGACCAGATGCTAGCTCTTGAAGCGATAGTCGTCTGCCGAATACAGCTTCCATGATTCATCACCTGCCAGTTCCAGCACCTGCGGGTGATACTTCAGGATCGAGGGGCGATGGCCGACGCTGACCATCGTAGCGCCACTCGCCGCCAGTTCCTTGTAGAGATTGTCCTCGTTGGCAATATCCAGTGCGCTGGTCGCTTCATCGAGGATGACGTAGCGCGGCGCGGCGATCAGCACGCGCGCGAAAGCCACACGCTGTTGCTCGCCCACGGACAGCACCTTGGCCCAGTCCAGTTCGGCGTCAAGGCCGCCGAAACGGCTGGCCAGGTCGGGCAGGTTGACGCGCTCAAGCAAGGCCTGGAGTTCTTCATCCGATATCTTCATGTCGAGGTGTGGATACAGCAACTGGCTGCGCAAACTGCTCAGCAGCATGTAGGGGCGCTGCGGCAAGAACAGCATATCCCCCGCCTCCGGCCGGATGATGCGACCACTTCCGCTGCGCCAAAGCCCGGCGATGGCGCGCAATAGCGAACTTTTCCCGCAGCCGCTGGCGCCGACGATCAGCACGCCCTCGCCGGGATTGATTTCCAGCGAGAGGTCGCTGATCAGCGTCCGCGCATGGTTCGGCGTTTGCAAGGTCAGATTTTCAATTGCCAGCCGGGAATTCTGGGCCAACTCGATCAGATGCCCGGGCCGTTTCGGTCCACGGTCTTTTCCGGTCAAAAACTTCGCGAAGCTGTCGAGACGATCGATTCCGGCGGCAAAGCGACTGAAATTCTCGAAGTTATCGACGATCACCGTCAGCGCGACCAGAATCGCTGCAAAGGCACCTGCCGCCTGTACCGCACGCCCGACCTCCAGATCGCCCGCGAGCACCTGCCCGGCGATGATCACATAGGGCAAGATGATGGTCATCAAACTGTAGCTGTACTGGAAGAGATTCAGATTCAGTTGAACCCGGATCAGCTTGCTGAAATTTCTGAAAGCCGCATTGAAATACTCGCCAATCTGCAATGACTCCTGAGCCTCGCCACGATAGAAGGCAATGGCTTCTGCATTCTCGCGGATGCGCACCAGACTGAAGCGAAAATCAGCTTCGCGCCTGAGTTGGTAATAGTTGAGGCCAATCAGAATCTTGCCGAAGACCAGGGCGGTAATCGCCGTACCGGCGATTGCGTAAATCAGCAGAAATACGACGAGCGCTTTGGAAATTGACCAGAGGACACCACTGAACGCTATCAGTTGTAGCACGGCACCAATCAGGATCAGCAAGAAGAAAAGGGATTTCTGGGTAAAGGTATTGATGTCTTCGGCAATCCGCTGGTCCGGATTGTCGATATCGGGGTTGGCGTTCAGCTCGTAATAGGCACGCTTGGTGAAGTAGCTGGCGAGAAAATCCCGTGTCAGCCAGCGCCGCCAGTGAAGGCCCAACTTGTCCCGGACGTAGTAGTAAAAAGCGTAGATCGGCACTGCCACCACCAAGGCGGCCAGGCACTGGAAGATGGATGTCCAGAACCGGCCCGCGTCCTTGGCAGCCAGCGCCGAGGTGAACTCACCGGTCAGGGCGTTGAACAGCACGGCGAACCCCGTTTGCCCCAGCAGCAACAGGACCAGAAGGACCAGCAGGCCTCTGGCTTGCAATTTCTCATCGCGGAACCAGTAGGGTGCCGCCAGGCCCCTGAAGTGCTGCCATAGCCGGAAATTGAAACGGGTCATTGGCATCTTCCGGCACACAATTCAGCGGCTAGTCCAAGAAAGGCCTCACTTCCCATTGCCCACAAAGGAGGCCTTGGCGGGATTTCCGGAGGTGCCGGCGCGGATGCGTTTGTGTTGCCAGACACCGTCAAGTTGCACAGAGATCTGATAGGTCCCTGGTGGCAGCTTGAGGTAAAGCAGAGGACCCTCGCTGACACCGGAACAAAGCTCCCGACCGTTGAGTTTGGACACCGTAAACGGAATGTCGGCCAGATAGCTGCCCTGAGGGTTGCTGAACATCAGATGCACGTTATAGGCCGGTGCCGCCTTGCGCATTTCGTCGCGCGCTTCGTCACTGACTCCACCGCTTATCCACGGGATCTGTTCTTGCGGCGCGCTGGTCAGGTCTTGCCTGGCCGCTTGACCGGCCGTCTCGGCCCACACCGGTGCCCAGCACGTGGCGACGACCAGTGCCAGCAACCCAACCCGCAGTGTCTTAACGATTGTTGCCATGCTTGCGGCCCTCGTTTTCATCATGGTGAACGGAATTACGTTCCTGGTAACGTGGCGCATATTGCTTGTTGTACCAGCTGTCCTTCACGAAGTAGACCCGCTGGTTGCAGGCCCCGTAGGCACCGCAGTGCTTGTCCCAGTTCCTTGCGTGTCCTGGCGGGACGCGCAGGTACATCGGCGCGGTGTCATAGGCGACACGCGGTTGGCGATAGATGACTTGGGGCGGCGGATATCCGCCGATGTCGAGTTGGCCGTAAAAGCCGGGTTGGCCGATACTGACCGAGACGCCAACGTCGGCAGCCTGGGTCGGGATAGACGCCACAGCCAACAATACGGCGAGCGAAAGCGTTTTCATGTTGAATTTCCTTCGTGCATTGCAGCGACTATTTCTTCTCGCCCTTGGCGGTATCCTGGATGTTTTCGCCGGCCTTCTCGATTTTCTGGCCGACTGTTGCGGCTGCCTTGTCGACTTCCTTGCCAGCCTTTTCGACCGGGCCTTCCTTCTTCTCGCAGCCATACACGCCGACAAACAACGCGCTTATCAGCACGGCGACACCGAGGGTCTTTCCGGGTTTGATCATTTCCATCTCCTTGCAAAAAAATGTTCTGAGTCGAAGAAAAAGCAACGGCGATCCCCAGCCTCGCGGGCCCAAGCATCGCGGTTGACCATCGTTCAACCTTACTTGCTCACTTCGTGGCCAATGACTCCGCCGACGACAGCACCGCCAATGGTTCCGGCGGCGCTGCCACCGGTCAGGACAGCACCGCCGATCGCACCGGCACCAGCGCCGATGACGGTGTTCTCGCCCTGCGACATGCCGGCACAAGCGCCCAGACCGAGCACCATGGCTGTGGCAAGGGCAAGTAGTGCGGTTCTCTGCATTGATTTCATGGGATTACCTCTTTCTCGATCATCTTGTTTCAGAGCCCGGCCATTCCTGGCCGGGCGGAACCTGCTACTTGCCGAACTGCGCTTTCGCCTGATTCAGGCAGTTGTCCTTGGCCGCACCGGAAAAGCTGTCACACTTCTCCTTCGCCACCGCGTACTGCGCGTCGGTCTTGTCGACCGCGGCGTCCTTGCGGGCAACGGCGCTCTTCTGGCTGGCATCGCTGCGCGCCTCGGAAGTCTTCTCGTTAGCCGTCGCATTGGCATCGGAAGTCTTCATCTGAGCCTTCGCATCGGCTATCGCAGCGGTTTGCGCCGCCTTGGCTTCCTTCACGCAGACGTCCTTCTGATTACCGGCAAGGTCATCACATTTTTCCTTGGCAACACCATAATCAGCGTCGGCCTTGGCGACTCGCGCCTGATAGCGGTTCTTCGAGGTTGGCTGGTAGCTGGCCTCGAGTTCCGCGGCCGCAACTTTCTCCTTGCCCTTGGCCTCAGCCTTGCAGATATCGCTGGCATTCCCCGACAGGGAAGCACAGGCCGCCTTGTCCGTTTTGTACATGGCAGAGATCTTGTCCTGGCCAGCCTTGTAATCCACTTTTGACATGCCTTCAGCCATGGCGCCGGCACTGAAAGCGAGGGTGACCGCAAGTGCGATCGCATTGATGTTGAGCTTGTTCATATCGTTCCTTAATGTTTAAGTTGATCCTTATGCCGCAACACGGCATGCCGGTTTCTTCGCCAGAACTGAGCAACGCTATTGCTGCGCATTCCTTGCAGGTCAGAAGTTGCACTGCCATTGGCTCCGATGGGCTGAGCCTAGGGAGGAAGTCTTCTGGCCTCTGTCTCTTGGCGCACATAGGCACGAATTCTCTTGGTGGCCAGCAACGGCTTCTCGACCAGGACAAGATCCGTTGCGACTGCTCGATTGGCTCAGACACTTACCCCGAACAGGGCCCCAATACCCGCTGTAACAGCCATCGCCAAGGCCCCCCAGAAGCCAACCCGCAGGGTGGCGGCAAGCACGGGAGCGCCACCCGCGGCAGCGGCCAGCGAACCAAGCAACGCCAGAAAAAGGAGTGCGCTACCCGCCACTGCCCATACCAGATTTGATCCCGGCACCAGCAACACGACCTGAAGGGGGAGCGCCGCGCCCACCGAAAATGTTGCCGCTGAGGCCAGCGCCGCTTGCAGCGGTCTTGCGGTCGACGTATGGGAGATGCCCAATTCCTCTCGCGCATGCGTTGCCAGGGCATCGTGCGCCATCAGTTGCTCGGCGACCACTGCGGCAACTTCATGCGAGACCCCACGCGCGACATAAATCGCCGTCATCTCTGCAAGTTCATGCTGGGGATCGCTGGCCAGTTCGCGCCTTTCGCGATCCAGATCGGCACGTTCCGTGTCGGACTGGGAACTGACCGAAACGTACTCGCCGGCCGCCATCGATGACGCGCCGGCGACCAGTCCGGCGACGCCGGCAATCATGATGGTCTTGGCATCCGCGCCGGCGGCGGCAACACCAAGGACGAGACTGGCGGTGGAAACGATCCCGTCATTGGCACCCAGCACCGCCGCTCGAAGCCAGCCGATGCGATCAGTCCGGTGAATTTCAGCGTGTCTGGTCGGCAATTTGGCTGGCATTTGGGCAAGTCCGCAACTGAAGCAATGCGAGCCACTGGCATTTGGGAAACAACGACCGACTACGGCTCGTCATTCGGGGCCGCTTTGATTCAAGCCTGCGCCTTGGCGATCCATATGACGGAATAAAGGCAACCGCGCAGGCTGCCTTCCCTGGCACTGCCAAGGTTCCGGGCAGCGCCATATGAGCGCGGCTCACATCGAGCCGCGATTCAGACCGTCTTCAGACGGTCAGGCCTTCAACTGAGACTTGAAGTAATTGTACGAATGGGTAAATGCGTCGCGGATTTTCTCCATTTCGGCAACCATCGCCTCCCACTTGTCCTCGCCACTGACTTTCAACTCCTCAAGCTTGGCGACAGCGAGTTTGGATTGATCACGCAGCTTGCCCATCTCTTCCTTGTACTTGTCGCGCGCCTCCGCCTTCGCCTCCTTTGCCTTCGCTTCCAGTTCGTCCATCTTTCCATTCAACTCATCGAGTTGGAGTTTCATTTTTGCAACGTATTCGTCTCTTTTAGACATGGCAGTCATTCCTTGTTGTTGAAAACCGGTTGGGCCAAGGTTGGCCTGACAATCAGGTGCAGCCATTTCAAGCGTCCCTGCATCCGAGTCCAGAATAGCCAAGGCGTGACACGAGTTCTGTTCGCCAACACACATATGGGGATATCCGAAAAACTCGTATCCATGGGCAGCCAGAACTAGCGGCCGCTCTCCGTCTTGGATTCATCCATCCTGATGCGGTTGATCGTGCGCTGAGGCCGACCAAGAGACTGACGACTGAAGCGATTGATGACAGCTTAGGGATCAGTAGCCTGCCGTTCGAGCCTGACGACTTTTCACAGTCGCAATGTCCGCAGTTGCCGAGTACCGAAGTAGGGTTTGACGCTGTCAACGACCGCTGCCGCTGCATAAGGGCCGTTGGGCCGTAGGTATAGTCGGTGCAGACAATACGTTGGCATCACGCCAACCGAGCCACTAATTGATAGTTGAATTGATAGTCAACGAACATTGATAAACACGAAAGCCAACATAATCATGGGCTTGTATGTTGTTGTTGGCGGAGAGGGCGGGATTCGAACCCGCGTTAGGGTATTACCCTAAACACGCTTTCCAGGCGTGCGACTTAAACCGCTCATCCACCTCTCCGGGAGGCCGGCATTGTAGCAGAGGGGGGCGCTTCGTCAAAATGACTTTCGCAGCCATGCGAGTCCGATCCAGAGCATGAGAAGAAGGACAAATGACAGCAGGCCAACCAGCATTCCCGACACGCTGCGCGTGAGGAACAATGCCACGAACTGTCGCGGTGGACGGGTCACGAGGTCGAAAAACCGGTAGATCGCATTTTGCTGCCGCCGGCTTCCTGTCAGCAGGTAGAGTACTCCCTGCCCCATCAGGCAGAGACCAAGCATCTCGACAATGGCACGCAGCGCGCTGATTAGAAAAACCGGCACGACTGCCCCCTACTCTTCATCGATGCCGAGTTCCGCTTCCAGCTGGCGCATGCGCCGGTTGTAAAACCCGATGATGGCGAGATAGATGACCAGGGTCCCCTGTGCCGCCATGTAGAATCCGAGCGGGAATCCGAACAGGTTGAAGCCGTTCAGTTCCGCCGCGAACCAGTTCAGGACAAACGTGAAGATCACCCAGACGAAAAGCAGCCTGAAGGTCAAGCGCCGAGTTCTCAGCCAGTAACGGTCGTTCACCATCGGGAATCCTTGGCCGGCGATCCACGACGGATGGCATCGAGAAAAATGCTCCACTTCCTTCTCCGGGGTTTTCGTACCCTGGGCTGACGGTGACAATGGCGGCGAAACCGGCGGCAACGCCGAAGATGCCCGCCGCGGTAGACTTGATCTGGAACCATGGCTGCATGCGCAGGCCGCTCATCCCCAACCAGGTCAGCCCTTCGAATTCGATGCGCAGGATGTAATAAACAGCGACGGACAACCCCACGATCATGCCCGCCAAGGCGCCGGCTCGCGTCGCCCGGCGCCAGAAGATACCAAGCACCAGCGCCGGGAAGAAGGCTGACCCGGCAATCGAGAAAGCCCAGGCGACCATGGACAGGATGGTGCCCGGCTTCTGGGATGCGACGGCGGCTGCCAGAACGGCAATGATCAGCAAGAGCAACTTGGAAATCACGAGGCGCAACTGGGTCGACGTAGCAGGGCGGAAAACCCGGTAGTAGGCGTCATGCGACAGGGAATTGCTGAGCGTCAGCAGCAATGCATCAGCAGCAGACAGAGCGGCGGCCAGGCCGCCGGCGGCAACCAGTCCCGAGACGACATAGGGCATTCCGGCGATCTCCGGCGTCGCCAGCACGATCACGTCGGGATTGAGCGTTAGTTCGGCTAGTTGCAGGATGCCGTCGCGGTTGATGTCTTCGTAGCTGACCAGACCGACCCTGCCCCACGCCACCACCCAGCCCGGCAAATCGGCGATCGGGATGCCTACAAGGTGGGTAAGGACCTCGTGCTTGACGAAGACGGCATAGGCTGGCGCTGTCATGTAGAGCGCCAAAATGAACAGTAGCGACCAGAAGACGGACTCCCGCGCTTCGCGTACGCTGGGCGTCGTGTAGTAGCGCATCAGCAGGTGCGGCATCGCGGCCGTTCCTACCGTCAGGCAGAAGACAAGCGCCAGAAAGTTGATGCGCTGCGACCACGTGCCATCCACTTCGTCGACCGGAAATGCTGCCGCATGATGAATCGGCGCGACGGAGGCCTCGGCGGCGGCAACCCTGGCAGCTTCCCAGCGCAACCGCGCCTGACCTTCATCCTGCGGCAGATCCCGGCGCTGCCTTTCCAGCGCCACAAGTTCCTTCGTCTGGCCGTCACCGGCCTTGAGCGCGTTGATCGTCGACGACAAACGCTCGCGTTCGCCGGACAGTGAATCCGGCAGATCCATCATCTTCTGTTCGTACTCTTTGGCCCGCTCGCGATAAAGGCGGCGGACTTCGAGTTCGGCCGGGCTGTCGAACAGCTTGTCCTCCCTCTGCTGCACCTGTTGCAACACCATGCCGTAGACCACCTGCGGGACGGGAACGCCGGTAACCGACCATGACAACATCGCTACTGGAGTCAAATAGGCAACAATGAGGATGACGTACTGGGCAACCTGAGTCCATGTTACCGCCCGCATCCCACCGAGAAAGGAGCAAACGAGGATGCCGGCGAGGCCGACGAAGATTCCCACTTCGAATTGCAAGCTGACAAACCGGCTTGTGATGACCCCGACGCCATAGACCTGGGCCACGACGTAGACGAACGAGGTGAGAACCACGGCGCCAACGGCGACCAGCCGTATGGCGTTGCCTCCATATCGGGCACCCAGAAAATCGGGGATCGTGAATTCCCCAAAACGCCGCAAGTAGGGCGCCAGCAAGAGCGCGACCAGGACGAAGCCGCCGGTCCATCCCAGCACGAAGGCCAGGCCCTGGTACCCCGAGAGATAGAGGGTGCCCGCCAGACCGACAAACGATGCAGCACTCACCCAATCGGCGCCGGTCGCCATGCCGTTGAAGACTGCCGGCACCCGGCGCCCGGCAACGTAGAACTCCGAAACATCGGCGGTCCGGCTCATGATCCCGATCACGGCATACATCGAGATCGTGAGGAATACAAAGGAATAGCCGATCCAGCGCGCCGGCATGCCGTGCTGCTCGAGCACGGCGAGCACGCCCACGAAAACCAGGAAGCCGCCGGTGTAAAGTAAATAGTACCGCTGAAGCCTGGTCAGCGACGCCAGCATCACCGCTCCTTAATGGGTGCGACGCAGAAAAACCGTGGCTCGCGACTCCTCGACCAGATCTTCAGCCGTGAGAATTTCCCTTGTCAATGGCGCGAACCAGCACCATCTGGAACAGGCGTGCGAGTACCAGCGCGTTCGTCATCGTGTCGCGGCGTCCGCTACCCTGACCCTGAATGCCGAGCCGCTCGAGCCAGTCATCCAGCGGCAACAACGTTGCGGACTTGTCACTGTAAAGCGACGGCAGCAGCCAGGCGAGATCGACCCACTGCGGCTCGAAATCGAGCCCCAGGCGATTACGAAAGGCAGGTTTCAGAAAGCTGCTGACGGACGGACTGTGGTAGGCCACCAGTGGAGCCTTCGCCGAATAATCAAGAAATGCCATCAACTGGCGGTCGACCGCATCACCATCGATATCTCCGGCGGCCAGATCGAAGGAGAAAGCGTCCGCCGGCATGATCGAACCGCCCTGCACTCCAATGGCTGAAATACCGAGCAGGTTATCGTCCGGCGCGCGCGGTCCCGAAGTTCCGATCTCGACGACCACGTAGCGCACATGGTAATGCCACTCATCGAGCTCCGGCGCCTTGCTGGCGCGCCATTCCAGAAGGGCCTGGCGAACGTCGCTGGGCAGCTTCGATGGTGACCTTGCTCCGCCCTTGCCCAGGAGTTTGCTGAGTTTGAATGCCATCAGTGCACCTGATAATCGAGCTTGAGGCGAGTCTGCAGTTTGCGCGCTTGACGGAATGATTCCTTGAGCACCCGGCGGTCAAGTTCGTTAAGGTCGTTGGGATCGATCAGGTTGTCGCCCTGGACACCCGGCTTGTCCTCGAGGTACTGGTGACGCAGGCGCAGCAACTGGATGAAATCCAGCCCTTCGAGCACCGCGTTGACCTCCTCGTCACGTATCGCCAGTCGCTTCGACGCGATGCGCAGGCGCTGTACCGAGTTGGTGTTATGGACGCCGGTGGCCAGCGCATAGATTCGGGCGACATCGACAAAAATCCGCGAACCATATTTCTTGAGATCGATCTTGCCCGGATGCCCCGGCTCGAGATCGGTGATGAAATCACGGAGCGTGCCCAGCGGCGGCGCCACGCTCAGGGCATTTCTCGCCATGGCCTGCAGGAACAGCGAATTTCCACCGGTCGCCGTGAGCAGGAAGCGACGCATTTGCTCCGCCAGTTCGGCATTGCCGAACAGCGCGCGGAAGTCGAAGAAGATCGAGCCGTTGAGCAGGGCATCGGGCTCTGGCGAGCGCACCCACTTGCTGAACTGGTTCTTCCATTCGTCGAGAGTCAGGCACCACTGCGGATTGCTGGCCATGATGTTGCCCTTGCACAGCGGAAAACCACAGCGGTCGAGATCCTTGTTGACGTCGAGGGCAAAAGCCAGGAAGCGCTTGCGCAGCGGCTTGACCTCGGCAGCATCGGGACAGGTGAAGACGATCCCGTTGTCCTGGTCGGTACTGAACGTCTGCTCGTCGCGTCCTTCCGAACCGAACGCCAGCCAGGCCCATTCGACACCATCGAAATGATGATTATGGAGATTGAGTTCAAGCACGCGGCGCGTCAGCGCATCGTTGAGTGCCGAGATGAACTGGGTCAACTGCTCGGCGCCGATACCCTGGGCCAGCATGTTGAACGACAACTGGCGAACATCCGCCGCCGAGCGCTGCAGCGACTCGACATCCGCCGCCGATTCGATGGCCTGGCGGATCTGGCGCAAGCCGACGCGATGCAGGGCAAACAGGTCACGCTCGGAAACGACCCCGGACAATTTGCCTTCGGCATCGGTCACCAGCACGTGCCGGATACCGTGGGTAGCCATTGCCAGCATCGCGTCGTAGGCAGTTGCATGCTCTTCCAGCATGAACGGATTCGGCGACATCGCCTGGCTGATCGGCGCAGTGCTCGGCAGATCGACCAGAAAGACGCGATCGAGGAGATCGGACCGGGTGAAGATTCCGACCGGCTTTTGGTCGATGCCGGCGATGATCAGCGAACCGACGCCGGCCCTGGACATTCCCACCAGCGCCGCCCGCAGCGGCGTTTCGGGCGTGACCGAAATCGGCGAACGCGAGCCGATCTTGGTCAGTGGTGAATTGAGCGTTTGCTGTTCACTGGCGCGCTGTGCGAACTGCTGCTGCAATTGCTGACGCGACTGCTGCAGCAGGCTGGCAATATACTGCGTGCAGAAGAGGTTGAATTCCGGACTGATCGCCATCAACTTGGTCAAGTCCTGGGTCGGCAACTGGTAGCAAAAAGTATCCTCGACTGCCGTATAGGTGTTCGTCGTCGGCCTTCCCGAAGTTGCCGCGCCGATCGGGAAGCTCTCGCCCGGGCCCAGATTGAGCACCGAATACTCGGTGACCGTCACCTCGCCAGCCTGACGAGCCTGAACCTTGCCGCTTTCGATCACGTATAAGAAACGGACATTGCCCGAATCCGGTCCGACAATCTCGCTGTCGGCCGCGTGAAAAGCCAGTTGCGCCTTTTCGGCGAACCACTGCAAGGCATCGCCCTTCATCCTGTCGAAGGGCGCATAGTGCTTGAGGAATTTCTGGGTACTCCCGGCGACACGCCGACTTCCCTGCTGCCGCAGATCCATTTCTGCCTGGCCGATGGCCTTTTCCTTGTGACTCACAACAACCTCACTCCTGTTCAAAGACGATAGTTCAACTGTAGACGCTGCTGGAGTCGCTTGGCCTGCCTCAGCGCGACCCTCAGAATCGCCAGGTCCACCTCATTCAGATTGGCCAGGGCAACGCCGGTACCGGTTTCCGCCGCCGGTCCGTCAGCGACCTGCTGCCGCAAGCGCAAGCGCAAGACATGGGAAAAAGCCGCGTCGACCGCGACAATGTCGTCGCCGTGCATCCCGATCGTCGGACCTGCCTCAAGCAAGCGCGCGCTGGTATTTACCGCGGGGATACCACTGGACAGCGCGAAAATCCGCGCCGCATCGACAAAGATTCGGCTGCCGAACTTCTTGAGATCGACCTGATCGCCTCGTCCTGCATCTTCCGCCACCACCTCGCCGCGAAAATTGAGTGGCACCGGCGCATGCAGCGCATTGACCGCCATCAGGTGCAGAAAAGCCGGGGTATCGGCGGTCAGGGAGAGAATCAGACTGCGCAGTTCCTCGCCGAGCTTGAAGTCACCGTACAGGGCGCTCAGGTCGAAGAAGATCGTGGCATTGAGCAGGGCTTCCGGTTCGGGACGGCGCACCCATTCGTAGAAGCGCCGTCGCCACTCATCGACTGACAGGCACCACGCCGGATTGCCGGCCATGATTCCCCCTTTGCACAACGTGAACCCGCACTCGGCCAGCCGTTTATTGACGTCCTGCGCAAAGGGCAGAAATAGTTCACGCAGGGCGTCTGCCTCATCCCGATTGGTAGCGCTGAATACCAGCCCATTGTCCTGATCGGAGACAAAGGTCTGCTCGTGCCGCCCTTCGGAGCCGAGTGCCAGCCAGCACCAGGAAACCCTCGGCATTCGGTGGCGGCGTACCGTGAGTTCGATGATGCGGATCGTCAAGCGGTCGTTGAAGGCGGAGATCAGTCGCGTCATGAGTCTGCCGCTCAGATCGCGGGCGGCAAGGCCACGCAGGAAATCGTCAATCTCCCGGGCGAGGCCGGGCGCCTCATCGAGCACGGCGAGTGCATTCAGCCGGCTTTCCAGTTCAAGTTGCTGGCGGCAAGGCAAAACGTTTTCCAGGGACCAGGGCATGTCAGTACTTCACGCGGGCAAAATAGGTCTTGGAGGACGCTTCAAGCGCCTGGCGCACCGTGATGATCTCCTTCTCCGCCAGCAGCGGCACCAGCTTGAGGAAGACCTCGGCGGTTACCAGCGCGTCATCCAGCGCGTTGTGACGGCTATCGATATAGATCCCGAGGCGATCCAGAATGTCATCCAGTTTGTGCGACTCCTGATGCGGATGGACCACCGCCGACAGCAACAGCGTATCGAGGACCGGCTGCGTGAAGCGGACGCCGGTCCGTGCCTCCTTCAGTTGCAGGAAACGCATGTCGAAAGCGGCATTGTGGGCGATCAACACGGTGTCCGCACAGAATTCGTGGAAGGCGGGCAGCACGACGTCGATTTTCGGCTTGCCGCGCAGCATGTCCTCGGTAATGCCGTGAATCTGGATCGATTCGGGCTTGAGCGGCCGCTCGGGGTCGACCAGTTGATCGAAGATCTCCTGGCGCAGCAGCCGATTGTTCACGATGCGTGCCGCGCCGATCTGGATAATCTCGTCGCCTGCCGACGGTTGCAGGCCGGTGGTTTCGGTATCGAAGACGGTATAAGTCAGCTCGCTCAGCTTGCGGTCGAGGTCGACGGAGTCTGCTTCGTAACTGAAGAGATCAAAATCGTAGTACTCCGGCCGCCCGGCACCGCGCCTGTTTTCTTCCTGATCCTGCTCGATTTCCGGCGTCGCCACCGGCAGCACAAAGCGGAAGAATGCACGATGGGCCGCCTTCTCGCGCTGATACCAGATTTCGCCACCGTGCCGTTCAACAACATCACGCAGGGACAGTGGCGACTTCTCATCCGCCGCCTGCATCGCTTCCAGTTCCCAAGTATAGAAAGTCTCACCTGAAATGGCCGGCCCTGCCCAGATCAGGTCAAGGTAGGCCAGCTTGGCGGCACGGGTCAAGCGGAAACGCAACTCGCGCGGCGAGTAATGTTCCTGCAGACGCGAAGCGAGAAAGAGCAGTGCAAACACCAGCGAAAAACTTTCGGCCTTGACCCACAGGCCATCGTCCAGTTCTTCGGTCTTGGTCGGCAGGCCGAGCTTGTCCTCGATACGGCGCTGGGCGGCTGTAATCAGTTCGACACCAAGAATATCCTCCAGCGGCCAGCGCATCTTGATCGAGTCGGCAAACTCGATCATGGTCAGGTCGAGACGTTCACTCATGCGCGAAACCTCGTCGCCGACGATGCCAACGAAGCGCTCACGCAATCCCGGTTCCATGTCCGGATAGTCGATCAGGTTGGTTACCGCGGCGCGAATGTTGCCAAGCGCCGCCCGGCTGCCCTCGGTCAACGAATTCAGCACCTGATCGCGGCGCGCTTCGTCTTCGACGTTGCGCGTGATGTTCTCGATCGTCAGCACGTAGCCGGACAGTCCGTCGCCACGGGCGGCGGTGCCTGCGAGAACGGGAACCATCTGGACGCGCAACAACTGCCCGCCGCGCAGCGTGGTGATGAAGTTGGATATCGCCGCCTTGCCATTTGCGAGGCGCTGGCGGATGACATCCTCGGCATGCTGCACCTGATTCCTTTCCAGGATCGAAAATATCGAGCGGCCAAGACCGATCAGCGCCCCCCCGGACACCGAAGTCGGCCCCTGTGCCAACGCCTTGAACTGCAGGCGGGCGCGGTTGTTATAGAGAAGGATACGCCCATCGAGGTTGCAAACGACGACAGCTTGAGCGAGTTCGGACATCAAGGCGGCTAGCCGGTTCTTCTCCTCCTCCACCGAAGCCTTGGCTGCGGCAATCTGCGTGCTGACGTCGTCCAGCAAGGCATCGCGTTGCTGTGCCAGATCGTTTGCAGCGCTGGCCAAGTGCTGGACTTCGGGCGGGCCTTCGACCTGGACGCGGAAATTGCGGTTGGCGCCAAGCATTAGGCGCAGGGTTTCAGACATGCGCATCAGGCCGCTGACGTACTGATTGAACAACTTGCTCAGAACCAGAACGCCTATCGCAAAGCCAAACATTGTCATGATCACGCCGAGCGGCAGGTGGGAAAGAAGCAAGTGGATCATCTCGGCGTGCTCAGTCTCGCTCATCGTCAGCCAGACCAGAAGCAAGGTAACCATGAATGGCCCGGTCATCAGCAGACCGAGCACGATCATTGCCAGCACGAATCGATATCTTGCCTTCATGACGAACTTCCGGATTGAATTTCAAGCTGCCACGGCAGTCGACCGCAACAGTTCATGACCGGTCAGGCAGCCAGAATCGCCTTGACTTTCTCCACCAGTTCCTTGGTCGAGAACGGCTTGGTGAAATAGGCATCGGCGCCGATCGCCAAGCCCTTGGCCATTTCAGTATCGCGCCCCTTGGCGGTCAGCATGACGACATGCAGGCCCGCATTGGCCGGGTCGGCGCGCAAGGCCTCGCAGACCTCGTAGCCGGACTTCTTCGGCATCATGACGTCGAGCAGCAAGAGGTCGGGACTGAAGCTGCCAACCATGGCCAGCGCCTCATCACCGTCATTGGCGACAGCCACCTCAAAACCCTCTTTCTTCATCAGGAACTCAAGCGAAATAACGATATTTGGCTCGTCGTCAACGATGAGAATCTTCTTGCTCATGCCTTGCGTCTCCCTCTAATGCTTCCGGCACCGGCAACGGTACCGTGAAAATGAACTTTGCACCGGCTCCGGGTCGGCTTTCAACCCAGAGAGTACCACCAAAGTATTCGACAATTTGCCGGCTGATCGGCAGACCGAGTCCCGTCCCTTGCGGCTTGTCGGTCATGGTGTTGCCCCCCTGGCGAAATTTCTCGAAGATGACGGTGCGCTCCTCCGGAGTCAGACCCGGCCCGTTGTCGGCCACCTCGACGCGCATGTTACGCTCATCTGCGGCCACCCTGACCCGCACCCGGCCATTTCCGGGCGGCACGAATTTGAGTGCGTTCGACAGCAGGTTGATCAGAACCTGGGTCAGTCGGTCGCGGTCCGCCAGCACCACCGGACCGTGCGGCGGAATCTCGCCTTTCAGCGTCACTCCCTTGTCACGGAAGAGCTGACCGAGGGACTCCATCGTTTCACGCGCCACCTCGCCGAAATCGACCGCGCTGGTCGTCCATTCGGCGCGGCCCGATTCGAGCTTGGCCATGTCGAGAATCTGATTTATCAGGCGCGTCAGCCGTTCCGTCTCGCTGACGATGATGCCGAGAAAGCGGGTACGGCTGGCCAGTTCCAGCTTCGGGTCTTCATGCAGCATTTCCGAGAGTGCCCGTATCGAGGTCAGCGGTGTGCGCAATTCATGCGTCACGGTCGAAATGAAGTCATCCTTCATGCGATCGAGTTCGCGCAGGCGTTGGTTGGCCTCGCGGAGATCTGTCGTCGCCGTCTCGAGTTCGCGCTGCTTGGCTTCGAGCTCATGACTATAGGCACGCACCTGCGTCGCTTCGTCGAGAATATCGAGGACCTCTTCCAGCCCAAGGCTTTCTTCACGCACCACCGAGGCGACCATCACGCGGGCGCTGGCCGAACCGATCGCGCCGGAAAGCTGTGCCTCCGCGAAGCGGACAAAATCGGCATCGGCGGGCAAGCTCCTCCAGTTGCTGACACCCTGCGCCAAGGCAAAGGTCGACAGCCGCTTGCGGGCCCGGCGCGGACCGAGAAAACGTTCGAGCAAGCCAACCAGATCATCGACTGAAGCGCTACCCCTCCACAGTCGCGCACCGCTCGCCCGCGCGCCGTGCCGGAAGACGTCGACAAAGCTCTCCGCCTGCCCTGCTTCGAGCGCATCCGGCCGCGAATACAGCGAAACCAGTACGTAGAGGCCGATATTGAGCAGCAGGCTCCACCACAGACTGTGCGAGATCTCGTCGAGTCCAGAGAGGCCGAACAGCGCCTGCGCCTTTAGCGCCTCGACGCCCCACAGGCCCTGCTCAACGAAACCCTTGTCGATCCAGCCCGACCGCGCGAAGGATGGCAGCAGCAGTGTATAGAACCAGACAGCGAAGCCGCCGAGCAGACCGGCCACGGCACCCGTGCGCCGCCCCTGTTTCCAGTACATGCCGCCGAATACCACCGGGGCGAACTGGGCCACGGCGGCGAAGGAAATCAGTCCGATGCCGACCAGCGCGTAGGCCTCCCCCGCCGCCCGGAAATAGATGTAGCCGAGGAGGAGGATCACCACGATAGCGGCGCGCCGGATGCCGATCAGCATCCCCGAGAGATCGCCGCGCTCGCCGACGCCCAGCCAGCGCGTGCGCAGCAGCCAGGGCATGACGAGATCGTTGCAGACCATGGTCGACAGCGCGATGGTTTCGACGATGACCATGCTGGTCGCCGCCGACAGGCCGCCGATGAACACCAGCAGCGCCAGCGCCTCGGCACCGCGGGCCAGCGGCAGGGTCAAAACGAAGGTATCCGGATTGACGCCCTGCCCCGGGAAGTGCAGCAGACCGCCGAGCGCCAGCGGCAGGACAAAGACGTTGATCAGCACGAGATAAAGCGGAAAAAGCCAGACGGCCCGCCGCAGATGGGACTCATCGACGTTCTCGACGACGATGATCTGGAACTGGCGCGGCAGGAAAATGATGGCGAGGCCGGAAACCAGGATCAGCGCGGTCCACGTCCCGGCCCGGCTCGAATCCAGTTGCAGCAGGCGGGCCAGTTCGGGCGCCGCCGCCGCCCTCTGGAACAGTTCGGAAAGCCCCCCGAACATGCCGTAGGTGACGAACACGCCGACCGCCAGAAACGCCACCAGCTTGACCACCGACTCGAAGGCGATCGCCGCCACCATGCCTTCATGACGCTCCGTGGCATCGAGATGACGCGTACCGAAAAGAATCGTGAACAGCGCCAGTAGCGCGGCAATCACCAGGGTCGAATCAAGCGTCGGCTCTGGCAGCAGGTCGCCTCCCGAAGTGTGCAGGAGAACGTCGAGGCTGGCCGACACGGCCTTCAACTGGAGGGCGATGTAGGGAACCACGCCGATCACCGCGATCACCGTTACCAGTCCGGCGAGCAACTGGCTCTTGCCGTAGCGGGAAGCAATGAAATCAGCGATCGAGGTAATCCGATGGGTCTTGCTGATGCGGATCATCTTGACGATGACCCCGCCGAACAGCAGCATCAGCGTCGGCCCGATATAGATGGTCAGGAACGACAGCCCCCCCGACGTGGCGCGACCGACGCTGCCGTAGAAAGTCCATGACGTGCAATAGACCGCCAGCGAGAGCGCATAGACATTGGGAGTGATGATCGACCTGCCGGCATCGGCCCGGGCATCACCGAAACGCGCGACCGCGAACAGCAGCGCCATGTAGGCCGCCGACAGCAGCAGGATCAGACCGGCGGACAGCACCTACTCGCCTCGGCGCTCTGCAGCACCGGCCGCCAGCAAGATGATCCCCGCCCAGACCCCGAACAGATAGAGAAAGCTGGCGGGAATTCCGTTCCAGTCGCCTGTCGGCAACCCCAGCAGGGGAAACGTCAGCATCGGGATAGCCAGGAGGCCGAGCGCCGCCAGGCGCTGCCGCAACGGATTCAGACGCTTCATGCGCTACCGCTCCAGAAAGAAAACGGCCGGCACGCCAAGCGCGCCGGCCGTGGATGGCATGCAGTCCGAAACGACCAGACCGGAGGTCACCTGACAGGCGACCATTGTCTCCTCCTTGCCATTGTTCGTTGGACGGCGGCCTGGCAAGCCCGCCGCCTTCCTGAAACGATCCGAAATCAGCCTTTTTTGTGCTGTTCCGGTATCTCTGGGCTTTGGGATCGCCAAAACCCGGACAGCCCTTAACCCTTCAACTGCTCCAGGATCGCCGGGTTTTCCAGCGTGGAGGTGTCTTGCGCTGCGGTCTCGCCCCTGGCCAGGCCACGCAGCAGACGCCGCATGATCTTGCCCGAACGGGTCTTCGGCAGGTTGTCGCCGAAACGGATGTCCTTCGGCTTGGCGATCGGACCGATCTCCTTGCCCACCCAGTTCTGCAACTCCTTGACGATCCGCTTGGCATCTTCGCCGGTCGGGCGCTGACCCTTTAGCACCACGAAGGCGACAATGGCTTCACCGGTCAGGTCGTCGGGGCGGCCGACCACGGCCGCCTCGGCAACAATCGGGTTGGCGACCAGCGCCGATTCGATTTCCATGGTTCCCATGCGGTGCCCGGAAATATTCAGCACATCGTCGATACGGCCGGTGATGGTGAAGTAACCGGTATTGACATCGCGGATGGCCCCGTCGCCAGCCAGGTAGTACTTGCCCTGGAAATCAGCCGGGTAGTAGCTCTTCTGATAGCGGTCCGGGTCGCCCCAGATGGTGCGGATCATTGCCGGCCACGGACGCTTGACGACGAGGATGCCGCCCTGACCCAACGGCACGTCGGCACCGGTTTCATCGACCACGGCAGCCATGATACCGGGGAACGGCAGCGTGCAGGAACCGGGCACCAGCGGGGTGGCGCCCGGCAGCGGGGTGATCATGTGACCGCCGGTCTCGGTCTGCCAGAAGGTATCGACGATCGGGCAGCGACCGCCGCCGACGTTGTCGTAATACCACTGCCAGGCAGCCGGGTTGATCGGCTCGCCGACGGTACCGAGGATGCGCAGCGAAGACAGGTCATAGCTCTTGGGATGCACTGCGGCATTGGAGTCGCAAGCCTTGATCAGCGAGCGGATCGCCGTCGGCGCGGTGTAGAAGATATTGACCTTGCGGTCCTGGATAACCTTCCAGAAACGGCCGGCATCCGGGTAGGTCGGCACGCCCTCGAAGACGATTTCGGTAGCGCCACAGGCCAGCGGGCCGTAGGCGATGTAGGTATGACCCGTCACCCAGCCGATGTCGGCGGTGCACCAGAAGGTATCCTGCGGCTTGATGTCGAAGGTCCACTTCATGGTCATGATGGCGTGCAGCAGGTAGCCGCCGGTGGAGTGCTGGACACCCTTGGGCTTGCCGGTGGAGCCGGAGGTATAGAGCAGGAACAGCGGGTGCTCGGCACCGACCCATTCCGGCTCGCAGGTATCCGGCTGATCGGGCAGCAGGTCGTGCAGCCACTCGTCGCGACCCGCAACCATGTTGCACTCACCGCCTGTACGCTTGAAGACGATGACATTCTTGACGCATTCGCAGCCACCCAGATCAAACGCCTCATCGGCGATCGATTTCAGGGAGATAGTCTTGCCGCCGCGGAACTGACCATCGGAAGTAAGCAGCATGACGGCGCCGGCATCGTTCATGCGATCACGCAGCGACTGGGCGGAAAAGCCGCCGAAGACGACCGAGTGGATGGCGCCGATGCGGGCGCAAGCCTGCATGGCAACAACACCTTCGATGGTCATCGGCATGTAGATGACGACACGGTCGCCCATCTTGACACCCTTGGACTTGAGCAGGTTGGCCATCTTACACACCTTGGCCAGCAGATCCTTGTAGGTAATCTTGGTGACGTCGCCGTTGTCGGCTTCGAAAACGATGGCGACCTTGTCGCCCAGACCGCCCTCGACGTTGCGATCGAGACAGTTATAGGACACATTGAGCTTGCCGTCGGCAAACCATTTGAAGAACGGAGCGTTGGACTCATCGAGGACTTGGGTAAACGGCTCCTTCCAGCTGATCATTTCCCGTGCGTGCCTGGCCCAGAAACCTTCATAGTCGGCCTCGGCTTCGGCACACAGCGCCTTGTAGGCGTCCATCCCGGAAATCGTCGCGTTTCTGACGGATTCGTCAGACGGATAAATCAGTTTCACGGATTCACTAGACATATTCTTCTCCTCTGAGGTACTTCGCATCCATGTTGGAACAATCGAACCGGCCTCGGGCTGTCACCCGGGACAACTAAAGCCACGCAAACTGGAAAACAACCCACTCCTCTCGCCAGTGCTGCGCAGGATTAGACGCAGATAATCTTACAAAGCCCTTACGAAATCACGCTGCGCCGCAGCAAATCACCGCCTCCCGAAGCGGGCGCCGCGCCATGCCAGCCCGCCATGGTAAAATTCAAGTCTTTCAAACCGCCGCCCAAGCCATGAGTTCGCTAGTCAAATTCCTCGAAACGTTCATCTTTGCCAGCCGCTGGATCCAGGCGCCGCTCTATCTTGGACTGATCCTCGCCCAGATCGTCTATTGCTGGCTGTTCATGGTGGAACTCTCCCACCTTGCCCACAACGCCCTGAGCACCTCCAAGATCAGCGAAACCGACATCATGCTCGCCGTGCTCGGCCTGATCGACGTCGTCATGATCGCCAACCTGCTGCTCATGGTCATCGTCGGCGGCTACGAAACCTTTGTTTCGCGCCTCGATCTCCAAGACCACCCCGACCAGCCGGAATGGCTGTCGCACGTCAATGCCGGCGTGCTCAAGATCAAGCTGTCGACGGCGATCATCGGCATCTCGTCGATCCACCTGCTGAAGACCTTCATCAATGCCGAGAACCTGTCCGAGCACACGATCAAGTGGCAGGTCATCATTCATGTCGTGTTCCTGATTTCCGCCCTGGCCATGGCGATTGTCGACAAGACCATGACCCAGACCCTCGCCCTTCAACACCAAAAAAACCACTGACCCGGAGTTGCGCATGACCGCCATCAAACAGGAAGACCTGATCCAGTCCGTCGCCGATGCCTTCCAGTACATCAGCTACTACCACCCGCTGGATTACATCAAGGCGCTGGGCGAAGCCTATGAGCGCGAGGAATCTCCCGCCGCCAAGGACGCCATCGCCCAGATCCTGACCAATTCGCGCATGGCCGCCGAAGGCCATCGCCCGATCTGCCAGGACACCGGTATCGGCATGGTTTTCATCAAGGTCGGCATGCAGGTCACCTGGCCGGATGCGACCATGAGCATCCAGCAGATGATCGATGAAGGCGTCCGCCGCGCCTACGCCAACCCGGACAATCCGCTGCGCGCCTCGGTGCTGGCCGACCCGGCCGGCGCCCGCAAGAACACCAAGGACAACACCCCGGCCGTCGTCCATTTCGAGATCGTTCCCGGCCATCACGTCGAGGTCATCTGCGCGGCCAAGGGCGGCGGCTCGGAAGCCAAGGCCAAGTTCGCCATGCTCAACCCGTCCGACGACCTCGTCGACTGGGTGCTGCACAAGATCCCGGAAATGGGCGCCGGCTGGTGCCCGCCCGGCATCATCGGCATCGGCATCGGCGGCACGCCGGAAAAGGCCATGCTGCTGGCCAAGGAATCGATCATGGCGCCGGTCGACATCCATGAACTGAAGGCCAAGGCGGCTACCGGCGCCAAGCTGACCCGTCCGGAAGAACTGCGCCTCGAACTGATGGAAAAGATCAACGCACTCGGCGTCGGTGCTCAGGGCCTTGGCGGCCTGACCACCGTGCTTGATGTCAAGGTGCTGGATTACCCGTGCCACGCTGCCAACCTGCCGGTCGCGCTGGTCCCGAACTGCGCCGCGACCCGCCACTGCCATTTCCACCTCGACGGCTCCGGCCCGGCCAAGCTGGAAGTACCGAAGCTGGAAGACTGGCCGGCCGTCACCTGGACGCCGGACCTCAAGGCCGCGACCCGCGTCGACCTCAACACGCTGACCAAGGAAGAAGTCGCCGCCTGGAAGCCGGGCCAGAAGCTGCTCCTCAACGGCAAGATGCTGACCGGCCGCGACGCCGCGCACAAGCGCATTGCCGACATGCTGGCCAAGGGCGAGAAGCTGCCGGTCGACTTCACCAACCGCGTCATTTACTACGTCGGCCCGGTCGATCCGGTGCGTGACGAAGTCGTTGGACCGGCTGGCCCGACCACCGGCACCCGCATGGACAAGTTCACGCGCATGATGCTGGAACAGACCGGCCTGATCTCGATGATCGGCAAGTCCGAACGCGGCCCGGTCGCCATCGAGGCGATCAAGGACAACAAGTCGGCCTACCTGATGGCCGTCGGTGGTGCCGCCTACCTGGTCGCCAAGGCGATCAAGTCGGCCAAGGTCATCGGCTTCGCCGATCTGGGCATGGAAGCCATCTACGAGTTCGATGTCGAGAACATGCCGGTGACAGTTGCGGTCGACTCCTCCGGCGTCAGCGTTCACAACACGGGCCCGCGGGAATGGCAGATCAAGATCGGCAAGATTCCGGTCAGTGCCTGATTCGACGATAGCTTGAGCAAAAACCCGACCCGGCCTTGGCCGGGTTTTTCATTCCCGGCTGGAATTTGTATTGGCGTCCGCATTTCATGGCAACTGGCTTTTTGCGGCACCGTCTGCCAAAACCTTCATGGCAACGCCTCAATTTGGCGCGCTTCGAACGACGCGCTAACAGTCCCTGCGATGCCGGCGGCTCAGATCAATCAATAGTCGGCACGACGGTCCATCGCCCGGGCAACGCGCGTCAATACAACCGGACAGCCGTGTCGAAGTACCAAGTCCGGCGGATCTCGATCACGTCGAAATCACGGGCCAGTGCCGGTTGGAACGGCAGATTCGGGGTCTGGCCGTGAATGATCCGTCGTATTGCGTCATCAATGGCGGCCACCCCGCTGGAGCGGACAAAAGTCACGGACTCGATCGAGCCGTCACTTCGAATGGCCACGGTCACTACGGGATCGCTATGGGGCTGCTTCGCCGCCTCGCGCACCATGTCGAACGTCATGTTGAACTGGATTCGCCGGCTCCAGGCTTCTGCGTAGCGAATGAGTTCGGCGTTCGGGTCGGTGCGCCCAAAGAGCCTGGCCCGACGCAAGGTGCTCGACGACGGTGACAGTCTCGCTGCCGCCTGAGTCGCTTCACGGCGTGCGGCTTCCTCGTCCAGCTGTCGGCCCATCGCCCGACGCGCAGCGTCCCGCCTTGCGTCCTGATCCCGCGCGGCCTCAAGCTGTGCCCCTTCGCGCCTCGCAGACTCGTGTTGAGTTGCTGCTTGTCGTACGCCCTCCCCACGCTCGGCCTTCATTCGTGCGGACTCGGCGCGTGCCGCCTCCTGCCGTGCCGCCTCCTGCCGTGCCGCCTCCTGCCGTGCCGCCTCCTGCCGTGCCGCCTCCTGCCGTGCCGCCTCCTGCCGTGCCGCCTCCTGCCGTGCCGCCTCCTGCCGTGCCGCCTCCTGCCGTGCCGCCTCCTGCCGGGCTGCCTCCTGCCGTGCCGCCTCCTGCCGGGCTGCCTCCTGCCGGGCTGCCTCCTGCCGGGCTGCCTCCTGCCGGGCTGATTCCTGCCGGGCTGATTCCTGCCGGGCTGATTCCTGCCGGGCTGATTCCTGCCGGGCTGATTCCTGCCGGGCTGATTCCTGCCGGGCTGCCTCCTGCCGGGCTGCCTCCTGCCGTGCCGCCTCCTGCCGTGCCGCCTCCTGCCGTGCCGCCTCCTGCCGGGCTGATTCCTGCCGGGCTGCCTCCTGCCGGGCCGATTCCTGCCGGGCTGCCTCCTGCCGGGCTGATTCCTGCCGGGCTGATTCCTGCCGGGCCACCTCCTGCCGGGCCGCTTCCTGCCGGGCCGCTTCCTGCCGTGAAGCCTCCTGTCGGGCGACCTCCTGCCGGGCTTTGGATTGTCGTTCGTGCTCCTGGCGTTCGGCCTCCAGTCGTGCAGACTCCGCCCTTGCCGCCTCCTGACGCGCTGCCTCCCGAAGCACTGTTTCCTGTCGTGCGTGCTCCTGATGCACGGACTTCACTCGCGCGGCGTCCTCGAGCAGCTCTTCCCGCGCCGCCTGCTCGACTCGGGGTTGCTCGGCCCGGCCGGCATCTTCTGGAACTGTCGAGACGTCAGGCACAGGCTTCAACGGTGCTGGGGGAACGACGAACTCGGCCGTGCTGGACTCCTCCAGGGCGATCACGTCGGGAAATGATCTAGGCCTGGCTGCCCCATCAGCAAGCGCGTCAAGCGGGGTCGTGCCAGTCGCTGCCTTTGGTGTTGGACCAGCCTTCGCCTTGGGCGGGCTCCGGGACATGCTCGCCGATGCTGCGCCCGGCGCGGCCTTTGGCTTTGGATTTGCCGACGCCTTGGACGTGTTCGGGGGGGTGCTCGCCTTGGCTGTGCTGGTCTGTGCCTTTGCCTTTGGACCAGCCTTCGCGCTTGCCGGCGCTTTGCCGGGCGTTGCCTTTGGCTTCGGACCCCGCTTCACCTTGGGCGTTCTTCGCGGCACACTTGCCGTGTCTGGCCGCACCTGCGGCCCCTTGGCAGACCTGAATGTCACGACCGCCGGCGCACTGGCAGCGGTTTGCCCGGTCAATGCCGGCGGCAATGACACGGGTGCTGACTGGATGACTGGCTTCGGGTCTGCCACTGGCGCAGGCGCGAGTTCGACACGCAGATCGGGCACCTCAACACGGCGCTCCTGCCAGGGCAAGGCGAAGCCCGGAATCCCGAATTCCTGTCCGCCGAAAATCAGGCTCAACAGCAGGGCGTGGAACAGCAGGGAAAGCAGCAGCGAAATGTTGAACCGCCTGCCTTGGTGGCGCGCGCGACGAACCCGCCGCTGCAAGCCCGCCGCCGCGGAAATGGCGGAAGCCGGCAACGGTTCGTACCACGAATTCCGTGCGGTCTCGGCCGCCACGGAATTCAAGCGCGACCCGCCATCGGGACTCGGCCACCACGGCGGACGGGGGGCGACATGGCCTCCAGCACCATCGACGGGCAAACACGAGCTGCATGCGTTTCACTCCTGCCCCCCGGAAGTACGTGTGGACGGACGCGGACTAGCATGGGGTGCTGAGGCCTGGCAGCGCTTTATTCGACACAGGAGTCCGTAGATACATTGAATTTCGTGCGTCAATTATGTGGCCAGAGCCGATCGCCCTGCAACGAGACCTTGTCGGCCCGAGAGGCAGGTCAATTCCGTCAGTCATCCCCTTCGGCGCGCTACAGCTGATCTATCCGGCAGGCTACGCCGACTCGGCACTCAGCCCTCACTTGCCGCAAGACAAGGCGGAAATCATGGGCGGCCGCACGCCCATCGACGAGCAGCACGCAGAAATCCCCGCCAGCCTTGCAGACACCGTCATCGGCGCCGAAACGGCGAGGGAAATCGGCCTGTTGCGACCATAGAAGCAACGGCTGGCCCTAGGGTCGACGCCGTAAAGCGGCCAGATTCCGGTCGCTGTCTTATCGCCTCGCCGCTCAGCGCCTGATATCGACGACGACCCGCCCGCGCACCTTGCCTTCGAGCAAGCGGGCGCCCACGTCAATGGCTTCCGCCAGGCCGATTTCATTCGTGATGGCGTCGAGCTTGGCGATGTCGAGATCCCGCGCGAGGCGCGCCCAGGCTTCCTGACGCACCGCCAGCGGCGCCATGACGCTGTCAATACCATAAAGCGTCACGCCACGCAGGATAAACGGCGCGACGGTCGCCGGAAAATCCATGCCGCCGGCCAGGCCACAAGCGGCCACGGCGCCGCGATATTTGGTGGTCGCACAGGCATTGGCCAGCGTCTGGCTGCCCACCGTGTCGACCACGCCAGCCCAGCGTTCCTTGCCGATCGGCTTGCCCGGCGCCGACAGTTCGCTGCGGTCGATGACCTCGGCGGCGCCCAACGCCTTCAAATGTTCGGCTTCTGCGGGGCGCCCGGTCGACGCCACGACGGTGTAGCCGAGCCGGGAGAGGAGCGCGATCGCCACGCTGCCGACGCCACCATTGGCTCCGGTCACCAGAACCTCACCGTCCCCGGGCTTGATTCCGTGCTTTTCGAGAGCCAGCACGCAGAGCATCGCGGTGTAGCCGGCGGTGCCGATTGCCATCGCCTGGCGGGTCGTGAAGGCGGCGGGCAGCGGCACCAACCATTCGCCCCTGACCCGCGCCACCTCGGCCAGACCGCCACAATGCGTTTCGCCGACGCCCCAGCCGTTCAAGACCACGCGGTCGCCCACCTTCCAGGCCGGATCCGAACTCTCGCTGACAGTGCCGGCAAAATCGATGCCCGGCACCATCGGAAAGCGCCTGACGACCGGCGACTTGCCGGTCAGCGCCAGGCCGTCCTTGTAGTTGAGCGTACTCCATTCGACCCGGACCGTGACGTCGCCCGCGGGCAACACGGCATCGTCGATCTGTTGAACGGCGGCGTGGTAACCGGCTTCATCCTTGGTGATCAGGATTCCCTTGAACATGGTGACTCTCCTTTGCTGGGCAATCGGGTTTGAACGGCCATAACTTACCCAAAAAATCGATGGTGCGGCAACTCAGCATCGAAAACGCTGAAAAATGCCCTTTCTGGACAGTTGACCGCAGCACAGGGCGCACTGGCAAGATCAACGATTGACCGCGGCCGCTGGAGGAACATATACTTTTCGTGGCGCGGTTGGGTTTCATTGCCCTCTCGTCACTGACACGCCCGAGCCAGGAATGGATTCTTTGTCCTGTCCGGCGTGCCATCCCGGACCCGCGTGCTTTAGTACCGTGAAGAACCCGTTGCTCAAGACACGGGCGTGCTTTGCCTGGACACCCAGGCATCCTCCCTTTTTTTGCCCCAACCAACCAGGAGTAACCGATGGCCAACAAGAATGACAACGTATGTGGCTTTCTCGCCGAGATCAAAGCCGACAGCCCGCAAGGCACAGTTGGGCGTCTCAAGCTCAGCAAGCTCTGCCCCACCCAGAATGCCGTAGGTATGGACGAGGTCAACGCCAAGGTCGCCGGAATGAAGGATAGAAGCGGCGACCAGTTGGCGAACTACCTGCTGCCGCGCGCTGTCCCCGTGATCATCGGAAACGGCGGTCAGTACTACCTGATCGACCACCACCATCTGACCATATCCCTGTGGCGCGCCAAGGGCGACGTGGACGTCCCGGTCGTTGTTACGCGCAACTGGAGTCGGATTGAAGGGAATCGCTTCTGGAGGGAAATGGCCGCCAACAATTGGGTCTACCCGTTCGACGCCATGGGCGCCGGGCCGTTCAATCCGGGCACCCTGAAAAAGCATGTGAAAGACCTCGACAACGACCTTTACCGTAGTCTGTCATGGGTCGTGCGGGAGCGCTTTGGCTACGTCAAAGACCCCAGCAATGCGATCTTTGCCGAGTTCAAGTGGGGCAGTTTTTTCCGCACCCGCGTGATCTTTGATGAACAGTTGACCTGCAAGAAGGAAGACAGCATGCAGATGACCCTTGCCGACATCGAGAGGGAAGACCTAGGCAACTACAACGATCAAATCGCCTACGCGCTGTATCTGGCCAGTTCTCCCGAGGCTGCCGGTCTTCCCGGGTTCGTAGGCCGCTCCCGGTAGCAAGCTTCCCGCGCCCGCCGCCGGTCGAGAATGACCAACGCATTCGACACGGAGCCGGCGCAACCACATCAAGTCAGCGGGCCGCGGGTACGGCTATACTCGCAGGCTGTCCGCAACCCTGCCCACCGCCATGTCCGCCCGCCTCCCCGCCTGGCAGCCCCAGGCCACCTATTCCGACATCCTCTTCGATGCCGCCGAAGGCATTGCCCGGATCACCATCAACCGTCCCGAGCGGCGCAATGCCTTCCGCCCGGAAACGGTCAGCCAGTTGATCGACGCCTTCCACGGCGCCCACCGTGACAAGAGCATCGGCGCCATCATCCTGACCGGTGCCGGCCGCGAAGCCTTCTGTTCCGGCGGCGACCAGACGGTACGCGGCGACGAGGGCTACATCGACGAGGGCGGCACCCCGCACCTCAACGTGCTCGACCTGCAGATGCAGATCCGCCGCTGCCCGAAGCCCGTGGTGGCGATGGTCGCCGGCTACGCGATCGGTGGCGGCCATGTCCTGCATCTGGTCTGCGACCTGACCATCGCCGCCGACAACGCCCGCTTCGGCCAGACCGGGCCGCGCGTCGGCAGTTTCGACGCCGGCCTTGGCGCCGGGTTGATGGCGCGCACCATCGGCCTCAAGCGGGCCAAGGAAATCTGGCTGCTGTGCCGCCAGTACGACGCCGCCACCGCCCTCGACTGGGGCCTGGTCAATACCGTCGTGCCGATCGACCAGCTGGAAGCGGAAACGGTTGCCTGGTGCCGCCAGATGCTGGAACTGTCACCGATGGCGCTGCGCATGATCAAGGCCGGCTTCAACGCCGACACCGACGGCCTGGCCGGTATCCAGGAACTGGCCGGCAACGCCACCGGACTGTTCTACATGACGAAAGAAGGCCAGGAAGGCCGCAACGCCTGGCTCGAACGCCGGCCGCCAGACTTCGGAAAATACCGCAAGCGCCCGTGAATGTCGTTTCGGCAGACTGGCTGCCCTATTGCCTGCCGCTCAAGCGTCCGTGGCTGACGAGCCAGGGCAGGCTTGATGAGCGCCACGGCCACCTGCTCCGACTGCGTACCAGCGATGGCCTGACCGGCTGGGGCGATTGCGCGCCACTACCGGAATTCGGCATCGACGAAGCGGCGGCGCGCGATCTGGCCGAGGAATGCGCGCTGCTTGATCTTGCCGCCCAGCGCGCCAGGTTGCCGCTGGGCTGCTGGCTGGCCGGTGGGCCGCCAATTCAGTCGGTTGCGGTCAACGCCACGCTGGGGCCTATTGCCACGGTAACGCCGGAGGCCATTGAAGCCTCGCTGGCGGCCGGCTTTCGCGTACTCAAGATCAAGGTCGGCGTTGGCCGCTTGGTGGACGAGATCGGGGGCCTGCAGCATCTCTGCGCCGCCCTGCCCGCCGGTATCGGTCTGCGTCTCGACGCCAATGGCGCTTGGGACATAGCCGAAGCCGAACGCTTTCTCGCAGCTTGCCGAGCGTTGCCAATCGACGCCATCGAAGAACCTTTGCACGCCCCGGATGGTGCGATCCTGCACCGGTTGCAAGCTTCGGTTCCCTTCCCGCTGGCCATCGACGAATCGCTCCACCTGATCGACAGCGGATTCTGGCGGGCACCTCCGGTTCGCCGTCTGGTCATCAAGCCATGCCGGTTCGGCGGCCTGCTGGGCAGCGTCGAAGTCGGCCTGCGCGCTCGGGCGGCAGGTGTCGAGTGCATCGTCACCTCGAGCCTGGAAAGCGCCTGTGGACTGACCGCCTGCGCCCATCTCGCCACAGCCATCGCCCCGGATTCCTGCCATGGCCTGGCCACCGCCGACTGGCTGGCGAGCGACACGGGCCAAGCGCCGGAGATCGTCGGCGGCCGGATGTCGCTGGCGCCGACCCCGGGCCTCGGATTCCAGAATTTCCCAAGTTGCTGATCGGCTCCCTGCCGCGCCCGAGGGCACTGACACGCAGGCCTGGTAACTGACCGGAACGGCAGTTACAAGTCTTTACGACTGGTTACAGTGTCCGCTCCTCGCTTTGCCTAGAATCGGCCACCACAATTGAGGAATGATGCAATGAATCGATCCTGGTTTCTCCGATCAACGCTCGCCGTCATAGCGCTATCGCTTGGCGGTTGCATCGTTGCACCGCCCGGCAGGCCAATGTACGTGGAGCCGGTCATGGTGGCGCCACCGCCCCCGCGAGTCGAGTATTACGGCCCTCCACCGATGGTCGGGTATGTATGGATTTCCGGCGCCTGGCACTGGCGTGGCGGGCGCTATGAATGGGGCCCGGGCTATTGGGCACCGCCGCGTCATGGGCAGAGATGGGTGCCCTACCGTTGGGAACGGGATGGCGAGCATTGGCGGCAGCATGGCGGCCACTGGGATCGGCACTGAGCCGATTCACAATTTTCTGTCCACTTTCTTGCTTCCTCCCGACTGTGCTCGCTGTGCCGTGCTTGCCGCGACTGACACGGCGGGCGCCAAAACGCTCAACTCACATGCGCGCCATGCGCAATATTGGTAGATACTGGCGCGGAAGCCATTGGAGAAAAAATGCGCAAACTCCTTGTCCCATTCATCGCAACCCTGACTCTGGTAACGGTCCCGGCACATGCCGACCGCGGATACTACGGCCGTGATGGCAATCGATATCACGGCGGCTCTGGCGGCTATGGACATCATGGCGGGAGCAGTGTCTCGCCGTGGGCTGGACTGGCCATTTTCGGCGCCATTGTCGGCCTGGCGATCCTGGCCGAGAGCAGCAGGCCAGTCAATGTCGAGCCGGATCCGTACAATGCCGAACCAGCCTATGCGCCGCAGGGGGGCTATATCGACGGTCAGCCCGAAGCTGTCGCACCTCCCGCCGATCCCGCCGGCACCTGGTACTACTGCGGGTCGAGCGCCATGTACTACCCTTACACCAAGGCGTGTCCCGAAGGCTGGCAGGCAGTCCCGGCGCGGCCGTATTGAGCGCGGCTGCGCTGTCCGCAAGACAACAGCGACGGCCGCCACGGCCAAACCACCCTGATTGCATCGTCGCCAGCACTGGCCCATGAAGACGCTGCTTATCGTCTACCACTCGATGACCGGCGGCACCTTGCAGATGGCGCAGGCCGCCAGGGAGGGCGCGGCGACTGAGCCTGATCTGAGGGCACGCTTGCTGCATGCGTCGGCAGCCGGCCCGGACGATATTCTGGAAGCCGATGGCTACATCTTCGCAACGCCGGAATACCTCGGTTCCATGTCCGGCCTGCTCAAGGACTTCTTCGACCGGACTTACTACGCGGCGCTCGACCAGTTGAATGGAAGGCCCTATGCGACCCTGATCTGTGCCGGCAGCGACGGCAGCGGCACGGCGCGGCAGATTGCCCGCATTGCGACCGGATGGCGCCTGAAACCCGTCGCCGAACCCCTGATCGTGTGCACCCACGCACAAACCCCCGAGGCGATCCTGCAACCCAAGATCATCGCCGCCCCGGAGCTCGCACTCTGCGCCGAACTCGGCGCTGCGCTCGCGACCGGACTAGTGCTCGGCGTGTTCTAGCGACGCGGCTCCAAGGAAGGTCACGTCATTCGAACCCGCTTCCAGATACTATCGGACCGCCGCCAGCCAAGCCGTCCGGAGTACGCCACATTGCTTCTGCTCAAGCGATACGCGGCCACTGCTTCCTATTCCGTATGCGTCCTCTGCCGCCAGTTACCTGGCGGTCAACAAGCCCATCCCGCTTTCGGCGCGGTTGATGGAAACTCCTTCCCCCGCTGATGGAGTCATCTGCTATTTCGGTTAGTCAAGATTGTTCGACTAGCGAACCTGTTTTCATCGTGGCGCTCCCGGTACGCAAGGGTCCGGCGTCCCGGGGCGAATCGGTGGTTCTTTTTTCAGGGAGATCATGTGGTCGATCAGAATCTGGGGCGCCGGACAACGAGCCCAAGCATTCTGAGTGACACCACGTCCGGGGACACAATCCCGATTTTCGCGCGACCGTCTCTCGTTTCAGCTTCAACCACCGTGAAACTTCAACCCGTTGCAATGGTCAGTTGTCTGTTAGGTAACCGCTTCCGGTGATTGCTCAAGAATGAAATTTTTCGATCTTCTTAGGCTGGACGTCACGCTTGATGGCTTGAGCCACCTTTCCGGCAGACGCCGGACACGTAAGGCCCTTGCCTCAGGTGTAGCGTTGGCGGTGCTCTTTCTCGCTTCCGCTCGCCTGCCTGCACAGGGTCTGGAGATGCCGTCGCCCGACCCGGCGCCGGCTGTTGTAGCCACGGCGATCGTCGACGCGGATGCTTCTGCGGTAATTGCGCAGGATTTCGACTGGTTCGACAGCGCGCGACAGCGTGCCGTGCCGGTGCGCCTGTACCTTCCAGTTCAAACGGGGGAGGCGCGGACTCTGCCGCTGGTCGTCTTTTCGCACGGCATCGGCGGCTCGCGGCTGGGCTACAGCTACCTTGGCGCTTACTGGGCGAGTCAGGGGTACGCCAGCCTCCACTTGCAACACGTCGGCAGCGACCGCTCCCTGTGGTCCGGCAATGTATTCAGTCTGGTGGGGCGTCTGCAGGATGCCGCCCGGGACAGCGAAGCAATCGCGCGGGTCGGCGACCTTCGCTTCGCACTCGATCAGGTATTCGCACACCCGGAACTGGGCGACAGGATTGACGCCACGCGCATCGTTGCCGCCGGCCATTCCTACGGCGCCAACACCATCATGCTGGCTGTCGGCGCCCGTGTCGAGCGCAACGGCAGTGTCATCGACCTGGCCGACTCGCGAATCCAGGCGGCGATCCTGCTTTCGGCGCCACCCTTCTATGGCGACCCTGATGTGGCGAAAATCGTCGCGAACATCAAGGTGCCGACGCTGCACATCACGTCGACCGAGGACATCATCCGCGTGCCGGGTTACTACTCGGGCGCCGAGGACCGCATCGCGGTTTATGAGGCCATGTCCGGCGCACGCAAGATACTGGCAGTGTTCGAAGGTGGTTCGCACAGCATGTTCACTGATCGTTCCGGTACCGGTGGCGTGGCGATCAACGCGCTGGTGAAGGCAGCGACCAAGGAGCTTTCGGTCGCCTTCTTCCGCAGCCTGTTCGGCGGCAGCGACTTGGCGCTGCGCAATTGGCCGCAACGCCATAGCGACATTGTTGCCAGGTTCGTCGCTGGCGGCTCGTAGTCGCGAATGGAATGGGGAGACTTATCTCGGTGTCGCGAACAGAGAATGCTGCGGTCTACTGATTCTGGTCGACCGACGATAAAATCGGTAAGCCACGCCGCGCCGCGCTGACACATTGAGCGCTTACCCCCGATCTGCACGCTCCCAGATCGTCGCTTCCGCCAGGGTGTGCTGGAATTTGCGGCAGGTTTCGCGGATCACGAAGGGCACGGCCTGCGGTTCGCCGAGCAGGCGAAAATGCTTGCCGAGGATCTCCTTCAGCCCGTCGAGCGTGGTGAAATTCTCGCCGTCCTGCTTGAAACCGCCGATCCATTCCGTGCGCGCCGTGTGCTCCTCCAGCCAGGTATAGGGCGAGGTGATCACCAGCAGTCCGCCGGGCCTGATCCTGGTATGGATGGTTTCGAGCAACTTGCACGGGCTGCGCAGGCGGTCGATCAGGTTGGCCGCCACGATCAGGTCGTAGTCGGCATGAATCGCTTTCAGGTTGCAGGCGTCGCCCTGGACGAAATCGACCTTGTCGCGCACCGCTTCAAGGCCCAATTCTGACAGGCGCCGTTCGCGGTAGGAAACCAGTTCCCCCTCATCGACCAGTGTGTACCGCAGGCTGCCTTGCGTTGCGAGTTGCACACCGACTCCGATGAAGCGCGCCGAAAAATCGACACCGGTGACCTTGTCGAAATGCCGGGCCAGTTCGAAGCTTGCCCGACCGGTGGCGCACCCGAGGTCAAGGGCCTTGTGCGCCGGCCTTCCGGCCATGGCCGCAATCGCCAGTTCGGCGACGGCGCGCGGAAAATTGCCGACACCGAAGTATTCGTCGCCGTAATGGAACTCGGCGTATTCGGAAACCAGGCGGTCGGTTTCGTACTGCGACAACGGCCGCGCGGCCAATGGCTCACCGACCACGTAGCGGAAGCCGGCATGCTGGAAGAAGTGGCGGCGGAAAGCATAGCGCGCGGCGTGCCGGGCCTCGTTGCCGCAGGATATCCATGAACCGCCCTTGATCAGGTTGTGGCGCTCGTCGAAGGTTGGCGTCGTGAAATCGTCGTAGATCGGGTGCACCCGGAAGCCGTCGAACGGATGGATTGGCGTTTCGGTCCATTGCCAGACGTTGCCGACCACATCGAACAAGGGCCCGTGGGCAAAGGTATTGACCGGGCACGACGACGCCCAATGGTCAAGGTGGATATTGGCGGCCGCCGGCGCTGCGTCGGGCAACTCGCCCAGCCCGGACACCGCGAGCAGGCGATGCCACTCGTCCTCGCTCGGCAGGCGGACTGCCGCGTCGCTGGTCCGCGCCTTCCACCTACAGAAGGCGCTGGCCTCGTGGAAATTGGTCTCGACCGGCCAGTCCCAGGGCATGTCGACGACCTGCGTCAGCAGACGCAACTGCCAGCCCTCGGGCTCAAGGCGCCAGAATGTCGGATGGTGTGCCCTGGCGAATTGTTTCCAGGCCTTGCCTTCCTCAAGCCACAGGCTGTCATCCTCGTAGCCCCCGGCCTCGACGAAGGGCAGAAACTCCCCGTTGGAAACCAGATAACGCGCCGCCTTGAAGGCGCGCACGGCCGCGTGGTGTTCCCCGTATTCGTTGTCCCAGCCATAGCTGGCGTCCGCAACCGCCTTGCCGCCACGCACGTCACCGGCCGGAATGTCCACCAACTGGTTGTCGGGCTGCGCACCCGAGACGCCACACGGCACCCACGCCGGATGCGGGCGCACATAGTCGAGGCGGTGCTGACGAATCAGGACCGACGAGGTTTCGAGGTGAATCCGTTCGTGTTCGATGCCCATCACGATCACCCACCACGGGTTCTCCCAGTCGATCGGCAGGGTCAGCGGCGCGTTGCGGATGATCGCGTCGACCGCGACGCGCACCCGGTCGCGATAGGCCTTGACCGCGGCGACGGTCGGCCAGTCGTAATTCGCCTCGTTGAGGTCGTCCCAGCTCATTTCATCGACCCCGACGGCGAACATCGACTCGAAACGGGGATTGATCCGTTCCTTGAGCAGACCGGCCAGCAGCAACTTGTTGATGAAGAAGGTCGCCGTGTGACCGAAGTAGAAAATCAGCGGGTGACGCAACGCGATCGGCTTTTCGAAGTACGCTTCGTCGCAGGTCAGAACCTCGAACAACTGCTCGTAGCGATCGAATGTCCGGTGAAAATAGTCGAGTATCCGCTGACGACTCTGTGCCGGATCGGCATCGGCGAGTGGCGGGGTGCGGGGAAAAAGCGCTGCTGACATGGAATTCGGGCAGGACAATGAACGGTTGGCCGGATGGCAATTAGACCACGATGGCAGATTATCGCGTCGGTATCAGTAGTTCGGGAACCTCGCTGCGCCCCGGGTTGAAACTGTTGATCGGCTTCCCCGAGGCGAAGCCGATCGACAGGCCACAGATCAGGCGATAGTGCCCTGGAATGGCGAAGCTCTCACGCACCGGCCCAGCCCAGGTGGCCAGCGCACCCTGGGCGCAGGTCGCGAGCCCATGCGCCTGCGCGGACAGCATCAGCGTCTGGAGAAAGATTCCGGCATCGAGGATGGAAAACTCGCGCAGCCCTTGATGGGCAAAAACGAATATGACTGTCGGCGCGCCGAAAAATTCGAAGTTGCGGCGCATCTGGCGATTTCGCGCGGCATTGTCGTGGCGGGCGATGCCCAGCAACTCATACAGCCCATGCCCGGTCGCGCGGCGCCGCGGCTGGAGATCCGCCGGGTATGCGAAATTGGTCGCGAAATCGCCGTCGGGCAGCCCCTTGCGCGTCGCCAGCAGTTTCAGCTTCCCCCACAGACCGCCCTGCTGGGCCTTCATTGCCAGATCGAAGCGTTCGCATAGTTCGCCTTTGAGGCGCTGCGCGAGGTCGCCGGAGGCGATGGCGATGCGATAGGGCTGCGTGTTCGACCAACTCGGCGACCACTTGGCATCGGCCAGCACGGCGTCAAGCAGGTCCGGCGGAATCGGGTCCGGCAGAAAGTCGCGGACGCTGCGCCGCGCGCGGATGATGTCGGAGAGAACGGCGGCGGCGGGCGTTGTCGCGGTCATGGCGTCGGGTTCGTCACGGGGACGGCGAACCAGTCGAGCGCGGGGTCGAGGTCCACACCCTGCCAGTCAGGGTTATCAAAGCGGGTCATCGTTGCAGTCTGTAGACCGGCCGCCCACTTGTCAAGATCGCCAGTGGCGGCGATCGGCGATGTCGGAATTCTTGATCTGCCTCGCCGCAGGTGCGTATCCGGCGAGGCTACAATTCATCGCTTATGAAGTCCATCCCTTCGCTTGCCTGCTACCTCACCGAAGCCGCAACGCGCTGGCCGCACGCACCGGCATTGCGAACGCAAGAGCAACGGTGGACCTATCGCGAGTGGCTTGCCGAGATTGCCGCCTTGGCTGAGACCATCGAGCCCGCGCTTCACCCACTGATTGTTTCAGGGAGCAGTCTTGACCTGGCCCGATACGCCTTCGCCTGCAGCTCCAGAAATCGGCCATTCCAGCCAGTCGACCGCAACGGTTTGTCGATTCCGGCCTCTCCGCTGCCGCCCGGGGTTGCTCTCGTCATCACGACCAGCGGCAGCGAGGGCGAGCCGCGCGGCGTCATGCTCAGCGATGCCAATCTTGATGCCGCAGCGGTCGCCTCGAATCGCCGCCTGCCCCTGCTGCCCGGCGATCTATGGCTGGACTGCCTGCCGCTACATCACATTGGCGGTCTCTCCATCGTCTGGCGCTGCACCCGCGCCGGCGCCGCCGTTCTTCTTCATGAAGGCTTCGATGCCCAAGCGGTGGCTGCCTCTCTGGCGCAGCATCGGGTGACTCACCTGTCGCTGGTTCCGGCGATGCTGGCGCACCTGCTCGACACCGGAATTCGCCCGCCAGTCAGTCTGCGCCACGTCCTGGTCGGCGGAGCGGCGCTGGTGCCGAGCCTCTTTGACCGCGCAATCGATGCTGGCTGGCCGCTCAACCCAAGCTACGGGATGAGCGAAACGGCCGCCCAGGTCGCGACTCACACGGCTGCCGATGGTCCGTGGCACGCCGGGCTGGTCGGCCGGCCGCTCGGCGCCAACGAGTTGACGCTGGCCGCCGACGGCCGCATCCGCATCCGCGGGCCGCAGATCATGGCCGGCTACGTCGGCGGCGGAGGTGTCGCTGCCGACTGCTGGCTGACCACCGGCGACCTCGGCGAAATCGACGTCAAAGGGCGGTTGACCGTAACCGGTCGCGCCGACGACATGCTGATCAGCGGCGGGCACAATGTTCACCCGCTGACGGTCGAATCCTGCCTTGCCGGCTGCCCTGGCATCCGCGATGTCGCTGTCACCGGCGTGCCGGATCCGGTCTGGGGCGACCTCGTTGTCGCGCTGGTCGTCGGCAATGCCCCGCCGGAAAGCATCGATGACTGGTGCCGAACCCGCCTACCGGGCGCCGCCCGGCCGCGACGCATCGTTCATCTGCCCAGCCTGCCGCGCAACGCGACCGGAAAACTCGAACGCGAGGCATTGCGCCGATTGGCGCGCGAGACCAAGTCATGATCGGCACCCTGCGCCGCCGCCTCGCCGATCCCGCACTGCTCGCGCAACTGCAGGCGCTCGCCACTGGCGCCCCGCCGTCGGCACCGGTCAGCCTGAGCATTGAACTGGGCCGGCGCACCACGGACTGGCTCGCTGCCCTGCCTGCCGCAGCGCCATTCTGGTACCAGGCACGACCGGCCCAAGCGAGCCATCGCCTCGGCATTGGCCACGCCCTGCAGGTCAGCAGCTTGGGAATGAACCGTTTCGCCGCGCTCGATATTGCCTTTTCCGGCCTGTGCGACATCTGGCGCCACAACGGCCCCGCGCTGACGTTCTGCGGCTTCGCCTTCGACGAGAACAGCCAGGCACCCCTGCCCAACGCGCTGCTGGCGATACCCGCGATCCTTCTGGAGGCGAGTGACGGCCGCTGCCAGGCAACATTCAGCACGCCGGCGGGAAAGATCCCCCAGGCAGTCGCCGGTTGGCTGAAACTGCTCGCCAGCCCGGCGCGACCTGCGCACTATCGACTGCTTCCAGCGCGGGACCATGCGCTGGCCGACCGCGCCTGGATTGCGCGGGTCAGAGCCGCCTTGCGCGACATCGACCGCGGACAGATCGACAAGATCGTGCTCGCCCGGAGCCGTCATCGCGATGCCGATGCGCCCATTGCGGCCGGTCGCCTGCTGAGCGCCCTGATCGAGCAGCAGCCTGATGCCATGATCTATGCGTGCGGGAATCGCGAGAGCACTTTTCTCGGCGCCACGCCCGAGCGACTGATCAACCTGGCCGGGCAGCGCCTCACAGCCGACGCAATGGCCGGAACAGCCTGGTCCGGGTCGCTCGCTCTCGATGCCCCGAAGAATCGCCACGAGCAGGCACTGGTCAGCCAGGCCATCGTCGCGGCGCTGGAAAGATTCTGTGTCGAATCGCCGCAACGCGGGCCGGTAAATATCCGCGCCGCAGGCGAAATCAGTCATCTGCGCAGCACGATCACCGGGATCGCCAAACCCGATACCACGATTTTCGACCTCGTCCGCGCCTTGCATCCGACACCGGCAGTAGGTGGCTCTCCGGCTGCGGCCGCAGCCGGCTGGCTGTCCCGCCACGGCGAAGCTCGCAGCGGCTGGTACAGCGGCGGATTCGGCACACTCGATCCGGGCGGCGATGGCGAATTTTACGTAGCCCTGCGTTCCGCGCTGATCACCGGCCGGCACATCGAGTTGCACGCTGGAGCCGGCATTGTTGCCGGCTCCGACCCCGAGCTCGAATTCGCCGAAACCGATGCCAAGATCGGCACGCTGCTCGCGGCGCTGCTCGCGCATCCTGCTGGCGACAGGAATGCATGCGGCTGAGGGTTCGTGCTGCCACGCCACCCCGAGGTCAAAAAAACACGGTCAAGCACCCGCCAAGCGCTTCAAAATAGACGTTCCGGAGAATATACTTCGACGACCATCGAGGAGACCGGAATGACACTGCACCAAGCGAAAAACGACTATCCGCCAAAAAATTACCTGAATCGGGAACTGGGCCTGCTGGCGTTCAATCGCCGCGTTCTCGCCCAGGCGCAGGACGACCGGGTGCCCCTGCTGGAGCGCCTGCGTTTCCTGTGCATCGTTTCCAGCAATCTGGACGAGTTCTTCGAAGTCCGTGTCGCAGGTCTCAAGGAACAGATCAAGGCCCATTCCCCGGTAATCACCACCGATGGCCTGACCGCGCATGACACCTTCCGTCGGGTATGTGAAGAAGCGCATGTGCTCATCAGCGAGCAGTACCGGGCACTCAATGACGTGGTCCTGCCACTGCTCGCGGCGCAGGACATCCGTTTTCTGCGTCGTTCCAAGTGGACCGATGCCCAGCGCGAGTGGATCCGGGAATATTTCTTCCGGGAGATGGTGCCGGTGCTGACGCCGGTCGGCCTCGATCCCTCGCACCCCTTCCCGCGCGTACTCAACAAGAGTCTCAATTTCGCCGTCGAGCTTGAAGGCAGGGACGCCTTCGGTCGCAGTTCCAATGCCGCCATCGTCCAGGCACCGCGCGTCCTGCCGCGAGTCACCCAGGTGCCACGGGAAATTGCCGGCTGCGAGCACGGCTTCGTCTTCATGTCGTCTATCATCCACGAATTCGTCGGCGAACTGTTTGCCGGCATGACGGTGCTCGGTTGCTATCAGTTCCGCGTTACCCGCAATTCGAACCTGTTCGTTGACGAGGAAGAGCGCACCAACCTGCGCACCAAGTTGCAGGGCGAACTGCCGCAACGTCATTTCGGCGACGCCGTCCGTCTCGAAGTAGCCGAGAGTTGCTCCGAATCGATGGTCGAGTTCCTGCTCGACCAGTTCGGACTGAGGCGCGACGATCTTTACCGGGTCAATGGCCCGGTCAATCTGGTTCGCTTGATGGCGGTTCCCGACTGGGTGGATCGTCCCGATCTGAAATTTCCCCCCTTCACTCCCGGCCTGCCCAAGGCCGTCGGCAAGGGCGCCAACATCTTCCAGAGCATCCGCCGCGGCGATATCCTGCTGCATCACCCGTTCCAGTCGTTCGCGCCGGTCATCGAACTGCTCAACCAGGCATCGACGGATCCTGCCGTCGTCGCCATCAAGATGACGGTCTACCGCACCGGCACCGATTCGGTCCTGATGCAGTCGCTGATCCGCGCCGCGCAGAATGGCAAGGAAGTGACCGTTGTCGTCGAGCTGATGGCGCGCTTCGACGAGGAAGCCAACATCGAATGGGCGACCAGGCTGGAGCAGGTCGGCGCCCACGTCGTCTACGGCGTCGTCGGCTACAAGGTGCATGCCAAGGCACTGCTGATCGTGCGCCGCGAGGAAGGCCAACTCAAGCGCTACGCACACCTCGGCACGGGCAACTATCACCCGCGCACGGCACGGCTCTACTCGGACTTCGGCCTGATGACCGCCAACGATCAAATCACCCAGGACGTCAACGAAGTCTTCAAGCAACTGACCGGGCTCGGAAAGGCGGGCGCGCTGGAACATGTCTGGATGGCCCCGTTCACCCTCCAGCCCAATATCGTGGCAGCCATCGCCAAGGAAGCCGAGTCTGCAAAGGCTGGCAAGAAGGCCATGATCGTCGCCAAGATGAACTCGCTCCTCGAGCCGGAAACCATCGACGCGCTGTACCTGGCTTCGCAGGCCGGCGTTCAGATCGAGCTGATGATTCGCGGCGTCTGTGGGCTGCGCCCAGGAGTACCCGGGCTTTCGGAAAACATCAAGGTCCATTCGATCATCGGCCGCTTCCTCGAGCACCACCGTACGTTCTATTTCTTCGACGGCGGCAAGGAATCCGTCTATCTCTCGAGCGCCGACTGGATGTTCCGCAACTTCTTCCGGCGCATCGAACTGGCTTTCCCGATTCTCGACCCGAAGCTCAAGAAGCGCGTCATCGTCGAAGGTCTCAAGTTCTATCTTGCCGACAATCAGCAGTCCTGGGACATGAACGGCGATGGGGTCTATCAGCGGCGCAGGTCGCCGCGCGCCAAACCACACAGCGCGCAGTCTGAGCTCATGCTGACCTTGGGCGGCGGTTAAAGGGACGGGCGGTGGCGGCTTCTTGCACCGCGGAAGCATTTACCGCAGCGCGGTCGACCACCCGAAAGACAAGAGAATGCGGCCACCCGGCCGCATTTTTTTGGTTTGCCTTTGCTGAAGCCGCAGATCCCGATCATTTCCCCGGCAATTGCCGAGAGCCCTCGTTTCATGGATGACGACAACAGGACCGACGAACAGCTGATGCTTGCCTATGGGCAAGGCAGCGCGGAAGCTTTCGAGGTCCTGTATGGTCGCTGGCGGCGCCAGGTCTATCGGTTTCTGCTTCGCCAGTGTGAGCGCTCCGGCGTTGCCGACGAGTTGTTTCAGGATGTCTGGTTGCGGGTGGTTAATTTCCGCCGCCAGTATGCCGTGACGGCGAAGTTTTCCACGTGGCTGTTTCGCATTGCCCACAACCGGCTCATCGACCACTGGCGGTCGGAGCGCCGCAAGCCCGTGATCGAGCTGCCCAAAGCCGATGATTGCGAGACTGACCACTTCGACACGGTGGCGGCGCCGGATGAGTTGCAGCCAGAGCGGATTGTGGAAAGAAAAGACCTGGTACGGATAGTCGTTGGCGCCGTGGAATCCCTGCCGGACGTGCAACGGGAAACCTTTCTCCTGCACGAAGAGGGCGGCCTGACGATTGACGAAATCGCCTCGCTGATGGACGTAGGCCACGAAACAGCCAAGAGCCGCCTGCGCTATGCGATGACACGGTTGCGGACGCAACTGAAGGAGTGCCGACCATGACGAACGCCGAAAACAACGACATCCAGAAGCTGTATCAGGAAGGCTCCGCGAACGAGCCACCCGCCGCGCTCGACCGCGCCATCCTGATCGCTGCCAGAGACAGTGTTGCCCCGTCCCGGAAGCCCAGGCCCTGGTGGTTGCGGTTTGCGCTGCCGCTGCAACTCGCTTTCTCGGTGGTGCTGGTAGTCATGCTGGCGCTTAACCTGGAGCGAAATCCGTCGGACATCTCGTCCGTGACGAAGGGGGTAGAGTCGCAACCAGCGCCCGACGCCGGGTCGCGCAAGGCGTCCCCGGCCGTGGCCGATTCAGCCGCGGGCAGATCGTCAGCAGCGCCGCCGGCAACCGAGGCCAAAGCCCGGCCTGCAGCGCCCCCGGACTCGGCTGTACCGTCACCAGGAACTGCCCGCAAGGCCGAGGCGACCTCCGCCGCATTGCCCGTTCCGGGCCGGAGCGAACAGGATGCTGCGGAATCCGCGGCAACGGTCGGCGTGCCGTTGCCGGAGACAGCGAAAGCGCCAGCTGCAAACGGGATAGCCGCAGCCAGACGCCCGCCGGAGTGGCTGGCCGCTATCGATCGTCTTGCTCAAACCGGCGAGAAAGCAGCCGCCCGTGATGAGCTGGAAGCATTCCGCAAAGCCTACCCAGAATACCCCGTACCTGACAAACTGAAAAAATTGCTTGCGCCGTAACCCCGTTGTCGCGAACCCGTCGTTTGATAGGTTGAAGCCAACCAACAAGGAGCAAGCAATGAAGTCCATCCTCGCCATTTCCGCCGCCGCGTTCTGTTTCTGCGCCGCACCGGCGGCCGAAGCCGCGCTGGTCGCCGACATTTCCGTCATCAACCGGAGCACGGGCGAGCGCCTCCCGACATACCGCCACGCCGGCAAGCTCTATGTCGCGGGCAAGCCCGGCGACCGCTATGCGCTTGAACTGAAGAATCGCACCGGAGACAGGCTGCTGACCGTGGTCTCCGTGGACGGGGTCAATGTCGTGTCCGGCGAGACGGCTGCCACCAGCCAGCGCGGATACGTCCTGTCGCCGCTCGGCTCAACCGAGATTGCCGGCTGGCGGAAATCCAGCCAGGATGTCGCGGCCTTCTACTTCACCGCCCTGCCCGACTCCTATGCGGGACGGACGAACCGTCCTGCAAATGTCGGTGTGATCGGGATTGCCGCTTTCCGCGAATACCGCGAACCGGTCAATTCAAGCCACGAAAATGCCCTGGGCGAATCGCGAACCGATTCAGCTCCCGCGGCGCCCGCCGCCAGCAAGGCAGAAGCGAAGCGCGGTGCCGCCGCAGATGAAAGGCTGGGCACCGGGCATGGGGAACGTCTCTACGCCCCCGCCCAGCAGGTCGAGTTCCGCAAGGCGAGCGAACGGCCGGACGAGATCATCAGCGTTTACTACGACTCGTTTGACAATCTGCGGGCTCAGGGAATCATTCCAACCGCGCGCCACCGCCCGATACCGAATCCTTTCCCCTCGGACAGGTTTGTTCCGGACCCTTCGTGACCCTCATGGGTGGCCCGAAGCTCCAGGCAAAGGTGGCTGGCAGCCCGTCTACCTGCCGGTTGCGGTCGACCTCGCGAATAGCACAAAAACGATGCCATCGGGCCGCCTTTCAATTGTAAGCGGCACCGGAAGCTTACGAGCCGGGGCCTTTCCGTCCACCGTCCTCAGGCGTGAAGAACAAGGCGAGACCGATCGCGATCAAAGTCAGCGGCCACCATTTGCGTAACAGGGCGACGATGTCAAGTTCGAACAGATCGAGATTGACTGCGAGGGCCAGCGCGCCGATGACGGTCAGGGCGATGGCGGCAAAGTTGCCTTTCATCAATGGTCCTTGTATTTCAGGCTCGCCGCACGCCAACCACGCCTTCAACCTCGTGAATCAGCAGCAGCGTCCGCTGGAGTTGCGGCAGGTTGGTGATTTCGACGGTGAAGCCCATGTGCGCCTTGCCCTGCTTTGACTGGGTATTGACGCCGACGACATTGAGCTTCTCGCGGGTGAAGATTTCGGAAATGTCGCGCAATAACCCTTGGCGGTCGTGCGCATCGACCACGATGTCGGCGGCGAAGACACCCGTCGTCTGGCCGCCCCAGTCGGTCTCGATGACGCGTTCCGGATGCTGCACCAGCAGGTTGGCAAAGTTGGGGCAATCCATGCGATGGATGGAAACCCCCTTGCCACGCGTGACGAAGCCCTGAATTGAATCCGGCGGCGCCGGTTTGCAGCAGCGGGCGAGCTGCGTCAGGAGTTTGTCAACGCCGACGATGAGGATGCCCTGATTGCCTTTGGCCGGTCGGCTCGGCTTGGCCAGCACTTCGTCAGGCAGCAGCGTCTCGGCCAGCGGGTTTTCGCCACGCGCCACCGACTGCAACAGCCGCTGATTAAGCTCGCCGCGCGCCGCCGCGATGTAGAGGTCGTCAGCCCGCGAGAAGCCAAGCTTGTGGGCAAGCTCGTCGATATTGGCGCCCGTCTGCCCGGCCCGCTGCAACTCCTTGACCACCAGCGTGCGGCCTTCCGCCACGGTTTCCTCAAGCGCCAGGTTGGAAAACCACGCCCGTACCTTGACTCGCGCGCTCTTCGTGTGAATGTAGCCAAGCAACGGGTTCAGCCAGTCGCGGGAAGGCCCGCCATGCTTGGCGGTCATGATCTCGACACGCTGCCCGGTTTCGAGCGGCGTATTGAGCGGCACCAGATGCCCATCCACCTTGGCGCCCCGACAACGGTGGCCGAGATCACTATGCACGCGGTAGGCGAAATCGACCGGCGTTGCACCCTTTGGCAAATCGACGACCTTGCCCTGCGGGGTAATTACGTAAAGCGTCTCGTCGAGCGCCGCCTTCTTGTAGTGGTTGACCCAGTCGGAGCTGTCGGCGACTTCCTCCTTCCAGGTCAGCAACTGGCGTAACCAGGCGATCTTCTCGTCGTAGTCATCCTCGGGGCTGCGCTTGCTGCCTTCCTTGTAGCGCCAGTGCGCAGCGACGCCAAGTTCGGCATGCTTGTGCATTTCCCAAGTGCGAATCTGAATCTCCAGGCTGCGCCCATCGGGACAGTGCACGGCCGTATGCAGCGACCGATAGAAATTGCCTTTGGGGTTGGAAATGTAATCATCGAATTCCTTTGGAATCGGCGACCACAAATTGTGCACAATGCCGAGCGCGGTGTAGCAGTCCTTGAGGTCGTCTACGATGATGCGCAGGGCGCGGATGTCGTACACCTCCGAGAACTCGACGCCCTTCAGGCGCATCTTGTTCCAGATGCTGTAGATGTGCTTGGGCCGGCCGTAAACCTCCGCATTGTGCACGCCAGCCGCCTCCAGTTCGGCGCTGACCTTCTCCACGGCGGTTGCGATGAACTGTTCACGCTCTCTGCGCTTCTCGTCCAGCATCCCGGCGATCTTCTTGTAGGTGTCCGGATGCAGGAAGCGGAACGACATGTCTTCAAGTTCCCACTTCAGCTCCCAGACGCCGAGCCGGTTGGCCAGCGGCGAGTAGAGTTCCAGCGTTTCGCGCGCGACTTGAACGCGCAAATCGGAAGGATGCGCGGCATAGAAGCGCAGGGTCTGGGTGCGACTGGCAAGACGCAACAGCACGACGCGGATGTCCTCGACCATGGCCAGCAGCATCTTGCGCAGCACCTCGACCTGGGCCCTCGTCTCGCCAGGATTGGCTTCTCCGGCCTCCATGTTCGCCGCCACAAAGCTCCTGGTGATCGGCCGCAACCGGTTCAGCCGCGAAATGCCGTTGACCAGATCCGCGGCCGCCTTGCCAAAGCGCTGCTCGATGCGTGCAATCCCGTGATGATCATGGAAAGGGATGGCAAACAGGACTGCCGCCATGCGCGAATCGACATCGAGACGAAGACCGGCAATGATCACCGCCATGCCCAGCGCGTGCGACCAGGTGCCCTCGCCGCTGCCCAGCGCAGCCTTGCCATAGACCTCCCAGGCAAAAGCGACAGCCTCGCGCAGCGTCGCGGCATCGTCAGGGTCGAGACCGTCGGCAAGGGTGGCGAAGAAGCGGTCGAAATCGCTCTGCGCAGCGACCGAATGGAGGAGAGAGACCATCCCGAAATTATACCTGTCAGCGCCCCACCGCCGCTGAGGCATAATTCGCCCGATGCCCGCCCAACAAACGCATTTCCGCGCCAACCCCTATCTCCTGCTGACACTGACCGCCCTCTTCTGGTCGGGCAACATGGTCCTCGGGCGCGGGATTCGCGCCGACGTACCGCCGCTGGCGCTGGCCTTCTGGCGCTGGGCCATTGCCTTCGCGCTGGTGCTGCCGCTGGCCCTGCCCCACCTGCGCGCGCAGTGGCCGCTGCTGAAGGCGGGCTGGAAGCCGGTGCTGCTGCTCGGCCTGATCGGCGTCGGCGGCTACAACACCTTCGCCTACATCGCCCTGCAATACACCTCGGCAACCAATGCGGTGCTGCTCAACTCCTTCATTCCAATCGTCACCATCGCCATCTCCTGGGGCTTCCTCGGCAAGCACCTGAGCCGTCCGCAAGCCATCGGCGTCTTCACCTCGCTGTGTGGCGTGCTGACCATCGTCGCCCGCGGCGACGTCAGCGTGCTCGCCCACCTCAACCTGAACGTCGGCGACGCCTGGATGCTGCTTGCCGTGCTGGTCTGGGCCATCTATACCGTCGGCCTCGCCTGGCGCCCGGCGGGAGTTCACCCGATGCTGATGCTAGCCGCGATGACCGCCGTCGGCCTCGCCGCACTGCTCCCCGCCTACCTATGGGAGATGGCGCTGGGCCGCCACATCAACGTCCACCTCGGATCGCTGGCGGCGCTCGCCTATGTCGGCATCTTTCCCAGCTTCCTCGGCTACATCTTCTACAATCGCGGCGTCGCCGAAGTCGGCGCCAGCAAGGGAAGCCTGTTCATCCACCTGATGCCGGTTTTCGGCACGCTGCTTTCGGCTGTCCTCCTCGGCGAAATACCGCTCTGGTATCACTACCTCGGCATCGCCCTGATCTTTGCCGGCATCTGGCTGACGATGAAAAAGTGATGGGGCTGCTCGACTGGTTCCGGCGCGAGAAGGCAAGCACGATTCCCGATGAACTGTGGGCGACAACCATTGCCGCCCTGCCCTTTCTGGCGGCGCTCGCGGTCGACGAGCAGAAAAGCCTGAAATTGCTGGCCGAAGGTTTCCTCGCCGAAAAGGAATTCAGCGCCGCCGGCGGCCTCGAACTGAGCGACGAGATCTGCGTTTCGATCGCCGCCCAGGGTTGCCTGCCGATCCTCGAACTCGGCCTCGCCGCCTACCGCGGCTGGGTCGGCATCGTCGTCTATCCGGACGAGTTCGTCGTGCCGCGCCGCATCGAGGACGAAAGCGGCATCGTCCATGAATACGATGACGTGCTCTCCGGCGAAGCCTGGGAAGGCGGGCCGCTGCTCGTTTCCTGGCACGATGCGCAGATGGCCGGCACCGGCTATAACGTCGTCATCCACGAGTTCGCCCACAAGTTGGACATGCTCAACGGCGAGGCCGACGGCATTCCGGCGCTGCATTCTGGGCTGACCCCGGCGGCCTGGGACGATGTCTTCATCCCGGCCTTCGAGGACTTCCGCCGGCGCGTCGACAGCGGCGAGGAAACCGTCATCGACCCCTATGCCAGCGACGATCCCGCCGAATTCTTCGCTGTGCTTTCGGAAAACTTCTTCGAGCGTCCCGATCTCGTGGACCGCGAATACCCCGCCCTCTACACGCTGCTGCGCAGCTACTACCGCCAGGATCCGCTCAGCCGCATGAAGGGCTCTGCATGACGGGCCTGACAAGCAGGCGCATTAACCGGAATTGTTACTCGGCGAAAGGAACCCGGCGGTTCGAGTGTGCCCATTTCTGCCGGTCAGGTTTTCCACTCCAACGACAGCTACGCAGCGATTGGAGCCGTTAACGGCACGGTAGGCGCCGGGGGTTGAGCGACCGCTACTGAGTTCACCCGCCACTCGAGCGGGTATGACTTGATTCAGGTGGTGGACCGGACCCAGCCAGCTGCGGACGGTCGCCTATCCCGCCGGGTATTCATCCGAACGGCGGCTTGGTTCGGAGATCTGACGAAAAGCCCAAGCCAGCGACTCGGCCAAGCTGACCCAAGAACAGCCCGCGGAAGATCGGCTGATATCCGGCATTCATTGCTCCGCCATTGGTAGTCAAGAGAGCATGGTTGCTGTTGGTCAGCTCAAGTTCCAGCCAAGTGTCGAACACCAATTGCGAGGGCGCAAGGGATTTGGCAATATTCAACTGCGTCATCACCGCATCTGTCGCGCATGCAGGCAACCATGGAGGAAAAGCAAATGCATCCACATCCAGCAAGGCACATCACGCTAACCGCCCTGCTCTGCGGCGCCATCGCCGCAATCGGGCTTCCCGGCTGCGAAAAGAAAGCCGACCCGGGCGCCGCCGCCCAGGTGGCCGACAAGAAGGCCGAGATTCCCGTTCCCGGCATCGCGGAAGTCAAGTCCATCGCCGAGGAAGGCTTCGTTTACGGCCTGCCGCTCGTCATGAACTACGGGGTGATGTACGAATTCGTCATCGACAAGAACTCGGGGCAGTACAAGGCACCATTCAATGCCATCAACAACCAGCATCGCGTCTTCACCTACGAGGACACGGCGATCCCCACACCCAACAGCGACACCCCCTACTCCATGGCCTGGCTGGATCTGCGCGCCGAACCGGTCGTCATCTCGGTCCCGGCCGTCGATCCCAAGCGCTACTACTCGGTGATGCTCAACGACGGCAACACCTTCAACTACGGTTATATCGGCAGCCGCGCCACCGGCAGCGACGCCGGCGACTACCTGATCGCCGGCCCGCGCTGGAAGGGCGAGACGCCGCCGGGCATCAAGAAGGTCTTCAATTCGACCACCGACTTCTCGCTCGCCGTGTTCCGCACCCAGTTGATCGACGCCAAGGACATGCCCAACGTCGAGGCCGTCCAGGCCGGCTACAAGGTGCAGCCGCTGTCGGCCTTCCTGAACCAGCCGGCGCCGCTCGCCGCCGCTGCGGTCGACTGGCCGAAGTTCGACAAGGATCTGGTCAAGACCGAGTTCTTCGACTACCTCGACCTCGCGCTGCAGTTCGCCCCGGCCGGCCCCGAGGAAGAAGCAATCCGCGCCAAACTCGCCAGCATCGGCATCGGCCCCGGCAAGAAATTCGCCTTCAAGGATCTCTCGCTCGAACACAAGGCCGCCATCTTGCTCGGCATGAAGGAAGGTGACAAGAAGGTCAGCGAAAAGGTCGCCACCCTCGGCAAGCATATCAATGGCTGGAACGTCGGCTCCGCCTTCGGCGACCGCGCCTTCTACAACGGCGACTGGCTGCTCCGCGCCGCCGCGGTACGGGCCGGCATCTACGGCAACGACGCCGTCGAAGCCATGTACCCGATGACCAAGACCCTGGCCGACGGCACGGTGCTCGACGGTGCCAAGCACAACTACACCCTGACCTTCGCCAAGGACCAGTTCCCGCCGGTCAACGCCTTCTGGTCGGTCACCATGTACGACGCCAAGAACCAGCTGCTGGTCAAGAACCCGATCAACCGCTACCTGATTAATTCGCCGATGCTGTCGGGCATGAAGAAGAACAAGGACGGTTCGCTGACGCTCTACATCCAGAAGGATTCGCCGGGCAAGGACAAGGAAGCCAACTGGCTGCCGGCGCCGGACGGTGAAATTTATCTGGTGATGCGCCTCTACTGGCCGAAGGAAACGCCGCCGTCGATCCTGCCGGCCGGAGAGGGTACCTGGCAGCCGCCGGCTCTAGTCATGACCAAGTAGGGGGCCAGCCCATCGCATTGCCGCATGCCGGATGGCGCTGATACAGAAGGCGCCCGAGAGCGTGATGCACTGATCGGGCGCCTTGCGCAGAGCAGTTCGCTTGCGACCGCCGTCGCATTGAACAGTCGAGTCGGTCTTTGATTTGGTTTTCTTCCGGATGACCGGCGGGGAATTGTTCCCCGCCGGTCACATGGCGCAGGTTCGATAAGATCGACCCAGATTCCCTGGAACCGAAGCGACCACTCCGCTCAGCAACCTGTTTCTGGAGTCGAAAACCTGACCGGCAGCAACGGGCACCCTGCCGTCATGCGACCAAGCAGAATTCGAACGGCAGCAAACCGAGTGCACCGGCCAGCGGGTATGCCAATGTCAGCAGGCTGCAAACAGTCTATTGCTGCCCGATAGGCTTTGCCGTTGAATAGCTCTTGCTGGCCGGTTCCGGACGAACTGTCAACTGGCGCACCGGGTCAGCGATTTACTGATGGAGATTCACGCGACCATCACCCGGCACGGATCGGGAGACCGCCACGAAGGTCGGATCGCCCGCCATTGCGTTCGCCACGCAGTACTCATGCATTTCCCCTGCCCTCCGCCTGGCCCACCGGCCGGCCCGTGATCCGCCTGACGAACATGTCGACCGCCCACAGCACCACCACCGGCTGATCGCGGTGCGGCGAATGGCCGCACTCGGATAGCTTCAGCAACATGGTGTCCGGCACCTGTTCGGCAATGACGTCGATCTGGCGCATCGTCGCGTACTCGTCGTCCTCGCCCTGGATGGCCAGAATCGGGCAGCGGATCGCCGGCAGATACTCCTCGATGTTCCACTCGCGGAAACCCGGCGCCAGCCAGCAGTCGTTCCACTCGGCGAACACTCGCGCCGCATCGCCGTGATGGCGGGCCAGCCTCTTCGGGAGGTCAGTCGCGGTCCACGCGTCGCGAGCGGCGAGAATGCCGGCCAGCGTCTTGTCCTCGACGAACTCGTGCGGGGCCATGGCGATCACGCCCAGCGGCACATCGGGGAAGGCGCCGGCGAATATCAGCGCGATGCTGGCGCCATCGCTGTGTCCGAACAGCAGCGGGCGCTCGATCTCCAGCCCGGCCAGAAATGCGGGCAGCGCCTCCAGCGCCTCGCGGTGCATGTAGCGCAGCGTGCGCGGCTCGGTGCAGGGCTGCGAGTGGCCATAGCCGGCGCGCGACCAGGCGATGACGCGGCAGCCGGTGAGCGCCGCGACCCGCTGTGGGAAGTGCCGCCACATGGAAACGCAGCCAAGCCCCTCGTGCAGCATCAGGATGGTCGGCAAACCCGCCCTGTGCGCCGGATAATCGACGTATTCAAGCCGACAGCCGGCAACGACGAGTTGCTTCACGGCGCCAGCAGGAAGTCCCGCGCAATCGCGATCTGGTCATCGCTCAGGAACATCGGCGCATGTCCGACACCGGGGATTTCGGCCAGTCTTGCCCGTGGACCGCGCTCACCCATCTGTTGCCAAACTTCGCGCGTCAGCAGGTCGGATTCGGCACCGCGCAGGACCAGCGTCGGACAATGAATGCGTTCGTAGACCGGCCACAGGTCGATCGGCTCACCGGAAAAGGCGGCCTTGAACGGCGCCGCGATCAGCGGATCGTAGAGGAAACCCCAGCGCCCGTCGGAACGCTGGCCGATGCTGTATTCGGTCAGATGCCGCCACTGCACCTCGTCGAGCTGGCCAAACGGCGCGCTGATGACCTTGACGTAGGCGAGCGCCTCGTCGAAGGTCGCCCAGGTCGGGTCGGTGCCGACATAGGTAGCTATCCGCTCCAGCGATTCGGTGGTGATGACCGGACCGACATCGTTGAGGATCAGCCTGTGGATCGGCGTGCCATCCTGGCTGGCCAGCGCCATCCCGATCAGCCCGCCCATCGAGGTGCCGAGCCAATGCACGCTGCCGACATCGAGCCGGGCGATCAGCGTCACCATGTCGGCGACGTACTGCGCAATCCCGTAAGCGGAGGGGGCGCGTAGCCGGCTGCTCTGGCCGCGGCCGACGACATCGGGACAGACTACCCGGTATTCCGTTGCCAGCGCCTGCGCCAGCGCATCGAAATCCCTCCCGTTGCGCGTCAGTCCGTGGACGCAGATGAGAACCCGGGGATTGTCGCGGGCACCCCATTCGGTATAAGCCATGCGGTGCAGCCCGGATGGGCTGACGCATTGCACGCCATGTTGTTTGAATTGCATCTTCTACCTCCTGAAACCCGAATGTATCACCGCTGGAGCCGGTAGCGGTAACGTGGTGACGCTGCTTTCCTGTGTCGTTTTGCGCTCGAAATCTGCGGCGTCCTAGCGATGCTTGGCATGTCCGTGTCAAAACGCGACAGGGCAAGTGAAATACCGCTCGAATACTTGTCGATCAAGCGCCTCAGGCGCTGCCGCGTGCTAATGTTACACACTGATTTCTTCTGGTTTTACGGCCATGGGCACATGCGACATGGCGAACTTGGGTCACTGTTCATGCGCAAACACCTGAATACCTTCTCGGCCACCTTCCTGATCGTCGCCAGCATGCTTGGCACGGGCATCCTCACCACCACCGGGATCATGTTGTCGCTGCTCAAGGCACCGTGGGCGGTACTGGGGATCTGGGTAGCCGGCGGCATCCTCGCCTGGATCGGCGCCTGGTGCTACGGCGAACTGGCGCGCACGATGCCGCGCAATGGTGGCGAAGCCACAATCCTGCGTGAACTCTTCTCGCCGACCCTGGGCGAAATCGCCGGCTGGACTTCTTTCGTGGTGGCGTTTGCTGCGGGAAATGCAGCTTCCTCGCTGGCCCTGGCGGCCTATCTCGGCGAGGCCTTGCCAGGTGCGAGTCTGCGTCCGCAGGTCGTGGCCTGTGGGGCTCTGCTGCTGGTGACCGGGCTGCATGGCCTGCTCGGACCGATGGCCTTGCGCATCCAGACCTTGCTGGCGGCGACCAAGTTCTCCCTGCTGGCCGGGCTGACCCTCTACGGCATCTTCCTTGCGGCGCCGGCCGTCGCGATCCAGCCCGCCGAGTCCGCGCAGGTCAGCCAGGCGACGGCCTTCGGCGCCCCCTGGGGCCTGGCCATGATGCTGGTCATGTTCGCTTACAGCGGCTGGAACGCTGCGATCTATGTCGCCGGTGAAATCCACGACCCGACGCGCAATGTGCGTCGTGCCATGATGGTGGGCACGACCATCATCATGCTGCTGTACGTGGCGATCAATGCCGTACTGCTGACCCACCTGCCGGCGCAGGAACTCGATGGCGTCGGCCCGGTGATCGCGGTGCTGGTCAAGCACCTCTTTGGCGCCCAGGCTTCGGCGGTGTTTTCCGGACTGGTGGCCTTCGCCCTGCTGTCTTCGCTGGGGGTGTCCGCTTTTCTCGGGCCGCGCGTTCTGGCGACCATGCTTGAATGGTTCGGCAAGGAGCACAGCGACGACGGTATGCCGGCGGTAGTGACGCCACGGCTGGTCTGGCTCCAGGCCGGGTTGTCAATCCTGATGGTGATGACCGGCTCGTTCGTGCAGATTCTTACCGTCATGGGCTTCCTGCTGGGCCTGTTCCCGATCCTCTGCGTGCTGGGTTTGTACCGGCGCAGCTGCGATCTTGAAGGCCGGCCGCTGATGTTGGTCCGCTACGTCTTTGCCCCGTTGTTCGTTGGGGTGTCGACGGTGGTGCTGATCCTCGGTGCAGCGCAGAGTCCGCATGAAGTCGGCATCGCGCTGGCGCTGGTCGGGATGTTCTTTCTGGCGCGTGCAGGCATGCGTCGCTTCGCCTGAAACCATTTTCGGGAATCGCATCATGTTGCACACCCTGACTCGCACTCTGCTGGTTTGCGCGCTGTCACTCGCTTCCAGTCTGTGGCCGGCATCTGCTACCGAAATGAGCGCGCAGCAGGCTGCGCTCGGCTTTGCCGGGCTGGACGCGCCCGCCACGGATCCCGCGCACAAGGCCTTCCAGCAACGTGCAGCCCTGGCTTGGGCGAGTTACGACAAGCAGGTCGGCCAGCCGCTGGCCGTCTGGAGCAAGCGCGAAGTGGCTTATGCAGGGGGCGGCACAGTGTTTTACCCCTTTTCCGGCCCTGACTTCGCGACCGTTGCCCGCGTCTATCCCGATGCCGAACGCTACGTGCTGGTCGCGATCCAGTTCGCTGGCCAGCCGGCGCGTCCTGAAAACATGAACGCCGTGCAGCGCGCAGAGTTCGAACGAAAATTCGGCGGCGCCTGGGAAAAATTCGGCAAGCTCGGATACTTCCGCACCGTGGATCTGAATGACGATCAGCGCGACCGCGCCAGCGGCGTCGGTACGACAACCATCCTGATGGCTTTTGCTGCGCGCCTCGGGTACGAAGTCACTGGCGTGGCGCCGTTGAGCTTCAGTGCCGACAAGGGTGAATGGGAAGCGGCGAGCACGGAAACCAAGTCCCGCTCAGTTCGCCTGTTCCTGCAGAAGGCCGGGCGCAAGGCGACGCTGGACTATGTGAGTCTGGATCTTTCGGATGGCGCCCTGAAAGCAGGCGAAGCGCACACAGTCTGGATCAAGCACATGGCGGCGCAACCGGTTCTGCTCAAGGCCGCTTCGCACTTGCTGCAGCAAGCCAATTTCAGGGTACTGCGCGACGCGCTGGTGGCCGCTGCGCCTATCGTCGTCCAGGACGAAACCGGGCTCGATTACAAAGAGTTGAGCAAGATCGGGCCGGTGCGCCTGTATGGCAAATTCAGCCAGGCGCATCCGTTGTTCACGACCACCACCCAGCCGGCGCTGGCGGCAGCCTACCGGGCCGAGAAATCACCGGGCGACTTGCCATTTGCCTTCAGTTACCTGAAGACGGCTGATGCCCGTTCGATGCAGGTCGTGCGGCGTCCGCCGACAAACTGAAGGCACGGCGGGCGAAGTCGGCGGTCAGCGCATTGAAGCGCGGCGCCGCGTCCACGAACAGGGCGTGGCCGGCATCCTCGAAGATCTCGACTTCTGCCAGTTGCTCACCCTTGCGTGCAAGCAGGGCTTCACCCTGTTCGCGCAAGCGGGGACGGATCACATAGAGCACGGGAACCTGCTGCCTTGCCACGATATCCCGCCAGTAGGTACGCGGATAGGGCTGGGCGATCAGCTGATTGGCCGCTCGCACGGGCACCTGCAGCGCTGACTGCAATACGGCCTCACCGATATCGTGGGGCGGCGGCGTCCGGAAAATGCCGCGGCTGAAATCACGCAGATATTGCTCACGTTCCCTGGGGTTGGTGCTGCTGCGCTTTGAACTGCGGGCTGCCGGCTTGGGCGGAGTCCCCTCGCCGATCGAATTGTCGATCAGGATCAGTCCGCGCAGCCCGCCCTGCGGCTTACGCTCGATGAAATCCAGCGACTCCAATACGCCCAGCGACCAGCCAGCCAGAACGTAATCACCAACGCCGGCGGCGCGCAGGAAATCCTCCATGTCGGCCATGCGCCGCGCCGGATCGTGGGCTTCGTTCGAGATCTCCGATTGCCCCTGCGAGCGGGGATCGAACGCCAGAACGCGGAACTGCTCGCCCAGCGTTTCGAGCTGCAGACGGAACACCGCAGCCGGCATCAGCCAACCGGGAATGAGCACAACGGTCTTCTGGCCGCGGCCGGCTTCAAGGTAGTGCAGGCGCAGACCGTCGCGATTGATGAAGAACTTGCTGCCGACAGGCGCGGCCAGGCTCGAGAGGCTCATCATGCAGCAAACGAGAAGTGGCAGGATATGGCGGAATCTCATACGCGGAAAAGGAGGCCAGTCAGCCGGCAACGCCTTGGGGACAGAGGCCGGATGCGGATCGCAACGCACGGATTCCTCCACGGCCCCAACTCGGCCTGGGCCATGCCGTCAAGCACGGGGCGACTGACGCAGTCCGCGCTTTGTTGTGTGATTTGCATGTTTCCTCCTTGCCCTAAATGTATCACCGGCCATGCCAGTAGCGGCGACGCTCGTTGCGCCAGGCGTTCACGGTGACGCCCTGCCCGTCCAGCGCCACGCGCAGCGCGCCGTCGCGGTCTGTCCGCCACAGGCGGGTGCCGGTCGCCTCGTAGCGGGCGACCACATCCGCCTTGGGATGCCCGAATCGATTGCGGTAGCCGACCGGGATCATCACGTCGGATGCCCCAACGGCGGCGATGAACTCGGGCGTCGACGAGGTGCGGCTGCCGTGATGCGGCACCAGCAGCACGTCCGCCTTGAGCGCGGCCGGATCGCGCTGCAGCAGTGCCGCCTCGTCGCGCGCCTCGATGTCGGAAGTCAGCAGCATGCGCCGGCCGCCGGCATCGATGCGCAGCACGCACGACAGGTTGTTGCTCTTGCGCTTCTCGGCGTAGTCCTGCGTTTCGGGATGCAGCACGGTCAGTTGCACGCCGTTCCAGGACCAGTTCTGCCCGTTGCGGCAGGGCTCGGTGCCCGCGTCTCCAAGTGATGAAACGACCTCGCCGACGGCAAGCGCCGACTTGACCGAAGCCGTCCCGCCGGCGTGATCGCTGTCGAGATGGGTCACCATCAGGATGTCCACCGTGTCGATGCCCAGCGAGCGCAGATAGGGCACGACCACCCGTTGCCCGGCATCGGATTCGGCGCTGTAGAGCGGCCCCGGATCGTAGATCAGCGTGTGCTCGCGGGTGCGCACGATGGCTGCCAACCCCTGCCCAACGTCGAGAACCGTCACCCAGGCCTCGCCTTCGGCCGGCCGTGCGACCGGCCAGAAGATCGCCGGCAGCAGCAGTACCGCGCCTAAGAGTCGCCCCGGCATGCCGCGCGGCAGCAGGCAGATGGCGACGCCGAGACCGGCAACAACCGCCGCCCACAGCGGCGGCGCCGGCGCCTGCCAGACCGGCCACGCCGCGCACCATTCGAGAAAGACCATCAGCCAGCCGAGCACGGCATGCGCCAGCGCCGCAATCTGCCACCACGGAATGACCGCGGCGAGCAGCGCCAGCGGCGTGACGATGAAGCTGACGACCGGAATAGCCACCGCGTTGGCCAGCGGCGAGACCAGCGAGAACTGCTGGAAGACGAGCAGCAGAATCGGCAGCGAGGCGAGCGTCGCCGCCCACTGGACGACACCCCAGGCGCGGATGCGCTCGCGCCAGCCGACGGCCTCGCCGACCACCGCCGCACCGACATAGAGCAATACCCCGACCGCCCCGAACGACAGCCAGAAACCCGCTGCCAACACCGCCCACGGGTCGATCAGCAGCACGACCAGCAGCGCCAGGCACAGCGTGCGGCTGGGCGCGATGACCCGCCCCGAGCCCATCGCCAGCGCGGCGACCAGCAGCATGTAGAGCGTGCGCTGCGCCGGAACCGCGAAGCCGGCGAGCAGAACATAGAGGAATGCCGCCAGGCAGCCAGCCAGCAGTGCCGCGCGCTGCGCCGGCAGACGCAGCGCCAGCGCCGGCACGCGCCGCCAGACCCAGCCGGCTAGCAGACCAAAGAGCGCCGCCACCATGGTCACGTGCAGACCCGAGATCGACATCAGGTGGGTCGTTCCGGTCCGGTTGAAGGTGGTCCACAGCTCGCCCTGGATCGCCCGCTGGTCGCCGATAACCAGCGCGACGAGAATGCCGGCCCACGGATAGCGGTCGCCCGGCAGCATGGCGGCGAACGACGCGCGCACGCCGTGGCGCAGACGTTCGACGACGTACTCCGGCTGCCACACCATTTCATCCAGGCGCTGCGGCGGATTCTGGCGGACGTAGCCGGTCGCCCGGATATTGCGCTCGAGCAGCCAGGCCTCGTAGTCGAAACCGTTGGGATTGGCATTGCCGTGCGGGCGCTTCAGGCGCACCGTCATCTGCCAGCGCTCGCCGGGATGAACCGGCTGGTGCACGAACTCCTCGCCGTCGCGCTGGCCCTGGTACCACGACAAGATGATCCGTTCAGGAACGACGGCGGTTGCACCCCAAGGGTACTTCCTGTCGGGCGCGGTCAACCGCCTTTCAACGGCAAATTCGAAACGGCTGCCCTGGCTGAAATCCTGCGGCAGCGCGGCGACGACGCCGACCACTTCGATGTCGCGCCCTTCCCATGCGGCCGGCAGCGCATCGGCCAGGCGGATGTCGGCCCGCCACGCGGCCCACGCGAAACCGAGCGCCAGGCAGGCGAGCACACCCAGCACGCGGACTGGCGGCACATTGCGCCAGCGTACCGCCGGCACGGCCAACGCCAGACCGGCCAGCGCCCAAGGCCACGCCGCCGGCAGTTCCGGCTGCATCTGGAGCGCGATGATGCCGGCGGCGAAGGCGAGAATGTTCAGGCGCATCCTGCAATAATAGAGGCGACGCCATGCGCAAGCACCTGAAAAGATACCTGCCGAACCACGAGGCGGTTCACGACAATCGCTGGTTGCGGCCGTTCCGCAATTCCCTGCTGCACCCGCGGCTGTGGCACCTCAACCGGCACTCCGCGGCCGGCGCGGTGGCGGCGGGCATGTTCTGCGGACTGATTCCCGGGCCATTGCAGATGCTCGGCGCGGCGATCTGCGCGCTGGTCTTCCGCGTCAACCTGCCGCTGGCGATGTTCGTCACCCTGTATACCAACCCGTTCACCATCGTCCCGCTCTATCTGCTCGCCTACCAGATCGGCCGCCTGGCGACCGGCGACAGTGCCGGCTTCAGCGCACCGCCGGACTTCGACTTGGCGCACGCCATCGACTGGATGCAGGCGATGCTGACCTGGATGATCGGCGTCGGCAAGCCGCTCGGCATCGGCCTCGTGCTGCTCGCCGCCCTGCTGGCGATCGCCGGCTATGTGCTGACCAAGGCTGCCTGGCGTTTCTGGCTGATCCGCGCCTGGCGCCAGCGCAAGGCGCGGTAAATTTGCGGCGGTACTCATTCATTCGCCTATCCGCAATTCGCCGTTGATGTACAGATTTCCTGCTGCTGCAGGCCAAGCCAGGAGAGTTTTTCTTAGTAGAGAGCGACTGTCTCAGTTCGACCCTCTGCGGCCGGTCGCGATGTTTGGGGCCGACCGGCAGGTATCAGAGTCGACCAGCCGCCTAGAGCGATACGCCAAGGGAAACAACTCGGCCAATCCGGTCGTTGATGGCGTTCGCCTTGAGCGTCAGCTGTATTTTGCGTTTTCTGTCATAGACAGCTCTTAAATCCAGGTGATTGCGGGACTGCCGTCAGGGGGCAACCCGCCGTTAGGAACGTATCAGACAAGGAAACTTTAGTCAGCCCGCAAAAAATCAAAGAAAATGTCCTCAAGGCCGCGCTGAAGAAGTAAGACAGCGACGATTGAACTGTTCAAATGGGTCTTGCTCCCGGAGACGGCGTAAGCGAATAGAAACTTGAGCAACGTCTCTGTGGCCTGGCGCACAGTGTTTGTGGCGAGGCTGGCTTATGGTTGGGCTGCATCGGTGATTGTGCCGACGAGTGACGCATCAGGAGGCTTTCATGAACCAGAAACCCAAGGAAAAACCCCAGAAAGCAGGGCAAACACCGCCCTCCTTGTCCGAAGAAGTCATCAAGCAAAAACAGCGGGCGGAGCAACGTGAGATCTCTGGCCGGCACAAAAATGATGGCCCCAAAGATCACAAGGGCGCACGTTAGGGCTCGATGGCCCTATCCTCACAATCGTATTACGATGTTCTTGGCGGTCTGGGCTATTGGCGTCGGTGTGGCCGGGTTTACCCCTTGCGCTCGTGCAATAGACGCAGTAAAGAGTGCCGCACCTCAGGAATTGGCGTCGTCACGGTCGGCCACTTCGTCAGTTAAAGCGCAACCTGACCTGTCTGGCCGCAAGCGCGTTGGCAAGGCGTCATTCTACGCAAAGAAGTTCGCCGGCAGAAAAATGGCGGACGGTACCAGGATGAAACCGCAGGGCAACAATGCTGCGAGCAAGACGCTTCCGCTTGGCACCACCGCAAAGGTAACCAACGTTGAAACTGGCCAGAGCGCGGTGGTCACTATCCAGGACCGTGGACCCTATGTAAAGGGGCGGATCGTGGATCTGTCGCCGGCCACGGCACAGAAAATCGGGATCGAGCGAGAAGACGGCGTGGCGACGGTCGAAGTCGCCCCAATCGCGGTTCCGCTGCCTGACGGCAGTGTGAAACCCGGCATCGCTTCACAGCCGTAGGCCTAGACACAAGAGCCTGGCCGGCCAGGCATTCATTTTTTGCAATGAATTTGGCCTATCCACCGCCGGCCCCCAGCCAGCGTTAGAGGCGCGGTGGCGGCCGACCGGGGATAACCCTGCGTACTGCCTATCCGATCCCAACTTCCAACAAGAAGACATTCTGTTCCGATCTCCTATACAACGTGCTGGCATTCCCGGCTTGGAAATTGAACGGACTACCTAGAATGGGCACGGTCCTGCCTGATAGTGGCAAATCCTGAGTGTCTCTCCGCAGAAGTAGATTTTTCCGCCGTCAATGACCGCAACCGCTGCGTAAGTGACCTTGGGGCGAAAAACCTGACTGTCTCTTCAGGGTCGGGTCCGGCTGTAGCCCATACGGCGAAGGAGACGTAAAGACCAACTTGCCGGGCTACGGCCGTTGACCACCAGGTTGCTGCCGTTGGCGGCGACCTGGTGGTCAACGGCAGCATTGGCCGATGTCCAGAAGTAGGACATCCGGCAGTTTTCGGAGTGGAGCTGCCGCTCGAATGACCGTGGTTGCGAGAGGCTGACCGGCCGGTTGTGGCCGAACTCAGACCGGGATGTATCCTACCATCGAGTTCTCAAGGCTTGTTGCTGCGCGCCAAACCAACAACGTTCTCCGGATACCCATTTGTTCGGAGTTCGTCATTCCGGCGAAAGTCGGAACCCAGAAAAGCAATCGACTGGACACCGGGTTTCGCGGGAGTGAGTAACAAGATCCTGGCAGACCGTCAGGAAAACACGGGGTCCTCGAACAGCGAGCGGATGATCACCTTCTGCACTTCCGGCCGGTCCGGCACCACATAGAGAACCGGCGTGATCATTTCCTCGAAGATGCCGCGCAAGCTGCGCGCGCCGACCTTGAACTCGAAGGCGAGATCGGCGATCTGCCCGAACACCGCCGGTTCGATCACCAGGTCGACGCCCTCGTTCTGCAGGATGGCGCGGAACTGGCGGTAGATCGAATGCTGCGGCTCGATCATGATGCGCACCATCATGTCCTTCGACAACTCCTTCAACCGGGCGATGATCGGCAGGCGCCCGGCGAACTCGGGGATCAGGCCGAAGCGGAAGAGATCGGTCGGCTTGACGCGGGCATTGAGGCGGTCGAGCACCTTCTGGTCGTCGCTCTCCGCCGTGGCGATGAAGCCGAAAGCCTGCGTCTCGGCCAGGATGCTCTCCAGCCCGACGAAAGCGCCGCCGCAGATGAACAGGATCTGCTTGGTATCGATCGTCTGCCCGCTCTTCAGGCTCACCAGCGAACCCTCCATGATCTTGAGCAGCGCGTGCTGGACGTTTTCCCCCGAAGCCGCGCGCGCCTGGCCGCTGATCGCCTTCAGCTTGTCCACCTCATCGATGAAAACGATGCCGCGCCCTGCCCTGGCCGGATCGCCGCCGGCGCGTTCGAGCAGGCGCTGGAGGATGGCGTCGAGTTCCTCGTTCACATATTCGGTCTGCGCCAGCGAGGTCGCGTCGGCGGTGACGAAGGGCAGTTCAAGGATGCGCGCCAGCGTCTCGCAGAGCAGCGTCTTGCCGGTACCGGTCGGGCCGATCAGCAGGATGTTGCTCTTCAGCATTTCAAGGCGGTCGACGTCGGTCATCGCTACCTTGCGGAAATGGGCATAGACGGCGACGGCGAGGATCTTCTTCGCCTCGTCCTGGCCGATCACGTAGCGGTTCAGCTGGGCAACGATTTCACTCGGTTTCATCGGGGCATTCCCTGGCTCGAATTCACAACAGACGATAAGCTGCGCAAATGGGGTTAAACGATCACGTCGCCATTGTGAAAGCCGCGCCGAAACTGCGCCAGCATTTTTGGCCGTTTTTGCGGGTCGACCACGACAAAGCCGATCACCGGGCAGACTACCGTTCTTCATCGGGAGCCATGAGCGGGCATTGATATTATTCTTCTACAATGTCGTTCGGAGTGAATCTCTGGATAAGCCGCCATGGTTGCTCGAAGAGAATTTGTTGTTTCCACGCTGGCGACCGTTGCCGGGCTGGCGACCGTTTCGTCATGCTCATCGGGAGCCGCCGGCGAAAGCTACGAAAATGCCGTGAAAGGCACCTGGCATCACAGCAGGGTAGGCGCCGGCGACAAGCCGGCGCTCCTGTACGAACTCGTGCGCTATGCGACCCTGGCACCGTCCAGCCACAATACCCAATGCTGGAAGTTCCACCTTGAAGACCGTTCCATTTCTATCCTGCCCGATTTGTCGCGAAGATGTCCCGCGGCAGACCCGGACGATCACCACCTTTTCGTTTCGATCGGGTGCGCAACGGAGAATCTGGTTCAGGCGTCTCTCGCCAATGGGCTGAATGGAAATGTCGTTTTCGATGATTCCGCGGGCAAGGCGCTGCGAATATTGCTGGAGCCAACCAAAGCGGTTGCGACCCGCTTGTTTGACGCGATACCGGAGCGCCAGAGCACGCGGGCCGAGTACGAAGGAAAGCCGATTTCCACGAGCGAACTTGCGCTGCTTGAGAGAGCCGCGACCGGCAATGGCGTCCGGATCATTCTCCTCACCGAGCGCGAGGCAATGGAGAAGGTGCTTGAATATGTCGTTCAGGGAAATACGGCACAAATGAATGACCGGGCTTTCGTCGAGGAACTGAAAGCATGGATTCGTTTCAGTGCGAACGACGCGGTCCGGACGCGAGACGGGCTGTATGCCGCATCTTCGGGAAATCCATCCCTGCCTTCGTGGCTGGGCACTTTGCTCTTCGGATTGTTCTTCACGCCAAAGAACGAGAACAACAAATACGCGAAGCATGTGCGCAGTTCGGCCGGAATTGCGATCTTCGTTTCCGAGGCTGAGAACCCCGCCCAGTGGATCGAAGTCGGGCGTTGCTACGAGCGCTTTGCGCTCCAGTCGGCGGCGTTGGGAATCCGCAATGCGATGCTCAATCAACCGGTGGAAGTATCCGCGCTGAGGCCACAGTTTGCGACCTTCCTCGGTGTTGATGGATGCAGGCCTGATCTGGTTGTTCGCTTCGGACGGGGGCCGAAGTTGCCGCCATCGCTGCGCAGGCCGGTGGCAGCGGTGCTGATTTGACTACGCAATCGATCAAGGCCGGGCTTGCGTACTTCGCGCTGGTGTTTGGCGCCGGCTTTGTCCTTGGGGCGCTGCGCGTTTCCCTGCTGGTGCCGCGCTTTGGAGAGCGCATTTCGGAACTGAGCGAGATGCCGTTGATGTTCGCCGTCATTCTGATCGCGGCGAGATTCGTCACGAGACGATTCGCCGTCCCGCTTTCCATTCCCGCACGCCTCGGCACGGGGCTTCTCGCGCTGGGGCTGTTGCTCGCCGCCGAACTTCTGCTGGCCGCAGTGCTGCAAGACCGATCACTTGCAGATTACGTCGCCAGCCGCGACCCCGTCTCCGGAAGCGTCTATCTGGCGATGCTGGCGCTTTTTGCGCTCATGCCTGTCCTTCTCGCGCGAACAGATGGAGCCCGGAACCGCGACACATGAGCCGCCGAATTCAATCGTCGGGCTGTTCTCCAGAAACCACCGCCCGCATTTCCACATAAACCATCAGGCAGGAGTTCCCGTTGAGCTATTTCATAGGTGTCGGTGGCGTTATCTTGTTTCAGGCTGTGTTTTCATACGCGATGATCTTGGCCGGCACCGGGAACGGGTCGTTCGTCGGCCTGGGCGCAATGCTGATGGCGGTACTCGGAATTCCAATCACGGCAATCGCCAATCTGGTGATTATCCGCAGTCATCGCAAGAATCCGGCCACCCGTTACATTGGTCGTTTGCTCCTGCTGGCACTGGCTCTGCCAATGGCACAACTGGCGCTCCTTATCCTCGTTTCCGTGTTTCGCCTGTAGCTCGACAACTCAGGCGACCTGCTCGGAGCAGCCTGCGCGCTCCGCTGCCCCGAAGGATGCCTGGAACGCCACCCGGCTGCGGTCAACCGGCAATTGCCCTCGTTTTCCGCCCTACTCGCCGACCAGCACGCCGTCGTTCAAATGCATGACGCGGTCGGCGCGCGCGGCCAGTTGCAGGTCGTGCGTCACCATGACGAGGCTTGCGCGCTGTGAACGCACCTGGGCGAGCAGCAGGTCGAAGACGACGCCCGCCGTTTGGCGGTCGAGGTTGCCGGTCGGTTCGTCGGCGAGGATGCATGAGGGCGAGCTGACCAGTGCCCGGGCGATGGCGGCGCGCTGGCGTTCGCCGCCGGAGAGTTCGCCAGGGCGGTGTTCCAGACGATGGCCGAGGCCGACGGCGGTGAGCATCTCGCCCGCGGCCTTCAGCGCTGCGCCGCGTTCCTGTCGGCGAATCAGCAGCGGCATGGCCACGTTTTCCAGCGCCGAGAATTCGGCGAGCAGGTGGTGAAACTGGTAGACGAAGCCCAGATGTTTGTTGCGCCAGTCGCCGCGGTCGACCTCGCCGAGGGCCGAAAAATCGCGGCCCATCAGGCGCACGCTGCCGGCAGTCGGCGCATCCAGCCCGCCGAGCAGGTGCAGCAGCGTGCTCTTGCCGGAACCCGAGGCGCCGACGATGGCCAGCGTTTCGCCGGCCGAGACTTCGAGGTCGACGGCCGACAGCACCGAGACATCCAGCCCGCCGTTGCGGAACGCCTTGCCCAGCCCGCTGGCCGCGAGAATGACGTCACTCATAGCGCAACGCCTCCGCCGGATTGACGCGCGAGGCGCGCCAGCTCGGGTAGATCGTCGCCAGCAGCGCCAGCACGAAGGCGATCAGCGTGACGCCCCAGACATCGCCCCATTGCAGGTCGGAAGGCAGGTCGGAGATGTAATAGACCTCCTTCGACAGGAAATGGATGCCGAGCATGCGTTCGATGAAGGGCACGACGACGTCGATGTTGAGTGCCAGCGCGACGCCGCCGGCTATGCCGAGGCCGAGGCCGATGAAGCCGACCAGTGCGCCCTGGACGACGAAGATAGTCATGATCGACAGCGGCCGCGCGCCGAGCGTGCGCAGGATGGCGATGTCGGCCTCCTTGTCGGTGACCGCCATGACCAGCGTCGAGACGAGGTTGAAGGCGGCGACGGCGACGATCAGCGACAGGATGATGAACATCATGTTCTTCTCGATCGCCACGGCGCGGAAGAAATTGGCGTGGCTCCTGGTCCAGTCGCTGACATAGGCGTTGGCGTCGATCAGACCGGCCAGCTCGCGTCCGACGCGCGGCGCCATGAACAGGTCGTCGACCTTGAGCCGCACGCCGCTGACCCGGTCGTCCATCTGGTAGAGCTTTTGCGCGTCGCTCATGTGGATCAGCGCGAGTCCGCTGTCGTACTCGAACATGCCGACCTCGAAGATGCCGACCACCCGGAACGATTTCAGCCGCGGCACGACGCCCGCCGGCGTCACCGTCCCCTGCGGCGCGATCACCGTCACCTTGTCGCCGGTGAACACGCGCAGCGCCCGGGCCAAGTCGGCGCCGAGCACGACGCCGAATTCGCCGGGGCGCAGGTCGTCCAGGCTGCCACTCTTGATCGTCTGGCGGAAATCAGCGACGCGGTCTTCCTCATCGGGCAGGATGCCGCGCACCAGCGCCCCCTTGACGCTGCCATCGACGGTGAACATTGCCTGCGACTGGACGAACGGCGCCGCCGCGCGCACCTCCGGATGCCTTGCCGCCTGCGCGGCGATCGCCGGCCAATCGCTCAGTTCGCCGTTGATGCCGGTGATCTGGATGTGCGAGGCGACGCCGAGAATGCGCGTGCGCAGTTCCTTCTGGAAGCCGTTCATCACCGACAGCACGACGATCAGCGCGGCGACGCCGAGGCCGATGCCGAGCATCGAGATCAGCGAAATGAAGGAAATGAAGTGGTTGCGCCGCTTGGCTCGCGTGTAGCGCAAGCCGATCAGCAATTCGTAGGGCAGTGCCATGCGGGAACGGGCCGGGGAGGAAAAAACCGCTATGGTACACTCAAGCGCATCCCCCGAGTTTTCCGGCGCCGCTTTCCGTGCATCTGACCCTGCTTGTCCCCGAACTGATCTGGCCGGAACCGGCCGACCAGCACGCCCTCGGAAATCTTGCCGCGCCGGGTCTGGAATGGCTGCTGGCGCGTGCCCGCAGCGAGCGCCGCGACCGCCGCCCCTTCGAAACGGCCCTGGCGGACAGCTTCGGCCTGACCGCCCCGCCCTTCGGCGCCCTGCGCCTGCTCGGCGAAGGCGTTGAAGAGGCCCGCAGCGGCCACTGGCTGTGCGCCGACCCGGTGCACCTGCGTTTCCACCAGGAACGCATCGTTCTCGCCGACGCCAGCGCCTTCGATGTCGACGAAGACGCCGCGCAGGGCCTCGTCGCGGCGCTCAATGCCGAGTTCGGCGATGTCGGACAGTTTCACGCCGCCAGCGCCGGACGCTGGTATCTGCGGCTCAATGTCGCGGTCGACCATCCGGTGGAGCCGATTTCCGCCGTCGCCGGCCGCCGCGTCGATGGCGAACTCAAAGGCAACGCGCTGCCGCTGACGCGCTGGCTGAACGAAGTGCAGATGTTCCTGCACTGGCCATCCGCTCAATGAAAAGCGCGAGGCTACCGGCCAGCCGGCGATCAACAGCCTGTGGCTGTGGGGCGGCGGCGCACTGCCGGCCAGCATCGCCCCCGGGTTTTCCGCCGTGTTCACCGACAATCCGCTCGCCGCCGGCCTCGCCCGCGCCGCCGGCACTGCGCTGCACAGCCGCCCGGCCGGTCTTGCCGACCTTCCGCCGGACGCCGGCAAGCGACCGCTGGTCGTTCTCGACCAGTTGCTGCCAAGCGTCGCCCACGAAGACAGCGAGGGATGGCGCGGCAGTTTCGGCCAGATCGACGCCGACTGGTTCGCGCCACTCAAGAAAAGCCTCGGAAACCGGGTCGACCGCATCAGCCTGATCGCCCCCACCGTCTATGGCGAACTGCGCTACACGCTGACCGCCGGCGACCGCTGGAAGCTGTGGAAAAGCGGCAAGCCCATCGCCGAAACAGCGAAGGAACTCGCCCGATGACCCGCATCGTCGCCCGCAACATCCCGCCGCGCATCGTCTGGCAACTCGAACAGCAGGGTCTGCACCCGCTGCTTGCCCGCCTCTACGCGTCGCGCGGCGTAACCGACAAGGCCGAACTCGATTACGAACTGAAGTCGCTGCTGCCGCCGACCGCCCTCACCCACGCCAGCGACGCCGCCCACATCCTCGCCGACGCCATCGAGGCCGAGGCCAAACTGCTGATCATCGGCGACTACGACTGCGACGGCGCCACCGCCACCGCCGTCGGCATGCGCGCCCTGCAGATGCTCGGCGCCGATGTCGATTTCCTGCTGCCCGACCGCTTCAAGCTCGGCTACGGCCTGTCGCCGGAAATCGTCGATGTCGCCGCGCAGCAGTCGCCCGACCTGATCATCACCGTCGACAACGGAATTGCCAGCATCGAGGGCGTCGACCGCGCCAGGCAACTCGGCATCGCCACGCTGATCACCGATCACCACCTGCCGGGCGAATCGCTGCCCGCGGCCGACTGCATCGTCAATCCGAACCAGCCGGGCTGCGATTTCCCGTCCAAGTGCATCGCCGGCGTCGGCGTCATGTTCTACGTGATGCTCGCCCTGCGCGCCGAGCTGCGCGAACGCGGCTTCTTCGCCGACAAGCCCGAACCCAATTTCGCCAGCCTGCTCGATCTCGTCGCGCTCGGCACCGTCGCCGACGTCGTCAGGCTCGACCGCAACAACCGCATCCTCGTCAGCCAGGGTTTGAAGCGCATGCGCGCCGGCCAGTTGCAGCCCGGCCTCGCCGCGCTGTTCAAGGCCGCCGGCCGCGACCCGAAAAAGGCGACGGCGATGGATCTCGGCTTCATCCTCGGCCCGCGCCTGAACGCCGCCGGCCGCCTCGCCGACATGCGCCTCGGCGTCGAATGCCTGCTCACCGAAGACGGGACGCGCGCCCTGCAGATCGCCCAGCAGCTCGACGCGCTCAACCGCGAGCGGCGCGAGATCGAATCCGGCATGCAGGAATCGGCGCTGATCCTGCTCGAATCGCTCGATGCCGACGATGCGGCGCCCGGCATCGCGCTGTTCGATGAAAGCTGGCACGAAGGCGTCGTCGGCATACTGGCTTCGCGGATCAAGGACAAGCTGCACCGCCCGGTCTTCGCCTTCGCCCCCGGCGAAGGCGGCATCGTCAAGGGTTCCGGCCGCTCGATTCCCGGCCTGCACCTGCGCGACGCGCTCGACCTCGTCGCCAAGCGCGCCCCCGGCCTGCTCGTCCGCTTCGGCGGCCATGCGATGGCGGCGGGTGTCACGGTCAACGCCGAAAACTTCGAGAAATTCCGCGATCTCTTCGCCGAGGTCGCCGGCGATCTGCTGGCCCCCGCCGACCTGACCCGCACGCTGGAAACCGACGGCGCGCTGGAAGGCGGCTACATCTCCCTGGAAACCGCCCGCCTGCTGGAGAACGAAGTCTGGGGCCAGGGCTTCCCGGCGCCGCTGTTCATGGATGAATTCGAGGTCGAGCAGCAGCGCGTGCTCAAGGAAAAGCACCTCAAGCTGCGGCTAAAGAAGGGCAACGCGCGCTACGACGCCATCCAGTTCAATTTCGGCACCCAGCCCGGCAACCGCACCCGCGCCGCCTACCGGCTGACGATCAACGAATACATGGGCGTCGAGACGCCGCAACTGATGGTCGAACATCTGGAGTAGGGATCACGAACGACCGTTCGGGCGTCCCGTGACTGACCTGCCGTCATATAACGCTTCAGCGATGCTTTCTCCGATACCGCTCGGCCGAAGCGTCACTTTCGGCCAGCACCGCCCGGTCGAAGCTGCGTCCGAAAAGCAGCCATTCGGTCAACCACAGCCTGGCACCTTTGATTCTGGCTTGCGCCAATCAACGCAAACACTTAGCCGACAAGCGAACCCGTTGCCATTCGATCTACCGGACTCATCACACCGCGCCCGCCACGATTCAGCACGTGGGTGTAAATCATCGTCGTGCTCACGTCGCTGTGACCCAGCAACTCCTGCACTGTTCGAATGTCGTAACCGCTTTCCAGCAGGTGTGTGGCGAAGGAATGGCGCAAAGTATGCACCGACACCTGTTTGCTCAATCCAGCCAGCAAAACCGCCTGCTTGATAGCGCGTTGCAGGCGTTGTTCGTAAAGATGGTGGCGGCGACGGATGCCGCTACGCGGATCAATCGACAGATCGGGTGCCGGCCACACCCAGAACCACGCCCATTGCGCCCCGCCGTTTGGATACTTCCGATCCAGCGCATCCGGCATAAACACCCCCGGCAAGCTGCGCTCGCGATCTTGCGACCAGATCAAACGGGCATGCGCCAACTGTGCCTTAAGCGGCGCGGCCAGCGACTCGGGCAACATCACCCGCCGGTCCTTGCCTCCCTTGCCGGCGCGCACGACAATTTCCCTGCGCTCGAAATCAACATCCTTGACCCGCAGGCGAAGTGCCTCCATCAAACGCAGACCCGTGCCATAGAGCAATCTCCCAAGCAGCGCCATCGGCCCCTCCAGCGCCGCAAACAGGCGAGCCACCTCGCCTACCGAAAGCACCGTTGGCACTCGGACACGATCCTTTGGACGCAAAATATCGTTCATCCAAGGCAGATCGATTTCCAGCACCTCGCGATACAGAAACAACAGTGCCGACAACGCCTGCTTGTGCGTGGACGGCGCCACGCCGCGCTCGGCCGCCAGCCACGACAAGAACGCAGTAACCTCGGCGGAGCCCATGTCCTTGGGATGTCTCAACTGATGAAACCGTATGAATCCACGTACCCAATAGACATAAGCTTCCTCGGTGCGTATGCTGTAATGCCTGTACCGAATACGCTCGCACACCTGATCGAGCAAGCGCACCGATTTGAGTGGTGGCCTTTCGACAGGCTTGCAGGGTTTGACCGGATATTTAGTGCTGTACATAAACACAGTATATCAACGAAAAACCAGATGACAAGGACGTTGAGCGAGATGCCACTTGCCAATATAGATCTCAAGCAGGAGAGAAACCCTGCAATATTGCAGTCCACTTCACGTTGGGCCTCACCATGAGCGCGCTTTGCGACGTTTGACGTAACTACGGCATTGCCGTATATTTGAGCCCATGTTCACGGTTATCGAAACCCCTACCTTCGTGCGCCTCGCCAGCGATTGCTGGAACGATGAAGATCGAAACACCTTTACTACCTTCATCGCCGGAAACCCAGATGCTGGGGATGTTGTTCCCGGATCGGGAGGTGTAAGGAAAGCCCGCTGGGGTAGCACTGGTCGTGGCAAGCGTGGCGGGGTGCGAGTCATTTACTTCAACCGACTCGCCAATGGAGAAATCTGGTTGCTACTGGTCTACGGAAAGTCCGTGCGCGAAAACATCCCGGCGCATGTACTTCGCCAAATCAAAGAGGAGATCGAGAATGCCTAAAGCCAAACAAAAGCCTGTCGGCCGTCGGCCAACAATTGACCTTGGCGCTGAACTGCTAACGTCGGTGCGCGAAATGAAGGCCAGTATCCGTGCGCGTGTTCATCGTCCCGAGATATCGGCAATTGCTCACGCCCGCCTGGTGTCAGGGCTTTCTCAAACCGCCTTCGCAGCACTGCTTGGCGTTTCTGTGCGCACGCTCCAAGACTGGGAACAAGGTCGCCGCGAACCATCAGGCGCGGCAAAGACCCTTTTCCGGGTCGCCGAACGCCATCCCGAGGTCTTGCAAGAGCTCGCTGCGTAAAGTGGTGCGGCCCAACCCGGCGGTCGACCCCGTTCGCTTCGCTCTCTGGACGCTGCGCGATGAAGCCGCGCAGCGCCGGTCACCTCTACGTTATATTTTTTGGGAGTAATCAATGCCAGAGCCAATTACAACAGTAGGCCTCGGGGCAATTGCGGCTTACCTGGGTAAAGATGGCCTTCAGAAGCTGCTAGGTCCAACTGCAGATTACTTGGGCCAAGGACTTAAGGATTTCACGCAAAAACGCGCACAAAACATTGGGCAAATATTTCAAAGCGCTCAAGCGAAACTCGGAGACCGTATTGAGTCGCCCGGTGAAGTTCCTCCAAAAGTTCTAAAGGCTGTGCTTGATGAGGGCTCATTTTCGAACGACGCGTTAGCTGTTGAGTATTTTGGCGGCATTCTCGCGTCTTCGAGAACCGAACACGGACGTGATGATAGAGGCGCAAGGATTGCAAAAATTTTGGATAGTCTGTCGACCTATCAGCTCAGAACTCATTACCTTGTTTACTCAACAGTCCGAGAGATTTTTCGTGATCGTGGGTTAAAGCTCGACATGGACGGGCGACCGAAGATGCAAATCTTCATTCCTTTCTCGGGTTATATCCAAGCGATGGATTTCAGCCAAGCTGAACTTACGCAAGCAAATCAACTTCTCAACCATGTCTTCTTCGGACTGCACAGCGACAGTCTGATAGATGACAAATGGCAGTACGGGCCTCAAGAACACATGACGAAACTGTTTCCAGGAGCCCAAGATGGAGGAATCGTTTGCGGCCCATCAGCGCTCGGAGCAGAACTGTTTCTTTGGGCCTTCGGACATGCGGACAAACCACTTGAGTTTCTTTTTTCCCCGGAATTCCATCCAGTCATCACAGGTGTGCCAACACGGTTTCCTAATGGAGCGGCAACAAAAACATAACTTGGCGCTCAACCTCGCTCCCTTCGGTCGCTGGACGCTGCGCGATAAGGCCGCGCAGCGCCGGTTAGCTCCACGCTATGCGTCTCGTTGATTCCGCCAGGAGTATGGTTGCGGTTATTCGTGCACGGGCCGCTATGGTCCGTGCCAATCGGTTGTTGGCACGCGGAAATCTGGAGGGTGCCCTGGCACAAGCCCAAGGCGGCCTGGATGTTCTCAGAAAACCTTATGTCCTCCGCCAGAGCCCGCCGGAAGGTTCAGCGCTTGTGTTCCTGACGATCCTGGCAGAGGACATTTCATCACATGGTGCAGCCAAGGGCGCCACTGCTGATGATTTGGCCGACTCTATTGCTTTCCTGAAACAGATCACCGGTAACCCGCTGCCTGAGGTGTGTTCATACATCCCGTTCCTGGAGGCGCGTCTTGCGGCATCATCAAGAGAAACAAACGCATGAGATGGCGCTCAAGCGCGACGGTCGCCATCGCGTCCGCTCCTTGGCTTTTCTATTGAGCGGCAGCTTTTCAAGTCGGGCCGCTTCGCCTTGGGGTCGTCAGCACGATTGCTTTGTGCCGGCTGTCCGACTCCCGGTGATTCCCAGCACTTCAGCTGCCACCGGCGGGATGCACGCCCGTTGCAGGGCGACCGCCTGGACCGGCATCGGCGCTGCACTCAAACTTTCGCCGGGTGCGACCACGTAGCCTGCGGCAAGCATTCAACCCCGCGCTGCGCGGGCCCGGAACCGGCGAACGCACACTGCCGGCGCATCCAACCCGGTCACGTCAACCGAGCCGGATTCTCTCCCCGTAACCCGTCATCTCCAGATAACCGCGCCCGACCTCCCGCCCGCCTTCGCTCAGGCGGACCGCGCCTTCCCAGTAGATGGCGCCGGTCGAGCGGCGGCTGTCGAGTTCCTGGTCGTCCATCAGTGGCCGCAGCAGCAGTTCGCGCCGGCCGAGGCGGACACGCCATTCGACCGGGTAGGTAATGCCGGTGCGCGGCGATTGCCAGTGGCGCAGGGGTTCGAAAACGACCGCCTCCGCCGGCAGGATCTCGGCGCTGCCATTGCCCTGGCGGACGCTGGCGGCCGACCATAGCGCCTGGTTGTGCGGATCGCGCAGGCGGAATGCCATCAGCGCGCTGCCGTCATCGAGATTGACGCCGATCCAGTCCCAGCCCTGCGCTTCTTCGGGCAGCAGTTCGCTCGACCATTCGTGATCGAGCCAGGCGCGGCCGGTCACGCCCTGTGACTTGCCGGCGAGCGTCACGCTGCCATCCACCGTGAGTTGGGGGCGGCTGTAGTAGTAGCTGGCATGACGCGGGTCGCGCGCCTTGGCGCTGAACCCGGCCTCGCCGTTGAGGAGCGGCGGCCCGTCGGGAACGAGATTCAGGGCATACCCGAATTCCCTGCTGCGGACCTCGGCCCGATAGCCGCCGGCGTGCTGCGCGAAACGCCAGTCGCCGACCCAGGCGCCGGTCTCGCCGATGGCGAAGCCGGCCCTCCCGAAGCCGACGCGGGCGGCGCGTTCGTCATGGCGCAGGCGGCCGAGGACCGGATCGGCGATCGCCGCGTGGGCGAGGATCAACTGACGCGGGGCGAAGGCGCTTGGGTTGTCTTCGCCAATGCCGGTGCGGACGCGGAAGAAGGTCGTCTGGAAACCCAGCGGACTGCCATCCGGCAGGGTCAGCCAGCCGGTCGCATACCACCACTCGGTGCGAAATTCCGGGTGGGCGCCGTAATCGGCGGGAAAGGCCAGCCGGCGGCCGGGGAGCACGCGGGCGAAGTCGACCGCCTGTCCGGTCGCCACGGCCGAAGCGGGCAAGCCGGCCAGCAGCAGCAGAAAGTCGCGGCGGCGCATCACCAGTCCTCGCGCACCGCCAGAACCGCATCCTGGCGCATCGCCTGGCGGCCGGCAAGGACCGCCGCCAGCGCGGCAAGCGCGACCAGGCCGGCGGCAAATACGGCAAGCGAGGCCCAGGGAATGTGCAGGTCCATGCTCCAGTGGAAGCTTTGCCGGTTCACCACCTCGATCAGCACGAGGCCGATGCCGCCGCCGGCAAGCAGCCCGGCAAGGACGCCGACGCCAGCCGCCAGCGCGCCTTCCTGGGCGAGCATCCAGCCGATCTGGCGGCGCGTCAGGCCAAGGTGGCGGAGCATGCCGAACTCGCGCCTGCGGGCCGATGCCAGGGCGGCAAAACTGGCGGCGACCCCGGCCAGCCCGATGGCGACGGCGACGGCTTCGAGGAGGTAGGTGACGGCGAACGTCCGGTCGAAGATGCGCAGGCTGATCGCCCGGATTTCGCCCGGGCGGGCGATTTCCAGCACGCCGGGGCCGGCCAGCGCCGTCAGCGCATCGGCCACCCGGTCGGCGACGGCGCCCGGAGCGAGGTAGATCGCTGCGTCGTTGACCAGGCGGTCACCGGTCAGGCGGCGATAATCGGCGAGATCGATCATGACGGCGCCGGTCTGCCGCGAATAGTCGCGCCAGACCCCGGCGACGTGCGCGCTGACCGCCTTGCCGGCCAGCGGCAGCGTGACCTGCTGGCCGGCGCGCCAGCCGTAGATGTCCTGCACCGCTTCGGAGATCCAGATCGCCGTTTCCGTTCCAGGCCGTGCCCGCCCGACCAGCGGCAGGTCGCTCCCGTCCGCCGCCAGTGGCCGCGCGATCAGCGCCACCGGCGCTTCGCCGGCAGCCAGGCGCAGGTTGTCGTGGCGCGTGAAGCTGCTGCGGTCGACCCCGTTTACAGACGAAATTCTGGCTTGCAGGGCTTCGTCGAGATAAGCGCTGGTTTTGGCCTGGCCGGCGCGCAGGTAGAGATCGGCGGGCAGGATCTGGGTCAGCCATTGATCGACCGAGTCGCGGAACGAGGCGACCATGATCGCCATCGCCGCCGCCAGCGCGACGCTGGTCAGCACGCCGGCGGCCGCGACCACGGCATGTCCCGGCGCCGCGCCGAGACGCGCGGCCGCCAGTCGCGCCGGCACCGGACCCCGCTGCGGCAGCAGACGGGCAATCCCGGAAGCCACTGCCGGCAGCAGCATGACGCTGCCGGCAAGCAGAAATGCCACGGCGAGATAGCCGCCGAGGGGCAATCCGTCAAGCGGTGGAATGGTGCATGCGGCAAGGCTGGCCAGCAGCAGCGTCAGTCCCAGCCAGGGGTGGCCGCGGCCGCCGAGGAGCGCCGCCTCGTCGCCGGCTTTCAGGGCCTGGGCCGGCGAAACCGTCGCCGCCTCGCGCGCCGGGAGCCAGGCGCCGGCGATGCCGGCCAGCATCCCCAGCGCGACGTAGATCGCCGTCACCTGTGGCTGAAACTGCAGGCGTGGCTCAAGTCCGGCGAAGTACCCTGCTCCCAGGTCGCCGCCGAGCAGGGCCAGCGCCCCCCACGCCAGCGCGTGGCCAAGGGCGACGCCGACGACGCCACCGGCCAGCCCGACCAGGGCGCCCTCCGCCACCAGCCAGGCGAACAGGCTGTGACGGGGCAGGCCCAGCGCGCGCAGAAAGGCGAACTCGGTCCGACGCCTGACCACCGACAGCGCCTGCGCCGAGAAGACCAGAAAGCCGCCGGTCAGCAGCGCGATGGCCGCCAGCATGGTCAGGTTGACCCGGTAGGCGCGCGACAGGTTGGCCGCCTGATCGGCGGCCGCTTCCGGCGCCTCGATCAGCACGCCGGCGGGCAGGATGGCCTGCAGCGCGGAACGGGCCGCGGCGGGCGTCACGCCCTCGGCCAGCTTCAGATCGATGCGCGTCAGGCGTCCGATCCTGGCGAAAAGCGACTGCACGGCAGCGATATCCATCACGGCAAGGCGGCGGTTCTCCGCGGCACCGGGGATGTCGCCGGCAACCTTCAGGTTTGTCGTCCCGCTGCCCGACTGCAGCGTGATGCGATCACCGGGCTTGAGGCCCAGCGCTTCCTGCGCCGCGGCACCGAGAAAGATGCTGTCGTCGGCCAGCGTGGCGAAGCGCCCTGCCCCGGCGGCCGGCCTGGGCAGCAGCCGCGGCGTCACCCGGGCCAGCGCGAAGACGTCCACGCCGAGCAGTTGCAGCGTCTCATCCGAACCGGCGTGCCGGGCCTCCAGTTCAAGAAGCGGGCTCGCTGCCGCCACTTCGGGCCGGCTGGCGAACTGGGCGTAGAGGGACTCGTCAAAGCCGCCACGCGGCCCGACCACCTGCAGGTCGGCGTCGCCGGCCAGCGTCCGCAGGCCGCGGCCGAACTCGGTCAATGCCGCTTCATGCACCGCCTGAACCGCCATGCCGAGAGCGACACCGAGGACGATCGCGACGAACGAAAAAAGCGTTGCCATCCGGCGCCGGGCCAGCGAGCCCAGAAAAACCGGCGCCAGTCTCATCACCCGTGCAACCCGGTAGTGGTCAGGCGCAGAACGCGATCCGCCGTGGCAGCGGCTTCCAGCGAATGCGTAACGAGAATCCCGATCGCCCCGGCCTGCCGGATGCGCTCGCCAAGCAGCGCCAGCACCCTGGCGCCGTTGGCCGGGTCGAGATTGCCGGTCGGCTCGTCGGCCAGCACCAGTCGCGGGCGATGGACCAGGGCGCGGGCAATCGCCACGCGCTGCATCTCGCCGCCGGAAAGCTCGCGTGGCCAGCTTGCCGCCCGGTCGCCGAGGCCGACGGCATCCAGCAACTGCTGCGCCGGGTCATCGGCCGCGCCGCCATGCCGGCCCTGCAGCCAGAGCGGCAGGGCGACGTTCTGGCGAACGGTAAGGTGCGGCAGCACGTGAAAGGCCTGAAAGACGAAGCCGAGCCGGTCGCGGCGCAGACGGGTCAGCGCATCGTCGTCGAGCTGCGCGTAGTCGACGCCGTCCAGCACAAGCCGGCCGCTGTCCGGGCGGTCGAGTCCGGCGACGAGATTGAGCAGCGTCGACTTGCCGACGCCGGATTCGCCGACGATCGCCACATATTCGCCCGCGTTCAGCGTGAGCGAGACCTCGCGCAGGACGCTGCGGCCGGCGAACTGGCGTGAAAGACCCGCGATTTCAAGCAAGCGCCGGTTCCCGGTTGGGCGACACCGGAAGATCAGTCGGCGGTCGGCGGGATCAGGGCGCGGTAGGCATGCCAGGTGGCGTGCCCGAGGACGGGGATCGTGACGATCAGTCCGGTGAACGCCGTGGCAAAGCCGATCCCGGCCAGCGTCACGATCAGGGCGGCCCACACCAGCATGGGCAGAGGATTCTTCGCGACGGTGGCGAGACTGAGCAGCATCGCGCTGATGGCGTCCTTGTCGCGGTCGAGCATCAGCGGCACCGCAACGACGCTGATCGAAAAGATGAAAGCGGCAAAGCCGCTGCCGATGAACAGGTAGGCGATGACGAATTCCGCGTTCTCGAACGCGAGGAGCTCGCGCAGGAAATCGTCAGCGGTCGGCAGGCCGCTGGAGTAGAACACGGCGAAAACCACCATCGACGCCCGCGCCCAGATCAGGAAAACGACGCCAGTGACCAGCGCGAAAATCCCCAGGTTGGAGAGATTGACCCGCCAGATGGTCAGCGAAGGTTGCAGGCGCGGCACCTGACCCGATTCCCGCTGGCGTGACAGTCCGTAGAGTCCCATCGCCAGGCCGGGGCCGAGCAACATGAAGCCGCCGATCAGGGCGACCGTGAGCGAGTAGGCATGGCCGTAGAAGAAGACGATGGCCCAGCCCATGATGGCGAATACGATGCCATAGAACAGGCTGGCGGTCGGGGCGGCATGGACGTCGGAAAGTCCCTTGGCGAGCCAGGTGAAGGGCGCGCCGATGTGAACCCTGGCAATCGTCGCAAGGAGCGAACCGGAATCAGCTTGGGTCTCTGATGTTGCATCGGGGGGCGGCGTCATTTTCTTGTCCTCCTTGTTGCCTGACAGCGGATGCGAGAAATGGTGCCTTCGCCTTCCAGAAATTCCGACAGGCGTCGGCCATGTCATTGCGCTCCCATAGTGCCAGCACAAACCAATAATCCAAAGCGATTCAGTGCCCTGCGCTGGAACGGTTGTTGTTTGGGCTGCTCGCGAAGAGGTTTGGAACCACAGCAAGAGGCACTGGAGGTGCCGCATCGCGCAACACCAAAAGCCCTTGCTCCCGCCAAATGTCATCGCCATGGCACTCCGCGGCGGTGCTGTCCTGTTGCGTTCAACCGAGCGATCGGTTACGTTACGGCCCGGTGGTTACTGGCTGCCAACGTCCGGAATCGTCAAGCAGGGAGAACGACGGTGCTATGGCGTCCGGAGGCGGCGCTTTACTGGCTGTAGCAGCTTCATGAATTGAGTTTCCGGCAGCTTTTGCATTCTATTCCGGACTTGTGTCGAAAGCACTTGATGGCATCCGCAAAATGAAAGACAGCTACGATCAAACGGTTGCCAGCACTTGCGCTGCCATTGCGCCGGTCGTGCCCGATGTGCCGCAATACCTGCAGGCCAATTACTGGTGGGCATATGTTCATCCGCATGCGGTAACCTTCTTCGAACGGCAGTGGCTGGTGAACCTGATTCTCTGGGGCAACTACAAACGCCTGTGCAATGCGGTGCTCAACGATTACGGCGACAATCTGCTGGGGCGTACCCTGCAGATAGCCTGTGCCTACGGGGATCTGACCCCGCGCCTCGCGGAGCGCGTTGCGTCGGACGGGCTGCTCGAGATCGTCGACATCCTGCCCATTCAGCTGGAAAATCTGTCAGGCAAGCTGTCCCCGGATCTGCCGATCAAGCTGCATTGCATGGATTCGGCGGAGCTCGGCTTTCCCGACGCGAGCTTCGACCGAGCGCTGCTGTTCTTCCTGCTCCATGAGCAGCCGCAGGACGTGCGCGAGAGAACGCTGGCGGAAGCCCTGCGGGTGATCCGTCCCGGCGGCACGCTGACCATCGTCGATTATGCGCCGGCGAGCCGCCTGAATCCGCTGCGCTATTTCTGGATGCCGGTCCTCGACCGACTTGAACCCTTTGCCCGCGACCTGTTCACCGAGGAAATCAGTGCCTGGTTGCCAAAAGGCGATGGCTTTGCAACGGTCAGCGACCAGCGTTTTTTCGGCGGCCTGTACCAGATGCTGACGTTGAAAGTCACCGAATCGAAGACCATCGGCAACCAGGCAAGTTCGTGACCGATTGACACTCATGACTCATCCCGGCAAGCGTTCTTGAACGATGATCGTGGCTGAAAACGTCTGACACGTAAGGAGGAAGTGTGGAAACATTCAAGGCGGATGTAGTGATTGTTGGTGGTGGAGGCGCAGGATTGCGTGCGGCAATCGCCGTTGCGGAGTCCCATCCGGCGTTGAAGATCGCCCTGGTCTCCAAGGTCTATCCGATGCGCAGCCATACGGTCGCCGCCGAAGGCGGGGCCGCTGGGGTCAAGCTTCCGACCGACAGCCTCGACTACCATTTCAACGACACGGTGGGCGGCGGCGACTGGCTGTGCGAACAGGATGTAGTCGACTTCTTCGTGGCCCAATGTACCGAGGAACTGACACAGCTCGAGCACTGGGGCTGCCCATGGAGCCGCAAGGAGGATGGCCATGTCAACGTGCGCGCCTTCGGCGGCATGAAGATCGAGCGTACCTGGTTCGCTGCCGACAAGACCGGCTTCCACATGCTGCACACGCTGTTCCAGACGTCGATCAAGTATCCGTCGATCAAGCGCTTCGATGAACATTTCTGTGTCGACCTCGTGGTCGAGGACGGGCGCGTTCAGGGCGCGGTGACAATCGAGATCGCCTCGGGAGAATTCACGCTGATCGAGGCAAGGTCGGTGATCATCGCCACCGGCGGCGCCGGCCGGGTATTCCGCGAGAACACCAACGGCGGCGTCGTGACCGGCGACGGCATGGCCCTCGCCTACCGCCACGGTGTGCCGTTGCGCGACATGGAGTTCGTCCAGTATCACCCGACTTGCATGCCCGGCACCGGCTTGCTGTTCACCGAAGCCTGCCGTGGCGAGGGTGGCTTCCTGCTGAACAAGGACGGCTATCGCTACCTGCAGGATTACGGCCTCGGACCGGCGGAGCCGACACCGCGCAACAAGGCCATGGAACTCGGTCCACGTGACCGGCTCAGCCAGGCCTTCTGGTACGAACAGCAGAAAGGCCGGACCATCGAGGGCCAACACGGTTCGGTCGTCCATCTCGACCTGCGTCATCTCGGCGAAGCCAAGCTGCGCGAGCGTCTGCCGCAAATCTACGAACTGGCCGAGCAGTATCTCGGGGTCGACCCCGCTCACGCGCCGATTCCGGTGCGGCCGGCCGTGCATTACACGATGGGCGGTATCCTCGTCGACGGGCTCTGCGCCTCGCCGCTGCCGGGCCTTTACGCCGCCGGCGAGTGCTCCAGCGTCGGCATTCACGGCGCCAACCGGCTCGGTTCCAACTCACTGTCCGAACTGCTGGTGTTCGGCAAGGTAGCCGGGGTCGAAGCTGCGGGTTTTGCAAACTCGGTGGCCCCGGGGAATTCGGCCAGTCTGCAGAAGCAGGCGCAGGTGGTCGAACAGCGGGTTCTCGCGCTGAAACAGAGAACCGGGGGGACCGAACGGATCGCCACACTGCGCAAGGAGATGGCGCAGACCATGGAGGACGGATGCGGCATCTATCGCCTGGCCGAAACGATGCAGCAGACCTGCGACAAGCTGTCCGAACTCAAGGACCGTTTCCGGAACGTGAATGTCGAGGACAAGTCGGGCGTGTGGAACACTGAGTGGCTGCTCGCGATCGAACTCGACTACCAACTCGACGTCGCCCAGTCGATGGCCCATTCGGCTCTGCAGCGGCGAGAATCACGGGGCGCGCATCAGCGCCTCGACGGTTTCGAGCAACGCGATGATGTCAACTTCCTGAAGCATTCGCAGGCGCATTATGTCGCGGGCGGTCCGCCACGCATCGATTACGGTCCGGTCAAGATCACCAAATCGCAGCCGGCGACCCGCGCCTACGGTGCGGCCGGCGAAAAGGCCGAGCAGGAAAGGAAGGCCTCCCATGTCTGAACAAGAAAAGACAATCGAAATCGAGGTCCTGCGCTACAACCCGGAAACGGATGCTGAACCGCACCAGCAGGTCTTTCAGGTGCCGTTTACCGACGACATGTCGGTATTGCAGGGCGTGCAGTACATCAAGGATTACCTCGACGGCTCGCTGAGCTTCCGCTGGTCGTGCCGGATGGCCATCTGCGGCAGTTGTGGCATGATGATCAACGGCATACCGAACCTGTCCTGCCAGACCTTCCTGCGCGACTATTACCCGGGACGGGTGCGGGTCGAGGCCCTTTCGCATTTTCCGATCGAGCGCGACCTCGTGATCAATATGGAGGGCTTCATCGAGAAACTCGAGAGCATTCAGCCCTACATCATCCCGAAGGAAGCGCGCCCGCTGGCACAGGGCGAATACCTGCAGACACCGGCGCAACTCAATGCCTACGAGCAGTTCAGCTCGTGCATCAACTGCATGCTGTGCTACGCCGCCTGTCCACAGTTCGGCCTTAACCCGGACTTCGTCGGACCGGCGGCACTAGCCCTGCTGCATCGCTACAACATCGACTCGCGCGACGGTGGCAAGGCCCAACGCATGGAACTGGTCAACTCCGAAGAAGGCGTGTTCAATTGCACGGCGGTCGGCTACTGCTCGGAGGTTTGCCCGAAGCACGTCGACCCGGCCAATGCGGTCAACCAGAACAAGACCAACAGTGCGATGGACTATTTCCTGCGTTTCCTTGCTCCGAAGGGAGGTGCAAAGTGAACAAGCGGCGTCCCTATGTTCGCTCGATGGGCGGATGGTGGCGGAAGAATCCCTTTTTCGTCGAGTACATGATCCACGAGGGAACCGCCCTCTTCGTCGCCGCCTATGCGGCGATCCTGCTGACCGGACTAGTCCGTCTGGCGCAGGGTGAAGCGGCCTGGAACCAATGGTTGACCGCGCTGAAGAACCCTTGGTACATCGGCTTCCACGTGCTGGCGCTGATCGCCATCGGTTATCACACCTACACCTGGTTCAAGATCATGCCACGGACGATGCCGCCGGTCGTCGTCGGCGGCAAGCGGCTCTCGGCCGACGCAATCACCGGCAGCGGGTTGGCCGTGGCGACGGTGGCCAGTCTGGCGCTACTTGCTCTGGTCTGGGGGATGGCACGATGAAACGCGAACTCAAACGCTCCAACGCACCGATCTTCTGGGCGCTGTTCGGGGCCGGCGGCATGTTGTCCGCGCTGCTCGGCCCGATGCTGGTTTTCATCACCGGCATCGCCGTCCCGCTCGGAGTATTTCTGCCGGCGGATACGATGAGTTACCCGAAGATGCTGGCCTTTGCCCAGAACTGGATCGGCAAGGGCTTCATCTTCGCGATCATCGCGCTCTTCCTGTGGCACGCGGCGCATCGTCTCTACCATAGCCTGCACGACTTCGGCATTCATGCCGGCACCGGCGCCAAGCTGATCTGCTACGGGCTGGCCCTGGTCGCGACGATCATTGCCGCCTACGCCCTGTTGGTGGTCGGCTTCTAGGAGTTCAGTCTTTCTTCGGCAAGCCAAGCCTCGATTTCCTCGAAGTCCTTCCGGTTCTGACGGATGACCAGGAAGAAGACGAAGACTAGCGCCAACGCACAGGCGAGAATGCCGAATTCGTGCGCGCCGAGAACTGCAAACAGGTTGGGTGCCATTGCTTTCTCCAGTAGGGGACACGACAATCAGTACAGAGTCGGGCATCGACTTCCCCCGCGGCGGCTGAGACAGCGAACCGTACTTCTCTTGGGGGAAGAATGGCTGGTGACGCCATCGGCCCTTGGTGCCAGTATAACGTTATATGAAAAACCGGTTGTCAGCACCAAAGCTGGATTTCCAATGTCGCGATTGATGACAAGAAGGTGCCGTTTGCCCCACATGCCCTGCTGGAGTCACCATTGACGGACGCTCAGTTGCAGATCAGGGTCATTGCGCGCGCATCAGCGTCGTTGCCTCCCTGCCTCCTGGGCTGCGCGCGATCGACGGCTTCCCGCCGCCACCGCTCAAGCGGCAAGCGCGGCAGATCGACGCGGCTGAACTGGGGTAAGCGGTGAGCACCATGCTTAAAGTCCTGCTGGTGGATGATTCGCCGCGCAACGGCGAACGGGTGCAGCAGGAATTGCTCCGGGCTGGCCTGGCACCGGCAATGCACCGGGTCAGTTCGGCGATCTCGATGAGTGAGGCCCTGGAGCGGCAATCCTGGGACGTGGTGATCGCCAGCCACAACCTGTCCGGACCAAGCACTGCGGAAGCGTTACGACTGCTGCGCACGCGCTCGACCGTCGTTCCCTTGATCGTCGTTTCGGGCCACATCGGCGAAGAAAACGCCGTGGCTTTGATCAAGTCCGGGGCTGACGACCTGGTAATGATGGACAGCCTGGAACTGCTCGCTCCGGCAGTGGAACGCAGCCTCCGTGAGGCGCAGAAGCGATTGGAGTCGCACCAGGCATTGCTCACCTTGCGCGAAAGCGAGGCGCACTTCAAAGCTATCGCCGCGAACTTGCCGGGCATGGTCTTTGTACTCGAGATCAGCACGGATGGACGCCCCAAGCTCAAGTATGTCAGCGATGGTTGCCTGGCACTGTTCGGCGTTCCCGCGCAGGAGCTGTTGCAAGGCCCATCGGCCTTTTTCGACTACATCTTGCCAATCGACATGGCTTCGTTTACCGAGTCGATGCAGAGCGCTCTGCGGCTTCGGGCCAATTTCAACTGGGAAGGCCGCATCCGGGTCGCCGGGAGCAATGACATCAAATGGGTAGACCTGCGCTCCAAAGCGCGTCGGCGCGACGACGCAAGCGTCTGCTGGGAAGGAATCGTTTCCAATATCACGCATAACAAGGAGGCCGACCGACAGATCCGTCGGTCGAGCGAAGCCTTGGCACGGCTGTCGGCGCACGTCGAAACCGCCAAAGAACGCGAGCGGGCCTTGATCGCGCGGGAAATCCACGACGAACTCGGCGGCACCCTGACGGCAATCAAGCTGATGTTGGTGCGCCTGGGCAAGGGGTTGGAGCCGAATTCAGAACAACTGCTGCAGCGCCTGCAATCGACCGACGCATTGGTGGATACCGCCATGGACGCCACGCGGCGCATCGCCACCGCCTTGCGTCCTGAAATCCTTGACCTTGGCATCGTCGCCGCCTTGGAGTGGCAGGCGGCTGAGTTCGCCAATCGCATGGACATGCCCTGCCAGTTTATCTGCGCGGAAACGAGTATTGCTCTTGACCACCGGACAGCCGTCGCCATGTTCCGCATCTTGCAGGAAGCCCTGACCAACGTCGCCAAGCACGCCGGCGCAACGCGGGTCGAGATTGAACTCGAGGCGGATTCAGACAGCGTGCAAATGCAGGTGCACGACAACGGGCGCGGTATCGCTGCCGAAGAACTGGTCAAGCCGCTGGCCTTCGGCATACTCGGCATGCAGGAGCGCGCACGTAACATCGGCGGCGATGCGACGGTACGCAGAACGCGCAGCGGCACCGTGGTTACGTTGAGCCTGCCGCGGTTGATGCCAGACGCTACGCCAAGCTCGGCCGAGAATGAAACCCCGCTGCCGTTTGGATCTTCCAGCAAACCCCGCGTTCCGCCGGCATCCGCGGCGCGCGGCGTCAATCAGGAGGAACGGACTTGATTCGCGTACTCATCGCTGACGACCACGCCATATTGCGGCGCGGGCTGGCGGAAATCATTTCCGAGGCGGGCGACATGGAGGTCTGCGCTGAGGCGGCGACCGGCGCGCAGACAGTCAAGCTGGCGCGTGACCATGCGATCGACGTGGTTCTGCTCGACATCAGCATGCCGGACCGAAACGGCCTGGACACGCTCAAACAACTGAAAAAGGAAAAGCCGAAACTCGCGGTGCTGATGCTCAGCATGCACCTCGAGGAAATGTATGCGCTGCGCGCGATCAAGGCCGGTGCGTCGGGTTATCTCAACAAGCAAAGCGCCCCGGCGCAGCTGGTCACCGCCATACGGCAGGTGGCAGGCGGCCGCCGCTACATCAGTTCGGCGGTGGCCGAAGCACTCGCCGGAACCATCGCCGATGGCCTGGACCGCACGCCTCACGCCACATTGTCGGACCGCGAATATGAAACGATGCGCTTGATCGCCTCCGGCAAAACCCTCACCGAGATCGCGGTCGAAATGCATCTGAGCGTCAAGACCGTAAGCGTCTATCGCGCGCGGCTGCTGGCAAAGATGCAGCTCAAGAACAATTCTGAGCTGATACACTACGCCCTCAAGAATCAGTTGGTGGAGTAGACTGGCGAGTCATCGGGCGGTGTGAATCCATGTCGGCATCGCCTCATCGTTCATCGATCAAGCGAATTGAAGTGCGGCAGGGGTATTTTCTTGGTGCCCGCAAACTTTTTCGCATTTAACCCTAAAGTTCTTCCGGCCAGTGCCGATAGATAAAGCGAACGGTCAGAATTTGTCCGCAGCAGCCGAACCATGAGTGAGCCAACCAATCCATCCACAATTGCGAGGGAGGTGTTGCGGCTGCTGTCTACGCGCCGGATCGCTCCCACGCCCGACAATTATCGGCAACTCTATCAGAGGATAGCCGGACATCCAGACGCCGCCCCGGTACCCGAAGCCGAGGCAAGCCAGGACGCCCCGGCCTGGGGGCAACTGATCCTCGAACTCCTGAAACAGTGGGAGATTCGCCACATCGGGCTGACCACCGCAAGGAAACGCGAGAGCCTGGAAAAGCTTATCGGCGCTTCCGGATCCAACCCGGCGCGGCTCGCCAACCGGCTGCAAAGCCTGGTGAAGTCGTGGTCGGCGACGTCGCCGGCCGAGGGGCGTGATCAGGGTGCCGAAAGCGCCGTCGTGCCACCCCTGGAATCCGCCCCGGTTGCCGGGCCTACGGCGCCACGCGCCATCGTCTCCGCTGTCGACGGTGGGGATCCCTTGGCTCAACTGCGCGAACTGCTGGCTCAAACGCTCGAGTTCGCGGTGATCTCGCAACTCGGGCACGCCCCCGACCTGGCTGCCGAAGCAACCAAGCTGGCGCTCGCGGCACGTGCCGCGATTGACGCGGACACGATTTCCAAGTTAAGCGGGTCCCTGCGCCAATTCTGGTTCAAGCTCGAAATGCGGGGCAGCGACAACACGGAGCTGCATCAGGGGCTGTTGCGTCTGCTGCACCTGCTCATCGACAACACGCATGAACTGGTAAGCGACGACCAATGGCTGCGCGGTCAAGTGGCGGTACTGCAGGAAATCGTGTCTCGGCCGCTCGACCTCAAGGCGATCGTCGAGGCCGAGCGACGCCTCAAGGAAGTGATTTTCAAGCAAGGCACGCTGCGAACCAGCCTGCAGGATGCCAAGGCCGCGCTGAAGCACTTGATCACCAGTTTCATCGACCGCCTCGGCGATCTTTCCGAAAGCACGGATGGCTATCATTCGCGCCTGGAAGGCTATGCCGAGCAAATCCGCCAGACCGACGACATCAGTCAGCTCAACGTCGTGCTCGACAACCTTTTGCGCGATACCCGCTCGGCCCAGCTCGATGCCGCGCGCCTGCGTGACGATCTGCTGGCCTCGCGCCGCCAGGTGGAGGCGGCCGAGCAGAAGGTGCGCGAACTCGAACACGAGCTCGAACACGTCAGCGAGCTGGTGCAGGAGGACCAGCTCACCGGCGTGCTCAACCGGCGCGGGCTGGACGATGCCTACCAGCGCGAGACAGCGCGTGCCGAGCGCAGCGGCAAGCCTTTGTGCGTCAGCCTGCTCGACATCGATAATTTCAAGCGCCTGAACGATGCTCATGGCCACCAGACCGGCGACCAAGCCTTGCAGCACCTGGTGCGCGTCACCCGGCGAACCATGCGTCCGACCGATGTCCTCGCCCGCTACGGCGGCGAAGAATTCCTGCTATTGCTGCCGGATACCAGTCAGGAAGAAGCCATCGAGGTGATGGTCCGGCTGCAGCGCAATCTGACCAAGGCATTTTTCCTGCATGAAGACGAGCAGGTGCTCATCACTTTCAGCGCCGGCGTCGCGCTGCTTCGTGAAGGCGAGGCCCAGACAGCAGTCATCGAACGCGCCGACAAGGCGTTGTACGAGGCCAAACGCACGGGCAAGAACCGCGTCTGTGCGGCGTGAGATGAGGCGGCCGGGCGCGGCTGGTTTTCGGCGTTTTTCGGGTGTTGCCGCAACAGCCGCGGATTGCGCGCACAAATGCCTATTTGGGGCCGATTTTCTCCTTTGTTTGGGCCTTGACGGCCCGTCACCGCGAGGTAGCCTTGCTCCTGTTCTACAATGGTTCCAGAATGATCTCCGACGGCGTTCACAGGAAGGCGAGCGATGGAAGGCGATTCGAATCGGCGCGGACTGCGCTTGGCAACACCGCCCGTGCAGACTGACGCGCAACGAGCAGCGCGCGCCTATCGGGAAAACCGGGCGCCGGGCGGCCCGGCTGACTACTACGGGCGCATCGAGAACTACGCCCAGAAAATCCGTGAGACCACCGACCTCGACGACATCATCGCCATTCTGAACGAAGCGCTGGCGCACACCCGCGCCCTGCATGCCGCGGATGAAGTGGCGACGGCCCGCGCGCAGGTGGCTGCCGCCGAGCACCACATCGAACAACTGAAGAACGAACTCGAACTGGCCCGACGACTCGTCCACGAAGACCCGCTCAGCGGCGCGCTGAACCGGCGCGGCCTGGACGATGCCCTGGCGCGCGAAGCCGCGCGCGCCGAGCGCAACGGTACGCCCTTGTGCGTCGCCATGATCGACATCGATAATTTCAAGCAGGTAAATGACAGCTTCGGCCACCAGGTCGGTGATATGGTGCTCGTACACTTGGTCGCCGTCATCAAGGAGACGATCCGCACCCAGGATCTGATCGGGCGCTATGGCGGCGAGGAATTCCTGCTGCTGCTGCCCGATTCCGGCATCGACGAGGCGGTTGTCGTCGCCGACCGCCTGCGCAAGCGTCTGGCCGAAAAGCCGCTGGCCTGGGGCAGTCAGAGACTGTTCGTGGCCTTCAGCGCCGGGGTTGCCGCGCGGCTCGCCGGCGAGACCACCGACGCCTTGATCCGGCGTGCCGACCAGGCTCTCTACCAGGCCAAGCAGGCTGGCAAGGACCGCGCCATCGTCGCACCGTAACGGGCGCCGCCCGGCGCAGCCTTACCCCCCGACGAAGCCGCCTGGCAGCGCCTCGCGGCTGGCTTGGACGCGGCGTCTGCACGCGGTGTCCGCAACAAACACCTAAACCTTTGTTCGAGAACATCCGATAAGCCATCTAACGACGGTTTTGATGCTTCGGTGACGAAGACGACCAACGTAACCGGCCCCAAAACCGGACTTCTCTAAATCAAGGCAAAGGAGATTCACCATGGCCCAAGTCATCAACACCAACATCGCGTCGCTCAATGCACAGCGCAACCTCAACACGTCCCAAGCGGCGCTCGCCACCTCGTTGCAGCGCCTGTCTTCCGGCCTGCGCATCAACAGCGCCAAGGACGACGCCGCCGGCCTGGCCATCGCCAGCCGCTTCACCGCACAGATCAACGGCCTCAACCAGGCCGCGCGCAACGCCAACGACGGCATCTCGCTGGCGCAGACCGCCGAAGGCGCGCTCGGTGAAGTCAGCAATAACCTGCAACGCATCCGCGAACTGGCCATCCAGTCGGCCAACTCCACCAACAGCGCCAGCGACCGCGCCTCGCTCGATGCGGAAGCGTCCCAACTGATCTCCGAAATCACCCGCGTTGCCAGCCAGACCTCGTTCAACGGCCTCAACCTGCTCGACGGTTCCTTCACCGCCCAGGCCTTCCAGGTCGGCGCCAACGCCAACCAGACCATCTCGGTCAACTCGATCGCCGACGCGCGATCCTCTGCACTAGGCAGCAATATCCTCCTTGGCCAGGGTACTGTTATCGGCGCAAACGGTGGTGTAGGCGTCACCAAAGCAGCAGCGGCCGACCTTACCGGCGGCAACACCGTTGCCGTTGAAGCTAACCTAACGATCGCCACCAGTGCCGGCACGACGGCCGCTTTTGGGTATAACGCACTTGACGATGCCAAGGCAATCGCTGCTGCTATCAACCTCAACGCATCGAGTATAGGTGTTACTGCCAAGGCCACAAACAGCGCCACGTTGAGCGGAATCGTAAGCGCCGGCACGATCGGCATGACACTGAACGGCACTGCCATCTCGACAAACGTGGCAGACCCGTCCGATCTTACGGCACTGGTGAGCGCCATCAATGGCGTACAAGGCACCACAGGCGTGACCGCAAGCTTCACCAGCTCCTCGTCGAAGACCGGCATAACCTTGTCGACGAGCGATGGGCGCGATATCAGCATCCTGGACTTTGCACACAGTGGCGCAACCAAGACGGTTAGCTTCTCTGGTGTAACGCTGACCGGTGGTGCAGCAACGGATTCGTCCATCAAGAGCGGATCTGTGACGCTTGACAGCAGCAAGGGAGCCATCACACTGGGCGGCGCCAACGCCGATGCCTTTACTACTGCCACGCAGACCAGCACGTTCTCATCCGTAGCAAGCTTGAGCATCTCTAGTTCAGCCAACGCGCAGCTTGCGATTGCGACCATCGATGCGGCGCTGGCTCAGGTCAACGTCTCGCGTGGCGATCTCGGAGCCTACCAGAACCGTTTCGCGTCGGCCATTGCCAACCTGCAGACGACCGCCGAGAACCTGAGCGCATCGCGCAGCCGGATCCAGGACGCCGACTTCGCGGCGGAAACCGCGTCGCTGACGCGAGGCCAGATCCTGCAGCAAGCCGGTACGGCGATCCTCGCGCAAGCCAACTCCTTGCCGAACAACGTCCTGACCCTGCTCCGTTAAGTCGCCTGACCTGACCCCCGACCGGGAGGTTTCCGGCCGGGGGTTTTCGCACCACTGAAGGAGTCCCGAACATGAAGCTCGTCGATACGGTTTCGCCATCCGCGTCCGGATCGAATGCTGCGCCGGTCGTGTCGCTGCCAGGCGCAGCCCGTCCGTCCGGATCGCTTCCACCGCCGGTGCAGGCCGCACCGGTGCTCGCCCCGACGCCCCGGCAACTGCCCAGCGCCGAGGCCACCCGGCACGCCGCGCGCATGATCAACGAGTTTCTCAAATCGTCGTCCGCCGGAATCGAATTCTCGGTCGATGACGGGTCCAACCGGATCGTCGTGCGCGTCGTCGATTCCGAAACCAAGCAGGTGATCCGCCAGATGCCGTCCGAGGAGGCGCTTGCCATCGCGCAATCCCTGGATCGCCTGACCGGTCTGCTGCTGGCGCAGGACGCCTGACAGCCGGCCGTTTTCCGAGGTCCCTCCGTCATCGCCGCGACACCGGCCAACTCCGGTCTCGCGGCTTTTTTTTCACTGAATCGCTAAAGGTTTGTCGCTCGCCGGTCGTTATCAAGAGCGTACATCCCTGAATCACGAGGACTCGACATGGCAGTTGGCAGCGCCACTTCCGGAACCCTGACCGCATCTGGCGTTGGCTCGGGCCTGGACGTGAAATCGCTGGTCGCCCAGTTGATGACCGTCGAGCAGCGCCCGCTCTTGCTGCTCGCCAAACAGGAAGCTTCGTATCAGGCCAAACTGACCGGCCTCGGGTCGGTCCAAGGTAGCTTCTCTACACTGCAAACGGCCGCCAAAGCGCTGATCGCGTCCGGCACCGCTGCTTACGGAACCTCGGTCAGCGACACCGCGTTTCTGGCCGCCAGCGCCGGCAGCACGGCGACAAACGGCAGCTACTCGATAGCCATCAGCAAGCTGGCGCAGGGCCAAAAACTCGTCGCGCCGACGGGGCAAGCCAGCAAGGACGCCGCCATCGGCAGCGGCACGCTGACGATAGAACTGGGCACGATCAGCGGAACCCCGGTCGGCGGTCAATACGCTTCCGCCGGTTTCGCGGCCGATCCGGCCAGTGCGCCCGTGACGCTGACGATCGACAGCAGCAACAACACGCTGGCCGGAATTCGCGATGCGATCAATGCCGCCAACGCGGGCGTCACCGCCACCATCATCAACGATGGCGGCGCGACGCCCTATCGCCTGGCGCTGACCTCGAACGCCACGGGCGCGGCGAGCAGCATGCGCCTGTCGGTCGGCGGCGGCGATGCCGCCCTCGATGCGCTGCTCGGCTACGATCCGACCGCCGCCTCGCAACACTTCAATGAAACACAGACGGCGCAGAATGCCGCGCTGACTGTCGACGGCGTCGCCATCACAAGCTCCACCAACAGCGTGGCCGACGCTATCCAGGGCGTCACACTCAACCTGGCCAAGCAGACCACCAGCGCCATTACCGTGACTGTCCAGCGCGATAACGGCAAGCTGACGTCGGCGCTGGGTGCCCTCGTGAGCGCGTACAACAGCGCCAACAAGTCGATTGCCAGCGCCACCGCCAAGGACGCGGTGCTGCAGGGCAATTCCGGGGTGCTTGGCTTGCAACGCCAGGTGCGCGCCATCCTCGGCGGCGTGCAGGCATCCGATGGCGCCTATACCATCCTATCGCAGTTGGGAGTCAGCTTTCAGAAGGATGGGACGCTGGCACTCGATTCGGCAAAGCTGAATGTGGCGCTGTCGGCCAATGTCGGCGATGTCTCCAAGCTGGCGATGGCGATCGGCGAGGCGCTCAAGACCGCCACCGAGAGCCTGCTCGGGCCGAGCGGCCCGCTCGCCAGCCAGACGGCCGGCATCAACCGCTCGATCAAGGACATCGGCACGCAGCGGATCCGGGTGCAGGGTCGCCTCGAGTCGGTCCAGCAGCGCTACCAGGCGCAATTCAATGCGCTCGATACGCTGTTGAGCAACATGACCAAGACCAGCAATTTTCTGACCCAGCAGCTTGCCAACCTGCCCAAGACCTCAAGCTAAAGGACAAGGCAAATGTTTTCCGCAAATCCTCGCACAGCAATGAACGCCTACCGCGGTGTCGGTGTCGAATCGATCGTCGACTCGGCGAGTCCGCACCGACTGGTGCTGATGCTTTTCGACGGCGCCAGCGCCGCAGTGGCTTCGGCCATCGCGAACTTGCGCAACGGGAACGTCCCGGCCAAGTGCCAAGCGATCTCGAAGGCCATGGCGATCATCGACGGTGGCCTCAACGCAAGCCTCGACCTGAACGTCGGCGGCGAACTGGCGAAAGGCCTGTCCGACCTCTATGACTACATGACGCGGCGCCTGCTGCAAGCCAATCTCGCGAACGACCTCGCCGCGCTGGAAGAGGTGGCAAGACTTCTCGAGCAGCTCGGCAGTGCCTGGGCAACCCTCGCCGCCGCACCGGTTGCGCCGGTGACCAGATCCCCCGCGCCGCAACCACCGCTGCGTGCCACCACCCTCTCCTACGGAGCCGCCTGAGCCATGACCGGTCACGAACGCATTCTCGATATCTACGGTTCACTCTCGACCAAGACGGGGGAGATGCTGAACGCCGCCAGAAGCAGCGACTGGGATCGCCTGATCGAACTGGAGCAGGATTGCGGAACGCTCGTCGATTCCCTGCGGCGCGACGATACCGCACCCGGCCCGGGTCCGGAATACATGCAACGCAAGGCAACGCTGATCCGCAAGTTGCTCGCCGACGACGCCGAGATCAGACGATTTACCGAGCCCTGGATGGCCCAGCTTGAGGTCTACCTCGGCAGCGCGCGGCAGGAAAATCGCTTGCAGCGTGCGTATGGAACCAGCCAGGCCGAGACCGCCTGAAGGCCGCCGCACGCGGCGCCTGTCCGGCATTCCGCTGCCCCGCCGAAGCGCGCCTCTCGGAGAGGAGGATTCCGGGCAGGTGATCCGCGCGCACGCTGCGGGGTCGCGAGGCGGAAGCGCATGATCCCGGCCACAATCCTCAGAGGCGTCGACCAGATCACGCCAGCCAAGGCCATCGGCGTGGACCGCGGCGCCAACCTGCGCGTCCTCCTGCCGCAGCTTGAACCGGGCGATATTCTCAGCGCGCGGGTCGAGGCGAAGTTGCCTGACGGCAATTTCAAGGTGCTGGTGGCCGGGCAGCGGATGAGCATGGCCTTGCCGTCGTATGTCGCCCCGGGCGATACGCTCAAGTTGACATTCATCGCCCGCGAACCGCGGCTGACCTTCGCGCTGAACGAGGCGGCGCAGGCGGCGCCCGCGTTGTCGCCGACCGGTCGCCTGGTCGCGGCAGTGCTGGCGGCGCCCGGCCAGCCAGTTCGCGCCTCCACCGTGTCCGCAGCAGCGCCGCTGCTCGCCACGCTGCCCGGCGATGGTAACGGGCTGACGACGGCCTTGAAGGATGCGCTGGGGCAAAGTGGATTGTTTTACGAAGCGCATCAGGCCGAATGGGTGACGGGAAAGCGCGATCTGGTGCAGTTGCGGCTGGAACCGCAGGCGCAACTGGAGCCGCAGGCGCGGCTTGTCCCCGGCGAGCCGCATCAGGCAGCGCGGTTGTCACCGAGCGCGCCACAACCGGAGAAGGGATTCACACCAGGTGCGCCGGAGCCGGCAGCGGGGGCCACGGCCGCACGGGTGGCGCCTGACTCGCTCCCCGGGGCAGCACAGTCGGTGGACCAGGTGATCCATCCGCAGACCCTTCCGGTCGTGCAGCAGCAACTGGCGGCACTCGATACCGGCAGAGTCGTCTTGCAGCTGGAGGTCTGGCCGAAACAGTGGATGGAGTGGGAGATCGAAGAACGCCAGCCCGATTCGCCGAGTGCACCGGATGCGCTGCCTGACTGGCAAATGCGCGTGCGTCTGGAGCTGCCGAATCTGGGTGAAGTCAGCGCCGCTCTGCGGGTGCATGGCGATGCCTTGCGTGTCGAAGTCAGTGCCAACAGCCCGCGCAGCGTGACCTTGCTGCAGGAAAATCGGGCCGCGCTCGAGGCCTCGCTTGCCGCAGCCGGCGTCCCGCCTGCAGCGATCGTGATCGCCGCCCGCCATGCCGCGCTCTGAGGCAAGAGCGCGCGGTGGCGCTGGCGCCGGGACAGAAACCGTGAGCGCAACGCGCGCGTCCGAGGCCGCGCCGTTCGGCCCGCAACACGCCGCGATTGCCCTCGCCTATGCCGGCGACGACAGCGCGCCAAGGGTTGTCGCGAAAGGCCGCGGCCTGGTCGCGGAGGCGATTATCGAGCGGGCGAAGCAGCACGGAGTCTACGTACACCAGTCGCGGGAACTGGTGGCCCTGCTCATGCAGGTGGACCTCGATCAGCGCATCCCACCGCAACTTTACCGCGCCGTGGCGGAACTTCTGGCCTGGGTATATCGACTGGAGCAAGCGGCCAAGTAAGCGCGGCAGGCCGCGGGGCCGGAGAAAAGCGAATCGCCACCCCAGGCGAAACCTTGTCTACGGTCAACAGCCCGCATGGGGTGGATTCCGTGTGGTATAAAATGCGGACTTCGCTGGCCAATCGCGCGCTAGACAAGAATGGCAAATCAATCCAGACCGCCTGAAGGAATCACTCCCGCCGCCTTTGACCAGAGCAAGTATCTGGTGCACTCGCGGCTAGAAATCGCCGCCATTCTCGGCGCGCTGCGCAAGGCCGGCAGCATGGTTACGGCGTATTTCGGGAGCGGCAACGACTTCGTCCTCACCTGCATTGTCGCGGTTCGCCCGGAGCAGGACGAACTGATCGCCGATTTGGGCTCCAGTGCCGCCGCCAATGAGCATGCGCTGCAAGCCGGGGCATTTACCTGCGTCGCCTTGCACGAGCGCGTCACGATCCGCTTTGTCGGCAACTCGCTGCGCAAGACCCGCTTTGAGGGTCGCGACGTCTTCAGCATGCAGTTCCCGGCGACGCTGCTGCGCCTCCAACGCCGTGAAGCGTTCAGGGTACTCACGCCGCTGATCCGGCCGCTGAAATGCATCGTCCAATCGCAGGATGGGGCGCCGAAGCCGACGGAGTTGACCATTGTCGACATCAGTTGCGGCGGCGTAGCCATCCTCGATACGTGCAGTCCGAGTCATTTAGAAGCGGGCATCTTGCTGCGCGGTTGCCGCATCCTGTTCCCCGACGGCGGAGAAGTGTCGGCGGATATCAAGGTCAAGAGCACCTTCGAGATCACTCTCAGGAACGGTACCAAACGATTGCGTGCCGGATGCGAATTCGTGGCGATGCCGGGCCGCGACCAGGCGCAAATCCAGCGCTATATCAGCAAACTCCAACGTGAGGACATGGGTCGGCCCGGCCGCAGGTAGCCGTGCTTCGGCGTGGTTGAGATTCACCTCCGCGACACGGTCGACCGCAACAGCCTGCGATCATCCCCATCCCGGCAATCCGCCTCATACCTGCATGTTCATGATGTCGTGGTAGGCGGAAACGAGGCGATTGCGGACCTGCACCATCTGCTGGAACGACAGGTTGGCCTTCTGCATCGAGATCATGACCTCGTTCAGGCTGCTGTCGGGGACACCGAGTTCGAAATCACGTGCGCGCTGCATGGCGTCAACCTGGCTGGCGCTGACTCCGTCCAGTGAGTTCTTCAGCACCGTGGCGAAGTCCGGTGCGCCCGGGGCAGGCGCCGGGACCTTGCCCGCCGCCGTCCCACTGACACTCGCCGCTGTCGCGCGCAATTGCCCAAGCAGATTGTCTATAGCGCTGGTATCCATGTCCCGTATCTCCCTTGCTCCGTTCCGTCTGCCTCAATGACAAGCTCAGCGCGCCACAGCATCATTGCACCGACCCGCCTTCCTGCCGGTACTGCTGCAACTTGTAGCGCAAAGCACGCTCGCTGATTCCCAAACGCTCCACCGCCAGTTTGCGCGAACCGTTCACCGCCAGCAGCGTTTCCATGATGTGCGCCCGCTCCAATGACTTCATGTCCATGTCCGTTCCCGGCATCACCGCATCATCCTGCGGCTTCTGCTGTGGCTGTTGCGGTGGCGGTGGCGGCACGGCGCCGAAGTCGAAATGCGCCGCTTCAATGAGGTCGCCTGTAGCCATTATAACGGCACGCTGTATCGCATTCTCGAGTTCCCGCACGTTACCCGGCCAGCTGTGACCCAGCAGATGCCTTTCAGCGCCGGCGGCAAGCCGCAGCAGCGGCCGGCCCAAGGCCCGCGCGTATTGCGAGGTAAATCCTCGCGCCAAAGGGACAATATCTGCGGGACGCTCGCGCAGCGGTGGCAGAGGCAGAGGCATTACGTTCAGACGGTAGTAGAGATCGGCGCGGAAAGTTCCGGCGACAACGCAGGCGCCTAGATCGCGATTGGTGGTTGCAATAACACGGATATCGAGTGCAACCGCCTTGCTCGAACCCACGCGCTCCACTTCGCGCTCCTGCAGCACGCGCAGCAGCTTGGCCTGCAGCGCAAGCGGCATCTCGGAAATTTCGTCGAGCAACAGCGTGCCCCCCTGGGCTTGTTCGAACTTGCCGGCCTGAGCCTGATTGGCACCGGTAAAGGCACCGCGCTCATAGCCAAACAGGGTGGCTTCAAGCAGGTTGTCCGGGATGGCGGCACAGTTGATCGCCACAAAGGCCTTGTTGGCGCGCGGCGAATGGCGGTGAATGTAGCGCGCGAGAACCTCTTTGCCGGTGCCGCTCTCGCCCGATAGCAACACCGTGGTCGTCGCGGCGGCAACCCGCGCAGCCAGGGCAAGCAGCGCACTCGTCGCTGGATCTTCGGCAACGATGCCGTCAAGGTTCTCGGGTTGGGGCCGCATGCAGTAGCGGTCGACCAGTTCGAGCAGGCTGGCCGGCTCGAATGGCTTGGCCAGGTAATCGCTGGCCCCGGTGCGCATCGCCGCGACCGCGCTCTCGATGTCGCCGAAGGCGGTCATCAGAACTACCGGGACATGGGGATGGATCGTCCTTATCTCGCGCAGCAGGCCGAAGCCGTCCAATGGCTCCATCTGAATGTCGCTAATCACCAGGCCGAACTGCCGCCGCGCCATCGCCGCGAGTGCCTCGCTCCCGTCCGCAGCCGGACTGACCACGTGGCCAGCGAGTTCCAGCGTAATGCACAACGCATCGCGCAGGTCGTGATCGTCCTCAACAATCAAGAGTGGCAAAGAATGCATGTAGAGATCCTTCATTTAGCCTGACAGCGCTCGACCTGGTTCCGGCACCACGGGCAGACACAGCCTGAACTCGCTACCTTCGCCTGGCACCGAGCGGAGGCTGATGCTGCCGCCGTGCGTCTCGGCCACCGAGCGTACGATAGCAAGCCCGAGACCGGTACCACCCCTGCGTGTAGTGAAAAAGGGTTCAAACAAATGCTCCTGAAGTGCGGCGGCGATACCTGCACCGGTATCGCTGACGCAAAACGCCACCTGCCCATTCGCAACGGATGCGGCGAGCCGGATGCTCCCACCCGCGTTGCACGCCTGCACCGCGTTTTCCAGCAAGCTCAGCAGCGCACCGCCAAGCGCCTGCCGGTCTACATGAATCACACAGCCACCACTCTCGTCACAGAGTTCAGCAAGCAATCCCCGTGCCATGGCCTGCGGTTCGATGATCTGGAATGCCTCGGACAGCATGTCCTCAACCGCCGACGGCTCGCAACCCGCGTGAACTCCCCGCACGAACTGCAACATGTCATTGACCAGCCGCTCCAGATGGTGCAAGCGCTCGACCGTCTTGCTGGCGAAGCGCTCGCGCTCGGTAGCTGGCAGGTCCGCCCCCCCCAACTGGGCCGCATAAAGCAGTGCAGTCGCAAGCGGGGTGCGCAGTTGGTGCGCCAGTCGCGCGGCCATTTCCCCCATCGCGGCCAGGCGCTCCTGGCGTTGCCGCGATTCGCGCTCAGCCTCTCTCGCCTCGAACTGGCGCCGCAGTTCTCCGTTGGCGAGCGCGAGCTCCTGAGTCAGCCTCTCGCCTTCCTGCCGCAGCTCCTCGTACGCCAGACACAGATCCGAGGATGCCAGAGTGAATACCTGGAATGCCTCCTGCAGCTCTTGCGGACTAAGTGTGCTGACCTGATTCATCGATTCCTGTCGCTTACCTGATAGGTGACGAGCCGTTTGCCACTGCCTTTTCACTATAGGACAGAGCACAGACTAGCATCGCTTTTTTTTGCTTTCGGCGCAATAAACACCAATATATACGTACTTATTGTGCGTTTGCCGAAACTCGTGACGCCCATAATCGATACACACCTTCGACAGAAGGCGGGAAAGGGATGGCCATCGGCATGAAACACACGCAAGCGCTTGATATTGCCGCCAAGGCTCGGGGCAACAACCTGTGGCGATAGACTCCGCACTTTCCCCCGCAGCCCGCATTCAGGCGTTCGGCCTGATTCCGCTGCAGCAGAAGTTCGGCATCATGGTTGCAGTGGCGGCCATGGTGGCGCTCGTCATTGGCGGCTGGCTCTGGGGCCAAAGCCCGGATTACCGGGTGCTCTACGCCAATTTGTCGGACCGTGACGGCGGCGCCATAATCAGTTCGCTGCAACAGATGAACGTGCCGTTCAAATTCTCCGAAGGCAGTGGCGCATTGCTGGTACCCGCCAACCAGGTGCATGAAGTGCGCCTGCGTCTCGCCGGCCAGGGACTGCCCAAGGGGGGGCTGGCCGGCTTCGAGCTGATGGAAACACAGAAACTCGGCACCTCCCAGTTCCAGGAGCAGGTTAACTACCAGCGCGCGCTGGAGGGCGAGCTGGCGCGCTCGATCCAGTCGCTCTCGGCAGTGAGCGGCGCGCGGGTGCACCTGGCATTTTCCAAGCCATCGGTTTTTGTGCGCGAGCAGCAAAAACCCAGCGCATCGGTGCTTCTTAGCCTGCATCCTGGCCGCAGCCTCGATGCCGGGCAGGTCAGTGCGATCGTTCACCTGGTGTCGAGCAGCATCCCGGATCTGCCGGTCAAGAACGTGACGGTAGTCGACCAGAGTGGCAACCTCCTGACCGCGCAGGCCGGCAACAGCGTCGGACTCGACCCCAGCCAGCTCAAGTACGTCCATGAAGTCGAACGAAGCTTCGTCAAGCGAATCGAGGCGATACTCAATCCACTTATCGGGGGAGGCAACGTACTGGCCCAAGTCACGGCGGATATCGATTTCTCGCAAAGCGAAAACATCGCGGAAACCTACACTCCGAATCAGGCCGCAGCCGCCGCGGCCGTGCGTAGCCAGCAGACGAGCGAATCGAGCGGCGCTGGCAATGCACCAGCGGGCGGCGTACCAGGCGCCCTAAGCAATCAGCCGCCGGCCAATCCCAGCGCCCCGATCAGCGCAGCGCCAGCACCCACTGGCGCGCCAGGACAGACCACTCCTGCAGCACCGGGCCTGGCTCAGGCGGGCACGCCGCCATCCACCACGCGTCGCGACTCCACGGTCAATTACGAGGTCGACAAGACCATCAAGCATACACGCCAGCCAGTCGGCACCATCAAGCGCCTGTCGGTGGCCGTGGTGGTCAACCACCGCAAGGTGGCCGATGCCGATGGCAAGGTCACCAGCAAAGCGCTTTCCGCCGATGAAATCGAGCAGATCAATGCCCTCGTCAAAGAGGTCATGGGCTATAGCCAGGAGCGCGGCGATTCGCTCAATATCACCAACAGCGCGTTCTCTGCACCCGAAAACGAGCCTATCGCCGAAGTGCCGCTGTGGAAGCAGCCCGACACCGTTGCCACCGCCAAAGAGGTTGGCAGGAACCTGCTGATCGCCGGGCTAGTTCTGTTCCTGGTGCTCGGCGTGCTGCGCCCATTGCTCACCAAATTGAGCGAAGCGCGCCCGGCCGCATCCGGCCCGGAGAAAGCTGATGAGGCAGTTAGTGGCGCCGCAGGCGGTGCACCGCGACAGCCGGATGGCTTCGAAGCGGATCTGAATGCCGCAAAAGAGCTCGCTCGCAGTGAGCCGATGCTGGTCGCCAATGTGGTCAAGGAATGGGTCAACGGCAATGAGTAACGAGGGCGTGGAGAAAGGTGCCATTCTGCTGCTGTCGCTGGGCGAGGAAGGCGCAACGGAGGTTTTCAAGCACCTTGGTCCGCGCGAGGTGCAAAAACTCGGCCTCGCCATGGCCAACCTGAAGGACGTCTCACGCGAGAAGGTCGGAAGCGTGCTCAGTTCGTTTCGTAGCCGCGCGGAAGAAAAAACATCGCTGGGCTTGAACTCCGGGGAATACCTGCGCAGCGTGCTTACCAATGCGCTCGGTGACGACAAGGCCGGCAACCTGATCGACCGCATTCTCCATAGCGGCGACACCAGCGGCATCGAAGGCCTGAAGTGGATGGACTCACCGGCCGTCGCCGAGTTGATCAAGAACGAGCATCCACAGATCATCGCCACCATTCTGGTGCACCTGGACCGCGATCAGGCGAGCGAAATCCTGGGTGCGTTGGTCGAGCGCCTGCGCAACGACGTGCTGCTGCGCATCGCCACACTCGATGGCATCCAGCCCGCGGCGTTGAGCGAGCTCAACGACGTGCTCACCAAGCTGCTGTCGGGCAACAACAACCTCAAGAAAAGCGCGATGGGTGGCGTGCGCGCGGCGGCCGAAATACTCAATTTCGTTCCCGGCAACCTGGAAGGCGGGCTGATCGAGAGCATCAGAGAGTATGACGCCGACCTGGCCCAGAAGATTCTCGATGAGATGTTCGTGTTCGCGAACATCATGGACATTGATGATCGCGGCATCCAGCTGCTGTTGCGCGAGGTGCAGTCGGAATCGTTGATCATCGCGTTGAAGGGTGCTGCCGAAGATCTGCGCGAGAAGATTTTCAAGAACATGTCGCAGCGCGCTGCAGAGATGCTGCGCGACGACCTGGAAGGCAAGGGACCGGTACGCGTTTCGGAAGTCGAAGCAGAACAGAAAGAGATTCTGAAGATCGTGCGCCGCCTGGCCGACGAAGGCCAGATCGCGCTCGGCGGCCAGGGAGACGACAGTTATGTCTGACGCGGTCGCCACCAAGACAGGGCGTACTGCCTACCAGCGCTGGGAGCTCGACTCGTTCGATGTGCCACCGCCCTCGTTCGAGAAGCCACTGGAACAGCCACCTTACGTGGCCGCGATGCTGCCCACTGCCGATGAGTTGGAGCGCTTGCATCAACAGGCACACGACGAAGGGTTTGCCGCCGGTCACCGGGCAGGAAGCGCCAAGGTGGCCGCAGAGGCCGAACGGTTGCGGCAGATTGTGGACACGCTGACCGGCACCTCGCAGCAGTTCGACCAGAGCTTGGCCAACGATCTGGTTGAACTCGCGCTGGCAATCAGCCAGCAAGTCATGCGCCAGATGATCGAACTGCGACCCGAACTGATCCTCCCTGTGGTCAACGAGGTGCTCGGCCAATTACCGTTGTCGCATCAGCGCGCACGCCTGATTCTGCATCCGGAGGATGTGGACCTGGTCAAGGAAAGTTTGGGCGATCGCATCGAGCGGTCCGGCTGGGAGATCCTTGGAGATATGCAGATGGGCCGTGGCGGCTGCAGACTGGAGGCAACCGAATGCGAAATAGACGCGACCCTTGAGAGCCGCTGGCAGCGTGTCGTCAGCGCGATCGGGAGTGACGGTGCCTGGATCGAGTAACGTCGCCTGCGCACTGCGCAACGAGCGCTGGCGCGCTTTCCTGCACGATCGCCGTGAAGTGGTGGCACAGACCAATCCAGTCCTGGTGAGTGGGCGCCTGACGCGGGTCGCCGGATTGGTAATGGAGGCCACGGGACTGAAGCTCGCCGTCGGCAGTGGTTGCTCGGTGGAACTCCCCAACGGCGGCGTCGTCGACGCCGAGGTCGTCGGTTTCTCGGGCGACAAGCTATTCCTGATGCCGGCCAACGACGTGTACGGACTGGTTCCCGGAGCGCGGGTGGTTCCGGTCGAAATTGCGCAGACCCTACCCAAGAATGGCGGTGGTATCCTTCGGCGACGGCGCGGATCGGACCGCGCCAAGCACCTTCCCGTTGGCGATGCCTTGCTCGGGCGAGTGCTTGACGGCGCCGGACGACCGCTGGACCGCCTCGGGGTGTTGCTTTCCGAGCAAAGTGCACCGCTGCAAAGCCGTCCCTTCAACCCGCTCGAACGCATGCCGATCACCCACACGCTGGACGTTGGTGTACGCAGCATCAACGCGCTGCTCACCGTGGGTCGGGGACAGCGGATGGGTCTGTTCGCCGGTAGTGGCGTGGGCAAGAGCGTGCTCCTCGGCATGATGGCACGCTATACCAGCGCCGACGTAATCGTGGTGGGACTGATCGGCGAGCGCGGGCGTGAAGTGAAGGAATTTATCGAAGACATCCTCGGGTCAGAAGGCCTGGCCCGGTCGGTGGTGGTTGCCGCTCCGGCAGATACCAATCCGCTGATGCGTCTGCAGGGCGCCGCCTATGCCACCACCATCGCGGAGCATTTCCGCGACCAAGGCAAGCACGTCCTCCTGATCATGGACTCGCTCACACGCTATGCCATGGCTCAACGGGAAATTGCGCTGGCCATCGGCGAACCCCCCGCCACCAAGGGCTATCCGCCTTCGGTGTTCGCAAAATTGCCGCAACTGGTGGAGCGCGCCGGCAATGGCGCCGAAGGTGGCGGCTCGATCACCGCCTTCTATACCGTACTGGTTGAGGGTGACGACTTGCAGGATCCCATTGCCGACAGCGTGCGCGCTATTCTCGACGGCCACATCGTGCTGACGCGCCTTCTGGCGGACCAGGGGCACTTCCCAGCCATCGACATTGAGGCCTCGGTAAGCCGTGTCCTTCCCAATCTGGTCACTACCCAACAACTCGAATTGGTATTCCATTTCAAGTCGCTGTATTCTCGCTATCAGCGTAGCCGGGACCTCATCAGCGTGGGCGCCTACAGTAGCGGCCACGACCCGGCATTGGACGAGGCTATCCGCATGCAACCGCACTTTGAACAGTTCCTCAAGCAAGGCATTCGAGAATGTCAGCCATATGATACAAGCGTTAGCCAGCTTGCCGCCCTCTTCCAGTCGTGAGTTCCGCCGATAATCATCCAATAACCAAGTAACAGGAAGCCATGTTCAAACGATTTCCCTTACAGTCTCTGCTCGACCTTGCACAACTGGACAGCGATACCGCAGCCGCCCGGTTGGGTGCCAGCAACGGTCATGAGAGGGACATGGAGCGGCGCCTGCAAATGCTCCTCGAATATCGCAGCGAATACAGCGAGCGCATGGCGCGAGTTACGCAGACCGGTATGCACAGTGTAGATTTGCGCAATTTCCGCGAATTCATCGACAAGATCGATGCTGCCATTGAATTGCAGCGCGAACTCGTGGCAAAGGCCAGGATTGCGGTCGAAGCCGGACAGTTACACTGGCACTCGCAACGGCGCAAGCTCAGGTCCTTCGATACGCTCTCTCAGCGCCATAGTGTGGCAGAGCGAGTAAGCGAATCCCGCCAAGAGCAGAAGGAACAGGATGAACTTGCCGTGAAGAGTTTTCTCGACAAGCCCATGATCATGGGCTGATCCCGATCCAAGACTGAAGTAGGATTGTGGTGACGCCCCCGAGCGGATATTTCGCGCGGCAGTGGGTGCAGGTCTCCGGCACAACGCCTCGGGCACGTTGTTTGCATGTTGCTGAGTCGTGGAAAGTAACGCCAGCATTGCCGTCAGCAGTGGCGCTGATGCGAGCTGGCATGTACTGCCGGCGTGATTTCGACACTTTGCTTCGTCCCGAACTGAAGGAGATATCTTGACTGACTTGCCAATTCCCGCAATTCTCCCTGCGGCTACTGCTGCCCCTGCTCCGCGCTCGGCCGCGTCAAATTCGCTGCTGAAGGATGCTGCAGCAACCGATGGCACGTCACAGGTGGCTCCCCGTTCGTTCCAAAAAGCGTTTAAACTAGAACTGGAGTCCGGGCTGGATGGCTCAGTCTTGTCTCCATCTTCTATCGTGGCGACTGCGGACCCCAATGTGAGTCTCGAATCCCGTGACGATGCGGCACAGGCAATTGCTACATCCGATGCACTGCTTGGACTTGTCTTTGTTGGCACCGCCATCCCTCCGCCGTCGCTCCCTGTCGCTCCCGTGCCACCGCCACCGCATGCCCCGATGGATGTCGCGCGCACCGTTGCTGCGCTTGAACCCAATCCGGCTCCACTGAAGCCAATAAACCCATCGGCTGAGCCAGGGAGTCCAATCCAGCCAGAGAGTGAACAATTGCCGGCGCTGCCGAGCACGGCAAATTTTGCCGCCCCCGACAAGTTCCTGCCGGTAGCCACAAGTGAAGCGAAAAAAGAAGTCCCATTAGATCCCAGCCTGCTGGAAAAGCCGAGGACAGTGCAGATCGCGCCCACCGTGCTGCATTCTGACAGGGTACCGGAGCCGTTCGCGCCAGCTCCGACGACAACATTGAATGCACCGCTGGGGCAACGGGGCTGGGACCAGGGCTTGGGTGATCAACTGGTATGGATGGCCAGTCAGAAGCACCAGGTGGCGGAACTGCACCTCAACCCGCCTGACCTCGGGCCGTTGAAGATCAGGCTTACCCTAGACAGCGACTTCGCGAGCGCGCAGTTCGTTTCCCACCACACGGCAGTGCGTGAGGCAATCGAGGCTGCCATGCCGCGCCTGAAGGAAATGCTCGCCGATTGCGGTATTGCTCTTGGGAATACCAGTGTCAGCGCCGAGTCCTTCAGTGAGCGGGCACAACAGGAGGCGCAGGCATACGCCTCACAGGCCGACATCAAGATACCGGGCACTGGCGTGATCAACCGAGGTGTGCAACTATTGCACATGGCGCGCGGCCTGGTCGACACCTATGTCTGAGCGCCCCCTTGGCATCGGTGTGAAGCGCGCTACACAAACCGTCAAGCTGCCGGGCGTTCACTGATCTATTTGTTCAAGCGCGCAAACGGCGGATCGCCAATAATTAGCGCATTCCCTTCGACAAAGGCAGATCATGGCAAACAGCACTTCCAAGGACCCTAAAGCCGCGCCAAAAGATGAGGAGCCCGCGCCTGCCGCCCCGGGCAAGAAGCGCCTCATACTCATAATTGCTGTGGTGCTGGTGTTGGCTGGCGCCGGTGGTGGTGCCTGGTATTTCCTCAAGAGTCCGCCCCCAGCAGCCGATGGCAAGCTGGATACGTCCAAGACGGCCAAGCCGCCAGTGTTCGTCCCATTGGAGCCATTTACGGTCAACCTGCAACACGATGACCTGTCGCCACAGTACCTACAGGTCGGATTATCGCTGAAGGTGACTGACTCGGCCGTGGTCGACACGCTCAAGCTGCACATGCCGGAAATCCGCAACCGTGTCCTGCTCCTGCTGTCGAGCAAGAAGGCCAGCGACATCACCACGCTCGAAGGCAAGCAGGCCCTGAGTGGCGAACTCATGCGCGAGATCAGCCAGCCTATCGCGGGGAGCGCGCAGGCAAAGGGAATTGATAGCGTGCTGTTTACCTCCTTTGTCATCCAGTAGCCAACGATGAGTCAGGACTTTCTCTCCCAGGAGGAGGTCGACGCACTTTTGAAAGGCGTCACCGGAGAGCTGGACGAGGCGCCACAGGAGGTCGACACTTCAAGCGTTCGCCCCTACAACCTGGCGACCCAGGAGCGCATCGTGCGCGGGCGCATGCCAACCTTGGAGGTCATCAACGAGCGCTTTGCACGCCAGTTGCGTGTTGGCCTGTTCAATTTCATGCGGCGTACGGCGGATATTTCCGTCGGACCGATCCGCATCGTCAAGTACAACCAGTTCATCCGCAATCTGGTGGTGCCGACCAACCTGAACCTGGTTCAGGCCAAGCCGCTGCGCGGAACGGCCTTGTTCATTTTCGATCCAAACCTTGTGTTTCTGGTAGTGGACAACATGTTCGGTGGGGACGGCAGATTCCGCGCCCGCGTCGAGGGCCGTGATTTCACTCTCACCGAACAGAGGATTATCCAGCGCTTGCTCGGTGTTGTCTTTGAGGAGTACGAGAAATCCTGGAAACCGGTGTTCGAACTCAAATTCGAGTTTTTGCGCTCCGAGATGAATACGCAGTTCGCCAACATCGCAACGCCGAACGAAGTGGTCGTGGTCACCACATTCAACATCGAGTTTGGCTCAACCGCCGGCGAGTTCCACATCTGCCTGCCCTATGCCATGATCGAACCAGTTCGTGACAAGCTCAACAACAGCATGCAGGGCGAACAGATGGTCGTGGACAAACGCTGGCTGCGCTTGCTCGCGCAGCAGGTTCAGATGGCCGAAGTCGAGCTGGTCGCGACTCTGGGGCAGACGGCGGTAACCTTTGACCAGATCCTGAAAATGAGGGCCGGTGACATCATCGCGCTGGAAATACCAGAAGCCATTATTGCCGCTGTCGATGGGGTGCCGGTGATGGAATGCCGCTACGGACAGTTCAATGGCCAGTACGCGCTGAAAGTCGAAAAAATGCTGACCAGTTCTGCCACCGAATGAGAAGGAGATGAACATGGACGATGTCCAGCAGGAGGCAGGTCAGATCAGCGCCGATGACTGGAGTGCGGCAATGCTGGAACAGGAAGCTGCGCCTACACCGGCCAGCGCCACCCCGCCCATCTTCGAGCAATTTGCTGCAAGCGGCGGCAGCTCGGCCCAGCACACCGATCTCGATATGATCCTCGACATTCCAGTGCAGCTTGAGGTTCAGTTGGGGCGCACCAAGATCGCAATCAAGAATCTCTTGCAACTGGCCCAGGGATCAGTGGTGGAACTTGACGGCATGGCCGGTGAGCCAATGCAGGTGCTGGTAAACGGTTGCCTCATCGCACAAGGTGAAGTGGTCGTCGTGAACGACAAGTTCGGTATCCGACTGACCGACATAATTACCCCATCCGAGCGCATTCGCAGGCTGAACCGGTAATCAACATGCTGCCTCTCGTGCGCCTTATCGGAAGCCCAGTACGACGGGCCTGCATAGTTGTTTTCGGCTGGCTGCTGGACCTGCCGACAGCCGTCGCCACCACCACTGCCGCCGCGACGGCGCCAGCTGGCACTGCAGCCGGAGTACCCGCGGGCGGAATTATCCAAGTGGCGCTTGGCTTGGGGTCCGTTCTGATTCTGGTGGGCGCTTCCGCCTGGCTGCTGAAGCGCTTCTCCAGCATCCCGAGTTCCGCTTCCGGCCTGATTCGTATCATCGGCGGCACCGCAGTGGGCCAGCGCGAGCGTATCATCCTGGTAGAGATCGCCGACACTTGGCTAGTTGTCGGCATCGCTCCTGGCCAAATGCGTACCCTGCACACGATGCCAAAGACGGAATCGGTCGTCGCACCGGATGCGCAAGCACCAGCCGACAACAGTTTTGCGAACTGGCTGCACCGCGTAATGGAACGACGCAAGCGTGCTTAGTCAAGTGCTGAACCCCACGAATTGCCATATCAGGGCCAATGCGCTTCGCTGCTTCGCCCTGCTCTGCCTGCTGATCACGATGCCGGCAATGGCCCAGGACCTGTCGCTGCCCGCGTTCAGCAGCAAACCAGGTCCCGGTGGTGGCCAGACCTATACGCTCAGCGTGCAGACGCTGCTTATGCTTACCGCGCTTTCGTTTCTGCCGTCAGTCCTGCTGCTGATGACCAGCTTTACCCGCATCGTCATCGTGCTCTCGCTCTTGCGCCACGCACTCGGGCTACAGTCCACCCCCTCCAACCAGGTTGTGATCGGTCTGTCACTGTTCCTGACTCTGTTCGTAATGTCGCCGGTGCTTGACCGTATCTATACCGAGGCGTACCAACCACTCGCCGAAAACAAGATTGAATTTGCCGAGGCGCTAGACAGGGGCGCGGCACCGCTGCACGCGTTCATGCTGCGCCAGACGAGGGAAACGGACCTTGCGCTGTTCGCCCGGATCGCCAACCAACCGTCGCTGGCGACGCCGTCGCAGGTGCCACTCAAGATACTGATTCCGGCCTATGTCACCAGCGAGCTTAAGACCGCGTTCCAGATCGGCTTCCTGGTGTTCCTGCCGTTCATGATCATTGACATGGTGGTGGCCAGCGTATTGATGTCGATGGGCATGATGATGATGTCGCCGGCGACCATTTCGCTGCCATTCAAGATCATGTTGTTCGTGCTTGCCGATGGCTGGAACCTGCTGATCGGCTCGCTGGTCCAGAGCTTCCATACCTGACATGACACCGGAAAGCGTCCTCTGGATCGCGCAGCATGCGCTGGAGATCACCTTGCTGATGTCGGCACCGCCTCTCCTGGCAGCCCTGCTCACCGGCCTCTTGGTAAGCGTGTTCCAGGCCGCTACGCAAATCAACGAAATGACCCTGTCGTTCATCCCCAAGTTGCTGGCAATCTTCGGCGCGCTGGTGCTTTTCGGTCCATGGATGCTGGCACTCCTGCTCGACTACATTCGCGATCTGTTCACCGGCATTCCCGGCATGATCGGTTGAACACCGATCAACGCCCTTCGGCATGATCAGCGTCACCACCGAGCAACTCAACGTCTGGTTAGCCGCCTTCTTCTGGCCGCTGGCGCGCATCTTGGCCCTTATCGCCAGCGCCCCGGTAATCGGCAATCCCAGCGTCCCGGCACGGGTGAAAATCGGGCTGGCGATATTTGTCACGCTTCTGGTGGCGCCCCTGCTACCCGCCCCCCCCAGTACTGATCCAGCATCGGCCAGCGGGCTCCTCATCCTGGCGCAACAGGTACTGATCGGCCTCGCCATGGGCTTCACCATGGGAATAGTGATTCACGCGGCGGAAATGGCCGGAGAGTTGATCGGTCTGCAGATGGGTCTGGGCTTTGCTACCCTTTACGACGCGTCGGTACCGGGGATGATACCGGTGATCGGGCAATACCTGGGCATCGTCATCAGCCTGGCATTGCTTGCGGTCGACGGCCATCTGCTGATGCTTTCGGCGTTGGTTGAGAGTTTCCACGTGCTGCCGATCACTCCCCTTTCGGCCCCCTCCGGACTGCGCGCCGTGGCCGAGTGGGGCGGCAAGATCTTTTCCTATAGCTTGGCTCTGTCTCTACCCTTGCTGGCGGCACTGTTGATCACCAATCTCGCTCTGGGCGTACTCACCCGCGCCGCGCCGCAGCTCAATATCTTTGCTGTGGGTTTCCCGCTCACAATCCTGATGGGGATCCTTATACTGACCCTCTCTTTCCGCTATTTCGCGCCCGCCTTCGAGCGCATGTTGATGGCGAGCTTCACGGCAATCTTGCAAGTCGCTGCCGCACTGCGCTAGGGATTCAGTCAGAGATCCCTACCGGCGTCCACTCGCTACGCCTGCCACCATAGGGACGGCGCTAGTGTAGTTGATCAAGCGCCGCCGGCATTGCCGCCATCGCTGTGACTGGCCATGCTGACCCAGTTCATAGGTAATCGAAGAGAGACATCCCGGCAATTTTTGCGAAGGATTTTTGCGCCGCCTCGAGATTTGCCTGCTGCTGGATCAGCTCCGATGAAGCCTTGGCGTAGTCGAGATCCTGCAGGCGAGACAGCGTCTGGCTGTATTGCAACGCAAGTTCTTCCTCGCCACTCTTCGCCGAATCGAGTTCCTTCAAACGGGAACCGGCCGACGCGCGGATCGTGAGAATATTGTCCATTGCGTTGTCAAGGTTACGCTGCGCACCGACCAGGCCGTTGGTCAGCGCAGCGCCACCGGAGGAGGACTCCAGCAAACTCGCAAGGTTATCGATGGTCTTGAAGACATCCTGATTCGTGCTCGTCTTGATGGTGAAACTGTCACCATTCTGTGGAGTGCCTGCGACGGCCACCTGCGCGCCAAAATCGAAGAGGGGCGACCCAACCTGACTGAAAGCGATACTGCTACCGCTGGCATAGGTTCGCGGGTAGGGCGGCGCAGCCGGTGCAACTCCGGTCAGCAGCGAATTTCCGGAGACGTTGTCGATGATGTCGTACGTGGTCGCACCACCATTCACAGAAAACCTGACCGTATAATCCTTGCTGTTTCCTGCGACATTCCATTTCACGGGATCGAGCACGACGCCGACGTCGATCACGGCGGTGCCGGTATTGGTACCTGACGCCCCCGTGGCGAACGTGCCATTGCCGGTGAGAATACGTTGAAACACATCAACGCCTGCGTCGCTCACGGCAATCCGCCGCGAGGCGCTCACCTGTATCAGGCGCTGCCCCTGGTCACCGTTGTAGACAACCGTTCCCGGCGCTGACTCGTTGAACGGGCGGGTTCCGCCCTGGTATCCGGAGAACACATACTGACCTCCACCATCAACGCTGTTGGCCAAACCGAGCAGTTCCTGATAGCGGCCACGCAGGTCGTTGGCGAGGCTGGCACGGTCTCTTTGGCTCAGTACCGGGTTACCGGCATTGACCGCGATATCCCTGACATCCTGCAACAGCCTCGAGATACTGCCCAGTGTCGATTCTTCCAATGCCAGACTGTCGTTTGCCGTACCAATATTCACGCCATACTGTTCGTTAAGCGCCTGCGGCTGTTTTACTTCGAGGACGCGCGCCGCGGCAACTGGATCGTCGGCCGGAGTCAGGATTCGTCGGCCGCTGGCAATCTGCTGCTGAACCTGTAGCAAGCTTTCGGTCTGCCGTTGCATTGCGGCTATACCAGAATCATACATAGTGCTACTGCTGATGCGCATGAGCCGCTCCTATCTCCCCAAGTCCAGCAACGTCTGAAACAGCGTGCCGGCAATCTGTATCATCTTGCCCGAAGCCTGATAGGCCTGCTGATAGCGCAGAAGGTTCGCCGCTTCCTCGTCGAGGTTAACCCCGGAAACCGACTGCTGCGCCTGCCGGGTCTGGGCAATGACGGTTTTTTGCGCTTTCGCGGTCACCTCGATCTGCCGCGCCGTATTGCCAACTTCACTCACCAGTTGGCTGTAAGCGCTCTGAAACGACGCCGTCGACTGGCTACCGAGAATACTTGCGTTCTTGCCCAGGGTATTAGTGGTCTGTAGCGCCCCAAGGGCAAGCGCGTTGCGATTGTCAGCGACACCGTTAGTGTTGCGGTCAACCGTAAATTTATCGCCATTCCCCGGCGCTCCGGCAATGGTGAAAGTGATACCGTTGAAACTGATGCTATTGCCCGGCGTATAGGCAAAGGGACCCGCCGCAGGCACCGCGCCACTCACTGCGAACTGGCCAAGCGCGGCATTGAAGGTCAGCGTTACGGTACCGGGCAGTGGCAGGTTGGCGACACTTGAGACGCTGCCTGCAGAAATGGTTCCGTTGCCGCTATTGCCAAGCGCCGCCGCGGTGCGGATGGGCGCAGCTGCGGCAATGCGCGCGGGATCCGTCAGGGCGACGCCGAAGTTGCTCGCCCCCAGACGGGTCGGCTCGACCAGCCAGTTGTCGTTGAGGCTGGCCCCAGCCGATATAGTCAGAGTCACTCCGTCCGCGTTGAAGCTGTAGGGATAACCGGCAGTCGGAAACGTGATTGCGGTGGTCACCCCATCGGAGATCCGGGTCAGCAGGAAATTCTCGTTGGGGCCGGCAACGCCATTGTATTGAAGCCGGTAGTCGCTGGTCGTCAGCGCGCTCACGTCCTGCAGCACTGCCGTTACGCCGGCGGTGCCCGCGTTGTTCGAACTCGCCAGCGCCACGGGGTTGCCAACCGCAAAAAAGGTCCCGCCCAACGCACCGTTCAGGTCCTGCCCGAGCGCATGCTGAGCGTTGAATGTCTGTGCCAGCCCCATGGCCACCCGTCCGAGTCCGTTCTGCACTGCGTCCAGCGTATTTGCACGGAAGCTGACCAAGCCGCCCAGCCGCCCACCCTGGATGCTGGCCGGATTGAGCAGCACGGTCGAGGCGCCGCTCTGGTAACCGACCTCGAGGCGCTGCGGATCCTCCGGCGATGGCGCAGCCACGAGTGCGAAGGATTGGCTGCCGATGACAACCGGCTGGCCAGTGCCCACGAAAACGCTATAGCTGCCGTTGTCATCCTTGACCACCGAAGCACGGATTTCCTGGTTGAGGGCCGCCACCAGCGCATCGCGCTGATCACGCAGATCGTTCGCCGGTTGTTGCGCCGTCGCGCTTTCGGCCACCAGAATGTTGTGGTTGAGGCTGGCGATTTGCTGGGCGTAGGCGTTGATCGAAGTGATGCTGCTCACGATCTCCGAGTTGATACCGGCGCGCACTTGAGCAATCTGTTGATCGAAATCCTGGAAACGCCCGCTAAGCGCATTTGCCGATGACAGCAGCGCTTGGCGCGACGGCACAGATTCCGGATGGGCGGCGACATCAGCCACCCCGCTAAAAAAGTCTTGTAGCCTGGGCGCCAGTCCCGTGCTCGGATCGCCCAGCATATTGGCGAGTTGCGCTATCTGTGCGTTATACGCATCAAGTTGGCTGCCCTGGGTCTCAGCCAGTGTAAGCTGATTGGTCAGCACATCGCTGTAGAGGCGTCTTACCGTAGTCACCTCCACACCGTTGCCGAGGAAACCCGCGCCGGTGAATTGCGGAAGGTTGCTCACCTGAACGACCTGCTGGCGGCTGAATCCGGCGGTCGAGGCATTGCTGATGTTATGCCCGGTCGTGACCAATCCAGCCTGCGCCGCATTCATCCCGCTGACGCCAATTCCAAAAACACTCATTCCCATTTAGATCGTCCTCATCTTGGCGATGCCTGGGGGCCATGAATAGATCCGTCACACCGGCGAAGGGCAGTTCCCAGCAGTTGCACAGACTGGATTCGAACCCCTGCCGGAAGGACAGATTCAGACATGATCAGCACCTCGCTTGTCAACATTAGCGACAGATCCAGCGAAGTATTGAGCAATATCTACGCACGATCCATGCCAGACGCACATCAGGCGATCAGCGTCTGCCGCATGCGCGCGCCGTTCAGAATACTCGTCAGCTTTTCCGCATACTGCGGGTCGGTCGCATAACCCGCTCGCTGAAGCCCCTGGGCAAAACCGGCGCTGTCGGTTTGCTTCAGCACCGAGGCGTAGCGCCGGTTACCTTGCATCAGGCTGGCGTAATCCTGAAACGCCTCGGCATATGATGCATAGGCACGAAACTTTTGCAGCACCTTGCGCGGTGCACCGTCAACATACTCGGTGGTCATCACCTCGACACTACGGCCACCCCAGTTGCTCCCAGCCTTGATACCGAACAAGTTGAAACTCTGGCTACCATCGGCGGCACGGATCTCATGCTTGCCCCAGCCACTCTCGAGTGCTGCCTGGCCAAGCAGAAAGCGGGCCGGAATACCCGTCGCGTTGCTTACCTCGACAGCGTAGTCTTTCATGCGTGCAAGAAAGTCCTGGCCGCGGCGCTCTGCTTCGGTCTTGACGCCACCGGATATCGACTCGGTGACAGGTTTAGTCGTCACAATGGGTGCTGTTGCGCCTGTCGCCTGCGCAGGCGGCTCAACCCCGGCAACTGCTGCGCGGTTCCGCATCAGTTGCCGGAACATGACGTCGCCGAGACCGATGCCCTTGGTAGACAAGCTTTGCGCCATCTGCTGATCGAGCATCGAGGTATAGGCGCGAGTCTGGTCGCTATCCATCAGGCCATCCTGTGGCGTTGCGTCGCGCATGCTTTTCAGCAGCGTGTGAAGGAACACCGACTCGAACTGCTGCGACACGGCCTTGAGCGCCTGATCTGGATTCTGCTTCGCTTGCAGCCGCAGCGCATCCAGACCGCGCCCATCGAGTGCGAGTCTGCCCTGAACGTTATTGGCTTGAATCATCGTAGCTCTACCCCTTCCTTGGATTCCTTCACCTACGCTTGCCGCCTATCAAATGACTTCCAGCTCGGCGCGCAGGGCACCAGCCGCTTTCATCGCTTGCAGTATCGACTGCAAATCCTGCGGCGTGGCACCCAGGGAATTGAGTGCCTTGACCACATCGCCGAGGGAAACGCTCTGCTTCACCATGGTAAGACCACCTTTGTCGGTGCGGACATCGACCTGCGCATTCTCTGTCACGACTGTCCGCCCCCTTGACAGAGGTCCAGGCTGGCTGATCACCGGTTCGCTTCTGACTTCCACCGTCAGGTTGCCGTGCGCGACGGCGCACTGCTCCACCATTACCGTCTGATTCATGACGACCGAACCGGTGCGCGCATTGACGATCACCTTGGCGCTAGCCTGGGTCGGTGTCACCTCCAGACTCTCGATCCTGGCCAGAAACATGACCCGCTCATCGGCCGAGAGCGGCGCGCGAACCTTGATCTGGCGTCCATCGACCGCCTCCGCAGTGCCTGCAAAGACCCGTGCATTGATGACGTCGACGATCCGCTTCGCGGTCCCGAAGTCAGTGGAATTGAGTTCCAGATTGACATAATCTCCTTGACCGAGTTCTGTCGGGACGCTGCGCTCGACCGTGGCGCCGGCGCTGATCCGTCCCACATTCAAGTGATTGACCTGTACGCTGCTGCTGCCACTCGCCGAACTCGCGCCGACACCGCCGACCAGGACGTTGCCCTGCGCCACCGCGTAGATTTCGCCATCGGCGCCCCTGAGCGGTGTCATTAGCAAGGTGCCGCCGCGCAGGCTCTTGGCATTGCCCATCGAGGATGTCGTGACGTCGATGGTCTGCCCAGGACGAGCGAACGCCGGCAGGCTCGCGGTTACCATCACCGCAGCAATGTTCTTCAACTGCAGGTTGACTCCAACTGGCAGGCTGATGCCCAGTCCAGTCAGCATGTTGATCACGGATTGCACCGTGAACGGCGTCTGCGTGGTCTGGTCGCCACTTCCGTCGAGGCCGACAACCAAGCCGTGGCCGATCAACTGATTGCCGCGCACGCCCTGGATCGACACCAGATCCTTGATGCGCTCCGCCTGGGCATTTCCAGCGATGCACAGCGTCAGCAACAGCGCGAATGAGCATTTCTTGCAGCGATTCATGATGAGCAGTCTGACTTGAATGAAAGAATAGCTAGAATGGCAGGACCGACAGGAAGAAGCGCGACAGCCAACCCATGGTCTGCGCCTCATCGACGTAGCCGTTGCCGCGGTATTCCAGGCGCGCATCGGCCACCCGAGTCGAGGATATTGCATTGGCAGGCGTAAGCCAGAGCGGGTTCACTACCCCGGAAAAGCGCACGAACTCCGAACCCTGGTTGATGCCGATCTGTTTCTCTCCACTGACCAGCAGATTGCCGTTAGGCAGCACTTCGATCACCGTCACCGTGATGACGCCGGTAAAGGCATTGTTGCTGGCGCTATCACCCTTGCCGGCGAAGGTTCCAGCCGACTTGGCCGCCAAGGTCGCATCGACCTTGCTGAGGCCCGATGACTCGGCAGCAAGGGACAGGTTGTTGGTGCCGTTTCTCGAAGCGCTGCTACCGGATTTCTTGCTGGCGGCCGTCGTTTCATTGATATTGATGGTCAGGATGTCACCAACAGCGTTCGCGCGCCTGTCCTCGAACAGGCGATTGGCGCGATAGCTGACTTGGCCTGCCCATCGCGGCTCCTGAAAGATCGCGCCATTGATTGGAGGCTGGTTGGGGGGGGGCGCAGCAAGCGCAGTCATCGGCTGGTGAACGTTAATCGGCGGCGGGATCGCACAGGCGGCGAGCAGCAACAAGCCCATTGCTGCCAACCCACCGGACAGCCAGCGTCGACTAATGATCGCGTCGGTCATCTTGGCGGACCTCTCTAGAGTTGGCCCAGTCGTGCCAGCATCTCATCGGCAGTCTTGATGACCCGAGAATTCATCTCATAGGTGCGCTGGGTCTGGATCATGAGGACGAGTTCTTCCACAACATTGACATTGGAATTCTCGAGCGCGCCCGCGACAAGAATTCCCAACCCGTTGGTTCCCGGGGTGTTTACACTGGGCGTTCCGGAAGATGCCGTCTCCAGATAAAGATTCTGGCCTATGCTTTGCAAGCCGACGGGATTGATGAAATTCGCCAGTTGAATCGTTCCGACCTGTGTCGTGCTCGCTACGCCCGGCTGCTGCACGGAGACGATCCCGTCCTGGCCGATGGTGACGCTGAGCGAATTGGCGGGAATCGTGATCTGCGGCTGAATGGGAAAGCCGTTCGCAGTCACCATCACGCCCTGGCTGTCGATCTGGAAAGCACCATCGCGGGAATAAGCAGTAGTCCCGTCGGGCTGCAGCACCTGGAAAAAGCCATTCCCCTGGATTTCTACGTCGAGCGCATTGCCGGTCTGTTGGATCGTGCCCTGGTTGAAGTTCTTGACGGTGGACACCAGACGCACACCGGTTCCCATCAGCAGTCCCGCGGAAAGCTGCGTCTGCTGCGAAGACTGGGCGCCAGGCTGGCGCACAACCTGATAGAGCAAGTCTTCGAACACCGCGCGCGAACGCTTGAAGGCGTTGGTGCTGACGTTGGCGAGATTGTTGGCGATGACATCGAGCTGTACCTGCTGCGCCTCGAGCCCGGTTTTGCCAATCCACAATGCTTGGATCATGATCTTCCCCCCGAAGAAGTTGCCCTCTGCCCCCGGAATGCGGATGGCGACGACACTGGTTTGTCTGGATTGGTTGTGGCGACCCTCATGACCTGATGTTGAGGATCTGGCTGGCTTGGGTCGCGTTCTTCTGGGCGTTGTTGAGCAACTGCATCTGAATGTCGAACTGCCGCGCCAGATTGATCATGCTCATCATCTCCTCGACCGCACTCACATTGCTTCCTTCGAGCGCACGCCCTGCGAGGGCAACCACGGGATCGGCCGGTGCGTTGCCACCCTTGGCCAGGCGGAACAAACCGTCACCCCCACGCACCAGCTGCTTCTCATCCGGATTGACCAGCTTTATCCTGCCAACCTCATTGACCGATGTTGGCGGCGGAATGATCGAAACCACCGACACCGTGCCGTCCCTGGCAATGGTGATGTTCGAGTCCGGCGGAATAGAGATCGGACCTCCATCGCCAAGGACATTGAGGCCGCTCCGCGTCTGCAACAGTCCGTTCGTGCTGACCTGAAGGCTGCCGCTGCGGGTGTACGCTTCTTTGCCATCACCGCCTTGAACCGCGATCCAGCCCGCTCCCTGCACCGCGACATCGAGGTCACGCCCGGTAGTTTGCACAGGACCCGCCGCAAAGTTCGATCCCGTCGTCGAATCAACCACGAAGGTGCGCGTCGGCAGACCTTCGCCAACGACCGGCACGGCGCGGAACGCATTCTCCACCGCGCGATAGCCGGTGGTGGAGACATTGGCCAGATTTTGGGCGACGTTCCCCTGCCGGCTGAGCAGGTACTTGGCGCCGGTCATGGCGACGTAGATCACGCGGTCCAATTTCGCACCCCCTTCCCTGCAGGCAGGGCCGGCAAAGCCGCTCTCACGATTCCGCCTTATTTCAGATTGACCAGGGTCTGCAATACCTGGTCCTGCGTCTTGATCGTTTGGGCGTTGGCCTGATACACGCGCTGCGCGGTAATCATATTCACCAGTTCGGCAGTCAGATCGACATTGGAGTCCTCTTTCGCAGCGGATTGCAGGGAGCCCAGGCTGGCCGTACCCGGAGCGCCTGTAAGTGGCGAGCCTGAACCGGGAGACTCCGCGAACATGCTGTCACCGAGAGGTATGAGCCCTTGCGTATTGGCGAAATTCGTAAGTGCGATCTGTCCGAGCTGTTGCGTCTGCCCATTGGTGTAGCGGCCGAGGATGATGCCATCGGCGCCGATGCTATATCCACTCAGTTGGCCCGATGCATAGCCGTCCTGAGTCAGTGAGTTGACGCCGAAGGCCGAACCGAACTGCGTCATCTTGCTGAAGTCCATCGTGATCGAGAGCGCCGCAGCCCCGTTCGTGAGCGCTGCGGTCTTGACGGGATTGGTGGCACCTAAAAACCCGCCGCTGCTGTTGAATGTCAAGGTACTTACGCCGGCACCGTTGGCGGCTGCACCGTCGATATAGGTATTGACGGCCCAGGTGTTCGCGGCCGCTTTGTTGAAATAGAAAGTCATCGTGTGGGACTGACCCAGGGTGTCGTAGCAACTCGATGCTGTGGAAAAATTGAAAGTGGCTGGATTCGTCGCAAGGAAACCTGCCGGCGCCAGTATCGGGTCGCTGGAAGCCAGATTCGCTCCGACCGAGGCGTTGGCTGTGGTGCTAGGCAGCAGGTCGGCGGCGGACAACTGCAGGTTTCCCACGACGCCGGGCACGATGACACCGTTGACGGCCTGAAAACCGGTCAGGTTCTTGCCGTTGACGCCAATGATGTAGCCGTCCTTGTCCAGTGAAAACTGGCCGTTGCGCGTATACGAGATTGCACCGCCATCGCTCATGCGATAAAGGCCGTTGCCGTTAATGGCAACGTCGAGCGTGTTGTTGGTGACAGAAATGTTCCCCTGCGTGAACTGTTGCGTTACCCCGCTTATTTGCGTTCCAATGCCGACCTGAGTGCGGCTCCCGCCGCCGTTCGAAGCCGCAAAGACGTCAGCGAACTGCGCCACAGCCTGCTTGAAGCCGGTGGTGCCGGAATTGGCAACGTTGTTCCCAATCACGTCGAGATTCTTTGCCGCTGCATTGAGGCCGCTCAATCCTTGCTGAAAGCTCATTTCGTTTCTCCTTGCTTGAACTTGTTACGACCCCAGACAAAAAACCTGATGCTGGAGTGATTCAGGATTTCTCCTGGTCATTACGGAGCCCATGAATCAACGGACCTGCTTGACATCAGACAATGCGACCGCTCCCATGCCGTTCACGTTCAGCAACACGCCGGTCTTGCCCTGCATGACACCACCGACCAGACCGAGTGCGAGCGCCGTGGCATCGATTTTCTTGCCGCCCTGGGCAGCTTCGACGGCAAAACTGTAACTGCCGGGAGCAGCACTCGCGCCGCTGTCGACCACGCCGTCCCATTGAAAGCTGACCACGCCGGCCGGCTGGGGCCCGAGATCAACCCTGTGCACCACCTGACCGGAGCCATCCTTGATGGAAATCGACACCCTGTCCGCTGCCTGAAGTAGCTCGAGCCCGCCGGCAGCCGCCCCATTTTGCAGTTGCAGCGTACTTCCGGGTACAAGTACGCGGTGGCCGACCATGGCTGTTGCCTCCAGCGACTGGTTGGCACTAAAGGCCGTTGCCATTGCCTGCATGGTGCTGTTGAGCTTGTCAATGCCGCTCACCGTGCTGATCTGTGCCATCTGCGACGTGATCTCTGCGTTATCCATAGGATTGAGCGGATCCTGGTTCTTCAGTTGCGTCACCAGCAGCTTGAGAAAACGGTCCTCCGCCCCTTCGCTACCGGTCGCGCTCAGTGTGCTCTGCACTGCCTTTGCCGCAACCGCGCCTGCAATACTGCTCACAGCACCCATTTTTCAGCCCTCCGTGTCGGTTGCATCGTCAAATCACCTGCCATGTGCCTGCTCTTCATTGCCCAAGGGTCAGCGTCTTGAGCGCCAACGCCTTGGCAGTGTTGAGCATCTCAACGTTGTTCTGATAGGAACGCGACGCTCCTATCATGTTTACCATTTCCTCGACCACGTTGACGTTTGGCATGGCGACATAACCCTGCGTATCGGCGAGTGGGTTCTTAGGGTCGTACAACAGCTTGGCCGGCGAGTTATCCTCAATCACGGCGCTAACTCTGACGCCACTGCCAATGGTGCCACCAAGGGCCAGTTCACTGAAGACGACCTGCTTGGGGCGATAGGGCAGACCGTTGGCGCTGGTCGCGCTGTCGGCGTTGGCCAGATTGCTGGCGACCACGTTGAGCCGCTGTGACTGAGCGGTCATGGCAGAACCTGCGATCTCAAACACCTTCATCAAGGACATGAGCATCACCCCTGTAGTGCAGCCAGCATCAGCTTGATCTGGCCACCGAGAACCGTAAGATTAGCGTCGTAATGCACGGCGTTATCGGCAAAACGGTTGCGTTCCACGTCCATGTCTACTGTATTGCCATCAATGCTAGGTTGCCGCGGAGTACGATAGAGGACTGTGGCAGGTTCATTCTGCGATGCAGCACCGAGATGCCTGTTGCTGGTGGTGCGCAGTGGTACCGAGTGTCCTGTCGTAGCGCGACTCAGCGCAGCAGCGAAATCAATATCGCGCGCCTTGAAGCCCGGCGTGTCCGCATTCGCAATGTTGGAAGCGATTAGCTGCTGGCGGAAGGCGCGCAGGTTTAGCGCGTTTTGCTGGAACTGGAACAGCTTGTCGAGTGATTCAATCATGGTCGCTTTGAGTGTGTCGTTCTCAATCTGGATAAGCACCAAACATGCCAGTAATGTTGGCCCCTCTTTATCGAGAGCAGCGTCCGGATCAACCACAAAAAAATGACGTATTTGGGAGCTTGGCCTTGACGCAGCGGCAATTTTTGCCGCTTGCGGCAAGAATGAGGTACCGAGCTGCGTGACCGTCACGACTAAGGCTACGCCAGGTACGCCAATCTCAGAACGGCGGTGGGGACTCGGCACCCGCCAGGTGGCGATTAACTGCGGAAAAGCGGCGCTGATTGGGCGCTTCGCGAATATCGACCGATCTATAATGAAAATGCGTATTCTCGCGCTATGGCCATCCTGACAATCAAGCGAACCCTCATGAATATTCGCACATTCGTCCTTGCCTTCCTGCTTCTTGGCTGTGTCACGCTATGTCACGCGTCGAGCGAGAAGCCGCAGCTAGCGCAGATTCACAAGGCTGTGGAAGATCTGGTGCGACAGCAAACCGCCGGACTGCCAGGCAAGGTGAGTTTCACGGTGGGCGCCATCGACACTCGCCTCAACCTCCCCGCCTGTCACGCACCGGAAGCCTTCGTTCCCCCAGGCGCCAGACTTTGGGGGAATGTCAGCGTTGGCGTACGCTGCAGCGGGAACGAGACATGGACCATTTACGTTCCGGTCTCGGTCAGAATTCTGACAGGCATTGTCGTCGCAGCGAACGGCTTGGTGCAAGGCCGCTCGATCGAACTCGGCGATCTGGCAGTACAGGAAGCCGACTTGGGCCAACTGCCCGGAGGAATCATCACCGAGCCAAGGCAGGCAGTCGGCCGCATCGCCACCATCAGCATTGCAGCCGGACAGCCACTGCGGCAGGACTGGTTGCGCTCACCCCCGGTGATCCAGCAGGGGCAGTCGGTAACCCTGCGCTCTCAAGGCCGGGGATTCAAGGTAAGCGCAGAAGGCAAGGCCGTGACGAATGCCGCCGAGGGCCAAATTGTGCAAGTGCGCACATCGTCGGGACGCACCATCAACGGCATTGCCCGCCTTGGTGGGATAGTCGACGTTGAACAATCACATTGAGTCGAGCAAGGGCGCACCCTTCAACAATCCGCCGATCCGCAGGTGCACCGCAGCATTGCGCCGACACTCAGAAAATGTGAAGATTCGAGTCACAAGAGGCTAATGTTTCGAGCCAACATGCCGTTAAAGAGGCATATAGCAGTGGCCTAAGGAAACCATCATGAAAATCGACTCAATCAAACCTGGCAGCGGTGCGGTCAGCGGTGGAGCGAATCTCCGTACTAAAGAAGCGACCAGTACGGGGAACTCCGGTGGGGGTGACCGTGTCGAGTTGAGCCCACTTGCTGCGAAGTTGCAATCAATCGAAGCCAGCATGGCGAATACCCCTGTTGTGGATAGCGCACGGGTAGCAGAAATCCGGTTGGCAATTGCCGAAGGGCGTTTCAGCGTCAATCCGGATATGGTGGCGGATCGCCTGCTGCAAGCCGCACGCGAGTTGCTTGGTTCAAGACTGGTCTGATGCTGCACCTAGAAAGCCAAGAATCCGAAGTGGTGGCATCTGCCACCGCTTTCTTGGCCGTTTTGCAGACAGAACGAGATGCCCTCAACGAATTTGTCGGTCTGCTACGCGCCGAGCAGGAGATGCTGATCCGCGGCGATGCCGATGGTCTCATTGGGCTGGCAAATGAAAAGACCGAAAAAATGGATGTTTTGGCGCTGATGGGCAAACAACGCAGTCGCCATCTCGCAGCGCAGAATCTTGCCTGCAACGCTGAGGGTATGGAAGCGTGGCTGGAACGCAATCCTGGGTTTGCCGCAAGGGCAAACAAGATTTGGCGAGAATTCGTGGCGCAGGCTGAAAATGCCCGGGAGTTGAACCAGAACAATGGCCTCCTTATTGAAGGCCGGCTACAACAAAACCGCTTGAAGCTGGCGGTGCTGCAGACCTCGGTTCCTTCCGAAGGAGTCTACCGTTCTGACGGGCAGTTGCGCCCGCTACGTGGGGCACGACCGCCGATCGCAATCTAAGCCGCGCCCTTTATGCGGCAATGGCGCCAGTTTGGGTGCCCTACGGTACTGGTGTAGCCCCCTCCAGCGGAATATCGATCACCTTACCCGGCGTTTCGGCCAATATCATTACTGTTACACGGCGATTGCGCGCCCGACCTTCCGGGGTCTCGTTCCCCGTGGCGGGACGATTGGGGCCGTAACCGATCACGCTGAGCCGTTGCTCGGCGACCCCATTTTCGCTAAAGAGTCGTACAACGCTGCTGGCGCGAGCCGCCGACAATTCCCAATTGGAAGGAAACAGGGCGGTACTTATCGGCACGTCGTCAGTGTAACCCTCAACCTGAATCCCCTGCCCTGTTGGTGCCAATACCTTGGCGACCTGTTGCAACGCCCGCCCAGACTCGGGACGCAATTGCGCCTGTCCCGAAGCAAACAATACGCTCGCATTGATCTCGACGGAAATGCCCCGATTGCTCTGGGTCACCTTCACCTGGCCGTCACGTACCAGCGAATCGAGAATTTTGAGTATGTCCTGGGCGATGCCGCGCATCTGTTCGCGCTGGATGCCAGGTAGCTCAGCTGGTTTGACAGCTTCGAGGGGTGGTTGTGCGTCTTCCCTAGGGGTCGGTTCCTGCACTTGCGGTTCCTGCGGCAGCGGTTCCTGCGGCAGCGGTTCGTGCACCTGCGGTTCCTGCGGCGCGAGCGCAGAAGGTATCCGCTCAGGCCCGCTGCCACCAAAAGCGCTGCCCAGTGACTCGCTGAGCACACGATACTTGCCTTCGCTTACCGTCGACAACGCATACATAACGACGAAAAACGCGAACAGCAAGGTAATAAAATCGGCATAGGACACGAGCCAGCGTTCGTGATTATCTGACTGCCTCTGATCGAGATACTTTCGCCTGCGGCGCATGTTCGGGTGAGCCTGTCCGTATCGAGCGCGTGCTCAGGGGCCGTTGGCGTCGAACCGCTGGTCGGCGACATAGCCGAGCAAGCGAATTTCGATCATGCGCGTATGTTCACCGTTGGCGATTGAAATCAAGCCCTCGAGCAGAATCTCGTGCAGCAGAACCTGCCCCGCTATCAGCACCTTCAGCTTGTTCGCCACTGGCAGGAACACCAGATTGGCAAGACCAACGCCATAGATAGTCGCCACAAAAGCAACCGCGATGCCACTGCCCAACCGCGCCGGGTCGGACAGGTTCTCCATCACATGGATCAACCCCAGCACCGCCCCGAGTATCCCTATGGTCGGCGCATACCCGCCGGCAGCCTCCCATATTCGCGCCGCCTGCCGGTAATATTCCTCGAAGGTCATGATCTCGACCTCCATGACATCGCGCAGCGTCTCTGCTTCAGCGCCATCCACCAGCAGTTGCAAGCCTTTGCGGACAAACCCGTCGGTCGCCATGCCTGCCTGCTGATCAAGCGCAAGCAATCCCGCTTTGCGTGCCGAGGCGCTCCAGCGCACAACGTCATTTATCACCTGCCGTGGCTCGAACTTCGGTGGCATGACGACCCATCTCGCCATTCTTATGCCACGCACGAACACGCGCACCGGACTTTGCACCATGACCGCACCCGCGGTCCCGCAAAACACTATCAGAAAAGCTGCAGTCTGCAGCATCGAGCCGATGTACCCGCCCTCGATGAGTTGTCCCCCGATAATCCCTATGAGGGCAATCAAAATGCCGATGATGCTGCCGAAGTCCACTGCTTAGAGGGACCTGAGCTGACTGCGCAAACGAGCGATCGCCTGGCTATGCAGTTGACAAATGCGCGATTCGCTCACGCCCAGAGTCTCGCCGATCTCGCGATAATTAAGCTCTTCTTCGTAGTACAAGCCCATCACCACTTTCTCCCTCTCAGGCAGACTCTCGATTCCCTTCACCAATCGTTCGCGCAGCTTGCGGTCTAGCAACGCGTCGAGCGGGCCGGCGCCACCGTCTTCGCAATGGCGCTCAAGATAATCGCTCCCGTCTTCGGATTCCAAGTCCTCGAACGAAATCAACTGGTAGCCGCGGGCATCCTGCAGCATCCTCTGGTAGTCGGCGAGCGGCACTCCAAGTTCCCGGGCGACCTCCTGCTCACTGGGCGCCCTGCCAAGATGTTGCTCCAGCTTCGCGATCGTTCCCTCAATGCGGCGCAGGTCCCGGCGAATACTGCGCGGCAGCCAGTCGCCTTGGCGCAGCCCGTCGAGGATGGCACCGCGGATGCGCTGCGGTGCATATGTTTCGAACTGTGCTCCATGCGACTCTTCGTAGCGGTTAACAGCATCAAGCAACCCAAGCATGCCGGTCTGTATGACGTCGTCTATTTCCACACTCGCCGGCAGCCTCGCCATCATGTGATGAGCGATACGTTTAACCAACGGGGCGAATTGCGCCAGGAGTTGCTGTGTGTCACGAGTTCCCGAGGCGGTGTACATGCTGGTCCTAAGGGCTGATCTGCACTGCGGCGATATGCACGCGGCTTGACTGGATGAGGTTACGCATGAAGTCATCGAAGCCGCTGCCGTCGTCTTCGGCTCGCGGCGAAGCTATGATCACCTGCGCAAGGCGGCGGAAACTCTCTGCAGCAGCAGCGGTGGGAAACGCCGCCACAACCGGGAGCCTCATTCTCGCCGCATGCCGCATCTTATCATCAGGCGGAACATGTCCCACAAAATCGAGAGATACCTGCAGATAGCGGCGCGCAACGCGTGCTACATTGCCACAAACAATACGCGCCTCGCGCTCGCTTGCGACGTCGCTTACCACGACATGAAATTCGCGTCGCCCGAACTCGCTGCTCAGCCGCTTGATCAGCGCATAGGCTGCGGTAACTGCATTGGCACCACCTCCACCAATAATGATCACCTCCTGAGCTGTGACGCCCGGCCAGACCAGCCCGCTGGCACTTCCGGGGACGGCGTCCATCAGCAAGGTATCCACCGCGAACCCGAGTCGGCTGCAGCGGTCCACCAGCCACTGTTGCTCTGACGCAGGCAGTTGGGCCAGCGAGCGAGCGCCGCACGCTACCGGCAAGATCATGATTCCCGCCGGACCACGGACAATCACCTCGTCCAGATCGCGTTTCCGCCTGATAACGTCTTCAAGGTCGAAGCGGGCTTTCAGCCCGAGTGTCGCGGTGACACCATACTCCGTCGGGCTCTCGTCGAGCACCAAGACGTCGCGGCCCAGTTCTGCGAGGGCTCCGGCGAGATTGATAATCGCCATGGTCCTGGCGCTACCGCCTTCCCCGGCACCGAGGGAAACCACACGCAGTGTGCCGTGACCGGTCATCCGGCGCAGGCCTTCGGCCTGATCATGTCTCCTGCTAGGCAAAACTTGCTCCTGCCGCAACACCACCCAGCGAGGATGAGGCCAACATCAACTGGCACTCCGTGGCGTCCAGATGGTGAGCCGATGGCGTTGTAACCGGGCATAGCGCACCCCGCAGCAGAGACTCCCGGTCAGGCAAATGCAGATCCTCGGGAACGCGCTGGCCATCGGTAACGTAGTGCAGGGGCAGTTGATGGCGAATCGCGACATCGAGGACAGTAGCGATGCGAACCGCCTCATCGGCCTTGGTAATGATGCAGCCGTGCACTCCCGCACCGCGATAGACGCGCACTACATCATCAAGCGTTTCGCCATTGCCGGCAGCATTCAGCAATAGAAGTCGCTGTATCCCGGTGCCGGAGGCAGACAACATCGCGAGCTGCTCAGGCACCAACTGGTCGCGCTGGCTCATCCCAACCGTGTCGATCAGTACGAGGTGCTTGCCGCGCAGATCGTCCAGTACGTACTGCAGGTCGGGCGTGTCCTTGATGGCAATTACGCGCACGCCCAGGAGCTTGCCGTAAATGCGTAGTTGCTCGTGTGCTCCGATGCGGTAACCATCCGTGGTCAGCAGCGCGAGCCGTTCAGCGCCATAGCGAACAACGCAGCGCGCGGCGATTTTTGCCACCGTGGTGGTTTTCCCGACACCGGTCGGACCGACCAAGGCGTAGACACCCCCGCGTTTGACAATTTCATCGGCCGTCGCCACGATCCGCAGATTGCGATCCAGTACCGCCTTGACCCACTCGAGCTTTTTTTCTACCCCCAGTCCGTGCGGCATCTTGGCGAGAAACTGGCGCGCCAGCGCCGGACTGAAGCCGGCGAGCAGCATGTCACGCAATACTTTGGCTTTGCCCGGATCGCCTCGCTGGGCGTTGTCCCACGCCTGGAAGCTAAGATGCTCCTCAATCATTCCGCGCATGGACTTGATCTCGCTAGCAAGGTTGCTCGTCGCCGGGTCTGCTGCTGCAGTGTCGACTGCGGCGGCGACCGCAATGGGCGACGCCACCGGTTGCGGGCTGCGTCCTGGCGGATCCTCTGCCTTGCCCCGATGTACATGCGTCGTCGCAGCGAGCGGTGGCATATCCGCCTGCGCCATGGCAAGGATCTCAACGCCGCCCTCAACCTGATGGTTGGAGAGAATCAGTGCATCCGGCCCCATGCTCTCCCGCACCAGATACAAGGCCTGACGCGAGCTGCTGGCAAAAAACTTCCTGACGTTCATACTTTGCTCCCAACCAATGCTGTGACTTTGATGGTGCTGGTATCCGGAACTTCGCTATGGGCGATTACCTTGATCTGCGATACCGCACGGCGCAGGAACCGGGAAAGCAGCACGCGCAACTCGGCCGGCACCAGAAGTACGGCTGGCAAGCCGAGTCGCTCCTGCTGCCCGGCCGCTGCACTCGCCTCGCGCAAGAGTGTTTCGACCAAACCTGGCTCGATGCCTGCTGCATCCCCTGTCTTGGATTGCACCGCCTGCAGCAGCAAGCGCTCCAACCCGGGTTCCAGAGCCATCACTTGCAGTTCGCTTGTCCCCGGATACAGCTGTTGCGTAATCGCACGCCCAAGCGCCACTCGCACCAGTGCGGTCAACTCGCCGGCCTCCTGAATTCGTCCGCCGTGCTCGGCGAGCACCTCGATAATGGTGCGCATGTCACGGATATGCACGCCTTCCTCAAGGAGACGCTGCAAGACCTTCTGCACCGTCCCGAGCGGCAGCAATTTCGGAACCAGATCCTCTATCAGCTTGGGCGAGTCGCGCCCGACGTAATCAAGCAGCTGCTGCGTCTCCTGACGACCCAGCAGCTCGGATGCATGCGTCTGCATCACGAGATTCAGGTGGGTAGCAATCACCGTGCCGGCATCAACTACAGTGTAGCCGAAGGTCTGCGCCTGCTCGCGCATTCCCGCCTCGACCCATACCGCCGGCAGCCCGAACGCCGGGTCGCGAGTGACGGTACCGGGCAGGGTCGTATTCACGTGACCCGGATTGATGGCAAGGTACATGCCGGGGTGAGCCTCCCCACGACCCATGTCAACGCCCTTCAACGTGATCAAGTAGGCGCTGGGACGCAATTCCAGGTTGTCGCGGATATGCACCGCCGGCGGCAGAAAGCCGATATCCAAAGCAAATTTCTTGCGCAGTCCCTTGATGCGCTTGAGCAACTCGCCGTCCTGCGCCTTGTCGACCAGCGGAATCAGCCGGTAGCCGACCTCCAGTCCAAGCGTATCTACCGGAACGACGTCGTTCCAGGTCGCCTCGACGGCGGAACCCGCCACCGCCTGTTCCACCGGCGCCGGCCCTTCCGGCACGATCTTCCGCGTGGCGATCATGTATCCGCCCACAGCCAGCAGCCCCGCAATCAGCAAGAAGACGAAATTCGGCATGCCCGGAATCAGTCCCATGACGCCGAGAATCGCAGCAGTGATCGCCAGCACCTGCGACTTGTTGAACAACTGTCCGGCCAGCTGTTCACCTATGCTCTGATCGCTGTCCACGCGGCTGACGACGATACCTGCTGCGGTGGAAATCAGCAACGCTGGAATCTGCGCCACCAGGCCATCGCCAATACTCAGCAGAATGTAGTACTTCGCCGCCGTGGCCACATCCAGATCGTGCTGCAGCACACCTACGACAAGGCCACCAATGATGTTTACCAAGAGGATGATGATCCCGGCAACGGCATCACCGCGCACGAACTTGCTGGCGCCATCCATGGCGCCGTAGAACTCGGCCTCCTGAGAAATCTCCCTGCGGCGACGGCGCGCATCTTCCTCGCCGATCAATCCCGCATTGAGATCGGCGTCGATTGCCATCTGTTTGCCCGGCATCGCATCCAGGGTAAAACGTGCGCCGACCTCGGCGATACGCCCAGCGCCCTTGGTAATCACCACAAAATTGATCACCACCAGGATAGCGAACACGACCATCCCGACGGCGTAATTCCCACCGACCAGAAACTGCCCGAACGCCTCGATCACCTTCCCGGCAGCCTCCGGGCCGGTATGTCCGCGGAGCAACACAACCCGCGTCGAGGCAACGTTGAGCGAGAGGCGGAGCAACGTCGTCAGCAGGAGAACCGTAGGGAAGGCTGCGAAATCGAGCGGCTTCATCGTGTACAGGCTGGCCAGCAGCACGATGATGGAGAGCGCGATATTGAAGGTGAACAGCAGATCGAGCAGGAACGGCGGCACCGGCAGGATCATCATCGTCAGGATCAAGATGATCAGGACGGGCACCGCCATCGCCGGAATGCCGCCGCTGCCCAGCAACAACCTCGGACTGAAGCTGGTGTTCATGCGGCAACCTCACCTGGATCAAGACCGACAGGCAATGGCAACAGGTCAGGTGGTTGCGGCAACGGGCCGCCGAACTCCTGCTGCCGACGCAGTTGGTAAACGTACGCCAGCACCTCGGCCACCGCGGTATAGAGCGGGGCCGGAATCTCGTCGCCCAGCTCCGCGTGACGATACAGGGCGCGAGCGAGCGGTGCCGCCTCCAGTACTGGCACGTGGTGCTCCTCGGCCAGTGTGCGAATACGCGCGGCCAACAGGTGTGCGCCTTTCGCCACCACCATCGGGGCGCGCATCGCCCCGTCCCGATAGCGCAGCGCGACAGCGTAGTGAGTCGGATTGGTGACAACCACGTCGGCCTTGGGAACCTCCGACATCATGCGCCGGCGCGCCATCTCGCGTTGCTGGCTGCGGATGTGCGCCTTGACCTGCGGATCGCCTTCGGTTTCCTTGTTTTCCTGACGCACTTCCTCGCGCGTCATGCGCAGTTTCTTCTCGTGATCCCAGAGCTGGAACGGAATATCGACTGCCACAATCAAGGCCATGCTCCCCGCCATGACAAGGAAGCTCGTACCGACAAGCTGCATCATGTGCGTCATACCGGAGGCCAGCGGCTCGGCGGCAAGCGAGAACACCGCGCCACTATTCTTCCAGATGACCCACGCAGCAACGACGCCGACGAGCAGGGTCTTGCCGACCGCCTTGATCATCTCCACCACGCCATTCCACGACACGACACGTGAAAGCCCCTTGATTGGGTCAAGGCGACCGAAGTCGGGGAGCATCGGCTTGAAGCTGAACAGCCAGCCACTCAAAAGCAGCGTAGAGGCGATTGCGGCCAGGACAAACAGCAGCAGGAGCGGTGATAGCGCGAGCAGCATATCGACCGAAGCCTCCTTGAGGCGTGTGAGCATCAAGTTCGGGGCGAATGCCAGCGCTCGGTCAAGTTCCATGCCGTGACGCACCAGGCCCAACAGCCGATCGGAAATTCCCGCCCCCAGGAACCAAAGTCCCCCACCGCCGGCGAGCAGCAACGCCAAGGTCGACAGCTCGCGCGAATGCACGACCTGCCCCTGTTCCCGCGCCTCCTCACGCCGTCGTGCTGATGCGGGTTCGGTACGTTCCAAGCCTGTGTCTTCTGCCATCTCCCGTCCTTGACCGATTCAGCACGAATCATCAGGTGACGGGGCGGGCCTCGCTCATTCGAACAGTACGTGTTTTGCCTTGCAATTCGGCACACCAGCGAAAAAAACCGCACCAGCCAGTTCGTGGGTCCGGATCGCTATCTGTGCGGCGCGTCACCTATGTCACATTCGCATCGTTTCAGCGGAGCGAATCGACTGCGATCGCTTGTAGAGGCTCAGCCCCTTGGCTCCAAGATCAGTCGACGGTTCAAGCGGCCGACAAATGTTGGCAACTGCGACTCATCGGGTCGGCGAGAACTGTCAGCCCTGGGCTGTGAGCCAGCCAGTAAGGGCAGCGCGTATCCGACAGCACGTCCAGAAGATCGCTCAGCCCGAGGCCTTGGAAACGTACTGACGCTCTGGCTGATCCGCTTGAGCGCCAGTTCGAACGCCGTGTGCGCCTCGATCTTCATCTCGCCTTGCAAGTGACGACACTGTCACCCTTGGCAGGGCGTTGCACTGACTGGTACTCGCGCCGAGTGCCCTGTCGGCGGATCAGCAACAGCATGGAAGCGCTCTGCGCTGGCCGGAAACTCCAGTAGAGTATTGGGCATGAATGAAATTTACGTGAGCACCGATGTCGAAACCGACGGCCCGGTGGCAGGAAAACACTCCATGCTGAGCTTTGGATCGGCGGCCTTTACAGCCGACAAGAGATTGCTCGGCACGTTTTCCGCGAACCTGAATACGCTGCCCCGCGTAATTCCAGACCCCAGGACCGTGGCCTGGTGGGCAACGCAGCCCGAGGCTTGGGCTGCTTGTCGGCAGAATCCGGAGCAGCCCCAGGTTGCCATGCGACGCTACGTGGCCTGGATCAAGGCTCTTTCTGGCAAGCCAGTCTTCGTGGCTTATCCAAGCGCTTTCGACTTTCCATTCGTCTATTGGTACCTCATGGAATTCGTTGGCGAAAATCCCTTCGGCTACGCGGTGATAGACATCAAGACCTATGCGATGGGGCTACTGCGCAAACCGTATCGGAATTGTGGAAAACAGTCGATGCCGACGGCGTGGTTTGACGATGTGCCACATACCCACGTAGCAATCGACGACGCAATCGAGCAGGGGCGATTGTTCTGCAACATGCTGAAGTACAATCTTGATCAGGCCAGTCCAAGACAACTTCTTGATCCGGCAAACTGAATATTGAATTTTCTCGCGGTTTTTTAGCCACAGTTGCATGGAAGATGAAGACGCAAGACATCAAGCACTGGCGCAGTTGCCTTCGCGGCTTCGTCATCAAATGACCGTTCTGTGAGATGTTCAGTGAAAGTCCCGGCTGACCGTCTCCAGCCGACCGAGCCAGGCGGACAGATCGACCAGACGCCGGGCGACCAGATGCACGACCTCCCCTTCCTTCTGCAATTGCCCGTAGACGCCGAGCAGACTTGAGCCGAGCAGTTCGCGCCGCTGCTTGTCGACCAGTTGCGGATAAACGACGATATTGGCCAGCCCTGTTTCGTCTTCCAGCGTGACGAAGACGATGCCGGTCGCCGTGCCCGGCCGCTGCCGCCCGACGACGATGCCGGCGGCGCGGATCAGGACGCGCTGGCCCGCTGTTTTCAGCACTGCCGCCGTGACGAAACGTCGCTCTGTCAGGCGCTGGCGCAACAGGGTCAGCGGATGGGGGCGCAGGGTCAGGCCAAGGCTGCGGTAATCGGCGATCAGGTTTTCGCCGGCGTTCGGCGCCGGCAAATCGGTGGCTGTTTCCGACGGCGGCAGTCGGTCGAACAGGTCACCCTGAACGACGGCCGCCGTCGCCGCCCAAGCCGCCTGCCGGCGATGCCCGGCCAGGCTGTGCAGCGCATCGGCGGCGGCGAGCAGATCGAGGTCGCGCCGTTGCAGGCCGGCCCGCGCCGCCAGATCGGCAACGCTGGAAAATGGCCTTTTCCGGCGGTCGACCGCGACACGCTCGGCCACCGCCCGCGCAAACCCGCTGATCTCGCGCAGGCCGAGGCGCACGGCACCATCGGCGTCGATCCGGCTGTCCCAGTCGCTGGCATTGGCGTCCGGCGGCAGCACGACGACGCCGTGGCGGCGCGCATCCTGAATGAGCAGCGACGGCGAGTAGAAGCCCATCGGCTGGCTGTTGAGCAGACCGCACAGGAATGGCGCCGGGTGGTGGCGCTTGAGCCAGGCCGAGGCATAGACGAGCAGCGCGAAACTGGCAGCGTGCGACTCGGGAAAGCCGTATTCGCCGAAACCCTGGATCTGCGCGATGATGCGCCGGGCGAAGGCCTCGGGCAGCCCGTTGGCGGCCATGCCGGCGAGCAGTTTCTGCTCGAAGTGTTCCAGCCCGCCCTTCCTGCGCCAGGCCGCCATCGAACGGCGCAACTGGTCGGCCTCGCCGGGGGTGAAGTTGGCGGCGACGACAGCCAGTTGCATGACCTGTTCCTGGAAAATCGGCACGCCGAAGGTGCGCGCCAGCACGGCGTCGACCGCCGGCGAGATCTTCTCGACCCGCTCCTTCTTCTGCCGCCGCTTCAGGTAGGGATGGACCATGTCGCCCTGGATCGGCCCCGGCCTGACCAGCGCCACTTCGACCACCAGGTCGTAGAAGCTGCGCGGCTGCAGGCGCGGCAGCATGGCCATCTGGGCGCGCGATTCGACCTGGAAGACGCCCATGCTGTCGGCGTGGCAGAGCATTTCGTAGGTCGCCGGGTCCTCGGCCGGGATCTGGTGCATTTTGAACGGTCGACCGGAGCGCTCTGCGACGATCTGCAACATCCGGCGAATCGCCGACAGCATGCCGAGGGCGAGGATATCGACCTTGATCAGACCCATCGCGTCGAGGTCGTCCTTGTCCCACTGGATCACGCTGCGCTCGGGCATCGCCGCATTCTCGACCGGCACCAGCCTTGACAGCGGCCCGCGGGCGATGACGAAACCGCCGGTGTGCTGCGTCAGGTGACGCGGAAACCCGCGCAGCGCACCGGCGATCGCCAGCCACTTCCCGACGCGCGGCGCGGCCGGGTCGAGGCCAAGCTCGGCGAAGCGTTCCGGCAATTGCTCGCGCTTGTCCCACCAGGCCAGCGACGCGGTCAGCGCGTTGATCTGGGCGATGCCGAAGCCGAGCGCCCGGCCCGCATCGCGCAGCGCGCCCTTGGTCCGCCAGGTGATCACCGCCGCCGCCAGCGCCGCCCGCTCGCGACCGTATTTGGCGTAGATGTACTGGATCACTTCCTCGCGCCGTTCGTGCTCGAAATCGACGTCGATATCCGGCGGCTCGCCGCGCTCTTTGGAGATGAAGCGTTCGAAGAGCAGCGCCGAGCGCGCCGGATCGACCTCGGTGATGCCGAGCGCGTAGCACACGGCCGAGTTGGCCGCCGAGCCACGCCCCTGGCAGAGGATCTGCCGCTCGCGGGCAAAGCAGACGATGTCGTACACCGTCAGGAAATAGGCCTCGTAGGCCATCTCGGCGATCAGCTTCAACTCGTGCTCGACCCGCTCCTGCACGCCGGCCGGCACGCCGTCCGGATAGCGGCGCAACAGGCCGCGTCCGGTCTCGGCGCGCAGCCATGACGCGGGCGTTTCGCCGGCCGGAATGATCTCCTCCGGATATTCGTAGCGCAGTTCGTCGAGCGAAAACTCGCAGCGCGCGGCAACATTCAGCGTTTCCCCCAGCAGGGCCGGCGGATGGAGGCGCGACAGGCGCAATCGGGTGCGCAGGTGGCGCTCGCCGTTCGGGAACAGCGCATAGCCCGCGTCGAATACCGTCGTCTTCAGGCGCAGGGCGGTCAGCACATCCTGCACGGGCCGGCGCGCCTTGACATGCATATGCACGTCGCCGGCCGCCACCAGCGGCAGGCCGCTGGTCGCGCCCAGCGCCTGCAGGACTTCCACCCGGGCGGCATCGTCGGGCCCGGCGTGCAGTTCGACGGCGATCCAGGCCCGGCCGGGAAAGCGCTCGGCCAGCCAGCATCCGTCTTCCGGCGCCGGCGAATCACCCGGCAGCCAGAGGACGAGGCAGTCGGGTACGGCGCCGCTCGGCGAGACCACCTCCAGATCGAACCGTTGCAACAAATAGCAGCCCTTCTCCGCGCGCCGCCGGGCCAGCGTGATCAGCGCCGAGAGGTTGCCGTAGCCGTGGCGGTTGCACGCCAGAAACACCAGCCTCAGGCCGCCGGCGCCAGGGCCAGCCGTTGTTTCCATGGTCACAACCATCTCGCTGCCGACGATCAGCTTCAGACCGGCATCCTTCGCCGCCAGATGCGCGCGCACGACGCCGGCCAGCGAGCATTCGTCGGTCAGCGCCAGCGCCGTATAGCCCTGCGCGACGGCCTGCGCGACCAGTTCCTCCGGATGCGAGGCGCCGCGCAGGAAGCTGAAGTTCGAGAGGCAATGCAACTCGGCATAATCAGGCAAAGAGGCCATGCAGGAACCATCCCTCCGCATCGCGAAACACCCAGGCCCACTGCCCTTGCGGATTGCGGGCGACGAAATAGTCGCGTCGCACATCGCCGGCCGCGCCCCTTTCACCCTCGTCCCACCAGCCGCTTTCGAGGCGCTCGGCGCGCGACAGCAACTTCAGCGGGCCATGCCAGTGCGGACTGCCGCCCCGTTCGCCCAGCGCTTGCGGCACCGGCAGCAGCCAGAGCGGGCGCGGCGACGTGAATCGCGCGGTCGACGCCCCGGAAAAGGCAAAATCCGTTGCCGGATCGAACTCGCGGGTCGCGCACTCCGGCCGGTAATCCGCCACTTCGCCGAGCACCTGCACCGCCGCCTCGCCGAGCCTCGCCCGCAGGCGCTCGAGGCAGGCCAGCGCACCTTCGCCGGCAAGCGGCTGGTCGAAAAGGTGGGCGCTGGCTCCCGGCTTGTTCACAACCTCGTCAGCCTGCAAGCGCAAGGCCTCGACCGGCGCCGCCAGCTTCAGTTGCGAAAGATGCTCGCGCAACAGGCGCAGGAAGCGCCCTTCGTCGGCAGCCGGTTCGGCGAAGCGCAGAACCAGGGCACTCTGCGCGCCATCATCGTGCGTCAGATGCAGGCTGCAGGCGCGCACCAGCAGTTGCCGGCCATGCAGCCAGCCGGTCAGCGCCGCGAACAGCCGCTGGCCGGCGAAGGCCAGCGCCTCGGCATGTTCGACGCGGGCCGGGAGTTCGATATGGCTGCCGAAGATTTCGGGAAAGATGAAAGGCTTTTGCGGGTCGGCCAACTCGCCCCAGGCGCGCAACAGGTCATCGACCGGCCCGTTGCCGATACGCCGGCGCAAACCTGCCCCCGGCAAGATACGCAGGTCGCCAAGACGCTTGAGGCCGAACGACTCCAGCCGCTTCACCACTTCGTCCGGCCAGCCGGTAACACCACAGGGCAAGGCGGCCAGCGCCGCCTGCATGGCCGGCGCTTCCTGGTGGATTTCGCCGGCAGCGGCCTGCGCCAGCCAGCGCGCGCCGAGCGGTGTCGGGGCGACGGCCCAGAGGGTGGAGTAACTCTGCCCGGCGCAACCGCCGAGCACGGCCTCGACAATAACCTCCACCCCGCCGAACAGGCGCAGGCAGCCGCCGATTTCCAGCAGCAGCCCGGCCGGCGGCGACAGGCTCAGCGTCGGCGTAAACCGTCCGGCCCAGCAGGCCAGGCTTTCCAGCGCGCTGCCCTCGCGCGCCGCATCGCGCTCGGAGACGGCGAGCCCGGGCTGCAGGCCGAGTGCCGTCGACAGCTTCTGGCCGGCGCTGACCCCCGCTTCGGCCGCCAGCCGGTCGCACACCAGCACCCGTCCGCGACTGACGACAGCGCTAGGCGACTGCCGCAACGGCAGCGCTTCGAGCGCCAGCAGGGGAAAGTGAAGGGCCAACCAGAGCACGGTTCGTTCTCCCGGGACGGGCAATCGACAAATTCAGCGGCTGTGCCGCCGGCCGGCCACGCCGCTTGAGAATGCGCACCGACAACCCCCCCTCGCCCGCCGCCAGAAGAACACGCAACGGCGCCGGCGAAGGTGTCGCGGCCAGCGCCTGCGGCCGCCACAGACAAGCCAGGGTCGGCCGGCCCTCGGCCGCCACCTGCAAACGGCGCAAGGCCCTGGCGTCGATGGCGGCTTCCGGCCAGGCCAGCACGGCGGAAAATCCGCCGCAGGCGAGCAACTGTTCACAACACCAGGCCGCCTGCCGGCCAGCCCTGACCACCACCAGTCGTTCCAGCGCCAGCCCCGCCGCCGCCCAGGCCGGCGCATGCGGCAACCAGGGCGGCGCCACCAGCGCCAGCCAGCCGCCTGCGGCCGACAGGCGGGACAGCGCGGGCAGCAACAGGCTCATTTCACCCAGACCGCCGCGGTCGACCAGGATTTCGGTCAGATTTCCACGTGGCCAGCCGCCGCCCGGCAATTCGGCATCGAGTTCGGCATGGCCGCTCGGCACCGCGCTTTCCGCCAGTCTGGCCAGCGTGTCGCCACGCCAGACATCGCCCCTGGCCAGCACCTCCGCGAGCGCTGCCGGCAAGGGCGGCGCGCTCATGACAGGCTGCTGGTCGCCCCGCGGATGAGGCCGACGGCGATGCCTTCGATGGCGAATTCGACTGCGTCGGGATCGACGATGATCGGCTCGAAATCGGGGTTTTCGGCGATCAGTTCGATCAGGCCGTTCCCGCGTTTCAGGCGCTTGACCGTGACCTCCTCGGCCACCCGGGCGACGACGATCTGGCCGTCACGCGCCTCGCTGGTCTTGTGCACGGCCAGCAGGTCACCGTCGAAGATGCCGGCGTCGATCATCGACAGGCCGCGCACCTTGAGCAGATAGTCGGCGCGCGGGCTGAACAGGTGGGCATCCAGCGCATAACGCCCCTGGACGTTTTCGACGGCGAGAATCGGCGAGCCGGCGGCGACGCTGCCGATCAGCGGCAGGCCGAGTTGCTCGACCAGCCGGATGCCGCGCGCCGAGCCGGGTTCAAGGACGATGGCGCCCTTCTTGGCGAGCGCCTTCAGATGGTCTTCCGCCGCATTGGGCGACGCGAAACCGAAGGCGCTGGAAATTTCCATGCGCGTCGGCGGCGCGCCCAGCACTTCGAGCGTGTTCCTGATGAAGTCGAGAATTTCCTGCTGACGTGGGGTAAGTTTCATGGCCTGCTCCGCTAAAAACCAATGGCTGTATTTTTGTACAGTAAAGCAAAAAAGGCAAGCCATGCCTTTGCAGAAATCGCCAAGCCCTTCCATACTTGCCATTCGCCGATGACTTGTCGGCGCCCCGCCACGGACCAATGGTCGCGGCACGGCGGGGGCGATTTACTCTTCAAGCAACCTGGAATTACTGGAGCAAGGCCATATGCAGCAACGGGACAATCACAGCAAGGTCATCGGCTATCTGCTCTGGCTGTTCGGCTTTCTCGGCGCCCACCGTTTCTATTACGGCAAGCCGGTGACCGGGACCATCTGGTTCTTCACGCTCGGCCTGCTGGGCATCGGCTGGCTGATCGACCTCTTCCTGATCCCCGGCATGGATCGTGATGCCGACCTGCGCTTCCGGTCCGGCGCCATCGACTACAGCGTCGCCTGGCTGCTGTTGACCTTCCTGGGCCTGTTCGGCGTGCACCGCATGTATCAGGGAAAATGGGTGACGGGCATCCTCTACTTGTTCACCGGGGGCTTTTTCCTGCTCGGCATCCTCTACGACTTCTGGACGATGAACGAACAGATCTCCGCGCGCAACGCCGGCGAGCCGGGCTGATCCGCCCATGAGGCTCCAGGACCTCCCCGTCGGCGCCCGCTTCGAATACCAGAGTCTTGTCTTCGTCAAGACCGGACCGATTACCGCGACGGCGGAAAACGGCAGCCAGCGCATGATTCCGCGCTACGCCGATCTCCGGCCGCTCGACCCGCCGCCCCTCGCAACAGACAAGCGCCCGTGCCGCCGGCTCGACGAAACGAAGGTGCTGAACGCCTTCGACGCCTTCTACCGCACCTGCCTGCGCACCGCCGACGATTTTTCACGGCCGGAACTGGAGGCCGCGCGCCAGCGGTTTCTGGCGGAACTGAAGTAAAGCGGTCTATTCACAATTTCGGGAATGGCAATGCCTTGGCTGGCTGTGCGCATGGATGGCATAGATATGGCGGGTTGTCGGCCAAAGCCGTCCTTTGCCTGCTGCACACAATCAGGCCGTAACAAGTTGATTAGCTACCGTTCAAACCTGAGATGACGCAAAAGGCAGATTCCCGACAGTGCAAACGCGATAATCGTCCCATACCGGATATCCGGTTGCGGAGATTGACAGCCGAGAAGCTGTAATTAGACGGACGAAGTATTCCGATGACACCAGATCTGCCCGCCGGGTGCCGCGAATTCCAGACTGTTGATCATGCAGCCTAGCCAAAGTACTTAAGCGGCAACCGCCTGATCAGGCACCCACACTTGAGGCTCGTAGTCGATAACCGTCTTGCCGTCCGCGGCCCGGCCTATGTCAATCGTGATCAGGCGGTCGTTCTGGAAGGCAGGGCTGAGTTCAAGGGCCAAATAGTCGAATAGCGGCTTCTCGTGAACCGCAACGACGATCTGGCGTCCGTGCTGCTTGGATAACGTCCGCAGCAAAGCCGCAAACTGCGCAATGTGAACCTCGTCCATACTTTGGACTGGGTCATCAATCAGCAACCAAGGAAGAGCTGGCTTCACCGAGAGGTGAAGCGCGAGGAAAAGCGTCAGCGCGGCCGTATTCAAATTGCCTGCGCTCAGCATGGCACGCGGATTCCCGCCCTTGCCACCGCTACGGTAGAGAGTCTCCAGGACAGCCTCGACCGCGCCTCCATCGGATTCAGGCAACGCAAACGCCGGCACAAATGGCTCATCTGGCGCCAATCGAACAAACAGGTCGCGCCAAATCGCATTCAAGGACTCATTGAAGACGCGGCGAACAATCGCAGTACGTTGATCGCGCGCGCGATGACTGAGCTCCTTAGCCTGGGTTATGCGCCTGTCCGCAACCACCTTGAGCTGACTCACCCGCGCGAGTCGCCGCTTGTTGTCATCAATCGCTTTGACCAGCGACTGCTTCTGGCCCTCAAGTACGTTGAGCTGCTTCAGACTGGCATTCGCTTCCCTGCGTGCAGACTCTTTGGCAGTAAGCGCATCTTCGGTCTTCGACACGTTGCTCTGAAATCGCTGCAGCGCTTCAATCAGCGGCTCGCTCTCACCAATTGGCTGAAGGCTCAAGTCACCCGCGAACTTCTGTGCGGCGGCTCGAATCGTCGTAGCCTTCTGATCCTTCACGCGTAATGCGTTCAAACTCGCAGATGCCTCATTGGCCTCATTGATGCATTTCTCGCCTTCGATGACTGCGGGCTCGAACTGTTGCAGTGAAAGCTGGAATTCTGACAATCTCGCCACTCTCGTCTTGAGCTCATCCCGTGCCTCACTGGTCAACAACCGGCCAGCCACGAGCCCGCGGCTCCGTTCAGCGTTGGCTAACGAGGTGGCGCCTTCAAGACGTTCCTTGGAAAGTGCCTGAAGTCGCCCTGCGCTTTCGGTAAGCGTCGAGATCTGGCTCGCCAAATGCTCACTCAGAGGTCTGTCCGAGACCTCGCCGAAGTCTCTGCTGCAAACTGGGCAGTTCTCTGAGTGCACATGAGGGAGGATGGCGTTGAGTGCCTCGGCCAGGCTGCCAGCTGCAGCTGCATGCTTCGCGGTCTGCTCATCGAGAACGGCTATCCGCGAACGCGACTTGCCAATTCCCTCATCGAGCGCTGCAAGCTGCTTGGAGTCGTCTAGATCGCGCGCCAAGACGGAGCCACAGCGCTTCAATTCAGCTGAGACGGTTTCCAACGCAACGGAACGCGCATGAGCTGGGCGCGTCGACGACGGCGACGGCAGATCAGAGAAGTAGGTCGCCATTGCCGCGAAGACAGACTCAAGTTGCTTCCCGTGGCTATCACGCCACCGCCGCAGCGACTCGCCTGCAGTCTTGGAACGCGCCTCTGCTGCGTCGCGCTCATGCGACGTAACGCCAGACTGCACCGTCGACCATTGCTCTATCACAGCTCCAATGTCGCGCCGGCTCTTCGCCAGCCTCTGCAGCTCGGGCTCGGCCGCCTCGCTTTGCAGCTGACTCGAGGCCTGCGGTGATCGAATGTCGGACCGTTCTGGCAAGCCCATCACCACCAATCTCGCCTGTACACTTTGGGTGAGTTGCAGTATCTCGGTAGCCAGTGCCAACTGATCCTTCGTGAGTCGTGCGATCTCACCTTCAAGCTTTGGAATCGCGTCACGCACCTCCCAATACAAAGGTGCGCCGGTTCTCAGGCGCCTGACGTCTCCGGCATCATGTAGGCCCTCGACCAAGGCATCCAGTTGGTCCAGGCCAAGCAAGTCCTTTACAAACTTGGTCAATGGCGACTCGGTTAGCCTCGCATCCTTGTGTTGGTAAATCTCGAGCAACCTCGCCAAAGTTGACTGGGCCAAGTAGCACCGTTCGCCGTAGAACCGCGAGAGCAGCGGCGAGAGAACCCCCTTCCCGCTGAACTTCTTGTTGATGGACTTGATCTCTGCGGACGGACTCAGGTCCGTCAGACCGTCGACGGTGATCGATACGCGCCCCTCCGTTGCTGCCTTATGCACAAGATGAGATTCGAATGTCGGGTCGACTCTGGCCAATGATGCAACTTGCCCCGTCAGGCCAAGTTCGATGGCCGACAGTATGCTCGTCTTCCCGGACCCGTTTTGCCCATGGATCAAGACCACGGGGCTATCAAGAGGGACCGTCACCGTGCCGCGGATGCTCCGGAAGTCTGTGACCGTGACGGACTTCAAGCGCGGGATCATGAGGTACCGTCCTCTTTGGCATCGGCAACTGCGTCGTCGATGATCTGGTGCAACTGCAACTGAACGGCCCGCGTCCCCTGCTTCGCTGGAGTCACCAAGCCCGCGACCTCCTGGTCCAGCCCAGCACCCAGCTTGGACAACTGCTCAAGGGCGTCGGCAATTGGTGCGTGCGCCTCTGGAAGTCGCAGGGGCAAGAGCACGGCAAGCCAGTTTCGCAGAGAACCTTCCGTGTCTTTGTCGAGCACAGTTCCGGTTGGGAGCACTCGGCAAACGCGCGACATGATCTCTAGGTTCGCCGAGGAGGGACGTGGCCCAGCAATTACGACAGTCAATGGCCGCTTCGATCTGGCAACATCGAGCGACCTTGCAACACCCTCCAGCTTTGTCACCAGCCGTTCTTCCTGCTCGAATGCCGTGTCGGCAATCAAGATCAGGTCCGGCGAAGGTTCAATTCCCACAAGTGCAGCTGGAAAGTCGAACTTCAGTCCGCCAATCACAAGCGGCGTGGAGACGGATCGGTAGCCTGCCTCCAACAACATGCTTGTGATCCGTCCCACTGGTGTAATGTCATTCATATTGCCAGCTCCATGCGGAATCGCTGAAAGAGCTCATCTAGGGCCGCCGAAGACTCCAGTAGGCTGGCAAGGCTCACTTCTCGAACCCCTCGTCGACCTGTCCGGCCTGGCGCAGCGCGCGGCGAGCGAGGCATTGCCGGGACGAGTTTGTGTCCGTGTATCACGATGGGCTCGTCGGCATCCACCACGTGTCCATCTTGCTTGAGCTGCAGGGCGGAAGTCGGTCCGGACGTGAGAAACACCTTGGCCTCGCCTGACGAGGCATGTAGGCGGAACATTCCATCGCGTACTGCGTTCGACGCCGGTGCATCGATCTGCCACTCGCCGCGGGCGACTCCGTACCCGATGAGGCCAGCCGCGACAGCAGTCTCGCGCAAACCCGATGCCGGAAGGCCGGGATTAGTAGCGATACTTGCGAGCGACTCGACCGTCAGCGGTTGGTAGCGCCCCGCTGCATGGGTCAAGCTTCCGTTCCGAATCAGGTGAAGGGAACGACCCCACAGATCGATGAAGGTGTTGATGAATGCCAGCGGGTCCGGCGCTACGCTCGCCGCAAGCCGATCTCGAAGCGCAATGACGCCATCTCGAAGTGACTGCCGATCGGCCACCGGTACTGCACCTGGTGCAAGGTCGACAAGCACCCGGACCTTGCTGCACAGCAGGTGGAGCACCAGAGCCAGCAACAACGGCTTGGCGTAGGCCTGGATGCGGGCCTCGTCAACGATCTGCTGACGATTGGCGGGGGTCATGTCGTGCCGATAGACGTTCTGCAGCAGCCCCTGCTGGTCCCCGACCAGCTCGTTTGCAGAAAACACGTAGCTTGGTGGGTTGCCTGGCCACCGCCATGGCATCTGTACCGCCGCCTGCGCGAAGAGGGCTTGGATGTTCGCGTCTTGGGTTGACAAGCCGATCATCAATGTCGGCTTCGTCGCGACGAGGTCGACGAGTCGAGCCCGCACCGCTGCGTTCTCCGGCCACGCAGCCCACGCATTGATCTGCGATTGACGCGAAACCAAGAACGGTCGATAGGCGGGCTCGTTCTGCGTCGCGAGCACCGCGCACCCGTGGAACTTGATCAACCGGCCTCGGGGTGCGGGATTTCGCAGGTCCTCTGGACGCGCACAGACCGACAGCGCAGGTTGCCCGCCTGTCATCGCTGTGATGGCGCCCTCAATCAGGCCATCCCAGTTGGCCGATGCAAGGTCAGAGCACGCTCCTTCGAGAACGAGGATCGCGAGGCACAGGTGTTCTACGTCCGGAGGCTTGGCCGGGTCGGCAAAAGTCGCTCGAAGCTCAACGGCTTCCCACAGCAAGTAGTCTTCGGGCTCACCCTGGACATTGATGTCCAGCAGCCCAGCGTACTTGTTGCACAGCCGCGCCACGATGTTGTTGCTATCGGGCCAGGTTGCGAACGGCTGAGTGAGGTCAACGCGAGCGTCTTCCTCCGGGGTGATCGGTGCAAGGGCCAACGCCTCCCGGAGGGCCCTGCCGAACCGGCACGCAGGGTCGCCTGGGATGGTTCGCGCGCGCAAGAACTCCAGAACCCTTGCGATGACTTGGCGAAGCCCGTCGACGCGGCCGAAGGAGATGCCGGACCCGAGCCAGAGCACATATCGGTCCTCGGCGACGCCTCTGGCCACTGAGGCAAACGGCCCGTCAAGGAGAGCCAATGTTTCGGGAACCGTGATGGTTGAAGCGTGCGGCTCACCAGTTGCCATGTCAGTTGGGTAACCATGTCCAATGGATGAAGTGAGAGACTACCACACGCTCTTCGGTTCGGAGTCGTTACAATTGGGTCGCGTCTCGTGCAACTCAGCGGAGCTATTCTCGCCTAGCGAACAGGCCTGGTTCGCCCCGCCATGTTTGAGTGACAGGCTCATTGTCGCCACTAACGAAAGGATCGCGAATCAAAGCACCTCGGAGCAGCCGCCAGTCAACAGCGGTTCCAAGTCCCGGAGTGGTCATTTAACCGTTGGTCCATCAACGGCGGCTTTGGCCGATTACCCGCCCCCAATTCCTCGACAGCCCGGAGGACGGTCCCTACCTCGTCCAAAGTTACCCGACGACCCGTTTCAGGTCGGCAGATCGAAACCTTTTAGCTTGCGGTACATGTCGACCGCGTAGGAATCGGTCATCCCGGCGACGAAATCGGCAACCTGCAGCAGCCGCACATAAAGGTCGGGATCTGGTGCGCCCGCATCGCCGAGAAACTGGGCCGGCAACAACTGGAGCAGCATCCGGTCACGAGTCGTGAATCGCTCATGTCCCGCACGCGCCTCCACCGCGCCGGCGAACAGGGCCAGCAGCGCACCGAGAACCTCGAAACCGGCAGTTTCGATCTCGAGCGCCGGACGGGCGGTGTAGATGGTCTCCTTGGCCAGGCGGAGGATCGCCTGCAGCGGGCCGGCAACCGGCGATTGTTCGAGCAGTTCGTCGTCGAACGTCCCCCTGATAATGGCGTCCTCGTTTTCCAGAAAGACCGCCGCGGCGTTCTCCAGCAGGCGGCCGATGGCCTTGGCCCGCAGGTATTCGAGGCGCTCCTTCGGGTCGTGCAGGCGACCCAGACGCCGGGCATTGACGGCGCTGCCGGCAAGGTCGGCAAGCAGGTGTTCGGCGTCGCGATATGGTACGAAGCCGAGGCGGGCGGCGTCTTCGAGGTCGACGATCAGGTAACAGGTGTCGTCCGCCACTTCGACCAGGAAGGCCAGTGGATGGCGCCGCCACGCTGTTCCCGAAATTCGCTCGACAAGACCGGTCGACCGCGCCACATGGCTGAAGGCGGCGGCATCCTGCTGGAAGCAGCCGAACTTCCTGCCGCTCTTGCCGTCGAGTTCGGTTGCGACCGAAGACGGACGCGGGTACTTGGTAAACGCCGCGAGTACCGCGCTCGTCAGTTGCAACCCGGGATTGGCCGGGCTCTGCAGGCGGGTGACGATGCGAAAGCCCTGGGCATTGCCTTCGTAGTGCTCGAAATCGGCGCGCTGCGCCGGGGTGAAATCGTGGCGCTGGAGCAGGCCCGAGGTGCGGAACCATTCGCGGATAGCGTCCTCGCCGGCGCAGACCATGAGCCGGGAGGGCGGCACGCCGGGATGGACATCGCCGAACACCACGCAGGGCACGGCCAGATGGAAAGGACTGATCCGGTCGAAGGCGATCACGGCAATCGCATGTTTCGGCATTTTCTCACTCGTGAGGCCAAGCCGCATTGGCCCGATATTACCGAATTTTGTCATTCGGGCCACTCGTCGCCGGCTTGCGGCAAACGAACAATCCTAAAAACCTCATTTGACGCAGATTCCGCAGATAAACGCAGATTGAACACAGTGACTTGGCGACAGGCTTTCGCTCACCCACCGAGTGATTGCCCGGAGTCCCTACATGAGCAGATTCGAGGGGGCCTGTGGCTCTGATCTGCGGCAATCTGCGTTATCTGCGTCTCAACTGCTTTTTTCAGGATAATTGGCCCATCGCCAATCCATCGAGGAATGAACATGTCACAGCCAGCCAAGCGCGCCCTGATCGTCATCGACCTGCAAAACGACTATTTTCCCGACGGCAAGTTTCCGCTGTGGAATACCGGGGCAACGCTGGAAAATATCGAAAGTGCGATCGCGAAGGCCGACGCGCAGGGCATCCCGGTAATCATCGTTCAGCACGTCGCCGACAGCGGGAAAGGCATCGCCCCCTTCTTCAACGAAGGCACCCCGGGGGTAGATGTGCATCCGCGCATCCTCGCGGCAGCACCCGGCGCGCCGGTCGTCATCAAGCACTTTGCCGACAGTTTCGTCGATACCACGCTCGAATCGACGCTGTCGCAACTCGGCGTCAATGAATTGCTGATCTGCGGCATGATGACCCAGAACTGCGTGACCCACACCGCCATCTCCCGCTCGGCCGAGAAGTACAAGGTATCCATCCTGACCGACTGCTGCACCACCGTGAACGAGATGCTGCACCTAATCGCGCTCAACGCCTTATCGACGCGCCTGACGCTGGTGAAGGCGAACGATGTGCTTTAGGGAACCGCTGATCATCCGACAGACACGCACCTTATCTTTGGGAAAGCGTTGCACTTCATAGTCGAGGCCACCAAGCTTCATGGAGGCCGGGATTTGCGCAAAGAGCGGCCAATCCTTGTGACCAACAGGTGGCTCAGGGCTTGTGTTGCGTACCGCTCCGAGCGCCTGCACCCGCCAGATCGGCAGCGACCAGCGCACCGATCTCGGCGTCGATCAGCGGCCAGAACGGATTGCTGCGCAGGCGGGTCAGCGAACCGAGGGCGATGCTTACCGCACCGCTTTCGCCGCGCAGCAGCCAGGAGCCGATGCTCGGGATGCTGTTGCGGCCACTGCCCTGAATGAAGCCGTAAACCGGGTCGTCGGGCGGGAAAGGCAGGGCGACATGGCCGAGCGAGACGATGCTGGCTGGCCACGAAAGCCCCGTTTCGTGTTCTGTCACCGCGCCATCGGGGGCGAAACTGCGTACGCTGAGCCCGAGTCCCTCGGGGGTGGCATTGCTGATGACCTCGAGTTCGTAGCCACGTTTTCCCTGCAGCAGGCGCTGGATCATGGCGCCTGCTGCAGGGCGCTGCACGCTGGCCAGCTCCTGGTGGCGATTAACGTCGAACAGCACCAGCCGGTGCCCGGCGCCGTCGAGATTGGCATAGAGCCGGTCGGCGACACCGGTCGAACCGACGGTCGAATCGACCACAGACTGCCAGGTGACGACCGGCGGCATCTGCGCCAGGCGGCCGGATTCGCGGGCGCTGGCCAGGGCCTTGTGCAGCGCCCTGGTTGCCCGGTTGACCTGGCGCGAGGCGTTGACCGGGAAGGAGTTGAATTTATAGGGATCGTATTCGGCGGTGATTTCCTGCCAGCGCACCTTTTCCAGTACGGGCACCGGCACGATGCTGAAGAAGTCGATGATCGACGCCAGCGCCGCCACCGATGTCAGTTCGATGGCCGGCGAGACCAGCAGCACGCGGTCGGGACGGCGCAGCGCGGGGTCTTCGAGGGCATCGAGCGCGTATTGCAGCGCGAGGGTGCCGCCGGTTGAGTAGCCGCCGATGTAGAAGGGCTGGCCGACGGTGGCCCGCGCGGCGACGTCGCGGGCGGCGATGCGCACTGCTGCGGTCCAGTCGCGGGTGCTCATCTCGGTCATCATCGAAGGCAGGGTGCCGTGGCCGGGCATGCGCAGCACGGTAACCTCGAAGGCGCGCGCATGCAGCGACTCGGCCAACGCCTTCATCGAGTAGGGCGAGTCGGTCAGGCCGTGGACCAGCAGCGCCTGACCTTTCGGCCTGGGCAGGGTCAGGCGGAAGGAGCGGTTGTAGGGCGCGCCGTCGGCGAGGCGGCTGACCATGCTCGCGGGGTTGAAGCGGCTCGACGCCCAAGCTTCGTCCTTGCTGTCCCAGGAGGCAATGGTGGCGCGCAACTCGGCGAAGAGCTTTTCCTCACGCTGCAGGTAGCCGGCGAAATCGAGATCGTCGTGACTCAGCGCCGAAAATTCCTCGTGCAGGCGCTCGGTGTGCCACGGCGCCAGCGGCGGCAGCGCGCTCACCGCGTAAAGCGTGAAGCCGAGGACGATCGCCAGCCCCAGGAGGGTCAGCAGCCAGGCAACCTTCAATCCGAGGCGCCAGGTGTGCCGGGCGGCGGCCGACGTCAGCTTGGCAAGGCCCGGCATCAGCGCTTCAGTTTGGCGAAAGCCGACGCCATCGCATTGCCGGCCGGCGCCGGACCCGAGCTGCGTTGCTGTCCCCCAAGGGGGCTTGAGCCCAAGGCCCCGTTGCCTTCGGGGCGCGGCCGGGGCTGGGAGGGGTTGCCGCGCCCGGCCGGGGCACTGTCGTGGCGTTTGCCCTGCACCGGTTCGTCGCCCATGCGCATGGTCAGCGCGATGCGCTGACGCTGCAGGTCGACTTCCAGCACCTTGACCTTGACGATCTGGCCGGCATTGACGACCGTGTGCGGGTCCTTGACGAAGGTGTTGGACAGCGCCGAGACGTGCACCAGGCCATCCTGATGGACGCCGATATCGACGAAGGCGCCGAAGGCCGCGACGTTGGTGACGACGCCTTCGAGGATCATGCCGGGGCGCAGGTCGCCGACCTTCTCGACGCCGTCGGCGAAGGTCGCCGTCTTGAACTCGGGACGAGGATCGCGGCCGGGCTTTTCCAGTTCCTTGAAAATGTCCTGCACGGTCGGCAGGCCGAAGCGTTCGTCGGTGTATTTCGAGGGGTTCAGGCCCTTCAGCGCGCGGCTGTCACCGAGGATTTCCTTGATCGGCTTTTTCAGGTCGACAATGATTTTTTCAACGACCGGATAGGCCTCCGGGTGCACCGACGAGGCGTCGAGCGGGTTGTTGCCGTTCGGCACGCGCAGGAAGCCGGCAGCCTGCTCGAAAGTCTTGTCGCCGAGGCGCGGGACTTTCTTCAGCGCATCGCGTGAGCGGAAGGCGCCGTTGGCATCGCGGTAACTGACGATGTTGGCGGCCAGTCCGGCGGTCAGGCCGGAAATGCGGGTGAGCAGCGGCACCGAAGCCGTATTGACGTCGACGCCGACGGCGTTGACACAGTCCTCGACCACTGCATCGAGGTTGCGCGCCAGCTTGCTCTGCGACACGTCGTGCTGGTACTGGCCGACGCCGATCGACTTGGGATCGATCTTGACCAGCTCGGCCAACGGATCCTGCAGGCGGCGGGCAATGGATACAGCGCCGCGGATGGAGACGTCGAGATCCGGGAATTCCCTCGCCGCCAGTTCCGAGGCGGAATAGACTGAAGCGCCTGCCTCGGAGACGACGATCCTGGTCAGCCGCGCTTCCGGGTAGCGCTTCATGACATCCTGCACCAGCTTGTCGGTTTCCCGGCTGGCCGTGCCGTTGCCGATCGCGACCAGCGACACGCCGTGTCTGGAAGCCAGACGGGCGATGGTCGACAGCGCGCCGTCCCAGTCGCAGCGCGGTTCGTGCGGGTAGATGGTGGCGGTATCGAGCAACTTGCCGGTGGCGTCGACGACGGCGATCTTGCAGCCGGTACGGATGCCCGGGTCGATGCCCATGGTCACGTGCTGGCCGGCCGGCGCGGCGAGCAGCAGGTCCTTCAGGTTCTTGCCGAAGATGCGGATGGCTTCCTCCTCGGCGCGCTCGCGCAACTCGTTCATCAATTCGAGCTCGAGGTGGGTATGGACCTTGACCTTCCAGGTCCAGCGCACGGTATCGGCCAGCCATTTGTCGGCCGGGCGGTTCTGGTTCCGGATCCCGAAACGGACGGCGATGCGCTGCTCGCAGGGTCCGGGCCCGGGCTGGACCTTCTCTTCATCGAGCTCGGAATCAAGGACCAGCGCAACGCGCAACATGCCTTCGTTGCGGCCGCGCAGCAGGGCTAGCGCCCGGTGCGAGGGCATGCTGGCGATCGGCTCGGCGAAATCGAACCAGTCGCGGAATTTGGCGCCTTCTGATTCTTTGCCTTCCATGACGGTCGACCGCAACAGGCCATGTTCCTTCAGGTATTCGCGCAACTGGCCGAGCAGTTCGGCGTCTTCGGCGAATTCTTGCATCAGGATCTGGCGGGCGCCGTCGAGCACCGCCTTGGTGTCGGCAAAACCGGCATCGGCGTTGATGTAGCGTTCCGCTTCAGCTTCCGGCGTCAGGTTGGGGTCGGCAAGCAGGCCGAGCGCCAGCGGTTCGATGCCGGCTTCGCGGGCAATCTGCGCCTTGGTCCGGCGCTTCTGCTTGTAGGGCAGGTAGAGATCTTCGAGGCGCTGCTTGGTTTCCGCATCCTCGATGGTCGCCTTCAGTTCCGGCGTCAGCTTGCCCTGTTCCTCGATGCTGGCGAGGATGGCGCTGCGCCGGTCTTCGAGGTCGCGCAGGTAGGTCAGGCGCTCCTCAAGGTTACGCAACTGGGTGTCGTCAAGGCCATCGGTCGCCTCCTTTCGGTAGCGCGAGATGAAGGGAACGGTGGCGCCTTCGTCGAGTAGTGCAATGGCGGCGATGACTTGGGCCGGGCGGACGCCCAGTTCAGTGGCGATGCGGTGTTCGATGGGTGCGAGCATGGATGCGGCGGGGCAGCAAAAAGGGGCGAATGATGCGGAATCCCGCCGGAAAACACAACCGCCGTGGTCGATGCCATCCGCGAATGGATTTCCATCGCCGCCGTAACGGTGGTTCGGGGGAACATCAGGGCCTCGTTTGCCCACCGCCAATCAGACCAGGGCTTGCATCCCTTGATAGCCCAGGTAGAGACCAACGAGCAGGATGAGTGCGCCGGAGAAATAGGGGGCTTTCCGCGCGAATTCGCCGAAACCGCTCCAGCGCTTGGAAACGTGCTTCACGCTCAAGGCCGCCAGCGTGCCGGAAAGGACCATCGTCAAGGCCAACCCGATACTGAAGCACAGCACGAGGGTCGCCCCGAGGGTGATCTCCTTCAATTGCAAGCACAGTAACAGAACGGTGATCGATGCGGGGCAGGGAATCAGCCCGCCCGTCAGCCCGAACATGATGATCTGCCCGGTGGTCACTTCCCGATTTGCGAAGCGGCGGCGAATGTCGTTGGCGTGCGCCAGTTCGTGCGGATCCTGGTAGCCCGGAGCCGACACGTCCAGTCCTTCGTAGTCCTTGATGGCGTGGTGATGGTGATCGTGCTCGACGAACTCCACGTCGTAATCGTGGCTGTGGTGTTCATGGCCCAGGCGCAGACGGGCGACAAACTCGTGTGGCTCGGGAATCTCCTGCTCGGATTCCACGAAGCCATCGCGCTGCACGAAACTGAATTTCTGGATGCTACCGTCCGGTCGTTCGGTCTCGATCCTCACCTGATCGGCCGTCCAGGCGTGGCCATGCCCGCTTTCCCGGAACAACCGGAAGTGCGGCGGCACCCCGTCCTCGAACACTTCCAACCTTACTAAACCGTGGCCGGTATCGATTCGTTTGGTGTCGTCATGATGATGGCTGTGGTCGTGATCATGGCCCTGCTCGACAAATTGCCCTTGCCGCCAGGTTCGCCACATCATCCACAGGGCGACGCCGATAATCAGCACGGCGGACGCCACCTGGAGGTAGGGCTCACTGGTTTCTGCATCCCATTGTTGACCGAAGTACATCCCGCCGAGCGCGATAACCCACACCACGGCCGTATGAGAAATCGTCGCCGATATCCCGAGCAACACGGCTTGCGCTACCGTGCCACGAATGGCCACAATAAAGGCGGCCATCATGGTCTTTGAGTGGCCGGGTTCCAGTCCATGCAGGCCGCCGAGCAAGATGGCGCTGGGGATAAAAAGCCAGGCGTTGGCCGTGCCTTGCGCCAGGAGTGTAGAGAAATTAGTCATGGGGCGTTCTCAGAGGTACTTGGTGATGGCTTTGAACTCGCGAATGGTGTCGTCCGCGCTTTGGGGGTCGTTGCGCACCGCTTGTTCAAGGCAGTGATCGATGTGGTCGTGCACCAGCGTCTTCTTGGCATTGCCCACCGCGCTTTCGACGGCCTGCAGTTGCTGGGCGATCTCCAGGCAATTGCGGCCGCCCTCAAGCATGGTAATGATGCTCTTGAGGTGCCCTTCGGCCCGTTTAAGGCGCTTGATGATCTCTGGATGGGAAGTGTGTGTAATCATGGGACATATCCTATCCACCTGGATAGGATATGTCAAGCAGGATGGCCGTCAAACAGGCGGAAGAAAGGAGCCGAATCAGTCCACCGGGAAAAGACAACCGCCACGGCGGGGATGGTGCTCCCCGCCCGCGATCCTCCGCCGGCAAAGGCGAATAACCGAGCAACCAAATCTGTCATCCCAGCGAAAAGAGGAACCCGGCAGGAAACCGGATTCCCGCGTTCGCGGGAATGAAGCATGGTTCGGGTAAGTGGTTACCGGTTCAATAACTCAGCGGTCGGCCAGCCACTTGGCAAGGTTGCCGACCAGCTTGCCCAGCTCGGGCTCGTCGAGGAGGCCTTTCGCTTCCTTCGCGCCGACCCACTGGCGCTCGCGGTGGCTTTCCTCCCACTCGCCGTCAGGCAGGCACTCGCTCACCGCCATCGGGAAGACGGCGACCTTGCAGATGCCGCCCCACTTGGCGTACTCGTAGTGGCCGATCGGCTCCGCATCGAGTTCGCCGCGCACGCCGGCCTCCTCGAACGCTTCCTTGCTCGCCGAATCGCGCAGCGATAGCTCGGGTTCCTTGACGCCCTTGGGCAGTACCCAGCGAGTTCCCTTGCGCGAGGTGATCAGCATGATTTCCGGCTTGCCGTCGGCGATGCGGTAGGGAATGACCGCCGACTGCGTGAAGAAGTAATCGGGCACCGGCCCCCATTTCTCTTCGTCGCCGGCCTTCGCCTTCTCCTTGTCCTGCGCCTTGTCGATCGCCTCGATGTCCTCCGGCACCTCGGCCGGCCGGGTCACCGCGACGATCCGCGCGCAGGCGCGCTTCAGGCCTTTCCAGTCGCCGGTCATCTCCAGTTGCGCCAGCGCCGAGGTCGGCAGCAGCTTGCCGTCGGCGGGAACCTCGACCGCGCCCGCGGCAAGGTATTCGACCAGTTCTTCCAGCCCCGGATTGTGTCCGATCAGCATCACCCGTTGCGCCGTCTTCGGGCAGTCGGCCAGCGCGGTGAGATGCTCCTCGACGGAAGTCGCATAGAGCCGCTCGTCCCAGCGCACCATGTCCAGCGAAACGCCCATCGCCTTGCAGGCGTGCACCGTCGTCATCCGCGCGCGCTCAGCCGGGGAACTCAATACCGCGTCGGGAAGCAGGTCCAGGTGGCGGATCCACGCGCCCATCTTGCGGCTGCCGATGCGGCCGCGGCTGACCAGCGGCCGGTGGAAATCCTCCAGGCCGGTGGCCCAGTCCGATTTGCCGTGGCGCAGGACCAGCAGTGTCTTGTCCTTCATGTGAATGGCTCTCCTTTTCGACAAAGCCGCGGCCGCGATCAGAGCGGCTGCAGCATCCGCCGGTAGCGGCGGGCGTTCTCGACGTAATGCGCGGCGGCGTGCTTGAGGTGGATGACGTCGTCGGCCGACAGTTCGCGCACCACCTTGCCCGGCGAGCCGACGATCAGCACATGGTCGGGAAACACCTTGCCTTCGGGGATCAGGGTATTGGCGCCGACCACGCAACCCTTGCCGATCACCGCACGGTTGAGGATCACCGAGCCAATGCCGATCAGGCTGCCGTCGCCGACCGTGCAGCCATGCAGCATGACCAGATGGCCGACGGTCACGTCGGCGCCGATGTGCATCGGCACGCCCTCGTCGGTATGCAGCACCGAGCCGTCCTGGATGTTGCTGTTTTCGCCGATGTGAATCGGATCGTTGTCGCCACGCAACGTGGCATTCCACCAGATCGAGGCGTTGGCGCCGAGATGGACGTCGCCGATCACCGTCGCGTTGGGGGCAACCCAGGCATTCTCGCCGAGTTGGGGCTGTTTTTCACCGAGGCGGAAGAGCGGCATGCTGACTCCTGCAGATGTTGAGTTCTATCTGATTTCGGTTCGCACCCGGCTGACTTCTGGGCCGTTGCGGGCGAGGAGGGAATGCTGTGAAGACGTTTCCAACCGAGTCATTCGCCGACCCTCCGAGTTGAATTTTACCCGGCGGGTAGGGAAAGTGTACGTAGCCCGGGAAGTCATCCATGATCCCGCGCGATCAGTATGTACCGATCGGCGGTATTCGCTCAAGAGCAACATGTCGCCCCACGGATTGAATCTCGCCGGCCCAGGGGATCTCCCGTCGCCGATCCTTCGTCTTCGGCGCCTTCGATCAGTTCGGCTGCAACCAGCCATGGAACTGCCAGGCGGACATCGCAGCACGAATGGCGGGTCACGATTGACCGCGTTCATTGAGAACTTCGCACAGCCATCCCCGACGCGGGAGCAGACCACTAGAGGCTCTTGCCTAGTTTATTAGTGTGCCTTTTCTAAATGAAAATCCTAAACTTCTCTCGTCGGCAGTAACAACCTGCCTCACACTTTTATTTCAAAGGAGTTAATCATGGTCAAGAAAGTCACCACCCCCGCTTCGGAAAAGCAACTCACTCAGACCGTCAAGGATTCTGCCAACCAGATCTGGTTGGCCGGTCTTGGCGCATTTTCCAAGACGCAGGAAGAAGGCAACAAGGTGTTCGATGCGCTGGTCAAGGAAGGCGAAGCCATCCAGAAGAAGACTCGCGAAGCGGCTGACAAGAAGATTTCCGGTGTGCGCGAGGCCGCCGACGGCCGCTTGGCAGGTGTGCGGAAGGCAGTGGATGCCAAGGTGTCGGCCGTGACCGACAAGGTTTCCGCAGTCACCGACAAGGCCAGCGACAAGTGGGATCGCCTTGAGCAGGTCTTCGAGGATCGCGTCGCCCGCGCCCTGTCAAGCCTCGGCGTACCGTCCAAGAAGGACATCGACAAGCTGAGCAAGCGCATTGCAGAACTGACGGCGCTGGTTCAGAAGATGAGCGACGCCCAGGAAGGCAAGGCTGCCAAGCCTGCCGCCCGGACTGCTGAAACTCCCGCCACCACTCAAGCAGCCGCCACCAAGGCGGCGCCGGTCCGCAAGCCGGCCACCACGAAAAGCGTCGCCACCAAGAAGCCCGCGGGATCTGCTGATGCCGCTCCTGGTGCAGCAGCTGGTGCCTAAGTAACCATCGGGGACGCCTTCCGGCGTCTGAAAAGAATGAACAGCAGGATGCCCGGCAACGACCGGGCATCTTTCACGTCCGGGGCATGGAAGCCCTGCATGCTGCGGCCTCCGACTGACAAGTGCATGCGCCGCCCCGGGACATGTGGCCGTGGCGTCGGCATGGATCGCGATGACCTGCATGATGTATGCTTGCTCTTCAACAGACCGATGAGGGTAGCAGCATGGAGCCGAAACCGAAACGCCGTACCCGCGAGCGCATCCTTGAAACCGCACTGAAACTTTTCAACGATTTCGGCGAGCCTAACGTCACGACGACCGTCATCGCCGACGAAATGGGGATCAGCCCCGGCAATCTCTATTATCACTTTCACAACAAGGACGAAATCGTCAACTCGCTGTTCGGCGACTACGAAAAGGAAATCGACGCACTGCTCACGGTTCCTGGCGGGCGGACGCTGAGCACTGAAGACATCTGGCTGTTTCTCCATCTGCTCTTCGAGACGATCTGGAAATTCCGCTTCTTCTACCGCGACATCAACGACCTGCTGACGCGCAACCGTCTCGTTGAAACGCATTTCCAGCGGATTCTCGAACGCAAGGAAAAGACCGCCCGCAGGGTCTATGAGGGATTGGCCGCTTCCGGCGTGTTGACAGCAACACCCGCCCAATTGAGCGCCTTGGCGACCAACATGACAGTCATCGCGACCTTCTGGCTATCCTTCGAGCACGCCCGCCGCCCGCGCGGCGAACCGGACATCGGGCGCGGCGTCTATCAAGTGATGGCGCTCTCGGCCCCCTACCTGCAAGGCGAGGCCCGCAGTCTGCTGGAAAAGCTCTCGGCAGAATACGTCGCCAACCATTGAGTATCAGTCGACCATGAAGAAACCGACCTGGACGACGTTTCCGCACCCCGACAAGGCATTCTCGTATGCCGGCGCGGCCCTCAAGAGAAACTGGGAGCGACTGCATCGTGGCGACTGCGAGCCGTTTCCCGAAAACGCCGCCGCGCAGGATGCATGGCGCGCCTATCACGCCGGCGACTTCGCCAAAGCCGTGGACATTGGCCTGAATGGCGGCTCCTCGGGCATCAACGCGGCTAACAAGGCGACGATGATCCATGCCAATTATCTCGAAGACGACGAGGACGTGCGGCTACAGCTTTTCCAGGACATCTGCGAGCGCTGCGTGGCATTGCAGGATGCCGAACCGAAGAATGCCAACGCCTGGTACATCCACGCCTATGCGCTGGGCCGCTACAGTCAGGGAATTTCCATCGTCAAGGCGCTGGCCCAGGGCCTCGGCGGGAAGATCAAGCACAGCCTGGACCAGACGCTGAAACTTCAGCACCGGCATGCCGATGCAAATATCGCCCTCGGCACCTGGCATGCGGAAATCATCGACAAGGTCGGGAGCATGGTCGGCGGACTGACCTATGGCGCGAAGAAGGACACGGCGGAAAAGCATTTTCGCGCCGCGCTCGAACTCAACCCGGACTCATCGATTGCCCGCACCGAGTACGCCAACGGCCTCGTTCTGCTGTTCGGTCGCTCGCGCGCCAAAGACGTCGACCGCCTCCGTGAAGAAGCGGCGTCCTGCACCGCGGCCGACGCCATGGAAAGGCTCGACCTCGAGGCGGCTTTGGAAGAGGCGGACTGAGGCGATGTCAGCTCGCTGGAGAGCAGGCGCAGGCGTTGTCGGCCTCCCGTTCCGCTTACGGTGACTCCCGCGCCAAAGCCGCCGCTACCGCTTCCGGGTCGCCAAGCCGCTCCCAAGGCTCCATCAATACCAGCATCAGGAACTTGTCGAACTCTTTGGCAAACCGATCGACGATGTCTTGAGGATCCGGAACGAGGTCATGGCCAGTCATCAGGCCAATCTGCACATTCCCGGCATACGAGAGAATGGAGACGCCCATCCCGATGTTCCCGGACTGTGGCACCCAGAAAAGTGGCTGGCGCAGCCTGGCCCCTGCCAGATAGAGCGCCGTCTGTGGTCCCGGCACATTGGTCATGACCGCCGTCGCCTTGTTCGCCAGAAGGTCAAGGACCGATTGCTGGACAAACCTCGGCAGCATGCCGACAACGCCGAGGATGGACAGCGTCAACTCGGCCTGATACGACTCCTTCAGTTTCGCCATCCGTTTGCGGATCTCATAGAGGCGGGCCAGCGGATTTTCGTCGTCCAGCGGCAGCTCCAGCGTCACCAGTCCGAAGCGGTTGCCCAGCGTGCCCATGTCGTCCGGGCCGCGCAGGTTAACCGGAACCATGGCGCGAATTTCGACGCCAGCGACGTCTTCGCCGCGGTCGACCAGATAGGCACGCAATGAACCGGCAACTGCGGTCAGCAGCAGGTCATTGACCGAACAACCCAGGACCCTGCCGACCTCCTTGATCTCCGCCAGCGGAATCGGCTCCGACCAGGCAAGCTGCTTTCTGGTCCCCAGCTTGCCCTTGAAGCGTGTCGGGCTGTCGTTCGCCATGGTGGCAAGCTTGGCAATTTCCCCGGCAACATCGCGGCCGACGCGTGCGAAGCCCATGAGTTGCTTCGGGTTGGACAGCAAGTCCGAATACTGCTCCCGAAGATCGCTCACCAAGCGGCCCGCTTCGGCCAGGGGGTGCCAGAGTGCGCGCCAGAAGATGTCTTGCTCATGCTCATCCTCACCTGCATCGTGATTGGCACTGACCACCAGCGGTGTGCTGCCGGCTCTGCCCGATGCGCCATCCGCCAGAGAGAGAATGACCCCGACCAGCGCGATCCCGTCAGCAATGCTGTGGTGAATCCGCAGCACAAGTGCCTGCCCACCGAGCGCCGTATCGACGACAAGCATCTCCCACAGCGGCCGCCTTTGATCGAGCGGTTTCGCGGCAAGATCGGCAACGAAGCGCTGCAGTCCTGCCTTGTCCAGCCTGCCTCTGCGAACCACCCGACGGAGGTGGTTGCCAAGACAAAAATCCGGGTCATCCTGCCAGCAGTACCCCGTTCCATCGGCGACAACACGTTGGACAAAACGCCGGTGAACGAGCATGCGCTGCTCGACAGCAAGCTTCAGTCTTGCGAAATCCAGCTTGCCGTCAAACAGCATCACACCGACGATCTGCATCAGATTGGACGGTCGATCCATACGCAACCAGGCGGTATCAACATTGGAGATGCGCTCGCGGGAAGGCATCAGTAGCTCCAGATTGTGGTCAGGCATTTATAATACCGGCATTCCCCCTCTCCGATTGGAGCCGATGCCATGAGCGAACTCAAAGCGGCCTTCGACGCCGCTGTTGCCGATTCCAAGACGCTTGCCGAGCGCCCCGACAACCAGACCCTGCTGCGAATTTACGGCCTGTTCAAACAGGCCAGCGAGGGAGATGCGACCGGGAAACGTCCAGGCTTTACAGACTTTGTCGGCCGCGCCAAGTTCGACGCCTGGGCAGCCCTGCAAGGCACCTCGTCAGAGGCGGCGATGCAGGCTTACGTCGAATTGATTACAAGATTGAAGGGTTAGGCGAAGCGCGCGTCGAAGTAGTCGTGGATTTCACTCTCGAGTCCGCTCTTGAACGGTCTGAGCAGGAATCCCAGATGGATGTGGAGTGTCACCTCGCCCCTGCCGAGCGTCAGTTGCCCATGGACACCCATGCGCTCGAAGTGCAGGACGCCCTCCTCGTCCCATTTGTGCTCCAGGTTGAATTCCTTTTCCAGGTCAGCTGCAACCAACTCGGCGGCAGCTCGCGCCTTTTTCGCGCTAAGGCGGTGTTTCTTGGTAATCAGTATTTCGCTCATCGGCACAGTTTACAGATGAAGGGCCAAATCGAGAACAAGCCGGCGCAACTATTCTGATGAACCTTTGCTGCCCATCATCTCGTTGCAGGTGTCCCGGCCGAGAGTTTCGGCTTTTTTCGGGCTGGAAATCTGGACTTCATCGTAGATGCGCTTGATGACGACGTTGGTGATATGCGCCCCGGCACTGCCGTCCTCGACAAAGACCTTCATCGGGCGCCCCTTCTCGCGGTCGTAGTAGGCCTGCAGCGCAAAGTCGCGGACCCGCTCGCAGAAGCGAACCTTCTGAGCGTCCGGCATACCGTCGTCGGACTTGGCGGCGTGGGCATGCGGCAACGCGCCGGCCAGCACCAGCAATGCACTGCTGGCAAGAACCCGGCATTTCATTCAGTCGGCTCCTGAATCGAGGTGAGATAGGCCAGTATGTCCTGAACATCCCGCTCCTTGAGGCCATTGAGGACGCCAACCGTGCCCTCCTCGTCATGCGGGCGGTCGCCCTTGAGGTAGAGGTCGACCTGGCGCTTGAGGTAGTTCGTATATTGCCCGACCAGCATCGGGAACATGCCTCTGCCCTTGCCGGTCTTGCCGTGGCAGGCAGCGCACTGCTTCTGGTAGAGCGCTTCGCCATGTTCGAGGTTGCCTTCGGCACGCGGAATGATCATGACGCGGTCCACCATCAGCAAACGGGTCAGCGCATCTTCCGTGCCCTTGAAAGTCGGCATCCTGTTGGATAGTTCGATGCCGGCCAGATAGGCCGCGATATCCTTGATATCCACGTCGGAAAGCTCGCGTTCCTGCGTGTAGGGGTACATCGGGATATTCACCCGGGTCCGCGAACGGAAGCTCTTCAACTGGTTTTCGATATAGGCAACGCGCTGGCCGCCAATGCGCGGATACTCGCCCTTCTTGCCGCCGGCCCCCTGATCGCCATGGCAGGCGGCGCAAGTACCATTGATTTCCTTGCCTTTTTCGAGGTCGACCGCAACTGCCACGCCGGAACCCAGAAAACCGGCAACGAGAAGCACGACAAATCGGCGTAGCACCATTTCGAACGACTCCGAGGATGATGCGGCCAATTGTCGCATGCTGCTGACGGCCTGAACTTGACCCAAATCACGCATAATCCGGTCCATGCCCGTGATCTCCTGTGCTGACGACGGCACCGACCAACTGCCCAGCTTGCGTCGGCTGGTCACTGTGCGCTGGGCTGCTCTGGCGCTGATGACTGGACTCCTCCTGCTGGTGCCGCCGGCGCTCGACGTGCCACTCCCCGGCGCACCGCTGCTCGCCATCATCGGCATCACTGCGTTGCTCAACGCCATTGCCGCTTGGCGGCTCAAGCGGGCTGCCTCGGCAACGTCGGTGGAACTCCTCAGCCAGTTGCTGGTCGATATTTTCGCCCTGAGCGCTCTGGTGTTTTTCAGCGGCGGCGCCACCAACCCGCTGGTTTCGCTCCTGCTGCCGCCCGTCGCCATCGCCGCGCTGACCCTGCCGGCGCGGTGCGTGGCGGCTGTCGGCATCATCGCCATCGCCGCCTACTCGGCGCTGATGTTTTTCTACGTTCCGTTGGCCATGAGCGATGCCACGCGCGCCACGCGCCTGCACCTGCTTGGCATGTGGCTGACCTTTGCCGTATCGGCGCTGATGGTTGCGTGGTTCGCCGTGCGCATGACCAAGCTGATCCGCCAACGCGACGCCGAACTTGCCGCTGTGCGCGAACAGGCGCTGCGCGACGAGCGCATCATGGCGATCGGCACGCTCGCCGCTGGCGCGGCTCACGAACTGGGAACGCCGCTCGGCACCATGGCGCTGGTCGCCGGAGAACTGGCCCGCGACCCGCAGTTGCCGGACGCCGCACGCGAGGATGTCGCCCTGCTCCGCCAGCAGATCGGCGTCTGCAAGGAAATCATCACCGGGCTAACACGCCGCGCCGGCGCCGAGCGACTCGAGGACTCCGGCGTCCAGGCAGTCGATGCCTGGCTCCAAGACGTCCGCCAGCGCTGGCACGCTTTGCGTCCGCAGGCGGAAAGCCGGGTCGAGGTCACTGGCAGTCTCCCTGCCCCGAGGGTGGCCAACGACCCACGCCTCGAGCAGGCGCTGCTCAACCTGCTCAACAATGCGGCAAATGTGTCGGCCGCGGCGATCGACATCCGCCTTGGCTGGACCGGCGAGCGGATCCTCATCGACATCCATGATCTCGGTCCGGGCTTCCCGCCGGACGTGCTGCAGCAAGGCGGGCAGGCATCGTTCCCGCCGCACGAAAACGGCAGCGGCATCGGCCTGATGCTGACTCGTTCGGCAATCGAACAACTCGGTGGCCGACTGTCGCTGCTCAATCCACCCGAAGGCGGTGCCCTCGCCCGCCTCGAACTGAACCCGAGAACCTGATGCCCGAATCAACCCTGATCATCGACGACGATCCCAGTTTCAACAGCGTTCTGGTCCGCACCCTCGAACGCCGCGGTTATCCGGCGCGTGGCGCAATCGACGCGACGACGGCACTAACCCTGGCGCGTGAAATCTCGCCAACCCAAGTGGTGCTGGATCTCAATCTCAATGGCAGCTCAGGCTTGGCACTGATCCCGGAACTGCTGGCGATCAACCCCGCCTGCCGCATCGTTGTCTTGACCGGCTACGCCAGCATCGCAACAGCGGTTGACGCCATCAAACTCGGGGCGACCCAGTATCTGGCCAAGCCAGTGGAAATCGAGGCGGTTCTCACGGCCTTCGCCAGCGACGATGCGCCGGATACCGGATTGCCCGCGCCCGATGAACCACTTTCGGTCGACCGCCTCGAATGGGAACACATTCAGCGCGTGCTCAACGAAAACGAGGGAAACATCTCGGCAACGGCGCGCGCGCTCAAGATGCACCGCCGCACCTTGCAGAGGAAGCTGTCCAAGCGGCCGGTGCGGACGTGAAATCCGGATAGTCCGGGCGTACCTGGAAGTTTGCGGGTCAGGTTTGCCGGCTGGCGCCGCTCAGGCTGCCTGCTTGCCGTTTTGCTTGAGCGCAGCCAGGAACTCTGTAAAGCTGACTTCGCGAACTTTGGTATCGGCCAGCGTGTCGCGCAGTTCGAAACCCAGGACAACCCGTTCGCCGGCGCGTTCGTGATCATCGCTTCCGGGATAGGTGCCGGTACGCGGGTGACTCGTCGTGCGAGGAGTGTTGTTCATTTTCGTGACCTTTCCTGGAGCTGTTGGGCAGATGATGCCGAATGTCTGCCGCGCCCCCCGTGAGGGAATTCACGACCTGCTTCAATCCTTCATCTGCACCACGAACCCGGAATGACCGTGGGCCGGGCAAGATCGACCGCGCCGGCCTGCTGCGCCATGCGAGTTTCCTGCCGGGCGCGGTCGACGGCCCAAAATACCCGAAAATCAGTGCTGCTTCTGCTGGACCGGCGCCGGCGCAGGCACGGGCCGCACCACCTTGGCGTCGACCTGCTTGCTGCTGCCGTCGTCGAAGGTCAGCGTAATCGGCACCGAATCGCCCTCCTGCATTGCTGCCTTGAGGTCGATCAGCATGACATGCAGGCCGCCCGGTTTGAGCACCGCCTCACCCTTCGCCTTGATCTCGATCGCCGCAACCGGGCGCATCTTCATCACACCGCCTTCGTTCAGATGGGTATGCAACTCGGTCGCCTTCGACATGGGATTGTCGGCCTTGACCACCTTGACGTCCTTGTCACCGTTGTTTTTGATCACCATGAAGGCGCCGGTCGCCGGAGCATTGGGCGGCGCCAGGCGAACATAGGGATCCTGCACCGAAACATTGTCGGCGGCGCCGGCCAGGACGGCGACGGAAAACAGCAGGCCAGCGGCCAGCACGGATAGTCGTTTCATGATGCTTGTTTCCTTCAAGGTTGGTAAAGGTACTTGCGGATGATGGCAGCCACCTGGTCCGGCGCTGTCGCGTGGGCGATCTTGGCCACCAGTTTGCCATCGGCGGCAACGACGTAGGTGTCCGCCGAATGGTCGACGACGTAGCCGTCGCCGGCCGTCGCCACCTTCTGCTCGGCGTAGAAGACGCCATAGCGTTTCGCCACCGCGGCGATATCCCCCGGCGCTCCAGTCACGCCGACGATGACTGGGTGAAAGAACCGGGCATACTCCTTGAGCCGCGCCGGCGTGTCGCGCTTCGGATCGACCGAAATCAGGATCACGGCGACCCGCGCCAGTTCGTCCGGCTTCAGATCCTTCAGGCCTTCGGCGGTGGCCACCAACGAAGTCGGACAGATGTCGGGGCAATAGGTATAACCGAAGTAGAGCAGGACCACCTTGCCGCGCAAATCCTTGAGCGCAACCGGGCCGTCCGCCGACTGCAGCGTGAAGTCGCCGCCTTCTGGCATTGCCGCACGCGGCAGCGGCGGCTCCGGGAGGTCGGGATGCCAGAAGAAGGCCAGTCCGAGCACCAGCGCCGCCAGCAGTCCGGCGATCACGGACAGAATGCGTTCGGACATCTTATTCGTGACTCCCGGAACTGAAGCGATAGGGAATCGCGATGCGTTCGCCGCCGGTTTCGATCAGCACCGTCGCCTGCCACTCCATGGCGCCGGTGATGCACACCGGCAACGTCACCTTACCGGCAAAGCGTCCATTGCCATGCGCCACCAACTGCGGCCGGTTCAGCCCCATGTTCATGTCGATACCGGCGAAATCAACCTCAACCCGGGTGGGCGCAAATCCGCTGGTCGTCACCTGCACCTCGAAGGGCTTGACCATGGGGATCGGCCGTGGCGCCAACGACAGTTCGACGCTACCGCCGGAAGGCAACTTCACCGCGCAGGACTGGCGCTGCAAATTGCACACCGGATCCGGCTGGATCACGACGTCAACCCGAGGACGGAGCAATGGCGAGAGCTTGTAGCCGACGACGACAACGAGGGCAATCAGCAGGATGCCGATCACGTCTATCAGTATTTTCTTGTTCAACAGTCTGGTCCTGGCCTGGTGGCCGGCGAGGAGGCAGCATTTTCCTTCATCAAGCGCGAAAGGAATTAGCAGAGATCAAACTTTTAGCATGGCGGGAGGGATACAGTATGCGACATATTGTCGCAGGGGCATCGTGTCGCAAGCGACGATGGATGGTAGGAAGTTCTACTTCTTGTTTTCATGGGAGAAATCTAGATGAAAAAAATCGCAGTGAAAACTACCGCGCTGTTGCTGGCGGCCGGTTTTGCAGCCACGGCGTGGTCGGCCGAATCGCTGCAGGACGTGATGAAGCGTCGCGGCCTCAGCCAGCAGGATCTGCTGGCGGCGTCCAAGACCTATGTCCCGACCGGCAAGCGCGACGAATTCGTCGTCTTCAGTTCCGGCGGCCAGTCGGGCCAGATCATCGTGTACGGCATTCCGTCCATGCGCATCCTCAAGTACATCGGCGTGTTCACGCCGGAACCGTGGCAGGGCTACGGTTTCGACGAGAGCTCCAAGGCCGTGCTGGCCCAGGGCAACATCGACGGCAAGGAAATCAACTGGGGCGACACGCACCACCCGGCCATTTCCGAAACCCAGGGCAAGTACGACGGCCAGTTCCTGTTCATCAACGACAAGGCCAATCCGCGCCTCGCCGTGATCGACCTGCGCGACTTCGAAACCAAGCAGATCGTCGTCAACCCGATTTTCAAGTCCGAACACGGCGGCGCCTTCGTCACCCCGAACACCGAGTACGTGATCGAAGCCGCCCAGTACGCCTCGCCGCTGGAGAACAAGAAGTTCTACCCGCTCGAAGAGTTCAACGAGAAGTATCGCGGCGGCATCACCTACTGGAAGTTCGACCGCAAGGAAGGCCGCCTCGATCCGAAGCAGTCCTTCTCGCTCGAACTGCCGCCCTACTCGCAGGACTTGTCCGACGCGGGTAAAGGCCCGTCCGACGGCTGGTCGTTCACCAACTCCTTCTGTTCCGAGCGTTACGTCGGCGGCATCGAAAAAGGCCGTCCGCCTTATGAAGCCGGTTGCTCCGCCAAGGACACCGACTACATGCACGTGATCAACTGGAAGAAGGCCGCCGAACTGGTTGCCGCCGGCAAGGCCAAGAAGATCAACGGCCACGACGTGCTGATGATGGAAACCGCGATCAAGGAAGGCATCCTCTTCCTGGTTCCGGAACCGAAGTCGCCGCACGGCGTCGACGTGACCCCGGACGGCAAGTTCATCACCGTCGCCGGCAAGCTCGACACGCACGTCTCCGTCTATTCCTTCGAGAAGATCCAGGCCGCCATCAAGGCCGGCAAGTTCGAATCCAAGGATCCGTACGGCATTCCGGTGATCGGCATGAAGGATGCGCTGCACACCCAGGTTCAACTCGGCCTCGGCCCGCTGCACACCCAGTACGACAGCAAGCCCTGTATCGCCTACACCTCGCTGTATGTCGACTCGCAGGTCGTCAAGTGGAACTACTGTGAAGGCAAGGTGCTCGACAAGATCTCCGTGCACTACAACATCGGTCACCTGATGACCATGGAAGGCGATTCCATGGATCCGAAGGGCCGTTACCTGGTCGCGCTGAACAAGCTGGCCATTGACCGCTTCGTGCCGGTTGGCCCGCTGCATCCGCAGAACCACCAGTTGATCGACATCTCCAACGACAAGATGCAGTTGCTCTACGACATGCCTCTGCCGCTGGGCGAGCCGCACTATGCGGTGGCGATCGAAGCGACCAAGCTGAAGCCGGGCGTCCGCTACAAGGTGGGTACCGACTCCCGTACGGACAAGCCGAGTCCCGGCATGGTTCGCGCAGGCGAAGAACGCACCGAGAAGAAGGGCAACAAGATCACGGTCTATGGCACGCTGATCCGTTCGCACATCACCCCGGAAACCATCGAGGCTGAAGTCGGCGACGAAATCACCATCCACCTGACCAACCTCGAGCGCGCCCAGGACGAAACCCACGGCTTCACCGTCTCGACCTACAACGTGCATGCCTCGGTCGAACCGGGCAAGACCGTCTCGGTCAAGTTCAAGGCCGACAAGGAAGGCGTCTATCCGTACTACTGCACCGAGTTCTGCTCCGCGCTGCACCTTGAAATGCAGGGTTACCTGCTGGTCAAGCCGAAGGGCTGGAAGCCGACCAAGGCCGAAGGTGCCACCAAGGCCAGCTACACCGAAGCCGACTACAAGGCGACGCTGAAGAAGGTTGTCGACACCCAGGCCGTCATCGACTCCGTGGTCGGTTACATCACCAGCGTCAACTTCAAGGACTTCCCGGATGTCGTGGCGATGGTCGACGATGCAACCGACCAGCTCGGCAAGATCAAGGAAGCCAAGGGCAAGGCCGACGCCGCTGCCGCCAAGAAGGACTGGGACCAGGCCAACCTGTGGTCCGAGCAGATCTGGCAATACCAGGTCAAGGCTGCCGACATCGGTCTGCGTGCCAAGACCTACCTCGAGCAGAACGGTGCCAAGCCGGTCAAGAAGTAAACAGCAAACTTGATCTGACTTAAGGCAAATTCCGGGGAGCAGAGCAATCTGCTCCCCGTATTACATTGAAAAGGGGAATAACCATGAAAATTGTAATGACTCTCATCGCCGCCGCGTTTGTCGCCAGCCCTGCCTTCGCCGCCCTGGACGGTGCAAAGCTGTACGGCGAAAAGACCTGCAACGCCTGCCACGGGCCCAAGGCGGACAAGCCGCTGATGCCCAACTATCCGAAGCTGGCCGGGCAGAACGCCGCCTATGCCGAGCAGCAGATGAAGGACATCAAGAGCGGCGCCCGCAACAACGGCCAGACCGCCGCGATGAAGGGTGTCATGCATCTGGTCAATGACGATGAAATCAAGGCCATTTCCGACTGGCTTTCCAAGCAGAAATGAGCGAACGAGGCCCGGATCGACGGGCCTCTGACCCACATCAAGGAACGCTGATAAAGCTCGCGGGATAATTTGAACGTTCCGGACAACCTCTCCGAAAGGGAAATCAGACATGAAAGCATCACTCCTCTTGATCGGCCTGCTTTCGGCAGGCCTCGCCCTCGCCGCCCCTCCCGCGCCAAAGTCGCAAGGGATCGAAGGCAAGGACTACAAATGGAACGCCGAAGGCGGCGAAAAATCCGAAGCCCTGAAGCTGAAAGGCGACAAGAAGCGGGCGAAGAAGGCTATGAAACCTGTGGCGCCTGCCACCTGCCCTCCGGCGCCGGCCGTCCGGACGGCACCTTCCCGCAACTCGCCGGCCAGCACACCACCGTGCTGATCAAGCAGATGGCCGACATCCGCGCCGGTCTGCGCGACAACCCGACGATGTACCCGTTCGCCGCCACGCTGACCGACCCGCAGGAACTGGCCAATGCCGCCGCCTACATCGAAAGCCTGTGCATTCCGATCGAACATGGCAAATGCGCCCAAGCCGAAGGCGCTGGAAGGCACCGGCAGATACAGAAAAACGTCTGGCCGAAGGCAAGGCGCTGTATGAGAAAGAATGCCTGGAGTGCCACGGCAAGAACGGCGAGGGCAACAAGGAAAAGTTCTATCCGGTGATCGCCGGTCAGCACTACAAGTACCTGCTGCGCCAGATGACCGAAATTCGTAACGGCCACCGCCGCAACGCCAACCCGGACATGGTCACGATCATCAAGAAGTATTCCGATGACCAGTTGGTGGCCATTTCCGCCTACCAGTCGAGCCTGCAGATGCCAGGTGCAATGTGCAAGCCGAAGGCCGGCGCCGCCAAGAAGAAGTAAAGCAACGACTGCTACCCTTGCTGCCCGCATGCCGCGGGCAGCAACTCTCCCGGGGATATCCGGACGTAGCAAGACAGAGAGCAGCATGATGGAAAAACAGAACAAGATCATCGGCGGGCTGACCCTGATCGCCCTGATTGCCATGGTCGCCGCCTACTTCGCGCCGATCTGGTGGGTTTCCCTGACCGCCCCGAACTACCCGCCCGATGCCTTCCCCGACGGCATCCGCATCCATTTCCATTTCGACGGCGTCTATAACGGCTGCAAGGCGGCCGGCAAGGGCACCCGCATGGCCGGCGAGATCATCCAGAAGGATCTCGCCCACGAGGACGAGCGCTACAACCCGATCACCGACGCCAAGAAAGACCTCAACAAGGACGCCGAAGGCCTCGACTGCGTCCATGAAATGAACACCATCAACCACTACGTCGGCATGTACCCGATCGCCACCGGCGCACCGGTAGAGAAGCCGCTGGCCAAGTTCTTCTTCGCTTTCTTCGCGGCGATGCTGCTGGCTTTTTCCATGCCTCGGAAAAAGGCCCGTCTGGCGACGTTGACCGCGGGATTCATCGCCGTCGCCGCCTGGATGATCATCGACCAGTTCGTCCTGGGTCACCTCGAAAGCCACGTTCAGGCCTACATGCAGGAATCGGGCACCTTCTTCAAGGACATGGACCGGATCAAAGTCTGGGGCGACAACGTGCGCAACATCTCCGTGGCCGTCATCATCGGGCTAATCATCATCATGGGCATCGTCATCGCCGGCGTCGCGAAGATCCGCTCCTTCCAGTTGCTTCTGGCACTGGTGCCGGCCCTGCTCCCGGTGTATTTCGTCATCACCTACGCCGGCTGGCTGTGGTTCTTCGGTCACAACATGCACCCGTGGGGCGCCTTCACCGTCAAGGCGTTCATGCCCACCGTTTTTGGCGAAGGCAAGGTCGCCCAGTTCTCGACCTACTCCTATCCCTACTGGGGCTATGGCCTGCTGGTGCTGATCTTCGTCTGCCTGATGCTGGCGCTGCTGATCCGCCGCAAACAGTTGCGCGAAGGTTCGGCCGAGTAGGATTTCGTGCTGCGCTTTCCGGAACTCACCAACGGAGCGCTGGCGATTGCGCTCATGCTGGTTTGCGCGAACGGCCTTTCCCAACAAGAACGTGGCTCGAATGCCGACATGAGCAACGCGCCCAGGGTCGAGATCGACCGCCCGAAGCCAACCTACATGCTGCGCGATCGCGACGCCCGGGTACATGGCCTGAAGCCTTTCCAGAATCTGGTCGACAAGGCGCCCGCCGGTTCGGTGCTAAAGCCCCCGCCCGGCCATTACGCCGGGCCGGTGATCATCGACAAGCCGCTAACCATTGACGGTGCCGGCCAGGTCGTCATCGATGCCGGCGACAAGGGCACGGTAATGGTGTTGAATGCCAGCAAGTCAGTCTTGCGTGGCCTGCACCTGACCGGGTCAGGCGATTCGCACGACACCGACGATTCCTGCCTCGACGTGCGCGGCAACAAGAATCTGATAGAGAACCTGAAGATCGACAACTGCCTGTTCGGCATCGATCTCAAGCAATCCAGCGACAACATCGTCCGCAACAATGCCATCCGCTCGAAGGATCTGGACCTCGGTGTGCGTGGCGACGGTCTCCGCCTCTGGTACAGCAACAACAATCTGATCGAGAAGAACGAGATCATCGACTCGCGCGACATGGTCGCCTGGTACGCGCACAAGAACATTTTCCGCGAGAATCTTGGCCGGCGCAGTCGCTACTCGATCCACTTCATGTTCGCCAACGACAATATCGTCGAAGGCAACCAGTTCTACGACAACGCGGTGGGCGTCTATTTCATGTACACCGAGGGCGGCATCGCCCGCAACAACATCATTTCGCATGCGACCGGCGCCACCGGCATGGGCATCGGATTCAAGGAAGCGTCCGGCACCGTCATCGAGAACAACGAGATCATCTATTGCGGCATCGGCATTGGCTCCGATCTTTCGCCCTTCCAACCCGACAGCACGATCGAGGTGCGTGGCAACCGCTTCGCCTACAACGGCATCGGCATCATGTTCACCAGCGAGACCGGGGGCAACAACATGGTCGATAACATTTTCGAGGGCAATCTGACACAGGTCAGCTACGGTGGTCACGGCGACAACAACAATAACGAAAAGAATTTCTGGGAAGGAAATTTCTGGGACGACTACCAGGGCTTCGACCGCAACGGCGACGGCATCGGTGACCGCACGCACGAACTCTATTCCTATGCCGACCAGATATGGATCGAGATGCCCGTCGCCCGTTTCTTCCGCAGTTCGCCGGTCATGGAACTGCTCGACTTCCTCGAGCGCCTGGCCCCCTTCTCAAGACCCGACCTGATCCTGCGTGACGAAAAGCCACGATTCCTCAAGCCCGCGAGGACTGCGCAATCATGAGTGACAACGACAACGACCGAAAGCCGGTGGCCGGGCCGACACCGCCACTGTCCAAGGCCAAGCGGCAGACCAACCGCCGCCGCTTCCTGCGTACCGTCCTGCTCACTGGCGGCGTGCTGGGCGCGGCGCTGTCCGGCTTCCTGCCGCTGATCTATTCGCAGAGGAAGCGCCTGCGCCCGCCCGGCGCGCTCGACGAAAAGGATTTCCTCTCCAGTTGCATCAAGTGCGGCCAGTGCGTCCAGGTCTGCCCGGTCCAGGCGATCAAGCTGGCCGACCTGGTGGACGGCATGGGCGTCGGCACGCCCTACATCGACGCCCGGCGGCAGGCCTGCGACTTTTCCTGCGACGCCGTTCAGTGCGTGCTCGCCTGCCCGACCGGCACGCTCACGTACCACAAGCCGGAATTTCTCACCGTGCGGCCGGGCGCGGCACTGGCGGCAAAGCCGATCCTGCTGGCCAAGGAGAAGGACCCCGAACCGACGCTCAACATGACCGAGCGCATGGGCGTCGCGCGCCTGACCCGCCCCGAGGCCTGCCTGGCGATCCAGGGCAAGGGCTTCAAGGGACAGACCCGCGGCGCCGACTTCAAGGGCATGCTGCGCTACATGGATGTCGATCGCTGGAAGCCGATCAAGATCAGCGCCCACCCCTACGACGTCGCCGAGTGCGACCTTTGCGTCCGCGAGTGTCCGCTCAAGGGCGCCATCTCGATCGATACCGTCTTTGCCCCGGACGGCAGCAAACGCAAGTCGCCGGTCATCCATGAACCCTGTGTCGGCTGTGGCGTCTGCGAAATGGTCTGCCCGGTCGAACCAGGCTGCATCACCGTCGAAGCCCGCGAGGTCTGGAAAACATGAGCCAACTGCTGAAACGGCGTTTTTTCGAACAGATCAAGGTCATGTTCGGCGTCGAGCCGAGCAAGCCGACGGCGATCGCTCCAGCGGCGCAGGCGATCCATTTCTACAAGAAGGGCAACCGCGACCTGATCGCCGAGAAACTGCATGCCCGGGCGCACGCCGAGCACAAGAACACCTGGCGCAACCGGCGCTGGATCACGCTGATCATCGCCAACCTGCTGTTCACCTTCTCCTTTTTCCTCGACATCCAGATTCTCGAAGGCGCGCTGACTGCCTCGCGCTTCGTCGGCTTCCACCTGATCGACCTCAATTCGGCGCTGCAGGTGATGCTGGCGCACAAGCACATCATCAATAACCTGATCATCGGCACCGGCACCGTGCTGGTGTTGTGGGCGCTGCTCGGCGGCCGTACCTTCTGCTCCTGGGTCTGCCCCTATCACCTGCTCGCCGAGTGGGCCGAGAAGATCCACCTGTTCCTCGCCAGGAAGCGCTTGGTCAGCGACCAGACCATGGACCGCCGGCTGCGCACCGTTTTCTGGGTCATCTTCGCCCTCCTCGCCGTCGCCACCGGCTACACCGTCTTCGAGGCCATCTCGCCGACCGGCATCCTGTCGCGGGCGCTGATCTACGGCCCGGGTCTGGCGCTGCTCTGGGTGCTGGCACTGCTCGTCTTCGAAGTCTTCTTCTCGCGCCGCGCCTGGTGCCGCTATGCCTGTCCGATCGGCCTGACCTACGGCGTCGTCGGCATCATTTCGCCGGTCCGCATCAAGTACAAGCTCGACGGTTGTTTCCACGAAGGCGACTGCCGCAAGGTCTGCCTCGTCCCGCACGTGCTGGATACGGTCATCAAGGGCCGCGCCGTCGACACTGAAGTGCCGATCGGCCCCGACTGCACGCGCTGCGGCCTGTGCGTCGACACTTGCCCGACCGGTTCGTTGAGCTTCGAAATCAAGGGGCTGTCCAAGCTCGGCTGATTCTTGGCAGTTTCTGGCAGTTGACCGCAACGATGAACCCAATGCAGCCAGTCAGGAAATCCTTCATTTGTTGAAGTCGCGACCCGATCTGACGGGGAGAACTTCAGGCTCGACCTGACAGCAGGCATCAGGGAACTCCGAAGTTCGTCAACAGATTACAACCTTACGACCGTTCCCGCCTTCCCCCGCCCATGCCCCAAGGCGTTGTTGCAGACTTTCCGGCTACCGACTCACGCCGAACAAGAGACAGATGTGTCTCCCGTATCGCTAACAGCGCGTTCTTGACATCCTCTGGAAATCCCCGGCGCGTTCCACCTCGGCTATCCAGAAAAAGCTTATTCACGTAGTACACGACTTCTGGCTGACCCCAAAGATACGTCAATGCCTTACCGATGTGGGGAAACTTGAAAACAATCAGTTTCAGTTGGTTTCTGTCGTGCATTTCTTGTTACCCCGTCGAATAGAGAAGACACATTGGGGCATGGGTTGCCACTGAGTCGAACAAACCCTGGTCGGCGAACGGACAACGAATATTCTTGTTCATGATGGAAACCCCGAGGGAAGTTGGAACTTAACTTCGTCTGTTTCCATTCTATGGGCCACCTTTCGAAAACCCGCAGCCGTTCGTCGCTCCTCTGTGAACAAATGCACACTCAACACGTTTCTTATTCAGCATCACGATAGCCAATGGCTTTTCAGGAGTAGCTCGGGGAATTTACGACAGTCAAGGCCGCATCGGCCAAGAGCAACGGATTGAGCACCTAAACTGTTCCAAACCGGGTGTGAGGTCGGCACCATTTCGGATCCCCCTGCGTCAGAACAGTTGTCGCCTCAAGAACTCAACGCCTCCGGCCATGACTGACCAGTTGGGCTCACGCAATAGCCCATTCGTTTCCCTCGGTCATAAGTCCTCGCCCTCCCACCCGATCGCCACCTTCCCGTTTTTTGATCGATATTCAGGGTCGACCGCGCCGGCCCTTCTATAATCACCTCCCATGATCAAGTTTCAAGATGTCGTCAAGAACTTCCGACGCGCCCGCGTGCTTGACGGCATCACCCTCGAAATCGAACTTGGCGAGCGGGTGGCGCTGATCGGCTCCAACGGCGCCGGCAAAACCACGCTGATCCGCTGCCTGCTTGGCGAATACACACACGACGGCACGGTCACCATCAACGGCCTCGATCCGCGTGGCAACCGCACGGCGGTGCTCGGCACAATCGGCTTCGTCCCGCAACTGCCGCCGCCGCTGAAGATGCCGGTCGGCCAGTTGATCGATTTCTCTGCCGCACTGTGCGGCACCGACCCGCAGCGCATCCACGGCATCGCCAGCCGTCTCGGACTCGAACTCGAAGGGATCCTCTCGCGTCAGTTCGTGCGCCTCTCCGGCGGCATGAAGCAGAAGCTGCTGATCGCCATCGCCCTCGGCCGCGACGCCCGGGTACTGGTGATGGACGAGCCGGCCGCCAACCTCGACCCGGAAGCGCGCAAGATTTTCTTCGACTTGCTGGCCGAGCGCCAGAACGATGCGACGATGCTGATCTCCAGCCACCGCCTCGACGAGGTGTCGTCACTGGTCAACCGCGTCATCGAGATGGACATGGGCAAGGTCGTCCTCGACGACAATGTGGCCGACGATGTCTCGCTGTCCGACACCTTGGCCTGCCGCATCGTCATCAAGCGCTTCGAGCCGGCCTTCGCCAAGGCCATCGCCGCCTGGAAGTTCGCCGCGCGCGAGGAGAATCTGGTGTGGGACGGCCGCATCGCCGGTCCCGACCGCCTGCGCTTTCTCGGCATGATTTCGCGCTACTCGGCGCTGGTCAGCGACATTTCGCTGACCGAGAATGCGAACTGAGCGATGTGCAGCTCGTCCCGTCGCGATTTCCTTGGCCGCCTGACCGTCGGCGGTCTGACCCTGACCCCGCTGGCGCTCGCCCTGTCGGCCTGCGGCAGGTCGGAGTGGCCGGAAGGCATGGCCGAGATCAAGTGGGACCGTGAAACCTGCCCGCGTTGCAGCATGGTGATCTCGGACCGCCGTTTCGCCGCCCAACTGCGCGGCGGACCGAAGGACATGGTGGTCAAGTTCGACGACATAGGCTGCTTCACCTTCTGGATCCGCGACAACCGCAAGGCTCACCCGTGGCTGGACGATCCCGCCACCCGCATGTGGGTGGCCGACGTCACCAGCAAGGGCAGGGACGTGATCTGGCTGGACCCGCGCAAGGCGCAGTACATCACCCGGACCTCGCCGATGGGCTACAACTTCGGCGCCGTCGCCTACCCGCAGATGGGCAGCCTGGATTTCGCGGGCATGCGCCAGCATGTCCTGGCCAAAGGAAAGTAGATGAAGCAATTGTGGCTCACCGCCCGCCTGGACATCGTCGAATCGCTGCGCGCGCGCTGGTTCCAGATCTACACGCTGGTTTTCGGCGGCATCGTCGCCCTGCTCTTCGTCTTCGGCCTGACCGAATCGCGCGTCCTCGGCTTCATCGGCCTGTCACGCCTTCTCGTCACCTACATCCAGTTGACCATGGCCATCCTGCCGATCTTCGTCCTGATCACCACCGTCCGTTCGGTGGCCGGCGACCGCGAGGCCGGCGTCTTCGAGTACCTGCTGTCGCTCCCGGTATCGCTCTCGGCCTGGTTCTGGGGCAAGATCGTCGGCCGCTACATCATCGTCTTCGCGCCGGTATTCCTCGCCATGCTCGGCGCCGTCGGCTGGGCGACGATTCAGGGCATCGAGGTGCCGTGGGACATGTTCGGCTACTACACCGCCCTGCTCGCCGTCATGGCCATGTGCTTTCTTGGCATCGGCATGCTGATCTCGGCCATCGCCCGCAGCACCGACATCGCGCAGGGCGCCGCCTTCATGGTCTGGCTGTTCCTGCTGCTCTTCCTCGACCTGATCCTGCTCGGCGTCATGATCCAGGGCAAGGTCGCGCCCGAAGTCGCCGTCACCCTCGCCCTGGCCAACCCCCTGCAGGTCTTCCGCACCGCCGCGCTGGCGCTGTTCGACCCGCAACTGATCGTCCTCGGCCCATCGGCCTACGTCATCCTCGACCTCTTTGGCGTCGCCGGCTACAAGATTTTCGCGCTGGCCTACCCGGCGGCGCTCGGCCTGCTCAGTGCTACCATCGGCTATCTGCTTTTCCGCCGCGGCGATCTGCCTTGAAAAAATTCCTCGCTCCGCTGATTCTTGGCCTTTCTTGCGCGTTGACCCTAGGGCCAGCCTTTGTCTCTATGGTCGCAACAGCGGATGAAATGCCCTCCTCAGCCCCGCTGTTCGCGGCCACGCTGAACGACCTCGACGACAAGCCGGTGGCGCTGGAGCGCTACCGGGGCAAGCCGCTGATCGTCAACTTCTGGGCGCGCTGGTGCGGTCCGTGCCGTGTCGAAATCCCCGAACTGATCGCCATCCGCCGCGCGAACAAGGGCAAGCTGGAGGTCCTCGGCATCGGCATCGAGGACAAGGCCGACGCGGCGAAGGAATTCGCCAAGGCCTACGAGATGGATTACCCGGTCTTCGTCGCCAGGGACAAGGGCATCCCGCTGATGCAGGCGCTCGGCAACACCAAGGGCGGCCTGCCCTTCACCATCGTCATCGACCGCAGCGGCCAGGTTGTACAGAAGAAAATGGGGATCATGAAGAAGGCCGATCTCGACGCCGCCGCCGAACTCGCCCTCAAGGGGCGCTGAACAGAAAGAGGACGGCCCTGGCCGCCCTCCTGCCGGAAAAAACCCAGCTTATTCCTCTTCGCTCGCACTCGCCCTTGGCGCACGCCGTGCCGCGGCTCTGGGCCCCGCTCTTGGCGTGCTGGCTCGTGGTGTCGCCTTGCGTTCAGCCGCCGCCTTGGCTTCCCGGTTGAACTCCAGCGCCATGTCAAAGGCGGTCTCGACGAACTTCCGCACCCGGGAAAACTCTTCGTCGGTCAGCTTGCGCGCCTCGTCACGCGCCCGGTAGATGCTGATGAACTCGTGTTCGCGCCCGGCATGTTCGAGGATGCGATCGATCCCGAGGGATTCGAGGACCTTCCACAGGCCGGGGCTGTAAGCCTTGGTCAGATTCATCACGAAGGGAACCGGGTCGTTGCGCGCCAGCACCGAGGCGAGGCGCAGGATGACCTCGAACGGTAGCGCCATCTTTCCGTTTTCGGCGAGGTCGAGCAGGGATGGGTCCTTCAGATCGATCGCCTTGCCGAGGTCGTCCAGCGGGATACCCGCCGCCACGCGCATGTCGCGCAGGAAGGTGCCGGCCTTGACCAATGCCTTGGTCGATGCCACGCCCTGCGGGAAGAGCCCGGTTGCCGCCGCCAGCGAGGTATCGACGGCCACGCCCGCCATACCGACGACCTGTCCGGCAAGGCTGCGCAGCGACTTGGTCAAGCCACCCACCGTATCCAGCGCCGACGGCTTCCTCGCGGCGCGACTGGCAGTTCTGGCAGTGGCCTGACGTCCGCTGCCCGTGTCCTTGGGTTTCACTATCAGCTCCTGTGTATCGCTCCGGAAAGGGAATACTACTCCAACGCGGCGGATGCCGCGGAGCGTTCGATTTCATCCAGCAACGCCGCATTGGCTGTCAGCAGCGACCACCCCCACAAGTTCACAGGAGTTCACTCATTTGACCATCAAGCCGCTGCCGTCAAGCATAGCGACGGAGACCGTGAATTGGCGACATCAAGGATCGGTCGGATTTGAACGGCATTGCTGTTTGACGTATTTTGGATGGGTCAAGAAATGTCGATGGTCAGCATGGCCTTCGCAACGCGCCGCAACGGAACTCACGCGCGAACCCGTAAGGGATACCGCCCCCGGCACTGCCGGTGACATAAAAATCCCCGCCGTAGCGGGGACCGGTTGCTGCCGGATGACGGCGAGGGACTACAGCATGTCGTCAGTCAGCGCCGCCAGCGAGGCGCCCCCGGCCTGGACGGTAATCCCGCAGGAAGTGGCCAGCGGCAGCATCTGGTCGGCGTAGAAATGCGCGGTGGCGATCTTGGCCCGGTAGAAGGTCTGGTCGCCCGCGCCCGTATCGAGGTAACTGGCGGCGGCCAGCGCCGCCCTGCCCATCAGCCAGCCACCGCAGACATTGACGGCGAGATGCAGGTAGGGAACGGCTGCGGTCAACGCCCCGGCAAGGCCGTTTTTCATATCGGTTACCAGCCATTCGGTCGCCGTGGCCCAGGCTTCCAGCGCATCGCCAAGACGGTCGCCGATGGCCTGCAGTTCCGGGCGACTGGAGGCGTCGAGCGCCTTGGCCGTGGCAGCCACCTCGCCGAAGACATACCTGGCCGTGGCGCCACCATCACGCATCAGCTTGCGGAAGATCAGATCGTTGGCCTGGATGCCGGTGGTGCCTTCGTAGATCGTCGTGATCCGCGAATCGCGCCAGTGCTGGGCGGCGCCGGTTTCCTCGATGAAGCCCATGCCGCCGTAGATCTGGATGCCAAGCGAGGTGACCTCGACGCTCATTTCGGTGCCGCCACCCTTGACGATCGGGATCATGAATTCGGCGAGATAGAGGTTGCGCTTCTTCTCTTCCTTGTCCTCGATCACGTGGGCGCGGTCGAGCAGGCCGGAGGTGAAGTAGGCCATGGCGCGACAGGCTTCGATACGGCTCTTCATGAGCATCAGCATGCGCCGGATATCGGGGTGCTTGTCGAGGGTGACCAGCGCTTCGCCGGTCAGCGCATCGCGACCCTGCTTGCGCTCGCGCGCATAACCGAGCGCCTGCTGGTAGGCGCGCTCGGCGAGGGCGATGCCCTGCAGGCCGACGCCGAGGCGGGCCTCGTTCATCATGATGAACATGTACTCGAGGCCGCGGTTGGCTTCGCCGAGCAGGTAGCCGACGGCGCCGCCGTTGTCACCAAAGGCCATGACGCAGGTCGGGCTGGCGTGGATGCCGAGCTTGTGTTCGAGCGAAACGCACCAGGCGTCGTTGCGGGCACCGAGCGAGCCATCGGCGTTGACCAGGAATTTCGGCACCAGGAACATCGAGATGCCCTTGACGCCGGCCGGTGCATCAGGGAGGCGAGCGAGGACGAGATGAACGATGTTCTCGGTCATGTCGTGATCGCCGTAGGTGATGAAGATCTTCTGGCCGAACACCTTGTAGGTGCCGTCGGCCTGCGGCTCGGCGCGCGAGCGGATCAGCGCGAGGTCGGAGCCGGCCTGCGGCTCGGTCAGGTTCATGGTCCCGGTCCACACGCCGGTAACCATCTTTTCGAGGTAGATCGCCTTTAACTCGTCGCTGGCGCAGGTCAGCAGCGCCTCGACAGCGCCGGTGGTAAGCAGCGGACCAAGTGAGAAAGAAAGGTTGGCCGACATGATCATTTCCTTGACGGCCACCGCCAGCGTGTCGGGCTGGCCGTGGCCGGCATGATCCGGCGGACAGGCGATGCCGTTCCAGCCAGCGTCACAGAAAGCCTTGTAGGCCTCCTTCCAGCCCGGCGGAGTAATCACGCCATCAGGGCCAAGCTTGCAGCCCTCCCGGTCGCCAACGCGGTTCAGCGGTGCCAGCACTTCGCCGGAAAACCTGGCTGCCTCTTCAAGAATGGCATCAGCCATGTCGGGCGTTGCCTCGACGAAATCGGGGAACTGCGACAACTCCCTGAAGCCAGCCAGTTCGTCCTGCACAAAGCGCATGTCCTTCACGGGCGCGCGATAGTCGCTCATCTTGCTTTCTCCTCAATGCCTGTTATGAGTATGGGTTGCTGCACGGCACCGACTTTGCCGTGCGGTATTTCTGCTTCATCCGGGGAACCAAGTCGGCCACCCATTGCAGCAGGCGATGCCGCCCCCGGAACGGCGCCCGGAACGCCTTCGGGGCCCCTGAAGGCAAAAACGGTGCCACCAGGGGTGAAACCAGTCGAACAGCGTATCGGCTACGCTCCTTCCTTGAGAGCCCGGCGCAGGATCTTGCCGACGTTGGTACGCGGCAGGTCGTCACGGAACTCGACCTTCTTCGGTACCTTGTAGCCGGTCAGATGCTTGCGGCAGTGGGCGATGATCTCCTCGGGAGTCAGGTTCGGATCCTTGCGCACGACGAAGATCTTGACCGCTTCGCCGGAGTTGTCGTCAGGCACGCCAATCGCCGCCACGTCGCCGACGCCCTCGTGCATGGCGACCACTTCCTCGATCTCGTTCGGATAGACGTTGAAGCCGGAGACCAGAATCATGTCCTTCTTGCGGTCAACGATGAAGAAGAAGCCCAGAGGATCGACGTAACCCATGTCGCCGGTACGCAGGAAGCCATCCGCATACATCACGTTGGCTGTCTCCTCGGGGCGCTGCCAGTACCCGGCCATGACCTGCGGGCCGCGGATGCAGATTTCGCCGATTTCGCCGATGGCCAGTTCCTTGCCGGCGTCGTCGCGGATCGACAGTTCGGTCGAGGAAATCGGCAGGCCTATCGAGCCATTGAATTCCTTGAGGTCGAGCGGGTTGATCGTCGCCGCCGGAGATGTTTCGGTCAGGCCATACGCCTGCAGCAACGGCGACCTGGTGACCTTCTGCCAGCGGTCGGCCACCGGCGCCTGAACCGCCGTGCCACCACCCAGCGACAGCTTCATTGTCGAAAAGTCGAGGCCGGCAAAATCCGGATGGTTGAGCAGGCCGTTGAACAGGGTATTGACGCCGGTCGCCACCGAGATCGGATACTTCCCCCATTCCTTGACGAACCCTGCCATGTCGCGCGGATTGGCGATCAGCAGGTTGCGCGCGCCGATCATCAGAAAGGTCAGGCAATTCGCCGTCAGTGCAAAGATATGGTAAAGGGGCAACGGGGTGACGATGAATTCCTTGCCATCCGCGACCACCGGCTTGATCCAGGCATGGGCCTGCATCACGTTGGAGGCGATGTTGCCATGCGTCAGCATGGCACCCTTGGAGACACCGGTGGTACCACCGGTGTATTGCAGGAAGGCGAGGTCCTCGTGACTCAGCTTGACCGGCTCCATGCCATGCCGGCGCCCGGCGGCGAGCGCCGCGTTGATGTTGATCGAGCCCGGCAGCGACCAGGCCGGCACCATCTTCTTGACGTGGCGGACGACGAAATTGACCAGAGCGCCCTTGACCATGCCGAGGAGGTCCCCCATCGGCGTGACGATGACGTTCTTGACCTCGGTCCTGCCAATCACTTGCTCCAGCGTATGAGCGAAGTTCTCGACAATGACGATCGCCTTGGCGCCTGAATCCTTCAACTGATGCTCGAGCTCGCGCGGCGTGTATAGCGGATTGACATTGACGACGACGCAACCGGCGCGCAGGGTGCCGAACAGCGCCACCGGATATTGCAGCAGATTGGGCATCATCAGCGCCACGCGATCGCCCTTCACCATCCCGAGCGACTGTAGCCAGCCAGCAAAATCGCGCGACAGGCGGTCCAGCTCGCCGTAGGTCATCTCGCGATCCATGCTGATGTAGGCCACCTGATCCGCATACTTGCGGCAAGCCTCCTCGAACAGTGTCACCAGCGATTCCAGATGCTCGATGCTGATGTCCGCCGGGATACCTGCCGGGTAGGTCTTGATCCAGATTCTTTCCATTTCTTATTTCCTCCCATGTTTGCCCTGTTCAGCCACCCGGCAGCGCTTGCGTCCCCGCGGTATCTACCACACCTCCGCCAGCCAGACCTTGAGCAGTGCGCAGCGGCAGGCACCGCTCGACATTTTTCCGCGCAGCTCATGGTCAAAGCTTACACCTACTCCGCCCGCGGTGAAATGCACGGCGATCCTGTCGCCATTCTTCACGCTGGCAATCTCCCTTTTCCCGGCACCGTACTCCGCGGCCGACCCCGGAATTCGAACAGAGGACGCCACAACGCAACACCTGCCCGCCGGTTCCGCACCTTGCAATAAAGCGGGATGGAGGTCCGACTCCATCCCCGTCATTCTTGCCCGCCAGGCATGCGCCACATGCTCACGCGCCGGACTTCACTGCTCAAAGCGCCTCGATGATCCCCGCCGCGCCCATGCCGGTGCCGATGCACATCGTCACCATTCCGTACTTGCCTCCGGTGCGCTTGAGACCATGCGCGACCGTGGCGATGCGGATGGCGCCGGTGGCGCCCAGCGGATGCCCGAGGGCGATGGCGCCGCCCAGCGGGTTGACCTTCTCGGGATTGATGCCGAGCTCGTTCATCACCGCCAGCGACTGCGCGGCGAAGGCTTCGTTGAGCTCGATCCAGTCGAGATCGTCCTGCTTGATGCCGACCTGCGCCAGCACCTTGGGGATCGCCGCGATCGGGCCGATGCCCATGATTTCCGGCGCTACGCCAGCGACTGCGAAGCCGGCAAAGCGGGCTAGCGGAGTCAGGTTGTGCTCCTTGAGAACCTTTTCCGACACCAGCATCACGGCGGCGGCACCGTCGGACATCTGCGAGGAGTTGCCGGCAGTCACCGAACCGCGCGCATGGAAGACCGGGCGCAGCTTGCCCAGCTTTTCCAGCGAGGCATCGGCACGCGGTCCTTCGTCATGTTCGACGGTGCGCTCGCGCACCCGGACCTGCCCGGTCTTGAGGTCGGGCAGGTTCTCGCGAATCGGGTAAGGGGTCGTCTCGGCCTTGAAGTGACCGGCGGCGATCGCCGCGCAGGCCTTCTGGTTCGAGGCCACAGCGAAGGCATCCTGCGCTTCGCGGCTGATCTTCCACTGGTTCGCCACCCTTTCGGCGGTCAGCCCCATGCCGTAGGCGATGGCGATGTTTTCCTCCTTGGCGAAGATGGCCGGATTCATCGACATCTTGTTGCCCATCATCTGCGGCATCACGGTCATCGACTCGGTACCGGCGGCGATCATCACGTCGGCCAGGCCGAGGCGGATCTGGTTGGCGGCATCGGCCACCGCCTGCACCCCGGAGGAGCAGAAGCGGTTGATCGTGATGCCCGGCACGGTGATCGGCAGACCGGCCAGCAGCAGGCCGATGCGGGCGACGTTCATGCCCTGGTCGGCTTCCGGCATGGCGCAGCCGACGATGACATCGCCGATGCGGGCTGGATCGATTCCCGGCACCTGGGCGACAACGGATTTGATGACGTAAGCCAGCATGTCGTCCGGCCGCACGTACCGGAACATGCCGTTGCGCTTGGCCACGGGCAGACGGGTGGCGGCTACGATGTAGGCGTCCTGAATTTGTTTGGTCATGATTGGTTCCTTGGCCTGAATCAGTTACGGAGCGGCTTGCCGGTTTCCAGCATGTGCTTGATGCGCGCCTGGGTTTCCGGGGTCTTGAGGAGTTCGACAAAGAGCTGGCGCTCAACGGTGATCAGCCATTCCTCATCGACCAGCGCGCCGGTTTCGATGTCGCCACCGCACAGGGCAGTTGCGGCAGCCTTGGCCACCCGGTAGTCGTGAGCGGAGATCATGCCGCCTTCCTTCATGTTGACCAGCATCATCTCCAGCGTCGCGATGCCGTTGCGGCCGGCAACCGGAATGGCGCGCGGCATCAGCGGCGGGGCATAGCCGGCATCGGCCATCGCCCGCGCTTCACGGATCGCCACGAACAGCAGCTCGTTGGCATTGAAGAGAATCGTGTCGGAAGGCCGGGCGAAGCCCATGTCGATCGCTTCGAGCGCGCTCTTGGCGACCTTGGCCATGGCGATGTTCTGGAACACCGGCTGCAGGAAATCGAAGAGTTCACCCGGCGTCGCCGACTGGGCAGCCCAGTCCGCGGCACGCACGGCGAATTCCTTGCAGCCGCCGCCGGCCGGGATCAGGCCGACACCGGCCTCGACCAGACCGACATAACTTTCCAGCGCCAGCACGCGCTTGGCGGAGTGCATGACGAATTCGCAACCGCCGCCCAGGGCCATGCCCTGCACCGCGGCCACTGTCGGCACCTGCGCGTACTTGAGGATCTGCGAGGCGCGCTGGAACTTTTCGACCGTCTGCTCGAGGAGATCGAAGCGGCCACCCGCGCAGGCCTCGCCGACCTGTTGCAGGTTGGCGCCGACCGCGAACGGCGCCTCGTGCCAGATCACCACGCCATCGAGCGTCTGCTCGGCCTGGCGAACGGCGGCGATCAGGCCGTCCATGACCTCGTTGCCGACGCTGTGCATCTTGGACTTGAAGGAAATGATGCCGATTCCGGCGTCGACCGCAGCAAGCTTCCACAGGCGGACACCGTCATTCTCGTACAGCGTCTCGCCGGACTTTTCCGGGGTCGCGGCGCCTTCGCCAAGCATGCGCTCGGGGAAGAGCTGGCGCTGGTAAACCGGCAGCGTGGAACGCGCGGCGTAGGCATTTCGACTGGCGGAATACGAACCCTGCGGCGTATGCACGCCGGTGCGCCCGGCTTCCAGTGCCCAGCCGGGCAGCGGGGCATCGCCCATCGTCTTGCCGGCGACGATGTCGGCGGCGATCGCCTGCGCGATGGCGGACCAGCCGGCGGCCTGCCAGGTCTCGAACGGACCCTGCGCCCAGCCGAAGCCCCAGCGCATGGCGAGGTCGAGGTCACGGGCGTTGTCGGCGACGTGTTCGAGATGGACGGCGGCGTAGTGGAAGATGTCGCGGAAGATGGCCCACAGGAACTGGCCCTGCGGATGCGCGGAGGCGCGCAGCGCGGCGAACTTCTCGGCCGGATTCCTGATCTTGAGGATTTCGCCAACTTCATCGGCGATCGTGCCGGCCGAGGTACGGTAATCCTGCAGGCCGACATCGAGCACCTGGATGTCGCGGCCCTGCTTGCGGAAGATGCCGCAGCGGGTCTTCTGGCCGAGCGCGCCCTTGGCGATCAGCGCGGACAGCCATTCCGGGGTCTTGAAATGGGGGTGCCAGGGATCGCCGGGCAGCGTGTCCTGCATCGTCTTGACCACGTGCGCCAGCGTATCGAGGCCGACGACGTCCGCCGTGCGGTAGGTGGCGCTCTTCGGGCGGCCGATCCGCGGGCCGGTCAGCGCATCGACTTCGTCGAAGCCGAGGCCGAAGGCGGCGGTGTGATGCATGACCGCGAGGATCGAAAAGACGCCGATGCGGTTGGCGACGAAGTTCGGGGTGTCGAGGGCGCGGATGACGCCCTTGCCGAGGCGCGAGGTCAGCCAGGTTTCCAGCGCATCGAGGGTCGCGGCATCGGTGCTGCGCGTCGCGATGATCTCGACCAGGTGCATGTAGCGCGGTGGATTGAAGAAGTGGATGCCGCAGAAACGCGGGCGCAGCGCTTCGGGCAGACCGTCGGCCAGCGAGTTGATCGACAGGCCCGAGGTATTGGAGGCGATGACGGCGTTGGCGCCGAGGTGTGGCGCGATCTTCGCGTAAAGGTCGTTCTTCCAGTCCATGCGCTCGGCGATGGCTTCGATCACGAGGTCGCACTCGGCGAGCTGCGGCAGGTGCTCCTCGTAGTTGGCGGCATCGATGTACTTCAGCTTGCCCTTGTTGGCCAGCGGCCCCGGTTCCAGTCTCTTCAGGCCTTCGAGGGCCCGGTGCACGATGCCGTTCCTGTCACCTTCCCTGGCCGGAAGGTCGAACAGCACGACCGGTACGTTGGCATTGGCGAGATGCGCGGCGATCTGCGCCCCCATCACGCCGGCCCCGAGGACGGCGGCTTTCTTCACAATCAACTTGTTCAAGCGGTTCTCCTTAAGGTGTTGTTGTTCCGTTCAAGTCGCGCCTGGAGCTATTTAAACGGTCGTTTGAATTATAGGTTCGCAGGTGCTGCGGTCAACGCAATTGTTAGAGGAAATCCTCGAAAGCATCTCCCTCAGGCGGCAGATTGTCGGCCGTCCGCCTGGCGATAGTTGAGCGGTCCGCCGGTAAAGGGCGCGAAGCCGGTCCCGAAGATCACGCCGGCATCGGCGAGGTCGGCATCAGCGACGACGCCGGTGGCGACCAGATGCTCGACACGGTCGATCAGCGGCTTGACGAGGCGGGCGGCAAGTTGCGCCGGCGGCGTTCCGGCCGCGCCCTTCTGCGCCTTGCCGGCAATCCAGGAATAAAAACCCTGGCCGGTCTTCTTGCCGAGTTGCCCCTTGTCGACGCGGGCCAGCAGGCAGCGCGGCGCTTCCGCCCCGCCCGCCAGTTGCTTGCCGGCAGCGACGGCGATGTCAAGACCGACCGTGTCGGCCAGTTCGACCGGACCCATCGGCATGCCGAAAGCCAGCATCGCCTCGTCGACGGTTTCCGGGCTGATTCCCTCGTCGACCGCGCGCATCGCCTCCAGCATGTAGGGGGCGAGGACGGCATTGACGAGAAAGCCGGGCTCGCTGCGGACCGGCAACGGCAGCTTGTCGATCTGCCGGACGAAGGCGCAGGCGGCCTGCACCATCGCGGGGTCGGCGTCGGCGGCGGCCACCACCTCGACCAGCGGCATCATCGCCACCGGATTGAAGAAGTGGATGCCGACCAGACGCTCCGGCCGTTGCAGAACCGTACGCAGGTCCTCGAGCTTGAGGCTCGACGTGTTGGTGGCGAGCACGGCATCCGGCCGCATCACCGCATCGAGTTTCCCGAGCAGGGCATGCTTGGCCTCGACGTTCTCGAAGATGGCCTCGATCACGACATCGGCATGGGCCGCGCCGGCGCCGTCGGGATCGGGAATCAGGCGGTCCATGATCACGCGCAATTGCAGCTTGTCCCTGATGCGCCGCGCGAAATTCTCACGGGCACGCTTGAGTGCCGGGGCAATCCGCTCCAGATTCTGGTCCTGCAGGGTCACCGTCATGCCGCGCAGCGCGCACCAGGCGGCAATGTCGCCACCCATGACACCGGCGCCGACGACATGGACGCGTTTCGCCTTGAAAGGCGAGTCCTTGCCGAAGCTCTTGAGGCGCTCCTGGAGGAAGAAGACGCGCACCAGGTTGCGCGCCGTTGGCGAACGGACGATGCCGTCGACCAGTTCCGGCGCCGCCAGCGCGTTCCCGTTGTACCTCGCCCAAATGTCGATGATCGCGTACGGCGCCGGGTAATGCTGCGGCCGCGCCCGCCTGGCGACCTGCTTGCGCGCGCCGTTGGCAACCACGCTCTTGAGCGGGCCATTGAGCAGCTTCTGCATGGCGGGCAGTTGATGACGCGGCGCGTTGGACAGCACCATCATCTGCGCGGCGCGCTCCATGACGCGCGGCGGCACCGCATCGTCGGCAAGCCCCATGCGCCGGGCGCGCTTCGCGTCGATCGTCTTGCCGGTCAGCATCATGTCCAGCGCGGCAGCCGGGCCGACCCGCTCCGGAAGGCGCAGCATGCCGCCCCAGCCGGGGAAAATACCGAGCATGACTTCCGGCAGGCCCATCTTCGTCCCCGGCTCGTCGACCGCCAGCAGGTAGCGGCACGCCAGCGCCAGTTCAAGGCCGCCGCCGAGGCAGTGACCACGAACCAGCGCCAGCGTCGGGTAACGCACGGCAGCCAGACGATTGAACAGGTTCCAGCCGCGCTCGACCAGTTCGCGCCCTTTTTCGGCGCTGTCGAGCTGGGTGAATTCCTGGATGTCGGCGCCGGCGATGAAACCTGCGCTCTTTCCGGAACGGAAGATCAGCGCCTTCGGCGGCTGGCGGTCGAGTTCGTCGAGTACCCGGCCAAGTTCGTCCATGACCAGCCGCGACAGCGAGTTGGCCGATTCACCGGCCTTGTCGAGAGTGGCCCAGGTGATGCCTTCGGCGTCGACGTCAAGACGCCAGTGTTGCAGATTCAGATTCGACATTGATTACGCTCCGGCTTCGATCAGCATTGCCCCGCCGAGGCCGCCGCCGATGCAGATGGTGGCGATGCCACGCTTCGCCTGCTTTTCGCGCAGGACATGCAGCAGATGGAGAACGATGCGGGCGCCCGAGGCGCCGACCGGATGGCCGATCGCCACGGCGCCGCCATCGACGTTCAGCTTGTTCTCGTCGAGGGCGCCGAGCGCACCCGGCAGACCGAGTTGCTCGCGGCAGTAGTCGTCCGACTTCCACGCCTCGATGCAGCCCAGGACCTGGGCGGCGAAGGCTTCGTTGATTTCCCAGGCGTCAAGATCGTTGAGACCGAGGCCGTGGCGTTGCAGGATCGGCGTCGCCGCATGCACCGGGCCGAGGCCCATCTGCGCCGGATCGAGGCCGGCCCACGCGCTATCGACGATGCGCCCGAGCGGCTTGAGATTCCATTTCCTGACGGCCTCTTCCGAAGCCAGGATCAGCAATGCCGCGCCATCGGTGATCTGCGAGCTGTTGGCGGCGGTAATGTTGCCGTACTTTTTGTCGAAGAACGGCTTCAGCTTGGCCATGCCGGCCATGCTTGCATCGGGACGCACGCCGTCGTCCTCGGCGTAGACGTTGCCCTTGTCGTCAATCACCGGGACGATCTCGCCGAAGTGTCCCGCGCTGCGACCGGCCACGGCGCGCAGGTGGCTGCGCACGGCGAACTCGTCCATCTGCTGGCGATCGATGCCGAACTTCCACGCCAGATTCTCCGCCGTCTGGCCCATCAGCAGCCCGACGACCGGGTCGGTCAGACCCTTCATCAGCCCGATCACCGGACTGAGCAACGCCGCCGGGCGCAGTTTGACGAAATGACCGGCCTTCTGGCCAGTTGTCCTCATTGCCATCATGCCGGCAAACCAGCGCACCATCGTTTCGGAATACAGCAGCGGCGCGTGCGAAAGCGCATCAACCCCTCCGGCCAGCACCAGTTCGGAACGCCCGCACTGGATGTTGGCAATCGCCGAATCGAGCGCCTGCATGCCGCTGGCGCAGTTGCGCATCACCGTCCAGCCGGGAACCCTGTTGCCGCAACCGAGACGCAGGGCAACCATGCGCCCGATGTTGGTCTCGTCAGGTGACGGCGCCGCGCAGCCGACGATGACCTCGTCGAGATCTTCCGGCGAAAACGGCTGGCGCAGCAGCAGGCTACGCCCGGCCTGGGTCGCCAGATCGGATGCAGCGAACGGTCCCGGGCCGCTGCGCGCCTTGAGGAACGGCGTCCGCGCGCCGTCCACTACGTAGATCGTCTTCATCAGGCCGCCTTGCGCTCCAGAGTCGGCTTGTTGGCCGTTGCCACGTTGAAGTCGAACGGGAAGTCATCAACATGCACGACGATGTCACGCAGCACGTTGCGCCGCTTCAGCTTCTCGAACTCGGCGGCCGTGATGACGCCACATTCAGCAGCGGCGGTCGCGATGTCACGGACATTGGCCAGCGGGTTGTTGGCGAAGCGTCCGGCCTTTTCGGCGTCGCGGATCTTGGCCTCGATCGCCTCGGCCTCGATGGTCGCGACCAGTGCCAGCTCGATGGCGCCGGCCGGTTCGCTCTCGGTCATCGGCAGGAAGCACTCGGCGGTCAGGCGGTCGCGTGCTTCCGACGGCTCGATCAGGAGCTTCGCAACCTGGTGGCCGAGATCATCCGAGGGCACGACGTACGGGTGGCCCCACGGGAAGATGCTGCGCTGCAGGAAGGCGCCGATGAAGCGGTTCGGAAAATTGGCGATGACGCCGTCGAAGGCTTCCTGGGCCTTGTACATGGCATCCCAGACCGCCCAGTTCACCATCGGCAGATCGGCGGCCTGGCGGCCATCGCATTCAAAGCGCTTCAGCGTGCACGAGATCAGGTACATCTGGGCCAGGATGTCGCCAAGGCGCGCCGAAAGCTTCTCGCGACGCTTGACACTGCCGCCCAGCACCAGCAGGGAGATGTCCGCCAGGAAAGCGAAGGCGGCCGAAAAACGGGTCATCTGCTGGTAGTAGCGGCGGACTTCCGGCGCCACGTCGACATTGACGCCGACGAAGTGCGAACCGGTCATGCCCAGCCACAGGGCGCGGAAGCCGTTCTTGATCGTGTAGCCGATATGCCCCCACAGCGCCTTGTCAAAATCGACCAGACCCTGACGCGCATCCTTGTTGTGCGCGGCGTGCATTTCGGGCAGCAGGTAGGGATGGCAGCGGATAGCGCCCTGCCCGAAAATTATCAGCGAGCGGGTGAGAATGTTGGCGCCCTCGACGGTGATAGCAATCGGCACCTGCTGATAGGCGCGGCCCAGGAAGTTGGACGGGCCCAGGCAGATGCCCTTGCCGCCGACCACGTCCATGCCGTCGTTGGCCACCTGACGGGCGCGCTCGGTCACGTGATACTTGGCGATCGCCGAGACGACGGAAGGCTTCTCGCCGAGATCGACGGCACCGGCGGTCATCGTGCGCGTTGCATTCGTCATGTAGGTAAAGGCGCCGATGCGGGTCAATGCCTCCTCGACACCCTCGAACTTGCCAACGGCCATCTTGAACTGGCTGCGCACGCGGGCGTAGCCGCCCACCGTACGCGCGATCATCTGCGACATGCCGGCATTGGACGACGGCAGCGAGATCGAACGCCCGGCCGCCAGGCACTCCATCAGCATGCGCCAGCCCTGCCCCGCCATCTTCGGACCGCCGATGATGAAGTCGAGCGGCATGAAGACGTCCTTGCCGCGCGTCGGGCCGTTCATGAACATGGCGTTGAGCGGGAAGTGGCGGCGGCCCGTATCGACACCCGGGTGATCGTAGGGAACCAGCGCGCAGGTGATGCCGATGTGCTTCTTGTTGCCGAGCAGGCCGTCCGGGTCATAAAGGTGGAAAGCCAGCCCGAAGACAGTGCACACCGGCGCCAGCGTGATGTAGCGCTTGTCCCAGTTAACACGCATGCCGAGCACTTCCTTGCCCTGCCACATACCCTTGCAGATGACGCCATTGTCAGGAATCGAGGCGGCGTCGGAACCCGCCCACGGACTGGTCAGCGCGAAGGCCGGCACCTCGATGCCCTTGGCCAGGCGCGGCAGGTAATGGTTTTTCTGTTCCTCGGTGCCGTAGTGCAGCAACAACTCGGCCGGGCCGAGCGAGTTCGGGACCATGACCGAGACCGAAAGCGCGGAGGAGCGCGTCGACAGCTTGGTCACCACCTGCGAATGGGCGTAGGCGGAAAACTCCAGGCCGCCGTATTTCTTCGGGATGATCATGCCGAGGAAGCCCTTGTCCTTGATGTAGCGCCAGGCTTCGTTGGGCAGGTCGTAGAGTTCGTGCGTGACCTTCCAGTCGTCGACCAGACGGCAGGCCTCTTCGACCTCGTTGTCCATGAACGACTGTTCGGCCGCGGTCAGCGTCGGCTTCGGATAGGCGTGCAGCTTTTTCCAGTCGGGCTTGCCGCGGAACAACTCGCCTTCCCACCAGACGGTGCCGGCTTCCAGCGCATCGCGCTCGGTTTCCGACATCTGGGGGAGAACCTTGCGATAGGTCGCAAAGAGCGGACGACTGATCACGGCGCGCCGCAGCGGACGAACCAGAATCAGGGCGGCCACGACCGCGAGCGCCAACGCGCCGAGCAGAGGAATAATCGAATTTGCCATGCTGTTGTCTCCTGTAAGCCTGAAAAGTATTTTTATGCTGCCCGCGAACCCGCCTCGCCCGCCGCCTTGAATTGAGGCAGCGGGGCACGGAGACCACCAAGCAGGAACGACATCAACCGGGGAACCAGGCGATCGTTGCGGTCGACCATGTCCGCTTCCTCGATTTTCCAATCGGCAACCAGACGCAGCGCGTCGGTGCCGGCAATTGCGTAGGACGTTGCGCCAAGCATGAAGTGGAAGCGCCAGACGATTTCCGCCCGCGGCACATCTGGCAATGCCCTGAACAGGGCCTGCTGGTAGCGCTCCATGACTCCGGCGTACTCATCGGCCAGAAAGGCCCGGATGAATTCCGACGGCTCGGTGTGCGTGCGCCCGAGGAGGCGCAGGAAAACGATGCCGCCGCGCTGGTCGTCGTCGGCCAGCCGCAACAGCGTCCCGAAAAAACCGTCCACAATCTGCGACGGCTTCAGCGGCTTGCCCGCCGCCGCCCCTTCCATCGCGTCGAGAACGCGCAGGCGCTCCTCGTTGAGCCAGTCCAGGCGGCGCCGGAATACCTCCTGCATCAGCGATTCCTTGGACCCAAAGTGATAATTGGCGGCCGCCAGATTGACCGCCGCTTCGCCAGTAATCTGGCGCATCGAAGTCCCTTCATAACCATGGGCCATGAACAGGCGCTCGGCCGCATCGAGGATGCGCTCGCGAGTATCAATATTGCGGACTTCTGCCATCGGCCCTGCCTGCTTAGCGAGAGGTTAAATCATACGTTCGTTTTAATCATAGGCGAAATCGTCGGCCACTGCAAGTCAACACTTTAGGCAAAGTCACCAAAAGCGAACCCGCTCGGCCGACCACCCGAGCCTTGCCAAGCCTGTTTCCGACAACAAGGCGAATTGTCGCTGGACCCCAGAGATTCCTGCGTTTACACTGCGTTTGGACTGCGTTTACGGCGCGTTTGCGCCGATACTCGGAATTGTCCTGCACGCACATTGATTGGGGGGAGTCAAGATGCACATCAACGTCGATACCAAGCCGGTCACGCCGAACACCTACGACTCGAAGAAGAAACGGCTTGTCGAAACCATTGACCGGCTCTATCACCGCGACGCCCGCGGTCCGCTGCAGAAGATGTTGGCGCGGATCCACCCTGCCGACCTGGCGGCGATTCTCGATGCATTGCCGCCCGAGCATGTGGTGGACATCTTCCATGCCCTTGGCGACAAGGAAATGGCGGCCGAGGTTTTCAGCCAGATGACGCCAAGCCTGCGGACGCGGGTGATGACCGAGTCGAGCGCCAGTCAACTCGCCAGCCTGCTCGAACGCCTGCCCCCGGATGACCTTGCCGACCTCATCGGCGATCTGCCCGAAGATCAACGCGCCGAACTGATGGCCCTGCTCGGTCGCGACAGCAAGTCGGAAGTCGAAAGCCTGCTCAAGTACGACCCGAACAGCGCCGGCGGCATCATGACCACCGATATCTTCTCGCTGCCGCACAGCCTCACCGTCGAGCAGGCGATCGAGAACATTCGCGGCCGTGAAGCCGTCGAGATGGTCTTCTATCTCTACCTGACCGACGAGGACGGCCGGCTGGTGGGTGTCGTCTCGCTGCGGCAACTGCTGTTGTCGAGGCCCAGCACGGTGCTTCACAACATCATGAACCGGCGCGTGATGAGTGTGGCGACCGACGCCGACCAGACCACCGTCGCCCTGCTGGTCGACAAGTATCGCCTGCTCGCCGTTCCCGTGGTCGATGCGGACAATATCCTGGTCGGCATGGTCACGGTCGATGACGTGATCGACGTCATCGAGGAAGAAACGACGCGCGACATGCTGAAGATGGCGGGTACCAGCGAATCGGAGACGCTGACCCATTCCGCCTTCAAGATCGCCTGGATTCGTCTGCCGTGGCTGCTCGCCGCGTTCGTCGGCGGTCTCGCGGCGACCGGCGTGGTCGGGGCTTACCACGAGATCCTTGCCGAGGTACTGGTGCTCAGCGCCTTCCTGCCGGTGGTGATGGGCATGGCCGGCAACGTCGGCGTGCAGTCGGCGACCGTCGCCGTGCGCGGTCTCGCGACCGGCGCGATCGACGTCCGCGACACGGTCCCGATCGTCTTCAAGGAACTGCGCGTCGGCCTGTTGCTCGGCTGTTTCTACGGCGTGATCCTCGGCATCTACGGCTACTTCATGCACAACAGCCTGGCGCTCGGCGAGGTGGTCGGCCTGACCATCCTCGGCAACATGACCGGCGCCGCCCTGCTCGCCGTGCTGCTACCGATGATGTTCCAGCGCATCAAGGTCGACCCGGCGGTCGCCACCGGCCCGTTCGTGACCACCGCGATCGACATTCTCGGGGTGCTCAACTACTTCGTGATCGCGACCTGGATCTTCAAGCTGTAAATGCCGGGGCGCATCACGATGACCTCCGGCGGACCAGGGGGCACTTCGGCTGCCTTTCATTGTCCAGCACCTCCACTCCCACCAGGAGTTTTCCGATGGGCTGCCTGGCGTCGTCGGACTGCCCGACAATCGGATCGTTCCCACGATTCTTGTGACCGGCATCCATCTCGAACAGAGCCATTCTCCGACATGTCGCGCGATTGACTCACGTAGCCATATTCAACGATACTCGCCCGTCGCGGCCCGGATTCCCAGTCGCCGCCCGTCAGTACGCGCCACCCGTGGCATACGGCGCCATGACGAAAAATAATCAGATGGAGGTGGAAACATGGATTCGTTATCAGTCTGGGTCAACCTTGGACTCATCCTTTTGTTCGTTGCGGGGAACGCCTTCTTCGTCGGTTCCGAGATCGCGATTTCCTCGGCGCGGCGGAGCCGGATCAAGCAGATGGCCGACATGGGCAACAAGGCGGCGAAAACCGTCGAGATGCTGCACAACGAACCGGAGCGCTTTTACTCGGTGACGCAGGTCGGGATCACGCTCGTCTCGCTCGGCCTCGGCGCTTTCGGCATGGAAACGATCAGCAACCTGACCGACTCCACCTTCGTCGCGCTCTTCGCCTACTTCGGCGACAGCCAGGCGATCCAGACGGCGGCGCATACCACCTCCTACGCCTTTGCCTTCGTCGTCATCTCCTTCCTGCACGTCGTCGCCGGCGAACTGGCGCCCAAGGTCCTTGCCTTCCACAAGGCCGAGGCGATCAGCATGGCGGTGGGCTGGCTCGTCAACTGGATGTACATCATCTTCAAGCCCCTCATCTACGTCATGAAGCTGTCGTCGAGCGGCCTGCTCTGGATCTTCGGGCAGCGCGATCTGGCACATGGCGGCGAAAGCCACTTCACGATGTCGGTCGAGGAAATCCGCATGGTCCTCACCGCCAGCGAGAAGGACGGCGTCCTCGCCCCCGAAGGAGACGCAGATGATTCGCGGCGTCTTCAATCTCGACGAACACACCGTGCGCGAAGCGATGGTGCCGCGCACCGAGATCCTGGCGCTGTCGAAGGACGCATCGCTGGCCGACGCGCTGCGCCTGTTCCGCGACGTACCGCACGCGCGTTTCCCGGTCTATGACCAGACCATCGACCAGATCATCGGCATCGTCTCGATCAAGGAACTGCTCAGCGTCATGGCGGAGAGCACCGGTGAAACCCTGGAGGAAGTCAGCCGCCACCCGGTCTCCGAATTTGCCAAGCCACCACTGGTCGTTCCGGACAGCAAACTGGTCAGCGAAATGCTTAAGCAGTTCAAGAAGACGCGGCAGCAGATTGCAATCGTTATCGATGAATATGGCGGCACCGAGGGCCTGATCTCGCTCGAGGACATCCTCGAGGGAATCGTCGGTGAATACGACGACGAGTTTTCGCATCAGGCGCGCCAGGTGAAGAAGCTGGAAGGCAGCCAGTACGAGATCGACGCCTCGATGCGGCTCAGCGAGTTGGGGCCGATCATCGGCTATGTGTTCGACACGGATGTGGACTACGTGACCCTCGCCGGCCTGATCTACAACGTGCTCGGGCGTGTCCCGGAGGTCGGTGAAGCGGTCGACATCCATTCAGCAAGGATAGTCATTCTGGAAATGGACCACCACCGCATCACCAAGGTGCGCTTCGAGGATATCGCGCTCAATAGCGAAGGAGCGGTCGTCCTCGCCGAATCGAAGTCGGCGGCCGAACCGGAGTGAACCCCTCTTGACCGCTGGGGCACATCACCGGATACTGTTCTTGGCGCCCCTTCTCAGCGAGCCGTGTCGGCCGACCACGCCCAGGCCAGGTCCCTGTCTTGCCTGTAAAATTCGCTGAGACGGCTCCGGGAGGGAAGTAATCGTGCGGGTCACCCTGGTTCACCCTGCGGGCTTCAACTTTGTCCCTGGCCAGCCCGATTTTTCGGTGCTCGCCAACCGGATGCCGCCTATCGGCATCATGCAACTGGCTTCCTGGCTTGAAAAGTTTGGTCACCAGGTTCAATTGCATGACTGTCTCGGCCCCTACGCGCCGCCGACCATCGCCGAGAATGCCGAGATCGTGCTGGCCGGCGATCCGGAAATGGTCGGCTTTTCGGCGACCACGTCCGGTTTCATGGATGCGGTCGAAATCGCCACCTATATCCGCGAGCGCCGGCCCGGGATCAGGATCGCTTTCGGCAACGTCCATGTTTCCTCGCTCGGCGCGCCGATCCTCGAACATTTTCCGGAAATCGACTACCTGATCATCGGCGAAGGCGAGGGGGCGATGCTCGATCTGGCCGACGGCAAGCCGCTGAAAGCCATCGGCAACCTGATCTACCGGGACGATTCCGGCAGGATCCGCATCAACCCGCGCCGTGACCGCATTCTCGATCTCGACGAACTGCCCTTCCCTGCGTACGAGAAGCTGGCCGGTTTCCCCAACGCTTACCACCTGCCGCTGTTCGCCTACGAAAAGCGTTACGGGGCGACGATGATCACCTCGCGCGGCTGCCCCTACACCTGCTCGTTCTGCGACCGCACGGTGTTCGAGCGCCTGTACAAGACCAATTCGGCGCAATACACCTACGACCACATGAAGTACCTGCGGGACAGGTTCGGGGTCCATCACATCAACATGTACGACGATCTGTTCACAGCCAAAAAGCAGCGGGTCATGGACCTCTGCGACCTGCTGATCGAAAAGCCGCTCGGCATCCAGTGGAACTGCGCGATCCGCACCGGCCACACCTCGGACGAAATGCTGGCCAAGCTCAAGCAGGCCGGCGTGCTGATGGTTTCGATGGGCATCGAATCGGCCGACCCGGCGATGATGGAAAGGCACAAGGCGGGCGTTACGCTCGCTGCGGTGCAAGACACGGTGCGCCAGATCCACGCTGCCGGGATGCGCGCCAAGGGCCTGTTCATCTTCGGCATGCCCGGCGAGACGCCGGAAACCGTCAGGACGACCAGCGATTTCATCCTGTCGCTGGAACTCGACGAAATGAACATGACCAAGTTCAGCCCGCTGCACGGGGCGCCGATCTGGGGTGAGTGTGTTTCAGGCGTTTCCGGCGACATGATCGAGGACTGGCGTCTGATGAACTGCCTGAACTTCGTCTTTCTGCCGCATGGCTTCAAGTCGCGCGAGGAAATGGATGGGCTCTACAACTGGCACGTCAGGCGTTTCTACGACAGCAAGGGTTACCGCCGGCGCTTCGCGAAACGGCTGTGGGCGCATCGTTGGAGCTTGTGGCATGTCGTCAAGCATCTTCCGGAGACGATCGCCGCCGCCCGCTATTTCAGCGCCAACAAGGAACAACTGGAAAATGCCAAGCGCGAGTTCAAGCTGCATCCGCGTCAGCCAGTCGGCCTGAAGCCCTTCCTCAGCCCGGAATTGCAGGTCGACAATATCGTCGCCATGTCGCCGGTCAAGCTCTCGCGACGGGAAGTGATGAAATCGATCGTTCCCCAGGTTGAGGAAGGCAGCGCCTGCTGTGCCTCGCCGGCAGTGCCGGCAACGGTATAATCGCACTCATGGAGTGTTCGCGATGAAAAGCATTTTTGGCCATTTTTCACTGTTGACCGCAGCGCTGCTGCTGGCTTTGTTCTCCGGTTGCAAGGGGTCGGATACCCGGCCCGATGACGGCAGTCCGGGGGCCGAGGCGCGCAAGGAAGCGTACATGCGCAGCGGGTATGCCTGCTGCAACCTGCACTACAGCGGCGACTGGATCAGCGATTCGAATCTGGCCCAACTGGCCTTCATTCCGGCTGGCACGCCGATCAAGGTCAAGTCGATCGATGGCTACCGGGCCTATGTCGACGTCGATGGCAAGGCGATGCGCCTCGGTCACGATTACGGCCGCGCCCAGGAAACCACCCAGCAGTGGGTGAACAAGATCGTTGTTCTGGACGACCCGAAACTCAAGATCGCCAAATTCCCGCCAGCCGTGCGCAATGCCATTGCCCGGAGCCAGTTGATGAAAGGGATGACCACGGAACAGGTCATCATCTCGGTCGGCTATCCGCAGACCGATCAGAACCCGCGGCTGGATGGACCCTTCTGGCGTTACTGGTGGTCGAGTTTCGGACCCTATACGGTCCATTGGTCCGCCAACAGGGTGAGCAGGATCGATGGCCACCCGGAAACCGTGAACTACATGACCTACACCGGCAAATAGCTCGCAGCCGGCTCAGGGGAAAAGCACTGCATGGAAAGACAGGGGCAGCAGGCAATGGAACGTCGGGCATGCGACGTTCTGGTCATCGGCGGTGGCCCGGCCGGGACGACGGTCGCGCCCTTGCTGGCGGAAAAGGGCTACAAGGTTGTCTTGCTCGAGAAGGCGCGCCACCCGCGCTTCCACATCGGCGAATCGCTGTTGCCGGCCAATCTGCCACTCTTCGAGCGCATGGGTATCGCCGACGAGGTGAGGGCGATCGGCATGGAAAAATGGGGCGCCGAATTCGTTTCGCCGATCCATGACATGTCGCAGAGCTTTCACTTCGCCGATGCCTGGGACAAGTCGATGCCCTATGCCTACCAGGTCAAGCGCGCCGAGTTCGACACGATCCTGATCCGCAACGCCGAAAAGAAATGCGTCGAGGTGCATGAGAACTGCAAGGCGAAGGCGATTGACTTCCTGCCGGACAACAGCGGTGCGGTGGTTCGCGCCCAGCATGACGACGGCCGCGAGCAGGAGTGGCAGGCACGCTTCATCGTCGATGCATCGGGTCGCGACACCTTCCTGGCCAACCGCTTCCAGATCAAGCAGCGCAATCCCAAGCACAACAGCTCGGCGATTTACGGCCATTTCACCGGCGCCCTGCGCCACGAAGGTCAGGCCGAAGGCAACATCACCATCTTCTGGTTCGAGCACGGCTGGTTCTGGTTCATTCCGATGCAGGGCGAGGTCACCAGCATCGGCATGGTGACCTGGCCATATTTCATGAAGACCCGGGGGCAGCGCAGGATCGAGCAGTTCCTGATGGACGGCATCGCCATGTGCCCGGCGCTGGCCGAGCGGCTCAGGATGGCCAGACTGGTCAATGAAGTCGAGGCGACCGGCAACTTCTCGTATGTCTCGGAGCGCAATCACGGACCCAACTACCTGCTGCTCGGCGACGCCTATGCCTTCATCGACCCGGTTTTCTCGTCCGGCGTGCTGCTGGCCATGAACAGCGGCGTAATCGGCGCCGAGGCGATTGATACCTGCCTGAAGAATCCGGCTGCGGCTGCGGCAGCGCTGAAGCGTTTCGACGAACTGATAAAGCACGGCCCGAAGGAATTCTCGTGGTTCATCTACCGCGTCACCAACCCGATCATGCGCGACTTCTTCATGTATCCGAAGAATATTTTCCGCGTCAAGGAGGCCCTCCTTTCGGTGCTGGCCGGTGACATTTTCGGCAAGACGCCGATCTGGCGGTCAATCCGGACGTTCAAGCTGCTTTACTACATCGCCAACATCATCCAGCCCCGGCGCGCCTTCATGGGATGGAAACGGCGGCGCTTCAATATCCGCCGGGTCGACGATCCGGCGCTGAATTCCGCTTCGTGAATCTCTGTTTTCTTCCCTGCCTGACCGACGCCGAGCTCCCTTCCGCCATTGCCGGCCGGGAAGACTGCATCCTCGGCGGCGTCCGGATTGGTGACCGGGGGGTCGCGGCGCCTCCCAAGTGGCCGACCCAGTTCATGCCGGCACCGCTGATCGGCAGGACGCCGGAGAGCGTTCAGGAAATCTGGCGCTGCGCGGCACCCTGCTCTTCCGGCGAGTTCGCGGGCATCACCTGGCGACGCGCCGGTACGCTGCTTTACGGCGTCCTTGAATTGGCGGAGAGCGATTTCCCGGGCTCGCCTGACTGTTCGCCACTCCAGGCCGCCAGCCAGGAAGCTTACCGCCGCATCTTCCGGCTGCTCGAAGTACAGCAGTTGCCGCATCTGTGGCGCGTCTGGAATTACCTGGCCGACATCAACCGCGAATCGGATGGGCTGGAGCGCTATCGCCAGTTCAACATCGGCCGTCAGGATGCCTTCCTCGAATTCAGCCGGGGCGCGACCGGGAACGTACCGGCCGCCTGCGCCATCGGCCTGGCCGGGGGGCCGTTGCGCATCGCCTTCATGGCCGGCAGCGAAGCCGCCTCGGCGGTCGAGAACCCGCGCCAGATCAGCGCCTACAACTACCCGGCCGAATACGGGCCACGCAGCCCGACCTTCTCGCGCGCGGCCCTGGTCTCCGTGGCGCGGCAGGAGATCCTGTTCATCTCGGGTACGGCCAGCATTCTCGGCCATCGGACCATGCATGGCGGAGATGTCACGGCCCAGACCCAGGAATCGCTGAGCAATGTTGCAGCCGTGGTTGCCGAGGCGAACCGTCGTACCCGATCAGCACCTTACCGGCTCGACGAACTGGCGTACCGTGCCTACCTGCGCCACGCGTCTGACCATTTCGCCGTGCGCGACGCGCTGCGTTCGGTACTCGGTACCGTGCCGCAGATAGTTCTTATCGAGGCCGATATCTGCCGTTCCGACCTGCTGGTCGAGATCGAGGCGACGGCCCTGCACAATCTGGAGAGTACTCGATGACGCGTTTTCTTGCCTGTTGCAGCGGTCTCATGCTCGCTCTGGCCCTGCCCGTCAATGACGTCCGCGCGGCCGAGGAAAAGCCACTCTGGGAAATCGGCGCCGGGGTTTCTGCGCTCACCCTTCCCGCCTATCGTGGTTCGGACCAGACCAACAATTTCATCCTGCCGCTTCCTTTCTTCAGCTACCACGGCGATTTCTTCAAGGCGGACCGCCATGGCATCCGCGGCAGTTTCTTCGACACCGACCGGCTGGATTTCACGGTCAGCCTGGCGCTTTCGCCGCCCATGGGCAGCAATGACATCCCGGTGCGGGCTGGCATGCCGGACCTCAAGGCGACCTTCGAGATCGGCCCGCAGGTGGACCTTACCCTCTGGCGTTCGGAAAGCCGCGCCCGCTATTTCAAGCTGCTGATGCCCCTGCGCGCCGCGCTGACCGTCGAAGGTTCGCCGCAGGGTGTCGGCTGGGTGTTCAGCCCCACACTGAACGTCGACATTACCGATCTGCCGGGGATGCCCGGCTGGAATCTCGGACTGCTGGCCGGCCCCTTGTTCGGGAGCCAGCGCCAGAATGCCTACTACTACTCGGTGGCCCCGCAGTACGCAACGCCCGGCCGGCCGTCCTACGAAGCCCCGTCGGGCTACGCCGGGATGCAGTACACGGTGGGAATGTCGAAGCGTTTCCCGAACTTCTGGCTTGGCGGCTTCCTGCGCTACGGCGATCTATCCGGAGCCAAGTTCGCGGACAGCCCGCTGGTCGTGCAAAAGGACTCTCTCGCCGCCGGCGTCGCGTTGTCCTGGGTATTCGGTGAATCGAGCACCCGTGTCATGGTCGATGACTGAGCGAAAGCCTCGCTGCGGGCCACTGTGGATCGCTTACGAATATGTGGCGATGGTCGTCGGCCTCGGGTTTCTGACGCTCATCTGCCTGCTCTGGCTGCCCTTCGCGATGATCCTCCACCCGCTGCTCCCGCGGCGCTGGGGGCAGCCTTTCGGACGTTTCTTCATCATGAGCGCCTTTCGCCTCTATCTGGCATTCCTGACGCTCTTTTGCGCCTGCCGCGTCGACCTATCGTCCCTCGACAACCTGCGCCACGAGGGGCCGTTGATTGTCGTCGCCAACCACCCGTCGCTGCTCGATGCGGTGCTTGTTCTCTCGCGCCTGCCGAATGCCGTGTGTGTGATGAAAGCCGAACTGATGGACAACATCCTGTTCGGCGCCGCCGCGCGCCTCGCCCGCTACATTCGCAACGATGCGGCATTCAACCTGCTTTTCAATGCCCGTGAAGAACTGCGGCGCGGTGCGCAACTGGTTATCTTTCCAGAGGGATCGCGCACCAAGAAGTTTCCGGTCGACCCCTTCCTGCCGACGGCAGCAGTGATCGCCCGCCGCACCGGGATCCCGGTGCAGACCCTGTTGATCACGTTCAGTTCGCCCTATCTGGGCAAGGGCTGGCCGCTCTTCGGAAAGCCGGACCTACCTCTCGAAATCAGCGTTCGCCTAGGGCGCCTCTTTCCCGCGCAGAAGGACATCGTCGCTTTCACGGCGCAACTCGAAGAATACTTCCGCAGGGAATTGGCGCCTTCGGGAGCGTCGACCGCAACCAACGCGATTGCGCAATGACCCCGGCTTCGCTCACCCATCTCGTCCTCATTCCGAGCTACAACCCGGGGCCGCGGGTGATCGACACGGTGAGTGCAGCGCGCCGGCAATGGAATCCGGTCTGGATCGTCGTCGACGGCAGCACCGATGACAGTCCCGGGCAACTTCAGGCGATGGCCGCCACCGATGACGGGCTGCACGTCATCGTGCTGCCCGAGAACTGCGGCAAGGGTGCGGCAGTGCTGGAAGGTATCACCCGAGCCCGTGCCGCCGGTTACACCCATGTTCTGACCATGGATTCGGATGGACAGCATCCGGCCCACCTGATTCCGGCATTCATGGAAGCTTCCCGGGGCGATCCCGCGGCGATGGTGCTCGGCAAACCCGTCTTCGCTGCCGATGCACCCGCACTGCGGGTCAATGGCCGCAAGGTGTCGAACGGCTGGGCCAATCTGGAAACGCTGTGGATGGGAATCGGCGATTCGCTGTATGGCTTTCGCGTCTATCCAATCGCGCCGCTCAAGCGCGTGATGGACGACAATCGCTGGATGCGCCGCTTCGATTTCGATCCGGAGGCGGTCGTCCGCTTGTGCTGGGCCGGCGTCAGGCCCGTCAACATCGCTGCCCCGGTGCGCTATTTCCGGGCCGATGAAGGCGGCGTTTCGCACTTCCGTTATCTGCGCGACAACACGCTGCTGACCTGGATGCACACCCGGCTATTCCTCGGGTTTCTCCTTCGCCTGCCGCTCCTGCTTCTACGCAAGTTCCAATGAACACGACGGAAATCTTCCTGATCGCGATGACGATCATTTTTACCGTGCCCTGGCTGATCTGGCGACTCGCCAAGACAGACTATTTCGCGCCACTGGTCGTCGTCCAGATCATCACCGGCATCCTGCTCGGGCCTGGCATCCTGGGCAGGATCTTTCCCGACTATTACGCCTTCGTGTTCAACCCGGTCGTCGTCCAGTCGCTGAACGGGATCGCCTGGTGGGCGGTCATGCTTTTCGTCATGATCGCCGGCATCGAACTCGATCTGAAGAAGGCCTGGGTGCATCGCCGCGAGAGCACCATCACCGCCGGGTTGGCGCTGGGCACGCCACTTCTCTTCGGCTGCCTCGCCGCAGCCGGTCTTCTGACGGTTGACGGCTGGATGGGGCCAAAGGCGCTGACCTGGCAATTCGTTGTCGGTGTCGGCATGGCCTGCGCCGTGACCGCCCTGCCGATCCTGATCCTGCTCATGGAAAAGCTGGAAATCCTCCGTCAACCGATTGGCCAGCGCATCTTGCGCTATGCCAGCCTGGACGACATTGCGATCTGGGGGGTGCTGGCGCTGATCCTGATGGACTGGGGCCGGGTCGGCAAACAACTGGCGTTTCTTGTCGCATTCGCCGTGCTCGGCTACAGTTTCCGGCGCCTGATGATCTGGCTGGCCGAACGCGACCGCTGGTACGTCGCGCTGATCTGGCTCGCCGCTTGTGCTTTCGGCGCCGACTGGGCCGGACTGCATTTCATGGTCGGCGCCTTCCTCGCCGGCGCGATCATGGAGTCGGCTTGGTTCGACCAGGAACAAATGGATCTCCTGCGCCACCACGTCCTGCTCGTCATGATGCCCGTGTTTTTCCTGAGCACCGGCCTGCGCACCAACTGGAGCGTGGGCGGTGAGGCGGTGTTCGTCGCCGCGGGGCTTCTGCTGATTGCCTCGGTTGCCGGCAAGCTGATCGGCGTTCACGCTGCCGGTCGCATCCTCGAGTGGGCGCCCGGCGAAGCCAGCATCATCGGCTGGCTGTTGCAGACCAAAGCGCTGATCATGATCATCTTCGCCAACATCCTGCTCGACAAGCAGATCATCACCAGCGAAGCCTTCACCGCCTTGTTGCTGATGGCAATCGCCAGCACCATGCTGACCGTGCCCGTGGTGGCCCCCAAACTGACGCGGATCAAGGAAATGATCCAGCGTGCTTCGTAGAGAATTCACCGATGGCCGACAACCTGACTTACGCGGTCCACCCCCCGGAACGAGCCGAAATCGACGCCCTGCCGGGCCTGACCCTGATCGAATTCGGCACCGACTGGTGCGGCCATTGCCAGGCGGCGCAGGCCGCGATCGAGGCAGCCCTGAAGTCCTGCCCGGGCATCGCTCACCTGAAGTTCGAGGACGGCCCCGGCCGCCGGCTCGGGCGCAGTTTCCGCGTCAAGCTGTGGCCGACACTGATCCTGATGCGGGATGGCCAGGAGTTGCTCCGTCTGGTCCGGCCGACAAATGTTCGGGATATTCTGGCGGCACTGGATCCGGCTTCCAGGCAGTGACGCGGTGCGCTCTCCGGAAATCACCACCCGCGGTTGGTCTTGGATCCCCGGATCGCCTTTGACGAGGCTTATTGAACTCGTGGCAAGGGCGACGGTGGCCGACTCCCGGCTTCAGGCGAAGCGCCCGAATTGCCCGGCGCGGACGAAAACGCTTCATTGACGTAGCGATGAAGGTCCTTGTTGCGGAGGATGCTCATGTGATCCTCGTTGAATCCACGCACGAGAGATGCCTCGCGCTGAACCTCGGGCCGCAACTGGCTTTCGAGCGGAATGACGCCGTCACCGCTGCTTCTGCTGAGCGTCGCCACGTTTCGGTAGCTGAACAGCAGGTGATGCGAAACCCCGACAGGCAATGACTGATCGAAAAGATCCCGCAGAAATGGTCCGTCGGGCACCAGATTGCGCCAGACGGGCATGACCACCCGCGCATAGTCCAGCCACCACCCTGCGCTGGCAACACCACCGAAGGGCGTGGAGACCGAGACGAAGTTGCCCATGTAGTCACAGCTCCTGGAACGCGCGCACTCCGCAAGATACTCCCGAATCAGCAAGCCCCCCATGCTGTGGGCAACGATGTGCAACTTACGAAATCCGTGTTGATGTCGCAATTCGGCAAGCAATCCAACCAGACCGTCGCCCAGGGCTCTGAGGTCAAGGCCAGACGGATAGTTGAACAGCCAGGACTGGTAACGGCGACGGTCAATACTGGCGATCAAGTCGCTGAAGTCACGCGGCGATCCATTGATCCCATGAACAAAAAGCACCGGCGTTCGCGCCGTATCATACGGTTCGAGAAAGAAGATTCCGGCGTGGCCAGCCTTCATGAAACCAATCGGCTCCCACATCCCCATGTCAGCAGACTGTTCACTGAATCGCGCATCGTCGAGACTGGCTGTCTTCCCCAACTGGACATCGATCTGGCCGAGACTGCTTCCTCTCAGATCGAAGAGATTGGTCATCCGCAATGGCGCCGGACGGTCTGTCGGACCACTGAGGACAAGCCGAACCTCACTGACGTCCCCAGACTGGATCCCCGCCTCCTTCAGATCAAACCAGGTCGCCGGCTCGTTCGCCTGATAGGAGAAGTCCCGGTTGATATCCTGGAAAGCAAAAAGGAATTGTGAATCTCTCAAGGCGGCGATCCGGAATGCGCCATCTCGCTCGAATACGCGGTAGTTATGGATTTCATTCCCCTGGTCGTCGCCAAGGACCACGACAATAACTTCGCGGTCTGCCCTCACGGGGGTCGCCATACTTCCCGAGACCAGCCTGATCTTGTTGCCCGTTTCCTTGATGTCGGCCGCCAGCCGAATCAGATTGCCGCATCCGGCCAGGAAACAAACACCGATCAGCGCGGCTATGAGCACGGAAGACTTGAACAATCGCCGAGCCGCCGGCCCGTCGTGACCAGAGACCGGCGCGCGGGTCAGGCTGTCCGCGAAGAGGGAACCGCTGACCTCCGTGAGGGAACTTGCCACTCTTGGGTTTTCCTCCGCGATTGCCCGGCTGACCGAGCCAGCCAGTGGCTGTTGTGGAATATCGCCGACCATCTCGCTACATCAGCTGACGCGCTGCTGTCTGGCCGATCCGGATTCGCCTGGAACACTCAAGAAAAGGGTGCTGACCGCTGCAGACGGTCGCGCCCAGTTTACCTGAAAAAGAAAACCTCAGCGGTAGCCGGGCTCGTTGGCGTTGTGGATGATCCACACCAGATGCTGGGCCGAACTGAACCCTGCTTGATTCGCGAAAATCAGTCGCCCCTGGCCCTTGTAGGTGACCTCCCAGCGCGCACGGTCGCTACCGAAATAGAACGGAATGAAGGCCTTGCCAGTGACGTAGGCGCCTTGATCCGTCGGTGGACCCGCAATGTCGATCGCCTGTTGCAGCGGCATCCCGATCTCGAGCTTGGTGAAGCGACTATTGGCAGCCGGCAGGCCGCTGATTTCCCCCTCCCAGTCATTGATCCCCTTGACCGTGGTCCCTTCACCCGCCTGCACCTTGGTCGAGTCCGTGACCGGCTTGTTTTTCGACAGATCATATCGACCGGTGCTCGCTGGGGCAGCAGCCGGCGCCGCTGTTGCCGGTTTGTCCGCAGCCTTGGCCGCGCACGCTGGATCCTTGACCTTGGACTTCGTCTTGGCCTTGGACTTGCTCGTGTCTTCCCTGCACTCCGGTGCGGGAGCGGGGGCCGGCGTCGGTGCGGCGGCTGGCGGTGGCGCCGCCGGTTCTTCGCGCTTCGCCTGGTTCGAACCGCAGCCAGCAAGCACAACGCCTCCGATCAGGATGGCACCGAGCAACAAAGTGTTCATGGGTCTATGGCAAGGCATGGCTGAATGAAATCCAAGAAACAACTGGCCATTTTAGCGGGTCACGAGAATGATGTCAGCAAGAGCTGCCCGGCGACACTTTCCCTTGGGCAGCTCAGATCATGGCGCCGTTGATCGAGACGACCTGCCCCGAGATGTAACCGGCCTGATCCGACGCGAGGAAAGCAACGAGATCGGCGACCTCTTCCGGTTTGCCGGCGCGTTTCATCGGCACGAGCTTCTGGATGGCCTCGGAGTCGAATGCGCCTTCGCTCATGTCGGTGGCGATGATCCCCGGCGCAACCGCATTGACCGTGATGCCGCGGCTCGCCAGTTCGAGGGCCAGCGCCTTGCTGGCGGCGTGCAATGCCCCCTTGGCGGCGGAATAATTGACCTGGCCGCGATTGCCGATGATCCCCGCAACCGACGAAATGGTGATGATGCGTCCCCAGCGGGTGCGTATCATCGGCAGCACCAACGGCCGGGTCACATTGAAAAAGCCGTTCAGCGAAACGTCGACCACGCTGTCCCATTGGTCGCCCGACATGCCGGGAAAGACCGCATCGGCGTGAATCCCTGCGTTGTTGACGAGGATCTGGATGGCACCCGTCTCGAGCAGGGCTGTTAGTGCGGCGGCCGTTGCGTCGCGGTCGGTGACATCGAAGCCGACAGCTTCGGCGCTGCCGCCGGCGGCAAGGATTTCACCGACAACTGCGGCGGCCTTCTCGCCACTGCGGTTGGCATGGACGATGACATGATGGCCGCTGGCGGCGAGGCGCCGGCAGATCGCCGCGCCAATTCCGCCGCTGCCGCCGGTGACAAGAGCGCGTTTCATGACCTGGTTTCCTTAAGCGCTTCGGCGTCAAGAATGACGGCGGCGCGTCCTTCGAGCAAGCAGCGGCCGGCGTGACTGACCGAGAACTGGTAGAGAACATGGTTGGCGTCGCCGGACAGGCGTTCGGCCTCAACGTCGACTTCACCGAGCAGATCGTCAAGGCGTGCGACATGCAGTTGCACGTTGCGCACGCTGGTCAGGTAGCCCTGACGCGGGCCATCGCCGACCTTGGCGAGCAACGAACCATGCACCGCCATGGCTTGAGCAGCATATTCGATGCCGCTGGCAGCGCCCAGGCGCCCTTCGGCACGCAGCGGGTTGTCCGGGTCGGCATGGCTGACGGCGCGGCATACAATGCGGGTTTCCGACCAGTCGACGACGCTGGCGAGCAGGCACATGCTCCCCTGGTGGGGAATGCGGGCGGCGATGGCGGCGTGGTCTAGCACAGTTGGAGATGAACGTTCAGTTGCATGGGCGTCAGGTAGTCGAGGCAGACGCTGCCGGACTTCCCTTGGGCGAGATTCACCAGCAGCGGCAGGCTGCGCATGGCTGGAATGGCCAGGCGCAGCGCTTCCAGCCCGGCATCGACAAGCACCTCGGCAGGTGCGCCGGTCGGCGTCACCTCAATCTGCGCCAGTGAACGGGCCGTCCTTCCCGGCGATAACAGCAGCGCGACACCACCGCAATCGGGAACGGTCCGTTTGCTGTGCAGCGGCTCCGGATATTCGCTGTCGTAGGCGATCAGCAGGGTTGGCAGGTGGTCCACGACCACCTGCCCGATGGCATCGAGCAGGCCGGCGCCGAAGCTGGCGTCGAAGGCGCAGACGACCTGGCACGGCGCCATTGACCCGGTGGCAATGCCCCAGTAGCCGGCGCCCGCGTTATGCACGGAATTGTGAAAGCGGGTCGGCGAGATCTGGCGGTCGTCGGTCGCCAGTTGTTCACAAATGGCGTGGCAGGTGTGGCCATCGGCGCCTGACGTGGCGAACACGGTCGCCAGCGTGCCGGCATCGGCTGCGCCATGGTTAGCGGCTTCCAGTCCGATGGCGAGGGTCAGCTTGACGATGCGACTGGCTCGCCGGCGCTCGGCCGGCGGCAGGATGGCCGGCAGCGGGAGCTCTGACGGGGCAGCTGCATAGCGCTGTTCGCCGCCCATGACGGCGCGCGCGGCGTTCCAGTCCGGCAAGCCGGGGGCGAGAAAGCCGACACCTTCGATCCAGGCGACGAGCGGGGTTGGCGTCATCGGGTAACTTCCAGAATCAGGCTGCAGTTGCTGCCGCCAAAGCCGAAGGAATTACTCAATGCCCGGCGCAGCCTGCCGGGTCGGGATTTCAGCAAATAGTCGACAGGGATGTCCGGGTCGAGCGATTCGGTATTGACGCCCCCGGGCAACAGATCGTTGCTCAAGGCCAGCGCGCAGACGACGGCCTCGACGGCGCCGGCGGCGCCCAGCGTGTGGCCGGTGGCGCCCTTGGTCGAACTGCATGGCACGCGGTCGCCGAAAAGAGCGGCCACGGCCTTGCCCTCCGCAGCGTCGTTGGCTGGTGTAGCCGTCCCATGCAGATTGACGTAGTCGATATCGTCCGGGCGCAGTCTGGCCGATTCCAGCGCCGCCGCCATCGCCATCCGGGCACCGAGGCCATCCGGGTGGGGCGATGACATGTGATAGGCGTCGCTCGACTCGCCGACCCCCAGCAAGAGCAGCGCGCCGCCGGCCGGGGTTTCCTGAACCCGTTCAAGCAGTGCGAAGGCGGCCCCCTCCCCGATCGAAATGCCGTTGCGGGCGGCGTCGTAAGGGCGGCAGGGGGTAGCCGAGGTCAGTTGCAGCGAGGCAAAGCCGTAGAGCGTGGTCAGGCACAAGGAGTCGACGCCACCGACGAGCGCCGCGTCGATCGTGCCGCAGGCCAGTTGGCGGGCGGCGGCGGCGAAGACCTTGGCGCTTGATGAACAGGCGGTGGAAATGGCCATGACCGGGCCTTCCAACCCGAAATACGCGCGAACGAATCCGGCCAGCGAGAAGGCATTGTGGGTCGTGCCGTAGATGAAATCGTCGGGCAGCGCACCGGTTTCCGGATCGCGCCGGCGGTAGGCCAACTCGGTTTGCAGGATGCCGGCGGTGCTGGTGCCGAGAAAGACACCGACGCGGGTCTTGCCGTGACGGACGATGACCGCCCGAACCCGATCCGCAAAACCGTCGACTTCGAGCCCCAGCTGCGCCAGACGGTTGTTGCGGCAGTCGTACCGGGCCAGCGAATCAGGCAGTTTTTCGGCGTCGACCGCGGCAACCTCGCCGATCCATGTATCCAGCTTCACCGTCTCGAAAGCGCAGGGCGTGAGGCCGCTCCGCCCTTCGCGCAACCCGGCCAGCAGCGCAGCGTTGCCGCGGCCAAGACAGGTGGTGGCGGTGCAGGAGGAAATCAACAGCGGGGTCACGGCGTGCCTCGAATTCGTCAGATGTTATTCTAACCCGACGGCATGGCTGCATCGTCAGCCGCTTCAACTGCGTGTCAGACAGGTACGATAGCGCCCTTCGACGCGGCGGGCGAACCATTCGGTGGTCAGCTTGCGGGTGAATTTTGGACTCTTGAGTTCGATCTGCGGCATGGTCTGGCGCGGCAGCACACTACCCGCAGCCTGCTCGGCCAAGACGAAGAGGCGTGCGAACAGCGGGCTTTGGCCGAAGCCGGCACTCTTTTCGAGCAGGAGGTCGCGGCGGATGTCGCGCAGACTCAGGGGCAGTTTGCCGGATAGCGTTTGCAGCGCGCCTTCGACGGCACTCGGCTGCTCCTGTGGCTTGCCATCCCTGTAGAGCAGCAGGTCGCCGTCCAGTGCCAGCGGCTTGCCGCTGACCCTGGCAACCGCGGCCTGAAAGGCGGCGTTGCGGCTGCTGTAGCGGCCGGCATTGAAGTCGGCAAAGCGGTAGACGGCGTCATCGTAAGGCGCCGGATAGTCGAGCAGGATGGCGCTGCCGAAGTAGAGGCCGCCGCGCCGGGAAAAGACTTCGTCGCGGATACTGTGGCTTACCGGGTAGGGATAGGATCTCTCGCGGGCGAATTCTTCCGCGAAAGCAATGCTGACCTGCATCGGGCCACCGGTGCGGACCGGGTTGTAGCCGGCGAACAGGGTCTTCCCGGCCGGCAGTTCGGCGATCATGTCCTCGAACAGCCCATTCAGTTGCTTCTCGGTCCGCAGCGCGTCGATGCGCTGGCTGTAGCTGCGGCCATCCGGGGAGGTCTTCAGCAGCACGGCGGAGATCAGCAACTTGGGAATCCCGTACCTGCGGCCACGCTGTTCCAGTTCGCGCCAGACGATGTCGGGCAGGTCGGGAACGACCGGGTCGGCCTGGAAGCTCGACTCCTGTTCGATGATGGCGATGGCGGCGCAATAGACCTGCGGTGCATGCGGCAGGTCGAGGCTGCTGAAGGCGCTGTACAGGTCGTCCGCCCAGCCGCTGCGGTCTCTGACGCTGGCCGGAATCAGCCGGACGACCATGGCGCGGATTTCCGGTCCGCTCGGTGGCGCAGCGACGGCTGCCATGCCGCCGGGGAGCGACGGTGCGAGATCGGGCGGTAGCGGCAAAGGCCGGCCGCCCGGGATCGGCTCGCCGGTGCCGGCGCAGCCGGCGACAATGGCGACAGCCAACCACAGGACGACCGCCCGGGCTGGCTGGAACATCAAAACAGATGCGGTATGAAGCGCCGGGTACGCCGCATGTAGGCGGCGTAGGGGGCGCCGAAATAGCTCAGGCACTCGTTCTCGTCGGCCTTGGCGGTCAGCAACAGCGACAGCGAGGCGATCCCCGCGAGCGCGGCGCCCGGCCAGGATGGATACTGGAAATAGACCCCCCAGGCCAGCGCCAGGAGCGAGGCATACATCGGGTGGCGAATGTGGCTGAAGATGCCGGTGGTCACCAGTGCCGTCGTCTTTTCAAAACCGTACAGTGCGCCGTCGGCGCGCTCCTCGCTGGCCGCACCCTGCTGCCGCAGGGCACCGTGACCGCGGATGACCAGGTAGATGCTGAGCAGCATCAGCATCCAGGAAGCACTCTGGTGAGCGGAGGTCGGCTGCTCGCCCCAAGGCTGACGATTCAGCACGACCAGGCCGAGGATCGCTTCCCAGGCGAAAAAGCGGTAGAAGCCGTGGCACCCGGGATGGCGCAGCGCCTTGCGCGACAACCAGGTCAGCACCACGGTGCCGACAGCCAGCAAACTCAGGTCGATCCACTCCGGATTCATGCCGGCACCCGGGAGATCAGCATGATGTTGGCGAACGGCTTCCCTTCGCTCATGGACATGGTTTCTACCTCAAATCCGAGATTCTTCAGCATTGCGATCCAATCAGCCAGCCTGCGCCCATAAAGCGTGGGCAAGCGGTGGCCGCGGACGAAAGTGACCGCATGATCGACCCAGTTGCAGATGTGGTACGGCAGGCCGGCCCCGGCATCGCCGACGCGGGTGAGGAATAGCCCGCCGGGCGGCAGCGCGGCGCGAATCCGCCTTAGTACGTCATCCTGTTGGACATGGTCGATATAGTGCAGGGCATCGAGGATGGTGACGACATCGGCCTCACCGAATTCGACCTGGCACATGTCGCCCTGACGGATGGTGACCAGCGGATGGTCGTCGCCGAAGGCACGCGCCGCACGCTCGACGTCTTTCTGCATCAATTCGAAACCGCGCAGGCTGAGCGGCCTTGGCGGCATGGCCCAATCGCTCGGCCAGTGGCCCTGTTCATAGAGCTTGCGCGCGGCCAGCAACCAGGCGAAGAGGCTGCCCTGCCCGCAGCCGAGGTCGAGAAAGCGGGCTTCCGACGGAAATATTCCACGCTTCAGGACTTCGCGGAAAATGCAGTCCGAGGAAAGCTTGCCGCGTGAATAGTAATAGGCGAAACGACCACCGCTCAGGAAGGGGCGACTGGCGTCGTCGAGCAGGTCGCGAACGAAGCGCTTCGTCATTGCTCGGCCGCCGTCAGCGTGACCGGCGACAAGCCGGCCTCGGCGAAGGCGTTCACCAGGTGCGGCAGGGCCGCCAGGATGACCGGCTCACCGGCGGGTGTCAGCGCGCCGTTGCCGTCGTGCAGGAGAAGGATGTCGCCGGCTCCGAGGCCGGCGGTCAGGCGGTCGAGAACACGCCGGACATCGCCGGTCCGCGTATCGTAGGGACGGCGCGTCCATGAGGCGAGGCGCAGGTCGAGGCTGGCGAGGACCGGGTCAAGCAGGGGGTTGCGCAGACCGGCAGTCGGCCGGAAGAATTGCGGAGCCTGGCCCGTGATGTCGGACAGCGTCGCTTGGGCGGCGGCGATGTCGGCCCGCATGCGGGCGCTGCCAAAGCTGGCAAAGATCCATGAATGCGAGTCGCCGTGATTCTCGACACGATGGCCGCGTTCGACAATCTCGCGACACACGCGAGGATACTGCCGGGCACGATTGCCAATACAGAAAAAGCTTGCCTTCACGCCGGTCGTGTCGAGAATGTCGAGGACACGGGGGGTTACCTCGGGGTCAGGTCCATCATCGATGGTCAGGGCGACTTCGCGGCGACTTGCAGCCGCGGCGGGCAGCCGATTCAGGTTGGCGCCAAGCACCGCGGAGCGTGGCAGCAGGCCGGCACCGGAAATGAGCAGCTGATTGACGGTCACGGCACCGAGCGCCCATGGCCAGGCGCCGGGAACGACCAGCAGGCTGATTGCGGCGGCGCCGTGTGTGGCAAACGAGAGCTTGATCGCCGGCGAGGGCTTCCACGGTTGGGGCATGAGTTCAGGCAGCGAGATATCCACGATCAAGAAAATTTTCCCACAAATCCAGCCATACGGGCCAATCGTGACCGCCCGCGACAACCAGCCGCGACGCTGCGGGGAAACACCCGGCAATTTGCTGCATGCCGTCTGCAAAGCGGTCGTCGCGGCCATAGCCGACGAAGACCGGAAAGGCAGCCGGCGGACGTTTCAGCCACCGCCACATGCGAAACTCGGGATCGTCCAGTTGTTTGCAGTCCGGCTCCCAGGCTTCGAGGCCACCGGCGCGGGTGATGGCGTTGCGCGTCAGCCGGCTGCCCGGGTACGGTGCGAGCAGACAGAGACCGTCGACGCCGGCCGGCGCGTCGGCGTTGTAACAGAGAGCGAGCAGACCGCCCAGGGAGATGCCGCCAAGCCAGATTGCGGCGTATCCCTGCCGACGTGCCGGGGCGATCACTTCGGCGTCCAGCAGGGACAGGGCGGAACCGTCGGAAATCAGGCCCGGATCGAGGTCGACCGCAACGATGTCGGGACCCCGACGGCGCGCTGCAGCCGCGAAGAATCCTGCCGCACGGAAGTCATCCGGCTTCATGTAAGCGCCCGGCAGCAGGACGATCAGCTTGTGCCCACCGCAAGTGTGCCACGCGGTCTGCAGGGCAGGCCTCATTGCGGCACCGGGCGGGGAACGAGAATGGCCGCCAGAAGCAGGGTGAGAATCGCCCCCGGTCCGACGGTCACACCGACCGCATGCAGCACCGGCACCTTGGAGAGCGCCAGGGTGCCAAAGCCGATGGCGGTGGTCAGGTTGGCCACCAGCATCGAGGCCAGCGTCTCTGGATCGAGTTCGCGCTGAACCTTGGCGTGGTCGAAGAAAAGGGCGTAATTGGAGCCGACGGCAACGATCAGTAACATGCCAATAAGGTGCATCAGGTGGAGCCGTTCGCCGATAGCACTGAGTCCCGCACTGACCATCAAGACCGCCAGCACCAGCGGCAACATGACGGCGGCGAGCCGCTTAAGCGAGCGCAGGGCGATGCCCAGCAGCGCAACGATGGCGGCGAGTCCTGCCAGTGAAAGAAACATCGCTTCATGCAGATAATCACTGTAGAGTCGGTCGAATTCGCCCTTCATGTCGATGAAGAGCGCATTGCTCCCGGTCAGTGTGTCGCGCACCGGCGCGCTGGCAATCTCCGGGTCTCGGTCGCCGCCGGGAGGATGCAGCGGCAGCAGCGCAGTCCAGCCGTCCGGGCGCTGCAGCAGCAGGGCGTCAACGACGAGCGCCAGACTGGTCCCGGCGAGCGACTCGCGGGTCAATGTACACTGCTCCCTGGCGCTGGCGACGTCGTCGACGAAGCCGCCCAGCCGGGTGGCAGCCAGCGGCGAGCCTGCCTGCGCCGCCGCCAGCCGAGCGCGCAGGTCCGCGGCCTCGGGCAGGCTGGCGCAGCGCGCCTTCTGGGTCGCCCGGCTGGGCAGAAAACGTGCCGGGCTGTCATAGCTGCCGATAACACCGGCAGCAACCAGCCGGTCGAGCTGCTCCCCTGCCATTTCGGCAGCCTGCAGCGCGCCTTCGCGGTCTCCGGCACTGACGACTACCAGGTGGCGCGAATCGGGCGCCGCGATGTCTGCGCGCAAGGCCAGGTCTAACGCCCCCTCCTCGGCACTCACCGTGCTCAGAGCGGAGATGCTCGAATGCCACAGGGCATCACGGTGCGCGAACAGATGGGCGACGGCGAGCACCGCGAGAAAAAGCACCAGCCAGCGCCCGCCGCGCATGACGTGGATACCGCGTGCCGCTGCCCGGCCTAGGCCTGCGAGGTCACGCGTTTGTAACGCATTGCCCGCCAGGTGCGGCAGCACGAAGCGCGTGACGAGCGCGGCAGTCAGTACACCGCTCAGAGAGTACAACCCGAGTTGGGCGAGTCCGGGAAAGCCGGAGAAGAGCAAAGCGCCGAAGCCGCAGACCGAGGTCAGCACGCCAAGGCGGATCGTCGGCCACAAGCGTTGCCTCCAGGCGGCGACGCCAATGCGGCCGGATTGTACCAAGTAGTAGATCGAGTAATCGACGGCTTCGCCGATCAGCGCCGAACCAAAGCCGACGGTAATGCCGAACACCGTGCCATGGACTAGACTGACCGCGACGATACCCGCCAGCGCCCCCGAAACCACCGGCAGCAAACCAAGCAGCAGCAGGGGCAGCGAGCGATAGACCAACAACAGGACGCCGACGATGGCGATCGTGCTGATCAGCGACAAGCGGGTCACTTCGCCTTTGATTGTCGCCCGCGCGTTAACTGCGAAGAGGCCGGGCCCGGAGAGCTGCAGCCGCGCATCCTGGATTCCGGCCGCCTCGCTGAGTGCAGCGAACTGCAGGCGGATATTGCCGATCGCCTCTTCCTGGCCATCGGTGTCGGAGCCGAGCGCCCTGGTCTGGACCAGCAGCATTGCCCGCTCGCCGTCACGCGAGGCCCAGACACCTTCCCGGGTAGCCGGCTGGCTCCCCGCATTCAGGCTACCGAGCAGCGCGACCAGCTCGCCGGTCGGATCGCGCGCCAGCAACGGCTTCAGCATCAGCCCGGCTGGCGAGGCCAGCAGGTCGACGCTGTTGGCGATGGCGTCGCGCAAACCATCGACCGTAAAGCGCTCCGGCCTCACCGCCGGACTGAGCAGGTAGCGATGAAGCATCAGGAAGTCACGGTCGGCATCCAGACTGCCGGCTTCACCGTTCTCGACCGAAACGAATTCGGGCAGCGCTGCCAGCCGGGCCCGCAGGTCGCGCGACAGGCGGGCGCGCTGGCGCGCATCGCCGCCGGCGATGGCAAGCATCAGCAGGCGGGAAACGGCGCCCGTCTTGATCTGATCGACCAGCACCTGCTGCCCGGCGCTCGGGTGAGCGGGCAAGAAGAAAGACATGTCGGCAACGAAGCGGCTGTTCCAGACAATGACGGCACCGGCCAGCATGGCCAGCAGCCAGATCAGGAAGGCGCGCCCCGCAGCTCTGTTCATCTGGGCTCGATCGGCTCGATGGTCAACAGCGAACGGTCGCCGTCGGCCTGCAGATATTCGATGCTCCGCACCCGGCCCCGGCTTCCGCTGACGGTGATGCGCTGAAGCAGCGCGGCCACTTTCTGCTCGCTCGGCAACAGGGTCAGCGTCCATTTGTCCGGGCTGCCCGCGAGGTGCAACAGATAATTCTTCTCAAGTGCGGCGCGGTTGCCGGTCAGCGTCCCGCGAATGCTGTCGATGAAGGCCAGCGCCTCGGGCTGGCTGGCAAGATTGATGGTCAGCTTCTGCTTGTCACGCTCGATGCTCAACACCTCGCCCTCGAGCACCAGCGTTTCCGGCTTCGGCGTCAGCGTGCGCTTTTCGAGGCGGCCAGGGGCGCTGTAGCTCATTTCGCCGGTGGACACCAGCGGCTTGTCGAGCAGCGAGATGGTTTTCTTCTCGACAAATTTCGCACGCCCACCCCCGTGTCTGGCCAGCTCGTCCATCAGCTGAGCGACATCGAAGGCAGCGACGGCCGGCAGGCTCAACAACGCCACGAGGAAACCGCAGAAGTATCGCGTCATCGGGCCCTCTGCCAGAAATCGAAGAAATTGAACCAGTTGTAGGGCGCCAGCCGGCAAAAATGCGCGAGACGCTCGACGTAACGCTGCTGAGCCGCGCTTGTCGCCGCGCCGAGGTCGGCACGTGACGCGGTGGAAAAGTCGGCGAGCGGCTCGAAGTGTATCTGGTAGCGGTTACCACCGAGATAGAGCCCGGTCATGAAGAATACCGGCCGCCGCAGCATCGCCGCCATGCGCCAGGGTCCGACCGGAAAAGGTGCCATTTCACCGAGAAATTCGCAGTCGACCGTGGCGTCGTCGCCCAGGCCGCGGTCGGCCAGCATGCCGACCAGGTAGCCCTGATCGAGGCGGTCGCGGGCCTGCAGCATCGAGTCCGTGCGCCCGAGCGCGATGATGTCCGCGCTGGCAGCCGGATTGATCGCCTCCAGCGTCGCGTTGATCTTGCGCGCATTCTCCTCGTACATCAGGATCGCCACCTTGAGCCCTGCCCTGCCACGTGCCACCGCCCGCAGCACCTCGAAGCTGCCAAGATGGGCACCGATCAGCAACGCGCCGGGCTGCCTTTCCAGCGAAGCATGCAGTTCCTCGGCGCCGATCACCTCAATGTCGAAGAGGTCGAACCGGCCGTTGAGCAGGTAGATGCGGTCATGGATGGTGCTGGCAAAGCTCAGGACATGGCGGAAGCCATCGGACCATTCGGCCCAGCGCCCGAGCGCACGCTCGAGGTAGGCGCGGCTGGCGCGTCGGGCCGCGGCGGCGAACAGTACGTAATAGGCGGCGATGCCGTAGAGGACGACGCGCCCGATCCGGCGACCGAAAGTCAGCGAGATCCAGACCATCAGTTTCAGAATCGCCAGATGGCTCTTCTCCTGCTGGCGCCGCCAGTCGGGGGCGGCCGGCGGCGGCCGGGTCATGCGGCGGGTACCGTCAGGCTACCGGAAGCGACATCGCGCCCGGCAGCCCCCACGCGGAAGGCTATCGCGCCGCCGCCCCGCACTTCAAGAGTGAAGGAGAGCGCTTCCCCTGGCCCGACCGGGCTGAAGAACTTGGCGTTGGCGATCTGCCAGTTGATGCCGGAGCGACCGAGAAGGCCCTCAGCAAACAGGAGAGCACGGTCGATCAGGACGACGCCGGGCACGATTGGACGACCTGGAAAATGCCCGCTCAGCGCCGGATGATCCGTGGGCACGACCCAGGTGAACTCAGCGGCCGGCATCGGATTTGTGGGCGGCGTAGAAAGCCTGCAAGCTGTCGCGGGTCAGCTTGCCGGTCGCATTGCGCGGCAACGCGTTGACGAGAATCAGCGGCCGCGGCAGGAAAACCGGATCGATACGCTCGCGCAGTGCCGCCAGAAGTTGCCGGCGCTCAATACCCGGCGCGACGACCAAAGCGCACAGGCGGCCGATGTCTTCTGCAGTTTCATCGCCGGGCATGAAGAAGACAGCATCGGTGACACCCGGCAGCGCCGCGATCTGGTGATTCAGATAGGCGAGCGACGAGCGCTTGCCAGCAATATTGACCAGGTCGGCATGCCGCCCGTGCAGCAGGAAACGCCCGTCGCCAAGGATTTCGATGTGGTCGGACAAGACAACCCGGCCGTCGACATGGCCGCCGGAAACGGTGGCTTGATCGCCATCCTGCTCCAGGCGGACATCGGGCAGCAACTGCCAGGAGCGATCGGCAGTTGTGCGCCGGCTGGCAATCTGGCCGGCTTCGGTGCAGCCGTAGATTTCGCGCAGCGGCGCGGCGAAGCGGCGCTCGGCCTCGGCGGCGAGCCGGGTGGAGAGCGGCGCGGTGGCCGAGAGCAACAGGTCGACGGCCGGCAGATCGAGGCCCGACGCCAGCAGGGCGGAAAGGTGAAAGGGCGTGGTCACCAGCATGCGCGGCCGTGGGACAGCGTCGAGTGCGGCGACGATGTCCTGCGGGTAGAAGGGTTTGCCCGACCAGAACGGACAATTTCCATGCAGGGCGAGCAGCACCGTTGATTCGAGGCCATAGCTGTGCTGGGGCGGGACGGTACCCACGACGGTATGGGAGCGGACGAACATTGCCAAAGTTTCGGCCTCGGCCCGCCCGCTCCTGACCAGACCGCCCCAGGTTTTTTGGTGGGGCATCGGCAGGCCGGTCGACCCCGAGGTAAAAAGGCAGGCGGCGACCTGATCGGCCCGAATTTCCGGGATTTTGACCACTTTTTCGGGGTCGACCGCGACACGTTCGGGAAAGTCGAGGCGCGGCAGATCAAGGCTGTCGAAATCGCCATCGCACAGACAGAAGACATCCGGACAGGCAGCCCGCACCTGACGCAGCGTTTCCGTTGACTGCGCGGCGGGTTGCAGGCTGGTCCTGCCGCTGACGAGCCCGGCTGCGAAACCGACCGTGAAGCGGTAGCGGTCCTGACAGACGTTGAGGACGTTACGGCCAACCGGGAACTGCGCAGCCAGTGCATCGACGTCGGCAAGGAACTCGCGCACCCGGATCGGACCGGACGACCGCCAGGCGAGAATATCGTCGAGGCTGGCGTGCCCGAGCAACGGCAGCGCGTTCATGGGTGCTTGGCCAGACTATCGGAGTGGCGGCGCTGCATGGCCGCCCGGTAGCCACGAAAGGTGTCGGCAACACTGGAACGCTCTCCCGGCGGCAGAATGCGATGGCGGAAACCGTGCTCGACCACGAACATCAAGACGATCAGCGGTAGCGCCAGCAGATTGGCGAAGACCGACCAGGCCGCCAGCGGGGCCAGCCAGAACAGCGCGGTCGAAACCAGCGCCATGGCGAGGAAGAAGACAGTCCAGGCGATCGTCACTTGCCGTGTATAGCGTTCCTTGGCGACCGAGATGACACCAAGATGCACCGTCCGGGCGAATTGTGTAACCAGGGCTTCACGCGGTCCGAACAAGCTACGCCCGAACAGCGTGGCAAGAACCAGGTTGGTGCCGACATGCTGGACGTAATAGAGGAGCGCCACATTCTCGCGCAGCGCCGGCCACAGCCAGGCAAGGAAGGCGAACAGGGTGAGCCCCCCGACAACGATCCACAGCGGCTTGCCGACGCGCCACAAAAACAGCACGGCGATGGCGACGATCGGCAACGCAGCCAGCGCGGCGGAAAAATCCGGATCACCCTCCCCGGCGCTGCCCTGATGCGCCAGCCAGGCCCATGCCGCCATCAGTGCGAACAGAGCCAGGGCGCGCACCAGAGGGCCCGGGGGCATGATCATTTGCTGCGCTGGGCGGCGATATGCGAGGCCAGGGTGCGCAGCGAGGAAAAGATCCGCACGTTATCCTCGCTGTCCGAGCGCAACTGGAAACCGTAGCGCTTGGAAATGACCAGCGCGATTTCCAGTACGTCGATCGAGTCGAGGCCCAGGCCCTCGCCGAACAGGGGTGCATCGGGCTCTATTTCAGCAGCCGCGACTTCCAGATTGAGGGCCGCGACGATCAGTTCGGCAACCTCCGGAAGCAGGTTGTCGACGGCTTCCGGAGTGACTTCTTGTGACATGGGAGGGTTCCTTGATTCGATCAGGCGACGGCGCGGAAGACGAGCACCGCGTTGCTGCCGCCAAAGGCAAATGAATTGGAGAGGGCCGCCCGCACCGTCTGGCTGCGGCGGGCGGCGAGGACGTGGTCGACACCGGCACAGGTGGGGTCGAGGTTGGTGAGATGGGCAGTCGGCGGCAGTGCCTGTTCGCGCAGGGCGAGCACAGTGACGATGGCTTCGACAGCCGCGGCGGCGCCGAGCTGGTGGCCGTGCATCGACTTGGTCGCGCTGACCGGCAGCCGCGCAGCACCTTCGCCGAATACCGCACGCAGGGCCGCCACCTCAACCGGATCACCTTCGGCAGTCGCCGTGCCGTGGGCGTTCACGTAGTCGATGTCGCCGGGAGCCAGGCCGGAATCTGCCAGCGCAGCCTTCAGCGCGCGCACCTGCCCGGCTGCTTCCGGGCGCACCAGGTGGCTGTGGTCGCAACTGGTGCCGTAACCGAGCATCTCGCCGTGGATGCCGGCGCCGCGGGCGACGGCATGATCCCAGTCTTCGAGTACCAGCGCCGCCCCGCCCTCACCGAGGACAAGACCGCTACGGTCGACACTGAACGGGCGGCAGGATTGCGGCGCGGTATTCTCGTCGCCGTCGGCGAGGACGCGCAAGGCCTCCCACGCCCGGGCCACCGCGTAGGCCTGCGGCGCATCGGAACCGCCGGTCAGCATCACCGGCGCCTCGCCGCTGCGCACACGGCGAAAAGCCTCGCCGATGGCAATGGCGGAGGAGGCACAGGCAACGGTATGGCTCATGCTGACGCCACCCAGGCCAAGCTGGATCGAAATGTGGGCGTTCGCCGCGTTGTTCATGCCCAGGATCAGGGAAAGCGGGGACAGGCGCTCGCGTCCCTTTTGCCAGAAATCCCGGTAACCGTTCTCGTAGGCCAGGGTACCGCCGAGCGCGGTGCCCCAGGCGACCCCCCAGCTTTCCCGATCCTGTGCCGTGTCGGCGCGCGAAAAACCGGCATCGGCCCACGCCCCGAAGGCGGCGGCGACGCCAAGCTGGGCAAATCGATCCATCGTTCCCGCGAGCGCACGGCCGAGCGCGGCGTCGGCGGAGAACCCGGAACAACTGACAAAGGGCATGGCCAGTGGCCGGGGCACATCGTCGGTGCGCAGAAAGCGGATGGCCGACTCTCCGGCCAGCAGACGGTCAAAGAAATCTACGAGATCGCCACAAAAGGGACTGACCAGACCCATACCGGTCACCGCAACTCGCCGCCCGGTCATTTCTCAGCCCTGCTCGCTGCGCAGCCGATCCATCAGCGCAACCAGATCGCCGACCGTACGGGGACTCTTGAGATTCCGGTGCAGAGTCAGATTGAACCGATCCTCGAATTCGAACATGATCTCGGCCAACATCAGCGAGTCGACGTTCAGATCGTCGAGTTTCGACTCAGGGAGCACCGTCTCTGGGGCAATTTCCAGGCGACTGTCGAGAAATTCGCGAATAAGGGTCAGGGAATCCATGATCGACGGAATTATAGGTCAAAATGTCTGCCCCCCGCTCTGCGCCGCACTGCCATCGACTGCCGGGATTCATAGGGTGGGCCCTCCGGGAATCGCCACGATCAAGAGCCTCGCATATCATGTTCCGCTGTCGAGCGACGACGTTTACCATCCCGGGATCAAGATCTGATCCATGCCTGCTGATATCCCGGTTCCGGAGATTGCCATGTCCGACACACTACGCATTGCCCAGGCTGTCGAATTCGCTGCCATCAAACACGCCCGCCAGCGCCGCAAGGACACCGGCGAAACGCCCTACGTCAATCACCTGGCGGCCGTCGCCACGAATGTTGCCAAGGCAACCAATGGCCAGGATGCCAACCTGATCATCGCTGCTTACCTGCACGACTGCAGCGAAGACTGCGGCATAACCCGGGCGGAGATCGTCGAGGCGTTCGGTGCCGACGTGGCCGACCTCGTCGCCGAAGCAACCGACGACAAATCCTTACCCAAGGACGAGCGCAAGTCTCTGCAGATCGAGCATGCCCCGCACAAGTCAGCCCGGGCCAAGCTTCTCAAACTCGCCGATCTGGTCGCCAACATGACCGACATGCTGGCCAATCCGCCGGTCAACTGGTCACTCGAACGGCAACTGCTCTACTTTGTCTGGGCCAACGACATCGCTACCGGGCTGCGCAGCGGTAGCCCTCGTCTAGAAGCCCCGGCGCTCCTGGCCGAATTCGATGCCCTGTTCGCCCGATTTCAGGATTTGAAGGCCGGGCCGACGGTTCATCCGCTGGCCCTGGCGGTCAAGATTGCCGCCAATGCCCATGCCACTCACCAGCCGGACAAGGGCGGCGCGCCCTACATCCTGCATCCGCTGCGCATGACGATGCGCATGGACAGCGACGAAGCCCGCATGACTGCGGTCCTGCACGATGTTGTCGAAGACCATGAGCAAGATGGGTGGACTTTCGAGCGGCTCGCCAAGGCGGGCATCCCGGACAGCGTCATCGAAGCGCTGCGCTGTGTCACCAGGCTGAGCGGCGACGAGAACTACGTTGCCTTCATCGAACGCGCGGCGACCAACCCGATTGCCAAGGCGGTCAAGATAGCCGACCTCGAGGACAACATGAATGTGTTGCGCCTGGCCGAACTGCGAGACAAGGATGTCGAGCGCCTGCACAAATACCACGCAAGCTGGAAACGCCTGACCTGAAACAGGGGCAGCGCAGGGGTTGGTGGCCCGCCTGCCGGGCCTTCCGACCTGCCGCACCCACCCGGCCGGCAAAGGTCAGCGCCTTGGCCTGTATCCTCATGGGGTCAATGGAAACAATTGATCCCCGCGGCCTGGTTTGCCAGGGCACCGTAGGCAATACCCGATTTGTTAGAATGTAAAGTTACCCAGCTGGCACATACGCGCTTGAAAAACGTTCTTGTCATCAATTATTCGCAAACCGGGCAACTGGCCGAAATTACCGCCCGGGTGATTGCCCCCTTGCGTGCGGCGGGACATCAAGTGCATCTGGAGACACTGGTTCCCGAGACGCCGTTTCCCTGGCCTTGGCCGGTGGTTCAGTTTTTCGACACCTTTCCCGAGTGCGTGCAGCTCGATGCGCCGCCGCTGAGGCCTTTGCACGTTCCCGCCGACGGCCAGTTCGACCTCGTGATCCTGACCTACCAGGTCTGGTATCTGGCGCCGGCGCTACCGATGACCGCCTTTCTCAAGAGTCTTCGGGGCCGACAACTGATCAAGGACAAGCCAGTCATTACCTTGGTCGCCTGTCGCAACATGTGGCTCTCGGCGCAGGAAACCATGAAAAGTCTGATTGCCGAAGCCGGCGGCCAGTTGCGTGATCATCTGGCCTTTTCCGACCAGGGCCACGCGCTGGCGACGTTCGTCACGACGCCGCGCTGGGTGCTGACCGGCCGCCGCGATCGTTTCCTCGGCCTGCCTCCGGCCGGTGTGGCGCAGGAGGAGATTCGCCATGCCAGCCGTTTCGGCCGGGCTCTTGCCGATGCGCTCGACCGCGACGATGAAAGGTCGGGCGCCGCCATGCTGACCGGTCTGCGGGCAGTCACCGTCAATCCTCGCCTCGCACTGAGCGAGCGCGCCGGGCATCGGGCATTCCGCGTCTGGTCGAAACTCATCCGCGCCTTCGGCAGAACAGGCCAGTGGCGGCGGCGGCCCATTCTCCTGATATTCGTCTTGTATCTGGTCACGCTGATACTGACGGTCGTTCCATTAAGCCTGTTGGTACAATGGTTATTTTCACCCCTGCTGAAACTGCGACTTGACCGGCTGCGCGCCGAGCTTGAGCTACCTTCCGGCTCGCAGGAATTCAACCTGAAGAAATATGACCTGTAGCGGCAAGGCATACATCACCGGCACCTCGGCATTCCTGCCCAACGCCCCGGTGCGCAACGATGAAATCGAGAGCATCCTCGGCATGATCGGCGGCAAGCCTTCCCGCGCCCGCCGCATCGTGTTGCGCAACAACGGCATCCGCGAACGCTACTATGCAATCGATCCGGCCAGCGGCCAGGTCACCCACACCAACGCCCAGTTGACGGCTGCCGCGATACGCGGTCTCGGCATGACTGAACACCTGGACTGTCTGGTGACCGGCACTTCCCTGCCCGACCAGATGATGCCCAACCACGGCGTCATGGTCCATGGCGAACTCGGCATTCCGGCCTGCGAAGTGGTGTCGACCGCAGGCATCTGCGTCGCCGGGGTGGCCGCTCTCAAGTACGCCTGCATGGCAATCGTCTGTGGCTTCGCCAAGAACGCCGTGGCGACCGGCTCGGAAGTCGTCTCGCCAGTGCTGCAGGCGCGCCATTTCCCGGCTGAGTCTGAACAGCGATTGGCAGAACTCGAAGCCAATCCCGAGATCGCCTTCGAACAGGACTTTCTGCGCTGGATGCTTTCCGACGGTGCCGGCGCCTTTCGTTTGCAGGATGCGCCGCGCCGCAATGGCCTCTCGCTGCGTATTGACTGGATCGACATACTGTCGCAGGCAAACAGCATGGAGGTCTGCATGGTCGCCGGTGGCGAGAAGCAGGCCGACGGATCGCTGAAGGGCTGGCAGGCTTTTCCGCCGGCGGAATGGGCCAGCCGCTCGATCTTTTCGATCAAGCAGGACGTCCGCTTGCTCAACGCCAACGTGACCGACCAGACCCTCGGCAAATCGCTGCAAAAGGCCATGGCGACTCACGGCTTGGCCCCTGGGGCAGTCGACTGGTTTCTGCCGCACATGTCCTCCGAATACTTCCGGATGCCGATGATCGATTGCATGGCAGCGACCGCTTTCCCGCTGGGACAGGAAAAGTGGTTCACCAATCTCCACAACAAGGGGAATACCGGCTCTGCATCGATTTTCATCATGGTCGACGAGTTGCTTGACAGCGGCCGACTCAAGGCCGGCGACCGACTGCTCTGCTTTGTCCCGGAGAGCGGTCGCTTCACCGGATCCCTGATGCACCTGACTGCGGTCGACCATGCTGACGAATGAAGTTCCGCAGGAAGGCAACGCCACGCTCGGCGGCCACCGCAAGGCGCTCTATGCCCGTGGCGCCGATGGCAGGCTACGGATCGTCCAGTCAGTGGGCTGGGAGGTCGAGGAAATCGTTACCCGCCAGGCCGTGGAAGACCTCAATCGCCTGGCGGAAGAGGCGCGCCAGCGCGTTGCTAGCGGACTGACATCGGCGCTCGAATACCACATGCACAAGGCGCGAATGGATGTTGCGCTGCTGGCGCAGACGACCGGCCTTTGGCAGTGGCGCATCCGCCGGCATTTTCGTCCCGCTGTCTTCGCTTCCCTCTCGCCCGCGCTGCGCCAGCGTTACGCCGAAGCGATGGGCATCGGGGTTGACCGACTCGACAAGGCCGAATGATGGCATTCGAGCACAGCCATGCATCGCATTGCGAGAGCGGCGTCATGTCAGCAATGCTTCGCCACCACGGACTGCCGATTTCCGAAGCGATGGCCTTCGGGCTGTCTGCGGCGTTGTCCTTCGCCTACATTCCTCTCATCCGGATCAATGGCCTGCCACTGGTAGCCTACCGGATGCCGCCGAAATCGATCATCAAGGGACTGCAGAAGCCGCTCGGCCTGAAAATGCGTTTCGAGACATTCCGCAATCCGGAAGCCGGCACCCGGCGCCTCGATGAACTGCTGACGGCGGGTCAACTGGTCGGCATGCAGACTTCGGTGTTCTGGCTACCCTACATGCCGGAGGACCTGCGCTTTCACTTCAACGCACACAACGTCCTGGCGTTCGGCCGGGATGTCGCCAGCGGCGACTATCATCTCTCCGATCCGGTCTTCGAAAGCCCCGTGCGCTGCCCCGCCGGCGCCTTGCAGAAAGCACGCTTTGCCCGGGGCGTTCTGGCCCCGAGAGGCCTGCTCTACTACGCCACCGGCAAGCCGTCTGCCCCGGACTGGTCGCAGGAGATCCCGAAGGCGCTGAAGAAGACGACGCGCATCATGCTCGATGCCCCCTTGCCGATCATCGGCGTGCGCGGCATCCGCCGCCTGGCCAATGCCGTCGAAGCGCTGGCGGCGAAGGGCGATCCGGCGCAGACCAAGATGTTCGTCGGTCAGGTGGTACGCATGCAGGAAGAAATTGGTACCGGCGGTGCCGGTTTCGTTTCATTTACGCCTCGTTCCTGCAGGAAGCCGCCGAACTGCTCGCCCGGCCACTCCTCGATGAACTGGCGGAAACGCTGGTCGACATCGGCGACGAATGGCGCGAATTCGCCCTCTCAGCCGCCCGCATGATCCGCGACCGCGAACCGCTCGCCCCGGCCGTACTGGCCGCCAAGCTGCGCCAGCTTGCCAATCGCGAGCAGGCGTTCTTTGGCGACCTGCGCCGCGCCGCCTGATGCTGCTGATCGATGGCGTTTCGTACCGCTATCGGGACGCCGCCAGCGCGGCGCTGCAAAACATATCACTCAACATTCCGGCTGCCGCGGTTTACGGACTGCTCGGGCCCAACGGCGCTGGCAAGACAACATTGATTTCCCTGCTCGCCGGATTGTTGACCGCGGGCGTCGGCCGGATTTCGCTGAACGGCCAGTTGCTGCCCGCCGTCCGGGCCGCCGACCCGCGCGCCATCGCCCTGGTGCCGCAGGATTACGCCTTCTACCCGATGCTCAGCGTCGCCGAGAACCTGCGTTTCTTCGCCGGTGCGCTCGGACTGAATGGTAGCGAACTGAAGGCGCAAACCGAGGCAGCCATCGCCTTCGGCCGCCTCGATCAGGTCGTCGGCAAGCGCGCCGAATGCCTGTCCGGCGGCCTGCGCCGGCGCCTGAATCTGGCCATCGGCCTGCTCGGCAAACCACGGCTGCTATTGCTCGATGAACCGACGGTCGGCGTCGATCCGCAATCCAGGCATTTTCTGCTCGACGCCATCGCCGCCCTGCCTGCCACCGGAACCACGGTGATCTATACCAGCCACTACATGGAAGAGGTCGAGGCCATCTGCCAGAAAATCGCCATTGTCGATCAGGGCCAGCTGCTTGCCGAGGGGACTCTGGACAGCATTCTGCAATGCCCGGAACCCGTCCTCGAACTGCATCTTGCCCAGCCCCTGCCGGACGCGATCGCCGCCCGTTACCCGGCGGTTGCGACCGGCGGACTGAAATATCGCCTGAAATTGCCGTCGACCGCAGCACTGCCCCGCCTGCTCGACGAGCTGGCAGCCACCGGCTGCGAGGTATGCGACCTGAATCTTGGCCAGCACAATCTGGAGCAGGTATTCATGCGGCTGACCAAGCGCTCGCTGCGGGACTAGACCTTGTCGCCCCGCCTGCTCGCCCTCTGGCTCAAGGAATCGATCGCCCTCCTGCGCGACCGGCATGGCTTGCTGGCGCTATTCATCATGCCAACCATTTTCATCCTGGTGATGACCATGGCCCTGCGCGACGCCTTCACCCCCGGCGCCGCCATCGACGTTTCCTACGTCGTGGTCGACCTCGACCGGAGTGTGCAATCAAAAGCGCTGATCAAACGTCTCGACAAAGCCGCCTCCTTCCGTCGCCAGGACAACAACAGCGATCCCGAAGCCGCGCGCCACGGCATTCTTGCCGGCCATCAGGCCCTGGCGCTGATGCTGCCGCCGGGTTTCGGAGAACGTCTGCTGACTCCCGCCGGCGCCGATGGCAAGCCCACCGAGCCACTTCAACTCCTTGTCGACCCGACCCTCAGCCCGGCGCTGCAACTCGCTTTCCGCAACCAGGTCATGGCCGCGCTCGGCGCACTGCGGGCCGATGAACTGACACAGCGTGCCGGCAAACTCTTCGGCCTGCCGACTACCCCCGGCGGCAGCGCCGAGAAGGACTGGCCCGACGAAATCCGCAGTACCGCCGTCCGCAGCGACCGCAGCGTCCGCTTGCCTTCCTCGGTGCAACAGAACGTCCCGGCCTGGCTGATCTTCGCGATGTTTTTTGTCGTCATTCCGGTTTCGTCCATCTTCATCATCGAGCGCCAGCAAGGCACGCTGCAGCGCCTGCGCGCCATGGGCCTGCCGTTCCGCCTGATTCTCGCCGGCAAGTTGCTGCCTTTCTTCGTGGTGAACCAGATTCAGGCGGTCATGATGGTGCTCGTCGGCATCTTTCTCGTTCCGCTGTTCGGCAGCGAGGCGCTGGAAATGCCGGCCAGCCTGCCGCTGCTGGTTAACTGGTGGGCGGTTTCGGCCGCTGTCAGCCTGGCTGCGGTAGCATGGGCCCTGCTCATCGCCAGCATCGCGCAAACCTCGGAACAGGCGACCATCGTCGGCGGCGTCGGCAACGTCCTGATGGGCGCCATCGGCGGCATCATGGTTCCCAAATTTGTCATGCCGGCCACCATGCAGAAACTGGCCGCGCTCTCGCCGATGGCCTGGGGGCTGGAAGGCTTTCATGTCGTGATGCTGCGTCATGGCAGCTTTGCCGACATTCTGCCCAGCCTCGTCCAACTGCTCGTCTTCGCGGCGCTCTCGCTGGCCCTTGCCATCTGGCTCAATCACCGCGCCCCTTGCCGCCCGCTCATGAACGAAACACTGTGCAGCGAGCTGAAAGCCCTGATCGTCGAAGCCTGCGACCGGGATTGCGACCCGGCCAGCATCGGCGACGACGAGGCGCTGTTCGGGCCGGAAGCCCCGCTGCAACTTGATTCGCTTGACGCGCTGCAGCTTTCGATGGCGATCAAGAAGAAATACGGCCTGCGTCTGGCGGACAGCAAGGGAAACCCGCCGCATCCTTTCCAGCGTCGCCAACATGACCGGACACCTCGACGCGTGGCTTGCCCAGCGCCGATGAAGCGACCTGTTCCATCACTGGCAGCGGCCTCCTCTGCGCGCGCGGCAGGTCGCCAGGGGTAGTCGCCAATGCGTTGTGGGCCGGCGAACACAGCTGTACCGGGCGGCGGCTCGGCACCCGTGATTTCCCCTACTTCAGCTTGGCGCTGCCGGAAACCGACTGGCTCGCACGCGCCGAGCGGGCACTGGTCAGCGTCGCCGCCCAGCTCGCTCCATTCGCCGCCGAGACACCTCTTTTCATTGCCTCGTCGTCGTTCCAGATCGGCCATTTCGAGCAGCAGGGCGCGCCTTTCGACCTGCCTGTCGCCAACGCTTCCTTCAGCCGCCGCATCGGCGACTGGCTGCAGTCGTCGGGCCCGCGCTACAGCTTCTCGACTGCCTGCATCTCCGGCTTGTCAGCGCTCGAAGCAGCACGCAGCCTGATTGCCGGGGGCCAGATCGACGAGGCCATCGTGATCGGCTGCGAACTCGCCAACAACAGCACGCTGGCCGGTTTCGCGGCGATGGAACTGCTCTCGCAGTCCACCTGTCAGCCATTCGATGCCGGGCGGGACGGACTCGTCCTCGGCGAAGCCGTCGCCGCGGCAAGACTGTCGGCGCAGCCCGGCACCTGGCGCATCAGCGGCCTGCGCACCGGTATCGATGCCTATTCGGCCACGGGCCCCGATCCGGCGGGTGGCCCGATCACGAGGCTGATGGCCGACTGCCTGCAGGAAGCAGGGGTGGGGCCGGCCGAGATCGAACTGATCAAGCTGCAAGCCGCCGGCTCGCCGGGCACCGACCTCGCCGAGGGCAATGCGCTGCGCCAGGTTTTTGGGATTTACCCGCCCCCCCTGCTGTCGCTCAAACCCTACCTCGGTCATACGCTGGGGGCGAGCGGGATTGTCGAACTGGTCACCCTGCTTGCTTGCCTGGCTGCCGACCGCATCCCCCACACCGCCGGTTTCAAGAAAGTCGATCCCGAGATTGCCTTGTTGCCGATGGTTGACCGCAGCAATGCCCATATCCAGCGGGCACTGCTCAACCTGATCGGCTTTGGCGGCGGTCTGGCGACCATGATTGTCGAGCGCGAACGATGATCTTCGTTGACGCCGTCCTCAGTCAGCAGTGCCGGCCGCAGACACTGTCGGCAGCCGTACGCAGCGCTCTCGGCAAGCCCCTGCGCCGCGCCGCCGCATTGACCCAGCTGGCACTCGTCGGCGCCCTGGCCTGCATTCCCGTGGAGCGCCGACACCTGCCCAGCGCCCTGCTCTGGCAATCGACCAGCGGCCCGCGCCAGGAAACCCTGACGCTGCTCGATGAGGTCTGCAACGGCCACAGCGAGCCTCTGCCCTACGACTTTCTCGCCACCCAGCCGGCCGTTGCCGCCGCGCGAATCCAGCCCTTCCTCCCTGGCCTGCAGTCAGCGGCGTATTTTCCTCTCGATACCGAGGGCGAAGCCCACTGGTCGCTGCTCATTGCCCTGGCCAGCAACTGGCTTGAAGAAGGGCGCTACGCGCAAGTGCTCTGTGCCCACCTTGACACTTGGGCGGAATCGACCACCGGTCACTGGCTCGCTCTCGCCGGCGCCCCACTGGCCAGCTCTCAGGCCACACTCCAGTTGCGGACCATGACCATCCCCGGCGCGCTTGCCGACACACCCGGCTTCCCGGAACATCTCGCCAGCTGGCTGAAGCAGGCGTCCACCCCGGCGCTTGTTCTGGAATCGCCCCGCGCGCCGCGGCTGGCGGTAGAATTCGCCAGAATCTAATCCCCCGGGTCCAATCCATGTTCCAGTTTTCATTTGACGTTTCCATCGAAGAGTTCGAAGCCAAGGTCATCGAGCCATCGTCGCGGGTACCCGTGGTCATCGACTTCTGGGCGCCGTGGTGCGAACCGTGCAAGACGATCAAGCCGCTGCTCGAAAAGCTCGCCGAGGAGTACGCCGGCCGCTTCCTGCTGGCCAAGGTGGATGCCGACCAGAATCCGGAGCTGGCGCAGCATTTCGGCGTGCGCAGCATCCCTCGGTCAAGGTGCTCTTCCAGGGGAAACTGGTCGACGAGTTCAATGGCGTCTTGCCGGAGGGCCAGATCCGTGCCTTCCTCGACCGCATCGCCCTGCCCGCTACCGGCGGCAACCTGCGCGCAGGAAGCCGCCGCCCTGGTCGCCGAAGGCAGGCTTGACGAGGCGCTGGCCAGGCTCTCGGAAGCCAGCCGCGAACAGCCGGCCGACGAGGCGGTGCGCCTTGATGCCATCGACGTCCTGTTGCAACTTGGGCGCAACGACGAAGCCGGACAGTTGCTCGCCAGCGAATACACCCTTGAAGCCGATCGCGCCAATGCGCTGCGCGCCCGTCTGGCGCTGGCCGCCTGCGCCGCCGACACCGGCGAACTGGAAGTGAAGCTCGCCGCCAACCCGGCCGATCACGCCACCCGCCTTGATCTGGCACGTGCCTACGCCGGCCAAAGCCGCTTTCGCGAAGCGCTCGAAAATGCGCTGGAGGTCGTCGTCAGTGACCGTTTCTTCGACGAAGGCGCCGGCCGCAAGGCCCTGCTGCAGATCTTCGAGGCTCTTGCCGGCAGCGAGCAGTACGACGACCTGGTGCGTGAATTCCGCCGCAAGCTGTCCGCCGCGCTGAACTGAACTGCGCAGACCTCGGCGGTGGATCTTTTCTACACCGACGTCTTCGTCCTCCCCCTGCCTCCCGGCCATCGTTTCCCGATGGAAAAATACGCCCGGCTGCGCGCCGAACTGCTGGCCGGCGGGGAGTTCTCCGCGAGCGACTTTCACCTGCCGCACGCGGCCAGCGACGAAGAACTGGCGCGCGCCCACGATCCCGACTACATCCGGCAGGTCTGTTGCGATCAACTGCCGGAAAGGACTCAAAAAGCCATCGGCTTCCCATAGAGCCCAAGCATGGTCGAGCGTTCGCACCGCTCGGCGAACGCGACGATCTGCGCCTGTCGTTCGGCCCTGCGCAGCGGCGCGGTGTCGGCCAACCTGGCCGGCGGCACCCACCATGCCTTCCGCGATCGGGGCGAGGGATTCTGCGTCTTCAACGATGCCGCCGTCGCCGCCCGTGCCATGCAGGCCGAAGGTCGCGCCGAGCGGGTGCTGATCGTCGATTGCGACGTCCATCAAGGCAACGGCACTGCCAGCATCCTGGCCGGCGACGACCGCGTCTTCACCTTCTCGATCCACGGTGCACGCAACTTCCCGTTCACCAAGGAAGCCAGCGACCTCGACATCGAGTTGCCCGACGGCTGCACCGACGATGCCTACGTGACCCGCCTTGCGGAGGGCCTGGATACCGCCTTCGACCTGGCCCGGCCAGATCTCGTCATCTACCTTGCCGGTGCCGATCCTTACCACGATGACCGGCTTGGCCGCCTCGCGCTGAGCTTCGCCGGCCTGGCCGAGCGGGACCGCCTGTGTTCCGCGCTGCCAGGCGAACGCCACGCCGGTCGCCGTCGCCATGGCCGGCGGCTATGCCCGGCAGATCGTGGACACGGTCGCCATCCATGCGTCCACGCTGCGGCTCGCCCGCCGGATTTGGGGATAGAATCGACCCATGGATACCGACCTTTACCGCAGTGCCAGCTTGCGCAACATCGAAGCCGCGCACGCCGGGGAGCCGCTGATGGCGAGGGCCGGCGTGGCGGCGGCCGACTGGGCGGCGGCCTTGGCGCTGGCGAACGATGCGCCGATCCTGGTTCTCGCCGGCCCGGGCAACAACGGCGGCGACGCCTTCGTCGCTGCGCGCCTGCTGCGCCAGCGCTTCTTCACACCTGCGTCGTGTTTGCTGGCGATCCGGAGCACCTGGCGCCCGATGCGGCGGCCGCCCATCGGCAATTCACCGAGGCCGGCGGCTTCACCTGTCCGCGATTCCGGGTGACGGCCGCTGGTCGCTGATCGTCGACGGGCTGTTCGGCATCGGCCTGGCGCGGGCGCCCGATGGCCGCTACGCGGATTGGATCGCCACCGCCAACCGTCTGGCCGAGCGCGACGCATGCCCGCTGCTGGCCCTTGATTGTCCTTCGGACTCAATGCCGATACCGGCCAGGCCTTCAGTCCGTGCATTCACGCCAGCCATACCCTCACCTTCATCGGCGCCAAGCCGGGACTGCTGACCGCGGACGGCCCCGACCATTGCGGCGAACTCCGCGTCGCCAGGCTGGCCCCGCAGCCGTCACGCCGAGATCGACCCCGACGGGCACATCGTCACTCTCGAAGATTTTGCCGCGCGCCTCAAGCCGCGGCGTCGCAACACCCACAAGGGCAGCTTTGGCAGCGCCGGCATCCTCGGCGGCAGCAAGTCCATGGCCGGCGCCGCCTTCCTGGCCGGTCGCGCCGCGCCCAAACTCGGTGCCGGCCGCGTCACTTTCGGTCTGCTCGACGCCGATGCGCCGGCCGTCGATCTTATCCAGCCAGAACTGATGATGCGCCGCCGACATGCTGTTGCAGACCGACCTCCAGGCGCTTGCCTGCGGCCCGGGCCTCGGTCGCTCGGCAGAGGCGCTCCGCCTGCTCGAGCAATCGCTCAACGCGCCGGTCCAGCTCCTCCTCGACGCCGACGCGCTGAATCTGCTGGCCGACGACGGACGCATCGACGGCCGGCTGTACAACCGCGTCGGCCCCACGATCCCGGACCCCGCACCGGCCGAAGCCGCCCGCCTGCTGATTGCCCGATCCGCGAAGTTCAGGGCGACCGCGTCCGCCCGCCCGCGAACTGGCCGAGCGCTATCGCAGCCTCATTGCCCTGAAAGGCTGCGGCACAGTGATTGCCACGACCATTGAGGCAACTGCTGGCCCCAGGTCGACGGCCGCTGGTGGATCAATTCCACAGGCAACCCGGGAATGGCCACCGGCCGGCATGGGCGACGTCCTCAGCGGAATGATCGTCGCCCTCCTCGCCCAGGGGCTGGCCGGCTGAAGCGGCCCTGCTCGCTGGCGTCCATTTGCATGGCGCCGCGGCGGACCGGCTGGTCGCCAGCGGGGTCGGGCCGGTCGGCCTGACCGCCGGCGAGGTCATCGACGCCGCGCGCCGGCTGTTCAACGAATGGGCGGGTACGGGTAAAGCATGTTGAGCGCCATGCCTGGCCGTTGGGCTGGACGATGCGCACATGCTCCCGGCGAAATTGCCGCGCGTGCCTGAGGCCGCAGGCGTGGGCGATCATTTCGACCTCCTTGTTCAGGTTCGCGCGTGTAAGCGGCAACCCGTTCGGCTTTGTCCTCGACCACGACCGCGCTGCAGACGCGGGACGTGGTCGCGACTCCGGTGGGACAACTGTTCGGTGGCAGCGCGCAGCGCCTGGATGCAGCCGAGCGAAAACATGTAGCCGCGGGCGGAATTGATGCGAGTCGGCGCCGCAGGCCAGCGCCCGGCGACCTTGGCCGGCGTCACCAAGGTTTGCCGGAAGCGATGACCTTGATCCGCTCGCGCAGTCCGCTCTGATCAGGGCGTCGACGACACGCGGCAGGGCTTCGTTGATCGACATCGCCATGTGGTCGGCAAGGGCCTGCGGGGCCGCGCCCGAACCGCCTTCGCCGCCGTCGATGGTCGGGAAATCCGGCGCGCTGCCCTGGCCGCGGCGGTGTACTGCGTCGACCAGTTGATGCCTGAACTGCCTGCCGCCGATTGCCGTCTTGATGCCGACCGGCTTGCTGGCATTTCGCGCACGCTCGACCGTGCGAGCAGTTCGTCCATGTTGCCGATTTCCGGATGGCGATTGGGTGACAGCGAAATCCTTGCCGAAGAAATGCCGCGGATGCGGGCGATTTCCTCGGTGACTCGCCGCCGGCAGGACGCCGCCCTTGCCCGGCTTGGCGCCCTGTGAAAGCTTGATTTCAAAGGCCCGGACGTTTTCATGCGCGGCCACTTCGGCGCAGCTTTTCCGGATCGAGCTGGCCGCTGGCGTCGCGCACCCCGTACTTGGCCGTGCCGATCTGGTAGATCACATCGCAGCCGCCCTCCAGATGATAGGGGCGAGTCCGCCTTCGCCGGTATCCGTAACAACCGGATATCCCCGCACCCGCGCGACAATGCCCGCACCGCCGGTTGCGAAATCGCGCCGTAGCTCATGCCGCTGATGTTGATGACGGACCGGGCGGCGAATGGCTCAGTCGCACCAGCCTTCGCCGATGATCACTGGCGGCGTCGGCTGGAACTCGCCGTCGAGGACCGGGAAGGCGGCATTGACGAAGACCAGCGCGCCTGACTGCGAGAGTTCGTAAGTCGAGCCGAAACCGAGAATGCCGCCTTCGTTCTTGGCCAGACGATAGACCCAGGCCCGCGTTGCCCGATTGAACGGCATTTCCTCGCGGTCGTTCAGAAACAGATACTGCCGGAAATACTCGCCGAGATTCTCGAAGAAGAAGCGCAGATGGCCGATGACCGGAAAATTGCGCAACACCGTGTGGCGCTTCTGCGTGATGTCGCGGACAAACCAATAGACGACGAACAGGGCGACCAGCATTGCTACCAGGACGCCGACACTGACACGAAAAACGCTGGCTATCTCGAACATGGCACACTTCCGAACGGTACAATTGCCCTTCTAGCATGCCTATTGGCCGCCGCCATGTCCATCGAATTCGCTTACCCCCTCGCCGCCGAAATCACCCGCAACGTGGAGGCAGCCCTCGCCGAGGATATCGGTCCCGGTGACCTGACCGCCAGCCTGGTTCCGGTTGAGAATGTCGCGCGGGCCACGGTCATTTCCCGCGAAGCCGGCGTCCTTTGCGGCAGCGCCTGGTTCGACCGCTGCATCCGATGCGATCGCCGGAACCGGCGCGCAGGTCGTCGACACCCGCAAAACGCTGCCCGGACTGCGCATCGCGCAAAAGTACGCCGTGCGCTGCGGCGGTGGCGGCAATCACCGCCTGGCGCTGTGGGATGCGATCCTGATCAAGGAAAACCATATTCATGCCGCTGGCGGCATTGACCGGGCCCTGGCGGCGGCGCGAATGGTGGTCGAAGGGGCCGGCGAGCGCTGCAAGTTTATCCAGATCGAAGTCGAGTCGCTTGCCGAACTGCGCGTCGCGCTCGACGCGGGTGCAACGATGATTCTGCTCGACAACTTCTCCCTCGCCATGATGCGTGAAGCTGCCACCATCAGCGCCGGCCGTGCGGTGCTCGAAGCTTCCGGCAATGTGAGGCTGATCAGCGCCGGTTCAAGGAAGTTGGCGCCGGCGGTCTTCAACTCTTCATCGCTCAGGCGCTTCTCGCCATCCTGCGGCACGAAACGCCAGCGCACCAGCGTCGTCTTGTCGCCCTTGCCGACAAACTTGAAGGTGTGGATCCCCCGAAAGCGCTGTTGGCATAGCTGACCGGCGGATTGTTGGCGGCCAGAACTCGGATTGCGCGAGGCTGTCCGGATGGCTGGCCTTGAACGCCTTCATCTTCTCGGGTCCGGCTTGCCGGTCGCCGGATCGGGCTGCAGCGCCCGCATCAGGTCGAGGAAGGTCTGCGGACTGGCGGCGCCGAACATCGGCGTATTGAGCATCGCCATCTGGTGCGCGGCGCCGCTCCGGAGCTGGAACTGCAGCGCCATGCCGCGAACGCTTCTTGCCGTATCCGGGGCCTTCGGATTGCCCCCGGCAAGCGAAAACCGGCCAACGACCGGGATCGGCTTGCCGGAAAACAGTTCCGAACGGCTGTAGGCCGCGGCCTCTTGTTGCCGACGAATTCGCCCGGGGCACAGACGCCCTTGATGTGATTGCGCCGTTCGCCCTTGTTCACCGTAAAGGCGCCTTCGATCGCGGCAACGACTCCGGCGCACTGACTTCCTGCTCTGTCGCGATAGTCGCCCTGGCGCCGAGCGTCAACAGGCCGGCGATCGTAAATTGCGGCAACATTTTCCTTTTGCATGGTGGTCATTCCTCTGTGGTTGTGGGTACTACTTGTGTTCGAGCTGATCATAGACGGCGGTGGCGACGCCCGCCAGTTTGCCTTTGGTCGATACTTTTGCTGACAGGGCACAACCCGAACTTGCCGTCGATCCAGTAACATTATTGACCTGCCCTTCCTGGCAAACGGAAGCCGGTAATGGGATTGGTCACATTCTCGGTCGTCACGTAAAGCGTCAGGCGCTGCCCGCTTGCGTCCTCGGGTACATGAACTGCGCGACCGGGCCGCTGTTGCCCGGCAGCAGGCGACCACCGATCAGTTCTAGGCCGAGGGCGCGAGCTGCGGCGGGCGGACCGGCGTGCCGATAGCGTTTTGCCAGCCATTTGACCAACTGATCTTCCTGATCCGCCTTGTACCTCGACCGGGCGCTTGACGTCCGGGCTATAGACGACGTGGGCACCGCCGCCTGACGCGGCAGCGGCGTGTTGCAACGCAGGCGGTCCACCGCCTGATATTGGCCGTGGCCGAGCCAGCCGGCAACCCTGCCCAGCATGGCGATGACGATACCGGCGGCGATGCGCTGCAGGACCAGCGCGCCAGAATCGAGCCCCTTTTTTTCGGGTCGACCGCGGCAGGCGGCGCTTCAGCGAGCTGGCGCAGCGTTGCGGCAGCGCTTCGTCAAGCAAAGGAGTTAGGAAGAGGGCGCGCAGGGCATTCTTTGCGACCGATAAGCCTGCACGCGCTCCGCTTCCTCGGGATGGGCTGCCGATGCTCCACGACCTCGGCCCACCGGCTTTCCGGCAACTGCGCATCAACGTACGCGTCAGGTCGGTTTCGCTGATCGGGGGCTTGCTCATCGCACAACTCGCAGGGTTGCCGAAGGCGGACGGTCTTCGAGAATCAGCCGCAGGCGCTCACGGCCTCGTGACAGGCGCGACATGACGGTGCCGACGGGTATGGCCAGCGTAGCGGCGACATCCTCATAGCGCAGCTCCTCCAGCGCGACCAGCAGCAGCACGGCGCGCTGTTCTTCCGGCAGCCGCGCGAGTGCCGCTTCCAGATCAATGACTTCCAGCCCGTCGCTCTGCGTGGCGCGGGTCGGCATTGCGAAATCCTCGTCATCGATGGCACGGATCGCCAGGCCGGGGGCGTCGCAACTGATCTACACGCAGGTTGTGCATGATGCTGAACAACCAGGCGCGCAAGTCGCTCCTGCACGCCATTGGGCGATCCGTGTCGAAGTAGGCGCGTTCAAGGGTGTCCTGCACCAGGTCGTCGGCAGCCGCGCGATCGCGCACCAGCGCCCGCGCGTAACGGCGCAGGCGGGGCAACTCGATCAGGACCGCGCTGCTGTCCACGCGGTCGTTCGGGGCTTGGCGACGTGCCAGACGCCATTGACACCATCACCCGTCCTATCGCCCGGCTTTCCGACCAGTAGTACAACGGTTTGCCCTTGAGCGCCCATTGTTTCTTGCCGTCATCACGGACGATGATGGTGCCGCGTCGCCGCTCGCCATGTCGCCGTCCATCGCATTCAGCGGTGGCCAGTTGGTGGCGCAGGGGCCGTTGCACATGCTCTTGCCGCCAGCGTCCTTGTCAAAGGTGTAAAGGGTCATGCCGTTGCTGCCAGTCAGCACGCCGCTCGACACCATGGCAGGTGTCGCCGGGCGGCTACCGGTTGCCGAACAGGCGCCGCGTGGCGGACACGAGCAGAGCAAGAGCGGAGTCTGGATGTCTTCATGGTGATCTCCGTTGGTTTTGGGGTGCTTCACCCCGTTATACGCCGGAAATCGGACCGCTTCATTATTCCGTTCCGTGCCAGAAATGCAAAAAGGCCAATCCGGAGATTGGCCTGAAACTGTTCTGAATGGCGCGCCCGGAGCGATTCGAACGCCCGACCCTCTGGTTCGTAGCCAGATACTCTATCCAACTGAGCTACGGGCGCGCTGTCAGAGCCGCGCATTATACGGGTGAGGCCGTAGAATGCAAGTTCCCCGAGAAGAATGGCCCATGGAGACGATCAACGTTCGCATGCCGAAGTACCCGGAATGCTGGCAGAGCTGCGGTTCCTGCGCCAGCGGCGAGGTTTTCATCCTCGCACTGCTGGTGAAAGTCGGCGACGTCATCGCGCGCGACGACAACCTGCTGACGCTGGAAACCGGCAAGGTCGCGCTGGACATCCCGACGCCACGCGCCGGCCGGGTTGTCGAGATCCATGTCAGGGAGGGCGATACGGTTGGTGAGGGAGCGCTCCTGGTAAGCCTGGAAGCAACCTGACCCGGCCCTGCGGGCTAGTCGGGCACGGGGTCGCCGCTGTTTCTGAACATTCCCGGAGTCAGATCGTATTTCTGCAGCAGGCGATAGAACTCGGTGCGGTTGCGGTCGGCGATGCGCGCGGCGTCGCTGACGTTGCCGTCGGTCAACTTGAGCAACTGGACCAGGTATTTGCGCTCGAAGCGGTGCTTGGCCTCGGTATAGCTCAGCGCCTCGAGCGTCGGCTTGCGCAGGGCCCGGGCCACCAGGGCCAGCGGGATCAGGGGCGTTGCGGTCAACGCGCAACTTTGCTCGACGACATTGTAGAGTTGCCGCACGTTTCCCGGCCAGGCGGCCGTTGCCAGCGCCTCCAGCGCATCCGGCGCGAAGCCGTGGATCGGCTTGCCGTAGCGGGCGGCAACCTGCTGGACGAAATAGGCCGCCAGCAATGGAATGTCCTCACGGCGCTCTTCCAGCTTGGGCAAGGTGAGCGAAACGACATCCAGGCGGTAGTAGAGATCCTCGCGGAACTGCCCGGCGGCCATGGCCGCATCGAGATCACGGTGAGTCGCCGAAAGCAGGCGGACATCGACCGGCACGGTGCGCGTCGCACCGACCGGGCGCACCGCGCGTTCCTGCAGGACGCGCAGGAGCTTGACCTGGAGCGCCAGCGGCATGTCGCCGATCTCGTCGAGGAACAGCGTGCCGCCGTCCGCCGCCTGGAAAAGCCCGCCCCGGGTATTGCCGGCGCCGGTGAAGGCGCCCTTGACGTGGCCGAACAGCTCCGATTCGAGCAGTTGCTCGGGAATCGCCCCGCAGTTGATGGCGACGAACGGCCCCTTGGCACGGGGACTGGCGCGGTGAATGGCGCGCGCCAGAACCTCCTTGCCGCTGCCGCTCTCGCCGCGAATCAGCACGCTGGCATCGGAAGCGGCGACCATGCGCGCTTCCGCCATGAGTTCGGACATCCGGGAACTGCGGAAGATGATGCCGGCCAGCCATTCCTCGGACTGACCCGCGGCGGCGAGCAGGTCGACAGAACTCTCGGCGCCGCTCGGCGCCGAGAGTTGCAGGGCCTGGTCGATCTTTTCCAGCAACAACTGGCTGTCGAAGGGCTTGGTCAGGTAGCCGAAAACCCCCCTGGAAGTCGCGTCGACCGCATCAGGGATGGTGCCGTGCGCGGTCAGCAGGATGACCGGCAGGGTTGCCCAGGTGCCGCGGATTTCGTCGAACAGGGCGAGGCCGTCGCGCCCCGGAAGACGCACGTCGCTGACCACCGCGCGCGGGGGATCGACCGCGATGCGGCCCAGCGCCTCCTCGGCCGAGGCAGCGGTCGACACGCGGAAGCCGCGGGCGCGCAGACGGATGGAAAGCAGGCGAAGAATGTCCTCATCGTCATCGACCACGAGGATGTGGGCGCCGCTGGTAATGGCCGCCGGATTCATCTGACGACGCCGGCCGGGCGCGTGGCCCGCGGACGCTGCGGCAGGGTTCGTTCGATGTCGGCCAGGCCGTCGATCTTTTCCTGCAGTTCGATCGCCTTGCGCTGGCTCTCCTTCAATTGCTGACCCTGCTTTTCGAGCTGTCCTTCGAGTTTCTGGCGCTCGCCATAGTTGTCGGCGAGCAGGCGCGCCAGCGGATGCAGGCTGACGGCGCCAGGGTCGGTGGATTTGAGCACCGCCTCCAGCAGGGTCAGCGCCCGCGCCAGATCGGGCTGCCCGCGCGGATGTCCGAGGACCATGGCAATCCGCACCTGGGTGTACGGTGTCGGCGTCAAAGCCGCCAGCACCTGCCGCTCGCGGGCGATCTGCGCGGGCGTCATGCGCTGCAACGTCTGGTAGTAGCCCAGTGCCGACAGCGGACCGGCATCGTCGCTGACCGCCACCGGCGGCGCAGCCGGCGGCGGTGGCACGGGGCCGCCCAGCAACACCGCCAGCAACCAGCGGCAACATCTGCGCGAGCGGCCAGCGCCCGGAAAGGCGCGCGGAGGATTACTTGTTCTTGTCATTGGGTAGTTCCACGCAGAAATGGGCACCAACATGGCTGGGCAGCACGCAGACACGGCCACCCATGGCGCGCGCCAGTTCGCGCACGATCGACAGGCCGACGCCGCTCCCCAGCCGCGGCGCCAACGGCTTCCTTCGACCCTGAACGAAAGGCTCGAAAATACGTTCCACATCTTCCTCGGCAACGCCCGGCCCCTGATCGACGCATTCCAGCCGCAGGTTGTCGCCATCCACACCTGCCAGCAGGCGGATCTCTCCGCCTTCGGGGCTGAAATCGATGGCATTGGAAAGCAGGTTGTCGACGATCACGGCCAGCTTTTCCCGATCGACGGGAATACGGAGATCGGGCGCTTCGATCGTCAGCGTCAGGTGTCGAGCCTTGCCGTGCAACTCGTGGCGACGGACGGCATCGGCCAGGAACGCGCCAATGTCGATCGGACGCCGGACCAGGCGGCTGCTGTCGAAAGCGGCCGCGTTCAGGCTCAGCAGTCCTTCGATCTGGCGCTGCAAGGCGATCACGCTGTTCTGGAGGATGCTGACAACCTCGAACTGGGCAGTCCCGAGCGGACCGGGAACCTCTTCCTGGAGGAGCGCCACGCCTTCGCGCAGGGCGGTCAGCGGGGTCTTGAGTTCGTGCGACACGTGGCGCAGCATCCGCTCGCGGTCCGCCTCCAGTTCCGCGAGTCGCTGCCGCAGCCAGTCCAGTTGCCGGCCGAGCTGCCGGAAGTCGGCGGGCCCGCCGACCACGACCGGTTCGTCGAAGCGCTGCTCCCCGAGCCGGGCGATCGCGCGCTCGAGATTGCGCAAGGGACGGACCAGCCACCAGCCGACGGCCATGGCGACGAGGAGCGCCCCGGCCAGCGCCAGACCGATCTGTCCGCCGAGACGCAGCCTGCTGGCCTCCAGTTCGACCAGAAGCGCGCTGTTCCGGGTGTCGATCCAGTGCTGTCCCGCACCCTTCAGCAAGCCGTTGATTTCGGCCAGGCTACCCATGACCGGAGCCAGTTCCGCCGCCGGAAGACCCTGATCAAGTCCGCTGCGCAGGGCATCGGCGCGCATCCGCCAGTCGCCAAGCAGCGATCTGAGAGGCTTTGCCGAAAGGGAATCGAGGCGATCGACAATCGCCACCGCCTGTCCCATATGGTCGTCGAAGCGCTGACGGATCAGCGGATCCTGCAATACCTGAAACTGCCTGGCGCTGCGCGCAAGGTCGACAGTGCGCTCGCCCAGTTCCTGTATCCAGGCCGCAACTTGCAGCGCCTGCTCGCCGTTCATCCGGCTTTGCTCGACAAACCGCTCGACCACGAGCCAACTGCGCAGCGATGTGCCCCCGAGAAGGACGACAATCATCACGAAGCCGGCCAGCATGGCCTGGCGGAATGAGATGCGGAACATGCAGGATTGTTGTTCTTGAAAAGGATGAAGTGTAGCCTGCAACAGCGCGAACCGCAGCCACCGAACGCCGCAGACACGCGTCAAATCAACATTGAACAGGATCAATATCGTTATAAATCATATCGTTAAATAGTTGTCGCTTTTTGCAGACATGCCAAAGGCACGAATCGGAGGGCGTTGGCAATCGACATGGAAATAACTGTCGTTATTCCACGACGCATGCCCCGCAAAATAGCAACAACTCACTTTATATATCTTCTATACACACTGTTAACTAATCATTTTGTATTTCTGGCACGCTTATCGCTGATGCTTCTCCGCTTTTCAACCGCAACCCGAGGAAGATTACATGTTCAACAAGCCAACCCTCCAATACCCGCGAAGATGCGATTCGTCCGCAAGGACATCCGCGATTTCCTGAACCCCGGCGCACCAGCCGCCACGCAGCCGGTCGCCGATCTCGCCACGAGAGCTGCTCCGCAGGCCGAGGCTCCCGGGGCGCCCGCCCCCTATGCTTCACCAGCGCCGTTGGGACAGCAGTCCGCCGCCGAAAACAAGACATCTGAAGCCCGGTTGATCGTCGGTCCGGATGTCAAGCTCAAGGGGGCCGAGATTCTCGACTGCGATACGCTGGTCGTCGAAGGGCGGGTCGAAGCGACGATGGACAGTCGCGTCATCCGCATTGCCGAACAAGGTTCATTTACCGGCAAGGTCAGCATCGATATCGCGGAAATTCACGGCCGCTTCGACGGCGAACTCACCGCGCGTTCCCAGCTGATCATCCACGCGACCGGCCGGGTCAGCGGGAAGATCCGCTATGGCAAGCTGGTCATCGATGAAGGCGGCGAACTATGTGGCGATATCAGTACGCTCTCGGCCGAAAAATCGCTCCAGCAACGCGCACGCAATGACGCAACCCCGGCCTTGAGCGCCATTGGGAGGTAGTTCGTAACAGTCGCGGCCGCGAACAGGGTTGCGATCGTTGGGCCGCAAAGGCTTCCGGCCCGGCAAACAAGATCACAGAAAATCCGGCATCCGCGCCTGCGGCGCCGGATTTTCTCGCGTCAGCGGAACACAAGTTAGGGCTGGTCATTCTGGGCCAAGCCTCGACTTCAAGCTTTCCGATTCAGGGCCAAAGATTCATGAAAACAGGCACCTCACGGTTCTCCTGTCTGGCCGTTGTGGCCCTGAGTGCATTGCTGGCAAGCACACCCGCCCTGCCGACAAAGGGCGGCAAGCACGGCAAGGGGCAGGACGGCAACAATCAGGGCGAAGACCGCGATGACCGTCGCAGCCTATGGTTATGGCACCGGCGGCCCCCGGAACATGGCTATGGTTACGGGGCCCCTCCGCCGGAACGGGCTACGGTTACATCACCCGGCCCCGGTGCGCGGCAACGGCTATGGCCACCCTCCCGAGCCCGGTTACCAGCCTGGCGGCCCAGCGATCACCATCCATTTCGGGGACAGCGATCGCCACATCATCAACGACTACTACGGCAGCGAGTTCAGCGACGGTCGCTGCCCGCCGGGCCTGGCCAGGAAGCACAACGGCTGCATGCCGCCGGGTCAGGCCAGGAAATGGCACCGGGGCCACCCGTTGCCGCGGGAAGTCGTTCACTATCCGCTGCCTTATGACTTGGTCCAGCGCCTGCCGCCCCGCCGCCTCGCCACCGTTACGTGCGTGTCGGCGGCGATGTGCTGCTGCTCTCCGGTTCGTCGGTCGTCGTCGATGCAATCATCGATATCGGACGCTAGACATAACTTTAATAATCATTATCAATAACTGAATTAACTGGAAATAATTGATGGCTCAATACGTAATGTCCATGCTGCGCGTCAGCAAGATCGTCCCGCCCAAGCGGCAGATCATCAAGGATATTTCGCTCTCCTTCTTCCCTGGCGCCAAGATCGGCCTGCTCGGACTGAACGGCTCCGGCAAGTCGACCGTGCTGCGGATCATGGCCGGCGTCGACAAGGAATTCGATGGCGAGGTCCAGCACCTGGCCGGCGTCTCGATCGGCTACCTGCCGCAGGAACCGCTGCTCGATCCGGAGAAGACCGTCAGGGAAGAAGTCGAATCAGCCCTCGGCGAGATCATGCAGGCGCAGGCCAAGCTGGACGAGGTCTATGCCGCCTACGCCGATCCGGAAGCCGATTTCGACAAGCTGGCCGAGGAACAGGCGCGGCTGGAGGCGATCATCGCCACCGCTGGTTCGGATACCGAACATCAGATGGAACTGGCCGCCGATGCCCTGCGCCTGCCGCCCTGGGATGCCGCCATCAAGCACCTGTCCGGCGGTGAAAAGCGTCGCGTCGCGCTGTGCAAGCTGCTGCTGGCCAGGCCGGACATGCTGCTGCTCGACGAACCGACCAACCACCTCGACGCCGAATCGGTCGACTGGCTGGAACAGTTTCTCGTCCGCTTCCCCGGCACGGTGGTCGCTGTCACCCACGACCGCTACTTCCTCGACAACGCCGCCGAGTGGATTCTCGAACTCGACCGCGGCCACGGCATTCCCTGGAAGGGCAACTATTCGAGCTGGCTGGAGCAGAAGGAGGCGCGCCTGGAAAGCGAATCGAAGCAGGTCGACGCGCACATGAAGGCGATGAAGCAGGAACTCGAATGGGTGCGCTCCAACCCGAAAGCGCGCCAGGCCAAGAGCAAGGCCCGCCTGTCGCGTTTCGAGGAACTGTCCAGCCACGAGTACCAGAGGCGCAACGAAACCCAGGAAATCTTCATTCCGGTCGGCGAACGTCTCGGCGACAAGGTCATCGAGTTCACTGGGGTCCGCAAGTCCTTCGGCGACAAACTGCTGATGGACAAGCTTTCCTTCAGCGTTCCGCCGGGCGCCATCGTCGGCATCATCGGCCCCAACGGTGCCGGCAAATCGACGCTGTTCAAGTTGATCACCGGGCAACAGCAGCCGGATTCCGGCGAGATCGTCATCGGACCGACGGTGAAAATCGCCTACGTAGACCAGTCACGCGATTGTCTCGACGGCAGCAAGACCGTCTTCGACGAACTGGCGCAGGGCCGCGACATCCTGCAGATCGGGAAATTCGAGATGCCGAGCCGGGCCTATATCGGCCGCTTCAATTTCAAGGGCGGCGATCAGGGCAAGCAAGTCGGCAATCTTTCCGGCGGCGAACGCGGCCGCCTGCATCTGGCCAAGACGCTGATGGCCGGGGCCAACGTGCTGCTGCTCGACGAGCCGTCAAACGACCTCGATGTCGAAACCTTGCGCGCCCTCGAAGACGCCCTGCTCGAATTTCCCGGCTGCGCGCTGGTGATCTCGCACGATCGCTGGTTCCTCGACCGCATTTGCACGCACATCCTGGCCGCCGAAGGCGACTCGGAATGGAACTTCTTCGCCGGCAACTATCAGGAATACGAGGAAGACAAGCGCAAGCGCCTGGGCGAAGAAGGCGCCAAGCCGAAGCGCATCCGCTACAAGCCGATCACCCGCTGATTGTCGCGGCCCGGGTACGGCGCAGACTCAACATCACCGCAGAAGTGGAACGGGCGCCGTTTGGCGCCGTTCTCTTTTCGGCTCCCCGCCATGGCGGAAAGCTGAAACCCGTGATCTAGTGCTTCAGATTGGCCGAGAAAACCGCCCTGGTTTTTCCGGAAACTGGAATTCGTTGAAGGCGCGGCTGATTTCCGCTTCGTTGCGCCCGGCGGAATGATCCTCGAAACAGATGCCGATGACCTTGCCATTGGCCGCCAGTGTCTGGAAGGCATAGCGCCAGCGCTGAGCCTCGGCCAGGCGTTCCCGCAGTTCCGCCTCCTTCGAAATTGCAATGCCTGCTTTTTTCAATGAATCAAGGAACTGCGCAAAGGATTCGGTGCTCAGACTGCCCATTTTTGTCTCCGTTTATTGTGCGGTGTTGTATGACTATGAGCCTAATAACGACACTCCCGGGATTCGGTTGACACGAAAGTGATAGAAGATTGGGTGCGATAATTGGCTCCCATGAGAAAGCAGGACACCGCCGCCACAATTCCGGAGATCCGTCCCGGGCAGTCGCTCGAACTGCTCAAGGAATTGCACATCCTGACGCGTGATGGCAAGCTGAACCAGGACACGCGGCGCAAACTGAAGCAGGTCTATCACCTGTACCAATTCATCGAGCCGCTGCTGGCCGGAGCACAAACCGTGGCCGACCACGGCGCCGGCAAGTCCTACCTCGGTTTCATCCTTTACGACCTGTACTTCAGGGAGCGCGAGAGTGGCCACATTTTCGGCATCGAAACGCGCCGGGAACTCGTCGAAAAGTCACGGGAACTGGCCGCGCGTCTCGACTTCGGGCGCATGAGCTTTTTCCACGCCACCGTCGAGGAAGCGACCCGGTCGACGGCACTGCCCGAACGGATCGATGTCGTCACCGCGCTGCACGCCTGCAACACCGCGACCGACGACGCAATCCGCTTCGCGCTGACCAAGAAGGCGAAGCACATCGTCCTCGTACCCTGTTGCCAGGCCGAAGTCGCCGCCGCGCTGCGCGCGAGCAGGCGGGAATCGCTGGCAAAAACCCCGCTCGCCGAGTTGTGGCGTCACCCGATCCACGCCCGTGAACTGGGCAGCCACCTGACCAACGTGCTTCGCTGCCTGCTGCTCGAAGCGCACGGCTACGACGTGACCGTGACCGAGTTGGTCGGCTGGGAACACTCGCTGAAGAATGAACTGATCATCGCCTCGAAAACGCCTCAGAACAACGGTCGACCGCGACAGAATGCCCGCGAGCGTGCCGCAGCCATCCTGCGCGAGTTCAATATCGAAGAACTCGCCCCGCGCTTCACGTATTGACGCGCCATGGCTCGCCCTGACCACCCCCTCGAACTCCTGGCACCTGCCAGGAATGCCGATTTCGGCATCGAGGCGATCAAGCACGGCGCCGATGCCGTCTATATCGGCGGCCCGGCCTTTGGCGCCCGCTACGGCGCCGGCAACGATGTCAGCGAAATTGAACGCCTGTCAAGATTCGCCCACCGCTACCGGGCCAGGGTCTTCGTCGCCCTGAATACCATCCTCCGCGACGATGAACTCGAACACGCCCGCCGGCTGACCTGGCAGATCCACGAAGCCGGTGCCGATGCGCTGATCATCCAGGACATGGGTCTGCTCGAGATGGATCTGCCGCCGATCCAGCTCCACGCCAGCACGCAGACCGACAACCGCAGCCTGGAAAAGGTCCGCTTTCTCGAAGACGCCGGTTTCTCGCAGGTCGTTCTGGCGCGCGAACTAAGCTTGAACGACATTATTAACATATCATCGCAAACCACTGTTGCATTGGAATATTTTGTTCACGGCGCTCTTTGCGTCGCGTACTCCGGCCAGTGCTACATCAGCCACGCCCACAGCGGGCGCAGCGCCAATCGCGGCGAATGTTCGCAAGCCTGCCGCCTGCCGTATACGCTGGTCGACGACAAGGGCAGGACGATCACCGAGAACCAGCACCTGCTGTCGATGAAGGACAACAACCAGACCGATAACATTCTGGCGCTCGCCCGTGCCGGGGTCAGTTCGTTCAAGATCGAGGGCCGGTTGAAAGACCTCTCCTACGTCAAGAACATCACCGCCCATTACCGCACCCTGCTCGACGAGCTGATCGCCGAGAACCCCGAATTCACCCGCGCTTCCTCCGGCAAGAGCGCCTTCACTTTCAGGCCGCAGCCGGACAAGACCTTCAACCGCGGCTATACCGATTACTTCGCCAACGACCGCCAGGATGACATCGGCGCCTTCGATTCGCCCGCCTTCGTCGGCGAGCCGATCGGTGAAGTCGGCGAAATCGGCTCCGGCTGGTTTACGGTCGTTGCCGATCAGGCGATCCACAACGGCGACGGCGTCTGCTTCTACGACGCCCGCGGCGAAGTGCTCGGCCTGCGCATCAACCGCGCCGAGGGCAACCGGCTGTTCCCGGCCGAAATGCCGGTGGAACTGACCGCCGGCACGACGCTTTCCGCAATCGCGATCAGGAATTCGAGCGGGCGCTGGAGCAGGAATCCGCCGAACGCCGGATAGCGATCAAGCCGGTCTTCGCCGAAACCGCAGATGGCTTCGGCCTGACCTTGACTGACGAGGATGGCGTCTCGGTTGCGGTCGACCTGCCCCACGGCAAGGAAATCGCCAGGAATGCGGAACGGGCGATGGCCACGCTGCAGGAGCAACTGGTCAAATTCGGCAACACGATGTTCTGCGCCGAACCCGTCGCGCTCCAACTCTCCCAGGCCTGGTTCCTGCCGACCGCCACAATCAACGCCATGCGCCGCGTAGCCGCCGACAAGCTCGAAGCCGCCCGCATCGCCAGCCATCCGCGCCCGCCGCGCGCCAAACCGGCCGCAAACCCCGTGCCCTACCCGCAGGAGGAACTGACCTACCTCGGCAACGTCTTCAACGCCAAGGCGCGCCAGTTCTACGAAAAACATGGCGTCAAGCTGATCGCCGACGCCTACGAGGCAAATCACGAAAAAGGCATGGTCTCGCTGATGATTACCCGCCACTGCCTGCGCTACAGTTTCAACCTGTGCCCCAAGGAAATGAAACACCTGAAGCCCGACCCGATGACGCTGATCAACGGCAACGAAAGCTGATCCTCAAATTCGACTGCAAGGCCTGCGAAATGCACGTCGTCGGCAAGATGAAGAAGGGCGTCAAACTCAAGCTCGGAACCATCCGCCCCGCATGAACCCGACCACTCCCTGCCCTTCCTGCCACCAGCCGATGGTGCAGAAGACGTTCGAGCGCCAGTTGCTTGGCGAGGTCGGAATCGATCTCTGCTTTGCCTGCCATGGCATCTGGTTCGATGAGTTCGAGAGCGTGCAGATCACGCCGGGCGGCATCATCGAGTTGTTCAAGCTTATCCACCAACACCGCGACGACCAGCGCCTGCCGGTGAACGCCGTCCTCGACTGCCCGCGCTGCCATGAGCGCCTGCTGCACGGACTCGACCTCGCCAAGGGTGGCCGTTTCAATTACCACCGTTGTCTGCAGAAGCATGGCCGGTTCACCACCTTTGCCCAGTTCATGATCGAAAAGGGCTTCGTGCGGCAGTTGACCGCAAGCGAGATCAATGAACTGAGGAAAAAGGTAGGGGTGGTCCGCTGCACCAGTTGCGGCGCGCCAATCGATATCCGCCAGGACAACGCCTGCGGCCATTGCCGATCGCCGATCGCCATCCTCGACCCGGAGGCCGTCGAACAGGCTCTTGCCAGCTACCAGCAGGCCGAGGTCAAACGCACGGCGCCACCCGACGTCGAGATGCTGGCCGACGCCATCCTGATGACCGAAAAGGATCGCCTGCGCCGCCAGCGCGAAAAGAAGGCGAATACCGTCGATTCCCTCGACATCGGCGACCTGCTGGTCTCCGGGGTCGAACTGGCCTGGAAGTATTTCCGGAGCTCGAATTAGAGGCGCTCATCAGCGTGCGCGGAAGACCGCCGCCAGTTGTCGTCCCTTCGGAAGCCTCGAACCGTACCTCACCCCACGGCGAGATGGCCGCGATCATCGACAGCTTTCACAGCGCGCGCGCACAACCTCCGTTCAGTATCGGCCCACCACGTTCCGGGAACCCCTCGCCCCAGCGCTTGCCGAACGCCTTGATTGGCCGTGATCTCTTGTAAGTATCTGGCCGCTTCCGACGACTAATCATCAGGCGATCAAAATCATCGAGCACTGCGCCACAGTGGATACCCCTGGAGAAAACAATGACCCGTCGCAACTGGATTACACGCATGAGCGGCTTGCTCGCCGCATCGGCCCTGCCCTTCGGCCCGGCGACTGCGGGCGAGAAGTTTCCGCTGACGAAGACCCCTGACGAATGGCGCAAGCTGGTCGCGCCCGACGCATTCAAGGTGCTCTTCGAGGAAGGCACCGAGCGTTCCGGCAGCAGCCCTTTGAATAGCGAGAAGCGGGCCGGCACCTACATCTGCGCCGCCTGCAACCAGCCGCTGTTCGACAGCGCGCACAAGTACGAAAGCGGCACCGGCTGGCCGAGTTTCTGGCAGCCGATTGCCGGCGCCCTGGGCACCTCGACCGATTTCCGTCTGATCTATCCGCGCACCGAATACCATTGCTCGCGCTGTGGCGGTCACCAGGGACACGTCTTCAACGATGGCCCCAAACCGACCGGCAAGCGTTACTGCAACAATGGGGTCGCCCTTGCCTTCGTGGTTCAGGGCGCCGCTTTGCCGGAACTGCGGACATGAAAATCGGCCGTCTTTTGCCGTTGACCGCAGCCATCGCCGTTCTCGCAGTCACGGTCCGTGCCCAGTCGCAGCCGATGGAATCGACGCAGGCATACAGCGGCGCCGGGGCCACCGCGATCTTTGCCGGCGGCTGCTTCTGGTGCGTGGAACAGGACTTTGAAAAGCTGCCTGGCGTATTCGAGGCCGAATCGGGCTACACCGCCGGCTGGACGGAAAACCCGAGCTACGAAAGCGTGAGCTTTGGCAACACGGGACACGCCGAAGCCGTCAAGGTTCACTACGACCCGGAGAAGATCAGCTACGGGCAACTGGTCGAATACTTCTGGCGCCATATCGACCCGACCGTCAAGGATCGCCAGTTCTGCGACACTGGAACGCCCTACCGCAGCGGCATCTACTGGCAGAACGAAGCCGAACGCGAAGTCGCCGAAGCCAGTCGTGATGCACTGCTGGCGAGCGGGCGATTCAAGATCATCTACACGGAAGTGGCCCCCGCCACCGCCTTCTGGCGCGCCGAGGAATACCATCAGGACTATTACAAGAAGAACCCGCTGCGCTACAGCTATTACCGCGCCGTTTGCGGCCGCGATGCGCGGGTCGCCGCGATCTGGGGCGACAAGGGAATGGCCGGGCAGCCAGGCGAAGCGCCACCGGAAAGGACATCGGCGGGCTACTCGGGGTCGAAAGAGTGACCCCCTTCTATCCGACCAGCGCGATTGGCACGGTCACCTCGCTTGCTGGCAGGATGTGGCCGATGCGGGCGGCCTGGGCGTAGCCCAGCGCGTGCAGGGCCGCCAGGCAGGCGTCGACCGATCCGGCCGGGACGCTGGCAAGCAGGCCACCGGCGGTCTGCGGGTCGAAAAGCAGCGGGTAGCGCGGGTGCCCAACGAAGCTTTCCGTATTACGGACGGAACGCCCCAGGCGCAGATTGGCCGGTTGCAAGGAGCTGAAAATGCCGGCCGCGACGGTGTCGACCGCACCATCGAGGATGGGCAGCGCTGCCAGTTCGAGTTCGGCATCGACACGGGAGGCGCGGGTCATTTCGAGCAGATGGCCAAGCAGGCCGAAGCCGCTCACGTCGGTGCAGGCGGTCGCCCCGTGCGCGATCAGGCACGACGCAGCAGCACGATTGGAAACCTGCATCGACTCCAGCGCGGCATCGATCCAGCGCCCCGCAGCCTGCAAGCGGGCGTGGGCAGCGAACAGGGTGCCGGTACCGACCGGCTTGGTCAGGATCAGGCTGTCGCCGGCCTTCATCCCGCCCTTCCGCATGACGTGGGCCAGCGAGTCGTCGATCAGCCCGTTGATGGCGAAGCCCAGCGCCAGCTCCTGGCCCTCGCCGGTATGTCCGCCGACCAGCGCGCAGCCGGCCTCCTCGAGCACCGAAGCGGCGCCCGCCATCATCTGGAAGACCGTGTCCCCGACCTTGCCATCAAGCCCCGGCGGCACGGTGACGATGGCGCTGGCGGTCTGCGCCTCGCCGCCCATCGCGAAGATATCGCCGAGGGCATGGTTGGCGGCAATCCGTCCGAACAGCCATGGGTCATCGATGAAGGCGCGGAAGAAATCGACCGTCTGCACACTGGCCTTGCCCGCCGGAATTCGCACCACGGCGGCATCGTCCGGTGCGTGCAGCCCGATCAGGACATCGTCGCGCTCGCTGGCAGGCACGCCGGCCAGCGCCCGCGACAACACGGCGGCGCCGACCTTGGCCCCGCAACCACCGCAGCGCATGGCCATCGCCGGAATGGCCACGGTCCGCTCATGCTCCTCGAGCGCAATGGCCTCGCCGGATGCGGCAGCCGCCATCGTCCGGGGTGTCAGCTCGGTGAATCTGCGCATGAAGCGGCGGTCGATCCAGTCCTTCCAGCGCCAGACCAGATCACCCCGGGAATAAAAGTTGCCGCGCGAGGCGATGGCGTGGCGGTCGCCGGTGCTGATCAGGGCCAGCCAGCGTTGCTGCGGACGATAGTGGATCAGTGGCTGATGCAGGAGCGTCCGCCGCAGGTTCTCGGCCAGCGGCCTGGCCATGCGCACAGCGAAGACCCCGGCCTTTTCCAGCGGATGCTCGATCATGGCCGCGCAGTCACCGGCCGCGAAGATCAGCGGGTCGGTCTCGGTCTGCAAGGTGTCGCGAACGCGGACGAAACCCCGGTCGTCGAGCGCCAGCCCGCTTTCACGCAACCAGGGGGCACCGCCCGCCTGGGTGACCCAGACGATTTCGTCGGCATGCAGCACCTCACCCGATCGGGTCTGCAATTGGCCGGCCGTCATCCGGGTGACCTCGGCGCACCGATGCACGAACACGCCGCGCTCGGCCAGCACGCTGCCGAAGGCCCGGCGGACCTGGCTGTTGTGCGTGGCGAGAATCTGCGGGGCGGCCGAAAACAGGTGAAACCGCAGCTCATCCGGATCGCGGCCCAGCACTGCCAGTTCATTCCGCAGACGGTATTGCATGGCCAGTGTCAGTTCGACACCGCCCGCCCCGGCCCCGACGACGGCGATGACAGTCGGCCCGGGATGCCGGCAGACGCGCGCCAGCAACGCCAGCCAGCGTTCGTTGAAGCGGCGTATCGGCTTGACCGGCACGGCATGCTCGGCAGCCCCGGCAACTCCCGCCAGTTGCGGCGTCGAACCGATATTGATCGACAAGGCATCGTAGGCCACCGGCGGCCGGTTGCGGCACAGCACCTTGCCCGCTCCACGGTCGATGCCGACCACTTCGTCACGGTAATAGCGCGCCCCGGCAAATTCGGCCAGCCGGCGCAGGTCGATATGCACCTCGTCAAACGCGTAATGCCCGGCGATGTAGCCCGGCAACATGCCCGAATACGGCGTGTCGGTATCGGTGCAGATCACCGTCAGCCGCGCGCCGGGCAGCGGCTTCATGGCGAACCTGTGGAGCACGCCGACATGGCTGTGTCCGCCGCCGATCAGCACGATATCTCTCAGGACGGGGGTCGCTGCCTGCATCTGGTCCATTTCCGCGAATTCATCGATCAAGCCGCGCCGCGCGGCCGGAACCATGATGACACGACAGCGCCGGGTGGGCCAATTTGCCCGTTTGCGGTCAACCCGAAAGAAGGCGGGTCGGCCTCAAGTACGAAGTCAAACACGGTGGCAAGAATCGCGTCCTGCAAAAGGATCTGACGTCACCATGAGCACGACCTTCCCAGGCCCGCCGCCAGACGGATCCCACCGCCACCGCCTTGCGCCAATGGACGCCTGTCACCGCAGCGCCGGAAGTCGGTTCGCGGACAAGGGGGCAGCCGGCTCGAATTATCCGGCTCAGCGCCAAAGACTCAGCGGCGGATCGCTAACGACCGCGCGCAGGATGTCGCTGCGCGAGACAAACCCCACCAAACGGCCGCCCTGGCCGGTGATGGGAACGCCGTCCACCCTATTTTCGAGCATGACGGCGGCGATGCGCCGAATGTCCGTCACAGGCTCGGCGGCGACCACCGGCGTGCTCATGACATCACGCACCTGCCGGGCAAGGGATTCGACGACGCGGCCAGCATCGATGTTGATGGCGCTCAGCAGATCGCGCTCGCTGACGATGCCGATGAGTTGCGCGTCGGCAGCGAGCACGGGAGCCTGATGGATGTCGTGATCCCGCAGAGTCCGCCAGGCTTTCTCGACATCGTCGAGGGCGGAGACGCTGATGACCTGGCGCTGCATGATCTGCTCGGCATGATAGAGCGGCCCGCGCTCCAGCTCTGGCGGCAGCATGGCGCGGTAGGCGCGAACCGCCTCTTCCCGGGGCCGGCTGCTTGAGCCGGCGATCACCTCGACGCCCGGTTCGTCGCCTTCCTGGGCGATGGCGCGTGCCGACCGCGCTCTTGCAAGCGCCCGGACACGAATCATTTCCTCAAGGGTGCCGCTGAACACCTGCCCTGTAACACCGTAGATAGAGAACATGGCTCTTTCCTTTGCGCGGTTGTGACATCACTCCTGAAAGGCTATCGACGCGATGGCTGACTTTTTGCGCAGATCACCGGCACTTTCGCCAGATGCGGAACCAGGTCCGCCTCAAGCGCCAGATGGTCGTTTATCAAGCCCTTTTCCATCCCGTGGGTTTGCCCCTGCGGTGACATGGGTTGGACGTTGGCCACATGACCTCGAGGGGCCGGGCTTTTCAGCGAAGTCGATCAAATCTTGTCGTTACGGTCCGATCAGCGGAAAGCCAGCAGGCCGACGGCCAGCGCCACGACGGTGGCCCAGCCCAGACGATCCACGTAGCGGTGCAGGGCCGCTTCCATCCGTGCGCCACCCCAGGCCATCAAACCAGCTACCAGAAAGAAGCGCGCACCGCGCCCGATCAGCGAGGCCAGCGTGAATGGCAGCAGCGCCATCGACAAGGCGCCGGCGGCGATGGTGAAAATCTTGTAAGGAATCGGCGAGAAACCGGCGATGAATACCGCCCAGAAGCCCCACTGGCCAAACCACGCCACCGCCGTTTGATAGGCCGGCCAGTAGCGACTCTCCTGCAACCAGGGCAACAAGGCATCGATGGCAAAGTAGCCGATGGCGTAACCGGCCAGTCCGCCAGCCACCGAGGTCAGCGTCGTCAGCAGGGCCAGACGCCACGCATGCCGTGGATTCGCGAGGCACATCGGCGCCAGCATCACATCGGGAGGGATGGGGAAGAACGAGGACTCGGCGAAACTCATACCGCCCAAATACCAAGGCGCATGCGGATGCCGGGACCAGACCATGGCGCGGCGATAGAGCGGCGAAAACAGCTTCATGGGCGCGCCCCGCGCCGCTTCGCGGCGACGTGCCAGATCCAGACCCGGGAGATCAGCAGGTAACTGCCGATGGCGGCGACGATTGCCGTGATCGCCAAGCCGGCGAACAGCGGCAGGCCGATCGAGCCGAGGCCGGCCAGGATGCTGATGGGATCGACCCACGAGACCGCCGCCGTGGTGGACGTTCCGGTCGCCCAGGCGCCCAGGTGATAGGCGGCGTAGTAGATCGCCGGGACGGTCAGCGGGTTGGTCACCAGCGTGCCGGCGGCGGCGATCGGCACGTTGGCGCGCAGGACGACGGCTGCCGCGGCGGCGAGCAGGATCTGGGCGACCGGAATCAGGAAGCCGATGAACAGGCCGATCGCCACGCCCATGGCAACACCGCGGCGCGACCAGTGCCACAGTTTCGGGTCGGCGAGGTAAGGCGCCAGCCGGCGCAACCAGGGATTGGCCTCGAGTTGCTCGCGGCTGGGCGCCAGCGCCCGCAGGCGTTGGATCACGGCAAACATCGTCCTCAATCGTCTCCGTTCATGAAGCCCAGCAACTGCAGCAGGCTGGTGAAGAGATTGAAGATCGAGACGAACAGCGTCACGGTGGCCAGCACATAGTTGGTCTCGCCACCGTGGATGATGTTGCTCGTTTCATAGAGGATCAACCCGGACATCAGCAGCACGAACGCGGCCGAGACGGTCAGGGACAGCGCGGGGATCTCGAAGAAGATCGCGGCCAGGCCAGCGAGGAAGGCGAGCAGGATGCCGACCATGAGGAAACCGCCCATGAAGCTGAAGTCCTTCTTCGTCGTCACCGCGTAGGCCGAGAGGCCGATGAAGATCGCGGCGGTGCCGCCCATGGCCTGCATGACGATCTCGCTGCCGTTGGGCAGGCCGAGATAGCGGCTGATGACCGGGCCCAGCGTGTAGCCCATGAAGCCGGTCAGGGCGAATACCGAGAGGATCCCCCAGCCGCTGTCCTTGAGTTTATGCACGGCGAACAGCAGGCCGAAGAAGCCGATCAGGGTCAGGATGATGCCCGGATGCGGCAGTTTCAGCGCCACCGACGCGGCGGCGGTGACGGCGGAGAAGGCCAGCGTCATCGACAGCAGCATGTAGGTGTTGCAGATCACCTTGTTGCTGGCGAGCACGGATTCCGCGCCGCCCTGGGGCAGGGCAATCACCTGTTCGCGTTGGGTGTTCAGGTTCATTTGAGTCTCCTTTGGGGTTGCAAACAAAAAGTCGGCGCTGATGAAACAACTGCGCTACAAGGCGGTCGAGCAAAAAACGCTCTTCTCGCCGCAGCGGATGGCGGTACGGCGAGCCTCACGGCACCACCATCACGGGCAAGGGGGAACGATGCATGACCTTGTAGGCCACCGAGCCGAACAGCAGGCTTTCGAGCACATTGAGGCCACGGCTGCCGATGACGATGCCGCTGGCAGAGATCCTGACGGCGCGATGGATGATGCGTTCGGCCGGATCGCCCAGCACCACGTGCAGGCGCCACGGCAGGCCCGCGGCGTCGAGCAGGCTGCGCGCTCGCGCGGTGGCGCCCAGGGCGCGATGCTCCAGCTCCGCCTCGGCGGCCTCCTTCGACAGCCAGGGCTGCACATGGACCAAATGCAGGGCGACGACATTCATTGCACCGGCCTGGGCGGCGGCATGGGCGACGGCGCGCAGGGCATTGTCCGAACTATCCACCGCGACCAGCCAAGGATTGGCGTCGGGTGCCGACAGCGGCGGCGTGCTGTCGTAGACCATGCCGACGAGGCGACCTTCGTTGTCGCGTTCGCTGTCCGTGAGCACCGGGGTGACTTGGGCGGAGTTCATGCTTTTTCTCCGGCCATGGCAGAGCGGGGTTTCGTCACGGCAAGGCTGGCCACCACCGATACGGCGATGATGCTGCCGACGATGGTCAGCGACCACTGGATCGGCATGTGGAGCCAGGGCATGACGAGCATCTTGCCGCCGATGAAGACCAGCACGAGGGCGAGGCCATACTTGAGCAGATGGAAGCGGTCGGCCATGTCGGCCAGCAGGAAATACAGCGCGCGCAGGCCCATGATGGCGAAGATGTTCGAGGTGAACACGATGAAGGGGTCGGTGGTCACGGCGAAGATCGCCGGGATGCTGTCCACCGCGAACACCAGGTCGCTGGCCTCGATCAGTATGAGCACGAGGAACATCGGCGTCGCCCAGAGGATGCCGTTCTGGCGCACGAAGAACTTCTCGCCATGGAACTCGGGCGTGATGCGCATGTGCCCGCGCAGCCAGCGCAGCAGCGGGTTCTTTTCGAGGTCGGGTTCCGCCTCGGCGAAGATGATCATCTTGATGCCGGTGACGACCAGGAAGGCGCCGAAGACGTAGAGGATCCAGGCGAACTGCTGCACCAGCCAGACGCCGGCGAAGATCATGCCGGCGCGCATGACGATGGCGCCGAGCACGCCGTAGAGCAGCACGCGGCGCTGCAGTTCGGGCGGCACGGCGAAATAGCCGAAGATCATGACGAAGACGAACATGTTGTCCACCGACAAGGACTGTTCGATCAGGTAGCCGGCAAGAAACTCCAGCGTTTTCTTCCGCGCTACCTCGGCACCCTGGGTATCGTTCAGATACCACCAGAGCAGGCCGGCGAAAGCGAGTGCGAGGCTGACCCAGACGGCCACCCAGGCGGCCGCTTCCTTGACGGACACCTTGTGCGACTTGCGGCCGCCGAAGACGAACAGGTCGAGCGCCAGCATGGCCAACACAAAGGCAATGAAGCCGGCCCACATCGGGCCGGTGGCAAAGCTGGCGGTGGCGTCAGTCATGCCGGACTCCCTTGCCGGCCGCGAATCATCGCCATGACCTGGCCGGCGTCGAGTGTCGCAGCCTTTTGCTCGATTTGCGGGAGATAGCGTGTCTGCAAATCCCTTGCCGGGCCGAGCAGCGATTGATAGGTTTCGCGCAGGACGAGGACGACCCCATGCGCCTGTCCGATGCCATACACCATCTTGATCTGCAGCGGAATGATCACCATCGACGCCCAGGACTGCGGCAGCAGTTCGAGCGCGCCGTTGAGCAGGGCATAGTTGAGAATCGACTGATCGAGTTGCGCGTTGTCGCTGCCGGCGTCGGAAGCGGTGACGGTGCTGGTAGCGGCGACAAAGGGATCGAGCTCACGTTCGATCGCACCCGCCTTCTCATTACCGAGACCGAGGCTCGCCTTGAGCTCGTCGAGGAAGCGGCGCTCGGCAGCCGTCGTCCGGCCGTCGGCCTCGCAAACACCAAGCGCCATTTCGTAGGCGTAATGGCGAAGGCCTTCGTCACTCAGGGCAGAAACCGCCTGGCCGAGGCCGAAGCGCTTCAACAGCACATCCTGATAGAGCGCTCGCAGGTCGATTGCCGGGGAAGCCGAGGCAAGCGACTCGGCGATGCGCCGGACCTCCTCGCGCTCGCGGTCGTCCTTCGCGCCATCCGCGAAGGCGGCGTGAAGGGCGATGGCAAGAATGGCTTTCTGGTCTTCGGCTCGCATCAGAGATGTCTTCTTTCAGGGCGTGAGTATGGTTTGACTGCGGGGGCCTGCTAGGCGCAGGCGGCGGCTGGTTGAATGGGCATCAGTGAGCGGGCAGAAACGATCAATCGCTTCTTGAGCCCGGATCCCAATTGGCGCTCCACTTCCCACATGGGCAGTCCCTTGACGACGGCCACTTGCTCGATTGCGGTTACAACCTCACCGAACTTGACGTATAGATACTTGGCACCACGCTGGATCGAAGTCGTCACTTTCATCGTCTTTAGCCTCATGGGTAGTTGGTCAAGACCTCATCGTACCGAAGTTGACGGGTAAGTTTGGTCGAGGAAAGATGAGTTGTCGTTTCGGTTTTTCCGAAGAGTTGTTTGCGCTCGGCCTGTGCGTCTTGAGCCGTTCCGCACGTACGGCGGCTGCGATATCCATGATCCCGGTCTGCAGGCCGAACGTTTCTTGTGGGTACGACTCGCCTAAAGCTTGAAACTTGAAGCGGACATTCGGATCGAGTTCCTTGCCTACTGCCGCTGAACGACTCATAGTGGCCGTTGGTGGTGCAGAACGCCAGTGACCTCAATGGCCGTATGCAGTCCGATAGCTGACAGCGCTGAAGATCTCCCGCGTCAGAGGTTGGCCGCCGTTGAACTCGGAGGTCTTGGACACACCAAACGACAAGAGGCCGGGACTTTCGAGACCATGCAACTCCTCCGCGATGCCCGAACAGATGTCGAAATCGACGCCCGCTTGTAAGGAATCGGGCAGCCCCGCCGACTAATGGGGATGCAGGGTTCCATCAATCCACGGTGACTTTTTCAGGAAGCAATTCATGCAATTTCGCAAACTGGCGCTGGCTTTAACCGCAGGCGTGGCCATTGCCGCGTTCTTTGCCTTCGATCTCGGGCAGTACCTCAATCTCCGGACGCTCAAGGAACAGCAGGCAGCCATCCAGGGCTTTCAGGCGGCGCAGCCGCTGTTGAGCGGCGTCATCTACTTTCTCGTCTATGTGGCGGCGACGGCGCTGTCGCTGCCCGGCGCCGCCTTGCTGACGCTGGCTGGCGGCGCGGTGTTCGGGTTGCTGTGGGGAACGGTGATCGTGTCCTTCGCGTCGACCATCGGCGCCACGCTGGCTTTCCTGATGTCGCGCTTTCTGCTCCGCGACTGGGTGGAGAGTCGCTTTGGCCAGCGCCTGACGGCCATCGATCAAGGCGTCCGTCGCGAAGGCGCCTTCTACCTGTTCACCCTGCGTCTGGTACCGGTCTTCCCCTTCTTTCTGATCAATCTGCTGTTCGGTCTGACCGGCATGAAGGCGCGGACCTTCTATTGGGTCAGCCAGATCGGCATGCTGGCCGGCACGGTGGTCTACGTCAATGCCGGCACGCAACTGGGGAAGCTCGAATCGCTCTCCGGGATCCTGTCGCCGGCGCTGCTGGGATCGTTTGTCCTGCTCGGCATCTTTCCGCTGATCGCCCGCCGGATCGTCGAGGTGATCCGCCGGAACAGGGTATACGCCAAATGGAAGAAGCCGGCGCGCTTCGACCGCAATATCGTCGTCATCGGCGGCGGCAGCGCCGGGCTGGTGACTGCGTACATCGGAGCCGCCGTCAAGGCCAGGGTGACGCTGGTCGAAAGACACAAGCTGGGCGGTGATTGCCTCAATACCGGCTGCGTGCCGTCGAAGGCGCTGATCCGCTCGGCACGGCTGCTGTCGCACATGTCGCGTTCGAACGAATTCGGCATCGCCTCGGCGCGCGCCGACTTCGACTTCGCTACCGTCATGGAACGGGTGCAGACGGTGATCAGGACGATCGAGCCGCACGACTCGGCCGAGCGCTACGCCGGGCTTGGCGTCGATGTCGTGCACGGCTCGGCCAGGATCGTCTCGCCGTGGGAAGTCGAGATAGCCCGCGACGATGGCGATACGCAGCGGCTGACGACGCGCAGCATCGTCATCGCCACCGGCGCCCGCCCCTTCGTGCCGCCCATCCCGGGCATCGAGGAAGTCGGCTACCTGACCTCGGACAACGTCTGGGAACTGCGCGAGCTGCCGAGGCGGCTGGTCGTCCTCGGTGGCGGCCCGATCGGCTGCGAACTGACCCAGGCCTTTGCCCGCTTTGGCGCCCGGGTGACGCAGGTGGAAATGGCGCCGCGCATCATGATGCGCGAGGATCCCGAGATATCGGAAATGGTCGCGCAGCGTTTCCGCGGCGAGGGCATCGCGGTGCTGGTCAATCACCGCGCTGCGCGATTCGTCATCGAGAGCGGCGAGAAGTTCCTGATCGCCGACCATGATGGCCAGGAGGTCCGCATTCCCTTCGATGCCGTGCTGGTCGCCGTCGGCCGTGCCGCCAACCTGACCGGCTTCGGCCTCGAGGAACTGGGGATTCCGACCGGCCGCACCGTCGACACCAACGAATTCCTGCAAACCAGCTACCCGAACATCTACGCCGCCGGTGACGTCGCCGGCCCTTTCCAGTTCACCCATACCGCCGCGCATCAGGCCTGGTATGCCGCGGTCAACGCGCTTTTCGACCCGCTGCGGAAATTCAAGGCCGATTACTCGGTGATCCCCTGGGCCACCTTCGTCGAACCCGAAGTTGCCCGCGTTGGCCTGAACGAACTGGAGGCGAGGGAAAAAAGCATTCCCTGCGAAGTGACGACCTACGGCATCGACGATCTCGACCGCGCCATCGCCGACGGCGAAGCGCACGGCCTGATCAAGGTGCTGACAGTGCCCGGCAAGGACAAGATCCTCGGTGTCACCATCGCCGGCGAGCATGCCGGTGACCTGATCGCCGAATTTGTGCTGGCGATGAAGCAGGGCATCGGCCTGAACCGGATCCTCGGTACCATCCACATCTACCCGACGCTGGCCGAGGCCAACAAGTACGTGGCCGGCAACTGGAAGAAGGCGCATGCGCCGGAACGCCTGCTGGCATGGGTCGAGCGTTTCCACACTTGGCGTCGGGGGTGAGCCGGATGTCGCTTTCAAGATTTCTCGGGCTGATCCTCGTGCTTGGCGCGTCCCCCGGCGTATCGGCCGAAGCGCTCTGGGTCGGTCGGTTCAGCGAAGGCGACACGTCCATTCCCGCGCCCTGGAAACTCGAACGTCTCAGCGCCAAGCATCCGCCTACCCGCTATGCCCTGCGGCGCTGGGATGGGGTAGTCGCCATCGAGGCGCACGCTGACAAGAGCATGGCCCTGTTGGGACGCCCTGTTGCGGTCGACCTGACAAAAACCCCGATTTTGTGTTGGCAATGGCGAATCGACGCCCCGGTAGCGAGCGCCGACATGACCAGGAAATCCGGTGACGACTACGCTGCCCGGGTCTATCTGACGTTTTCCGTGCCGCCGGAACAGTTGGGCCTGGGCACCCGTGCCAAGCTGGCTCTGGCGCGCTCGATCTACGGCGATCAGGTGCCCGATGCGGCACTCAATTACGTCTGGGACAACCGCCATCCCGTCGGCACCTTGCAGGACAACGCCTACACCGACCGCGCCCGCATGCTGGTACTGCGTTCCGGTGCCGCCAGGGCTGGCGCCTGGGTTCACGAGCGGCGCAATGTCCTCAAGGATTTCAAGCTCGCCTTTGGCGATGCCGGCGGCCAGTTGAGCGGCTTGGCCGTCGCTTCGGACACCGACAATACCGGTGAAAAAGCTCACGCCGGCTTCGCCGATCTCCGCTTTGTCGCGCACGAAGAAGATTGTGCGGTGACCGGAAATGAGTAAAGCGCGCCTTCTCATGGCCGGGCCGGGCGCCGCCGATCCGGGATCATGAGGCGGGGAATCCGATGAGCGGTCACGGCATTTCCATAATCATCCCGGTGTTGAACGAAGCCCGCGGCATCGTGCAGTTGCTCGAACGGCTTCAGGATTTTCGCCGGACGGGCGCCGAAATCATCGTCGTCGACGGCGGCAGCGTGGACGATACGCGGCGTCTGGCCAGTGGGCTGGCTGACCGGATCATCCCGGCAGACCGGGGGCGCGGCCGGCAGATGAACGCCGGGGCGGCGATGGCCCGGGGCGACGCATTCCTGTTCCTGCATGCAGATACCCGTCTGCCGGCAGCGGCGTTGGTGGTTGTCGCCGATACCCTGGCAAACGGAGCGTCTTGGGGACGCTTCGACGTGAGGATCGACGGGTCGCTGCATGGTCTGGGGCTGGTCGCCCTGATGATGAACTGGCGCTCGCGCCTGACCGGAATCGCGACCGGCGATCAGGCCATCTTCGTCACGCGCGAGGCGTTCCGGCGCATCGGCGGCTTTCCGGAGATCGCGCTGATGGAGGACATCGTCCTGTCGCGGGAGTTGCGCGCGCTCGCCTGGCCGGCCTGCCTCAGGGACAAGGTGACGACTTCCGGACGGCGCTGGGAGAAGAATGGCCTGCTGCGCACCATCCTGATGATGTGGCGGCTGCGCCTGCGTTTCCGTTTCGGCGCCAGCCCGGCCGATCTCGCCCGCGAGTACGGCTATATTCCCGATGAACGCTGAGCGCGGAACCCGGATCGGCCTGGCGATCCTGGCCAAGGCGCCTGTGCCCGGTCTCGCCAAGACGCGACTGATTCCCCACCTTGGCGCTGAAGGGGCAGCGGCGCTGCAGCGCTGGTTATTGCAGCGCATCGTGACCACCGCCCTGGCCGCCGACATCGGGCCGGTAACCTTATGGTGTACGCCGGACATTGGACATCCCGCCTTTGCCGTTTGCAGCGCTTTCGGTCCGCTGGCGCTGCGCCGGCAACCGGATGGCGACCTCGGCGAGCGGATGCTGGCCGCGATTGCCGGTTCAACCACACCTTTCGGAACCGTGGTGGTCGGCACTGATTGCCCGCTGCTGACACCCGCCCTCTTGCGCCGGGCAGCGGATGCTTTGGCCAGGCACGACGCAACCGTGGTTCCGGCGGACGATGGGGGCTATGTGCTGATTGGCATGCGGCGGCCATCGCCGCGAGTATTCACGGCCGTCGATTGGGGCAGCGGGCACGTCATGGACCAGACCCGGGCCAGATTGTCCGAGCTTGGCTGGCGCTGGAAGGAGTTCGAGTCCTTGCGGGATGTCGACTGCGGCGAGGACCTCGCGCAGCTGACCGCGTGTTTTCCCGATGCCGTTTCGCTGGCGGCCGTTGAGCCGATTTCACGACAACTGGATGTCTGAGCATTGGTATCGAACTACGCCTCATAGGATGGTCCGGGCCAGCAACAATGCCCGGAAGTCTTCTTGGCCCGCCCCAAGCACTTGCCGGAAACACCGCCCGCTCGTTCATGTGTGACCAGGCCGACACTGGCCGCTCCGATCAAGCTTCGGCGCTGACCCGTTTGCCACGCCATGATAGAATTGCAAACTTTATCCATTTGTCTCGCAGTCACAAGGAAATTTAATGGAAGCGACCACCGCTCAAGCCAACGAACTGGAACGCCGCATCGACCTGTCCATCGCCATCGAGAATGTCGAAAAGGAGATGGATCAGCGCCTGAAGCGCAAGGGAAAAAGTATCAAGATGCCTGGTTTCCGTCCGGGCAAGGTGCCGTTCAGTCTTGTCAAACAGCAGTATGGCGACCAGGCGCGCCACGAGGTGCTGTCCGAGGAACTGGACCGCGTTTTTGCCGAAACCATCACCAGCCAGAAAATGCGCGTTGCCGGCTACCCGCGGATCGAGGCGAAAACCACTGACAGCACGACCCATCTGGAATTCTCGGCCATTTTCGAGGTCTACCCGGAAATCACCCCCGCCGACATGTCGACCGCGGAAGTCGAGCGTCCGGTTCTTGAAGTGACTGCCGCTGAAGTGGACAAGACCCTCGACATCCTGCGCAAGCAGCGTGTTTCATATGAAGATGCCGAACGCGCCGCGACCAAGGAAGATCGGGTCGTGATCGACTTTCTGGGAAAGAAGGATGGCGTGCCGTTCCAGGGTGGTGAAGCCAAGGATTATCCGATCGTGCTTGGCCAGAACATGATGTTGCCCGACTTCGAAAATGCCGTTGAAGGCACCAAGGCTGGCGAATCCAAGACGTTTGACCTGGCTTTCCCGGCTGACTATCACGCCAAGGATCTCGCCGGTCAGACCGTACAGTTCGAAATCACCGTCAAGCAGGTGCAGGCACCCAAGGTGCCTGATATCGATGGCGAGTTTGCCAGGAGCATGGGCATCGCCGACGGCGACGTGGCCAAGATGCGCGCCGAGATCGAAGCCAACCTCAAGCGCGAAGTGAAACGTCGCATCGAAGGCAAGGTCAAGGATCAGGTCATGGAAGCGCTGATCAAGGCCAACCAGATCGCAACGCCTATGGCGCTGATCGATATGGAAATCCAGCGTCTGATGCAGGCAGCCCGTCAGGACATGGAGCAGCGCGGCTTGAAGGTCGCGGACATGCCGATCCAGCCCGAGTGGTTTGCCGACCAGGCGCGTCGACGGGTCGTGCTCGGCCTGATTCTTGCCGAACTGGTAAAGGCTGAGAAGCTTCAGGCAACTCCCGAGCAGGTCCGCGCGATGGTCGAGGAAGCCGCGCAGAGCTACGAGCACCCGGAAGAGGTCATCCGCTGGTATTACGCGCAATCGCAGCGCCTCGGCGAGATCGAGGGCTTGGCGATCGAGAACAATGTCGTTGAATGGGTCCTCGGCAAGGCCATAGTGACCGACAAGGCTGCAGTTTTTGATGAACTGATGGGGCAAAAGCAGTAAGCTCCCCTGATCTTCGCCAGAACGACAACGGTCTTGAACCAGACAGACAAGGGCTGACATGAATATCGACGACGCAGGCAACATGGATCCGCAGGCACTGGGCATGGTTCCGATGGTGATTGAACAGAGCGGTCGTGGCGAGCGTGCGTTCGATATCTACTCCCGCCTCCTGAAGGAGCGCGTCATATTTCTTGTCGGCCCGGTCAATGACCTGACGGCCAACCTGGTCGTCGCCCAATTGCTGTTTCTTGAAGCGGACAATCCGGACAAAGACATCTACTTTTACATCAACTCGCCAGGCGGCGCGGTGACTGCCGGCATGTCGATCTACGACACCATGCAATTCATCAAACCCGACGTGTCGACGCTGTGCATCGGTCAGGCCGCGTCGATGGGCGCCTTCCTGCTCTGTGCCGGGGCCAAGGGCAAGCGTTTCGCCTTGCCCAACTCGCGCGTGATGATTCACCAGCCACTTGGCGGCTTCCAGGGTCAGGCCTCGGATATCGCCATCCACGCCAAGGAAATCCTGTCGATTCGCGATCGTCTGAACCGGATCATGGCCGAGCACTGCGGTCAACCGCTGGAACGCATCGAAAGAGATACCGATCGCGACAATTTCCTTTCTGCGGAGGAAGCGGCAGAATACGGCCTGATCGACAAGGTGCTGACCCGTCGCGACGCGGCTTGAAACTGAGAGGTTTGGATGATGACGACCAAAGGCGCCCCTGAGAAACTGCTCTACTGCTCCTTCTGCGGCAAGAGTCAGCACGAAGTCAAGAAACTCATCGCCGGCCCGTCGGTGTTCATCTGCGACGAGTGCATTGCGCTGTGCAACGACATCATCCGCGACGAACTGCCGGAAGAGGCGGCCAAGGCCGGTCGCTCGGACCTGCCGACACCGCGCGAAATCTGTTCGATCCTCGACCAGTACGTCATCGGCCAGGAAGTCGCCAAGCGCATTCTTGCTGTAGCCGTATACAACCACTACAAGCGTCTGCGTCACACCGCGAAGAATACCGGCGATGTCGAACTGGCAAAAAGCAACATCCTGCTGGTCGGACCCACCGGTTCCGGCAAGACACTGCTCGCCCAGACCCTGGCCCGCCTGCTCAATGTGCCGTTCGTGATGGCCGATGCAACGACGCTGACCGAGGCTGGCTATGTCGGCGAGGACGTCGAGAACATCATCCAGAAGTTGCTGCAGAAATGCGATTACGATATCGAGAAGGCGCAGAATGGTATCGTCTATATCGATGAGATCGACAAGATTTCCCGCAAGTCGGACAACCCCTCGATTACCCGCGACGTTTCCGGCGAAGGCGTGCAGCAGGCCCTGCTCAAGTTGATCGAGGGCACGGTTGCCTCGATTCCACCGCAAGGTGGGCGCAAACACCCGAACCAGGATTTTGTCCAGGTTGACACGACCAACATCCTCTTCATCTGCGGTGGCGCCTTTTCCGGCCTGGAAAAGATCATTCTCAACCGGTCGGAGAAAGGCGGCATCGGCTTCGGGGCAGAGGTCAAGGGCAAGACCGACAAGAAAGCGATCGGCAAGATCCTGCTCGATGCCGAACCGGAAGACCTGATCAAGTTCGGTCTCATCCCCGAACTTATCGGTCGCCTGCCCGTCGTCGCCACCTTGCAGGAACTTGAAGAACCGGCGCTGATCCAGATTCTCACCGAACCGAAGAATGCGCTGATCAAGCAATATCAGAAGCTGTTCAGCATGGAAGACGTCGAGCTGGAAATTCGCCACGGGGCGCTTTCCGCCATCGCCAAGAAGGCGCTGGCACGCAAGACCGGCGCCCGCGGCCTGCGCTCGATCCTCGAACATGCCCTGCTCGACACGATGTACGAACTTCCCGGCATGGAGAATGTCGAAAAGGTCGTTGTCGACGAGAACATGATTACCGGCGATACGCCGCCCCTGCTCATCTACGCTGACCAGCCAAAGGTCTCCGGCTCCAACTGAGGCGGAGCTTGAATTGGGGTTTCGCGCCCCCAAGTAGCGAAGACTACCTATTTCAAAGGCATCGTAATGTCGAACCCCAACACGCTCCCGGAAACCGTCGAACTGCCGCTTCTGCCGCTACGCGATGTTGTCGTCTTCCCGCACATGGTTATCCCGCTGTTCGTCGGCCGTCCGAAATCGATCAAGGCCCTGGAACTGGCCATGGAAGGTGGCAAGCATATTCTGCTACTGGCGCAGAAATTGGCCGCCAAGGATGAACCGGAACCGGACGATCTTTATCACATCGGCTGCCTGGCCAATATCCTGCAAATGCTCAAGCTGCCAGACGGCACCGTCAAGGTGTTGGTCGAGGGTACGCTACGCGCGCGCGTCGAAGGCATCGAAGTGCAGTCCTCGGTATTCATGGCGACGGCCACCCCGCTGCCGCAATCCGGTGCTGAGGACCATGAAATTGAGGCGATGCGACGCGCCGTGGTCGCCCAGTTCGACCAGTTCGTCAAGCTCAACAAGAAGATTCCGCCCGAGATCCTTTCGTCGATTGCCAACATTGAGGACGCCGGGCGTCTGGCTGATACGATTGCCGCCCACCTGCCGCTCAAACTCGAGCAGAAGCAGGAAATACTGGAAATGGAAAGTGTTCGCGAGCGCATCGACCGCCTCCTCTCACAACTGGAATCGGAAATCGACATTCTCCAGGTCGAGAAGCGCATCCGTGGCCGCGTCAAACGCCAGATGGAAAAGAGCCAGCGCGAGTATTACCTGAACGAACAGGTCAAGGCCATCCAGAAGGAACTCGGCGAAGGCGAGGAAGGTGCCGACCTCGAGGAACTGGACCGCAAGATCAAGGCGGCGGGCATGAGCAGGGAGGGTCTGACCAAGGCGCTGGGCGAGCTCAAGAAACTGCGTTTGATGTCCCCGATGTCGGCCGAGGCGACCGTCGTCCGCAATTTCATCGAAACCCTGGTCGGCTTGCCCTGGCGCAAGAAGACGCGGACCAACAAGGATCTGCTGCATGCCGAAAAGGTTCTTGATGCCGATCACTTCGGGTTGGAAAAGGTCAAGGAACGGATCGTCGAGTATCTCGCCGTGCAGCAGCGCGTCGACAAGGTGAAGGCGCCAATCCTCTGTCTGGTCGGCCCCCCGGGCGTCGGCAAGACCTCGCTCGGCCAGTCGATCGCCAAGGCCACCAACCGCAAGTTCGTGCGCATGGCCCTCGGTGGCGTGCGCGACGAGGCCGAAATTCGCGGACACCGTCGTACCTACATCGGCTCCATGCCAGGCAAGATCCTGCAAAGCCTGACCAAGGCCGGAGTGCGCAACCCGCTTTTCCTCCTCGACGAAGTGGACAAGCTCGGCCAGGACTTCCGCGGCGACCCCTCGTCAGCCTTGCTCGAAGTGCTCGATCCGGAACAGAACCACACCTTCCAGGATCACTACGTCGAGGTCGATTTCGACCTCTCAGACGTGATGTTCGTAGCCACTGCCAACACGCTGAACATCCCGGCACCGCTGCTCGACCGCATGGAAGTCATCCGCCTCTCCGGCTACACCGAAGACGAAAAGGTCAATATCGCGATGCGCTTCCTGCTCTCCAAGCAGTTGAAGAACAACGGCCTGAAGACGACAGAACTGGCCGTTGCCGATAGCGCGGTGCGCGACATTGTCCGCTATTACACCCGTGAGGCTGGAGTCCGCGCGCTTGAGCGGGAAATCTCAAAAATCTGCCGCAAGGTTGTCAAAACGCTGGTCCTGAAAAAGCGCACCAGCAAGATTCTGGTCAATGCACGAAATCTGGACAAATTTCTCGGCGTTCGGCGCTACAGCTACGGCATGGCGGAAAAGGAAAACCAGGTCGGGCAGGTCACTGGCCTGGCCTGGACCGAGGTTGGCGGTGAACTGCTGACCATCGAGTGCGCCAACATGCCCGGCAAGGGCAACATCCTGCGTACTGGGTCGCTGGGTGACGTGATGAAGGAGTCGGTCGAGGCCGCCCGTTCGGTTGTCCGCGCCCGTGCCCACCGCCTCGGGATCAAGGACGAAGCCTTCGAGAAGACCGACATCCACATCCACGTTCCCGAGGGCGCCACGCCCAAGGACGGGCCCTCGGCGGGCGTCGCCATGACCACGGCGCTGGTATCATCGTACACGGGCATCCCGGTTCGCTGCGAGGTATGCATGACGGGCGAGATAACCCTGCGCGGCGAGGTGCTGGCCATCGGTGGCCTCAAGGAAAAGTTGCTGGCAGCGGTGCGCGGCGGACTCAAAACAGCCTTGATTCCTGAAGAGAACGTCAAGGATCTGACCGAGATCCCGGACAACATCAAGAACAAGATAGAGATCGTTCCCGTCAAGTGGATCGACCAAGTGCTCGAGCGGGCACTGGAACGCAAGCCCGATGCACTGCCGGAGCAGGCCGACCACAGTGCGGGGGTCACGGCCAGTAGCGAGAACACACCTGCACAAGCGGTCCTTAAACATTGATTTGGAATGGAATTGGCTGAGCCATTGTGTTCGGCCAATTCCTCGGCACTTTCCTGCCCTTTCCGGCCTTGACGAAATGTTCCAGAATCCGCTTGACACATGGATTTCAGCAGCGCTATAAATCATCTCGCGAACAAACTTCCGTATCGTTTTTTTTCAACCAAGAGGGGATTCCATGAACAAATCTGAACTGATCGACGCGATTGCCCGGCATTCTGAACTTTCCAAGGCAGCGGCCGGTCGAGCACTTGATGCCACCGTTGCCGCCGTCAAGGACGCCCTCAAGGCTGGCGACAGCGTCAGCCTGGTCGGCTTTGGCACTTTTTCTGTCGGCGAGCGCGCCGCCCGTGACGGGCGCAACCCGCGCACTGGCAAGTCACTTAAAATTGCGGCTGCCAAGGTACCAAAGTTCCGCCCCGGCAAGGCTCTCAAAGACGCCATCAACTGACCGGACCCGGGTGCTTAGCTCAGTTGGTAGAGCACTAGCCTTACAAGCTGGCTGTCGGGGGTTCGAACCCCTCAGCACCCACCACATGGCACCCGGTTGAAAATTGAACGAACCTCGCCCGCCAGGCGGGGTTTTTTCTGATTGAATGACCCCGCTCGACAGATCTCGCCCTTCCATCGATCCGGACAAATCCGGCGATGCCTTCAATGTGCAGCGCTTTCAAATGCTGGAAGACATCCCCCGCGAACTTGCCGGGAACGTGACCTTCCCAACCAGCTTTTATGTCGCATGCAAACTGCGCAAGACGCTGCAGGACCGCAAACGAACGCTTGACGATATCGTCCACGTGCTGGCGCTCGAACCGCTGATCAGCGCCAAATTGATCCAGCTCGCGAATACTCCTCGGTACAACCACAATGGCAAAAGGCATGTCGACCTTCAGTCGGCGGTTTCAGGGCTGGGAATCGAGACAGTTCGCAGTACGGCACTGGCGATCGTCATGGCTCAATGCCGACACGGCCATGCTGGCGTGCATGATTCACGACCTGGGCGCGTTCTACATGCTCTACCGCGCAGCCCAGTACGACGAACTTCGTCATCGTCCCGACACCATCAAGCACCTGATCATTCATTGGCACGAGAGCATTGGCGTGTCGCTGCTCAACGCACTGGGTCTGCCCGAGGAAATCATCCATGCGACCGAAGATCATGACCGCAAGACGATCCTGTGGAATCCGCCGAGAACGCTCGCTGATATCGTCCACATCGCCAATATGCTGGCTGGCAGCAATTCCGCATGGCTGCACCAGGGCCGGACAGCGCATGATCATGCCAAGGCCCAAGCGGTCGCCGCGTTTGAGCATCTGATCCCAGAGATCGACGCGCTGGCAGAGAAGATGCGCAACGACTTGACCTGAACTTCAAGCGGCAGGCGGTTTACCCCGCGCATGTCCCGTGGGGTTCTGGGTCGACGCGAGAATGCCACGCATGATATTGACTTCTTCCCGCTCGAGCTGCGCGCGGGCAAACAGGCGGCGCAACTTGGGCAGCAGCCGTCCAGGATGTTGCGGGTTGAGAAATCCGGTTTCAGTCATCACTGCAGTGAAATGGGCGTACATGCCCTCGATCTCGTCATGGGTGGCCAGGGACGTGGAGCACGGCTTGATCGGGTAGTCCGCCGCTGCCAGCCCGCCGGCGAATGCCGCCATGCGGATTTCGTAGCACATCACCTGTACCGCCGCGCCGAGATTCAGCGAACTGAATTCCGGGTTGGTCGGAATCGTGACTGTCGCATGGCATTGCTGGATCTCGTCATTCGTCAGGCCCACGGTTTCGTTACCGAAGACCAGCGCCACTGGACCCTGCTCGGCTTCCGCCAGCAGACGCGCCACCATCTCCCGTGGCTGCCCGACTGGTGGCCCAAGGTCACGACGCCTGGCCGACAAGCCGATGACCAGCACGGCGCCGGCAAGAGCCTCTGGCAGCGCGCTGTGGATTTTTGCCAAATTCAGGAGGTCGACCGCACCCGTCGCTCGAGCATCGGCTGCCGGGTCGGGAAAGGTCCGCGGCTGGACCAGACGCAGATCCGCCAGCCCCATTGTTTTCATCGCCCGCGCCGCAGCCCCGATGTTCCCCGGATGACTAGGGCGACACAGGACGACGCGGATTCGGGAGAGCAAGAGTTCGGGCTTCATAGTAAAATCCGGTCTTTCAAAATAGAACGGGTGGCCCCGTCACTCGTTAGCTCTTTAAGCCATGCATCCAGCCCTGAATATCGCCATCAAGGCGGCGCTTCGCGCCGGCAAGATCATCAATCGTGCGTCCAACGACCTTGACCTGCTCAAGGTGGAAACCAAACAGCCGAACGATTTCGTGACCGAGGTCGACAGGAAGGCCGAGGCGACGATCATCAATACGTTGCATGAGGCCTACCCGCAGTACGGAATTTTAGCAGAGGAGTCTGGCGCGACTGCGGCGAAGGGCGCCGGCAGTGGCGAATACCGGTGGATAATCGACCCGCTCGATGGCACGACCAACTTCATACACGGCCTGCCACAGTACGCCATTTCGATCGCGCTGGCAAAAGGCAGCAGCGTCGAACAGGCGGTGGTTTTCGATCCTTGCCGGAACGAATTGTTCACCGCCAGCAGGGGCGCAGGCGCCTTCCTTAACGAGCGCCGGATCCGCGTTTCCAGGCGGACAAAACTTCAGGATTCGTTGCTCGGCACCGGATTCCCCTATCGCATGTTCGATCACATCGACACCTACCTGGCGATCTTCAAGGAACTGACGCGAAAGAGTGCCGGCCAGCGCCGTCCGGGCGCGGCATCACTGGATCTGGCCTATGTCGCCTGCGGACGCTACGATGGTTTCTGGGAGTTCGGGCTCGCTCCATGGGACATGGCGGCCGGCGCGCTGCTGATCTCGGAAGCCGGCGGCCTGGTCAGCGACATGCGGGGTGAAGCGACCTACATGACCAGCGGCAATATCATCGCCGGTACGCCGAAGGTCTTTGCCCAACTGCTCAAAGTCATTCAGGAACAACTGCCCGATTCGGTGAAGGCCTGACCGGGATTGCAGGGAAGAGACCAACCCTGCACCCCCCGGACAGCAGGAGAGATTATTTTTCGGCCTTGTCCGGCACCGCACTCGGCTGGAGGCCAGTAAACATGTTGCGCGTCTGATTTTGCAGCTTGTCCTGCATCTGCTGGAACATCTTCTTGGACTGATCCATGTAGGCCGTCATCATGCTCTGCATCGCTGGTTGCTGGAAATTCAGGAATTTCGCCCAGAAATCCGCCTCCATGTGACTATTGCTTCCGTAGATCGAACGTGACTGTTCCTGCAACTTGTGCTGGCAATCAACGAAGGTCCGCATGTTGTTTTCCAGATACTTGCCCAGCATGCCCTGCATGGCGCTGCCATAGAAGCGGACGAAACTGGACAGCAGCTCACACGAAAAAAGAGGAAGACCGCCGCTCTCCTCCTCGAGGATGATCTGCAAGAGGATGCCACGCGTCAAGTCGTCACCCGTCTTGGCATCGAGGACCTTGAACGGCTCAAACTTGAGGACAAGATCCTTGACATCCCCCAAAGTGATGTAGGCGCTCGTCTTGGTATCGTAAAGACGGCGATTGGGGTATTTCTTGATCAAGCGCATTTCTTCGGACATCCAGGATTCCTCGAACGTTCTTGTGTGCACTGCAGCATTATAGAACAAAAAAACAGGCGCCCGCAGGCGCCTATTATTAATGCAGCGCAAAGGATGCCGAAATTACTGGTAGTACAACCCGCCACAAATATTCATTGTCGAGCCGGTCATGAAGCCAGCGATGTCGGAAGCCAGGTAAACGCAGGCACCGCCAATCTCTTCCGGCCTCGCAAGGCGCTTCATGGGCACGCCGTCGATAATGGATTGCAGCACTTCCGGCTTGATTGCCATGACCATCTTGGTAGCCACGTAACCTGGGCAGATTGCATTGACAGTGACACCCTTGGTGGCTAGTTCCGCAGCGAGCGCTTTGGTGAAACCGATAACCCCGGCCTTGGCGGCAGAGTAGTTGGTCTGACCCGCTTGGCCCTTGAGACCGTTGACGGAGGAGATGTTTATGATACGACCCCAGCCACGCTCAGACATCTTTGCGGAGACTTGCTTGGTCATGTTGAACAGGGAGGTCAGGTTGGTAGCGATAACAGCATCCCAGCCATCTTTTTCCATCTTGGCGAACATGCGGTCACGGGTGATGCCGGCATTGTTCACCAGAACATCAATCTGACCGACAGCAGCTTCGGCATTGGCAACCATCGTCTGGCAGTCTTCCAGAGAAGAGATATCACCAGAGACGCAGACGAAATCGTTGAAGCCGGCTTCAGCCATTTCCTGCAGCCAGGCATCCTTGTTGTCAAACTGCGGGTGATAAGCGGCAACCACCTTGTGACCTGCTTTGGCCAGTTCCTGGCAGATTGCGGTACCAAGGCCGCCCATGGCGCCGGTGACGAGTGCAACACGTTGCGTCATAACTCTTCCTTCCTATTGATGATGTTAACTGCGGGTAAAAAAACACGTCGGTCAGTACATGTGCTGGCCGCCGTTGATGGAAATATTGGCGCCAGTGACGAATGCCGCCTCGTCCGACGCAAGATAAGCCACGAGGCCGGCAATCTCCTCCGGCTTGCCCAGCCGGTTGACCGGAATCTGCGGCAGAATCTTCGAATCGAGAATCTCCTGGGGGATGGCCGTCACCATCTTGGTACCGATATAGCCCGGCGAAATGGTGTTGACCGTGACACCCTGCTTGGCCACCTCAAGCGCCAGCGCCTTGGTGAAGCCGTGCATGCCGGCCTTGGCCGCCGCGTAATTGGTCTGGCCGAAAGCGCCCTTCTGGCCATTGACCGAGGCGACGTTGATGATCCGCCCCCATTTGCGCGCGGTCATGCCGTCAAGCACCTGCTTCGCCATGTTGAAGACCGAATCGAGGTTGGTATGGATCACCGCATCCCAATCCGACTTGGTCATTTTCTTGAAGGTCATGTCACGCGTAATCCCGGCATTGTTGACCAGAACATCGACCGGGCCGACCTCACTGCTCACCGCCTCGACGCAGGCCCGGGCCGATTCGAAATCCGTGACGTCACAGGCAAAGGCCCTGAAGCCGAAGCCCTTGGCATTCATGGCCTTCAGCCATTCATCGACCTTGGTGTTGCCGGGCGAACAGGTGGTCACCACCTTGAAATCCAGCGCCGCGAGCTTGATGCAGATTGCCTCGCCGAGCCCGCCCATACCTCCAGTTACCAGTGCAATTCGTGACATTGTGTTCCTAATAAGGTGGGATTTCTTCTCAGACCGCGCGTTCCCTGACGTAGCGACCCGGCGCCGGTTCAATCGGCTTGTACCTGGTATTGCCCGGCCTGCGTGGCGCCCGTAACTTGCCGGCGAACGGCTTCAGCCAGACAGCCCAGTCCGCCCACCAGCTACCCGGCCTCTCCTCTGCCGCGGTCAACCAGGACTGGGCATTGCCATTCACATCGTCATTGACCCAGTAGTTGCGCTTGTTCTTGCTCGCCGGATTGATCGCGCCGGCTATATGGCCCGACGCACCGAGGACGAACCGCGCCTTGCCACCAAGAATGCGCGTCGTCTCGTAAGCCGATTGCCAGGGAACGATGTGGTCCTCGCGCGTCGCCAGCACGTAGACGGGCATCGCCAGCGTGCCGAGGTCGATGCGCTGGCCGCACATCTCCAGCTTGCCAGGCACGCGCAGGCCGTTGTCGAGGTAGAGATTGCGCATGTACCAGCATGCGAACGGGCCAGGCAGATTGGTCGAATCCGAATTCCAGTAGAGCAGGTCGAAGGCTTGCGGCTTCTGCCCCTTCAAGTAGTTCCCTGCGACATAGTTCCAGACCAGGTCGTTGGCCCGCAGGAAGGAGAACGTGTTCTGAAGGTCGCGCGCCGGCAGCAGCCCTCCCTTGCCAATGGTCGACTCGCGCGACGCCAGCGCATTGTCATCGATGAACAGACCTATCTCCCCGGTGTCGGAAAAATCGAGAAGCGTCGTCATCAAGGTCAAAGAGGCGACAATATCCTCCCCGCGCCCCTTGAGGACCGACAGCGCCGACGTCAAGATGGTTCCGCCGACACAGAAACCGAGCGCATTGACACGTTTGACCCGGCAGATTTCCTGAGCGACGTGCAAAGCGGCGATCGGGCCATGCTCGAGGTAATCGTCCCAGGTCAGGTGGCCATGTTCTTCCTTCGGATTAAGCCACGAAACCAGGAAAACCGTGTTGCCCTGCTCGACCATGAAGCGGATCAGCGAATTGTCCGGCTGCAGGTCCATGATGTAGAACTTGTTGATGCACGGCGGGACGACCACCAGCGGCAGCGTCCCCACTTCCGGCGTCAATGGCGCGTACTGGATCAACTGCATCAGGTCGTTCTCGAAAACCACGGCACCTTCCGTGGTCCCGATGTTGCGACCAATTTCGAAGACCGACTCGTCGGTCATCGAAATACGACCCTTCTCGAAATCCCTGATCAGGTTATTGATGCCGTCGGTAATGCTCTGGCCCTCGGTTTCGAGCGCCCGGTTGATGAACTCCGGGTTGGTGGCCGCGTAATTGGTGGGCGCCATCGCGTCAGATATCTGGCGCGCCAGAAAGCGCATGCGGTTACGGCCCTTGTCGTCAACCGCCGGTATCAACTCAACCAGGTCCTTCAGAAATCTCGCGTTGAGCAGGTAGGCCTGATGCAGATAGTCGTACACCGGGCTTTCGCGCCACTCGGGCGCCGCGAAGCGACGGTCGCCGGCATCAGCCGAAACCTTGAATGTCTCCGGCGCACCCTGCTGGCGAGCCAGAACGGCTTGCCACAAGAACATCTGCTGGTTCATGTACTGCTCCTGCAGCGCCGTCAGCGCCCCTGGATCAGCTGCCGGCAGCTCGCCAGCCAACGGGTTCCCAGCCTTGCCGATAAAGGCAACAAACTGCTGCGTCATGTCCTGACCAGCCCGCAAGAACTGCAGGGCTGAACCCATGAAGGCGTCACTGTAATCAGATCCCTGCTGCGTCATGACCTGTCGCTTCTCGATAGGTGACTCAATTGAGCTTTTGGATTCTCCATACCAGCCAGAGCGCTGTCAATGGATTTGAATGCATAATTACCCGGATGTACATCGTTGCCATCGGCTGGCTATACGTGACGGTCCTCGTGGCGCTGAACGAGCCAACCGTCGTCTCCGGGATAATTTCCTTCCTGTTCTACGGCCTGCTGCCCTGCGGGTTGCTGCTCTGGCTGGCCGGCGGCAAGGTGCGCCGGCAGCGCCGCGCCGCTCAGGAATCACTCGCCGACAAGCGCCTGAACAATGGCGATCGAAGCGATGCCGAGGCCGATCAGTGAGACCTGCTGAATGGTTGCTTTCAACTCCGTGCGCTTGTGCAAACCGGGGATGAGATCGGCCACCGCCACATAAATCATGCTGGCCGCCGCCAGCCCGAGCAGCGAAGGGATCCATTCCTGCATTTCGGAAAGTGCAAGATAAGCCAGCGTCGCGCCAACCAGTGTCGCCAAGCTGGAGAGCAGGTTGTAGACCAAGGCCCGCAGCTTGCTGTAACCGGAGTGGAGCAGGATGAGGTAGTCGCCAACCTCCTGGGGAATCTCGTGCGCGATGATGGCCAGCCCGGTGACAATGCCAAGTTCGGTGCTTTGCAGGAAGGCTGCGGCAATCAGGATGCCATCGACAAAATTGTGGAAGGTATCGCCGACCAGGATCATCAGGCCGGAGCGGCCGTGATCATTCCCTGGCGCATGCGCTTCATGCGCCTCGCAGTGGTCATGATGGCAATGCCGCCACAAGACCAGCTTTTCCAGAACGAAGAAAGCCAGGATGCCGAACAGCACCGTTCCCGCAATGCGATGCGGATCGCCATGTTCCAGCGCATGCGGCAGGATTTCGAGGAAAGCGGCGCCAAGCAGGGCGCCGATCGCGTAGGAGATCAGCACGTTGATGCGGTGCACGCCAAGAGCCACACTCATGCCCGCCGCCGCGACGACGCTCAGGACGCCGCCCGCCAGCGATACTGCAATGATCCAGGCAAGAGTGCTCACGGGCAACCCGATGCGATCCGGAGAAAGGCGCGGATTATACGCTTTCCAGCCAGATCAGACTTGCCGTCCGTCCGGTCGTCCGGTCACGGCGATAGGAAAAGAAGCGATCAGCCTCGCTGAAGGTACACGATCCGCCACCACTGATCGCGCGGACCCCGAGCCGAACCAGACGCTGCCGCGCCAGCAGGTAGAGGTCGCAAAGCCACTTGCCCGGCCCGGTCGGAGCAAACGCAGCAATGGCTGACGAATTCCGTGCAACGAAGGCATGCCGCACTTCCGGCCCGACCTCGAAACACCGGGGACCGATGGCGGGACCCAGCCACGCCAGCAGGTCATCGGGATCTTCTGCCATGGCTGCAACCGCACTCTCCAGCACGCCGTCCAGCAATCCGCGCCAGCCGGCATGTGCGGCAGCGACCACCGAACCTCGACGATCGCAAAGCAGCACCGGCAGGCAATCAGCGGTCATGACCACACACACTGTCCCGGGTCGGCGCGCAAATGCCGCGTCGGCTTCCGTGGAAATGCAATCCTGACCGGCGTCGACCGCGACAATGCCATGCACCTGACGCAAGTAGCACGGTTCGCCGGGCAATCGTGAGCGCAGTGCCCGGCGATTGGCCGCAACCGCTGCCTCATCGTCGCCAACATGATCGCCGAGGTTGAAACTCGCCCACGGCATCCTGCTCACGCCACCTCCGCGCGTCGTTTGCAGGGCTCTGACGTTGGCCGGCACCACCCAGTCCGGAACAAAGACCTCACCCACCACGCAGTGTATCCAGCAAGGCAAGCATGTCGGCCGGCGGTGGTGCTTCCCACTGCTTCAGTCGCCGGGCCAGCGGATGGAGCAGCGCCAGCCGGGTAGCATGCAGGGCCTGCCGGGAGAATTCCGGCAGTCGCTGATCTGGCTTGCCATAAACCTGGTCGCCGAGCAGCGGATGCCGGATCGATGCCATGTGCACGCGGATCTGGTGCGTGCGTCCGGTCTCCAGAGAACATTCGACCAGCGCACAGTGCGCGAACTGTTCAAGGACGCGGAAGTGGGTTACCGCCGCCTTGCCGCCGCGGACTTCCGGAACCACTGCCATTTTCGTCCGGTGTACCGGATGGCGGCCAACTGGCGCCGCGATCGTCGCATCCCGCCGCACGGCGCCGGCGACGATCGCCAGATACTGGCGCTTCACGGTACGCGCCTGCAACTGACGCACCAGATCGGTCTGAGCCTCGAGCGTCTTGGCGACGACGAGCAGCCCGCTGGTGTCCTTGTCAAGACGATGCACGATGCCCGCGCGTGGCACCTCGGCAATAGCGGGAACGTGATGGAGCAAAGCATTCATCAGGGTGCCGCTCCAGTTGCCGCTCCCCGGGTGCACAACCAGGCCGGGCGGCTTGTTAATGACCAGCAGCACTTCGTCCTCAAATACGATATCAAGCGGGATATCTTCGGGCTGATCGGCAAGCTCCCGGATGCCCGTTGGCTCGCTCAGAATCAGGATTTCACCGCCCATCAGCTTGTGCTTGGGCTCGGTCTCGACGCGCCCCCCCACCGCCACGCGCCCTTCGCGCACCCAAGTCTGCAGGCGATTGCGCGAGTACTGCGGCAAGAGAACAGCAAGCACCTGATCAAGGCGCCACCCGGCACAGCGATCCGGAACGCACGGATGATCGACTGGAGTTCGGCTATAATCGGCGCGGTCAACCAAAGGATTGTTCATGATGCGAAGTTTACCCGCATTCCTCCTCTTGCTCCGCCTCATGATGGCGCTCGCGATCGCCACCGCAGTCGCCGGTTGCAGCCTGTTTTCCGGAGAGAAGGACGAAACGGCCGGCTGGTCGGCCAACAAGCTCTACGCCGAGGCCAAGGAAGCGCAGAGCGACGGCGCCTGGGACAAGGCGGCCAAATACTACGAGAAGCTCGAGGCCCGTTATCCTTATGGGCGCTACGCCCAGCAGGCCCAACTTGAACTGGGCTATGTGTATTGGAAGGCTGGCGAGGCCGGCTCGGCCATTGCGGCCTGCGACCGATTCATCAAGCTACACCCGAATCATCCGGCCGTCGACTATGCCTATTATCTGAAAGGCCTGGTCGGCTTCAACGAAGATCTCGGCTATGCCAGCTATCTCAGCACGCAGGATCCGACCGAGCGCGATCCGAAGTCGGCACGCGAGGCGTTCGACGCCTTTCGCGAACTGGTCACCCGTTTTCCGGAAAGCAAATACACCCCCGACGCCATCCAGCGGATGAACTACCTGGTCAATGCACTGGCATCGCACGAGGTACATGTCGCCCGCTATTACTACAATCGCGGCGCCTATGTTGCCGCCGCCAACCGGGCGCAGTTTGCAATCAAGTCATATTCCACGGCACCCGCGGTCGAGGAAGCGACCTACATCCTGATTCTGGCCTATGACAAGCTCGGGATGACCGACCTGCGTGATGACGCCGACCGCGTCATGCGCAAGAATTTCCCGGAAAGCCGCTTCTATACCGAAGGACTGGATTCCAGGAAGCGCTGGTGGCACCTCTGGTAACTGCGAGGCAGGATACAGCCTAGGTTGATATCCACACCAGCTCGGGCACGCCATCGTGGCCACCGCAAACAATGGCATTCTGCCCGTACTTCTCGCCGAGAGCCATCGCCTCGGCAATCGCGAGGCCGGGAACGAAGCAACTCTCTTCGGCAGGCCAGTCGTCACTGTCAGCCACGTTCTCTCCGGCGTAGGTTTCAAATCCCGATTCAAGTAGATCGCACTCCAGTTGCGACTGGCGGCATGAGTTTTCTTTCTCGTCCAGCGGCCTCGATCCGGGATTGTACGCTGTGAGAATGGCAAAGAAGGTCACACCGGCGGTTTCAAGCCAGCAACGCAAGGTCTCCGAGACAATCGCGGGCCGCAGATCGCACTGCCCGCCGGGCAGATAGACCCGATACGTCGTGGCCCGGTAAGCGGCTTCCAGTTCAGTCGTCTTCACCATCCAGTTCCACCACACCGATCAGCTGTTCGACATCGCCCGCCGGCATGGCCTCGACTTCGCGCAGTTTGCGCGACAACTGGCGCGTCCGCGTCTCGGCCTTGCTGATGCTGTTGCTGGCCTCCTCCAGTTTCTTCCGGGTATGTGCCAGCGCCTCGCCGAACTTCCCAAATTCGGTCTTGACCGCCCCGAGGACCGCCCAGACTTCTGCCGAGCGGTGTTCGATGGCCAGCGTCCGGAAGCCCATCTGCAGGCTGTTGAGGAGCGCCGCCAGCGTCGTCGGCCCGGCCAGGCTGACCCGCCATTCGCGCTGCAATGTATCGGCCAGCCCCGGACGCCGCAAGGCCTCCGCATACAAGCCCTCGGTCGGCAGGTAGAGCAGGGCAAAGTCGGTGGTGTGCGGCGGCGCGACATATTTATCGCGAATGCTGCGCGCCTCAGCTTTCAGGCGGACTTCGATCGCCTTGCTCGCCTCCTCAACCAGGGCCAGGTCGCCGCGCTCCTGGGCTTCGATCAGACGTTGATAGTCCTCGACCGGAAACTTGGCATCAATCGGCAACCAGACCACCGCGCCATCGTCCTTGCCCGGCAGGCGGATAGCAAAATCAACGCGCTCGCTGCTACCCGGGCGCGTGGCCACGTTGGAGGCGAATTGGTCAGCCGTCAGCAGTTGTTCTAGGAGCGCTGAAAGCTGGACCTCGCCCCAGGTGCCGCGCGTCTTGACGTTGCTCAGCACACGCTTGAGATCGCCGACACCGGCTGCCAGCGACTGCATTTCGCCAAGACCCTTATGCACCTGCTCGAGTCGTTCGCTGACCAGCTTGAAGGACTCGCCGAGCCGCTGCTCAAGCGTCGCGTGCAACTTTTCATCGACCGTGCGACGCATCTCCTCAAGCTTGCTGGCATTGTCTGCCTGGATTGCGGTCAACCGTCCCTCGACACTGATTCTCAGGCGCTCGAAGCGCTCGTCGAGGCCCAGCGAAAATCGATTCAGTTCGCGGGCAAAGGCCTCCAGGCGCTCTGACTGGGCCGTGCCGAACTGGCCAACCTGGGTCGTTAGCGCCTGACCAAGCAGTGTCGCGGATTGCGCACGCTCCTCGCGGTCGCGGAATGCCTCCTCCGCGTCCTCGCGCCGGCTGCGAGCCAGTTCTTCACGCAGCTCGCGCTCAAGCCGCTCGAGGCCCTTCTCCTGCGCCTCCTGGAGGGCACACAGGCGAACCTCGTCGTCACCGCGCCGGCTGCCGCGCAGCAAGGCAATGACCTGTAACAGGATGATGGCGACAAGTCCCGCCAGCATGACCAGAAACGACGTCTCGTTCATTTGCTAGCGCAGCGAGAAGTCGACACGGCTGCCGTTGCCCTTGTCATTCGCGCCGCGCTTGGGCGGGACGAGAAAAACCCGTTCGGCAGGAACCTTGCCCTGCTCGATCAACCAGCCCTGAACAGTCTCCGCCCGCAGCAGGGCAAGCTCCTTGACGTCCTCATCGCTGGTCGGCAGACTGGTCAGCAGCAGTTTCTCCATTTCCTCCACCGGCAGGTCCTTCTGCATTCCGATCACGTTGCGCGGCTTCGGGAACTTGGCATCCTTGTAGGCGCGTTTCAGGTACTCCGGATATTCGGCTGGATCGATCTCGACCGCATCGACTGATCCGCCTTCCGTCCCTTTGCTTATCTGTTCCCTGAGCTTCTCGGCCTTGACCGCACGCTCCATGGCAACCCGCTTGAGGCCTTCCTTGTCGACTTCGGGATCGGCACGGCCTGTAACCTCGAGCTTGAGCGAACCACGTTCGGCGAGCGCCTTGGCCAACGACTCCAGGCGCTTGGTCGCCACGTCGCCGAGACTGGCGCGCCCTGGTCCGAATTCGATATTCGACAACTCCTCGCCGCCACCGAACATCGAGCCGAGCAGCGCAAAAGGTGAAGTCACCGCTTTGACAAACAGGTTGACGATGACTTTAATGACCAGCCCACCGATCGAGAAGTCCGGATCGTCAAGCGAGCCGGAGATCGGCAGGTTGAGATCAATCTCGCCACGGTTGTTCTTGAGTAAGGCGATTGCCAGATTGACCGGCAACTTGGTGGCATCAGGACTCTCCACCTTGTCGCCGAAGGTCAACTGATCGATGAATAGCCGGTTTTCCGCTGCCAGCTTGTTGTCTTCCAGCTTGTAGGCGACGTTCAGCGACAGCTTGCCCTTGTCAATGTTGTAACCGGCGTACTTGCCTGAATAGGGCGAGAAGGGAACGAGATCGACACCCGTCACGTCAGCCTTGATATCGAGGAAGGGCTTCGCCGCCAGCGGGTTCAGCTTGCCGACTACCTGTACCGGTGCCGAGTTGGCGTACCTCCCGCGCAGATCAAGATCGGCAACGGTATCGGCGGCTGAAGACAGGCCGTTGACACGACCGGCCACCTTGGTCACGTTCACCGTGTAGTTGGGCTTGATGAAAAAATCCGAGAAGTTGACGGTACCGCCCTGCAGCGTCACCTTGGCGATCCGGACTAGCGGCGGGGAAGTCTGGGGGGTCGCCGGCGCCGCCGGCTTCCGGGCAATCGCGGCGGTCGCCGCCCGTTCCGGGGCGCTGGCCACCACTTGGGCGCCGGCCTCGGGCTTGCGCACAATGTCCTGCAGATTGAGCCGACCTTCCTTGCTCAGGATCAGGCGCGAATAGAAATCACTGAGCGCCACCTCACCGACGTTGACCGCCATTGGCTGCAACCGGAAATCGATTCCGCCCAGATAAAGCGACTTCCATTTCAGGAAATCGGCATTGTTGAGCTTGTCGACCGCAAGCAGGTCACCGAGCGTCAGCGACCCCTTGTACGTCGCGTTGAGCCCCTCCTTGCCCATCTGTACCGCCACTTCGCCGCTGCTGGAAACCTGGCCACGGGTCAGCGCGATGTTCAGAAAATTGGTGAAGTATGGCTGCAGCGGCAGCAGCGGGATCGCCTGTGTCTCGACCTTGAGCGCGGTCGTCAAAGGCAGCAACTGCACGCTGCCATCGACCTTGAGACCGCCTTTCTGGTTGATCCGGCTTTTCAGTGACACGGTTCCCGTCTTGCCCGGCTCGGTCGACAGGTTCTCGGCGGCTAGGCTGAATCCGTCGATGGTCTGCACGGCGACCGGCGTCGTCGACCGGTCCTCGACGCGGACTGCGAGATCATCGACCGTCAGTTTCGCGATGCTGGCGTGCCACGGACGGTCATCCGAAAGTTCTTCCCGGGCCTTGCGCACCGTTTTCAGCACGGGCGAACTGACCCACTCGATCCTGCCTTCCTTGTTGCGGACCAGCAGTGTCTGGAGCCCCTGATACCCTACCTCGGCCACCTCGACGCGGTGCGCATGCAGGTCCACGCGCACCCCCCTGGCCATGGCATGGCCAACCTTCAGCCGTTCGCCGAGATCGACCCGGTACGTCGCTTCGCTGATCTCGATCGGGTTTACCAGGGCGCCGTCGATCTTGCCAATGGCGACATCGATATCAAAGACGTTGCCACTGGTTGGCCGTACGGTCGACTCGTCCTGCCAGTGCATTCTCCCGTTGGTCAGGCGAGTCTCCCCGATGCTCCAATCCGGCGGCTTCGCCGCCGGTTCCTTGACCTCGCCCCCTGCGCTCTCGGCGATCTGTTCGATCAGCCGCAACCAATTCATCTCCCCGCTGCGGTTGACCGCGACAAATGGCTCCATCCCGTCGAGCAACACGCGCTTGACGGCAAAGCGGCGATTGATCAGGTCGGCGTTTTCGACATCGAGATCGAGCCGCTTCCAGGCCATCAGCGGCTCGCCCGTCGCCTCGTTCATGTGGAAACCGGAGATATGGGCGCTGCCCACTACGGTGAATGAAAACACCTTCTCCGACAGTTCCTTGAAGACGATCCGGAGTTCGGTATCGAGCGTGCCGGCCTTGAGGCGGACAGGCATCGACCTGGGCAGATAGGGCTGGAATCCGGCCAGATCGAGCCGGTCGAGATCAAGGTTGAGTTCGCTCTCCAGGTTGCCATCGAAGATCTCTGTGCTCCTGCCCTTGAGGACCAGCGGCGCCCCGTCGAAGATCGCGGAGAAACTTGGTTCGACAACGATCTTTGCCTGATAGGGCAGGCTCGAGATGAACGGCAACGCGACATTGATATCGCTGACCGTATGAACCTTGCCCATGGGCTGGTCGTCAAGGACCACCGTGCCACCGACAATCTGGATATTGTTGATCGAGAAACGCGGTGTTGGCGACGGCTCCGTGGTTTTCAGCCATTCGTCGAGCAGATCCGAAACATCGTATTTGCCGTCAGCCACCCTGGCGACGGCCACGCGCGGCCCGTGCAGGCGGATTTCGTCGACCACGAGGGCAAACTGGAACAGGGAAAAACCTGACAGGTTGACCAGCAGTTCGTCGAAGCCGGCAACCTCCTTGCCCCCCTCAGCCCTGACCGAAACGCCCGTGACCCGCGCCGACAAGGCATAGGGATTGATATCGATTCGTTCGATGCTCACCTGACGATGCAGTTCGGTGGACAACTGCCTGACCAGTAGCCACTTCATCAGCGGCGGCCCGGCAAGATAGCCGACAACTCCGAAGCCCAGTATCAGTCCCGCCAGCCAGAGACCGAAGCGCCCCCCGCGCGGACCCTTGAGCGCGGCCACGGCGCGCGAAGTTCTCGAAAGGGTCCCGCTAAGAAGCTGTTCGGTCATGGCAATCTGGCGCAGTTACTTCATTGGCGTCGAATTTAGCACATCGCACCGCAGCCGACCTGTCCTCGAAGCGGTCGCTGCCGCAGTCACCACGCGGAATGGCCGGGCCCTGACGCCTAGAATGTATTCCGCCAACCGCGAATAGCTGCGAAAACATGCACCAGCGAGGCGTCGACCGCACCACGCGCCAGTGCAGCGGCGATCACGGCCGGCTGCGCGCAGCGCAGGAAGGGATTGGTCCGTTTCTCTTCGCCCAAGGTGCTCGGAACCGAAGGCAGCCCCGCCGCACGAAGCTGACGGACACGCTCCACCCGCTCGCGCAACGCGGCGCTTTCTGGCTCGACGGCGAGAGCGAAGCGCAGATTGACCTCGGTGTATTCGTGGGCGCAATAGACTCTCGTATCGTCCGGCAAGACCGCCAGGCGTCCCAGCGAGGCAAGCATTTGCGCCGGCGTTCCCTCGAAGAGACGGCCGCAACCCGCGCCGAACAGCGTATCGCCACAAAAAAGAGCACCGGGGACGTGGTAGGCAAGATGTCCGCGGGTATGGCCACCAACCGACAGCACGTCCACTGCCTGGTCGAGCACTGTCATCTTCTCGCCGCCGCTCAGAGGGTTGGTACAGCCTGTGATAGACTCGGCAGCCGGCCCGAAAACTGGGGGATGCCAGCGCTCGACAAGTTCCGCGACGCCACCCTGATGGTCGGCGTGGTGATGGGTAATCAGGATGGTCTCAAGGGCCAGTTGCCGGGCCTCAAGCTGGGCGATCACCGGTGCGGCGTCTCCCGGATCGACCACGGCAGCACGCCCGTCACTGGCAAGCAGCCAGATGTAGTTATCGCTGAACGCAGGAATTGGCAATATCTCGAACATGTCGGAACTATCGAGCGAAGACAGCCGGATGTCAATTCCGGGCCTCGAGGACTGGCTGGACACAGCGCAGGGCCGCTATGTCATGGCCTGGGAATCCGCCAGCGTGGATAACGCCATCGCCGACGTCTTCGGGTTCAATGCCCTGCAACTCGGGCTGCCACAAAGGGACTTTCTCCATGCCAGCCGGATTCCATTGCGCCAGACGGCAAGCGAATCGGGCGCGGCCGATGTCCTCTGCGAACTGACTGCCCTGCCCTTTGCCGCAAACAGCGCCGACCTTGTCGTCCTGCCGCATGTCCTGGAATTTGCCGGTGACCCGCATCAGATCCTGCGCGACATCGAGCGCATCCTGATCCCCGAGGGACACTTGATCATCCTTGGCTTCAGTCCGATTTCGCTGTGGGGACTGCGCAACCGCTTCGACCGCAGCGGCAGCTTTCCCTGGCATGGCACCTATCTTTCCCTGACCCGCGTCAAGGACTGGCTGAAGCTGCTCGGTTTCGCAGTCGGCCAGACTGTTCCCGGCTGCCGTGTCCCGCCCTGCGACCAGGAAGTCTGGCTCCAACGCTGGCACTTCATGGAGCGAGCCGGGGGGCGCTGGTGGGGATTCCCCGGCGGAGTCTATCTGCTCCATGCGATAAAGCGCACCCACGCCATGCGCCTGATTACCCCGAACTGGCGCAAGCAGGCTGTCGGCAGCAAGGCCTTGCGCCCGGTGGCGCAGAAGGAAGGTCATGGCGGCTGACGACCGGATAGAGATATTCACCGACGGTGCCTGCCGCGGCAACCCTGGCCCTGGGGGTTGGGGAGCGATCCTCCGCCAGGCGACGAACGAGAAAGAATTGTGGGGCGGCGAACGCGACACGACCAACAACCGCATGGAACTGACCGCCGTCATTCGTGCACTGGAAGCGCTGAAGCGCCCGATCGCCGGCTGCGTCCATACAGACTCTCAGTATGTGCTGAAGGGGATCAGCGAGTGGATCCATGGCTGGAAGCGCAACGGGTGGAAGACTGCGGACCGCAAGCCGGTCAAGAACGTCGACCTCTGGCAGCAACTCGATGGCCTGAGCCGGCAGCACCAACTTGAATGGATCTGGGTCAAGGGTCATGCCGGCCACCCGGAAAACGAACGCGCCGATGCTCTCGCCAACCGGGGCATCGACGAACTTGGGAAAAGCTCATGAGACAGATCGTTCTGGATACCGAAACAACTGGCCTCGACCCGCGTCACGGCCATCGCATCATTGAAGTCGCCGGAATCGAGATGGTCGATCGCCGGCTGACCGGTCGCCATCTGCACAAGTATATCAACCCGGAGCGCGAGATCGACGAGGGCGCGGCCGCCGTCCACGGCATCACCCTCGAGTTCCTGGCCGACAAACCGAAATTTGCCGATATCGCAGATGAGTTCCTCGAGTTCATCAGTGGTGCCGAACTGATCATCCACAACGCGCCTTTCGATCTTGGCTTCCTCAACGCAGAACTTGCCCGTCTTGACCGTGTGCCGGTCGAGACCCTGTGCAGCAGCGTCACCGATACGCTGAAAATGGCCAAGGAACTGCACCCCGGCAAACGCAACAGCCTCGACGCCCTGTGCGAACGTTACGAAATCGACAATTCCCAGCGGACGCTGCATGGCGCATTGCTCGATACCGAACTATTGTCGGAGGTTTTCCTGGCCATGACACGCGGCCAGAATTCGTTGCTGATCGAGCCCGACATCGCTCCGCGCCCGCTGACCGGCACGGGTGGCGGACGTTTCGAACGAAAGCTGTTGCTGGTGCGTCAACCCAGCCCCGAAGAATTGGCCGACCACCAGCGCGTCCTGGCAGCAATCGACAAGGAAACCCGCGGCGGTTGCCTGTGGCTGGCCACCGCTGACCAAGGTGGCTAATCGCCGCCCGAGAACATCGCGCTGGAGAATGCGCGCTCGCGGATGACGATGGACTCGAGAAATTCGCTTGCCCCGCGCATCCCTTTGAATGTCTCGAAGCCGCGTTCGAGGAAGGCATGCAACTCACCCAGACCTGCCATTCTCGCGGGTCCATGCATCATTTTCAGCGCCATCCGCACAAAGGGCTTTTGCGCAAACGCATCGAGCGCTTCACCCGTTTCACCGATCAAGCGGATCTGTGTGTCGCGTCCGAAACGATCGCCCACCTGGCGGTAGGCGGCCCCGTAAACTGCCTCATCCATGCCCGCGTGATCAAGTTGCGCTCCAAGCACCTTGACCATCGCCGCGTCGAAGCGTTCTGACAGGGCATCGACTTCAATCGCCAGGAGCAGAGTCTGCAGGCCGGAAACCGGCAAGAGCGAGGTCATCAGGGGCAGGATTCGTTCGAGTTCGGCATCGCGATCACCGAAATCCTTCGGGCCGTAGAGATCGGTCAGGAAAAAGGCCGCCGGTGCTCCGTAGCGCGGATTTGCGAGCAGATCGGCATGCGTCCGCGCCAGCCTCGCGGCTTGCCATTCGCGCAGCCTCGCCCGCCGCCGCCCGCGCACTGCATCCGCCGCCGCGGCAAGGCGCAAGTCACGCGCTTCGGCAATGAGTGCCCTCAGGGCTGCAGAGCACGTAGCCCGATCGAGGGCGGAATGTTCGTGACCGGTCATGCGCCAATTATGATGAGCGGAGCATTGATCGTTTAGAAGATTTTGCCTAGCGGGTGGCGGCCGGGCAAACTACACTGAGCCAGTGCTCTTCAAGAGGCCAACGAATGCTTCGGGCGATTGGGCAATGACGACGCGTCGCGAATTTCTCAAGACCGGTCTGGCCGGCGGCCTGCTGCTGAACGTCGCGGCCTGCACCAATCCGGCGGAAGACGGTGGGCGACAGGCGGTCTTGGCTGCAGTGGTTCCCGTTTTTCTTGCGGGTGCCTTGCCGGGCAATGGCGAACCTTTTCGAGAGCTGCTCAGCCGCACGGTCGCCGGTGTCGACCAGGCCATTGCCGGTCTGCCCCTCGCTTCCCAGAAGGAAATCGCCCAGTTGTTCAAACTCCTGAGCTTCGCGCCCACCCGGATTCTCGCCGCTGGCCTGTGGTCTCCATGGCCGGAAGCCTCGCCACAGGCAATCGGCGGCTTCCTTGAAAGCTGGCGCAATAGTCGTTTTGACCTTTTCAAGTCAGGCTATGCCGCGCTCCACGACCTGATCTTCGCCGCCTGGTACGCGCGGCCCGAAACATGGGCGGCCATCGGCTACCCTGGCCCTCCAAAGGTGGAATGATGCGCGACCCGTTCCGTGAAGGACTCGCTTCGGGTTGGAAATATGTCGATGCTTCGGGCCTCGTGGCCAACCAGACTTTCGAAGCGGACGTCGTCATCATCGGCAGCGGCGCCGGTGGCGGCGTAACCGCCGAGCTTCTCTCGGCCGCCGGCCTCGAAGTCGTCATTGTCGAGGAAGGCCCGTTGCGCACGAGCAGCGACTTCAAGATGCACGAGTCTGCGGCCTACCCCGACCTTTACCAGGAGTCAGCAAGCCGCCAGACCGCCGACAAGGCAATCAAGATCCTCCAGGGACGATGTGTCGGCGGCTCGACTACCGTTAACTGGACGTCCAGCTTTCGCACCCCACCGGACACCCTGCGCTGGTGGCAGACGGCGCATGGCCTCAAGAAACTGTCGGTCGAGGCCATGGCGCCATGGTTCGCGGCCATGGAGCGGCGTCTCAATATCGGACTCTGGCCCCTGCCGCCGAATGAAAACAACGCCGCGCTGGCACGCGGCGCCGAAAAGCTCGGCATTCCGGTTGCGGTCATCCCGCGCAACGTCAAGATGTGCTGGAACCTTGGCTATTGCGGGATGGGCTGCCCAACCAACGCCAAACAGTCGATGCTGCTGACGACGATTCCCGCCGCTCTGAGCCGGGGCGCCACCCTGATCTCGCGACTGCGCGCCGACAAGCTCGAATTCTCCGGCAACCGGGCCGTGGCGCTGCACGGCGTCGCCCTGAAACCCGATGGAGTTCACCCGAGCGGTATCGGCGTGACGCTTCGCGCCCGCCATTTTGTCCTTTCCGGCGGCGCGATCAACTCGCCGGCCCTGCTCCTGCGCAGCAAAGCCGTCGATCCACACAGCCTGCTCGGCAAGCGCACCTTCCTGCATCCGGTGGTCGTCTCGTCCAGCCTGTTTGCCGGCCCGGTGCGGGCCGATGCCGGCGCTCCACAATCGGTCTACTCGGACCACTTTCTCAAACAAGCTGCGGTCGACGGTCCGCTGGGCTTCAAACTGGAAGTGCCGCCGATGCATCCGGTGCTGTTCGCGACGACCCTGCAGGGCTGGGGCGAGGCGCACGCCCGACTGATGAAGCACTTCGCCAACTGCCAGACACTGTTGGCCCTGATCCGCGACGGATTTCACCCGGAAAGCCAGGGCGGACGCGTCAGCTTGCGCGGCGACGGCTCGCCAGTTCTCGACTACCCGCTCAACGAGACCTTCTGGGAAGCCGCCCGCCGCGCCCTGCTGGCCATGGCCGAGATCCAGTTTGCTGCGGGCGCCACCTGGGTCACACCGGTTCATGAGTCGGCGACCGGCTTCACAAGCTGGGCCGAGGCGAGACAGGGCATTGCCGACCTGCCGCTCGCTCCGCTGCGCTGTCGTGTCGTCAGCGCCCATCTGATGGGCGGCTGCGCGATGGCCGAGTCACCGCAACGCGGGGTAGTCAGCGATGAAGGCCGTCACTTCCAGATCGAAAACCTGTCGGTCCACGACGGCTCCGTCTTCCCGACCAGCATTGGCGCCAATCCCCAGCTTTCGATCTATGGCCTGGTGGCGCGCAACGCCTCGCTGCTGGCTGCCGCTTTGGCCGGCAGACCGCGCCCGGCGATTCTCTGAGATCAGGCCAGGGCATGGTGCCTCTCTCCCTTCTGATCGCGCTCTCGGGTGAGTTGGCAATCTACGCAGCGTTCGCCCGCCACTTCACCGATGCGTCGTGGGAAACTTCAGTGATCTGGGCGTTTGCCGGCGTCCTCGGCCTGCGCGCCGGCATCATTGCCGTCACCTGGGCATATGCCCGCGCCTACGCTTCACCGGCGCGCACGCTCTCGCCTGGCGAAGCGTTGCGCATGATCATCGGCGAGTATCTGGCCTTCTTGCTGACCTTCGTCGTCATCCTGCCCTTCGAAAGACTGTGGATGGCCCCGGACCGTCTGGGTCCGTGTGCACGCCCACTCATTCTGGTGCACGGTTACGGATGCAGCCGCGGAGTGTGGTGGTGGTTGCGGCGTCGGCTCGAGGCTGCCGGCTTCAGAGTCGCCACGGTCAGCCTGTTCCCACCCTATACCAGTCTCGGAAACCTGGTTTCGAAGCTCGATCAGCGCATCGAGGAGATCTGCCGCGCCACCGGCGCCGGGCAGGTCGTGCTGATCGCCCACAGCATGGGCGGACTGGTCTGCCGATCCTATCTGGCACGCCACGGCAACCGCCGCGTCGACCGACTGATCACGATAGCCTCGCCGCATTCCGGCAGCGAACTCGCGCGCATCGGCTTCGGCGACAACGCCCGGGAAATGGAGCCTGGTTCTTTATGGCTCCGGGATCTTGCGGCGGTCGCCACTTCGGTACCCGCCATCGCGCTGCGCACGCCGCACGACAACTTCGTCATGCCCCAGGACAACCAGCGCCTCGCAGGCGCCAACGATATTCCCGTCGACGGCATCGGTCACCTGGCGGTGCTCTATGCCCGATGCACGGCACGCGAAGTAGTCAGCGCCTGCCGCTGATCCCCATGTGTGCTTCCCCGGCAGGGGCGACGCCAGAGCCTCCCGATTCCCTTGCAGCACAGTAGCAACAGGGCCTCCCAGAGGTCACGGTAGCCGGATCTCATGGCAACAAGAAGCCCCCGCCGGTTTCCCGGCGAGGGCTTCTTTTGCACTGCTCCGGTCGACGCTCAAAAAGCGCCGATTTTCGCAACTTATTCCATTTCCAGATCATAAATGAAATAATATCCGCACTGCAACCAACGGGGTGTGGAGATGGGAAGAAGAGCAAGCGGTAGTGAATTACTTGAGGTAGCCAAAGTCACTTTGGCAAAGGCCAAGACGGTCGAGGAACTGAGACAAGCGCAGGCCGTCGTGTTGCCGCTGGAATTTGGCTTGTCGCTGGAGCAGACGGCGCAAGCCATCGGTGTTTCGGTCGGCTGGGCCTGCCAGTTACGGACACGCTTTGTCCGCATGGGAGGTGCGCTTGGGGATAGCCGAGCGATGAGAGGGGGGCGGCGGCGCGAGAACATGACGCGCGACGAGGAAGCGGCCTTTCTGGCGCCGTTCTTCGAGAAGGCCAAGATCGGTGGCATCCTGATTGTCGGCGAGATCAAACAAGCACTGGATGTCCGCCTGGGGCGCAAAGTGGCGTTGGCGTCTGCCTACAACCTGTTGCATCGTCATGGCTGGCGCAAGCTTGCGCCAGACAAGCGACATCCCAAAGCGGACGTCGCCGCGCAAGAGGCGTGGAAAAAAGACTCCCCGGCCTCCTCGCGGAAATCGCCAGTCAGTGGCAAGGCGAAGGGCCCATCCGGCTAATGTTTCAGGACGAAGCGCGTTTCGGGCGAATCTCGGATACCCGTCGCTGCTGGTGCCCAAAGCCGATCCGGCCGCTTTGCCAGGCCATGGTGACGCAGGAGTACACCTACGCTTATGCCGCCGTCTCGGTTTCCGATGGTCAGCTGGACACCCTGATCCTGCCCCACGTGAACGGCCAATGCATGCAGCTATTCCTCGACGAGGTGGCGTCGCGACATCCGCATGAGCGGATTGTCATGGTGCTCGATGGCGCCGGCTGGCATCAGAGCGAATCCCTTTCGCTGGCCACCAATTTGCGCTTGCTCAAACTGCCACCGTACGCTCCCGAACTCAATCCGGTCGAGCACCTCTGGGATGACCTGCGTGAGAAGTCCTTCCATAACCGCGTCTTCGATAGCCTCGACGCCCTCGAAAACCATTTGGAGGCCGTTCTCCTCGAGATGGAGCTTGACCATCAGCGCGTCCATTCGATCGTCGCCTGGCCATGGATTATTAATTCACTAACGAATTAGAAATGGAATTACATCTCTACGGCGGCGGCCTGTTCCTCAAACTCCGGAATCTGGCCGAAGTTCATGTAGCCTCTGGAGGAGTCCAAGTTTCTCTTTCACCACACCACAAATCTGAAAATTGGCTCAGCAGAGGTTGGTCGTCCCTACGGCTATTCCACATGGTACGGATACTGGCGTGACGCCTGTGCCAAGGCGGGCGTAGAAAACGCCAATCTTCACAATATTCGTGCGCGTGTATCGACCCAGGCAGACATTGAAGGATCCGACGCCCAAGGACTTCTTGGCCACAGCCACAGGAGTACGACCGATGGCTACATCCGCGATCACAGAGTGAAAAAGGTCAAACCGCTGGTACGAAATCTTTCCGAATCTCAGTTCACCGAAGCAGCCACTAACGGCCAGAGCAATCACTCGAAATCGGATACCCAATGAAAACACGATGCCGCAACTTCCAGAATACTCGAATAGCCAACCGGACTCTGAAATAGCGTCACCCGGACACGCCCACTGTTGGCTCCTCGGGTATTTCAAGAAAACGGGTATCCCCTTCACGCACGTCATAGCGACTTTCCGTAAATAATGGAACTGTAGGGTGCCGGGCCGACGGCCACAGCTTGTTGAGCCAGACGGTAGAAGAGTAATCCGCGGGTGTTTGAGCGACGGCGGTTGAAGCGAAACGTGAATTCATCGAGGTAGTAATCGAGATGCTGATGTTGCACACCGCCCTGAAGCGTGCCGAGCAGCCAGCGTTTGAGCAGCGAGGCGACGTTATGAACCCGTGGCATGACTTCGTGAGCCTGTTCGTCCCCACCGTTGATAACCGTAACGCGATGTTTGTAGCCTGCGCCAGGAAGGCCCGCATAGCCCTTCCATCCGTCGGTGTGAATTGTTGCGCCAGGCTCCACGGTTTCTCGAATGAAGTCCAGCAGGCTTTCGGCGGAAACATCCTTGACGCGTTTCAGTCGGATGCGCCCGAGGGCACGACCGTTTTTCTCCGCCGCGACCACGACGATGGACTTTTTCTCGATCTCGCGTCCCCGCTTGCCTTCTTCAGGGCCACCAGGGTAGGTTTCATCGACTTCAATCTCGCCGGTCAATCGATCACGTCCCGGTCGTACCATGGCCCGACGCAGCTTGTGCAGCCACGTCCAAGCCGTTTCGTAGCTGCCCAAGCCAAGTGCCCGCTGCAGCCCCAGGGCGCTCATGCCATTCCTCTGGCTGGTGATGAACCACATCCCGAGAAACCACGTACGCAACGGTTTGTGGGTGTCCTGGAACACCGTACCCGCAGTCAGCGACGTACTGCCATCGCAACCCTTGCATCGAAACACCCCGCGCGCCGTCACCCAAGGTTCCCCTGCCACCCCGCAACGCTCGCAAACGAAACCGTTCGGCCAGCACAAGCGCCGGATGTAGTCGCGGCACTGTGCGTCGGTCCGAAACCACTCGTCCATTTCATCAAACGTGCGCGGATAATCGACGCCCGCGATCGGGCTGGCATTTCCCATGGCAAGAAAATACCCGCAGCACGCACGTGCGTCAAAGGGATACCCATTTTCAAGAAAATTCGTATCCGGAGGCACAATGCCTACTCCTACCCTTCTCAAAAACCTTCCGAAGATTGCCTCTATCGCCGGCGGGTTCTCCCTCGCGATGGGTATCCCAAGCCTTGGATTTGCCTTGCTGACTGGATCTGCTGTTCTGAATCTGGTCGGCGCAATTCGACAGAAAAACTCCGGCGACGTCAGATTTTTCAGCGTTTGGACAAGCCTGAATAGTTGGTTCTGGACACATAACGGCGGGCATTGAAAGCCCAAACCCGACAGCGTTGGTCTTTATAAAGCTATAAACCGACATTTACCGTGTAACCAGCCGGCAATTACGTGTTTCGACGACATTGGCCGCTTGACTTAAAAGCTAATTTCCGACAATTTTGCGTTAAAATAAGTCAATATCCGACACGTAAGTTGAAAGCCATGGAGAAACAAGCCAGAAAACGACAGAAGCTTCCTTTCATTGGGGACGTCCTCATACCCGCCGACGAGGCCGATGAACGGAGGCTACAACGGGCCGCCAAGGACAACGCGATCACCCGCATCGCCAAGGGAGTCTATGTCAATGCTGTCGATCCCGTGGTGCAGCCCCTGAACACTTTTGGCCCGGTCGCCCTACTCGTTCGCCGCAACTGGCAGAGAATCGCCGGGCATCTCTATCCAAACGCAGTGGTGTCGCATCGCAGCGCCTTGGTGGGAGGCATCACGTCAGACAACGAGGTGACCTTAAGCCACCCTACCCGCTTCAACCGAACCAACATTATTCCCGGCGTGACAATAGTCCTGCTCAAGGGGCCAAGCCAGCTTCCCGGGGACATGCAACTGGGAGGCAGCGGACTATATTGGTCCTCACGTCCTCGTATGCTGCTGGAAAACCTTGGCAAGTCGCGCGGTGGCAAGCGAACCGTCGGTAGAGCCGGGGTCGAAGAGAAGCTGGTCGAGATTCTGAACGCGTCGGGGGAAAATGCTCTCAACAGGATTCGGGACGAGGCGCGCGGACTGGCCACCCATTTGGTTGCTGATTTCGACACCCTGAATGGCTTGATCGGAGCGCTACTTGGCACCTACGCCAAGGGCAGGCTAATCACCCGGGCCGGAGTGCTGGTGGCGAGCGGTAAGCCGGCGGATGCCGAACGACTGTCCCGCCTTGGCATACTCACGGATACCCTTCGCTCCACACCGATGCCCGACTACCCGGAGACGGCAAGCCACGAGCCGGGGCGGACGCATTTTGCATTCCTCGAGAGCTATTTTTCGAACTACGTCGAAGGCACGCGCTTCTCGATCGAAGAAGCGGAAGGCATTGCACTGCACAACAAGATCGTGCCCAACCGTCCGAAAGATTCCCACGACATTCTCGGCGTCTTCAAGCTGATCCTGCACCCGCATTTTCGCAGTAGCCTGCCCGCACCGACCGACATACTGGAAGGTCTGATGGAAAGGCACCGACTGATGCTGGAGAGCCGTCCGGAAGCAACTCCTGGTGAATTCAAGGAACAAGCGAATTTTGCCGGACAAACGAAATTCGTGGATCCGGGATTTGTGCGCGGCACGCTCTTGGAAGGTGTAAAGCTTGCCTCAAGCGTGCCGGAAGGGATCGCCCGGGCGATCTTCTATGCCTTTCTGGTTTCCGACATTCACCCGTTTAACGATGGGAACGGGCGACTTTCCCGGCTGATGATGAATGCCGAACTCTCTCGCACAGGGCGCTGCCGGATCATCATTCCGACGCTCTACCACGAGCAGTATGTGGTCGCCCAACGTGCGCTGACGCGAGGTAACGATCCCGAACCGCTGATCCGCGCGCTTGGCCATATTGCCGAATGGGCAACGCTGTTCAGCTACGCCGAGGTACGCCAGACCGTGGCCGTGATGAAGCAGTCAAACGCATTCGAGGAAGACCCCCGCGAGTTCAGGCTCTTGCGGCCAGATGGCAGCGTTTTCGCCTAATACATGCGCAAGACAACGAAAGCTACTGTTGCAGGATCGCGTCGTTAAAGACCGATTCTACTCAAGCCAAAGTGACAGCAAAACTCGTTTAGCATGCACAAGAACATGAAGCCCCGCATTAGACAATTGTCTAAATCCGGGGCTTCAAAAGTGTCTAACACCAACTTTACCGATGTCGAGAAAACAAAGACTTAAGTCATGCTATCTCGACAATTCGGTTAGACACTTCAAACGCTCACATCTCAACAGTGGCGGCCTGTTCCACGAATTCGGGGATCTGATCGAAGTTCATGTAGCGGTTTATTCGACTAAAATTTATCGTTATTTTTCAATTGCGATCCCATGTACAGGGTTTCCCCCTGCGGCATTGCAACTTCTTTTCTGTAAATCGGCGCGAGGCGATTTGATTCGGGTGAGGTAATCACGGTTGCAAGTTGAGATAGATTTTCCCGGTCATCCATTCCTCGTCGCATTCTGCCAGAAGCGCGGAGACCAGGCGCAGGCAGGATGCCGTGTTCGGAAAGATGGATGCCACGCGGGTCCGGCGTTTGATCTCGCGGTTGATCCGTTCGAGACCGTTGGTCGTGCGCAGACGCATACGTTGCGCGTGAGGCGAATCGAACGCCGTAAAGCCCTCGGGCAGATTGTCTTCCGCCCATTGAGCAAGCTTGGGCGCATCGGTCGCCCACGCCTGGACCGCCTGTTTCAGCAAGCGCTCGGCCTCAACCCGGTCAGGGGCATTGAAGATCGAGCGAATACGCTGCGCCACCGGTTTGCGTTGGTCGAGGCGGGTGACATAGGCTTGGGCATTCTGCTGCAAATGGAACTGGCAACGTTGCCAGGGCACGCTGGGCAGGGTCGCCCGGCGCGCCGCCTTGAGGCCGGCATGATCGTCGGAGACGATCAGCCTGACGCCTTTCAGCCGCGCCGGATCAGGCTGTCGAGGAAGGCGCGCCAATGCACTTCGGCTTCGGACAAGGCGACCGATACACCCAGCACGCGACGATGCCCATCTCGGGTAATGCCGACCGCCACCAGCACGGCGCAATCCACCAGCCGTCCCGCCTCACGAACCCGCTCGTCCCCCAAGGGGACTTCCTTCGGGGCGTAACGGGCATCGAGAAAGACATAGGGGGTTTCGTCCAGCGGCCGCTCACGCCAGGCCGACAGGCCGGCATCGAGCTGCTCGGCGGCGCGGCTGACCTGGGTCGAGGAGATCGACACCTCGGGCCCCAACAGCGATTGCAGGACCGTAATCACCTTGCGGGTGGAGACGCCCTGCACGTACATCTCGGCCAGCGCGATGTTGAGTGCCTGCTCGGTGCGCGAGCCTTTCTCCAGCGCGCTGGGATAGAAGCCGCCGCCGCGCCTGGGGCACCTCGAAGGTCAGTTCGCCGACGCGAGTCATGACCGTCTTCGGCTTGAAGCCGTTGGCGTAATCGATACGATCGATAGTGCGCTCGTGGGGTTGGGCATTGAGAAAGTGGTTGCGCTCGATCTTGCTCGCTTCATTGACCAGAATGCGCAGGGCTTCGCCGGCGCCATCCAGACCGTTTGTCAGCAACGCCGCAAAAGCGGCGTCCAGGGGGTGATGCTCGACGCGTTGTGCCATGCTGCCGACTCCTCGTGGGTTTGGGTAAGAATTCCCCGAAGAAATCGCCTGCGGGTACCGCCTGCCGGGGTCGCGCCGCGATGCTGGGGAATCCGCAACTCCGAGAGCCTTGAACGGCTTGGAAAAGAGATGCGTATTTCCCGAGAGCTGTCCGGGATTGCCCAAGGGAAGGTGCGTGGCATGCGCCAGGCCACCATTTCAAAGATCGAGAACGGTGGCGATGTCACTTTGGATACTTTCGTTTCCTACGCGTCCGCGCTTGGCCTTGAGGTGTCGATGGTGCCAATCGGTCAGGCATGCTGGCGGAACCCTGTGCTGCCCATCGCCAGTATGGCAGCTTCGACCCCTGTTGCGACCAAGCCCTTCGATCTGCTGACCGAATTCAGCGACCTGAAGGATGCTGAATGAGCACGGTCATCTTCCTTGAAGTCTGCCTGAACGACCTGCTGGTCGGCTACCTCACACACTATCCGGATGCAAAAACGATTTTCGTCGTTGATGAGGGCTATGTTGAGTATGGCGCCCAACGCCCCATCCTCTCGCTGTCGCTGGCCCGCCCCCACGACGAGGCGACAACGCGGGCGCTCTTGCTCGACGACCGGAACAAATCCTCATTCGTAAAAGTACCACCATTCTTCTCAAATCTGCTGCCGGAGGGAGGACTCCGCAAGAGCATCGCCCAACGGCTAAAAATTCATGAAGATCGGGAGTTTCTTCTGTTCTCGGCACTCGGCACTCGGCGAGGATTTGCCCGGTGCGGTCATTCTGAAGCCCGCTGAGACCCCCGGCCATCTGATGCGCCATCGCGGTGGCGTGGCCGGTGGACCGAGCGCTGACGATCTCAAGGAGTTGAAGTTCTCCCTCGGTGGTATGCAGATGAAGTTCTCCATGCTGCGCCAGGGCGAGCGTTTCACTTTAACCGGCAGCAAAAAACTCGGCAACTACATCGTCAAGCCACCCTCCAATGATTTTGAGGCACTGCCCAAGGTTGAAGCGGCCACCATGGAAACAGCCCGCGCTGCTGGCATCGATGTCCCGGAAATTCAGTTGCTCGCGCCAGACAGGATTCATGGTCTGCCCAATATGGCCGGATTTCGGCAAGGTGAGCCGTTCTACGCCATACGCCGCTTTGACCGACCGGATGGCGGACGGATCCATGTTGAGGACTTTGCCCAGGTCTTTAACCTGCGTACACACCATAAGTACGGACGGGTCAATTACGAGATGATTGGCCGGACGTTGCTCCTCTACGCGGGGGGGCTGCCGGACCTCAAGGAGATGGCCAGACGCCTGGTGTTCAATGTGCTGATGGGCAATGGCGATGCCCACATCAAGAACTGGTCGCTTATCTACGACAATCCGCTGCGCCCGAGACTCGCGCCAGCCTATGATCTGGTCTCGACCGTGGCCTATACCACGCATGACACCTCGATCGCCTTGAACTGGCCGGCGTAAAGCTGTTCCAGAACATTACGCTTGACACCTTCGCCGCGCTTTTCACGCGAATCGGTATCGTCGATCGGATCCGCGAGGATGTTATGGAGGAAATTACAACGACCGGGCGCCGGGTCCTGGAAACGTGGCAGAGTCAGTTTCAGGCTGTCGGCGTACCCAAACATTTAGCCATGATGATCGAGACCCATCAGGCTGAATTTCCGCTCACCAAGGCGCTCAAGGGGCCATAGCAAGCAATGCCTAAAAAGTGTAGAAGTCGCGACCTGATCTGACAGTTTTCCGTTTTGACGGTGCCGGATTGTCAGATGGAATTCAGGTGGGTGACTTTCTCGTTCCACGCCTCCTTTCCTGCGATCAGGGTTTGCAGGGGCGTGCGTCCGCAACACATCTTACCCTGATGGGTTCGCTCGTTGTTGTAGTAGTCCAGCCAGACATCGACGTCGGCCTGTAGCTCCGCCAGCGACAGGTAGAGCTTCCGGCGGAACGCCACCTGATAAAACTCCTGCAAGATGGTTTTGTGGAAACGTTCGCAGATGCCGTTCGTCTGCAGATACCGCACCTTGGTCTTGGCGTGCTCGATGTCGTTCAGATCAAACCTGCGCCATTTTTTTTGCCGGAAATCGGGCGGGGAATGGGTTTATCTACAGCGTCAACGGGGCGCTACGAGGGGCTGCGCATAAGGCAGGAACTCAGTCGGGTGCGTGGGGAACAGCAGGGGCGACAGGCAGCGTTTGCGCTTTGCGCGAACCGAACTTGTGCGAGTACGCCCAGGTAAACTCAGCGCCAAACAAGAAAATCTGCGCCGAGTAATAGACCCAGAGCAGCACGATGACCAGTGAAGCGGCCGCCCCGAAGCCTGAAGAAATGTTGCTCCTGCCAATGTAGGCGCCAATCAGGAACTTGCCGGCGAGAAACAACACGGAGGTGACTGTCGCGCCAATCCACACATCTTTCCAGTCGACCCGCACCCGCGGCATCGTCTTGTAGATAATCGCAAACACGGCCGTTGCCAGCACAACGCCGAGCGCGAGTTCAATCATGTAGGCCACCGTGCCCCAGCCATGGAATAGCGGATCCCAGCGCTTGTTCAGTGCCGCCAGTCCGGCGCTGAACGCAAGCGAAACGGTCAGTTGAAAGCCGAGCGCGAGAATCATGCCAAAGGATAGCAATCGGGCGCGCACCAGTCCCCACACCCCTGAGCTTCTTGCCCTGGTCGGCGCCCGCCAGATTCGATCGAGAGCGTCCTGCAGTTCTGCAAAGACGGACGTCGCACCAATGAAGAGAAACGCGAGCCCGAAGACTGTCTTCAGCCCGGTCTCAGGCGACCTCGACACACTTTCCAGCAGCCCCTGTACCGCCAATGCGCCCGGTGCGCCGAGCATCCCCTGCAACTGGTCGAAGATTTCTCCACGGGCAGCTTCCTCGCCGAAGACCAGTCCGGCAACCGAAATCACAATCAACAGGAGGGGCGCAATCGAGAACATCGTGTAGAAGGCCAAAGCCGCACCCATGCTCTGCGCATAGTCATGCACCCAATTCACGGCAGCCGCCTTGAACAGATCCGCGATGTCCCTGAAGATCATGGTCAGATTCCACACTTGCTCGGGAGTCTTGCTACGTGGCCTTCCTTGGCACACACGGGGTCACTGATCGTGGCGAACGCTTGTTTCACAGGGATCCGTCCTTCGATAGAAGGACGGCGACAGGCCTTGTCCCGGAAAATTCCGAGAGGACGATTGCCAGGATGGCGGTGATCGGAACTGCCAGAAAAGCGCCGGGAACGCCCCACAATTCGCTCCAGATCGCCAGACTGACCAGAATGGCAAAGGGGCTGAGATTGAGCGACTTCCCCATGACGAACGGGTCCAGGAAATTGCCGATGAGAAACTGGACGAGCGTAAGCATCAGAAAAATCGAAAGGGTCAGACTCAGATCCTGAAACTGAATGATCGTCATGATGACCGGGAAGAGCACACCAACAAACGATCCGATATAGGGAATGTAATTCAGGAACGCGATCAGCAAAGCCAGAAACGCTGAAAATTCAAGGCCGACGAATGCCATGATCGCCCAGCTAATGGCGCCCAGAAACAAGCTGAGAAACGTCTTGAGTGCCAGATAGGATCCGATCCGCCTGCTGATGTCATTGGTGATTGACCGAATCCGGGCGATGCTGCTTGCATCCCTTGAGATATTTGCCAGTTTTTGAGCAAAAGAGCGCCGCTCGAGCAGCAAAAAGGTGGCGTACAAAAGCACGACGATAACGCCTACGATGATCGACGATACCGAAGCGACCATCGAGCCAACGAGGCGCTGAATATTGATCTGCGCCAGAATATCCTGGCGCAACGTGGCCCAGGTTGGTTCAGTCTCGATGCGAAGAAAAACCGCAAATTTCTGGATGGCCACGAGCAGGGATTCTTGATATTGCGGGGCAATTGCCAAAAGATTTTCCTTGTTGGTGATGACAAGGAAAGCAATACCAAGCACTGCAAGAACAATGACCAGCACAGATAGCGTATATCTGACTCGAAGCGACAGAGCGCGGCCCGGATAGGGAATTCTGAGCAACGCCTGTGCAAGGCCGACGATGACATAGGCGACGACAGCACCAAAAAACACGGGGACAAATACATCTTTCCCGACGTACAGGATCCAGCCAGTGATTAGCATCAAGACCGTGCCGTATGCGAGTGATTAAAGTCGAACCATGTCCAAATATACGCTGTTCTCCGGCAATTTCGATGTGATTTCACCCGCACCGATTGGTCTTTCGGTGCGTGTTGCAGGACCATTCGGGACAGACATTCCACCAGGTGATCCCGTTGCCCCAGGCGCCGGCCCCGCCGGAAGTCGTTAATCCGGCGCTGATGCTGCCGCGTGACCAGATCGACGCCCCGCGCCATCAGCAGCGCGGCGGTAAAGTATTTGCAGTGATAGCGGTCGGCCAGGATGATGTCGCCGAAATCCAGTTCAGCTGACCGCTCCTCGCGCTGTGGCCCGCGACAACATCCGACAATCACGGGGGATAATGGCTTAAGGCAGTGTCATGGGGGCCAGGCCCGATTAATTGTAACCCCATCGAAATATGGGTCAGACGTATTCCACCAACAGGGCCGCGCGCCGCGTTGGCAATATTACTCATAGTGTGACCACATTCTGAGTGCCTTCACCATTCGCTGCTCCTCAAGCACTTGATAGACCAGACGGTGCTGTATATTGATCCGTCTGGAATAGGCGCCAGCCAGGTCGCCGATCAGTTTTTCGTAAGCTGGCGGGGTCTGGAAGGGGTTCACGGCCAGAACTGCCAGCAAGGATTGGGTTTTTTCTTTCAATCCGGCGGACGCAAGTTTTTCGGCATCCTTTTGTGCATGCTTGGTGTAGAAAAGTTGCCAACTCACCAGGCCAGTTCCTTGCTGCACTCGTCTGGCGAAGTCGCCAGGCCTTCACGAATCGACTCTCGCATGCCAGGAACAGACAGGAGATACATGGTTTCCTGAATCGCTGCCCAATCATCGGCGGATACGAGCACGGCATTGTGCCGCTTTCCGGTGATCAGAACAGGCTGGTGATTTAGCGTTGTTTCATCGATCAGGCGGTAGAGGCTGGCCCGTGCTTCGCTGGCGGTGATTGTCGTCATGGTGATTTCCTTTGCGAAAAAATCGTACGCCATGTCGTACGTGTTGTCAATTGGACGCATCAAGGTGGCGATTGCGCATGCTTCCCGGCGTGGTCAGGGTCGTTGCCACATCGGCATGGCCGAGCAGGCAGTGCAACTTCTTTTCTGTAAATCGGCGCGTGGTTGGTAGCCGTCACCCCTCGTCGCATCCCCCGCGCCGGCGGCCGGGCGCTGCGCGCCGGGGTGGGGGGGTCGCCGGCGGGGTGGCGCGCCGGTGGTGGCCGTGGTTGGCCCCCGGGCGGCCGCCGGCCCGCCCGGTCGCCGGGGCGCTGGCCCGGCGCCGGCGCGTGGGGGGCCGCCAGCGCCCCCCCCCCCCCCGCGGGGCCCCCCGCCCCTCGGGCGGGCCCCCCCCCGCCCCCCCCCCCCCCCCCCCCCCCCCCCCCCCCCCCCCCGCCCCCGCCCCCCCGGCCGGGGGCGGGCGCGCCCCCCCCCCCCCCCGGCGGCCGGGTGGGGGGGGGCCGGGCGGGGGGCCGCCCCCGGCCCCTCTGCGGCCGGCGCTGCCGGCGCCGCCCCCCGGGCCGGGGGGCGCCGCCGCCCCCCCCGCGCCGCCGGCCCCGCCGGGGCGGCCGGGCCGCCCGCCCCCCCCCCCCCCCCGCCCCGGCCGGGGGCGGCGGGCGAGGGCCGCCCCCCCCCGCCCCCGCGGCGGCCGGCCCGCCCGGCGCGCCCCCCCCGCGCCGCCCCCCCCCCCGGGGGATGCCGCCCGCCGCCCCCCGCCCCCCCCCCACCCCCGCGCCCCCCCCACCGCCTGCCAGCGAATCACAATCTCCGGGAAAATCGTCGGTGAAGGATAGGAAATTCAACGCCCCGAAGGTAAGCATCGCCGCGCTTTTCGCTCCATGTCAAACGAGAAAAACGGGAAAATTCCCCCGGAAATCGCACTCGCCCAGGCGGAACCATCACCTGCCATCCCGCGACAAGCCTCAAGCCTTGTCTTCTCCGCCCCTACCAGGCGACGCGCTGGTCGAAATCGTAGTCTGGCGCTGGTTGGGCCAGCGGATCAGCTTCCGGCTCTGGCGCAGCCTGTCCGGCCACCGGCAGCTCCCATAGCGGCGGACCGCGCGCCGGGGCCAGACGCGGAGCCGAGGTCGGCTCGCCCAGGTGGCCGAGAATCTCGCGAATCACCGGACCTTCGTTGACGGCGTGGCCTTGGGCCATGAAGGCGATGATCCGCATGTCGCCACCGCACTTCGGGCAGGCGAGCGGCAGCACCTCGTAGATGCGCGCCAGCAGCAGCGCCCAGACGTAACGCGCGGCCTTGCGGCAGGTTGGCTCGTCTGCCACTTCATCTGGCGCGTTCGGGACGGTCGTGCCCGGTTCGGGTGCCGACACCGCTTCGGTCATCGCGCTCGGCAGGGGCGCCACGTCTTTCGCCCCTGCCAGCGCCGTCACCGCGGCCCGCAGCGGCGCATTCGGCGCCAGCACCCCGTAGTAGCGATGCCGATGCCGACGCGGCGGAGGAATCAGGGTGGCCAGTCGGTCGATCAGTTCGAGCGGCGTCAGGAGCAGGCTGACACTGCCGCCGGGGCCGGGCTTGATGCTCTCGTAGACCAGATGCTCGGGGTCGATCTGGCGTAACCGTTCGAGCGCGAAGGCCGGACGAGCGCAGTAACGCAACAAGCGTTCCAGACCGGATCGGTCGTTGGCCTCGATGCGCACGCCGGCATCAAGGCTGAAACCACCGCCGTGATCCCAGGCGTCCATTTCCTCGGCGACCTCCGGTTCGAGCAGACCGCGCCGCTTGAGTGCGCGCAGCAGTCGGCGGCGGATGTTGCGCTGGATGTCGGCCAGTTGTTGCGCATCGAGCGCCGGCATTTCGTGAAAGCGCACCGGCAATTGCCCCCCCGTGCCGGCTCAAATACACCGTCGACCACCACGCAGTGAAAATGCACATGCGGATTGAGCAGGGCGCCAAAGCGGTGGATGAAGGCGACGGCGCCGATGCGCGCCGTGCTGCCTTGAGCCCCTGGGCAGGCAGCCCGTAATCCCTGCTCCACCGCCGAGAGAAAGATGTGCAGGGCGAGATTCTGGATGGCGGGGTCGGCCTGCAGGAAGGGCGGTTTCAAGTTCCAAGTGCAACAAGTAGATGATGATGTTCGAAGAAGTCGAACGACTCTGGCATGAACATTTCAATGGGGCATCGAAAGTTGAGGCTCTTTCGTGGCCGAGTGTTGAGTTGCCAGGCAACGGCATCGAGTTCGGCTTGAGAGAAACCGGAAAGGTCGGAGCCCTTGGGGAAATACTGGCGGAGCAAGCCATTGGTGTTCTCGTTGATACCGCGCTGCCAAGGGCTATGCGGATCGGCGAAGTAGACCGCGACGCCCGTGGTCTCGGTCAGTCGAGCATGCTGAGTCATCTCGCGCCCTTGGTCGTAGGTCAGAGAGAGCCGTTTTTGCGCATCAATCCGATTCAGGACCGTGCCGAAGGCGGTCGCCGCTGTGTCGGCTGTGGCGTCCTCCATCTTGACGAGCGTAACGAAGAGCGTCGTCCGTTCGACCAAGGTGCCGATCGACGATGCATTACGAGCCCCCTTGATCAGGTCGCCCTCCCAGTGGCCTGGAATGATGCGTTCGTCGATCTCGGGTGGGCGCTGGTGAATGCTGACCATGTCGGGGATCGTGCCCCGGCGATCTTCACCCCGGGCACGCGGGCGACGACTCTTGCGGGCTTGACGCAGGCAGGCAATCAACTCACTGCGCAAAGCGCCGCGCGGCATGGCATAGAGCGCGGTGTAGATGGTCTCGTGGCTGGCCTGAAGCGTGGGCTGGTCCGGGTGCATCCTTTGCAGTATGCCCGTGATCTGTTCGGGCGAATGGTGTTCCCGAAGCAGGCGTTCGACATGCCCCCACAGCGGACCATCGAACGCGAGGCGCGAAGGGCATCTTGGCGTACTCGTCAGGACGTCGGCGCGGTGTTGTGCCTGCGGCGCGCGATAGCCGCCCGCCACCCGTGGGCGTCCCCGCCTCTTCGGCGCCATCGCCGGATTGCTCCAACCGTTGCGGTTCAATTCACGACTGATCGAACTCGGCGCGCGCTGCACGCTGCGGGCAATTGCCCGCAGCGTGCAGCCCTGCTCAAGACTCAACTGGATCATCGTGCGTTCTTCACAACTCAGGTGTTTGTAGTTCGTTCCCATCGCAACACATTACCTCTCGGAAAGTGTTGCACTTCAGATTTGAATCCGCCCGGATACCGAAGGGGATCTACACGCCGGAATTTCGGGCGGAGGCGGTCAAGGTAGTGGAAGCAGAAGGGCTATCAATTGATCAGGCGGCGAAGCGGCTGTCAGTGCCGAAGAGCAGCCTGAGCAACTGGGTGCGAGCAGCACGTGCGGGCAAACTGGCCGAGGTCGGCAAAGGGCAGCGACTGGCCAGCGAACTGGAACTTGAACCGGCGCGCACACGCAAGGAACTGGCTGAAGTGAAACTGGAGCGCGACCTGCCAAAAAAATGTGCGGCGTATTTCGCGAAGGAGTCGCGGTGAAATACGGCCGGATAGAGGAATTGCGACACCAGTATCCCGTAGCAGCCATGTGCCGCGCACTGGGCGTATCAGAAAGCGGCTATCACGCCTGGCACAATCGACCGCTCTCACCACGCGCCCGGGAGAATGCCCGGATCGAAGTCGAGATCAAGGCCGCACACGAACGCACCCGTCAGACTTATGGCCCGGACCGCCTGCAGGCCGACCTGGCCGACAACGGCATCCAGGTAGGCATTCACCGAATCAGACGAATTCGCAAGAAGCTCGGCCTGCGCTGCAAGCAGAAACGGAAATTCAAGGCGACCACGGATTCGAATCACGCCCTGCCGGTCGCGCCGAACCTGCTGGATCGGCAGTTTGCTGTGGCGGCACCGAACAAGGCCTGGGTGACGGACATTACCTATATCGCCACCGATGAGGGCTGGCTCTATCTTGCCGGCATCAAGGGTCTCTTCAACGGCGAATTGGTGGGCTACGCTCTGGATGCGCGCATGACACAGAACCTGGTGATGCAGGCACTCTTCCGGGCCGTCGCTGCGAAGCGGCCTGGGAAAGGGCTGATCCACCACTCAGATCGCGGCAGCCAATACTGCGCGCAGGCCTATCAGAAGTTGCTCCGGCAATTCGGCATGCAGGTCTCAATGAGTCGCAAGAGTAACTGCTGGGACACTCCCCATGGAAAGCTGCCGGGGTTCCCTGAAGACCGAACTGATACATCACCGCCGTTTCGTTACCCGGGAACAGGCCAGATGCGAGATCACGGAGTACGTCGAAATCCTCTACGCACCGAAGGAAGTCCCCTTGGGGGACAACCGGATTCGAAAGCAGGCACGACTCGGCCATCTGTCGCCCGCCGCTTTAAGTCTGAAATACTATGCAATGCAGATGGCCACCCAATCCGTTGGCGGCTAACGCGGCCGGCTGCCGGGCCGACCGAGACGCCCCTATTTGCTCGCCTTGATGTCGGCATCCACCCCCAGACCAAGCGTGTAGGCGAGCGAGACGTGGTGGAAGCGATGGATCGTCTTGTCGGCGTGGATGGCGATGCCGAACGGAACCTTCTGGCCCTCGGCCAGCGCCAGATCGCCCTCACCACCGGACAGTTTGCGCGTGAAGGTCACCATGCACAGGCCGGCCTTGCATTCGCCTTCGGCCGAGACCAGCGCCTGGCCGCCCTTGTTGATGCGCTCGGCAGCGACATGGCCGTCGAGCTGGGTGGCTCCGCCGCCGGCATCGCCACTCTTCCACTGGAAGTAGTCCATGTAGTTGCCGCCCGCCACGTTGGCGTCCTTGATGTATTTCTTCTTCTTCGGGTCGGCGCCCGGCATCGAGCGCACATCCTTGTGGCAGGTCGCCCAGCAACCGATCTGCTCGCCCATCTCGACCTTCGGACCGGCCAGCATGATTGCCGCCTTGACCTCATGGAAGGGCGCCTTTTCTTCCTTGTCGGCCCCGGCCGGCGCATCGGTCGGCGCCTTGAAGGTCAGACGAATGTAGAGGTTTTCCTTGTCGTAGGCGGCTTGTGTGGTGACTGGGAACTTGATCGTCTTCGGCGCGCCGACCGGCTCCAGTTCCTTGCTGGCCATACGCTTGAAGTTGAAGTTGAGCGCGCCCTTTTCTTCATGGCAGCCGGCGCAGCTCTCGCCCTTGCTGATGCGGCCGCTGTGGTCGGACTTGTTCATCATCCATTCGATCGGCGTTACGCCGGGCGCGAACACTTCGATCTGGCGCTTCGGCACTTTGCTCCAGTCGGGAGCGGCGGCGTTGGCGAACGCGCTGCCGACGGCGAGCGCGGCGCCAAGCAGCGCGAGGGATACGGTTGATTTTTTCATGTTTTGCTCCACTCCATTGTTGGTCAGGAAAGAACTTGGTATTCGGGCGAGATACCTGCAATCGCAAGTGTCCACGCCTTGCGCAAACTCATAGTACTACTACTGGCGCGCATCTATGAAGTGCTCCCTCTGGTCTGCCCGAAGTGCGGCGGTGACCTGCGGATCATTGCCTTCATGGCCCAAGGCCACGCCGTCAACGAAGGTCCGGTGATTCGCGAGATTCTTGGCCACTTGGGCGAGCCGACCTCGGCTCCGCGTCTGGCCCCGGCGCGGTCCGCCGCTGTGGGTGTTGCCGGCGACCGAACAGGTCGAACGGGCAACCGACCCGCAGGCCCAACCGGCACCGGACTACGAATTCGATCAGCGCGTCGCTTGGTAGGGGCGGAGAAGACAAGGGTTGAGGCTTGTCGCGGGATGGCTCGTAGCTGAAAGCTCAAGGCCGGCCGAATTCGGCCGGCCTTGAGCTTTCAGGTGATGGTTCCGCCTGGGCGAGTGCGATTTCCGGGTGAATTTTCCCGCTTTTCTCGTTGACATGGAGCGAAAAGCGCGGCGATGCTTACCTTCGGGGCGTTGAATTTCCTATCCTTTGGCGGGACGTCCTCCGGCTACCGGTCGACACAGGCTGCCGACGGAAGCGCGACAGCGGGCAGCGAAAATGTCGTCGAGATTACCTGGCGTGCAGCCATCTCGCGATATTTTGCGGTGCAGCCGGTCGCGCAGTGGATTCGCCATCCCGGCGGGGGCGCCGACGCCGAGCATGCCACCGTTCTCGGTGTTCGTCTGCAACTGGTGCCCAGGCGTAACGCGTGGCCTTGCGATGGGCTCGCTCATCGGTTGCGCCCGGTTCGGTTGCCGGCACCGCTTTGGTCATCGCGGTCGGCGGGGTCGCCTCAACCTTCTCCACCGCCAGGGCCGTCACTACAGTCCGTAGCGGCGCATTCGGCGCCAGCACCCCGTAGTAGCGATGCCGATGCCGACGCGGCGGAGGAGCAGCCCGTAATCCCTGCTCCACCGCCGAGAGCAAAATGTGCAGGGCCAGATTCTGGATGGCGGGGTCGGCCTTCAGAAAGTGGCGCAGCCGCTTGGGCACCGAGAGTACCCATTGCCGAACCGGCAGGTGCGGGATGACGTGGTCGGCAAGGTCGGCGGCAGTCTCGACCATGCGGCGGGTATTACACGAAGGGCAGACGCCGCGCCCCTTACAGGAAAAGGCGACCAGAAAATCGTGCCCGCAGCCGGCGCAGCGGGCACGGGCGAAACCGTGGGCCAAGATGCCGCATTCGAGGTAACGGTGGAATTCCCGCTCGACGTGGCTTGGTGTCGAACGGCCCGATTCATCCTGCGCCAGTTCGAGCCAGGTAGCCAGGTGAGACTGCACGGTGCGGTAGAGCATGGTGCGTTCAGACTGGCGACGACGATAGGTGGCGATGCGCGAAGTGGCACACGCGACGGCTTCGGCAGGCATGGGCATCCTGATCGGTGGGATCGGGATGAATAGCTGTATAGATGCACAGTTGTTTGTGCAAATTGTGGTGTAGCGAGCCACTGGCGCTGGTGTGCCTCGCGCATGGTGCCTGCTGATCCCGCAAAAAAAGCCTCTGCCGGTTTCCCGGGCAGAGGCTTGTTGCGGTCGACGCCTGGAAAGCGTCGAATTCTTCGGCTCAGGCTTCGACCGTTTCGGCGACTTCGACGAACGCCGGAATCTGGTCGAAGTTCATGTAGCGATAAACTTCAGCCGCCTTGGCATTGACCAGCTTGATCTGCTCCATGTATTCCGCCACCGTCACGATGCGGCCGGCCAGCGCGCACATGGCGGCCAGTTCGGCGGAACCGAGGTACACCTGGGTGTCGATGCCGAGGCGGTTCGGGAAGTTGCGGGTGGAGGTGGAGATCGCGGTGGAGCCCTTGCGGATCTGTGCCTGGTTGCCCATGCACAGCGAGCAGCCCGGCATTTCCATGCGCGCGCCGGACTTGCCGAGGACGCCGTAGTAGCCTTCTTCGGTCAGGATCAGCGCATCCATCTTGGTCGGCGGCGCGATCCACAGACGGGTCGGGATGTCGGACTTGCCTTCGAGAACCTTGGCGGCGGCGCGGAAGTGGCCGATGTTGGTCATGCAGGAGCCGATGAAGACTTCGTCGATCTTGGCGCCGGCGACTTCGGACAGGACCTTGACGTCGTCCGGGTCGTTCGGGCAGGCGAGGATCGGCTCGGTGATTTCGGCCAGATCGATTTCGATCACGGACGCGTATTGAGCATCCGCATCCGGCTGCAGCAGCACGCCGTTGGCGATCCAGTCTTCCATGGCATTGATGCGGCGCTTCAGGGTGCGGGCATCCTGGTAGCCTTCGGCGATCATCCACTTCATCAGCGTGATGTTCGAACGCATGTACTCGACGATCGGCGCCTTGTTCAGGCGCACCGAGCAGGCGGCAGCGGAACGCTCGGCGGCGGCGTCGGAGAGCTCGAATGCCTGTTCGACCTTGAGATCGGGCAGACCTTCGATTTCCAGGATGCGGCCGGAGAAGACGTTGATCTTGCCCTTCTTCTCGACGGTCAGCAGGCCGGCCTTGATGGCGTAGAGCGGAATGGCGTTGACCAGGTCACGCAGGGTGATGCCCGGTTGCATCTCGCCCTTGAAGCGGACCAGCACGGATTCCGGCATGTCGAGCGGCATGACGCCGGTGGCGGCGGCGAAGGCGACCAGACCGGAACCGGCCGGGAAGGAGATGCCGATCGGGAAACGGGTGTGCGAGTCACCGCCGGTACCGACGGTATCCGGCAGCAGCAGGCGGTTCAGCCAGGAGTGGATGACGCCGTCGCCCGGACGCAGGGAAACGCCGCCACGGGTGGAGATGAAGGACGGCAGTTCGCGGTGCGTCTTGACGTCGACCAGCTTCGGATAGGCGGCGGTGTGGCAGAAGGACTGCATGACCAGATCGGCGGAGAAGCCGAGGCAGGCCAGATCCTTCAGTTCGTCGCGGGTCATCGGGCCGGTGGTGTCTTGCGAACCGACGGTGGTCATCTTGGGCTCGCAGTAGGTGCCCGGCAGGATGCCGGCGACGCCGCAGGCCCGGCCAACCATCTTCTGGGCCAGCGAGTAAGCCTTGCCGTCGTCGGCCGGGTTTTGCGGCAGACGGAACAGCAGGCTTTGCGGCAGACCGAGGAACTCACGCGCCTTGGTGGTCAGGCCGCGACCGACGATCAACGGGATGCGGCCACCGGCACGGACTTCGTCGAGGATGACCAGGGTCTTGAGCTGGGATTCGGCGATCACGTCACCGTTCTTGACAGCAGTGACCTTGCCGGTGACGTGGTCAACCTTCAGGTCGATCTCGTCGCCCATGTCCATCTGGCTGGCGTCGATTTCAATCGGCAGCGCGCCGGCATCTTCCATCGTGTTGAAGAAGATTGGCGCGATCTTGGAGCCGAGGCAGACGCCGCCGAAACGCTTGTTCGGGACGAAGGGGATGTCCTCGCCGGTGAACCACAGCACCGAGTTGGTGGCGGACTTGCGCGAGGAGCCGGTACCGACCACGTCGCCGACGTAGGCGATCAGGTGCCCCTTGGCAGCCAGCGCATCGAGCTGCTTGAGAGGACCACGGGCGCCCGGCTCGTCGGGCTCGATCCCCGGACGCGGGTTCTTGAGCATGGCCAGCGCGTGCAGCGGGATATCCGGACGCGACCAGGCATCCGGCGCCGGCGACAGGTCGTCGGTGTTGGTTTCGCCGGTGACCTTGAAGACGGTCAGCGTCTGGAAAGAGGGAACTTCAGGACGCGAAGTGAACCACTCGCCGTCGGCCCAGGACTGCATCACGTTCTGGGCATTGGCATTGCCGGCTTTCGCCAGTTCGGCGACATCGTGAAAGAAGTCGAAGACCAGCAGGGTCCGCTTCAGGCCCCGCGCTGCCACGGCGCCGACGGTCGGATCGGTCAGCAGGTCGATCAGCGGCTTGACGTTGTAACCGCCGAGCATGGTGCCGAGCAGTTCGGTGGCCATTTCCCTGGTAACCCGAGCGCAGGATTCTTCGCCCTTGGCGACCTTGGCCAGGAACTCGGCCTTGACCTTGGCGGCGTCATCGACACCGGCCGGTACGCGAAAGGAGAGCAGTTCGACCAGTGATGATTCCTCGCCAGCGGGCGGGTCCTTCAGCAGGGCAACCAGTTCGCTGGTCTGTTGCTTGGACAGCGGCAGCGGGGGGATACCGAGGGCAGCACGTTCTGCGACGTGGGCGCGATAGGCTTCAAGCACGGCGACTTCCTTTCGTAAAGGGTGGCTCTGGGAAACGCCTATTTTACGTCAACGCCGGCGCCCGCAGGCTCTGCTTTTTACTTTGAGTCACCGCCTCACCGGGTGGCAACCCCGACGCAAATTTGCCCATATTTTGGGCGTCGACCGTGGAAGCCTCTGTTTTCGACCAGAACTGCCGGTTGTCCCGAGCTTATCCACAGGCTTACCCGACCGAAACGGGGATAAGCCCGATCGTCAGCGGTGGCAGTCCATGGCGGCGGCGGGCGCGGGCGCAGGCGTCGTCGATGGTATCGAACTCGCGGCACGGCGACGGGCGGACGTCGTAAATCGTACAGGCGACGGCTTTTCCAACCTCCCCGGCCAGCGCGATGCAGCGCGGTGCGGTCGCATCGCTGCCGCCCATGCGGACGATGGCCGGCGTCACCGGCACCGTCAGCGCTGGCGGCACGCCCTGCCCCCAGGCGAAAGCGCCCCCGGCCAGCTCAGCCGGGTGAAAATCGACCCGGAAGCTTGCGCAGCACGCGCCGCAACTCTGGCAGACGCTCATGGCAGGCTCACGCGGCAGCGCCAGAGATCATGGCCGGATGCCAGATATTTCCTCTCGAAAGGCGTCAGCGGATTTTCGGTGGTGTAAGGCTCAGCGATCACCGGGTGGCCAGCCAGCAGGGCCAACGCCCGCGCCATTTCCTCGACATAGATGCGCCAGTTGCTGCGACATTCGAGTTCGCCGCCGAGTTCCAGCCAGGCGGGAAAAACCGCGTGGCCGTGCCAGCGCCGCGCCAGATGGCCGATCTTCGGCCACGGATTCGGGTAGAGGATGTAATGACGGGCGAGGCGAACACCGTTTTCGGCCAGGAGGCGCCAGAAATCGACCAGATCGGCGCGGATCAGCAGCGCGTTGCCTGGCATCGGCAGGAGCTTGCCGCGCCCGAGGCGGTTGGCCGACTGATCGACGCCAAGAACGAAGTGGTCAGGGAAGATTTCCGCGATGCATTGCGTGCTCCAGCCGACGCCGCAGCCGGCATCGAGAATCAGCGGCGCATCGGTCTGCCACCGGTCACGGGCCACCATTGCGCCGGCAAAGGCGGCGCGGTTGTATTCGAGGATCGGCTTGCGGAACGGCTGGGCGAGGTGACGGCGAAGCAGCGCCTCCAGATCGCGGTGCGGCCCAGCCTGGGCGCTGGTGACGAATCGCGAATTCCCCCCCCTCATGCAGCGTGCGGCAATTCGCCGAGTGATGCCGGCGGCGACCAGCGCCGCGTCGATGTCGTGCGCCGCCTTGATCGGCCGCAGGCGCCGGTACAACTCGCCAGCTTCCGGGTAAGTGAGGCGCAGCAGCGCCAGCCACTGCTTGAGCCGTCCGCCGGCATGCTCCGCCACGACCTTCTGCCTGACGCCTTGCCAGTAGGTTGCCACGCCCGGCGCCACTTCCGCCCAGCCGCCAGGTTCCTCGCCGCGCGCGCGCCGCGCCAGCAACGGATCGGCAACCGCCCCGCGCCCAAGCATGATGTCGGCGCAGCCGGTTTCCTGCTGGCAGCGAACGAAATCCTCGACGGTCCACACCTCGCCGTTGGCGATGATCGGAATGGCGACCGCCGCCCGCAGCCTGTCGATCCACATCCAGCGCGCCGGCGGGCGGTAGCCGTCGAGTTTGGTCCGGCCGTGCACGATGAGTTCGTCGATGCCGCCGGCGGCCAGCGCCTGCGCGCACTCGACGGCGAGGCCGGTATCGTCGATGCCGAGCCGCATTTTTGCCGTAAACGGCATCTCGACCGGAACCACCCCGCGCACGGCGCTGGCGATTGCGTGAAGCAGTTCCGGCTCGCCGAGCAACGCCGCGCCGCCGCGATGGCGGTTCACCGTCGGCGCCGGGCAGCCGAAATTGAGATCGATTCCGGCCGGATTCAGTGTCACCAGACGGCGCGCGTTCTCGGCCATGAAATGCGGATCGGAGCCGAGCAACTGCACGCGCATCGGCGTGCCGGCGGCGGTGCGGCTGCCGCGGAGCAATTCCGGGCAGATCCGCTCGTAGGTCTTGACCGGCAGCACGCTGCCCGAGACGCGGATGAATTCGCAGATGCCCCAGTCGTAACCGCCGATGGCTGTCAGCACGCCGCGCAGGACATCGTCGGCGAGCCCTTCCATCGGGGCGAGAAGAATGCGGGGCATGGAATTCCGGGGCGGGCGCTGAACAGGCGGGCATTATAATCCGCGCCATGCTGCGCCTCGTCCTCGATACCAATGTCGTCCTTGACCTCTTCCATTGGGCCAACACCGACGCGGTCCCGATCATGGCCGCGCTCGCGGGCGGGCAGGTCGAATGCCTGGCCGACGCCGGGACGCTGGACGAATTGCAACGCGTGCTGACCTACCCGCAGCTCAAATTGACGCCGGAAATGGCGGTCGACCGCTACAGCCACTACGCTGGCCTCGTGCAGGTAGTTCCCGAGGGCCAACCGCCACCGTTGCCGCGCTGCAAGGATCGCGACGACCAGAAGTTCCTCGAACTCGCCGCCCGTTGCGGCGCCAACTTCCTGGTGACCAAGGACAAGGCGCTGCTCAGGTTGCGCGGCCGGACGACGCTCGGCTTCCGGATTCTCAACCCGGCTGCCGCCGCGGCGCTGCTTCCGCCAACCCCATTTCAGGAAACGCCATGAGCGAAGCAAGCACCGTCACCCCTGCCCAGCCCAAGCCCGGCCTCCACCCGCGCAACCGGGATCTCGCCGGCTATGACTTTCCCGCCCTCGTCGCCGTTTCGCCCGGTCTGGCACGCTACGTCATCACCACCGCCGCCGGCACGCCGGGTATCGACTTCGCCAACCCGGCGGCGCTCAAGTCCTTCAATCGCGCGCTGCTGATCCGCCACTACGGTATCCACGGCTGGGACATTCCCGCCGGCTACCTGTGCCCACCTGTTCCCGGCCGCGCCGACTACATCCACCACGCCGCCGACCTGCTCGCCACCTGCAACCGCAAGGTGATTCCAACGGGTCCGCGCGTGCGCATCGTCGACATCGGCGTCGGCGCCAACTGCATCTATCCGCTGATCGGCCACGGCGAGTACGGCTGGCGTTTCCTCGGTGTCGACATCGACCCGCCGGCGCTGGCCAATGCGCAGCGCATCCTGGCCGCCAATCCGGAACTTGCCGCGGCCATCGAGTTGCGCCACCAGCCGGTGCAGGACAACATCTTCGTCGGCATGCTGCGCTCGGGCGAAAGCTTCGAGCTCAGCATCTGCAACCCGCCCTTCCACAACTCGCCGGGCGATGTCATGGCCGTCGCCCGGCGCAAGTGGAACAATCTCGGCAAAGGCGTCCGCAACCAGGCAGCCAGCCAGCCACGCCTGAATTTCGGCGGCCAGGGCACCGAACTCTGGTGCGAGGGCGGCGAACGCGCCTTCCTCGAAAGGATGGTTGCGCAGAGCGCCGGCATCCCGAAGCGCTGCCTGTGGTTCACCAGCCTGGTGTCAAAGGCGGAAAACGTCGCTCACGTCGAAGCGGCGCTGAAGAAGGTGCACCCGGTTGAAACGCGCATCATCCCGATGGCGCAGGGTCAGAAGCAGAGCCGGCTGGTTGCCTGGACCTTCTGCGGCAACGGGGAAATCGAGCGCTGGCGCAAGGCGCGCTGGGCGGATCAGTCCTGACGTCGGCGGAAGACCCAGGCCCTGTCGTCGGAAGCTTCCGGCGCGAAGCCGTAGCCGTCGTAGTCGAAACCCTGCAGCCCTTCGGGCTGGCTCAGCCGATTGACCACGGCGTAGCGCGTCATCAGGCCGCGTGCCCGTTTGGCGAAGAAGGTGATGATCTTGTAGCGGCCGGACTTCCAGTCCTCGAATACCGGCTGGATCACCTGGCCCCTGATCTTCCTGCCGATGGCGGCCTTGAAATACTCCTCGGAAGCGAGGTTGACCGCAACCGGCCGCGGCATTCCGGCCAGCTCGCCATTGATCGCGTCGAGCAGGCTCTCACCCCAGAAGGCGTAGAGGTCCTTGCCCGCCGCGTTGGCGAAGCGGGTGCCCATTTCGAGGCGGTAGGGCTGCATCAGGTCGAGCGGCTTGAGAATGCCGTAGAGGCCCGACAGGATGCGCACGTGCTGTTGGGCGAAGTCGAGGTCGGCCGCCGCCAGAGTTTTCGCCGCCAGCCCGTCGTAAACATCGCCGTCAAAGGCAAGCGCCGCCTGCTTGGCGTTTTCCGGGGTGAACGGCAGTTTCCAGTCGGCGAAGCGGTTGAAATTGAGCAGCGCCAGCGGGTCGGAAATGCTCATCAGGTTGGCAAGGTCGGCCGGCGAGAGCTTGCGCAACTCGCGGATCAGCGCTTCCGACTGCTTCAGGAAGGCCGGCTGGGTATGCGTAGCGACCTGCGGCGGCGTCTTGTAGTCGAGCGACTTGGCGGGCGAGAGAAAGATCAGCATGGGGTTCTTCCTTCAATATTCTGTAATGCGCTACGCCGGATTTTACCGGCTGTTAAAATTCGTTCTTTGCTTTTTCAGGAACATCGATGAAACGCACCCGCTTCGGCTCGCGCGATCGCCTGTCGCGCGACGCGTCAGAACTGCAACGCCTGGCCACCGGCCTCTCCGAATCCGGCGGCAAGCTGGAAGACAGGTTCTGGGAGGGGCAGCTTGGCGAGCTGGTCGACAGCCTGCTGAAAAACGGTGCCGAGGACGAGATCAACACCGCCCTCGACCGCCTCTTCGAGGCCAACCCGCGCGCCCACGACGAACTCGCCGACATGGTCGAATCGTGCGCCGAAACCAGCCGCCTGGAAGCGCTCGGCCAGGAATTCGACATCCAGTTGTTCGCGGCGCCGGTACTGGCGTGGTCGCGCTTCTCGATTCCCTCCTCCCCGCTGCCGAAGAGCACGCTGCAAGCGCTCACCGTGCACCTCGGCGCCCACGTTTTCGGCGCCGGCACTCGCCTCGCGCTCGCCGATTTCCTGTTCAGCCCGGACCAGTTGCCGCGCAACTTCTGCGACACCTGGCAACTGACCCAGGCGCTGGGCGAGGCGACGCTGGCCGGCCAGCACTTCGCGGTCGACAGCACTGGACTGCCCGAAACCAACCGCTTCCTTTCGGACGTTCGCTACCTCGTCGGCGCCATTGCCGTGCCGCGCGGCACGGCGCTGTTCCGCTGGAACGAGAAGGACGGCAACAAGGAAGCCGCGCTCAAGGAATGGATCAAGCAGGGCAGCCCGAATCTCGAACCGCTGCTGACCGGTTGCGCCTGGCAGCCGCTGCTGCCCGACGCCTACCACGCCTCCTGCCGCAATGCCGACCGCTTGTCGCGCCCCTATTCGCTGAAGGCGTCGATCGCCTTCCTGCAGACCATGCTCGGGTTGACGCCGGCCGACCTGCGCGCCGTCGTCGGCCCCTGCTACGACCGCCGCATGGAGGAATACCGCGTCGGACTCGGCCCCAAGGACAAGGACGAGACCTACCACGGCATTGTCTGGCCGCTGCTCGGCGCCGAGGACGAAGCCACCGACGCGGCTGGTGAAATCGAATCCGTGCTGCGCGAGGCCGGGGTCAAGGACGTGATCTTCCTCGACCACCATTTCCCGCTGGAGTTCTGCGACGACTGCGGCGCCCCGCTCTACCCCAACGTCGAAGCCGAACTGGTGCACGCCGAAATGCCGGAGCAGCCAGCGGCCAGCTCGCAAGTCCTGCATTGATCAGCAAGTCGGCGAACCAAGACTGGCTGGCGCGCAGCCAGGCCGCCGTCTGGCACCCATGCACGCAGATGCGGCACCACGCGCAGACCGGCTCGCCCGCCCACCTGCCGCTGGTGCCCATCGCCCGCGGCAGCGGCGCCTGGCTCTACGATTTCGACGGCAGGCGTTACCTCGACGGCATCAGTTCGTGGTGGACCAACCTCTTCGGCCACGCCAACCCGCGCATCAACGCGGCGCTGCGCGACCAGCTCGAAACGCTCGAACACGTGATGCTGGCCGGCTTCACGCACCAGCCGGTGGTCGAGCTTTCCGAACGTTTATCGGCGTTGACCGGCGGAAGTCTCGGCCACGCCTTCTACGCCTCCGACGGCGCCTCGGCCACCGAGATCGCGCTGAAGATGAGCTTCCACTACTGGCGCAACATCGGCCGCCCGGAAAAGGCCGAATTCCTCTGTCTCGCCGGCAGCTACCACGGCGAGACTGTCGGTGCGCTGGCGGTAACGGATGTCGCCATCTTCAAGGACGCCTACGCGCCGCTGGTGCGCGCCGCGACCGTCGTTCCCTCGCCTGACTTCCGTCTCGCCGAAGCCGGCGAAACACCCGCCGACGTCGCCCGCCGCGCTGCCGCCGCGCTCGCAGCCTACCTCGAAGCCCACGGTGAAAACATCGCCGCCCTGATCGTCGAGCCGCTCGTCCAGGGCGCTGCCGGCATGGCGATGTACGACCCGGAATACCTGCGCCTCGCCCGCGCCCTGTGCGACCGCCACGAAGTCCACCTGATCTGCGACGAGATCGCCGTCGGCTGCGGCCGCACCGGCACCTTCTTCGCCCACGAGCAGGCTGAAATCCGGCCCGACCTGATGTGCCTGTCGAAAGGCATCTCCGGCGGCTACCTGCCGCTCTCCATCGTGCTGTGCAGCGACACGATCTACGAAGCCTTCCTCGACGACTCGGTCACTCGCGCCTTCCTCCACTCGCATTCCTACACCGGCAATCCCCTCGCCTGCCGCGCCGCACTGGCGACGCTGGACATCTTCGAGCAGGACGACGTTGTTGCGGTCAACCGCCAAAAAGCGGCAAAAATCAGCGCCGCGCTCGCCCCGCTGGCCGACCACCCGCAAGTCAGGCACCTGCGCCAGCGCGGCATGATCGCCGCCTTCGACGTCGCCACCGACGACCCCTACTTCTCCCGCCGCTTCTACCGCGCCGCCCTCGACCGCGAAGCCCTGATCCGGCCCATCGGCAATACGGTTTACCTGATGCCGCCTTACATCGTCAGTGATGTGGAAATCGCGCATCTCGGCGAAGCCGCCCAGGGCGCGTTGCTTGAGGCAATTTCCGGCAAACAGGGAACCTCTCGCAATTGTTGAATGGCTCGGTACGGCCATGACCGGGCGATGGCCAAACCGACCGAAAGCGATCGTATAATGCCATTGGCACTTTCAGGGGCTTGCAGGGTTTGGCAGAACGTTTAGTACTGTATGCAGGCTTACGGCGTCCGCAAATGTTATTTTCAGACAATGGGTTGCACCAATGAACACTGCCTGTTTATACGTCACGAATCCGAGAAACCCTGCAATATTGCTGCCTACTTCAACTTGTCCGAGGTCTGCGCCCTGGAACTCTCCGACATCGAAAGCCAGCCCGACCGGATGTGCCTCAAGGTTCGCCAGGGCAAGGGCAGCAAGGATCGCTACGCCCCGAAGGAAGTCCCCTTGGGGGATACGCTCCTTTCACCGCGCCTTCTGGAATCGCTGCGCTTTTACTGGCGCGGGCCTTTCGTCCCCGGCGCTGGGTCTTTCCCAATCGCGCCGGCGATGGACCGATCTACGATCAGACCGTGCAGCGTCTCTATTGCGCTGTCCGCGATGCCGCCGGTTTACCCAAGGGTGGCGGCATCCACACCCTGAGACATTGCTTCGCCACCCATCTCCTGGAGTCCGGCGTCGATCTGTTCACCCTCCAGCGCCTGCTGGGCCATGGTCACATTTCGACCACCATGCGCTACCTGCACCTGAGCCACTCCCGTCTGGCGGGCACCGCCTCACCGCTCGAACTGCTGATGCCCATCTGAGCCGCCCGTGACGCCGGCTGGCCTGGCCGAGGTGCTCGCCACCTTCGGTCCGGCCTATCTCGCTACCCACGATTTGCCCCGCGGTGGGGCGAAGGTCTGGCGCGCCATCGTCGCCTGTCGCACCGCCGCGTCAGGCGGCCACATCGAGTCCTGCAACCGCTGCGGGACGACCCGGCACGTCTATCACTCGTGCCGCAACCGGCATTGCCCGCGTTGCCAGACACGAGCCAAGGAAGCGTGGATCGTCGCCAGACGGCGCGAAGTGCTGCCGGTGCCGTACTTTCACCTGGTCTTCACCTTGCCGCACGATCTCAATGGTCTGATCGCCGCGGCACCGCGCCGGCTCTACGAGAACCTGTTCGCCGCTGCCGCGGCGACGCTGACCGAGTTTGCCGGGAGCCCGCGCCATCTGGGCGGCGTGTCGGCTTTCTCGCTGGTGCTGCATACCTGGAAACAGGATCTCGGGCGGCACGTCCATGTGCATGCCCTGGTGGCCGGTGGGGCGCTGTCTGATACGGGCGAATGGATCCAGCCGAAGAAGGGTTTCCTGTTTCCGGTGCGGGCGCTGTCCAGGGTCTTTCGCGGCAAGTTCGTCGCCGGACTCGAGGGCTTGCGCCGTCTCGGTCGCTTGCCAGATTTCGTCAGCGCAAATCCCGACTGGCGACGACTCAAACAGCGTCTCTATGCCCACGACTGGGTGGTCTATGCCAAAGAGCCGCTGGGCGGCCCCGAGGCGGTGCTGGACTATCTGGGCCGCGGTATACGCACCGGGTAGCGATTTCCAATGAGCGCATCGTCGGTATTGTCGGCAACGCGGTGGCTTTCCGGGTTCGCGCCAATGCCGAGAGCAAGAAGCGGGTGCTGCGCCTGCCGGGCACCGCATTCATTGCGCGCTTTCTGTTGCATGTGCTGCCCGCCGGGTTCAAGCGTATCCGGCACTATGGCTTGCTTTCGCCAGCACGCAAAAAGGACGGGCTGGCCGCCGCCCGCAGGGCGCTCAAGGTGCCGCCGCCGCAAGCGGCGGTGATCGAGTCAGTCGCTGATTTCCTGCGCCGGGTCGCGCGCCTTGAATCGGTGTGCTGTCCGCATTGCGGCGGCGTCTTCCGGGTCACGGCAACGATCCTGGCGGAACGGCACGCGATCAATGTGCGGGGGCCACCGTGAGGATCGGCATTGTTCAGCCGCTGCGCTCGCCACCGGACGCTGACGCCGTGCGCGGGTGCGTTCGCCTGCGGGGTGGCCAATGCCGGTTGCACCGGCCGGGCGCCGGATCGCCGACCGGGGTGATCGGCCCCTCGCCTTCGCTTTTGTCTGCCCGGAAGCTGCCATGGGCCGACTCGATGCATGCCATGCAATTGACTCCGGGCGGCATCGCCTTACAATCCCCATAACCATCGCCCGTCCGGCGGTTCAGTCCAACAACGTTTATCCGCCGATATGACTTCCCGCTCGCTTCAACCTCGTCCGCGTCGGCGGATAAACGCTATTCGTTGGGCGTCATCAGACGGTGCCAAGTATGGTTACTGATGCAATTCACTTTAGCGTCCGGTTGAACTACGGTCTTAGGAGAACCTGATTAGCCACAAAGTTCAGTGGGCTCATGTGTTGAGCCTGTCGAAGTGAAAAATGGGCGCATCTTGGGCAAAGGAGATGCGCGATGGGAATCAACCTGGTGCAGTTTCAGAAGGGTTTGTCGATGGGGCAGTTCATGGAGCGCTACGGGACTGAGGAGAAATGCCATGCTGCGGTGGTGGCGCTGCGCTGGCCCGACGGCTTCGTCTGCCCCGACTGTGGAGAGACGCGCCATTGCGCCTTTGAACGCAAGGGGCTGACGTACTGGCAGTGCTCGGCATGCCGGGAGCAGACAACGGTCATGTGCGGGACGATCTTCGAGGCCACCAAACTGCCGCTGACCACCTGGTTCTTGGCCATGCACCTGTTGACCCAGGCCAAGAACAACGTCTCGGCCCTCGAACTCAAGCGCCATCTGGGTGTGCGTTACAAGACTGCCTGGCTGCTCAAGCACAAGTTGATGCAGATCATGAGCGAGCGGGAAGCGTCGCGTCAGCTGGATGGGCGGGTCGAGATCGACGACGCCTATCTCGGTGGCGAGCTGCCTGGCGGCAAGAGCGGACGCGGCTCGGAGAACAAGGTGTCGTTCATCGCTGCGGTGGAGACCACCGAGACCGGAGGTCCGTTGCGGGTCTGCCTGAAGAAGCTGGAATTCACCAAGGAAGCGATTGCCGAATGGGCGAAGACGGCGCTGGCCGCCTCGGCGCACGTGGTGTCGGATGGCCTTTGGTGCTTCAAAGCAGTCACGGGATCGGGGGCAACGCAGGAGAGGTCGTGACCGGCGGCGGCCCGGCTTGTGTCAAGCTGGAACAGTTCCGCGCGGTCAATACCTTCCTCGGCAATCTGAAGACCGCCTACTCGGGCACCTATCATGCCTTCGACTTTGCCAAATACGCTCATCGCTATCTTGCCGAAGTTCAATATCGTTTCAATCGTCGCTTCGATTGGCGTTGGTGCACTATTAGGGATTTCTTATATAACAATGGCTTGCGTTCGCGATTTTCAGCATGAACTTCCCCTATCCCCATCCTGATTCACACCGCCGGCGCAATTTGGCGAGCCCGGACGGAGTTCGGCATGCCGAGGTAGGTGAACTGGTTGATGATGGCTGCCCGGACGTGGCTCTCGGCCACCTGCCGGTCAAACTCGCGGGAGAAGAGTCGATCACCCAGTTGCTTGAGCCGATACATCATGTTTTCGGCAATGCTGCGGCGATGGTAGCCGGATTCGTCCTTCCAGCCCGCCCGTCCCTTGGTTTCGATCTCGGCCAGAAGGGCATCCCGTGGATGGTCGTTCCCCCAGGGCACGGCATCATGGCGTGGCGGAATCGTCGCCTTGGCTTCCCGCTGGCGAATGGCGGCATGCGTCCCTTCGGTATCGTAGGCACCATCCGCCGAGACTTGGCCGACGTCACCATCAACCTGGGCCAACAGATCCGGGAAGACTTCGCTGTCGTGCCAGTCGGCGGTGGTCACTTCGATCCCGATGATGTCCTTGGCGGTTTCATCGACGGCCAGGTGAATCTTGCGCCAGGTGCGGCGCTTGCCGACACCGTGCTGGCGGACTTTCCACTCGCCTTCGCCGAATATCTTCAGCCCGCTGGAGTCGACCACGACATGCGTGGCGCCAACTCTCGGACGACGGGGTATCTTGACTTCCAGTGCCGCTGCCCGGCGCGACATATGGGTGTGGTCCGGCACCGGCAGGTCCAGCGCACACAGGCGCATCAGCGATTTGAGCAGGCCTTCGGTCGCCCGATAGGGCAGACGGAACAGGGTCTTGAGCGCCAGGCAGGTCTGGATTGCTACGTCCGAGTAAGACCCCGGCTTGCCTCGGCCAACCGGCCGCGGCGGCGTCCAGCTTGCGGCGATGCTTGCTTCGTCAAACCAGATCGTCAGGTTGCCGCGATTGACCAGCGCACGATCATATTCTCTCCAGTTCTTGACCTGGTAGCGGTATTTCGCCTTCGCCGGGCTGTCGTCTTTCTTGATCTTCGTTGCCACCGGGTGTCCTCTTTCGCTTCAAAATCCCGCCAAGTAGCGGTGCATGACATTATATTGCGCCAACGCCGCTTCGATTTGTCGTCCATCTTGAAGCGCCTGCTCGTCGCGGCGGTCGTCACGCCGCCACGTCCAGAGCGATTCTTGAGGGCGGCTGAACATTGTGGCTAATCAGGTAGGAGAATGACATGAAGAATCTTAAAAAGCATTTTGTTGCATTGTCTTGCTCAATTGTCTTTTCGCTCGGGGCATCTGCCGAAGAGGTGAACGTATCCGGGATGCCTGATAAGCAATTGAAAGGACCTGAAATATCTGAAGTGATTAAAGGAAAAGTGGTCAATGGCACCACAGTTAATGGCGACGTCCGCCATGATTTCAGAAATGATTATGTGATCTATAGCAATAACAAAGGCTTTTCTGACTCTGGCACTTGGGCAATTGAAGGAGACCAACTCTGCATATTAACCCGGCAATCAAATAGCCAATTGTGATATAATGCTGGGCATGGAAAAGTTCGATGCCCGTAAATTACCCCGCGATGCCCAGGACGAAATGCGTCGGCAGGCGATGCGGATGCGTGAAGAACTGAAGTTACCCTGGAAGGAAATCGCGAGGGTGGTTGGCGTGCATGTGAGTACGGTCATCGGCTGGTCCAGGCGTTATTCAATGGAAGGCTCGAGCGGCCTGAAGTCGAAGACGCGCGGTCGCCGCTACCTGTCGGGACGGACGCTGACCTTGGCCCAGGAATGGCAACTGCGCTCGGTCATCGTCGGCGAGAATCCCAAGCAACTGAGCCTGCCGTTTGCCTTGTGGAACCGCCGGGCGGTCATGCAACTTGTCAAGGTGCTGTTCGATATCGAGATGCCGATTCGCACCGTTGGCGAATACCTGCTGCGCTGGGGCTACACCCCGCAACGGCCGATGAAGCGGGCGCTGGAACAAAACCCGGTAAAGGTCGAACAATGGCTCAACGACACCTACCCGACGATCGCGGCCCGCGCCAAGGCAGAAGGCGCCGTCATTTACTGGGGTGACGAAACGGCGGTGGCAGAGGATGGCCACTGGCTGCGCGGCTATGCGCCGGCTGGGCAGACCCCGGTTCTGGCGGCACCAAGCAAGCGGCATGGCCTGTCGATGGTTTCCGCCATCAGCAACCAGGGGCTGGTGCGCTTCGAGTTCATTGAAGAAGCCATGAACACCGACCTGTTCATCGGCTTCATGAAGCGGCTGATCGCCGACAGCAGCCAGAAAGTGTTTCTGATCCTCGACAACCTGAGAGTGCATCATGCCAAGCTGGTCACCGCCTGGCTGGCTGAACGCACAGATCAGATCGAAGTCTTCTATCTCCCGCCGTACTCGCCTGAGATCAATCCTGACGAATACCTGAACCGGGACTTCAAGACCGAGCTGCGCTCTTCGGATCGCGCCACCAGCAAGAAGGTGTTGCTGCATAAGGCGGCCACTTTCATGGAGCGCCTGGTCAAGACCCCGGAACGGGTGATGGCTTATTTCAAACATTCGGCTGTCCAATATGCCGCAATCTAATCTATTTAATTGCCGGGTTAATAAAGTTCAGGAAATGGGAAGATTCATGCAGGTTTGTTTTTGTTGAGAAGGGCAAATTGAAACTTGAAGGAAGCGGTCATGCGTATATACAGAGATAGCGCCGCAGAACGAACTCGGCCAACCATTTTCCAAAGCACTTGGAGTTCGCGAAACTGAACGCGTTGAGTTTTTTCGAAAGGCACTCCATAAAAAGTGCCGCCCAACCCGGCGGTCGACCCCGTTCGCTTCGCTCTCTGGACGCTGCGCGATGAAGCCGCGCAGCGCCGGTTAGCTCTACGTGTGCGCCGGGCATGGCGCGTTACTTCATAGGTGGAAGTCCTATGGCCAGGTTTTCGCAGAGCCGAAGGCAAGGAGAAGAGCAAGGGCGTTGCCGCGAGGCGGGGTCTGGAGGAAGCCCAATCCAAAGCTGCGGGGCGATGAACAAGAACCGGATATGAGGCGTGGTACATCCGGGGAGAGCGGGCACGTGTCCGCGAAGCCCTCCATCTGCGGTTGGGGTGTACTTTGTAAATCCGGCGTCTATGCAGCGAAGGTAACGTGTCTTACCCCGGGAGATCTCCCCGGTGCTTCGGAGTATCGAAGCTGGGCGTCTGGAAACGGCCGCTGAATACCGTGGAGAAGTCAGCAGAGGGCATAGTAGGCGGCGCCACCGCTGAAGGCCCGAACGATGAAAGATGAAGGACCCTGATGAAGAGAGACGGGAACGCATCTGACCACCTGCGCAAGCAAGCTGCGGCCATGCTGCAGGATGAACTCGCCGCTGGATCGTCAGGACAACCCGAGTCGATTCACATCCAAGCGCTGTATGCCCAAGTAATGGAACGGGGCAACCTGCAGCGTGCATTGAAACAAGTGCGCCAGAACAAAGGCGCGCCGGGCATCGACGGCATGACGGTCGATGAACTGCCGGACTACCTCCGAGACCACTGGTTGGAAATTCGTGCGCAACTCGATGCCGGCAGCTATCGCCCGCAACCGGTGCTGCGCGTGGAAATCCCGAAGGGGGACGGGAAAACCCGTCCGCTGGGCATCCCCACGGTGTTGGACCGCTTCATTCAGCAAGCCATTGCGCCCATCTCTGAAAGGATCGTCTTATGCAAGTCTTCGAAGCACTGAAGCAAGCCGTAAAGGCTTGCGCAGACGTAGTGAAATGGGGTGCCGGAATCCAGGAACCAGCGAGAAAGGGTTTAGCTGCGGATCTTCAGGCCATATGCACGAATTGCGACGCTGCGTACGATGCCGTCCTCACTCGGCTCGTGCCGATCAAGAATGCCTTCGCCGATCCCACGGCTCTGGCGACTGAGCTGCGCGCATTTGCCGCCGATGGCACGACACGTGCCAACTTCAAACCCGACCACCTTTGTGGCCAAGTGGATCAACTCTTGATTCGACTCAGCAGCAACCTCGACCCGCTGAAATACTCCATCGACTGCCGACGCATCGATGATGTTCGGCAATATCTCCAACGATTCGGCAATTTCGACGGTGCCATCTTCCAGTCGTACGACGAACTCGTGGCAGAACTTGATCGGATCGCCACGCAGATCCAGACTTCGGCATCAGACAAGGAAGAGCGCTCTCGGTATGCGCAGCACGTCATACAAAGTTTCGAGAGCGATCTGCGTGCGACTCAGTCTGCTGTCCGAGACGCGAAGACTCAGACGATAGACCTGATTTAGGGTGTGTCGACTTATGAGCAAGGCGCTGTCTAACTTCAGGTGGAACGGACGGGCCATCAGCGCCGTGCCATCATTTAGCATTGTGCTGGCCCGCCGTTCACCACGACGTTGGGCGTCACAATGAGAATTTCCGCTCCGCTGTTCGCTTTCTTGCTGGGCATGTTCAGCGTTGCCACGGCGCAGGAACCTTCACCTTCGCCGGCTTGCGACGGGAGGACGGAAATCGTCGCCCCTTGTTTCACGGTGCATGGCCGTCTGTCTTTTTCGAACGGTACGCCGAGTGCAAGAATCTGGCGCGTGGGAACGCACCGAATGCTAGGCATTCATAACGACGAGTTACCGAAGCAAATCGAAGCTCGAATGTCAGGTTTTGAAACTGAAGTCTGGGGAGATTTCAATGTTTGTCCATTTACTCCTGAGCGGCTCGGCCACATGCAATTCGTTTGCATTGAGTCGTGGCGCAACATCAAAGTCCGCCAGCGCAAACAGGGGCCAGCGCCTGTGTTACGGAGTGACGCCCAACCCTAGCCATTCAATGGCTTCACAGGAAAGAACACCATGACTTCCACACAAGCACTCACTTTCTTTCATTCTCCGAACACTCGATCCACCGGAGCGCTGACACTGCTCAGGGAACTCGGCGCCGAATACCACTTGCATTTGATCAACATGAAACAAGGCGAGCAACGCAAACCTGAATACCTCGCGATAAACCCCATGGGGAAAGTTCCAGCCTTGAAGCATGGCGAGGCGATAATCACTGAGCAGGTCGCGATTTATATCTATCTCGCCGACCTCTATCCGGAAGCGGGGCTTGCTCCGAAAATCGGCGATCCGCTACGCGGACCTTACCTGCGGTGGATGGCTTTTTACGGTTCCAGCTTCGAACCGGCAGTCGTCGATCGATCGCAAAAGCGCGAGCCCGCACCGCAGGCGATGTCGCCCTATGGCGATTTCGACACGATGTTCAAGACGCTGACGGATCAACTGGCCAAGGGGACCTACCTTCTGGGCGATAAATTCACCGCCCTTGATGTGTTATGGGGTACGGCACTTGCGTGGATCACCATGTACCAGTTGGTACCCGCAGAACCGGTGATTCAGGCTTATATCGACAGAGTGAATGCACGTCCCGCAGTGGCGTGGGCAAAAGCGAACGATGCCGAACTCGCTGCCGCTCAGGGCTCTTGAGTCAGTCTTCTTAATGGCCTTCAAGTCCACCAGAACCGCGTCAGGTGGAAGAACACCGGCGCGGCAAAGGCAACCGAGTTGAGGCGGTCCAGCATGCCGCCGTGGCCGTCGATCATCTTCCCCCAGTCCTTGACGCCACGGTCGCGCTTGATCGCCGACATCACCAGGCCGCCACAGAAGCCCATGCTGTTGATCGCCAGCGCCATCAGCGCGGCCTGCCACGGATGATTGAATGGCGTGATCCAGAACAGCGCGGCACCGAGCGCGGTGGCGCTGGCCACGCCGCCGATCAGGCCTTCCCAGGTCTTTGACGGCGACAGCGCGGGGGCCATGCGGTGCTTGCCCAACAGCATGCCCCAGCAGTACTGCAGCACGTCGCTCGATTGCACGACGAGGACCAGGAACACGATCAGCAGCAGGTTGCGGCCTTCGTAGCCGGCAATGTCGAGCGACAGCAGCGCGGGCACGTGCGAGATGCAGAACACACAGAGCACAAGGCCCCACTGCAGCGTCGCCACGCGCTCGAGGAAACAGCGGCTGTTGCCCGCGGCCAGGATGACGACCGGCAGGCACAGGAATGCGAACACCGGTATGAAAATGGAGTAGAGACCGTACAAGCCGATGTACACCAGAACGTATTGCACCGGCAGCACGACGAAAAAGCACGCCGCCAGCGCGGCATGGTCGCCACCGCGCGTCGTGAGCGAAGTGAATTCACGCAAGGCAACGCAGGAAATGAAGGCGAACAGTAGCACGATGCCGATGTCGCCGAACATGAAGGCAATGCCGATCACCAACACCATCGCCCACCACGCCTTGATGCGCGTGTTGAGGTTGTCAATCACGCCGTGCGATTGATTTTTGGCGACGGTGAGCTTCAGTGTCCAGCCGATCAGCGACGCGACGAGCAACACGACGCCGATACCAGCAAACAGTCCGATGGTCTGCAGATGGGGGGCCAGTGCATGCATCGCAACTACTCGGCGCCCGGTATCGCGACGCCAGTTAGCCGGACGGGACTTGCGCCGACGAGTCCGTGCAACGCGGCGATATGGCCGTCGCCAAGCACGACGACGGCACGCGCCGCGCGCACGGTGGAAAGTGCCGAGGCGACATCCGGCGATCGCCGCGACGCCAGCAGCCATGCCGCTACCGCGCATGCGCTGCGCGAGCAGCCCAGCGCGCAGCACACCAGGACCGGACCGCGGGCGCGCAGGCACTCGATCGCCTCCGCCGCTCGCGCCAGCGCAGCGGCCGGCGGCGTGGTGAGGTCAAGCATGGGTACCGCGACGTACGTGCAGTTGCCGGCAGGCACGGCAAACTCCGCCGTCAGATCGACCACGGCCGTGAACGGCGATGCGGCGAGTTCGCGCGCGCCAGGAATGCGCCCCAGGTACACGTCATCAGCGATCGGCACCGGCTGCGGCTCGCGCCATGTCCATGCGCGCGAGTTTATCCATGCGCCGACGCGATAGGGCGCGAACAGCCATTGTGCCGCCACCGAGAGGCGACCATCCGCGCGCTTCTGGAACGCCGCCGCGCCGATCGCCGCATAGGCCAGTGCCACCAGCAGCAAGGACACGCTGCCCCACAGCAGCCACAGCGCCCATCCTCCCGACCCGATCGCGATTCCTCCCAGCAGCAACGCGCCAAACGCATAGAACGCGGCGAGTCGCCACCGCGCCGGATCGTGCGTCCATTGCCATTGCGCAGCGATCGCGCGGCCGTCGCCCTCTTCGGCAAATGGCCACGCCCACAGGCACAGCGCGCCGAGCAGGAGACCGGTCGGAATATCGATGAAGTGATGCTGGTAGGTGGTGAGCACCGACCCGCAGATCAGCAGGAACCACAGCTCCATAGCGCGGCGCGCGATGCCGGAGAGCCTGCGCGCATACAGCGCCCACAGGATCACCGCCAGCGCGAGGTGCAGCGACGGCAACTGATTGAACGGCTGGTCAAAACCTGCCAGGGCATCGAACATGAAGCCCCATACGCCGTCGGCCGCGGGGTGCGCGAAGGAGAAGCGCAATGGCACCAGCACGAAGCATGTGATGGCAATCGCCTGCGCCGTCAGCAGGCGCTTCGCGTGCGTATCGAGTTCGTGCCGCGTCAGGCATGCGAACAGCGACAAGCCATAGAGCGCGTCGATCGACCAGTACGGCAGGATCGTCCACGCCCAGAACGGAATCGCCTGTTCCCATTCGAACACCAGCGAAGGCACGTCCGCGCGTTGCGACGCCGACCAGTTGGCGAGGCCGTAGGTGATGAAGAAAAACGGCGCGAGGAACAGCAACCACGCAGCCGCACGCCGCCATGGCCAGGCTTCGGCCGTCACGAGCGGAGGCATGGCGGTGCTCATCCAGCCACGCGCTGCGCCAGCGAGACGGTGAAGATGCCGGATTCGCCGATGCGCTGCGCAAGCTTGCGAAAGCCGGCCGCGGCCACCAGCTGGTCCATCTCTTCCTGCGTCCGGCGGCGCATCACCCATGCCTCGCCGCGGCGATGGCTGGTCAGCGCGCGCGCGATCAGCTCCAACTGCGGGTGCCAGATCTGGCCGGTGTAGACGAGAAAGCCGCCGGGTGCGATGGCATCGCCGAGGCCGCCGAGCGACTCGCGCACCGGGGTATTGTCCGGAGTCAGTTCATACAGCCCCGACACGACACCGAGCGTTGGCCGTGGCGTAATCGCCGCGAGGCTGGCGCGGTCGAACGCGTCGCCAGTGGCAAATCGCGCGATGTCGGCCAGTCCCTTATCGTGGATGAGGGCTGTCCCGTGCTCGACGTTGAGGGCGCTGTAGTCGCGCAGCAGGATCGAGTCGGGGCGATTCTGCATCCCGGCTACGGCCTCGAGGACGTAGCGCCCGTGGCCGGCGGCGATGTCGATGATGTGCACCGGCGCGCCAACCGCGCGCAGCCTGGCGCTGGCATCGCGCAGCAGCGCCTCGACATCGAGCTTGCGCTGCCGGATGCCGCGCCAGCCGATCGCATCGAGAAACGTGCGGTCGAGATGGCGCCCGACCGGCGATCGGCCACTGGCACGATTGCGGTAGACATAGTCGAGCGTGCTGCCCGAATCGAAGCCGGTGGCGTGACCCAGGCGTACGCCATCCGCCAGCAGGCCGCCGAAGCGCAGGCTGGCGCGCGTGGCGGACCAGTACAGTCCGCGCGGCGACAGCGCGGGCAGCGGCGCGGCAAGCGCGTCGGCTTCCTCGCGCGTGAAGCCGTGCTGATCGGCGTCGAGCAGGTTGCGCCGCACTCGCGGCGCGGCAAACACGCGGATGATGAACGCGCGCATTCGATCGACGGCAGCGGCACGGTCGCGCTCGCCCAGCGTGTCGTGGAAGAAGCCGTGCAGCACGTGGCGCTCCTTCTCGGCTGCGCCGAGCCGGTCGAAGAACGCATGTTGCGGGGCGTGATGCACGACCCAGTCGGACCCGGAGATCAGCAGTTGCGTGGGCACGGTGATCGCCTGCGCATCGGCCACCACACGATCGGCTGCCTCCTGCAGGCCCAGCAGTACGTTCACCGAAATGGCCTTGGACAGCAGCGGGTCGGTGTCGTAGCTCGCGATGCGCGCCGGGTCGCGGGTGAGGAACTTCGCCTTGACATAGCTCGTGACGAAAAAATTGCCGAAGGCGCGGCGCATCAGTCGCAGGCCGGGCAGTGCAAACGGAACGTAGAGCTTGACGCGAAACGCCGGCGAGGCCAGCACCATCCCGCGGATCGGCGGCGCATAATCATGCACCCAGGTGGCGACGGTCACTGCGCCCACGCTCTGGGCGACGATACCGATGTCCTCGGCCCTGATGCCGTGTTGCACGCCGATGTGCTCGACGAAGGTCTGCACGTCGCGCACCGAGGTACCGAAGCTCGGCGAGTCGCCGCGCGCGCCCGGCGAGCGGCCATGGCCGCGTGCATCCCAGGCAAAGAAGTCGAAGTCGGGCAGCACCAGTTCGTCGACGAGGTGTGCCATCCGTGCCGAGTGCTCGTGACCGCGATGGAACATTACGATCGCGCCACGCGAGGGGCCGTGCACCGCCGGCCAGTGGCGGTAGAAGAGGTCGACACCGTCGTGCGTTGCAAAGGTGTGCTCGTGCACCGGGCGCAATTGCGGGCCGGCTGTCATGTCGTTCATGTCACGTACTTTCGTTGAGGCCGCCACGGACCCGGTTGATGATGGTGAGTGCAATCAATGCGGCAAGCACGGGCATGACGCCAGCCGCCCAAGCCGGCAATGGCGATGCGAGGCCGACCCACAGGCCCAGTGCGCCGAAAACGAATGCGCGGTCGCTCTTGCCCATCGGCCCCTCGTAGCGACGCGAGGCGCCGACCAAGGCGCCAAGGGCGCCTGCGTATTCGCTGATCACGGCCAGGACAATCACCGCACCGACCCATGCCGGGGCAAACGGCGCGATGAACGCGAAGGGCAGGTACAGCACGGTGTCGGCGATGACGTCGGTGAGTTCATTGAGATAGGCGCCGAGGCGCGACTGCTGTCCGAATTCGCGCGCCAGCATGCCGTCGATGGCGTTGAACGCCATCCGCAGCAACATCCAGAAGGGAATCAGCACGAACGCACGGGTATCGGGCAACCGCCATGCGACGCATGCGCCGACCACGAGCGAGATCACGGCGGCCGCCACCGTGACCTGGTTGGCGGTGATCCCCGCGCGCGCAGTGGTCCCGACCAGCGGGCGCAGCCAACCCTGGAACCGCGGTTTCAGTGCGTGGAGTGTCAACCGCGACTCTGCACGTGAATGCGTCCATGGGCCTTTCGTGTCATCGCCATGGTGACGAGGCTCCGTTACGCTCGTTCCGCGGGCGGCTGCGATCGTCGTCGGCGCCCGAGCCACCATCCAAGGGCGAGGCCGACCAGCAGGGCCGTGATTGAGGCGATGATGCCATCGCGCACCAGCGTGCGCTTTACCTTGGTCAGCACCGGATTGTCGAGGTGGCTGGTCCCGAAATGGATCGCGCGTAGCCGCCACTTGCCATCGTCGCCCACCGCCATCACGCCGGTCCAGCGGGTGTCGAAGTCGAAGATGTCGCCATCCTTAGCTTCGTAGTGCTCGAGCGCCTTCCCCCGCACGAGCCCAAAACGCTTGTCGGGCGACAGCTCGGTCAGCTTGTCCGCATCGAGCGTCATCGTCATCTTGCGCATGTAGCCGGCGGGACCGAACCAGGTCTGGAAGTACTTCGACACGTCGGCTCGGCTCGACATCACTTCCTGCGTGACGCTGGTCGCTTCGACGTCCGGGGTGAGATAAGGCAGCATCTTGTCATACTGCCCGCTGTTGATCGCCGACTGGACCTCGCGCAGTACACCGCGCAGTTCTTCGTGGATCGCATGGTCGGGCTCCTCGGCAGAGACCCAGGGAACGATGCAGAACAGGGCCGCCAGCCCCAATACAATGAACTTCTTCAAGTCGATGTCTCCCCGATTCCGCACGGCTGGATCGGACCCAACCGCAGGCTAGTGAAGCCAAATGGCCGTCGAGGAGTATGGCTGACGCCGGGTGGCTCAGTCAATTGCCGATTTCGGACCGGCCCGCGTCATTCCATGACGTGCGGCAGATAGTCTTGTTTTCGCACCTGCCCGCATCTGCTGACCCCACTGTAAATCTTTTCCAGGAACCCAACGTAGCCCGAGGCCAGGCTTCGCGCTCATTCCGCCGCACCCCATGTTGTCTTACCCCAAGCTTGTAGACATCCGTCATAAATCGTGGTTTTTCGTGGTGTGATATTCTGCAACCTGTTGATTGTATTGAGTTCGCAATTTCGGCCTAAAATGTAGTGCCATAATCGTATTGCCAGGTGCTTTCTGGCCTGCCTATTGCGTTATTCTTGCGGCAAGTTCATCCGTACCACCCCCGCACGCAACAGCACGACGGGCGAAACCTATGTCACCCACCGCTTGGTGGAGAGCCGCCGTATCGGCGGCAAGGTACGCCAGGTGACGTTGCTCAACCTCGGCCGCCATTTCCCGCTCGCCAAAGAACGCTGGCCTGATCTGTGTGCGCGCCTCGACCAGCTCTTTGTCTGGGCAGCAGGCACCGATGCCGATGGCGGTCATGAAGAGCGTGGAGCGCTACGCCCAGCATTGTTTTGCCCGGCTGGTGGCCCAAGGCGGCGCAGCGACGTCGGCCAGTACGGCAACCGCTGCGCCTGCCGCGTCGCCTGCGACCTTTGTCGAAGTCGATCCGGACAGCCTGGAATTCACCCAGCCGCGCTCCATCGGCGTCGAACACGTGGCCCTGGCGGCGATGCGCGAACTGGCCTTCGAGCCGCTGCTGGAATCGCTGGGGATCAACGGTGTGATGCGTACCGCCATCGTCAGATCGATCATCGCCCGCATGGCCGTGCCGGGGTCGGAGTTGGCCAGCCATCGCTGGCTGACCGGAACCAGCGGTCTGGGGGATCTGCTGGAGGTGGATCTGGCCGCGCTGCCCTTGTCGCGCCTGTATCGCGCCTCGGACCTGTTGATGAAGCACCGTGAGGGGATCGAGACCCGGCTGTTTGCGCGGATCGAAACGCTGTTTGGTCTGGAGGCAAGCGTGACGTTGTACGACCTGAGCAACACCTATTTCGAAGGTGCGGCGGCGGCGAATCCCAAGGCGGCGCGAGGGCGTTCGAAGGAGAAGCGCCGTGACGCCCCGAAGGAAGTCCCCTTGAGGGACTGCCCGCTGGTGACCTTGGGCGTGATCTGCGATGGCCGCGGTTTCATCCGCCGCTCGCGCGTCTTCGCCGGCAACGCCGTGGAGTACCGAACCCTGGAGGGAATGCTGATCGGTCTGGCGGCGCCGGCCGGAGCCTTGGTGATCATGGACCGGGGGATTGCCACGGCGGCGAATCTGGCTTGGCTTGTGGAACACGGGTATCGCTATCTGGTGGTGAGTCGCGAGCCGGAACGTCGCTTTGACGCCGATGAGGCGATTGATCTCGTGTCCGCCGGTGAGGAGACGATTCAGGTGGTGCGGGAACTCTCCGAGGATGGACAGGAGGTACGGCTGCATTGTCATTCCCCCGGTCGCGAGATGAAGGAAACTGCGGTCATGGAGCGCTTCTGCACCCGCTTCTAGGCGGGCCTGGCCAAGCTCGTCAACGGATTGACGACCCCGCGCGGGGAGAAGCGTCCCGATCGGATACAGGAGCGCACCGGACGCCTGAAGGCGGCCAGTCGCGGGGCGGGACAGCATTACACGGTGACCCTGGAGGCCGATGCGGCTGGCCAGGCGGTCACCGCGTTGCGTTGGGAGAAGACGCCTGTCCCCGGCACGATGCTGACCGATCCGGGGGTCTATTGTTTGCGCAGCAACGAGCTGTCCTGGGATGCCGAGCAGTTGTGGCGTACCTACATGATGCTGACGGATCTCGAGGCGGTGTTTCGCAGCCTGAAGGGAGAACTGGGCTTACGCCCGATCTTCCATTCAAAGGAGGAACGCTCCGACGGCCATCTGTTCATCTCGGTGCTGGCGTATCAATTCGTCCAGACGATTCGCCAGCGCTTGAGGGCGCATGGCATTCACGACTCCTGGTCCAGTTTGCGCGAGGTGCTGACGGTGCAGCGCCGCGTGACCGCCAGCTTCGTGCAGAAGGACAGGCGTACCTTGCATGTGTGCAAGACCACGCGCCCCGAGCCCGATCTCCTGCACGTCTATGATGCGCTTGGCCTCGCTCATCAACCCGGAGGTGTTCAGAAACTGATCGCCTGACCCCACCAAAACGCGAATGTAGTGCCACTCGCGCGATTTGTTCGTTGTATCTGCTTGATGATTAGAAGATCTTTGTGGCAGTCGACAAACATGGGTTAGTGGATATCGCCGCAGAAGATGTCGATGTTCCGGTCCTGCGGGCTGGTGCGAACCACGATCGAATAGTTGCCGCTGCGCAGCGCTTCCAAGGATGCCGCCGCTGTCCTTATCAGCCTCCAGCCACCAATCTCCGCGAACGAGGTTACCGTGCTGTTCAACTCGAAGGCAGGCTGGGGTCCCTGACTGGCACAAGATCCGGGGTAGATGAACGTAAAGAGCTGCGGCATCCGTGAGACCCCGAGCGGGAGGGGGCCGCTGAGGAAGATTCTGACATCGGTTACCTCGCCCCGCGCCACCAGGGTGGCCTGCGCGACCGCCCCGATATTCTGCTGGCCCGGCCGCAACGGCACGTTGAGAGTCCGGCTGGCGCCGGAGTCGTCATTCGGGGTTGCACAGGCCGAGAGGATCCCTGCCAGGGTGACGTAAAGCAGTCCGGTCTTCATCTTCATGATCGTCTCCAGGGAGTGTGGCTTGACGATCATTTTATACCCAAGCCTACTGCTGGCCGCCGGTGACTGCCGCTGGCGTGACTGGCGCGTCCTGCAGGCTTTGCGGCGCCGGCCGACATCGATTATCTCCTCGAAATCGGCGGTGTCGAGGCGATGAAGAAATGATCCGCAGGTGAACGGTCGCGGCGGCGATCCCGGAGACCGGGCGGAACCCGCCTAGCCCAAGTTTGTAGACATCCGTCATAAATCGTGGTTTTTCGTGGTGTGATATTCTGCAACCCGTTGATTGTATTGAGTTCGCAATTTCGGCCTAAAATGTAGTGCCATAATCGTATTGCCAGGTGCTTTCTGGCCTGCCTATTGCGTTATTCTTGCGGCAAGTTCATCCGTACCACCCCCGCACGCAACAGCACGACGGGCGAAACCTATGTCACCCACCGCTTGGTGGAGAGCCGCCGTATCGGCGGCAAGGTACGCCAGGTGACGTTGCTCAACCTCGGCCGCCATTTCCCGCTCGCCAAAGAACGCTGGCCTGATCTGTGTGCGCGCCTCGACCAGCTCTTGTCTGGGCAGCAGGCACTGATGCCGATGGCGGTCATGAAGAGCGTGGAGCGCTACGCCCAGCATTGTTTTGCCCGGCTGGTGGCCCAAGGCGGCGCAGCGACGTCGGCCAGTACGGCAACCGCTGCGCCTGCCGCGTCGCCTGCGACCTTTGTCGAAGTCGATCCGGACAGCCTGGAATTCACCCAGCCGCGCTCCATCGGCGTCGAACACGTGGCCCTGGCGGCGATGCGCGAACTGGCCTTCGAGCCGCTGCTGGAATCGCTGGGGATCAACGGTGTGATGCGTACCGCCATCGTCAGATCGATCATCGCCCGCATGGCGATGTACGACCCGGAATACCTGCGCCTCGCCCGCGCCCTGTGCGACCGCCACGAAGTCCACCTGATCTGCGACGAGATCGCCGTCGGCTGCGGCCGCACCGGCAGCTTCTTCGCCCACGAACAGGCTGAAATCCGGCCCGACCTGATGTGCCTGTCGAAAGGCATCTCCGGCGGCTACCTGCCGCTCTCCATCGTGCTGAGCAGCGACACGATCTACGAAGCCTTCCTTGACGAATCGGTCACGCGCGCCTTCCTCCACTCGCATTCCTACACCGGCAATCCCCTCGCCTGCCGCGCCGCACTGGCGACGCTGGACATCTTCGAGCAGGACGACGTGGTTGCGGTCAACCGCCAGAAAGCGGCAAAAATCAGCGCCGCGCTCGCCCCGCTCGCCGACCACCCGCAAGTCAGGAACCTGCGCCAGCGCGGCATGATCGCCGCCTTCGACGTCGCCACCGACGACCCCTACTTCTCCCGCCGCTTCTACCGCGCCGCCCTCGACCGCGAAGCCCTGATCCGGCCCATCGGCAATACGGTTTACCTGATGCCGCCTTACATCGTCAGTGATGCGGAAATCGCGCATCTCGGCGAAGCCGCCCAGGGCGCGTTGCTTGAGGCAATTTCCGGCAAACAGGGAAGCTCGCGCAATTGTTGAATGGCTCAGTACGGCCATGTGCCGACACTGACGACACAGAAAATCATTCCTCTGACTGTCGGCTCCCGATCGCAGGACGGTCATCCATAACTGCACAAATGCCCTTCGGCATGATTGCCCTCGCAAGCCGTTAGACGCAAACGGAAACTGGATCTCAAGACCGTCTTTCTGCCAATAGCGCAGCCCGCGTCACCGGGCTATATAACTGCTCGAGCCACCATTGCAGCGCGCGCCCTTGGCTGCCCTTTCCGCTTTTGCGCCACGCGTAACAAAACTGGAGCGTGCGTTCCCCTTGTTCGACTTGCTTTATCACCAGTCGCCCGGTATCAATGTAGGGCTGAGCCAAGCATGTCGGCAGGAAGCCAACGCCCAATCCTCTGAGCTGCGCGTCAATTTTCGCTGGCATGTCCGGAACGGTCATCACTTCCTGGCCGGGCAACAGGCTGATCGTCAGTCCGCCGCCATGTTGTATTGAGTCGGCAAGCGCCACCGCACGATACGGGCGAATAGTCTCATCGGTCAGTGGTTTAGGCGCATGTGCCAGCGGGTGGTTAGGCGATACGGCGAAGACAAAGCGCACCGCACCGAGCGACTCCCGCTGCACGTCGGCCCGACTGCCGGCCTGAACGGCCACGCCTAGCGCCAGATCGGCCTGTCCCGATGCGAGCGCTTCGAGTGTGCCAGACAGTGTCTCGCTGCGCAGCTTAAGACTGGTCGGCGGGTTCAGTGCAAAAAATGACTGGCACAGTTCCATCACCGTGGTGCGCACGATGATGCTATCCACCGCAATGGTGAACTGCGGTTCCCACCCAGTAGCCACCCGCTTGATGCGATTAGCCACGGCATCGATATCGGCCAGCAGACGCGCACCTTCGCGCAGCAGCTCTTGCCCGGCGTCAGTCAGACGGGCCTGCCGCGAGCTGCGGTCAAACAGCAGCACATCCAGCGCGTCTTCAATCTGACGCACACGATAGGTCAGTGCGCTCGGCACCATGTTGCGTTCCCGGGCCGCCGCCGCAAAGCTGCCGGTCGTTGCAATAAGCTCCAGCATGGCTAGAGCATCGGGCGTCAATACATCACGAGCAGCTGGCATCAGAGGCTTCTTTCATTCAATTATTTTGAATTATTCCATCAAATTGGCAGCACCCGCAACACTACGTAGAAACTCACAATGCACTCCATCAACAAGGAGGATCACATGCTCACCGTTCGCAAATCCCAAGATCGCGGTTACGCAAACCACGGCTGGCTCGAAAGCTACCATTCGTTTTCATTTGCCGAGTACCACGACCCGGCGCACATGAACTGGGGCAACTTGCGCGTCATCAACGAGGATCGGGTCGCGCCCGGCACCGGCTTTGGCAAGCACGGTCACCGCGATATGGAAATCATCAGTTATGTTCTGTCGGGAAATCTCGCGCATCAGGACAGTCTGGGCAATATCAAAGGCATTCCGCCCGGCGACGTGCAGCGCATGAGTGCCGGCACTGGCGTGACGCACAGCGAGTTCAACCACGCCGCTGGCGAGACCACGCACTTTTTGCAGATCTGGATTACCCCCAAAGTGACCGGAATTGCCCCGAGCTACGAGCAACGGCATATTCCGGCAGTAGAAAGGCGCGGTGCGTTGCGTCTGGTAGCGTCGCCCGATGGCGCCGATGGGTCGGTCTTGATCAATGCCGATGCGTTTTTGTTCGCCGGGTTTTTCGATGGTACCGAGTCCGCCACGCTGACCCTCAACGCCGAGCGCAAGGGCTATGTGCATGTGGTGCGCGGTGCTGTCGCGGTCAACGGCCAAACGCTGTCGGGGGGCGACGCCGCACTGATCAGCGCGGAAAGTCGCATTGAGATCACCAACGGTAATGACGCGGAAGTCCTAGTCTTTGACCTGGAAGCGTGAACAGTACCAATTCGTTCCAATTCGTTTTTCCAATTGATGCTGGATTCCCGGCGTTAACCACCGCTGCAAAAAAGGAGAGTCACCATGAGCAAGCCCTACGTCAAACTCGACAAGAATAACGCTGCCATTCTGCTGGTTGATCATCAGGCCGGTCTGCTATCGCTGGTGCGCGACATTGATCCGGATAAATTCAAAAACAATGTGCTGGCGCTGGCTGACCTGGCCAAGTACTTCAACTTGCCAACAATTCTCACCACCAGCTTTGAGAGCGGCCCCAACGGCCCGTTGATGCCGGAACTAAAAGCCCTGTTCCCCGACGCGCCGTATATTGCCCGCCCCGGCCAAATCAATGCGTGGGACAACGACGATTTTGTAAAGGCAATCAAAGCGACAGGAAAAAAGCAATTGATCATCGCCGGAATCGTCACCGAAGTGTGCGTCGCGTTTCCCGCCTTGTCTGCGCTGGAAGAGGGCTTTGAGGTGTTTGTCGTTACCGATGCGTCAGGAACGTTCAATGAAATCAGTCGTGATTCGGCATGGCAGCGAATGACCCTAGCCGGTGCGCAATTGTTGAACTGGTTTGCCGTGGCGTGCGAATTGCACCGCGACTGGCGCAATGATGTTGAGGGCTTGGGAACGCTGTTCGCCAACCATATTCCCGACTATCGAAACCTGATGACCAGTTACAGTGCATTGAAAAAGTGATCGCCCGTACCGGTTGAGCCGTGCTCGGTCGGCGAGGCGCGCAGTCATTGGCGCCTCATTGATTTGACAATGCTGCGACGTCAGGGTTGAAGTAACCGCGAACACAGAAAGTTGATATGAAAAGCTCCAGACCGAGCACACCCGGCGGCTCTAACGCTGGCACCGAGCAGCGAGGCAGCGCTTCCGCAGACAGTGTCAGCTTCGTCGTGCGTCACTGCGTGCATGCCGGCGCGCACATTGCATACGAAGCATGGCTCGTTGAGACGATGCGAGTGGCCGCCGCCTTTCCCGGGCATCGGGGAGTGCAAGTCGTGCGTCCGACGGCGGGCGGCGTCGACTACATCATCATCGTGGACTTTGCTACACATAATGATGCGACACACTGGCACAAGTCGGCCGAGCGCTCGCGCCTGATTGATGCCGTGCAGCCGCATCTAGAGGTTGCCGAACAGGTAACCGTCGGGGCTGGCATCGACTATTGGTTCCAGCCTGAAGCGGCTACAACGGGTGAGACCCCTATTAAACCGCCGGCATGGAAGCAGTGGCTAATCACCACCTCAGTGATCTGGCCACTGACCATGGTGGTGCCGTGGGCGTTCGGGCCTGTGTTTAAGGCTTTGCCAGCGCTCGGCGTCTACGGCCTTCGCATGGCATCCTCGCCTCATTCATTGTCGCCATGGTCGTCTGGATGATCATGCTGCGTTACACCCGTCTGGTGCACCACTGGCTATTTCGCAAGGAGTTGTTCCCATAAAAACTCTGGCACAGGACAGGCGTCAACGCTTTTTTCGGCGATCCAAGTTCACTACGGCTTGCAGGCCACAAAATGGCTGAAGATACAAATCAAGGGACGACACAAATGAAAAAAAACCGGCTCGAAGCCTTCAGTGATGGCGTGCTCGCCATCATCATCACCATCATGGTGCTCGAAATGAAGGTGCCGCATGGCGAAAATTTGGCGGCCTTGGGGCCTTTGCTGCCGGTGTTTCTGAGCTACATCTTGAGCTTCGTGTATGTCGGCATTTACTGGAACAATCATCATCACTTGCTTCATGCGGTACAGCACGTCGATGGCCGAGTGCTCTGGGCAAATCTTCATTTGTTGTTCTGGCTTTCGCTCTTCCCTTTCGTCTCAGGCTGGATGGGCGAAAACCACTTTTCGCCATTGCCCAGCGCGCTCTACGGCGTTGTTCTGCTGATGGCGTCTGCAGCGTATTGGCTACTCACCCGGGCGATCATTTCTGCCGACGGACAGAACTCGCTGCTGGCGAAGGCGGTCGGCAAAGACCAGAAGGGTAATCTATCCCTCTTGCTCTATGCGGCAGCGATTCCTTTGGCCTTTGTCAATCAGTGGATTTCACAAGCACTTTATGTCGCGGTGGCACTGATGTGGCTAGTCCCGGATCGGCGTATCGAGAAAGTGTTGAGCGAGCGGAAGCACTGATCGTTCACGCCAGAAAGTGGGTACGGGTCGACAAGCTGATCGGCCAAGCCTTGCCGACCCCTTGATAGAACACTCGCGCCGTTCCGCGCCCATGCTCTTTGCAAGCATGCTGTGTGAGTGACTGCAATACGCGCGATACGGTCAAGAGGGATTTGTATTTTGTGTGACCGCAATGGGTCGTCTCCCGTCAGTCACTCGGCAAAACTGAATGCTTGCAATCAGCCTGCAGCAGGCAACGGCAATACAGGATCCAGATTCAGCTCTTGACCGTACTGAGGCACTAAAATCCACAAACTTGTGGCGAATTTCTTCTTCATCGCATCACACATCGCAAAACCGATCACGAAACAGGAATTCCCGAAATCTCATGAGCGAAATCTGGGCGCAGTTAAAGCCACAATTGGAGATGTTCTCCAAACCCTTTCCACAGGCGGCGATCGATGTCGCCAATGCCCATCGCGAGGAAGTCGCGCCGTACCTGATCGCCTGCCTGGAGGCCATCGCCAGCGATCCGGCGCCGACGCAAGATCCGGACTACATGCTGCCTCTTTACTCCATGCACTTGCTGGCTTCCTGGCGGGATACGCGCGCCTATCGGCCGCTGGTCAAACTCGGCCATTATCCGGATGACGTCATTGAACAAGTATTGGGCGACAGTGTTACCGAAAGCTATGGCCGCGCACTGGCCTCGGTATGCGATGGCGACATGCGCCCGCTGGAGGTTCTGGTCGAGGACGTTGGCGCCGGCATCTGGGCGCGCCATGCGGCGCTGACCGCGATGACCGTGCGCGCTCTTGAAGGCGATGCCGACCGTGAATCGGTTATCGCTTTTTTTGCCACCCGCGGCGAGCGTGAAGTCCTGCGCCTCAGGACGTTGGCAGACAATGCTGAAGATTTCGAACTGATCGACGGGATCGTCAGCAACGCCACCGATATCGGCGCAGTTTCGATGCTGCCGGCGATTCGCCAGTGGTTTGCCGACAAGCTTCTCGACGAAACAATTGCCGGCGAACGGTGGGTTGCAGCGCATATTGTACTCAGCCCCGAGGACTGCCTGGCCAGGTTGCGCAGTGACAACAACAGCTACCTTTCGGATGCCGCGAGGGAAATGTCCTGGTGGTACTGTTTCAGGGAAGAAAAAGCGCCCGCGACGCCCAAGCCCGGGAATGCCATGCTCAAGGAGGTTGTTGACCGGAACTCGGCGATTGCCAAGCCGCCGTACCAGGGCTTCGCCGCCAAACCGGCAACCATTGTGCGTGATGCGCCGAAGATCGGTCGCAACGATCCTTGCCATTGCGGCAGCGGCCGTAAATTCAAGAAGTGCCACGGCGCTTCGATTTGAGTTTTCGGCCAAGGCACCACCGCACTGACGTGGTGATTTTTCCCAGGCGCCGATTTCAGCCGACGAACAGATGCGATCTACGAAGCCTTCGTCGACGACTCGGTCACGCGCGCCATCCTGCACTCGCATTCCTACACCGGCAATCCCCTCGCCTGCCGCGCCGCGCTGGCGACGCTGGATATTTTCGAGCAGGATGACGTGGTTGCGGTCAACCGCCAGAAAGCGGCAAAAATCAGCGCCGCCCTCGCCGACCTGGACCGGCGCTATCCCGGCATCCGCTTCCGGATGATTGACGAGCAGAACCGAGTACGACGCCATATCCGGTTCTTCGTCGATGGCGTGCAGGTCGTCGATCTCGCCCACCCGCTCGACCCGCGCGGCGAACTGATCATTATCGAGGCGCTGAGCGGCGGCTGACGGCGGGTCATGGTGCCCGAAAACGGGCTGGCAGCGCAGAGCGCATGCACGAAAGCGGAAGTGACCAAGGGTGAACGGGGTCAAAGCAATTGCGAGTTATTGGCCAGTTATTTCGGTCGACCGCAACAGTTCTGGCTTTTGTTCAACCAAGAGAACACTGGAAGTGTCTCTGACCCCTTTGGGGCGGAAACAAGTGGTGTTGGAACCAAATATCTCTGACCGCTTTGATCCCTGAAATTGGGGGTCGATGTCGCAGGGCTCGGCGCCCGGCATTTCCGACAAGCCGGTCCCCGTGCCGGCAAGAGACGCGGCGGCGAGGTTGGTTCGCCCAGATGGCCGAGGATCTCGCGAATCGCTGCACCTTCGGTAATGGAGAACGCGTCACAAGAGCTTTCGGCCTGCTGCCTATGTTGGACAGCGCACAGAGTTTGTTGCCGTTTCGGACTAAATTGCGCTTATGGCACGATCTATCGAGACCGTGTGATGTGCAGGACGAGCCGAGTCTGGCTCGTGTATGAGAAGTACCAATCACCAAGCTAGGAGTTGAAAATGAACAAGGATCAAGTCAAGGGCGCAGCAAAGGACCTCGGTGGAAAGCTTCAGGAAGAGGCCGGCAAACTGGTTGGCAGCACCGAGCAGCAGACCAAAGGCCTGAAAAATCAGGCTGAAGGAAAGGTGCAGGAGCACATAGGCGACCTCAAGGAAAACGTCAAGGACGCGCGAGACGCCGTCAAGGAAGCCATGAAGCCGTAGCACTACCTGCCCGCCTGCCCATCGGCTTCAAGCAGCAAGCAGGGGCCGTTGGTTGGCTGGTTACACGACCTGCTGCTGGAAAGTGTTTCGGCATGGGCGCAAGTCAGGCGGAGGATCCTGGATCCTCCGCTTCTGTGTCGGCGCTGGAGCCTGATGGACGTCTTTCGCGATCTGGCAACTGCGCGCCAGGCCAGTACCATCATCGGCACTGGGTCTGGAAACTCAATCGTGGCAGCTTCTGCCGCCAGTTCGGGACGGGGAAGTCCCTTTGATTCGTTGGTTACCCCACAAAGCTGATGTGTGGCCCGTCCATGTGGCATGCCTCTGAGACCTGTTTGTCTGCCAGCGCACAGACGGCCGTCGTACAAATAGCGATATTTGACCTGCCTCTGGTGATTCGTCGCTTTATACGAAGTGGCAGAGGCAGTGATTCAGCGAAAGCTGTTCAATTCTGGGGATTGCTCACAATGACGTGAGTAGTTCTCATAAGCCCAATAGGAGGAATTGCCATGAAATTTTCAAGTCTATGCGTCGCAACGGCGATGCTGCTCACTTTGAGTGCTTGTGTTGGTCCAGCCGGCCCGCAAGGCGAAACTGGTAGCCCTGGATACACCGGGGCTACGGGGGCATCGGGAGCCACGGGAGCCACGGGAGCCACGGGAGCTACAGGAGCATCTGGGACAAGGGGATACTCAGGGAACACTGGCGGCACCCCGGTACCCGGCGAGTACGACGACCGCGGCATCAGCGCCAGAGTGGTCGCAGCCATACGCAATCAGCCTGGTCTAAACTCTAGCGGAATCAACGTCGAGACCTTCAACGGTACGGTTCGATTGAGCGGCTCCGTGACTTCCCAGGCTGACGCAACCAAGGCGATCGAGGTGGCGCGCCGCGTCGGCGGCGTGAGAGCCGTCGAGAACAACATGACGATCAAGTAAGAGATGTTGGGTATGGATGGCCGATAGCCGAAGCACGCGGGGATTTTCTTCCTGATAGCAGTTCTGCGTTACGCCAAAACTGCCGCATCCAGAAACAAACAGCCGCACTCTCGGTCGTCAAGAAAACAGCGGGGCGACATATGTCGCCCCGCGTTCCTTGGTGCCTGCTATCAACATTCCTCGAGTCCAACCAAGATCGGCGACGTGCTGGTCGCCCACGGGGATGGGCCGGGGCCGCTTGACGCGTACCGCAGCGCCTCGCCATCCGCGACACCTTGGCCCGGACGCGACCCGGCCAACACCCAATGGCAGGTCGATCTCGCGGTGTCGTGCGGCAAACCGGGGGCTTTCTCCGGGCTCGAGCGCCGAGATTTTCTGGTGCGCGGCCTGAAGATCCTGCACGCCTTGCGCCAGGCCGACCGTCTGTTGCCGAACCAGGATCGGACCGACTGGTTCGAGTCCGCACTGAAGGAACTCGACGCCAAGGCGCCGCAATAGGCTGGAGGCTTCGGTTTCGGGCGGCCGTCGCCAAGGACGGCTTTCCCGCGGTCAACACGGGAAAAGCCGCGAATTCGAATAATCGGGGAGAAACCACGATTCCAAGACACAGGAGCGATTTCAGAAGTGTGGCGTAAGCCCGCCCACTCAGTTGCCTGAACAACTCACAAAGATACTGTCTCCGCCAGATGAACTCCGCCGCTTGATTGCCTTGGCTGCAATGTATACACTTCGCGTATGCACACCAAGGAACTCCCATGACCTACGCTCGCGTCTTTCAGTCCGGCAATAGCCAGGCCGTTCGTTTGCCCAAGGAATTCCGCCTGAATGTCGAACAGGTGGAGATTTTCCGGCGCGGCGATGAAATCGTGTTGCGCGAAGCGCCGGTGGACGCCACCGCCATCTTCGATGCGCTGGCCAGCCTGCCCGCCGACTTCATGGCCGATGGCCGCAACGATACGCCGCCGCAGGAGCGGGAAGCGCTCTGATGAGTGCCCGCTACCTGCTGGACACCAACATCTGCATCTACATTGCCAAGCACAACCCGCCGGCGGTCCGCGAACGTTTTGCCCGGCATGGCAGCCGCGAGCTGGCGATGTCGGTGATCACGCTGGGCGAGTTGCGCTTCGGCGCCGAGAGGAGCCAGTCCCGCGAACGGTCACTGGCCGGCGTCGCTCGCCTGGAACAACTGATTCCGGTGCATGCCCTGCCCGAAGCCGCCGCCGAACACTACGGGCAAATTCGCGCCTGCCTGAACAGTCTCGGGCAACCCATCGGCAACAACGACCTCTGGCTCGCCGCCCACGCCCGTGCCGAAGGCTGGATTCTGGTATCCGACAACGAGCGGGAATTCGTCCGGGTGCCGGGCTTGCAGGTGGAAAACTGGGTAGGTAGCAATGATTGAAGACCGCCTGACCACCGAACTCGCCGCGCAGTTGCAGGAAATGGCTGCCGCCGGCCTCACCCGCCGCCGCCGTGTCCTCGAATCGCCTTGTGGACGCATTGCCACGGTCGACGGCAGAAATGTGCTCAATTTCGCCAGCAACGATTACCTCGGGCTGGCCGGCAATGCCGAGATTGCCCGGGCGCTGGCCGATGGCGCGCTGCAATGGGGGGCCGGCAGCGGCGCCTCGCATCTGGTCAGCGGGCACCTGGCGCCGCACGAGGCGCTGGAAAAGGAGATCGCCGCCTTCGTCGGCTTCCCGCGCGCACTGACCTTCTCCACCGGCTATCTCGCCAACCTCGCCATCGTTCCGACGCTGGCCGTGCGCGGCGCCGTGATCTTTTCCGACAGGCTCAACCACGCTTCGCTGATCGACGCCATGCAACTGGCCAAGGCGCAGGGCGCCGAAACCCAGCGCTACGCGCATTGCGACATGGCGGCGCTGGAGAAATTGCTGGCAGCGAGCGACGCGCCGAACAAAATCATCGTCAGTGATGCCGTCTTCAGCATGGACGGCGACCTCGCGCCGCTGCCGCTCCTGTTCGAACTTGCCGAGCGTTACGACGCCTGGCTGGTGATCGACGATGCGCACGGCTTCGGCGTGCTCGGGCCGCAAGGCAGGGGCAGCCTCGCCCATTTCAACCTGCCGCATCACCCGCGCCTGCTGCTGATGGGCACTCTGGGCAAGGCAGCCGGCGTCGGCGGCGCTTTCGTCGCCGGGTCACAGACGGCCATCGAATACCTGCTGCAGAAGGGGCGCACCTACATCTTCACCACCGCCGCGCCGCCCGCCATCGCCTGCGCACTGAGCAAGAGCGTGCAGATCATCGAGCACGGCGACGCGCTGCGCGCCAACCTGTCGGCGCGCATCGGCCAGTTGCGCGACGGCGTGGGCGACCTGCCCTGGCAACTGCTGCCCTCGGCGACCGCCATCCAGCCGCTGATCGTCGGCGAGAACGCGGCGGTGCTGGCGTTGGCGACCGCACTCTGGGAGCGCGGGCTGTGGGTCCCGGCCATCCGCCCGCCGACGGTGCCGAAAGGCACGGCGCGGCTGCGCATCTCGGTCTCGGCGGCGCACACGGCAGCCGACATTGACCAACTGATTAACGCCCTCAAGGAACTGGCATGACCGCTCCCTTGGTATTCCTTCCCGGCTGGTGCGTTGGCCGCGGCCCGGAACTCGCTGCGGTCGACGCACTGAAAGGCACCATTCTTGACCTGCCCGGCTACCGCGACGCGCCCCTGGTCGCCGACTTCTACGCCGCGGCCGATGAGATCGCCGCCCGCCTGCAGCCACGCACCCATCTCTGCGGCTGGTCGCTCGGTGCCCAGATGGCGCTGGCCATTGCCGCGCGCGCGCCGGAAAAGGTGGGCAAGCTGGTGCTGATCGCCGGTACGGGCTCCTTCGTCCAGCGCGCCGGCTGGCCGCACGCGATGCCGCCGGAAATGCTGGCCGAGTTCGCCGCCAACGTCGCCACCGATATCGAGGGCCATCCTGCCGCGCTTCGTCGGCGGTTTCAACCGCGGCGACGCGCGCGCCAAGGAGGTCACACGCATCCTGCTCGACCTCGCCGACCCGCTGCCGCCCGCCGCCACGCTGGCGACCGGCCTGGGATGGTTGCGCGAGGTGGATCTGCGCCCGCTCGCGCCGCTGGTCACGGCTCCGACCCTGCTGGTCCACGGCGCGAACGATCCGCTGATGCCCTTGCCCGCCGCCGAGGCGCTGGCGGCGCTGATCCCCGGATCGCGCCTCGCAACCTTCGCCGATTGCGCCCACGCCCCGTTCATTTCCAGACCTGAAGAGTTCCTGGAACGGGTACAAGCCTTCCTGAATGAGTAGCACCATAAGACCAATGGCCCAAGGCCACCCGGAGGCTGGCACCAGACCGTCCAAGGCGCGCATCCGCAATTCCTTCGAGTGTGCCGCGCCGACCTATGGAGCTGCCGCCTTCGTCCAGCGTCGCGTCTGCGCCCGTCTGGCCGCCGGCTTGCCCGCCGCCATCTCGGCCCGCCGGATACTCGACGCCGGCTGCGGCACCGGCTTCGCGCTGCCGCTACTGCACCAGCGCTACCCGGCGGCCCGCTCGATCGCCCTCGACTTCGCGCCGGCCATGCTGCGGCACATCGCCGAACCATGCTGGCTGCTGGCCGCCGACCTCGAGCATCTGCCGCTGGGACCGGCCAGCATCGACCTCTACTGGTCCAGCCTGGCCGTGCAATGGTGCGACCTGGCCCGCGCGCTGGCCGAAGCGCGGCGCGTGCTGGCGGACGGCGGCGCGCTCGCCCTCGCCAGTCTCGGCCCCGCCACTTTCCATGAACTGCGCACGGCATTCGCCGGCATCGACACGCATCGCCATACGCTCGCCTTCCACGCGCCCGACGAGATCAACCTTCTGGCGTCGCAAGCCGGCTTTGTCGCGGTCGACGTCGAAAAACACAGTGAAATCGCCCACTACGCCAACTTCCGGAGCCTGTTGCGCGCGGTCAAGGCCATCGGCGCCAACCAGCTCGGCGCCGGCCGGCGCACCGGTCTCTTGAGCCGCGACGCCTTCGCCCGCGCCGAACTGGCCGCCGAAGCGCTGCGCACACCCGACGGCCTGCCGCTGACCTACGACGTCATCACCCTCCACGCCCGCACATGCGCCACGCCTACTTCCTGACCGGCACCGACACCGAGATCGGCAAGACCTTCGTCACCTGCGCCCTGTTGTACCGCGCCCGCCGGCTTGGCCTGACCGCAGCCGGAATCAAGCCAGTGGCGGCCGGCACCGACGCCGCCGGCCGCAACGAGGACGTCGAGTGCATCCGCGCCGCCAGCGATGTCAAGCTGGCAGAGGATGTCATCAACCCGTATTGCTTCGCGCCGGCCATCGCTCCCCACCTGGCCGCTGCCGAGGCCGGCGTCAGAATTGACTTCGCCCGCATCGCCGCCGCCTGTGCCAGCGCCCGGCAACGGGCCAACCTCGTCATCGTCGAAGGCGTCGGCGGATTTTGCGTGCCGCTGGGGGGCGACCGCGACAGCGCCGATCTCGCTGTCGCCCTCGCGCTGCCCGTCATCCTGGTCGTCGGTCTCCGGCTTGGCTGCATCAATCACGCCTTGCTGACTGCGGAAGCCATCGCCGCCCGTGGCCTGACGCTGGCCGGCTGGGTTGCCAACCGGATCGATCCCGACATGGCCCGCGCCGAGGACAACATCACCGCCCTGCGCGAACGGCTCGCTGCGCCGCTGCTCGGCAGCGTGCCGCGCATCACCGGCGGCCAACCGGCCGAAGCTGCCTCCTACCTCGACCTGCCACCCGGGTTTTGACTGCGTTCGCCCGAAAAATCAGCAACGGTTATAATCCCGCGCCATGAAACTGCTATTCGACCTCTTTCCCGTCATCCTGTTTTTCGCGACCTTCAAGTATTACGGCAGCGATCCGGAAGGCGCGGCCGCCCTGGTTGGCAGCCTGCTCGGCAGCGCCGTGCTCGACGTCAAACAGGCGCCGATCCTGCTCGCGACCGTCGTCGTCATCGTCGCCACGATGGCGCAGATCGCCTGGGTGCATTTCCGTCACGGCAAGGTCGACAAGATGCTGTGGGTCAGCCTGGCCCTGGTCACGGTCTTCGGTGGCCTGACCCTGATCTTTCAGGACGAAACCTTCATCAAGTGGAAACCGACCATCCTCTACTGGGTGTTCGCCGCCAGCATGATCTTCGCCGCGCTGGTGCTGAAGAAGAATCCGATCAAGGCCATGCTCGGTGAGCAACTGACCCTGCCCGATCCGGTCTGGAACAAGGTCAACCTGTCGTGGACCGCCTTCTTCGCGTTCATGGGGGCACTCAACCTGATCGTCGCCTTCAACTTTTCGACCGATACCTGGGTCAATTTCAAACTCTTCGGCGGCATGGGCCTGATGCTTCTGTTCGTGCTCGGGCAAGGCCTGATGCTGTCGAAATACATCGAGGACAAGGAATAGATGCTTTACGTCATCATCGGTGAAGATCACCCCGGCACGCTGGACCAGCGCCTCGCGGCCCGCCCTTCCCACGTCGAACGCCTGCAGGCCTTGCAGGCGGATGGCCGCCTGATTCTCGCCGGTCCCTGCCCGGCCATCGACTCGCCCGACCCCGGCCCGGCGGGTTTCTCGGGGAGTGTCATCGTTGCCGAGTTCGCTTCGCTGGATGCGGCGCAAACCTGGGCCAACGCCGATCCCTATGTCGCTGCCAGCGTCTACGCGAAAGTCACCGTCAAACCGTTCAAGAAGGTTCTGCCCGCGTGAGCGGTGACACCGTCGAACTGCTGCGCCAGCGGCTGGCTGTCCTCGAACCGCTTTCCATCGCCATCGACGATGAATCGCAGCGCCACGCCGGCCATGCCGGTGCCAGAGACGGTGGCCATTACAAAATCACCATAGTCGCCGCCGCCTTCACCGGGCAGAATACGGTCAAGCGCCACCGGAGCGTTTACGCCGCCGCCGGGGATTTGATGCACGGTAGCATTCACGCACTCAGCATCCGCGCTTTGTCACCCGACGAAGTATAATCGCGGGGTTTTTACCCCACACCCAAGGAAAACCGAATGATCAAAGTCTCCCACCTGGCCGCCCTGCTTGTGGCTGGCGCCCTCGCATCCGCCCCAGTCGTCGCTGCCGACAAGGGCGGCGCGGGCGCCGTTGCCACCGTCAATGGCCAGGCCATTTCGCAAACCACCTACAACGCCTTCGTCGCCGAACAAAAGGCTCAGGGCACGCCGGATTCGCCGCAACTGCAGAACGCCGTCAAGGAAGAACTGATCCGCCGCGAACTGCTGGTTCAGGAAGCCAAGAAGAAAGGCCTCGACAAGAAGTCGGATGTTCAGGGCCAGATCGAGCTCGCCCGCCAGGCCGTCCTGATCCGTGCCTACCTGTCCGACTACGTGCGCGCCAATCCGATCAGCGACGAAACCCTGAAGAAGGATTACGAGGCAATCAAGGCCAACCTCGGCTCGACCGAGTACAAGACCAAGCACATTCTGGTCGCCAACGAGGATGAGGCCAAGGCCATCATCGCCAAACTTGAAAAAGGCGAGAAGTTTTCCGAGCTGGCCAAGCAGTCGAAGGATCCAGGCTCCAAGGACAATGGCGGCGAACTCGGCTGGAGCTCGCCGAGCACCTACGTGAAGCCGTTTTCCGACGCACTGACCAAGCTCAAGAAAGGTGAATACACCAAGACGCCGGTCAAGACCGACTTCGGCTATCATGTCATCATGCTCGAAGACACCCGCCCGCTGACCCCGCCGGCGTTCGACCAGGTCAAGCCGCAACTGCAACAGCGCGCGCAGCAGCAGCAAGTCGAACAACTGGTCAAGAAACTGCGGGACAGCGCCAAGATCAACTAAGTCAAACCGCAGCGCCTGACAATGCCCGCCCCCCGGCGGGCATTCTTGTTTCTGCCGAGCCTGAGTCCTGAATCGGCTTGCCTGCTGAGCGAACGTCAAGTTCCCGTTTGCCCTCTCCTGACCCAGGACGTTTCATGGCCTTGGGCGGTTTCATTACAGGGCAGCAGTTGGTCAGGGCCGAGTGCTTCCATCTGTTCCGAATGAAATGGGCAAGCGATCTCAAACCCGATCAATTGAAGGGTGTTCTCCTGCCGCTGGCAGATTGACAAGAACTAAAATTTCTTCAGCCGAAATTCAAGATTGACGCCGACTTATGGCACGGGATACCCTAGAAAACGTCGCCAGAGTTCATCCCCTTCATGTTTCTCCGCACCAAAGTAATTTGCCCCCAATGCCAGAGTGCTCGCTGCAGGAGATCGCGGCGGCATCCCGTTGTGGAAAGCGAAGGCCTCAAGCGACGGGTTTGGTATCGCTGCCTCGACTGCTCGTACCGCTTTCTTTCGCCGGAGAGCTTTGATTTCGGCCGGCGGCTGGTCGTCTCGGCGCCTATTGCCTTCCTGGCGATCATTGCGGCGATTGTCCTGACATTCTGGCTGACGCGACCAGAGAGCCCATCGGCGTCAAGAAAGGCGCCGCTGGCGTCCTCCGATCCGGCGATCATAAAGGCCGCTGAGGCTGGCGATGCAAAGGCTCAATTCAAGCTTGGCGAAGCCCTGTTGCAGGACCCGGCCCGCAGTCCAGAGACCTCCGAGAAAGCGTATCACTGGCTGCAATTGGCTGCAGAGAATGGCAACACCGAGGCAATGATTCTGCTGGGGCGCATGTCCCGAACCGGTGTCGGTGTCCTGCAGAATTTTGGCCAGGCCGCAAAATGGATACAGACGGCGGCCGAGCGAGGGAGTCCGGAAGGCATGCTTGAACTCGGACGGCTGTACCGCGAGGGCATAGGCGTCGAGAAAAGTCCGGTCATGGCTTACGTCTGGTTCAACCGGGCGTCCGCCGCACAGAATCTGGATGGCGTGGCTGAGCGCGAAGTCATTGCTCGAACGCTGACGCCCGACGATCTGAAAGAGGCCCAGCGCCAGTCGGTAGCGCGCTGACTGCGGCTTTCGCCAGGAACCAGACGGGCAGCGCAACAGCACGCAATCGGCGAGCAGCGACCACGACTTGCTTGGGCACTTCCGGAATTGACGCGCCCGGCCCGAGGCTGTCGCTACCGCACTTTCAGGTTGGTAAGTGCTCGACGACTTCGTTGCAGCTTACCGAGACCTTGGTCTTTCTGGCGCGGAATTCGCCAATCAGCTTCGGGATTTCTGGGCGCTTCCAGACATTTGGCCGATCCGGGCTGACATAGAGCATGATGTCTTCGCCATCTTGAAGGCGCCAATGACGACCCGCGACCGATCCGGGAGCAAAGCCGGCTATCGAAGAATGTTGCGCAGCGCTGCAATCAGAGCCGTGCACTCCGCATCGGTGCCGACCGTAATGCGCAGGAACTGGTCGATGCGCGGCAGTTTGAAATGGCGGACGATGATGTTCTTCTCGCGCAGCGCCTGCGCCAGTTGTGCCGCGTCGTATTGCGGGTGACGGGCAAAAATGAAGTTGGCGGCCGAAGGCAGGACCTCGAAGCCGAGTTGGGTGAGTGCTGCGGTCAACGTGTCGCGGGAGGCAATAATCGCCTGCCGCGACTGCTCGAAATGCCCGGAATCTTCCAGCGCCGCGACCGCGCCGACGATGGCGAGACGATCGAGCGGGTAGGAGTTGAAGCTGTTCTTGACCCGTTCCAGGGCCTCGATCAGCGCCGGATCGCCGACGGCGAAGCCAACGCGCAGGCCGGCCAGCGAACGGGATTTTGACAGCGTGTGTACGACCAGCAGGTTGTCGTAGCGGTCGACCAGCGAAATGGCCGATTTTCCGCCGAAATCGACATAGGCTTCATCGACGACGACGACCGAATCCGGGTTGGCCTTGAGCATCTGCTCGATGGCATCGGCCGCCAGCAAACAGCCAGTCGGTGCGTTCGGGTTAGGGAAAATGATGCCGCCGTTGGGTTGCGCGTAATCGGCCGGATTGATCGTGAAGTCGTCGGCCAGCGGGACGGTGCGATAGTCGACGTCGTACAACCCGCAATAGACCGGGTAGAAGCTGTAGGTGATGTCCGGGAAAAGGACCCGCCGCTCGTGCTTGAGCAGCGCCATGAAGACATGGGCCAGCACTTCGTCCGAGCCGTTGCCGACGAAGACTTTGTCCGCCGTAAGGCCGTACGTTCTGGCAATGGTGCCCTTGAGCAGGTCGGCATTCGGGTCGGGGTAGAGGCGCAGACGCGCGGCGTCGGCACCCAGTTCGTCCTGGATCGCTTCCAGCACTCGTGGCGAGGGCGGGTAGGGGTTCTCGTTGGTGTTGAGCTTGATCAGGTTGGCGATCTTCGGCTGCTCTCCCGGCACGTAGGGGGTGAGCGTGCCGACAACCTTGCTCCAGAAGCGACTCATGGGGATTTCACGGAAAGCCTAAACGAGGGCGAAATGGTATCATGCCCCCGTCCCAACGCCTTTTGCGGCCCAAGTTCATGCGCCAAGCAGAAATCATTCGTAACACCCTGGAGACGCAAATTTCCGTGCGTCTCGATCTCGATGGCAGCGGCCAGGGCAATTTCGCCACCGGCGTGGCCTTCCTCGACCACATGCTCGACCAGATCGCGCGGCATGGCCTGATCGACCTCGACGTACAGGCCACTGGTGATCTGAACATCGACGCCCATCACACGGTCGAGGATATTGGCATCACCATCGGCCAGGCGCTGGCCAGGGCCTGGGGCGACAAGAAGGGACTGACCCGTTACGGCCACAGCTATGTGCCGCTGGACGAGGCTCTGTCGCGTGTCGTGATCGACCTCTCCGGGCGTCCCGGACTCGAATTCAACGTGCCATTCACGCGAGCAATGATCGGCCAGTTTGACGTCGACCTCGTCAATGAATTCTTCCAGGGCCTGGTCAACCACGCCGGGATGACGTTGCACATCGACAATCTGCGCGGGGTCAATGCGCACCATCAGGCGGAAACTGTCTTCAAGGCCTTTGGCCGTGCATTGCGCATGGCGGCGACGTCCGATCCACGCATGGCCGGAGCAATGCCGTCGACCAAGGGCGCGCTGTGACGATTGCGGTCGTCGATTACGGGATGGGCAACCTGCGCTCTGTGTCGCAGGCTCTCGAACATGTCGCAGTTGGTCAGAAGGTCGTCGTGACCGCCGATCCGGCGGTCGTGGCGGCGGCCGAGCGTGTCGTCTTTCCCGGCCAGGGTGCGATGCCCGACTGCATGCGCGAAGTCGATGCCCGTGGCTTGCGCTCGGCCGTTCTCGCCGCAGCGAAGGAAAAACCGTTTCTTGGCATCTGCATCGGCTTGCAAATGCTGTTCGAGCACAGCGACGAAGGCGACGTCGCCGGCCTCGGTGTTTTCGCTGGTGACGTGCGGCGTTTTCCGAACGAAAAGATGGTCGACCGCAGCGGTCAACGCCTCAAGGTACCGCACATGGGGTGGAACCAGGTGCAACAGAGTCCCCACGCGCTGTGGGCCGGTATCGGCGACTGTGCGCGCTTCTATTTCGTGCATAGCTACTGCGTGCAGCCAGGCGATCCGGCAGCGGTGACCGGAACGACCGAGTACGGCATCCCCTTTACCTGTGCGGTGGGGCGGGATAATATCTTCGCCGTTCAGTTCCACCCCGAAAAGAGCGCCCAGGACGGATTGCGACTGCTGAAAAACTTTGTCGAGTGGCATCCTTAAGACTGCGTCCGTCGAGTTTCCTCCCAACCAAAATCCCATGCTGATTATCCCCGCCATCGATCTCAAGGACGGCCAGTGCGTCCGCCTCAAGCAGGGCCTGATGGATCAGGCCACCATCTTTTCCGACAGCCCGGCCGAAATGGCGCGGCACTGGCTTGAGCAGGGGGCGCGCCGCCTGCATCTGGTCGATCTCAACGGCGCTTTTGCCGGCAAGCCGAAGAACGAGACGGCAATCAAGGCCATCCTCCGGGAAGTCGGTGACGAGATTCCGGTTCAACTGGGTGGCGGCATTCGTGACCTCGACACCATCGAGCGCTGCCTCGACGATGGCTTGTCTTTTGTCATTATCGGCACCGCCGCTGTCAAGAATCCCGGCTTCCTGCACGATGCGTGCACAGCCTTTCCGGGCCACATCATCGTCGGCCTCGATGCCAGGGATGGCCGGGTGGCAACCGACGGCTGGTCCAAGCTGACCGGTCACGATGTCGTCGATCTCGGCAGGAAGTACGAGGATTACGGCGTCGAGGCCATCATCTACACCGACATTGGCCGTGATGGCATGCTGTCCGGCATCAACATCGATGCCACCGTGCGTCTGGCCCAGGCGCTGACCATTCCGGTGATCGCCTCGGGCGGCCTCTCCGCCGTCGAAGAGATCAGACAACTCTGTGCACTGGAGCGCGAGGGCATTTTTGCCGCCATCGCCGGCCGTGCCATCTACGACGGGTCGCTCGATTTCAAGGCAGCGCAGGAAGTCGCCGATGCCGGCGGTCTCTGATGCTCGCCAAGCGCATCATTCCCTGTCTGGATGTCACCGCCGGCCGCGTCGTCAAGGGAACCAACTTCGTCGATCTGCGCGATGCCGGCGATCCGGTTGAAATCGCCCGCCGCTACGACGAGCAGGGCGCAGACGAGGTCACTTTCCTCGACATCACGGCTTCGAGTGACCAGCGCGACATCATCCTGCACATCGTCGAGGCCTGTGCGGCGCAGGTCTTCATTCCGCTGACAGTAGGCGGCGGCGTGCGCAAGGTCGAGGACGTCCGGCGCCTGCTCAATGCCGGCGCCGACAAGGTATCAGTGAACACAGCGGCCGTGAACAATCCCGAGCTCGTGTTCGAGGCGTCGAGCAAGGTCGGCTCGCAGTGCATCGTTGTCGCCATCGACGCCAAGCAGACTGGCCCCGGGCGCTGGAACGTGTTCACCCACGGTGGGCGCAACGACACCGGGCTTGATGCGGTCGACTGGGCAAAACGGGTCGAAATGCTCGGCGCCGGTGAAATTCTGCTGACCAGCATGGATCGCGACGGCACCAAGAACGGTTTCGATCTGGCGCTGACCCGCGCGGTGTCCGATGCCGTCGGGATTCCGGTCATTGCCTCCGGCGGGGTCGGCACCCTGCAGCACTTGGCTGATGGCGTCAGCGAGGGACGTGCCGACGCGGTGCTCGCCGCCTCGATCTTCCATTTCGGCGAGTTTACCGTGCGCCAGGCCAAGGAATACATGGCGGCGCGGGGCATCGAAGTGCGCCTGTGAGCGATCTCGACCCCACCCTGCCCTGGCTGGACGCTCTCAAGTGGGACGCCGACGGCCTGATTCCGGCGATTGCCCAGAATGAACAGGGCCGGGTCGTGATGTTTGCCTGGATGAATCGTGCGTCGTTGCAGGAGACTGTCCACACCGGCAACGCGGTATACTGGTCGCGTACGCGTCGGCGTCTGTGGTGCAAGGGTGAGGAATCGGGCCATTTCCAGAAAATCAAGTCCATCCGCACCGATTGCGACGGCGACGTGCTGTTGCTGGCGATCGAGCAGGCAGGCGGAATCTCCTGTCACACAGGTCGCGCCAGTTGCTTTTTCAACGAATTGCATGGGGAACAGTGGGTTCCTGTCGATCAGGTCCTGAAAGACCCAAAGGAAATCTACGCAAGATGAGCAAGTCAGAAGATACAGAGAAGTCGGAGCACACCGAAAAGGTGGAGCAGATGGAAAAGAAGGGCCAGTATGATGTCCTGCACCGCCTCTCTAATACCCTGGCTTCCCGCCGCAACGCCGACCCGGAATCGTCGTACACGGCGCAACTCTTCGCCGGCGGTCCCGATTCCATCCTGAAAAAGATCGGTGAGGAATGCGCCGAACTGATCATGGCCGGCAAGGAGGGCAAGCGCCTGAAAATCGTCTGGGAATCGACCGACGTGGTCTACCATCTCATGGTGCTACTCGCGTTCTACGGTCTGGGTGCCGAGGACGTGTTGCAGGAACTGCGCCGCCGCGAAGGCATCTCCGGCATCGACGAGAAGAAGTCGCGGGGCGCCGGCCACCATCACAAGAAAGCAAAGGACGACCACAAATGAGCGACTGCATTTTCTGCAGAATCGTTGCCGGCAACATTCCTTGCCAGAAAGTCTTCGAGGACGATGATATTCTCGCGTTCAAGGATCTTCACCCGCAGCGACCGGTCCACGTCCTGGTGATTCCAAAAAGGCACATCACCTCGTTGGCCACGGTGACCATGGACGATGCCCAGGTTCTCGGCAGCATGCTGGCCAAGGCCAACGAAATCGCAACGGCGCAGGGTAGCCCGGATGGTTTTCGTGTCATCATCAACAGCGGACGGGTGGGAAATCAGGAAGTGCCCCACCTGCACATGCATGTCGTGGGCGGGCCGGACCCGGTCGGCCCCATGCTCAAACGCGTCTAGGAGACAAACATGGGCAGTTTTTCCATCTGGCACTGGCTGATCGTTCTGGTCATCGTGATGCTGATCTTCGGCACCAAGAAACTGCGCAATGTCGGGCAGGATCTCGGCGGTGCGGTCAAAGGTTTCAAGGACGGCATGAAGGACGCCAATGCACCTGAACAGCCACCGGCAGACGTACCGCCGGCGCAACAGGTCGGCGGCCAGACGATCGACGTCGAAGTAAAGGAAAAGACCCGGTCCTGATCGGCAAGGTGGGCACGGAACAACCTCGACACCCTCCGCCCGCCTCCTTTCTGGCGCATCCCTATGTTCGATATCGGCTTTTCCGAACTCATGGTCATCGGCGTGGTTGCCCTGCTCGTTATCGGGCCGGAGAAACTGCCCAAGGTGGCGCGAACCCTGGGGCACCTGCTCGGCCGGGCGCAGCGTTATGTCAATGACGTCAAGTCGGACATAAATCGGGAAATCCAGCTCGACGAGTTGAAGAAACTCCAGGCGGAAGTCGCCGAATCGGCGCGTTCGCTCGAGAGTTCGGTACGCAAGGAATACGAAACTGCTCGCAATGTTGTCGAGGCTCCCGCCCAGGCGGCGGTTGCCGAACTGAATGAGGCAGTCCAGCAAGTGACGCAGGCCGCTCCGACTCCTGTCGCCGAGGCAACGTCTTCGACTTCCCCAGCGGAGTCTGCGGTTGTCGCCGCCGAGGCCACTGCCAAGCCCGCCGCATGAGCGATCAGCAGCCCGGTTCCGCGCAGGAAGAGTCGTTCATCTCGCATCTGGTCGAGTTGCGCGACCGCCTGCTGCGCAGCCTGATCGCAGTCGGCGTGGTGCTCGGCGCGCTGTGCCTCTATCCCGGACCGGGTGCCATCTACGATTTTCTGGCAGCGCCGCTTACCGCCGCCCTGCCGGAAGGCACCAAGATGATAGCGATCGGCGTCATCACCCCGTTCATGGTGCCGCTCAAGGTGACCGCCATGGTCGCCTTGGTGCTGGCCCTGCCGGTCATCCTCTACCAGGCTTGGGCCTTCATTGCGCCCGGACTCTATGCGCACGAGAAGCGACTGGGCATTCCGTTGATCATTTCGAGTACCTTCCTGTTCATTCTCGGCATTGCCTTCTGCTACTACTTCGTCTTCGGCCAGGTCTTCAGTTTCATTAACAGCTTTGCGCCGAAAAGCATCACCCCGGCACCGGATATCGACGCTTACCTGTCGTTCGTGATGACGATGTTCCTCGCTTTCGGCATCACCTTCGAAGTTCCGGTGGCGCTGGTCGTGCTGGTCAAGATGGGTGTCGTAACCGTGGAGAAGCTGAAGGAGTGGCGCTCCTACTTCATCGTCGGTGCCTTCATCGTCGCCGCTGTGGTAACGCCGCCCGATGTCGTGTCGCAACTCGCGCTGGCGATTCCGATGTGCCTGCTCTACGAGCTGGGCATCCTGGCGTCACGTTTCGTCTCGCGGCCGGCGCCGGCAGAGCCTGTTCCGGTCGACCCTGCCGCCGAGGCAAAAATGGCCGCCGAGATGGACAGTGCGGAAGAAGAATTCCGCAAGCTCTCCGATAAGTAGTCAGGCCGGCTGGCGCTGCGGTCCGGGTACGGTGTCGCGCGTCTGCACCGGAACGCCTTCCTCGAACCACCACAGCGTCCCGGCTGGCATGGTTTCCCAGACTTCGTTATCGGTCAGCGGCAACGTGGCGATCACCGCGACGCGATCCTCGGGGGACGTTACATCGCTGAAGTCGACCGTCACATCCTGGTCCTTCAGGTGAGCCTGGGCAAAGGGTGCCTGGCGAATTATGTAGGCGAGCTTGGTCGAGGCATGGGCAAACAGCCAGTCACCATTGGAAAGCAGGAAGTTGAACTCGCCGTGGCGGGCAATTTCCAGCGTCAGCCCATGAATGGTGGCGAACAACCCGGTGCGCTCGGGCGGTGCGCTGCCGAAGCGCTGACGCAGACTCTGCAGCAGCCAGCAGAAGGCGCGTTCGCTGTCGGTGACGCCGACGGGCACAAAGCTGCCGTCCAGTTCCGGCGCGAATCCGAGCAGGTTGCCGTTGTGGGCGAAGATCCAGTAGCGTCCCCACAGTTCGCGCATGAACGGGTGCGTGTTCTCCAGCCCGACACAGCCCTGCGTGGCCTTGCGGATGTGGGCGATAACACTCTTCGAGCGGATCGGATACTGGCTGACCAGTTCGGCCACCGGCGAGGTGCAGGACGGCTTGGGGTCGAGGAAGACGCGCGTGCCCTTGCCTTCGAAGAAGGCGATGCCCCAGCCGTCGGAATGAACATCGGTGGCGCCGCCGCGCGCCTGAAATCCGGTAAACGAAAAGCAGATGTCGGTCGGCACATTGCAGTTCATGCCCAGCAGCTGGCACATCGCTCACTCCTGCTCGGGGCGCATCGGCGGCCGCTTGCCGATTCTGACGTGCGTTTCGACAATTGTCTTGTCGCGGCGCAGGCGGAACACTGACCGCTCGTCGGGCTTGAGCGCGGCGATCAGGTCGAGCATCACTTGCGGGTCCTTGACCGGCCTGCCGGCAACCGTCAGCAGCACATCGCCGGGGCGTATGCCGGCGGCATCTGCCGGGCTGCCGCGGACAACACCGGCGATCAGCGCCCCTTCGCTATCCGGCAGACCGAAGGATTGGGCCAGTTCAGGGGTAATCTCCTGTGCCTCGACGCCGATCCAGCCGCGCGTGACGGCGCCGTTCTGGATGATCTGCTCCATGATGCTCTTGGCACTCGAGACCGGAATCGCGAAGCCGATGCCGTTCGAGCCGCCGGTGCGCGAGTAGATGGCCGTGTTGATGCCGACCAGGTGACCATTGATGTCGACCAGCGCGCCGCCTGAGTTGCCCGGGTTGATCGCGGCATCGGTCTGGATGAAATTCTCGAAAGTGTTGATCCCGAGATGCGAGCGTCCGAGCGCCGAGACGATGCCCATTGTCACCGTCTGGCCGACCCCGAACGGGTTACCGATGGCCAGCACGACATCGCCGACACGCAGGGTTTCCATCTGGCCGAAGGTGATCGCCGGCAGCTTGTCGGCGTTGATCTGCAGCACGGCGAGATCCGATTCCGGATCGCTGCCGATGACGGTCGCCTTGTGGGTGTGGCCGTCGTTGAGCGACACCTGGATGTCGCTGGCTGCCTCGACGACATGGAAATTGGTCAGGATGTAGCCGTTGGCGCTGACCAGGACTCCCGAGCCGAGCCCGGAATTCGCCCGTGGCGGAGCATCCGGACGGTCACCGAAGAAATGACGAAAGACTGGATCGTCGAGCAGCGGGTGGCGCTGCTTCTTGACCAACTGCGTCGTGTAGATGTGGACCACGGCGGGCAGAGCGGCACGCGCCGCCTCACGATAGGATCCGGCACTCTGCTGGGCGTCGCCAACCGGCGCCGGCACTTCACGCACGGTGACCGGGCTGGGACGGGACGGAAGCCATTCCGGCTTCAGCGTACTCGTCACGAACAGAATCGCGACCGCAACGGTTACGGTTTGTGCAAAAATCAGCCACAACCTGCGCATGAAAGACCGTGTCGATGAAACGTGAAAATCTGGTGGAATATCTGGATGGGCTGTTGCAGCCCGCAAATTTCCACGATTATTGCCCAAACGGACTGCAAGTGGAAGGACGTGCTGATATCGAGCGTGTCGTGGCCGGAGTCACCGCCAGCCAAGCCTTGCTCGATGTAGCTGTGGGGCGCGGAGCCGATGCCATCCTCGTCCATCACGGCTACTTCTGGAAGGGTGAGGACGGGCGGGTTACCTGCATCCGCCGCCAGCGCCTGAAGACACTTCTGAGTAACGACATCAACCTGCTGGCCTATCATCTTCCCCTCGATGCCCATCCCGAACTTGGCAACAACGCACAACTCGCGGCGCGCCTCGGCTGGCAACCGGAAGGACGCTTCGGCGATCAGGATATCGCCTGGCTGGGCAGTGTCGCCGTTCCAACGACCGCGGGCCAGTTGGCGACACAGATTGGCAGCGCCCTCTCCCGGACCCCGATGCTGATCGGCAATGCCGAACGTCCGGTGTGCCGGATCGGCTGGTGTACGGGTGGCGCGCAGGGCTACTTCGAACAGGCGATCGCGCTCGGCGTCGACGCCTTCGCTTCCGGCGAAATTTCCGAGCAGACCGTCCATCTGGCGCGCGAAAGCGGAGTGGCGTTCATGGCCTGCGGCCACCATGCGACTGAACGCTACGGCGTGGCGGCCTTGGCCGCCCACCTCAGCCGGCACTGCGGTTTGCAGTGCGAATTTGTTGACCTCGACAATCCGGTTTAGCCGCCGCGCTCCAGATCGTAACCGGTTTCGAGGACGAGTATCAGCAAAACCATCTCCTCGATTACCTCGAGCGGGAAGCCATCGCGTTGCCCTTCCCGGTTGTCGTGGATCAGTCGGTAGAGATAGCTCAGGCAGTCCTGGGTTCCCCACGCAGCCGTCAGTCGCCCGATAACGTGAGGATAGTCTTCGAGCGACCTGAGGCCTGCGTTCGAACTCTCCAGATCCTCCCACTCGGGAACCTGCAGATTGAATCTCTGCCTGAGCGGGGGCAGCAGCTTTGTATAGTCACCGCGCAGCCCGCCGCGCCGATAGAGATCGAGCAGCATCAGCCAAGGTCGAGGATTGTCCGATGCACTTTCCTTGATGTGGTGGGCCAGTGTTTCGGCAGCGCCCTGCAGACGGCCGAAGGACAGCATGATTTCGGCCAGCGCGATGGCGCTTTCATCCTGGTTGTGCTTGACGTCGACCGCCTTGATGTCGCCCGGCCGTTGCAAAGCACCGTCTACACGGACATCGACCTCGGCGGAGGCAGCGGTTACTTTGGCGCCGGGCTCTGCAGCCGACGTCCGCACTCGTGCGGCCTGCGCCGGATTGCTCCGGACTGAGCCCGGCACCCCAGGTCGCGCATGGCCGGCAATGGCCAGTGGAACCTCATCTTCTGCCCGGCGCTCGCGACGACGACCAAGGTAGTTTGCGAGCCCGGCTGCTACGACCCCGCCCACCAGCGCGCTGACCAGAATCTCCAGCCAGTTGCTGCTGGCCGTGGGCGGCGGTTCCGCAGGTTTGGCCAACGGGGATTGCAGGCCGCCATCCGCGCCCTGTGCCGCCTTGAGCTTCTGGCGAAGAGCCAGCGCCTCGGTCGTCAACGCCAGTGCTTTGTCGAGCGCTTCGATCTGCGCGTTGAGTGACTGGATCGTCGTATCGAGCTTGACCAGACGCTCGTCCATTTCTTCCCGGCTACCCTTGGCCGGGGCCACTTTCTTACCCGCCTTGAGTTCCGCCGGTGGGGCACCAAGCAGGACCCGATCGACGCCACCTGCCTTGGGTGTGGCGACCGGTTTGGCAACCTTGGGCGGTGGTGGTGGCGGCGGGGGTTCCTCGCTGCGCGACTTGGTGCGTTGCTCCGGCAGGCTGTCGCGTTCCGCCGCAACACGCTGCTTGACATCGGGTATCGCGACCGGCGTGCCTTCGGCAAGACCGGGACGACCGCTCAGTTGAGGGTTGGCGCGCTTAAGGGCAGCCAGCATTCGGCGCTGCTGCACCAGATTATCGGGGACCAGCGCTTCGGCGATGCCTTCGAGTGTGTCACCCTCGCTGGCGCGCCAATGCTGACTTGGCGCCCCACTGCTGCGCACTCCGCCGGATGGCGTACCGACCGTGCCTGCTGCAGACGGGGGCGGGCTGGCCAGGACCAGCGGTTCTGCCGGCATCAGCACGTAATCACGCTGGAGATCGGTACCGCAACCGGCGCGCAGGCCGATGAGAAAAATCGGTTCGGCAACCGGCTTGCTGCCCGTGATCAGCAACCGGTAGTTGTTGCCTTCGCGTACCAGCTTGGTCCGTCCGGCGGAAATTACCGGCAGGTCCGACCCATCGAGTGGCGCCAGAGTGAAGCATCTGGCTTCGATAGTCTCGCCGGGCTCGGCATTGATCGGCACCTCGGCCCGCAGCGGTTCCCCGACCCGCGAATGCAGCACCATGTCGCCAAGCCCGATGGCCCAGACCGGGATCGTCGACAGCAATCCTGCGCTCAGGGCACTCAAACGCAATGCTCTAGAGTTCACGGTACCCCCTTGATCATTGACCTTTATTCCATGGGCAATTTTACCAGTCGACTGGCGCCACCATGCGCAACTATTGCACACTGACGGATAAACTCACCTTGCCAGAAAGGGACGCCATGGCCTTCGTCTTTCCTCCGCATCTTCCTGCCGCACTGCCCGTGGCCGGCAGCAGAGACTCATTTCCGGTCCGTCGTGTCTATTGCGTTGGCCGCAACTATGCTGATCATGCGCGCGAGATGGGGGCGGCCGATCAGGCCGAGGGCCGCGAGCCGCCCTTCTTCTTCATGAAGCCCGGCGATGCCTTGGTCGGCGGCGCCGGCGAGATCAGCGTCGCCTATCCGCCGCTGACCAAGAACCTGCACCACGAAGTCGAGTTGGTCGTTGCATTAGGCAGCGGCGGGGCGGATGTTGGGGTCGACACCGCCAGAGGCCTGATTTTCGGTTATGCCGTCGGCCTCGATCTGACGCGCCGCGACATCCAGGCTCGGGCCAAGGAGAAGGGGCATCCGTGGGATATGGGCAAGGGCTTCGACCAGTCGGCGGTGGCCGGGGTGATACAGCCGGTGGCGCAGGTCGGCCACCCGGATCGCGGGCGCATCTGGCTGACGGTCAATGGCGAAATCCGCCAGGATGGCGACCTGGCGGCGATGCTGTGGAAGGTGGCGGACATCATCGCCAACCTGTCGACACTGGTGCGCCTTGCGGCCGGCGACCTGATCTACACCGGCACGCCCGCCGGGGTCGGCCCGCTGCTCCCGGGAGACGTGCTGGAGGGGGGCGTCGACGGCGTCGGCACGCTGTGCGCCCGCATCGTCTGAGGCCTAGTTCGGGCGCCGGTCGATGACCCGCCGGGCCTTGCCGATCGAGCGCTCGATGCCGCCGATCTCGACGATCTCGATGCGGGCGGTGATGCCGATGTAGGACTTGATGTGGTGTTGCAGGTCGTGCGCCACGAATTCCTTCTCCGGGCCGGTGGCGAATTCGAACTCCGGTTTCAGTTCGACATTGACCTTCATCGCATCGAGGTGGCCGTCGCGGCTCACTTCCAGCATGTAGTGCGGCGACAGCTTGGGCTGCCTGAGGATCAGCTCCTCGATCTGCGACGGGAAGACATTGACGCCGCGGATGATCAGCATGTCGTCCGAGCGGCCGGTGATCTTGCCGATCCGCCGCATCGAGCGCGCGGTCGGCGGCAGCAGGCGGGTCAGGTCGCGGGTGCGGTAGCGGATCAGCGGCATCGCCTGCTTGGTCAGCGAGGTAAACACCAGTTCGCCCAGGCTGCCGTCGGGCAGGGCTTCGCCGGTCGCGGGGTCGATGATCTCGGGGAAGAAATGATCCTCCCAGAGCACCGGGCCATCCTTGGCTTCGACGCATTCGCAGGCGACGCCGGGGCCGATCACCTCGGACAGGCCGTAGAGGTCGATGGCATCGATGCCGAAGGTGGCCTCGATCTCCGTGCGCATCGCGTCGGTCCACGGTTCGGCGCCGTGCATGCCGATGCGCAATGCGGTGCTCCGCGGGTCGATTCCCTGGCGGCGCAATTCGTCGGCCATGTTGAGCATATAGGACGGCGTGACCAGGATGATGGTCGGCTTGAAGTCACAGATCAGTTGCACCTGCTTCTCGGTCTGCCCGCCCGACATCGGGATCACCGTGCAGCCCAGCCGCTCGGCTCCGTAGTGGGCGCCGAGGCCGCCAGTGAACAGCCCGTAGCCGTAGGCGACGTGGGCGATGTCACCCTTGCGGCCGCCGCCGGCGTAGATCGAACGTGCCATCAGATCGGCCCACATGTCGACATCGGCCTGCGTGTAGCCGACCACCGTCGGCTTGCCGGTCGTTCCGCTCGAGGCATGGATGCGCACCACCTCCTCGCGCGGCACGGCGAACATGCCATAGGGGTAGTTGTCGCGCAGATCCTGCTTGTTGGTGAACGGAAAGCGGGCAAGATCGGCCAGCGAGCGCAAATCGTCCGGATGAACGCCGGCGGCGTCGAAGGCGGCCTTGTAGTGCGGCACGTTGCTGTAAACGTGGCGCAGCGTCCATTTGAGGCGCTCGGTCTGGAGCGCGATGATCTCATCGCGGCTGGCAGTTTCGATGGGGTGTAGACCCTTGTTCATTTCTGAATCCCTCCTGAGCCGCAAATTTTCGTCCTGTCGGCAGTGGCGCTGCTTGAGCCAGATCAATTTGCCCTGTTTTTGCCAGTCGACCGTAACTGCCTGTTGCGCGCATGCCGCTTGTCGGCACCCTTCACTGCTCGGCGGTCCCGTTGGAGCGCAGGGCCTGGACCTGCTGGCGAGCGGATCAGCTCCATAATTATGGATTCTGCAGGAAACAAGGGTGCCGCTTATGATAAAATTTAGAGCTAAATATCGGTATTTACCGGGTGGGACGGCAGGGGGTTCAGGCGTACCGCTCATTGCTCGCAACTCAACTAAACGCAAGGAAGGCGCATGAAAATTCACGAATATCAGGGCAAACAAATCCTGAACAAATTCGGCGTTACGGTTCCGCGCGGGATTCACTGCACGTCCGTCGATGACGCGGTTAAGGCAGCGGAAACCCTGGGCGGCAGTGTCTGGGTGGTCAAGGCCCAGATCCATGCCGGTGGACGTGGCAAAGGAGGCGGCGTCAAGGTGGCGAAGTCGCTCGAGCAAGTGCGCGAGTACGCCAACCAGATCCTCGGCATGCAGTTGATCACGCACCAGACCGGCCCGCAAGGCCAGAAGGTCCGTCACCTGCTGGTCGAAGAAGGCGCCGACATCAAGCATGAATACTACGTTGCCGCGCTGACCGATCGCGCCACCCAGTCGGTGGCGATGATGGCGTCGTCCGAGGGCGGCATGGACATCGAGGAAGTTGCCCACAAGACCCCGGAAAAGATCATCAAGGTTTTCATCAACCCGCTGGTCGGCATGACCGACGCGCAGGCCATGACCCTGGTTTCCGGAATCGGCGTTCCCCAAGCCTCTCAGGCCCAGGCAATCGATACCCTGAAGAAGCTCTACACCTGCTACATGGAAACCGATGCCTCGCTGGCCGAGATCAACCCGCTGATCCTCGAGGGCAACGGCAACATCAAAGCGCTCGACGCCAAGTTCAACTTTGACTCCAATTCGCTCTACCGCCAGGAAGAGATCGTCGCCATGCGCGACCTCGACGAAGAGGATCCGGATGAACTCGAAGCCTCCCGCTTCGACCTCACCTACATCTCCCTCGACGGCAACATCGGCTGCCTGGTCAATGGCGCCGGCCTGGCGATGGCGACCATGGACACGATCAAGCTGTTCGGCGCCGAGCCGGCCAACTTCCTCGACGTTGGCGGCGGCGCGACGACCGAAAAGGTCACCGAAGCCTTCAAGATCATGCTCAAGAATCCCAAGGTCAAGGGCATCCTGGTCAATATCTTCGGCGGCATCATGCGCTGCGACACCATTGCCGACGGCGTCGTCGCCGCCGCCAGGGAAACCCATCTGTCGGTGCCGCTGGTCGTGCGCATGAAGGGTACCAACGAACAAATCGGCAAGCAGATCCTCAAGGACTCCGGCCTGCCCATCATTTCTGCCGATTCCATGGCCGAAGCCGCCACCAAGATCGTCGCTGCGGTCAAGTAAGGAGCTATCGAATGTCGATTTTCATCAATAAAGACACCCGCATCATCACCCAGGGCATCACCGGCAAGACCGGCCAGTTCCACACCGAAAAGTGCATTGAATACGCGAACGGCAAGAACTGCTTCGTCGCTGGCGTGAACCCCAAGAAGGCGGGCGAGTCGATTTTCGGCGTGCCCATCTTCGGGTCCGTCAAGGAAGCCGCCCAGCAAACCGGCGCCACAGTGTCGGTCATCTACGTGCCGCCTCCGGGCGCTGCCGCCGCCATCTGGGAAGCCGTCGAGGCCGACCTCGATTTCGTCATCTGCATCACCGAAGGCGTCCCCGTGCGCGACATGCTGATCTTGCGCAACAAGATGAAGGAAAAGGAAGCCAAAGGCGGCAAAAAGACCCTGCTGCTCGGGCCGAACTGCCCCGGCCTGATCACCCCGGATGAAGTCAAGATCGGCATTATGCCCGGTCACATCCACATGAAGGGCCGCATCGGCGTCGTCTCGCGTTCCGGCACGCTGACCTACGAAGCCGTCGGCCAGTTGACCGAACTCGGCCTCGGCCAGTCTTCCGCGGTCGGCATCGGGGGTGACCCGATCAACGGCCTCAAGCACATCGACGTCATGAAGGCCTTCAACGACGATCCGGACACCGACGCCGTCATCATGATCGGCGAAATCGGCGGTCCCGACGAAGCCGAAGCGGCCGTGTGGTGCAAGGCCAACATGAAGAAGCCGATCGTCGGCTTCATCGCTGGCGTCACCGCGCCGGCCGGCAAGCGCATGGGCCATGCCGGCGCGCTGATCTCCGGCGGCGCCGACACGGCCAATGCCAAGCTCGCGATCATGGAAGAGTGCGGCTTCACCGTGACGCGCGACCCGTCCGAAATGGGCAAGCTGTTGAAGGCATTGCTGTAAAATCCGAGTGTGGCTCAACCGGAAAAGGCGGGCCGCGTGCCCGCCTTTTTCATGACCGGATCCCATGGAACTCGATCTCACTTCCGCCGCTTTCTGGATTGCCGTCGGCCAGATCATTGCGATCGACATCGTGCTGTCCGGCGACAACGCGGTGGTCATCGCGCTAGCCTGCCGCAACCTGTCACCGGAACAGCGCAAGACGGGCATCTTCTGGGGCGTTGCCGGGGCGGTCAGCCTGCGCGTCGTCCTCACCGTGTTCGCGGCGCTAGTCATGAACCTGCCGTGGCTGAAACTGGTCGGTGGCCTGCTGCTGGTGTGGATCGCCGTCAAGCTGATGCTGCCGGAAGACGAGGAAGGCCATGATATTGAGGCGTCGGCCAACCTGTGGGGCGCAGTCAAGACCATCGTCGTCGCCGATTTCGTCATGAGTCTCGACAACGTCATCGGCGTTGCCGGCGCCGCCCAGGGCAGCCTGGTGCTGCTACTGTTCGGACTCGCCGTCAGCATTCCGCTGATTGTCTGGTCGAGCCAGGTGATCCTGCGCTGGATGGAGCGCTGGCCGTGGATCGTCCTGCTCGGCGCCGGGCTGCTCGGCTACGTCGCCGGCCAGATGATCTTTACCGACCCCGGTGTCGTCGGGCTGTTGCCGCCATTGCCGGCATGGTCGGCGAAGGCCGCCGGCGGCATCGGCGGGCTGCTCGTCGTCATCGTCGGGCGCTGGCTCGAGCAGCGCATTCTCGCCAGGCAGGATGTCACCATCGTTTAAGGAGCGGGCATGGCGCTGTTTCTCTCGGAAAATGACGTAAAACAGGTGTTGACCGCAACGATGGCCCTGGAGGCGGTCGAATCGGCGCATCGCGACCTGTCGCTGGGCCAGGCGCAGGACACGCCGCGCGCCCGCACACGCCTGCCGCAGACGGTGCTGCACATCCTGCAGGGAGCGCTGCCGGCGCAGGGTGTGCTCGGCTACAAGGCCTACACGACCAACCGCAGCGGCAACCGCTTTCTCGTCCACATGTTCGACGCGGCCAGCGGCAGCCTGCTGGCGGTCATCGAGGCCGACTACCTGGGCATGATCCGAACCGGCGCCGCCAGCGGCGTTGCGGCTCGCTGGCTGGCGCGGCCGGACACTTCCGTGGCCGGAGTCTTCGGCGCCGGCTGGCAGGCCGAAGGCCACGTTCGCGGCATCTGCGCCGCCATGCCGCTGGAACTGGTCAAGGTATTCAGCCGCGACGCGGTGAAATTGCGCGCCTTCTGCGAGCGTCTGAGCGGGATGACCGGCGTCGCGGTGGTGCCCGCCGCCAGCGCCGAGGATACCGTGCGCGGCAGCGACCTGATCGGCACCGTAACGACGGCAGCGCAGCCGCTGTTCGACGCCGACTGGCTGGAGCCGGGAACGCACATCAACGCCGCCGGTTCCAACGCGCTGATCCGCCAGGAATTGCCGGAAGCCGCGCTCAGGCGCTGCGCCCTGGTCGCGGTCGATGCCGTACCGACGGCCCTCGCCGAGGCTGGCGACTTGCTGCCGTTCCTGGAGAAGGGGCGTCTGCACGCCCGGCAACTGGTTGAACTGGGCGACATCATCATCGGGAGGCACGCCGGACGGACAGCTAGCGAGCAGATTACCGTGTTCGAATCACAAGGCATGGCGATTCAGGATCTTGCCGTGGCGATCCGGGTTGTTGCCGCTGCGCGCGAACGTGCCTTGGGTGTCGAGTTGCCGCTCGGGTGAGAGAAACCTCACGGATGCGCGTCGGCAAGGCAGGCAGAATAGGGGCCCTCCGATTGACGACGCACGAAACAATGACCCTGACGGATGCTCTGGAGTTTGCCATACGCACCGACGTAGGCAAGGTCCGTCGCCACAACGAGGATGCGGTGTTTGGTGACGCGGCACTCGGCCTGATGATCCTGGCTGATGGCATGGGCGGCCACAATGCCGGCGAGGTCGCCAGCACCATGGCGACCTCGCTGCTCGCCAACAGCCTCATCGGCACGCTGGACGGACGCGAGCCGCAACAGTTCAATACCGACGGACAGCGGGTCGCTCACTCCCAGTTGCTGGAGCGGATCGGCGAGGCGAACGCAGAAATCTACTTTGCCGGCCACAATCAGCCGCATTACTACGGGATGGGCACAACGCTAGTCGTCGCGTGGTTCTACGACAATCTGCTGACGGTGGCGCATTTGGGCGACTCGAGGGCTTATCGGCTGCGAAAGAATTGCTTCGAACGCCTGACGCGGGATCATTCGCTCTTACAACAACAGCTCGATAGTGGCATTATTAGCGCTGAGGACGCGCGTTGGTCATTTAGCAGGAATCTGATAACGCAGGCGCTGGGCGTGGACGTGACGGCGGCGCCGGAAATCAAGGATTTTCCAGTGGAACCCGGAGATCTATACCTGCTCTGTTCCGATGGGCTGACCGAGATGCTCGACGACATGGAGATCGGGCGGACGCTGGTGATGTTGGGAGCGAATGTGGGGGCTGCGGCGGAGCACTTGGTGAAGATGGCAAATGACAATGGGGGACCGGACAACGTCTCGGTGATTCTGATTAGGGTGCGCGGGGACTTCCCGGCGCGCGCCGGCTGGTGGCAACAGCTGCTGGTTCGTTTCGGGTAGGACAGGGAAGGCCAGATGGCAAGATTGATTCTCTCGATGGATGGACTGGTGCTCAAGGAGATTCCCCTTAACAAGGAGCAGATAACCATCGGGCGACGGCCGAACAATGACATCCAGATCGACAATCTCGCCATATCTGGTGAGCATGCCCGGATCGTCACCATCCTCAACGATTCCTTCCTCGAGGATCTCAACAGCACCAACGGAACGCTGGTGAATGGCCAAGCCATCACCCGGCATGTGCTAAAGAACAATGACGCAGTCGAACTTGGAAAATACAAACTCAAGTTCATGTCAGAGACCGCAGTCGGGGGCTTCGACAATGCTGCCCAGCTGCGTGCGGCGGGGCTCTCGACATCACCCGAGCCGGAACGCACCTTCGCCGCCACACAAATCATGATCCCGCGCCCGGTAGCTTCGCCGCCACCGATTCCAAGGGCAACGATCCGCCTGCTCAATGGGCCGAACGCCGGCAAAGCTCTGGAGCTGACCAAGCCGCTGACGACCCTTGGCAAGCCTGGGGTGCAGGTCGCCGTCATTTCCCGCCGCTCCGAAGGGGTTTTTGTTACCCATGTCGAAGGTCAAAAATTTCCCATGGTCAACAGCGGAGAAATTGGCGGTGAGGCTTTCCTGCTGCGGGACAAAGATGTGGTCGAGATCGCCGGCATCCGGATGGAGCTGAGCATCAGAAACTGACGCTTTCGGGCAAGCCGGCGACAATGCAATCCGGAAAAGTGATCGCCGGCAGTCAGTTCTACGCGCTGAATAGCGAACGGATTTTGCATCTCTGCACCTTCCGTCGCAAGGAAAACGGAATGAGGTCGCTTTGTTCGAATCCAGACCACGATGAAACTGAGAGTCCTTGGCTGTAACGGCGGTATCGGCGGCGAGCACCTGCGGACAACGTCGCTGCTCATCGATGACGACGTGCTGATTGATGCGGGCACCGGCGTTGCGGATCTGTCGATTGTCGATCTTGCACGTATCGATCATGTCTTTCTGACCCACACCCACCTTGACCATATCGCCTGCCTCCCACTGATGATGGATTCGGCGGGCGACCGCCGTAACAAGCCTCTGGCCGTTCACGGCGTACCGGCGGTGCTCGACATTCTCCGCAAACATGTGCTGAACGGGCTAATCTGGCCGGATTTCGCCATGATACCCTCGGCGGAGAACCCATTCATGACCTACCAGCCGATCGAACTCCTTGCTCCGGTAATTCTCGGCAGGCGCAGCTTCACCTCGCTGCCGGTCGATCATACGATTCCAGCGGTGGGCTACCGGCTGGATTCCGGGGCCGGCAGTCTGGTTTTTTCTGGCGATACCGGGCCGTGCGATGCCTTCTGGCAAGCCGTCAACCGGATCGACAATCTGCGCCATGTCATCGTCGAATGTGCCTTCCCTGATGGCGATGCCCCACTGGCTCTGCTCTCCAAGCACCTCTGCCCGAGCATGCTCGCAGCGGAATTACGCAAACTTGAACGGGAATGCGAAATTCATGTCACCCACCTGAAGCCGGGGCAAATGGAGCAGACCATGGCAGAAATCGAACGCTGCCTCGGCAACTTCAAGCCACGGATGCTGCAGAACAACCAGGTCCTGGAGTTTTGACTTGGGCCATGGGGCTCGGCAATTCGGTTCTCCCCGCCAGGCAACGGAGAGGGAATGCATTGGAAACGCTTGACGACCTATTCCGCCGCTTCGAGTATCTCAACGACATCGGGGCATCGCTGTCCGATGAGCATGATTTCAACTGCCTGCTCGAGAAGATTACGGTAGCTGCCAAGACGATCACCCGGGCCGATGGCGGGACCCTGTATCTGCTGTCCGAAGACAAGCGCCACTTGCATTTCGAGATCGTTCGTACCGACTCGCTGAATATCGCTTTTGGTGGCACCAGCGGCAACCCGGTTTCGGGCAAGTTCCCCGATCTGCCGCTCTACCGCGAGAACGGCTCGGCCAACAATGCCATGGTCGCAGCCTATGCTGCCCTCTCCGGGAAGACCGTGAATATCGCCGATGCCTACGTCGCCGAGGGCTTCGACTTTTCCGGCACCCGTGAGTTCGACCAGCGCACCAATTACCGCTCCCAATCGTTCCTGACGGTACCCATGCGCAATCACGAGAGCGACATCATTGGCGTACTGCAACTGATCAACGCTCACGGGAAAAGCGACGATGTCGTCGGCCCGTTTTCTGAGGCCGACCAGCGTCTGGCCGAATCGCTCGCCTCGCAGGCCGCCATCGCGCTGACCAACCGGCAACTGCTGTACCAACTCGAAGAACTGTTCGAATCTTTCATCCGCCTTATCAACGCGGCAATCGACGACAAGTCGCCCTACACCGGCGAGCATTGCCAGCGCGTCCCGGAACTGACAATGATGCTGGCGGAGGCAGCGCACGAAGCAAATGACGGGCCGCTGGCCGACTTCCGGCTCACCGAGCGGGATCGCTATGAACTACGAATCGCTGCCTTGCTCCATGATTGCGGCAAGGTCACGACACCGGTCCATGTGGTCGACAAGGCGACCAAGTTGCACGCCATCTTCGACCGCATCAAGCTCATTGACACCCGTTTCGAGTTGCTGCGACGCGACGCCGAGATCCGCAAGCTCCAGTTCGTTGTCCAAGGTTTGTCGACGGAACAGGCCGAGGCGGAGTTCCGTGAGTTTGCGGCCAGACTGGAGGTCGACCGTGACTTCCTGCGCAAGTCGAACATCGGCAGCGAGCGCATGAGCAATGACGACATCGAGCGAGTCAGGAGCATCTCCCGAAATTACCGCTGGCGTAACGTCGACGGCACGGAATCCGATTTCCTGACCGCCGACGAACTCGAAAACCTGACCATCCGTGCCGGCACCTTGACCCACGACGAGCGCGAGACCATCAACTACCACGCCACCGCGACGATCAGGATGCTTGAACAGCTGCCGTGGCCAAAACACCTGAAGAACGTCCCTGAATACGCCGGCGGCCACCATGAGCGGATGGATGGCAAGGGCTACCCGCGTGGCCTCAAGCGCGATGAGTTGAGCTGGCAGGCTCGCATGATCGGCATCGCCGATATCTTCGAAGCACTTACCGCCAGGGACCGCCCGTACAAGGAAGCCATGACCCTATCGCAGGCACTTGCCATCATGGACAAGTTCCGTGGCAACGGCCATATTGATCCAGACCTCCACGAGATATTCGTCAGCAGCGCGATCTATCGCAAGTACGCCTCCGAATTTCTCGACGACAAGCAGGTCGATTGCTGATCTGACGCCTCCTACGGCCAAGCGAAAGCAACGGTTCATTTTCCGGAGAGCGCGTTGGCACCAAAGCGCTGTTTCGCTGTTGCGCTTTACAGCCAGCACTTTTTCAAATACATTCGTCCGCTATGCGTAAAATTCTGATCACCTTTTTGCTCGCCACTTCCTGCGCGTCTGTCAGCTTCACCGCTAGCGCAGCGGAATTGGTCCGCAAGGCAGACGAATCACAGTCCTTCTTCGAACGCTACACCAATGCCGCGCAGGACGTCATCCTGCAGGGCCTGAAACTGGTTGGCGTCCGCTATCGCTTCGGTGGCAATGACGAAGACAGTGGCCTGGACTGCAGCGGATTCGTCCGCCTCGTGTTCAAGGACAGTCTGGGCGCGCAATTGCCGCGCACTGCAGCCGAAATGAGTCAGGTAGGCGAGCGCATCGATACCAGCCAACTCAAGCCAGGAGATCTGGTTTTCTTCAATACCATGCGCCGCACCTTTTCACACGTCGGCATCTATCTCGGTGATAGCCATTTCCTGCACGCGCCGCGTACCGGCGCCGAAGTTCGCGTCGAGAGCATGGAAGACAGCTACTGGATTAAACGCTACAACGGCGCCCGACGAATCATCGAAGGAAACTGAGCAAAAATGCGGCAGTCCTGCCGCATTTTTTTGCCAAGATTCGATAACAATTCTCATTTACATGGCCGGCGCCGTACTATAAAATGCTAATCATTCTCATTCAACTGATGGAGTTTGCAGCATGAAGTCGATTGTCTGCCTGATCGCCACCACCCTCGCCTCTCTGGCATTTTCGGTCCAGGCCGAGGAAAAGGCGCTCAACCTGTACTCGGCCCGCCACTATCAAACCGACGAGGCGCTCTATGCAAATTTCACGAAACAGACCGGGATCAGGATCAATCGCATCGAGGGCAAGGAAGACGAACTGCTTGAGCGCATCCGGAATGAGGGCGGCAACAGTCCGGCCGACATCTTCCTGACCGTCGACGCCGCGCGCCTGGCCAAGGCGCATGAATTGGGGCTCTTCGCGCCGGTTTCGTCAAAGACGCTCGACGCCCGGGTACCCGCCAACCTTCGGACCGACGACTGGTATTCTTTCTCGACACGGGCCCGCGTCATCGTTTACAACAAGGCCGAGATCAAACCGGCTGAAGTGCAGAACTACGACGACCTCGCAAACCCGAGGCTCAAGGGCAAGGTCTGTTCCCGCTCGGGATCACATCCCTACAACCTGTCGTTGCTGGCATCGATCATCGCCCACGAAGGCGAAGCCAAAGCCGAGGCCTGGGCAAAGGGAGTCGTGACCAACTTCGCACGCGCGCCCAAAGGCGGCGACAGCGACCAGATCAAGGCGGTCGCTGCCGGCGAATGCGGTGTCGCATTGTCGAATACCTACTATGTCGCCCGTCTGTTGCGGTCGACCAAGCCGGAAGACCAGAAAGCGATGGAAAAGGTCGGGGTAATCTGGCCCAATCAAGCCACCACCGGCACCCACATCAACGTTTCCGGCGGCGGGATGCTTAAAACGGCGCCGCACAAGGAAGCGGCTGTCAAGTTCCTCGAATACCTCGCCTCAGATGATGCCCAGCGCTATTTCGCCGATGGCAACAACGAATGGCCAGTCGTCGACAGCGTCAAGGTGGTCAATCCGGCACTCGACGCTCTGGGCAAGTTCAAGCCCGACAATCTGCCGGTGAAAAACCTGGCGATGTACCAGGTCAAGGCGCAGATGATCTACGATCGCGCCGGCTACAAGTAAGCGGCCGGCCGACCCACGACGCTCTGCTAGGGCTGGATGTCTTTAGTTGCGTGCCCGGGAGATCTGCCGCGACAGGGCGATCAGCGGCAGCAACCCGACCGCGACGATGGCCAGCGAAGCCGTCGATGCCTCGGCCAGACGCTCGTCAGCAGCCAGCGTGTAGGTCTGCGTCGCCAGCGTGTCGAAGTTGAAGGGGCGCATGACCAGCGTCGCCGGCAACTCTTTCATGACGTCGACAAAGACCAGCAGACCGGCTGTCAACAGGCTGCCGCGCAGCATCGGCGCATGCACCCGGCGCAGCGTTGCGCCCTGGCCCAGGCCAAGACTGCGCGCCGCGTCATCCATGTTCGGCGTGATCTTGCCCAGGCTCGACTCGACGGTATGCAGCGCCACGGCAAGAAAACGCACCAGGTAGGCGTAGACAAGCGCGGCGATCCCGCCGGTCAGCAGCAATCCCGGGTTGCTGCCGAACCACTGTTCCCACTGCCCGGCCAGCCAGTTGTCGAGGCGTGTCACCGGAATCAGCACACCGACCGCGATGACCGCGCCCGGCACCGCATACCCGAGGCCGACCAGCCGGCTGAGCCCGGTTGCCAGCGTGGTCTTCGACAGGCGCGCGCCATAAGCGATCAACAGCGCCAGGAGAACGCCAATGCCGGCGGTGATTCCCGCAAGCAGGAAACTGTTACGCGACAACAGCAGGAACCGCTCACCGAACTGGGCATCGCCCTCGGCCAGCGCCATCTTGAGCAGCAGCAGCGCCGGCAGCACGAATCCCAGCAGCAACGGCAGCAGGCAGCCGACAAACGCAAGGAATGCGGCAAATCCGCGCAGACGGGCGCCGGCCATTGGCCGGTTGCGCCCCGTCGTGTTGTTGTAGCGGGCGCGGCCGCGCGAGATGCGCTCGGCCATCAACAGGAAGAGGACGAAGGCCAGCAGCATGGCCGCCAGTTGTGCCGCCGCCACCCGGTCGCCGAGCGAGAACCAGGCCCGGTAAATACCGGTCGTGAACGTGTTGACCGCGAAATAGGCCACCGTGCCGTAGTCGGCCAGGGTTTCCATCAGCGCCAGCGCGACGCCGGCGACAATCGCCGGCCGCGCCAGCGGCAGGGACACCGCGAAGAAGGCGCGCCACGGGCCCATGCCCAGCGTCCGCGCCGCTTCGAGCATCCCGCTCGCCCGTTCAAGAAAGGCGGTGCGCACCAAAAGGTAGACGTAGGGATAAAGCACGCAAACGAACATCAGGATGGCGCCCGGCAGGCTCCGGATGTCGGGAAACCAGTAGTCGCCGTGCTGCCAGCCGAAAGCCCCGCGCAAGGCCGTCTGCAACGGGCCGACGAACTGCAGGAAGTCGGTGTAGACATAGGCCATGACATAGGCCGGCATGGCCAGCGGCAGGACCAGCGCCCATTCGAAGAAGCGGCGCCCGGGGAATTCGTGCATCGCGGTAAGCCAAGCGGTCGTCACTCCGAGCGATCCCACCCCGACCCCGACGCCCAGGCACAGCCACAGCGAATTCAGGATGTATTCCGGCAAGACCGTCTGCACCAGATGCGACCATGTCGCGCTGGTCCCGCCGACGAAGATGTTGAGGCCGACGCTCGCCACCGGCAGTCCCGCCAGCACGGCGACGATCACGGCAACGGCGAGGAGCGGGGAGTGTCTGGCGGCATGCATGACAGTGAATGCGAATTATAATCGACCACCATGTTGCAACTTGAACTGAATGGCGTCGTCCAGCGCTACGGCAGGCATACCGTCGTCGATGGTGTCGACTTCAGCCTGGCGAGCGGCCGGATCGCCTGCCTGCTCGGCCCGTCGGGCTGCGGAAAGACGACACTGCTGCGCTGCATCGCCGGCTTCGAGGAAATCGCCGCCGGCGAGATCCGCCTGCACGGCGAGATCGTCAGCCAGACTGCTTACCGCCTGCCGCCGGAGAAGCGGCGGATCGGCATGGTCTTCCAGGACTACGCGTTGTTCCCGCACCTCAGTGTCGAGGAAAATGTCGCCTTCGGGCTGGGCCGCCAGCCGCAGCAGGATGCCCACCTGCGGGTCCGCCAGCTGCTCGCCACGGTCGGGCTCGCCGGCCAGGGCGACAAGTTCCCGCACGAACTCTCCGGCGGTCAGCAGCAACGCGTCGCCCTCGCCCGTGCCCTCGCCCCGCGCCCCGAACTGATCCTGCTCGACGAGCCTTTTTCCAATCTCGATGTCGGGCTCCGCGAGCGGCTGTCGCTCGAGGTGCGGGAAATCCTCAAGCGCGAGGGGTCGACCGCGATCCTCGTCACCCACGACCAGAACGAGGCTTTTGCCATGGCCGACGAGATCGGCATCATGCACGAAGGCAAGATCCAGCAATGGGATGTGCCGTACAACCTCTATCACCGTCCGGCCAACCGCTTCGTCGCCGACTTCATCGGCCAGGGCGTACTGCTGCCCGGCGTCGTTTCCGCCGGCACCAATGTCGAGATGGAACTCGGCCAGCTGGTTTCCGACATGCCGGTCGAATGCAGCGAAACCTGTACCGGTTGCCATGACGGTTGCGAAGTCGATGTGCTACTGCGACCGGATGACGTCGTGCACGACGACCGCAGCCCGTTGCAGGCGGAAGTGCTGCACAAGGCCTTCCGCGGCGCCGAAATCCTCTACACTTTGCGCCTGGCCAGCGGTGCCACGGTCCTGTCGCTGGTACCGTCGCACCACAACCATGCGCTCGGCGAACAGATCGGCATCCGCCTCGACGCCGACCACGTGATCGCCTTCAAGAGGGCGTCACACTGAGCCGTTCGACAATTCCCTATCTCGGACGGCTCGACTCTTTTCCGCCGGTCGAAACGGCCCGCGCGGATATGGGTGGTCTGCTCGCAGTCGGCGCGGATCTCTCGCCCGCACGCATCCTCAACGCTTACCGGCGTGGGATCTTTCCTTGGGGAACAGTCGAGCGGCAGCCGCTGTGGTATAGCCCGGACCCGCGCATGGTTCTTTTTCCGGAGGAGTTCCGCCTTGCCGATTCGCTGCGCAAAACCCTCCGCGCCCGACGCTATCAGGTTCGCTTCGACAACGACTTTGCGGCGGTCATAAGCGCCTGTGCGGCTGTGCCCAGGCGCGGCCAGGATGGCACCTGGATTTCCCCGGACATGATGGACGCCTACATCCGCCTGCATGAACTCGGCTGGGCACATTCGGTCGAAGTTTATGCAGAAGGCGAGCTGACTGGCGGATTGTACGGTCTGGGGATTGGCCGCATGTTCTATGGCGAGTCGATGTTCTCCCGCCGCAGCAATGCTTCGAAGATTGCCTTCGCGCATCTCGTCCACCACCTTCTCGCCGACGATTTCGGCATGATCGACTGCCAGATGCGTACCGAACACCTCGCCTCGCTGGGCGGACGCGAAATCCCGCGCGGAGATTTTCTGGGCCGGCTCCTCCAACTGATCGGGCCGGACCGGCGGCGTGGCCGCTGGACCGCTGACGGTCTCGATGTACACTGGTAAGCATGGCTCTCCCTGACGATTCTGCGCTGCCCTTCTCACTCTTGCAGTTCTATGCGACCTCGCCCTATCCATGCAGCTACCTGCCTGGCCGCGAGGCACGCTCGCAGGTCGCGACGCCGACCCACCTGATCGACACCGAAGTCTACAGCGCGCTGGTGCGGCGCGGCTTCCGGCGCAGCGGCGCCTTCACCTACCGCCCGCACTGTGACGGCTGCAATGCCTGCGTTCCGGTGCGCCTGCCAGTCAGCGAACTAAAGCACAGCCGCGCCCAGCGCCGCGCCCTCAAGGACCACTCGGGATTGATCGCCCGCGAGATGCCCCTGGCCTTCATCGACGAACATTACGCGCTGTACACTCGTTACCAGAATGCGCGCCATGCAGGCGGCGGGATGGATGAGGACAGCCACGAACAATATGCTCACTTCCTGCTGCAAAGCCGCGTAGACACCCGCCTGATCGAGTTCTCCGACGGCGACGCGCTGTGCATGGTCAGCATCATCGACATACTCGGAGACGGACTGTCATCGGTCTACACCTTCTACAACCCCGATCTCGCCAGCACCAGCTTCGGCACCTACAATATTCTTTGGCAGGCGCAGCAGTGCGACGCGCTCGGCCTGCCCTACCTCTACCTTGGGTACTGGATCGCCAACAGCCGCAAGATGGCCTACAAATCGCGCTTCAGACCCATCGAAGGCCTCATTGACGGCCATTGGCAACCCCTGGACCTTTTCGATAGCGAACAATGATCCGACGTCTGCTTCCATTTCTCTCGCTGTTTGTTTTCGTTGTCGCCCAAGCCCAGAGCGAGCGCATCCCCTATATCTGCGACGACGGCAGTCGCTTCGAAGCCAAATTCACGACCGATGACGTCGGTCGACCACAGACGACCCTGTTCATAGGCGGACGTGTAATCACGCTGCCCCTCGTTCCCGCCGCTTCCGGCGCTCTCTATCGCGACGGCGACTTCCGTTTCCATAGCAAGGGTGATGATGCGTTGTTTGAGGACGGCAAGAGCCCCATGCGCCGCTGTACGGTTGGCGATGGGCCGCCGCTTGTCGTTCCCCCGCCCGCGCCGAGCGTACCCAGCAGTTTCGTCGACATCACCGGCAGCATCGCCTACCTCGCCCGAACCGCGCTGCCGCCCGATGCCGTACTGGTCATCCGCGTTCAGGACACCTCTCGAGCCGATGCTCCGGCGCGCACGCTGGCCGAGCAACGCATCGAACTCGCCGGCCAGCAGGCGCCGATTCGCTTCCGCATGCTGGTCGACCGCGACCTGTTGCGCAAGAACGCGCGGATCACTGTCGCCGCAAGGATCCAGCGCGGCAGCACCCTGCTCTTCATCAACGACACCAGCTACCCGGCGCTGGCGGACGGCAAGCCGCGCCACGTCGAGATGGTGCTGAAACAGGTCGCAAGCAACAAGGGACGCTGACTCCTGACCGGCACGATTGCGCTGGATCAAGGCTATTCATCCTCCCCTGTGCGACAGTGCCCGCTTCGCAACGAATCCTGATAAACGTGTTCGCGCGCAACCATCCCCTCTGGCTGGTCGGCTTCCGGCCCTTTTTCGCCCTCGCCTGTCTCGCCGGGCTGAGTCTGCCGGTCGCCTGGATCCTTGTATTCAAGGGTGTCCTGCCCGCGCCACAGCGCTTTTCGCCGGTCCAATGGCATGCCCACGAGATGTTCTTCGGTTTCGGCTGGGCGGTGCTCGGGGGCTTCCTGCTGACGGCGAGCAAGAACTGGGTCGGCGTCCGCGGCTATCACGGCGGCACGCTGATGTTTCTCGCCGGGGCCTGGATTTTCGAACGCATCGGCATGAGCTTCGGCACCGGCTGGCCTGCCGCGCTGTTCCTGCTCAGCAACAACCTGTTCCTGCTCAGCATCGTCGCCCTGCTTCTCGCGACGCTGATACGCCATCGCGACCAGGACAGCTATCGCCGTGACAACGTCTTCTTCCTGATCATCCTGCCCGTCTTCTGGGTCGGCAAGACGCTGCTTCTGCAGCCGGAACATTTCCATCTCGGCTGGAGCATGACGCTCGGCCTGTTCCGCGTCGCCTTTCTGGTCATGCTCGAAAGGACGCTGGGCCAGTTCATGCGCTCCGCCTTCTCGGTCGAGATCCTTCGCAAACCAGCGCTCGACATGGCGATCAAGATGCTCGCCGCCCTCCTCATCTTCGGCGCGCTGCTCCCCGCCCCGGTGCTGACCGGCCTTGAACTGATTCTGGCGTTGCTGCTGCTTGGCCGCCTCGCCTTCTGGCATCCGTTCAAGGCCTTCACCCGCCTCGAACTCGGCATCATGATTCTCGGCTACCTGGCCATCACCGCGCAACTGCTGATCGACGCCCTGCCGCCACCGGGAAGCCTTGGCTGGGTCGGCACCGTATCGGTTCACGCATTCACTTTCGGCGCCATGGGCCTCGTCATTCCGGCAATGATGATCCGCATCGCCAACGGCCATACCGGACGCAAGGTGATTTTCGGCAGGTTCGAGAAGACCGTCCTGTGGATCATGATCGCCGCCTTCTTCCTGCGCCTGGTCGGCCCGCAATTCCTGCCCGGCGCCTACCTGCGCTGGCTTGACCTCGCCGCGACCTGCTGGTTCGTCGCCTTCGGCCTGCTTGCCTGGCGCTTCATCCCCCAGCTGGCGCAAGCCCGGATCGATGGCCGGGAACACTGAGCGCCAGTGGGCGGCGGCAGCCATCGCCGCCACGCTGGCCTGTTCCACCCAAGCCGAAACGGTCGCCTGCCATGTCACCTACGGCGGCGAAACGCGGATCATCAGTGCCGCGGCGACGACCCAGCCACTGGGCGTCGCTCCGGTTGCCATTGGCTCCTACTTCATGTTCCGCATCGTTTTCCGCCAGGAACCGGCCGACCTCGCCACCATCAAGCTGACCACCTACGCCGACCGCGACGACGCCCCGACCATCATCCACCAGGTCACCCACACCTATCCACCGGCACCTGCCGCGGTCCACGGCTTTACCGGGCTTAATTTCGTCTACGAGCCGGTGCGCGACGGCGAACTGCAATACTGGTGCGAAATGAAGGGACAACCGTGAAAATGGCCTCTTTTTCCCGGTTGACCCTGGGGCCAGCCGCGCCCCGCAGGCTACGGGGCCTAGGGCTCAAGCACTCTTGGGGTGTTGCTTCCATGGTCGCAACAGCCGCCCTTTTCTGCCTGCTCGCCGGAATCGCGTGCGCCGAGCCGGTCACGCTGATCTTCGCCGGCGACATCATGCTCGCCGACGGTCCCGGCCGCAGCATCGCCGGCGGCGGCGACCCGCTCGCCCCCTTTGCCGGCACTCTGGCGCAAGCCGACTACCGTATCGCCAACCTCGAATGCCCGGTCGCCACCGGCGGCCAGCCGCACGCCAGCAAGATTGTCACCTTCCGCGCCGAGCCGCAAACGCTGTCGGTGCTGCGTGGCCGCTTCGATGCCGTCTCACTGGCCAACAACCACTCCGGCGACTACGGCCACGCCGCCTTCGTCGAGACCATGGCCCACCTCGACGAGGCCGGCATCACGTTCTTCGGCGGCGGCCGCAACCTCGCCGAGGCACACCGGCCGCTGTGGATCGAGAAGCACGGCCTGCGGATCGCCGTCCTCGGCTACAACGAATTCAAGCCGCGCGCCTTCGAGGCCGGCTCCGATTGGCCCGGCGTCGCCTGGAGCGAGGACGACCAGGTCATCGCCGACATCCGCGCCGCGAAGGCAGCCGGCGCCGACCTCGTCATCCCCTTCATGCACTGGGGCTGGGAAAAGGAAACCCGGCCGACCGAGCGCCAGAAAACCTTCGCCCGCAGGATGATCGACGAAGGCGCCACGTTGGTGGTCGGCGGCCACCCCCACGTCACCCAGGGCGCCGAAATCTACAACGGCAAGCCCATCATCTACAGCCTCGGCAACTTCGTCTTCGACGGCTTCGACTACCCGGAGGCCCAGCGCGGCTGGCTGCTGCGCGTCAAACTCGACAAGGCCGGCGTCCTCTCGTGGGAAACGCTGGCCGCACAGATCGACGACGCCGGCACGCCTCACCCGGCCTGTCGTACGCGAGCGTTACAAGCATCACAGTCCTTTGCCGGCAAAGGCTTGACTGAGCCGCACCATGTTCAGCACTCAGCCGGGGTTGAAGTCGTCGATATTCTGCCATGGCATTTCCCATGGTAATGATATGGGTTTTGCGGCAGGCCTCCCCTACAATTGAGTCACCCCGAGCCGTGAGACCCTCTCCAAGTCGACGAGCGGCAGCGGTCAAAAGACCGGTGGTGGAGTCGGCACTTGCGCGCCGACCTCGGCTTGAGGGCCATCACTTTATTTGCCGGTGTATCTGAGGAAGGGGCCCCCATCTGCAGTTCGACATTGAGGAATCGAACGGCCCCATCTGGTCGCAGAAATCAACAGCTTTATGAGGTGGCCATGTTGTCACTGATTCGTGGGTTCTCGGCTGGGCTTGCTCGGCCTCGGCACATCTGTCACATCGGCTGCCGCTCATTGGGGACTGGCCTGCTCGGCTCCTGCGATGCTGCTCGTGTACCTCCTCGGTCGCCAACGGCCCGCCGCCTTGAAAAGCAAATGGCACCTTTGACTGCGAGATTTTTCGGCACGGTCTACACTTGTTCCATGTTCAAGCTACAGTTCCAGGTCGCCATTGCCGCCGGGTTGGGTGCCGTGGGCCTGTTCATGCTCACCCTGCTGTTCAAGTCGGGCATTCTCTTCGTCGCGTCGGTCATCTGCGCCATTCTCGTGCCGCTGTCTTTCCTGCTCGGCCTGCTGTACGTCATCTACCGAAAGGAATGAGGCCGGGGTTTTCTACCGCTCGACGGCGTGGACACTCCCCATGGAGGTGCACTGCACGCCAAAGGGCCGTCACCCCGCCCGCCCGTTCAGTGCCAGTCTGGACCAGCCAGCACCGGAATGACGGTTTGGCTCTAGAATCCCCGACATCATGCACATCGACACCTTCCTCGCCCGCTGGCGCAACGCCGGCGGTTCCGAGCGCGCCAACTACCAGCTTTTCATCGCCGACCTCTGCGCGCTGCTTGAAGTCGAGCCGCCGCAGCCGGCCAGTGAAGACACGCGCGATAACGCCTACGTCTTCGAGCGCCGCGTCGTCTTTCACCACGGCGACGGCAGCACCAGCAACGGCTTCATCGACTGCTACCGGCGCGCCGCCCTCATCGGCGAGGTCAAGAAAATCCGCGCCGGCTTCGAGACCCGCGTGTTCGACGACGCCATGCTGCGCGCCCGCGGCCAGGCCGAAAACTATGCCCGCAACCTGCCCCCCGATGAAGGCCGGCCGCCCTTCCTGGTCGTCATCGATGTCGGCAACGTCGTCGAGCTCTACGCCGAATTCACCTGCACCGGCGGCAGCTACACGCCCTTCCCCGACCCGCGCAGCCACCGCATCCGGCTCGACGACCTCGCCAAGCCGGAAATCCGCGCCCGCCTCAAGGCCGTCTGGAACGACCCGCACAGCCTCGACCCGGCGCGGCGCACCGCCCGCGCCACGCGCGAAATCGCCGTGCGCCTGGCCCGCGTCGCCCAGTCGCTGGAAGCCAGATACGCTCCCGAACGCGTCGCCGCCTTTCTCTCGCGCTGCCTCTTCTCGATGTTCGCCGAAGACGTCGGCCTGCTGCCCAAGATCGACAACGAAGGCGCCTTCACCGCCCTGCTCAAGTCCTTCCTCCTCCCGTCGCCGGCCGGGCGAGGGGCCGGGGGAGAGGGTAGCGCCGTAAGCCAGTTCGTCCCGCTCGTCGCCGAACTCTGGAAGGCGATGGACGAAGGCCAGTTCTCCGTCGCCATCCGCGCCCGGTTGCCGCGCTTCAACGGCAAGCTGTTCAAGAATCCCGAAGTCTTGCCGGTCGACCGCAACCAGATCGAACTGCTGCTCGAAGCCAGCAAGGCCGACTGGTCCGAAGTCGAGCCCGCCATCTTCGGCACCCTGCTTGCAAGCGCCCTCGACCCGCTCGAACGCCACGACCTCGGCGCCCACTACACCCCGCGCGCCTACGTCGACCGCCTCGTCCTGCCCACCGTCATCGAACCGCTGCGCGCCGACTGGCACGACACCCAGGCCGCCGCCCTGCTCCTCGCCAACGAAGGCAAGCTGAAAGACGCCGCCGACCTCGTCCGCGCCTGGCACCACAAACTGTGCACCACCCGCGTCCTCGACCCCGCCTGCGGCTCCGGCAACTTCCTCTACGTCACGCTCGAACACATGAAGCGTCTCGAAGGCGAAGTCCTCGACACCCTCGCCCAGCTTGGCGACACGCAACAACGCCTCGAAGTCGAAGGCCTCACCGTCGACCCGCACCAGTTCCTCGGCCTCGAAATCAACCCGCGCGCCGCCGCCATCGCCGAAATGGTCCTCTGGATCGGCTACCTGCAATGGCACTTCCGCACCCAGGGCAGCGGCCTGCCGCCCAGCCCCATCCTGCGCGACTTCAAGAACATCGAATGCCGCGACGCCGTGCTCGCCTATGATTCGGTTGAGTTCGCCACCGATGCCAGCGGCCAGCCGCTCAGCCGCTGGGATGGCCGGACGACCAAAACCCACCCCGTCACCGGCGAGTCGGTGCCGGACGAAAGCGCGCAAATCCCGCGCGAACGCTACATCAACCCGCGTCCCGCAACCTGGCCGCAAGCCGACTACATCGTCGGCAACCCGCCCTTCATCGGCAAACTAAAAATGCGCATCTCCCTCGGCGACGGCTACACCGAAGCCCTGCGCGCCGCCTGGCCGGAAGTCCCGGAATCCGCCGACTTCGTCATGTTCTGGTGGCACCACGCCGCCGACCTGACCCGCCGCGGCGAAGCCCAGCGCTTCGGCTTCATCACCACCAACAGCCTGACTCAAACATTCAACCGCCGCGTAGTGGAAAGCCACCTCGCCGCCCAGCCGCCGCTCAGCCTCGTCTGGGCCATTCCCGACCACCCGTGGGTCGATGCCGCCAGCGGTGCGGCCGTGCGCATCGCCATGACCGTCGGCCGCCCCGGCACTGTCCCGGGAGTGCTCGAAACGGTCGTTGAGGAAGGCGGCGCCGAGAGTGATGCGGTCCACATCGAAGTAGCGGCAAAAACTGGCTTGATCCATGCAGACCTAACCATCGGGGCCAATGTGATCGGCGCGTTAGAACTAAAGGCCAACGTGGGATTGTGTACGACAGGGGTGATTCCCCACGGCGATGGATTTCTTGTCACCCTTGGGCAGACTCAACTTGACGCTGGAGCATTGCTTAAGCCTTACCGAAATGGCAAAGACTTGACCGACCGCTCGCGTGGTTTGTTGGCCATAGATACATTCGGCCTATCCGAAAGCGAACTTCGCAGTAAGTATCCCCAGAGTTGGCAATGGTTGCACGATAAGGTTAAACCTCACCGCGATCAGAACCCTCGCAAGACGCGCCGTGAAAACTGGTGGCTGTTTGGTGAGAACCAGCCCCGCATGCGCTCCAGTACGGCCGGCCTACCTCGCTATGTCGTTACAGTGATGACAGCCAAGCATCGAGTCTTTCAGTTTATTGATGGCTCAGTACTTCCGGATCAGATGCTCGTCTGCATGGCTCTGGCCGACGCCTACCACCTCGGTGTTCTCTCCTCCCGAATTCACGGCGCTTGGGCACTGGCCGCTGGAAGCCGACTCGGCGTCGGCAACGACCCACGGTACAACAAGACCCTTTGCTTCGACGCCTTCCCCTTCCCCATCGCCAGCCCCGAACAACATGCCCACATTGGGGCCCTGGCCGAACAACTCGACGCCCACCGCAAGTGCCAACAGGCCGCCCACCCGGACCTGACGCTGACGGGCATGTACAACGCCCTCGCCAAACTGCGTAGCGGCGAAGCGTTCTCCGCCAAGGACAAGACGATCCACGAGCAAGGCCTCGTTGCCGTCCTCCGCCAGTTGCACGACGAACTCGACACCGCCGTGCTGGAAGCCTACGGCTGGCAAGATCTCGCCCCCGGCGACACCGACACCCTGCTCGAACGCCTCGTCGCCCTCAACGCCGAACGCGCCCGAGAAGAAGCCACCGGCCACATCCGCTGGCTCCGCCCCGACTTCCAGAACCCGTCTGCCGCGGTCAACACCGAAAAGCAGGCAAAAATGGATTTGCCCGAAAAAACCGCGTCGACCCTAGGGCCAGCCGTTGCTTCCATGGTCGCGACAAGCCCCGCCAAACCCACCGAAAAACGCCCCTGGCCCGCCACGCTGCCGGAACAAGTCCGCGCCGTCGCCGACCAGCTTTCCCCCATCCCGCTCGACGAACCCGCCCTCGCCGCCCGCTTCACCGGCAAAGGCCCGTGGAAAAAACGCCTCCCCGAAATCCTCGCCATGCTCGAAGCCCTCGGCCGCGCCAAGCGCTCGGACGGCGGTTGGGTGGGGTGAGTAATCCTTAGTCCGGAGATAACAAGGACCAACAAGCCGTCAAAGCCTTAGCCAAACAACGATGGATGAAAAATACAGAACCCTTCTGAAGAGTTCGTTTGATGCGTACCTCGAACTTCTGGACCAAGAAGATTTTCAGCTTGGTTGTTCCTGCCTCAGTTACGACTTCGACTTTTTGAGGAACCGGGCTTGGCATCTCTTGTGAAGGGAGATGGTTGAATGTGATTTGAGAGAACTCACGAATTTATTGAATCGTTGGTTGTACTCACTAAAGCGCTGGCATGCGTGGAACCAAATTATCAGTCAGCATGATGAAGACACTGCGTGGGCGTTGCGCAGTGAGTTTTTGGATGCCTTTGCCCGAGAGTGTCTACTCAAGCCGAGCGCCTTGCGCGATATTTTCACTTCGGTAGCGACCAGCGCACTGCACCAGGCCAGGCTAGCTCTCACCCGGCGTATCGCGATCATTTGAAAGGAGACCCAGCTTCTCCAATAGATAAGCCAAGGCCGCTCAATAGACCGCAAAAAGAGGCACGGCTTCGAACTATCGCCAACAAGTGGTCCGAGGGTGAGGCGCTGTTGGAGGCAATTTGTAGGATGGACAGCGATGCGTACAAGGATGCAACTTCAGATTACAGAAACCTCTCCAGTCACACGATAGGCCCCGCGGCCTGGTAGACTAGAACCGTAACTCGAACTGTCGAGCAGGCAACAAAACTTGAGAAGGGTTCAGACGGGTTTTTCCGTCAAGTTCTCATCCCCGGCAAGATGTGCGTAAGCTATGGATTCGGCGGAACTCTTCCACTGGATCTTGATGCTGTGCTTGTTGAAAACGAGCGCCAACTTAACTTTGCCCGAGATTGCTACGAGAAGTACCTGACGGTACTCAAAATGGCTGTGGCAGAGATTCGGTACATCCCGGAAGAGAGGGAATAGGTATGCTTCAGGTGTCCAACCTGCCCGAACAGCCGATGACTGTCCCCAAGCTCCAGAACCCCTCTGCTGCGGTCGACCGCAAAAAACAGGCAAAAATGGAATTGCCCGAAAAAAACCCCGTTGACCGCAGCCAGCCCCGCCAAAAAACGCCCCTGGCCCGCCACGCTGCCGGAACAAGTGCGCGCTCTCGGCCGCGCCAATCAGTCGGATGGGGGTTGGGTGGGGTGAGCATGTCATACTGTATGCATTGAGCAATACTGCGCCAGCGACTCGACAATATGCCTACAGTCCTCAATTCTCTTGGTTTCCGATTTTTCTTCTTCAGTCACGAGGGGACGGAACCGCCGCATATCCATATTGAACATGGCGACAAGGTGGCAAAATACTGGCTGAACCCGGTCGATCTGGCGATGTCGGAGGGATTCAGAAGTCACGAATTGACACGGGTTCGTGCGCTGGTGATCGAACATCGCGTGTTTTCGAGGAATGGCTGGTACTTTGGCAATCCGGCTTGATCCACATGCAGTTGATGTGCGGGTCGACGGTGCTGCCCTGCATTTTGTCCTTGCCGACGGGCGCGAGATTTCCGCACCCGTCGAATGGTTTCCGAAAATACCCTGCTCGACGTCGATCGCGAAGGCAACATCGTCGCCCTGACCATGGAACATGCCCGGCAACGGGCGGACATGCCGCAGTTTTCGTTCGAGCAGATTGCCGCCTGAGCGCCATGCCTCTCCCGATCGGCCCCGCCACCGCTTTTGCGACTCACGCCTTTCATGAGCGCGTGCGGCAGCGTTTCGACGTTGCCGAGGCAATCCTGTTCAGCAGCCGGGCGCGCGGCGATTTCCACTCCGATAGCGATGCCGATGTGGCCGTGCTGCTGCGCGGCAAGCCCGGCAGCTTCTTACCTACGAAGTTGGAAATGTCCGACATCGCCTACGGCGTCCTGCTGGACACCGGTATTCGTGTGCAGGCTCTGCCGATCTGGGAATCGGAGTGGTCCAACCCAGCTGGCTACTCGAACCCTCACCTGCTGGCAAACATCGAGCGCGAAGCGGTTCGCTTGCGAGACCGGCCGACATTCTCGCCAAGGCAAAACATGCGCTCGCTTCTGCCCAAGCCTTGCTGGAAATAGGCGACGACGATGGCGCTGCCAACCCGGCCTACTGGCGGATGTCAAGAAATATGGCAATGTACTCTCCGTGACCCCGGAGGAAATCTAATGGACGCACAAAACTACCAAACAACGATCGACGCCATTCCCGACGAGGATTTTCCACTGATGTTGCGCATGCAGTTGGAGTCTGCCGATTTCTCCGACTTGCCTGCCGATTTGCAGGCTGCGCTGACAGATCGAGCGGCGCGGCTGGGGCTGGTGATCAACATCCCGTTCCGCACCGATTCTGAAACCTTCCGCGCCAACTGAGCTGCCAGCCATCGCCGCAAACGTGCCTGGTTCGCCGGACTCTGGGCCAACACATCGGCTCCGCCTGTCATTCGTGGTCTGCAAAATGGCTAATGGACAATCTGGGCTGAATTCGGGGCTATGATGATCTTTGGTCGCAAGAAAGCCATGCGCAGCGGCCTTCCGGCATGGGATGGGCTGCGCTTCGAGTTTGACGACCCGAGAGTCCCTGAATCGATACAGCAAAGGGTAGTCGCCATGGCCCAACCCGATTGGGAGCTATGTTTTGCCGATACCAAGGAAGGCGGCGAGTGGTGGCTTTTCGACGATACAGGGGAGCTGATCGAGGCATTCTGGCTGGAACAGTGAATGTATCGAATGCCAAACAATTAACGCTTGACGTTAAACTCTCCGCGACACAAATCAACGATCAGTGGCGTGTGTGTTTCGTATGGACGGATGTCGGCCCGGCGAATGTTGAAATCGTCGATTACCACTGAAAGGTTGAAGATGGCTACCAACAACATGCGAGCGATCCACCCCGGCGAAATTCTCCGCGAGGAGTTTCTGGCGCCGCTGGACATGAGCGCCAATGCGCTGGCGATGGCCTTGCACGTTCCAGCGCCAAGGATCAACGACATTGTGCGCGAACGACGCACCATCACGCCCGACACCGCGCTGCGGCTGGCTCGCTATTTCGACACGACGGCCCAGTTCTGGCTCAATCTGCAAAGTTCGTTCGACTTGAAGCGGGCGGAGAACGAGAGTGCCGGGCGCATCGCCGAAGAAGTACCGCCGCTGCAACGCGCCGCGTGAACTGCTGCACTGGGTATTGGCCTTGAGGCCAAGCATTCCGACCGTTAGTATGAGTTCGTCGTTCACTGAAAACTGGAGCCTGCCATGTCAGCCCAACTGTTGTTTCTCGATGGGAATATCAGCATCGACCCGGAAATCTGCAATGGCAAGCCGACGTTGCGCGGCAAACGCATCGCCGTGCAGACGATCCTCGAATATCTGGCTGCCGGCGACAGCGAGGCGGATATTCTTGAGCAGTACCCAAGCCTGAACTCCGAAGACATCAGAGCTTGCCTGGCCTGTGCCGCCCGCCTGATGGATGGTAAATACGAACTTGCCCGCGTCGCCTGATTCATGGCGCGCTACCTGATCGACGCTAACCTGCCCTATCGTTTCTCGTTGTGGCAGGGCGAGGACTTTGTCCACGCCTTCGATCTCGGCGACGACTTGCCGGACAGTGAAATCTGGCGCATGGCCCGCGATAACGACTGGAACATCGTTACCAAGGATGCCGATTTTTCGGATTGGGTCATGCTCTCCGAGCCGCCACCGGGGTGATTCACTTCCGCACCGGAAATATGCGCATTCGTGACTTCCATGCGTTCACCGACAAGGTTTGGCCAACGCTGGAAAATCTGATCGCCAACCACAAACTTTTGCGAGTTTTCGCCGACGCAGTCGAGTCTGTTATTTAATCGTCTCGCCAGATCGCCTGCACGGCTATTTCATCCATGAACCGCACCGAACGTTTCTACAAGATCGACCAGATGCTCCATGAGCGTCGCGTGGTGCCGATCAAAGTGTTTCTAGAAGAACTCGACGTTTCGCGAGCCACTTTCAAGCGCGACATGGAATATCTGCGCGAGCGTCTGCACGCACCGATTTCCTGGGACCGCGAGGCCGGCGGCTATCGTTTCGAGCATCTCAAGGCCGACGGCCCGGCCTACGAACTACCCGGTTTGTGGTTCTCGTCCGGCGAACTTTACGCGCTGCTGGCGGCGCACAAGCTCCTTGGCGACCTGGCGCCGGGAATTCTCGCCGCCCATGTCGCCCCCCTGCAGGCACGATTGGCCGCATTACTCGACGCTTCCGGCCACTCGGCCACGGAAATCACGCAACGGGTCCGGCTTCTGTCGATGGCGAAACGTGCCGTCGAGCCGCGTTTCTTCACCGATATCGTCATCGCCCTGCTGGAACGCAAACGCATCACGATCGAGGCGTGGAACCGGGGACGCGACGAAACGAACGTCCGCATGATCTCGCCGCAGCGTCTGGTTCATTACCGCGACAACTGGTACGTGGATGCGTGGTGCCACTGGCGCGATGGGCTGCGCAGCTTCTCGCTGGATGCCATCCAGCACGTCAAGGTGCTGCGCGAGCCAGCGCAAAACATCACCAGCGCGGAACTGGATGCCCACTATGCGTCGGCTTACGGCATTTTTTCCGGGCAACCGAAGGGCTGGGCTGCACTGCGCTTTTCCGCCGAGCGGGCTCGCTGGGTGCAGGCGGAGCGCTGGCACCGGGATCAGCAAAGCGAGACGCTGGCCGACGGCAGCTACCGGCTGCGCCTCCCTTATGCCGATGAGCGTGAATTACTGATGGACATCCTGCGCCATGGGCGCCATGTGGAAGTGGAAGGTCCTGAATCGTTGCGCCGACTGGTCGCCGACGAGCTTGCGGCATTGAGCGACATTTATCGCGCCTAAGCGGCCAATGTTTTTCAAGCTCATTATTTGAGCCACTGGAGGAGTATGTTGCTTCCATCGGAATAACGGGAGCAGCCATGATCGTCGATGTAGTCATTGCCGTGGCAGCGGGCTTTGCCACAAAGAATGCGTGGGTGTTTCTGGCGCTTGTCGCACTCGCGGCGATCTCGATCCGCATACAGCCCGACTTGTCACTATCCAGCGGCTTGCTCAAACCGGGCTTGATGGCTATCGGCATCTCGGCCGTCGTTCTGGCGCGGGTTGCGGGGGTCGTGCTCACACTTGCCCTCTGGGCAATCGGCATCGCGGTGCTGTCTTCATGATGGCCAGGCCGTGACCGCCGAGATCGTCGGCTTACAGGCGTCCGACAACGCGTGGGAGCGCATCGAACTTGCAGTTTATCTGAAGCAATGGGGAGACTGTCATGCACGATGAATCGCTGTTGCAGCGCCGGCTGACCTTGCTCCGCGAAGCCATGCGCCCGGTCTGGCTTAAGGTGAGCGCGCAACTCGACATGCCCATCCGTCACACCCTCGCGGCGCCGGGCAAGGCCGATCTCGTCGCGCATCATCTGGGCGAGGTCAGAGACTGGCTCGGCGACTTGATCGAAACGCTGGTCGACCCGGTCGCCGCATTGAAAAAGCGGGAGCTTCCGAGCAGTGGCGAGGTGAAATTGCCGCTCACATTGAGGCTGACGGCAGCCGCCCAACTCGCCAAACTGTCGCGATGGACGACACGCCAGCAGGTTTCACCACCCGTGACGGAATATCAGCCGCCCCCAATTTCGGGCCTTCGCTATTGGGGAACGCTCGGAACCATCCTGATCGCCTGGGGCATTGGCGGAGCACTGTTCGGCGGCAATGACTGTGACTGTGGCTGATGCGAACGATATCAGCAGTGACTACCGCCAGATGGCGCCTAGCCGATTGTTGCGGTGAACGCCCTGAAGCGGACAAATTTGCCCGATCCCTCATCGCCGATGAGGGTCCCGATCACGCAATTCTGCGCGCGGCCAGGGAAGCCGGATACGGGCAGTGGCAGTAATGACAAGGAGCCATGATCATGATCGAAAGGAAGAACAACGAACTGGTATTCAGTTTTCCCGAGCTGCACGAAAACGCCGTATGCCAAGTCGATTTTCAGCGGACGCTGCGTATTCCGGACGACAACCGCGAGTATCCGCTGCCGCCCGGCCTCGGCCGATTTCCGATGGCAGAGGTCGAAGAGCACGCCTCGCGACTTCCTGTCACATGGTCTGAGCACGGCGGCGTGCTGTTGCCGATGTACCAGGCGGAGGCGCTATGGATCAATTTTTCAAGCGGACACGGCTATGGCTGGCATGCGAGTTACCCCTTCGCGCTCAAGATTGCAGCGGGCAAGATCAATGCCGTGACCGGCGACGCGTGGCGCGACGGCCTCGTCCGTGATCCCCAGGATTACCTGGTGGTTCCTGAGCAGCCATGGCTCGACGGTTTTTGTGTACACAAGGGCTTGATCAGACAGTTTGTCGCAATGCCGCTTGGCCAGGGCTATACCGCCGAGGAGCAACTCTCGGGAGCGGCGGAGCACGGCGGGCTTCAAATCATCGTCTATCCAATGAAGCGCGATCGCTATGAAGAAATGTTGCAGCAGCGCAACCTCGATTTCGCAACAGAATGGCACTGCTGCCCCCCCGAGCAACATGTATGTGAATCAGCCTCGATGGGCCTTGCGCCTGGCGGATTGATGCGCCAGGAAATCTATGAAGACGAGCATGGCTACGACGCGTGGGATCGGAGCATGTCCAGTCGATGTTTCGTCCATATCCTCAACAGCGCGCAATGGGAAGGCGCGACCGGAAAGACCATGCCCGGAGCGGCACCCACCGCCAACGCCTATACGAAGGCGGGCCTGCCATGGTTCGAGTATTACGGCGACAAACTCGGGGTGCTAAACGGCGCAAAAAAACTTGCCGAACTCGATAGCGTCGCCGCCAAGAAAATCAAGCTTGGTGCGAAACCGCTGCCGGAGAACGACGCGGTAAAGCCGGCCACGATCATTCATCTGGGCCCGGGTTCGACCAAGGTCAGCGAAGGCAACTGGTAATCTCGGGGATTTCGGCCACAGTGCAAGATCACGGGGCGGGAAAAGCTGCTTCAATTTCGCTGCCAGATCGCGCATAGACTGCCTAATGACACGGCCAAGCGCTGCAGCGAGGCGGTTTTGAGATCAATTTTCAATCAGCCCTGCCGCGCCGTCACCGCAAGCGGATGACGCCTGATCCGTCGGCTTAGCGGTCGCGCACCGGCAAGGGCTGTGCGTTGCTCTTGTCGCGCCCCCAGAGGTCGAGGGGATCGCCGACCGAACCGCGCAGGAATTCGCGGGCCTTGGTCGCGGTAACCGGCTCGTTGAATGACACGAGATGGGCAAAGGCCTGACCCGTCAGGCGGTACAACCAAGTTCGGCGTTTCACGATCATGCTGACCTCCGTTCGGGCAGTGACGCACTGGACGATAATACGTCACGGGCGAATGGATTCACTCTACTCCTTTTTCAGCGTCAAGGCCGAAGTTGCTTTGGCTTTTGCGGAATGATTCGCGCCGGATTCGCCTGCAACGCGACCTGTCGCAACCCGGTCGACCATCCCCGCGGTCAACCTGCAGGAGCGATCCTGGTCGCCGGGGCCTTACGCGGTTGCCAGTTGCCGAAAGTCGGGGAAGTCGCCCTCACCCAATTCGACGCTGACACGCGTCACATGCGCCCTGGCCGGGCCACGTTGCGCCCAGACCAACAAGGCGATGACCGCATCCTCCTCGCCCACCGCCATCGCCTCGACGCGGCCGTCCCGCAGATTGCGCACCCAGCCACGAACGCAGAGACGGCGGGCCTCGGCGGTCATCGACCAGCGGTAGCCGACGCCCTGGACGATGCCTTCGATGATCAGGTGACGGGCGATGCTCTGCATGGCGTTCTCCTTGGCGCCGACGATGGCGGGCCTACTGGTAGCGCAACGCCTCGATCGGGTCGAGACGCGCGGCCTTCTGCGCCGGGTAGTAGCCGAAGAATATCCCCACCGCAGCGGCGACGCCGAAGGCAACAAGCACCGAACTGCCGGAGATCACGATCACCATGCTCGTGATGGCATTGACCAGCAACGCGCTGCCGATGCCGAGCAGCAGCCCGAGCAGGCAGCCAGCCAGCGAAATCATCACCGCTTCGAGCAGGAACTGCATCAGGATGTCCTGCTCGCGGGCGCCGATCGCCATGCGGATGCCGATTTCACGGGTGCGCTCGGTGACCGAGACCAGCATGATGTTCATGATGCCGATGCCGCCGACCAGCAGCGAGATCGAGGCGATGGCGCCGAGCAGGATGGACATGGTGCGTGTCGTTTCCGCCTGCGATTCGGCGGCGGCTGACAGGTTGCGCATGAAGAAGTCGTCAGGCAGGCCTTCGCGCAGGCGGTGACGCTGGCGCAACAGGGCAGTCATGTCGGTCTCGACCCTGGGCATCGCCTCGGCCGACTCGGCCTGCACCATGATCATCCGCACCGAACCGAGGAAGGGCGTGCCGAACACCTTGCGCTGCGCCGTGGTCAGCGGAATGATCACGGTGTCGTCCTGGTCGCGGCCGTCGAGATTCTGCCCCTTGCTGCCGAGGACGCCGATGACGATGAACGGGTTCTGCTGGATGCGCATCGTCTTGCCGACCGGGTCATCGCCGCCGAACAGGTTTTCAGCGACGGTTTTGCCGATGATTGCCACCCGCGTCGACGAACGCACGTCCGAATCACCGAAGCCGGCACCATTGACGATGCTCCACGAGCGCGCCTCAAGGTACGAAGGCGTCGTGCCGACCACAGTCGAACTCCAGTTCTGCGAACCATAGACCAGTTGCCGCGTGCCCTGGTGGGTCGGCGCCACGTTGGTCACGCCGTCGAGTTCGGCGATCGCCTCGGCATCGGCCACTGTCAGCGTCGGACCGCCGGCCGAGCCGCTACGCACGCCAGCGGTGGTGAAGGAGCCGGAAAGGACAATGTAGAGGTTCGAACCCATGGTGCTGATGGTCTGCTGCACGGCGTACTGCGCGCCCTGGCCGATGGCCATCATGATGACCACGGCACCGACGCCGATCACCATGCCGAGCATGGTCAGCGCCGTGCGCAGGCGGTTGGCGCCCATCGCCAGCCAGGCTTCGCCGAGCATTGCCTTCAGCATGCTGGCACCGCTTCGCGTGTCGGCGTCGCCTGATCGCTGACGATCTGCCCGTCGAGAAACTTCACCTGCCGCCCGGCGTGTGCCGCTATGTCCGGTTCGTGGGTGACCAGCACGATGGTGATTCCTTCGCCGTTGAGTTCGTCGAACAGGCGCATGATTTCTTCGCTGGTGTGGCTGTCGAGGTTGCCGGTCGGCTCGTCGGCGAGGATCAGCCGCGGCTCGTTGACCAGCGCCCGGGCGATTGCCACGCGCTGCTGCTGGCCGCCGGAAATGCGGCTGGGCAACGACTCGGCATACTGGCCGAGGCCGACCTTGGCGAGCATTTCGCGCGCCTTGGGGCGACGCTCCTTCTTGTCCAGACCGGCGTAGACCAGCGGCAGGGCGACGTTGTCCTGCAGGGTCATGCGCGGCAGCAGGTTGAAGCCCTGGAAGACGAAGCCGAGCGTCCGGTTGCGCAGGATGGCCAGCGCATCCTTGTCCATGTGGGCGACGTTCTCGCCGGCGAGGAAGTAGTCGCCCATGCTCGGCGTGTCGAGACAGCCGAGCAGGTTCATGAAAGTCGACTTGCCGGACCCGGACGGCCCCATGATGGCGATGAACTCGCCGGGCCGGATTTCCAGGTTGACCCCCTTCAGCGCCGGAAACAGCCCGGCCGCCGTCTCGTACGATTTACCCAGGTCAACGACGCGGATGACCGGTTCAGTCATTAGAACATCCGCATCCCGACGCTGGAAGGCGGCTTGCTGTTTCCGGTATTCTCGCCGATGACGACGCGGTCGCCGGGCTTGAGATCGCCGCTGACGACTTCGGTATTGCGGTTGTCGGTAATGCCGATCTGCACGCTGACCGGCCTGATTTGATCGCCATCCAGCACGTAGACGGTGCCGCTCTGGCTGTCGCGCTTCTTGCCCTTCTTCTCGCCCGTCGCCGCCGGCGCGCCGCCGCCCATGCCAGCGCCCGTGCCGGAGCCGGTTGCGGTCGACGCGGGTTTCTGGCCATTTTCCGGCTTCTTGTCGGGCGCGTCGGCCGGCTTGAAGCGCAGCGCGGCATTCGGGACCAGCAGCACATCGCTGCGCTTCTGGACGCCGATATTGACGTAGGCCGTCATGCCCGGCAGCAACAGCAAATCGGGGTTGTCGACGCGGACGCGGACGTTGTAAGTCACCACGTTCTGCTGGTTGGTCGGATTCAGCCGAATCTGCTGGACCTCACCCTGAAAACCGCGATTGGGGAAGGCGTCGACGGTGAACCGGACATTCTGACCTTGTGTGATGCTGCCGATATCCGCCTCGGCAAAACTGGTGTCGATCGCCATTTTCGAGAGATCCTGCGCAATCTGGATCAGCACCGGCGTCTGGAAGCTCGCCGCCACGGTCTGGCCGAGGTCGACCAGGCGCGCGACGACGACGCCGGACACCGGCGACGTGATCACCGTATAGCCCAGATTCACGCGGTCCTTCTCCTCAGCGGCCCTGGCCTGCGCCAGTTGCGCCTCCGCCGACTTCATCACCTGCATGGCCTGATCGTATTCCTGGCGCGACACATATTCCTTCTCGAACAGCGCCTTCATGCGCACGGCGTTGGCCCTGGCCAGTTCCACCGACGCCACGACATTCACGACGTTGGCCTCGCTTTGCTTGGCTTGCGCCAGCAACAGCGACTGATCGAGTTCGAGCATCTTCTGCCCGGCGACCACCTTGTCGTTGAAATCGACATACAACTTCTTCACCGTGCCCGAAACCTGCGTCCCGACATTGACCAGTACCAGCGGGGTCAACGTGCCGTTGGCCGACACCGTCTGCGTCACTTCGCCCTTTTCCAGGGTCGCCAGCTTGTAGCGCTGCTCCGGGTCGCTGGCCGCGCGCTGTTTGGCGTACCAGATGCCGCCGCCGATCAGGCTGGCCACCACCGTCACGCCGAGGAGAATCCTGCCGATGCGTTTCATCGTTTTCCTTCCGCCGCCGGTTGCAGCAACGTGTAATCGAGGGCGCCGACCGACTGGGCAAGCGTGGCGCGGAATACAAACCAGTCAAGCGCCGCCTGGATGCGTTGCAGGCGGGCGCTGGCCAGCGCGCTCTGCGCCGTCAGCAGGTCGAGCACGGTGCCGACGCCGGCCTTGTAACGACCGAGCGCGACGCGCTCTGACTGCTCGGCGCTGGCCACCAGATCGAGCGTCGTTTTCAGGCTCTGGGTGGCCGTCGTCAGGCTCTGGTAGGCGCGCCAGACATCGAGCGCCACCTGGTTCCTCAGGCGGTCGCGCTGCGCCGTCCGGACATCAACCTGCGCCTCGGCGGCGCGCACCCGATAGGTCGTGTCGAAACCCGAGAAGATCGGCAAGTTGACCGCGACAGCGATGACCCCGCCGTTCGCCGAAACGCGATCAATCTCGGTCCACGTCGGTCCCGTCGATACGCTGATGGTCGGCCTACCCTGCGCGCGGGCGAGATCGACGCCGGCCTCGGCGGCCCTGACCTGCGCTTCGGCCGCCTTGAGATCGGGTCGTCGTACCTCGGCTTCGGCGATCAACGCCGCGACTTCGCGGGTGAAGGAGTCATTCGGCAGTGTTGCCGGCGGCGCGGCAAGAGCCAAGGCCTGCCCGGCCGGGAAGCCCATGACGTTGGCGAGTGCGCCCAGCGCGTTGCGTGAATCACCCTCGGCCCGAATTCGGTTGAGGGTCGCCTGCGACAGCGCCGTCTGCGCCAGCAGTCGGTCAGCTGGGGTCGCGACGCCGACCTGGTAGCGCGACTCTGCGGCATTGAAGCCTTCGCGCGCCGCGCGTTCAGCCTCAGTTGTCGACACAACGGCGGCCTGCGTTGCCTGCGCGAAGTAGAACGCCTGCAACGCGGAGAGGAACAGCGACTGTACCGTCGAGTCCTGAGTCGCGGCGGCGGCCTCGAGCAGTTGCCGGGCGTTTTCGCCAGTCGCCGAGCGCGCCCCGGAATCGAAAACGAGCCAGGAAAGTGTGAGTACGGCGCTGTTCGAATTGTAGTTGCGCTGTTCGTTCTTCAGGCGGCTGGCGCCAAGCCGCCCGTCGAGATTGGGCAGCCAGGCCGCCTGGGCAACGCCAACCTGCGCCGCCTGATAACGCGCCGCAGCCCACACCTCGCGCGTCTGCGGATTGTTGCACAGCGTCAGGTCGACCGCATCGACCGCCGTCAGCGGCGCTGCCGGAACCTCCCGGGCGCAGGGCACATCGGCGCTGCGCCCGGCCGATTGCGGCGTCGGTCGCGGCGGGGTCACGGCGTCGGTCGCGAACGGATCGCTCAGACCTGCCGCGCCGACCGGCAGGGCGAGCCACAGCGCGGCAGCGAGGCAGGCGAACAGCGGCTTTGTTGTAGTGCCAGATGTTGTTTCCTTGGTCATGGGGCTATAGTTTAGCCGCCCTTGTATCGATCAAGGTGTTACAGATTGTTGCCGGGACTCAGGATCGGCAAGCGATCCCGGTGGCCGGAAATTTGCTGCAATGCGGTAAAATCGCGTCACCATGCTCTATCCCCTGATCCGCAAGTTCTTCTTCGCCCTCGACGCCGAAACCGCCCACGGCCTCGGCATGCATGGCGTTGCCTTCCTCAATGCCAGCGGGCTTGCAGGCTGCCTCGCCAAGCCGGTCACACCCTGCCCGGTCGAAGTCATGGGCCTGAGATTCTCCAATCCGGTCGGCCTCGCCGCCGGGCTCGACAAGAATGGCGACCACATCGACGGGCTGGCCCGCCTCGGTTTCGGCTTCATTGAAATCGGCACCGTCACGCCGGAGCCGCAGGACGGCAACCCGCGTCCGCGGCTGTTCCGCATCCCGGAAGCGCAGGGCATCATCAACCGCATGGGCTTCAACAACGCCGGCGTTGACAAGCTGCTGGAAAACGTGCGCGCGGCCGACTTCCCGAAAAAAGGTGGCATCCTCGGCATCAACATCGGCAAGAACGCGACGACGCCGATCGAACACGCCGCCGACGATTACCTGATCTGTCTGAACAAGGTCTACGCCGACGCCAGCTACATCGCCGTCAACATTTCGTCGCCGAACACCAGGAACCTGCGCGAACTGCAGAAGGACGACGCGCTCGACGACCTGCTTGCGCAGCTCAAGGCGCGCCACGAACAGCTCGCCGACAAACACGGGCATTACGTGCCGATGGCGCTGAAAATCGCCCCCGATCTCGACGACGCGCAGATCATTGCGATCGCCGATGCGCTGCGCCGCCATCGCATGGACGGCGTCATCGCCACCAACACCACGCTGTCGCGCGAAGGTGTCGAAGCCCTGGCCAATGCGACCGAGGCCGGCGGCCTCTCCGGCGCGCCGGTCTTTCGCAGGTCTACGGATGTCCTCAAGAAGCTGGCGATCGCGCTCGCCGGCGAACTGCCGATCATCGGCGTCGGCGGCATCATGAGCGGCGCCGATGCCGCCGAGAAAATCCGGGCCGGCGCCAGCCTCGTCCAGTTCTACAGCGGCTTCATCTACCGCGGTCCGGATCTGGTTGGCGAAGTCGCGGATACGCTCGCACACGTCATGAAGAAGAAAGCGTAATTCCTTATTTCCATTACGGTTGTTTGACCTGCGTCAAAGCCGGATAATATCGGCCTCGACTCCTCCCGAATTCATGAGCCACTACCTTTTCATCCTCGTCGGCGCGATCCTGGTCAACAACGTCGTGCTGGTGAAGATCCTCGGCCTTTGCCCCTTCATGGGCGTTTCCAAGAAACTGGAGACCGCTTACGGCATGGGTGCCGCCACGACTTTCGTGCTGACCATGGCGACCGGGGCCAGCTACATCATCGACCATTATCTGTTGATGCCTTTCGGGCTCGAGTACCTGCGCACATTGTCGTTCATCGTCACCATCGCCGCGATCGTTCAGCTCACCGAAATGGTCATCGCCAAGACCTCGCCGACGCTGCAGCAGACGCTGGGCATCTACCTGCCGCTGATCACTACCAACTGCGCGGTACTCGGCGTGCCGCTGCTCAATATTTCCAACAAGCACAACTTCGTCGAATCGCTGCTCTTCGGCGCCGGCAGCGCGGTCGGCTTTTCGCTGGTTCTGGTCCTCTTCGCCGGTATCCGAGAACGCGTCGAAGGCGCCGAAGTTCCTGTCCATTTTCGCGGCGTCGCCATCGCCATGGTCACCGCCGGGCTCATGGCACTCGCCTTCATGGGCTTTGCCGGACTGGACAAGTACCAGTAATGGAGATCGCGCTCGCCATCGCCATCATGGCCCTTGGCGCCGTCGTGCTCGGCGCCGCACTCGGCTTCGCATCGATCAAGTTCAAGGTCGAGGGCAACCCGCTGGTCGAGAAGATCGAGGGCATCCTGCCGCAGACGCAATGCGGCCAGTGCGGATACCCGGGCTGCAAGCCCTACGCCGAAGCCATCGCCCAGGGCGACGAGATCAACAAGTGCCCACCGGGCGGCATGGAAGGCGTGCAGAAGCTGGCCGACCTGCTCGGGCGCGAAGTCAAGGCGCTCGACGCCGAGGAAAAACCGAAGCAGGTCGCGATCATCGACGAACAGACCTGCATCGGCTGCACGCTGTGCATCCAGGCCTGCCCGGTAGACGCCATCGTCGGCGCCGCCAAGCAGATGCATACCATCGTCGCTTCAATGTGCACCGGCTGCGAACTGTGCCTGCCGCCGTGCCCGGTCGAGTGCATCCGCATGGCGCCGATCGTCGAGAACCTCGACAACTGGAAATGGAAATACCCCGTGGTTGAAATCAGGGCGGCGCCACTGCCGAAAGCCGCCTGATGCTGATGAACCTGTTCAAGTTCAAGGGCGGCGTCAAGCCGCCGACCAACAAGACGCAATCGACGGGCCTGCCGATCGGCCAGGCGCCATTGCCGTCGCGCCTGGTCGTGCCGCTGCATCAGAGCATCGGCGGCATGCCGCGCCCGGTCGTCGCGGCCGGCGACAAGTTGCTCAAGGGGCAGTTGATCGGCGAAGCCGATGGCTGGATTTCCGCCGCCGTCCATGCGCCGACCTCGGGCACCGTGACCGAGGTGGCGATGCACGTGCAGCCGCACCCCTCCGGCCTCGACGCGCTGTGCGTCGTCATCGAACCCGACGGCAAGGATGAGTGGATCAGCCATGGTCCGCTCGACTATTCAGCGATGACGCCGGAAGCGGTGCGCGAGCATTTGCAGCAGTGCGGCGTGGTCGGCCTCGGCGGCGCCGTCTTTCCGACCCACGGCAAGCTGACGCCGGCGAAGTCAGTGCCGATGGACGAACTGGTGATCAACGGTGCCGAATGCGAGCCGTTCATCACCTGCGACGACCTGCTGATGCGCGAACGCGCCGAGGAAGTCGTGCGCGGCATCGGCATCTTCCGCGACCTGCTGCAACCGAAGAAGGTGCTGATCGGCATCGAGGACAACAAGCCGGAAGCCGCCGCCGCGATGCGTGCCGCGGTCGACGCGCTCAATGAGCCGTTTCTGGTTGTCCAGGTGCCAACGCTCTACCCGGCCGGCGGCGCCAAACAACTGATCCGCGTCCTGACCGGCAAGGAGGTGCCGGCCAGCAAACGCTCGACCGATCTCGGCGTCCAGTGCTTCAACGTCGCCACCGCCTACACCGCCTGGCGCGCCATCGCCCACGGCGAGCCGGTGATCTCGCGGCTGGTCACGGTGACCGGTAACGTCGATGCGCCGCGCAATTACGAGGTGCTGATCGGCACGCCGATGGACGAACTGCTCAAGCTCGCCAACCCGCACCCGGACACCGACGGCATCATCATGGGCGGGCCGATGATGGGCTTCCTCGTCCCCGATGCCCAGGTGCCAGTGATCAAGGCCACCAACTGCCTGATTGCCCACGACGACCGCCTGTTTCCGCCCAAGGCGCCGGAGATGCCGTGCATCCGCTGCGGTGCCTGCGCCGAGGCCTGTCCGCACGAACTGCAGCCGTTCGAGATGTACTGGTTCGCGCGCGCCAAGAATTTCGGCAAGACCCAGGAATACCACATCTTCGACTGCATCGAATGCGGCTGCTGCTCGTTCGTCTGCCCGTCGCGCATTCCTCTGGTCCAGTATTTCCGTTTCGCCAAGAGCGAGATCTGGGCCCGCGAGCGCGACAAGAACGCCGCCGACGGCGCCAAGGCGCGCTTCGAATTCAAACAGCAGCGCGAGGAACGCGAAAAGGCCGAGAAGGCCGAAAAGCTCGCCAGGGCGGCGGCGGCGCAGGCAGCCAGGAAAGCGGTGGAAGCGGCGGCCGCAGCGGAGGCCCCACCAGCCGCGACCGGCAGCGCTGGCAACGCCACGCCACAAGCCGCACCTGCCCCGGTCGACGCTGAAAAAGCTGCAAGAATGGCCACCATCCAGGCGGCGATGGAGCGCGCCAAGGCGCAACGCGAAGCTGCCCAGCCGAAAAACACCGACGCCGTGAAAGCCGCGCAGCAGAAGGAAATCGACGCAATCGAAGCGCGCCGCCAGGCCGCCCACCTGACCGACGCCGCCGGGCCCGCCGCGACCACCCCGGCCAGCGAGAAAGCCGAATGATGTTCGCCCCCGCCCCGTTCCTGCTCAAGGATGTCAGCGTCAGCCAGGTGATGATCCAGGTCTGCATCGCGCTGATCCCCGGCATCGCCGCTTATACGTGGCTGATTGGCCCGGCCATCCTCGTGCAACTGGTCATCGCGTCGCTGGCGGCGCTGCTCGCCGAGGCCGTGATGCTGAAGGTGCGCGGCAAGCCGCAAGCGATGTTCCTTTCCGACGGCTCGGCCATTGTCACCGCCTGGCTGATCGCCCTCGCCTTTCCACCGTTGGCACCGTGGTGGCTGGTGGCGCTCGGCACGGCGTTCGCCATCGTCGTCGCCAAGCATCTCTACGGCGGCCTCGGCCAGAACCCGTTCAACCCCGCGATGATCGCCTTCGCTGTCTGTATCGTCGCCTTCCCGGCGCTGATGTCGCAGTGGCCGAGCGTCGGCCTGCAACTCACCACCGGCGACCAGATCAACGTCATTCTCGGGCTGGCGCCGCGCGTCGACGCGCTATCCGGCGCGACCCCGCTTGATGCACTGAAGACCGCGCTCAAGCTCGGCGAAGCCAATATCGACGTCGCGCACATGCTGACCAACCGGGACCTCTACGGCAACTTCGCCGGCCGCGGCTGGGAATGGATCGCCGCCGGCTACCTGCTCGGCGGCCTCTGGCTGTGGCAGCGCCGGATCATCACCTGGCACATCCCCCTCGCCTTCGTCGCCGGGTTGACGGCGATCTCCGGCGGCCTCTGGCTGTACGACCCGGCGCAGTTCGCCAACCCGTTGTTCCATTTGTTCTCCGGCGGCGCGATGCTCGGCGCCTTCTTCATCGCCACCGATCCGGTTTCCGGATGCACGACGCCGCGCGGCAAGCTGATCTTCGGCGTCGGCGCCGGCCTGCTCACCTATATCATCCGCGTTTTTGGCGGTTACCCCGACGGCGTCGCCTTCGCCGTGCTGCTGATGAATCTGTGCGCGCCACTCATCGACGTCCTGTCGCAGCCACCGATCTTCGGCATGAAGGACAAGTCATGACCGGCGGAGCGCGGAAGATTTCCGCCCCCGGCATGGCCATACGCACCGCAGCCATCCTTTTCGTTTTCGTCATCGCCTTCACCGGCCTGCTGTCCGCCGCCTACCAGTGGACCAAGCCAGCAATCGAAGCCTCGGCCGCCGAGGAAAAGATGAAGTTGGTAGACGATGTATTGCCACGCGCGGAATACGACAACGCCCTGCTCAACGACACGCTGACCCTGCCGCCGACGCCTCAGCTCGGCCTTGACGAGCCGTCGACGCTGTATCGGGCACGGATGGGCGGCAAGCCGGTGGCGCTGGTTTTCGAGGCGGTCGCTCCCGACGGCTACGCCGGCAAGGTCAGGCTGTTGATCGCCCTGCGCGCCGACGGCACACTGGCCGGCGTGCGTGTCACCCAGCACAAGGAAACGCCGGGCCTGGGCGATTATGTCGACCCGAAGAAGGACAAGAACAAGTCACGTCCGTGGATCACCCAGTTCACGGGCATGTCGCTCGCCACAGTGGCCAATTCCGGTTGGAAGGTCAAGAAGGATGGCGGCAACATCGATTACTACGCGGGCGCGACGGTAACCCCGCGCGCCGTGTCGAAAGCGGTACTTAAGGCCGTACAGTGGGCCGAAGCCAATCGAACCAGACTCATTGCCGAGACGGGAGCAACCAAATGATCACCCGCGACGAATTCACGACCATCGCCGGCAACGGCGTCTGGAAGCAGAACACCTCGATTGTCCAGATTCTCGGCCTGTGTCCGTTGCTGGCGACGACGACCAACGCGGTCAACGGCATCATGCTGTCGCTGGCGACGATCATCGTCATGGCCATGTCGGGCGTCGCAGTTGCCGCGCTGCGCAACTTCATTCCGCATGAGATCCGCATCCCGGTCTTCATCCTGATCGTTGCCGCGCTGGTCACCGTCGTCGACCTGCTGTTCAACGCCAACCTGCACGAACTCTACCTGGTGCTTGGCATCTTCATCCCGCTGATCGTCACCAACTGCATCGTCCTTGCCCGCGTCGAAGCCTTCGCCGCCAAGAACCCGCCGCTGCAGTCGACCTTCGACGGCATCTTCATGGGCGTCGGCATGTTGTGGACGCTCGGCCTGCTCGGCGCCATGCGCGAACTGCTCGGCAACGGCACCATTTTCGGCGGCATCGACATGGTCTTCCCGAGCCTGCAACCGGTCCAGTTGCTGCCGGAGAGCTACCCCGGCTTCCTGCTCGCATTGCTGCCGCCCGGCGCCTTCATCCTGCTCGGCTGCATGATCGCCTGGAAGAACTGGCTCGACGCGCGCGCCGCCCAACGCGCGCAGCGCAGGCCGCCGACCGCCGTCGCCGCGACCGGCTGAACCGCCGTCGCCCGTGAACAAGGCCCAGGCCGCCGCCTTCTACGCCCGCCTGGCGGCGACCAACCCGGCGCCGACGACCGAGCTCGCCTACGCCTCGCCGTTCCAGTTGCTGATCGCCGTCATCCTCTCGGCGCAGGCGACCGATGTCGGGGTCAACAAGGCGACGGCGCGGCTCTTCCCGGTCGCGCCGACCCCGGAGGCCATGCTGGCGCTCGGCGAGGCGGCCCTCGCCGACTACATCAAGACCATCGGCCTGTTCCGGACCAAGGCCAGGAACATCATCGCCACCTGCCGCCTGCTGGTCGAGCGGCATGGCGGAGCAGTCCCCGAGGAGCGCGCCGCGCTCGAGGCGCTGCCCGGCGTCGGGCGCAAGACGGCCAACGTCGTCCTCAACACCGCCTTCGGCCTGCCGACGATCGCCGTCGACACGCACATCTTCCGCGTCGGCAACCGGACCGGTCTCGCGCCCGGCAAGACGCCGCTCGCCGTCGAGCAGAAATTGCTCAAGGTCACCCCGGCGCACTTCGCCAAAGACGCGCATCACTGGCTGATCCTGCACGGGCGCTATGTGTGCAAGGCGCGCCAGCCCGAATGCGGCCGCTGCGTCGTTGCCGACCTCTGCCACTACAAGGGAAAGGCGGCATGAAGGTCGCCAGCAGCCTGGCCAGCGGCCCGCACCCGACAGTGGATCTGGCCACCGCGGCCGTCCGCGACGCAATGCAGGCGGCCGGCCTCGAACGCGCAGACAGCATCCTGCTGTTCCTCACCCGCGACTACGTGCGCCACGCGCAACCAGCGATCGTCGCCGCCGCCCGCGCCGCCGGTACGCTGCAGGTCACCGGGTGCACCGCCTACGGGCTGCTGACCGAAGAGGGCTGGCTGCTCGACCAATCGGGCGCGGCAGCACTGGTCATTGCCTATGCAACGCCAGACGATGCCGACACGCGGCACGAGCCCCTGCTCTCGTTCACCGGCCACCACACCCTGCCCCATGACTGGCAGCGGCGACCGGAACGCGTCGGGCTGCTCGATGCCGAGGCCGTGACCTGGTCGCACGGACGGCTGGCCGGCGAGACCGGGTCCGAACTGTTGGTGGCCGGGATCCATGCCCGGATCGCCTGCTCGCCCGGCCTGCGCATGCTGAGCCAGCCGCTCGCGGTCAACGCCGTCGCCGGCTACGATCTGTGCGAGCTTGGCGGCCTTCCCGCGATCAACAGTCTGCAGCGCAGCCTGCCCGCCGAATTGCGCGCCGAGCCGCCACTGCACCAGATTGTCGTGGCGCGCCAGCCCGGAACTCCCGCCGTCCCCATCCTCGCGGCCAACGCCGATGGATCGCTGACCCTCGCCGAAGCGCTGGCGATCGACGAACCGGTACGCTGGGCCATCCGCCAGCCGTTGAGCGCCGAACAGGACATGCGGCAGTCGCTGCTTGCCACGGTCGACCTCGAAAAGAGGCCGGATTTCGCGCTGATGTTTTCCTGCCTCGGCCGCGGCCCGCTGTTCTATGGCGATGACGACCGCGATCTCCTTGCTTTCCGCGAGACATTCCCCGGCGTCCCGCTGATCGGCGCCTACGGCAGCGGCCAGATCGCCCCCGCCGGCAACGGCAACCGCCTGTTCCAGAATACCGTGGTCACCCTGCTTTGCGAAAGCGCCCATGTTTAGTCCGTCCCGCGATCAGGTTCGCCAGTTTTTCTGCGCCGCCTGGAAGAAACACCAGGAACGCCTGCCGCTGGTCGGCGCCGAAGTCACTGCCGCCGACATCGCCGCCCGCCATCCCGAATATCACGCCCTGCTCGCCGACAGCGCCGGCGCGCTGGAAAAGGAATGGACGCCCGAAGGCGGACAGATGAATCCCTTTCTACATCTCTCGCTGCACCTCGCCATCCACGAGCAGGTCAGCATCGACCAGCCGCCGGGAATCCGAGCGGCGTTCAACCGCCTGCGCGCGAAAATGGAAGCCCACGCCGCCGAGCATGTTCTGCTCGAAGGCCTGGGCGAAACCATCTGGCGCGCCCAGCGCACCGGCGGACCCATGGATGCAGCGGCCTACCTCGACCAGATCAACCGCAGCGCCAGCCAATCTTGAGGATGCCACAGTGAAATTCGAAGGTACCGACTCCTACGTCACCACCCGCGACCTGACCCTCGCCGTCAATGCCGCCAACGTCCTGCAGCGCCCGCTGCTGATCAAGGGCGAGCCGGGCACCGGCAAGACCCTGCTCGCCGAGGAGGTCGCCCGCGCCCTCGCCATGCCGCTGTTCCAGTGGCACATCAAATCGACCACCAAGGCGCAACAGGGTCTCTACGAATACGATGCCGTTTCGCGCCTGCGCGACTCCCAACTCGGCGACCCGCGCGTCGAGGACATCGCCCACTACATCGTTCCCGGCGTCCTCTGGCAGGCCTTCGAATGCGAACAGCGACCGGTCGTCCTGATCGACGAGATCGACAAGGCCGACATCGAGTTCCCCAACGACCTGCTGCGCGAACTCGACCGCATGGAATTCTTCTGCTACGAACTCCATCGCACGATCAAGGCCCGCCACCGGCCACTGATCATCATCACCTCGAACAACGAAAAGGAGTTGCCGGATGCCTTCCTTCGCCGCTGCTTCTTCCACTACATCAAGTTTCCCGACAAGCAGACGATGACGCGCATCGTCGACGTCCATTTCCCGGCCCTCAAGCGCGACCTGCTGCGCGAGGCGCTGGAGGTCTTCTTCGACCTGCGCGAGGTGCCCGGCCTCAAGAAGAAGCCGTCGACCAGCGAACTGCTCGACTGGCTGAAACTGCTGCTGGCCGAGGACATCCCGCCCGAGGCGCTGCGCGCCAAGGAAGCGAAGGACGCGATTCCGCCCATGCACGGCGCCCTGCTCAAGAACGAGCAGGACGTCCATCTCTTCGAGCGCCTGGCGTTCATGGCGCGCCGCAAATAAGTGCTGGTCGATTTCTTCCTGCACCTGAAGGCCCGCCAGCTTCCGGTCTCGACCAAGGAGTTGCTGGCCCTGCTCGAGGCGCTGCAGGCGCGGCTGGTCGGCGCCAGCCTCGACGATTTCTACCTGCTGGCGCGCGCCATCCTGATCAAGGACGAAGCTCTTTACGACCGCTTCGACCGCGCCTTCGGCGAGTACTTCAAGGGGGTCGAGGCGCTGCCCGGGCTGGAGGCGATGATCCCCGAGGAATGGCTGGAACTGGCGGCCAAGCGCCATCTCTCCGAGGAGGACCGGCTCAAGCTGCAGAAGCTCGGCTACGAAAAGCTGTTCGAGCAGTTCAGGCAACGCCTCGCCGAACAGAAGGAACGCCACGCCGGCGGCAGCAAATGGATCGGCACCGCCGGCACCTCACCCTACGGCCATGGCGGCTACCATCCGGAAGGCATCCGCATCGGCGGCGAATCGGCCGGCAACCGGACGGCGGTCAAGGTCTGGGAGCAGCGCGAGTTCCGCAACCTCGACGACAGCGTCGATCTCGGTGTGCGCAACATCAAGGTCGCGCTGCGCCGCCTGCGCCGCTTCGCCCGCCAGGGCGCGGCGACCGAACTCGATCTCGACGGAACGATCGCCGGCACCGCCCGCAACGCCGGCTGGCTCGACCTGCAACTGCGCCCGGAACGGCACAATGCGGTAAAGGTTCTGCTTTTTCTCGACATCGGAGGCTCGATGGACGACCACATCGGCGCCTGCGAGGAACTGTTTTCAGCCGCGCGCAGCGAGTTCAAGCACCTCGAACATTTCTATTTCCACAACTGCGTTTATGAGGGCGTCTGGAAGGACAACCGGCGGCGGCACGGCGAGCGCATGCCGACCTGGGACGTGATCCATACCTATGGCGCCGACTACAAGCTGATCTTCGTCGGCGACGCGACGATGAGTCCCTACGAAATCGCCCGGCCCGGCGGCAGCGTCGAACACTGGAACGAGGAAGCCGGCGCCACCTGGCTGGAACGCATGCTGAACACGTGGTCGCGCGCCGTCTGGCTGAATCCGCTGCCCGAGGAGCACTGGACCTACGCGCCGTCGCTGCAGATGATCCGGCAGCTTTTCGGCAACCGGATGTTCCCGCTGAGCCCGGACGGACTCGAGCGCGCCATGCGCGCCCTGTCCCGCTAGCGGCTCGCCCTTACTGCTCGTCTCCCGGCGGCGCGACCTTGACGACCTCGTCGAGCGAGGTCAGCCCCTGCGCCACCTTGAGCGCGCCCGAAATGCGCAGCGGGCGCATGCCCTCGCGGCTGGCGAGATCGCGCAACTGCACGACTTCGGTATTGTTCCGGATGACCTTGCGCATTTCCGGCGAATTGAGCAGGATTTCGTAGATACCGACGCGCCCGCTGTAGCCGGTCATCCGGCATTCGAGACAGCCGACCGGCTGATGCAGTTGCACCGGCTCGTTCGATTTCCACGGCGACACCAGCGCCCGCCAGGTCGCCTTCTGGTCCTCGGTGATCGGCATCGCCTTCTTGCAGTGCGGGCACAGCGTCCGCACCAGGCGCTGCGCCATGACCCCGAGCATGGTCGAATTGATCAGGTAGGCCGGCACGCCGAGGTCGAGCATGCGGGTGATCGCCGCCGGTGCATCGTTGGTATGCAGCGTCGACAGCACGAGGTGCCCGGTCAACGCCGCCTGGATGGCCATTTCCGCCGTTTCCAGATCGCGTATCTCGCCGATCATGATGATGTCCGGATCCTGCCGCATCAGCGCCCGCACGCCGTCGGCAAAGCCGAGGTCGATGCTGCGCAGAACCTGCATCTGGTTGAACGCCGCCTCGACCATCTCGATCGGGTCCTCGATGGTGCACACATTGACCTCGGGCGTCGCCAGTTGCTTGAGCGTCGTGTACAGCGTCGTCGTCTTGCCCGACCCGGTCGGCCCGGTGACCAGGATGATGCCGTTCGGTGTGCTCGTCATCTGCTTCCAGCGCGTCTCGTCATCGCTCGAAAATCCGAGCGAGCGCAGGTCGCGGACAAGCACCTCGGGGTCGAAGATGCGCATCACCAGCTTTTCGCCGAAGGCGGTCGGCAGCGTCGACAGGCGTAGCTCAACCTCCTGCCCGGCCGGGGTGCGGGTCTTGACCCGGCCATCCTGCGGGCGGCGCTTCTCGATCACGTCCATGCGGCCGAGCAGCTTGATGCGGCTGGTCATCGCGTTCATGACCGTCATCGGAATCTGGTACACCTGATGCAGCACCCCGTCGATGCGGAAGCGCACGATACCGATGTCACGCCGCGGTTCGATGTGGATGTCCGAGGCACGCTGGTCGAAAGCGTACTGCCACAGCCAGTCGACGATATGGACAATGTGCTGGTCGTTGGCGTCGAACTGGCGATTGCTCTTGCCCAGCTCGACGAGCTGCTCGAAGCTCGACAGGCCGGACGTCACCTCGCCCTTGGCCGCCGCCTTCTTGACTGACCGCGCCAGATTGAAGAACTCGACCAGGTAGCGCGAAATGTCATCCGGGTTAGCGAGCACGCGGCGAATATCCTTGCGCAGGATGGGCCGGAGTTCCGCAACCCATTCGCGGACGAAAGGCTCGGCGGTGGCGATGACGATCTCGCGCGTTGTCACCTGCACCGGCAGAATGCCGAAGCGTCCGGCGTAGGCGCTGGACATGACCTCGGCGACGCCGGTGAAATCGATCTTGAGCGGATCGATGTGGAGGTAGTCGAGGCCGACCTTGCCGGCCAGCCATTCGGTAAGTGCTTCCAGCGTCAGCAGGCGCACCGGCATTCCGCTGGTTCGCCATTTCTGGTCGGCGATGACCACCAGCGGGTGCACCTTGGCGCCGTGCAGGCGGCGCTCGGTCTTCAGCGCCTCAGCCGCCGCGCGCTCGATCAAACCGTCAGCAACCATCCACTCGAGCACTTCGGAAAGTGTAAGACGGTGCTCGCTGGGTTTGATTTCATCCATGCGAGTGAATATAGCATGGCAACCGTAACGCTTTGTAACTGCACCGCCAGCCGCTTGCACTCACTTACAAATGCCGGCGCCGTGGGCGGCGCATGGGGCTAGAATTTACCCACACTAACCAGCAAGGAGAAACTCATGAAAACCCGTCTGATGATTATCGGAAGCGCACTGATGGCATCCCTCTTGTGTCTGCCGGCGATGGCCCAGACCGGGCCGGGCACGGGGCCGTGCGGCGCTGCCCCCTGCCCGGGCGGCATGGGTCCGGGGATGGGCCCGGGTCCTGGAATGGGTCCTGGCGCCGGTCAGGGCATGGCTCCGGGCATGGGGCGGCGTGGGCCGCGTAATTGCGACCAGGCCCAAAATCCGGAAGCTTGCAAGGCGCACCAGCAGGCACATGAGCAGGCCCGCGCCGCCTGCCAGGACAAGGTTGGCCCGGAGCGCAAGCAGTGCATGGGCGACCAAATGCAGAACTTCGATTGCGCCAAGTCGGGTAACCCGCCGCAGTGCGAAGCCCGCAAGAAGGTCTATCAGGAATGCAAGGGCCAGACCGGTCCTGCCTTCCGCCAGTGCGTCCAGCAGAAGATGCCGCCGGTCGAATGCAGCACGGCGACCGATCCGAAGCGTTGCGAGCAAGTCCAGAAAGCCCGCGAAGCGTGCAAGGACAAGGCCGGCCCTGACTACATGGGCTGCCTGCGCGCCCAGTTCAGCGGCAAGTAATGATCGCGGGCGGCTCTGAACATCCGCCCCGTTATTACCCCTGCAGGCCCGTTGACCGCGTCAACCGGCCTTTTCCATTGTGCGTTCGGACTCTTCCAGGCATACATGGTCACGCCAGGCAGCGGCCCCTGCTCAGGCGTTGAGCGCGGCGGCCAGCGAGGCCACTTCCGCAGCCGAATCCGTGAGGATGGTATGGAGCATTTCATCACCGATCATCAGATCGATATCGATTGGCGCGCCATGCCGGCTGACCCCGGTCAACTCGGCGAGCGGAGATTCGACAGGTGCCAGTTGATCAGCCAGCAATAGCGTGTCACCGAGGGATTCTGCCGGCATGGAAAGATAGCCTTTCCAAAACACCTCAAGGGCTTCGAGTATGTTGGCCGGAATCCCCATGGTATGGAGCACGGCGCGCCCTACCCGCGCCTCACCTTCGCCAAACCATGAATCCGGGTCGGCATGCAACAGCACGGGAAACTTGTCGGCCTGAGCAAGCAGATAAAAGCTGCCGACCTCATGCACGACCCCCGCAAAAAATGCCGCCTCCGGATCCTGCCTGGTTATATGTTTGGCAATGACCCGCGCGAGCGCGGCAACATGGGTCGTGTGCTCCCATAAGCGCGAAGCCAATACTCGCGACTCGGGCAACTGCGGCAAACCCTGCATCTGACGCACAACCACCGAAGTTGCCAGCGTCCTCAGTGTCTTGAATCCCAACCGGGAGATAGCACTCCGAACATCGCTTGTGCTACGGCCAGAAGGGTTGTACGCGACAGAATTGGCTACCCCGACAATCCGGGCGCACAAGAGCGGATCAGAAGCAACCACTTTGCTCAACTGGTCAATAGAGGAATCCGGATTATCAAGAATACGCTGAACACGCATTGCCGCCTCAGCGGTGGCAGGGAAAACCAAGTCGCCATTTGCAGCTTGATCCGCTATGGCATCCAATGCAGCCTGAACGTCCATCCCGCCTCCCGTTATGTCTGCCACCAGCCGACCACCAGCTCTGCACTGCTGAAAACGGACTCGTGGGTAAATGCCAGAGCTTCCAGTGGCATTGTATTCCCCATTGGCTTCGACACAACACTTTTCAACGAGAGCAATCCCGATCTTCGCTCGTCGGCAGGACTGGTGGACGGTTCAGGATTTGCTCGGGAACTGCCTTGATGCCCGCAACTCGCCCCGAACCGACTCCAGGAGTTTCCGACAACGGGTTTGCGGTGCAGCACACGGTCGGACGCGCGATAATGCGCACTTTCAAACCGCATCGCCCCCATGACTTCGCCCGACAGCCAAGAGAAGATCCAGAAGAAAGTGGTGATTGCCGCCTGCTTCGGCACCTTTCTCGAGTGGTACGACTTCCTGACCTTCGCCTCGCTTGCGGTCCATTTCAGCGTCCTTTTCTTTCCTGCTGACGACCCGGTGGCCGCGCTGCTCGCCAGCCTCGGCACCTTCGGCGTCGGGATGATCGTCCGCCCGCTCGGTGCCGCGCTCTTCGGCTCGCTTGGCGATCGCCATGGACGGCGCACCATCTTCCTCGCCACCATTGTCCTGATGGGCGTTTCAACCGTGTTCGTCGGCCTGCTGCCCACCTACGAGCAGGTCGGCCTGCTCGCTCCCTTGCTGCTGCTGTTCCTGCGCATGTTGCAGGGACTCTCGGTCGGCGGCGAAATCGGCGGCGCGGCGGTCTATCTCACCGAGCATGCACCGGCAGGCAGGCGCGGCTTCTACACCAGCATCCTGCAACTGATGGGCCCGCTCGGCATGATGGCCTCAACACTGCAGATCATCTTGCTCCAGCAACTGCTGAGCGATGCCGACTTCAAGGCATGGGGCTGGCGGATTCCCTTCCTGCTCTCGGCCGTACTGCTCGCCATATCCATCCGCAGCCGGATGAACCTGCACGAATCGCCCGTCTTCCGCCATTTGCGCGAAAGGAACGCGCTGTCCGGGACGCCGCTGCGGGAATGCTTCCGTGACCGGCACACACTGGGCCGCATGGCGCTGCTGTTCTTCTGCGTTTCCGCGGGTGGCTCGCTGCTGTTCTTTTCCGCGCAGGTCTATACCGGCGTTTTTCTCAAGACGGTGGTCAAGCTGCCTGCCTCCGAAGCCGGAGCCCTGGTGACGGTCGCGACACTCGCACTGTTTCCCGCGACTCTCTTCTGCGGCTGGCTATCCGACCGGATCGGCCGGCGCCCGGTGCTGCTGACCGGGTTGATCACCGGCGCGCTATGCATCTTCCCGGTCTTTCAGGGGCTGCTCCACTACGGCTCGCTGGCGGCACCCGACACGACGATGATCGTCCTGCTGCTGCTCGTTCTGGTCGTGCCGCTCGCCTGCATCACCGGGCCGCAGACTGCGACACTGCCCGAACTGTTTCCGGCGCGTACCCGTTACACGGCGGTGGCGCTGCCGCACAATCTGGCCGCCGGCTGGATCGGCGGCATGTCGCCGTTCATGGTCACCTGGCTGAGCGTGCGCTTCGGCGATCCCCTGGCCGGGCTGTGGTATCCGACCGGGCTGCTGATTCTCGCTTCGCTCGTCGGGTTGCTGTTCCTTCCCGAAGTCCGCAACCGACCTCTCGACGATTAGTCCTTCTTGACCTTGCCCTTGGGCGAACTCGCTGCTGCCGGCGCATTCGGGCCAATCGCCTTGCCCTTGTCGTCGTGGATGATGCGCGCCGACTGCTCCTGCGGCTTCTTGCGGCTGGCAGTGATCTCCATCGTCGCGGCGCGCGCGGGTGTTGCCGGACGGTCTATTTCGGCGCGCATGACGCGCACGCGCTCGACGTTGATCCGCCTGTCGATCGCCGCGGTCGACTCGCCACGTTCGACCAGTTTCTCGCGCATCTCCATCAATTCCTCGAGTTCTTTCGACATGCGCAGCGAACGGGCCGGCTCGCCCCAGCTTTCCTTTGGTTTGTTGATGGCAATGTTGAACTCTTCGGGATTGGTGATCATCCGCGCGATGTTCAACTGGTTGTAGCGCATCGCCCACTCCAGCGCGCCGTCGCCCCAGTCATTCCTGAAGCTGCGTTCCGCGCCCTTCTCGATCAGCAGCTGCGCCAGTTCCTCGCGCCCTTCGTAGATCGCCATCATCAGCACGCTCGAACCGTTGGTGCTCAGGGCGTTGATGTCGGCTCCCTGTTCCATCAGGTAATCGGCGACCTCGCGGTGCCCGGCGAAAACCGCATAATGCAGCGGCGACCACTGACGCGCTGGTGCATTGATCCGCGCCCCCCGCTCGATCAGCCATTTCACCGCCTCAAGCTGGCCGCGCCAGGCAGCGAGAATGATCGCCGTCTCGCCGTTGCCGTTCATCCGGTTGATGTTGGCGCCGCGCGAGATGAACAGCCGCATCATGTCGATATTGCCCTCCCAGGCGCCGATCATCAGCCCGGAACCGATCCGGCTGCCCATGAAATCGGGCACCAGGCCGGCGTCCAGCCAAGCTTGCGCCTGCGCCAGATCGCCCAACTCAAGGGTGGTGACGAAGGCCGTCGGCGTCGGCAGGGCGGCCGGGTCGCGCGACCAGAACTGGGCATGAACCGGCATTGCCAGTCCCATCCCGATTATCATTGCGACCAGCAGCTTCACCCAACCCGGCTTCATCGACGCTCTCATCTCCTTTGGCCAGCCTGCATTTTCTCACGACCCGCAACCAATATCGGCTTTTGCTCGCGCTGGCTGCGTCGCTCCTGGTACATGTACTGCCCTTCGTCGCGCCCCTGATCACGGAATCTCGTCCACCACCAGCGCTGCCGCCGATCACCGCGACCCTGCGCGAACCACCCGCGGTGCCGCTGCCGCCCCCGCCGCCATTGATCCTGCCCGAACAACCCAGGCCGGCGGCGACGCCCGCGAAACCACCCCCGCCCAAGCCGGAAAAGCGCGAGAAGCCGCCCGTTGCGGCCAAGACCTGGACCCAGGCGGTCAGCCAGCACCTGAAGAAGCTCGACGCCAGCGGGCAGTTCTATCCGCAGGAAGCGATCGCCGGCGGGCTGGAAGGCGAAGTGCTCGTCCTCATCATCATCAGCGGGGACGGCCAGGTCACGGCGGCCCGCGTCGAACAGGGCAGCGGCCACCGCATCCTTGACGACGCCGCATTGCGGGCCGTGCGTTCGCTGCGCTCGCTGCCCGCCGATGCGCCGCGCGAGGCGCTGCTGCCGGTGCGCTTCCGCCTGCGCTGAAGGTCAGATCGCGCCGGCTGCGCGGAGCCCGGCGATGGCCGCCGCGTCGTAGCCGAGGGCGGCGAGAATCTCGTCGGTATGCGCCCCCAGTTCCGGCCCCAGCCACTCGGTGGCGCCGGGTGTTTCCGACAGTTTCGGGACGATGCCGGGAATGCGGAACGCCTTGCCATCCGGCAACCGAGCCGACTCGATCATCTGGCGGGCGATGAATTGCGGGTCGGAAAACATGTCGACCGCGGAATACACCCGTGACGACGGCACTTCGGCCGCGGCCAGCGTCGCCAGCACTTCCGCTTCGTCCAGCCCGCCGCACCAGGCGTCGATCAGTGCATAGATCTCGTCGCGTCGGGCATCGCGGCCGGCGTTGTCGGCGAGACCCGGGTCGCTGGCCAGATCGTCGCGGCCCATGGCCAGCATGAAGCGCCGGAAGATCGCATCGCCGTTGGCGCCGATGGTCACGTGCTTGCCGTCCTTCGTCGTATGCGTGCTGGACGGCGTGATGCCGGGCATGATGTTGCCGGTGCGCTCACGCACGAAGCCGAAGACGTCGAACTCCGGCACCAGCGACTCCATCATGGCGAACACCGCCTCGTACAGCGCGACATCGACGACCTGCCCGGCGCCGCCATTCACTTCCTTGTGGCGCAGCGCCATCAGCGCACCGATCGCCCCCCACAGCGCGGCAATCGAATCGCCGATCGAGATGCCGGTACGCACCGGCGGCCGGTCGGGAAAGCCCGTCACATAGCGCAGCCCGCCCATCGACTCGCCGACCGCGCCGAAACCCGGCTGATCCTTGTACGGCCCGGTCTGCCCGAATCCGGAAAGACGGACCATGACCAGACCGGGATTGTCCGCCTTGAGCGCCTTCCAGCCCAGCCCGAGCTTGTCGAGCACGCCCGGGCGGAAATTCTCGACCAGGATGTCGGCCCCGGCGATCAGCCGGCGCACAAACTCGCGCCCTTCCGGATGTTTCAGGTTGGCCGTCGCCGACTTTTTGTTGCGCGCCTGCACGTACCACCACAGCGACGTGCCCTCGTACAGCTTGCGCCACTTGCGTAGCGGGTCGCCGCCATCGGGCGCCTCGACCTTGATCACCTCGGCCCCGAATTCGGCCATGATCCGCGTGCAGAAAGGCCCGGCGATCAGCGTCCCGAGTTCGACGACCTTCAATCCGGCCAGCGGCTTTGGTGTTTCGCTCATTTCAGGGCTCCCAGTGTTCGACATGCAAATGTTGCCCCCACAGACGGTCGACCGTGGCACTCACAGTTCCCGGCGCACCGCTGGTCGCCACCTTCAGATGACCTTGCCCGCCGCCCAAACGGTTGGCGGCTGCGAGCAGGCGCTCCAGCTGACGGGCAACCGCATCGCCGGTGTCGAGCACGCTCACCCCGGCCGGCAGGCGTGCGGCAATTGCCGCGCTGACCCAGGGGTAATGCGTGCAGCCAAGCGCCAGGACGTCGATACCGAGAGCACCCAGCGGCGTCACGAAGCGGTCGAGCAGCGCCGCCACCTGCACGCTCTCCGGACCGTGCTGTTCTATCGCCTCGGCCAGACCCGGACAGGCCTGGGCATGCACGCGAACATCGCCGGCATGATTCTCGACCAGCCGCTGAAAACGCGGACTCGCGACCGTTCGCGTCGTCGCCAACACCGCGATCGAACCGCCCCTGGTTAGCGCTGCGGCCGGCTTGACCGCCGGCTCGATGGCGACGACCGGCAACACGACCACATCGCGAATCGCCTCGGCCGCCGCCGCCGTCGCCGTGTTGCAGGCAATGACCAGCGCCTTGGCACCGCGCTGCGCCAGCGCGTCGGCGATCAGTACGCCGCGTTCCTTGAGAAAGACTTCGGGACGATCGCCGTAGGGCAGGAAGCGCGTGTCGGCAAAGTAGAAAAAGTCCTCCCGCGGCAGTCGACCGCGCAAGGCACGCAACACCGTCAGGCCACCGAGGCCGGAGTCGAAGACAGCGATGGGGCGGTAATTCACTGGCTCATTCGAAGTGGAATCGCCTCAAGATACTTGGGAACCAAGTCTGCAATCGACCTGAGCCACACCTCAGACTCTTGGAAAGTGGACCTTTAACGTTTGAAGTACAGGCTGGCAAACAACTCATGAATGGATGGGAGAAGCGGAGAGCTTTACACCGAGAGCATGAAGAAGTTTGAGCATCGTGTCGTAGCGGGGCTTTGCGCCGGGCGTAAGCGCTTTGTAGAGACTTTCGCGCCCAAGGCCTGCATCTTTTGCGAGTTGTGCCATGCCACGAGCGCGAGCCACATCTCGCACGGCGGTTAGAAAGACATCGGGGTTGGAATCTTCAAGCGCAGCAGTAATGTATTCCGAGATGGTTTCTTCGTCGTCGAGATAGTCGGCAGCATCGAATGGGGGAAATTTGGCCATGGTTCACTCCTTATCCAAAGTCCGCGCCATCTCAATGGCGCGTTTTATGTCGCGCTTCTGCGAGGACTTGTCGCCGCCCAACAGAAGCAGATAGAGCACCTCACCACGGCGGGTGAAATAAACGCGATAGCCAGGACCGAAATGAATGCGCATTTCAGATACTCCCTCGCCGACTGGTTCACAGTCTCCGAAGTTGCCGTGCTCGGCAGCGCGGATGCGAAGAGCGATGCGAGCACGGCCTATCTTGTCCTTCAGTGCCGCAAGCCAAGCGTCAAATTCATCTGAGCGGCGAAAGGTGTTCATGTTGTTAAGTGTATCTAAACGGATACTTGAATGCAACCTCAGCTGAATTGTCGGTTCGCGGCATGTGAGGCCCAGCGATTAAGCTCAGGGGCGATGCGCGGCTTTATCGCGCAGCGTCCCTTGGAGCGCAGAGCTGGGCTATTGATTTGCATTTAATTCGACCCTGAAGATCATCTAGCCGGCCTCCCACCGCCGAGGGTTTCAGTGAGTTGGAACTTCGATAACCCAACGGAGGCCGAGATGAACTATAGCGGAATAGATTTGCACTCGAACAACAGCGTGATCACAGTGACGGATGAAACAGACCGGGTCGTTGCGGAGAAACGGTTGCGAACGACTTGGCGAAGATCATCGGATTTCTGCTGCTCTTGGCGTGAAGGACTTGCCGGTGTAGTCGTCGAATCCACCTGCAACTGGTATTGGCTGGTAGATGGCCTTGCGGGCCGCAGGGTTTGTCGTTCACTGGCCACACGGGGCCATCAAGAAATACGATGGTCTCAAGCACAGCGGCGACGAAGCGGACGCCCGGCAGTTGGCGCATCTGCTCAGGTTGGGACTGTTGCCCAAGGGCACCATTCTGCCGCCGGCGCAGCGGGCCATCCGTGTCCGGCTCAGAAAGCGCATGCAGCTGGTGCGCAGCCGAACCAGCCACATTCAGTGATCGAGAACATCATGGCACGCCAGCAGGCGGTAAAAATCACCAGCAACGTAATCAAGCGCATGACTGCGGAGATCGTCGATCGGATGGGGCTACCTGAGGATGTCGGACTGGCGGTGCAAATATCCTCGCGGTCATCACCACCCTGAGCGCAAATCGACCTCCTTGAAAGCGTCTGCAGGAAAGTGGGCGAACGACCGGACTCGCCTTGCTGGCCAGCGTTCCCGGCATTGGTCGCATTCCCGCCAATCATCCTGCTGGAAACGGGGGCAATTGGCTGCTTTGCCGCCGTCTTGAACTTTGCCTGATCGTCACGCTGTGTCGAAGTCAGACCAGGTCGGCCTCGCCGGTCACCGCCAGCAAGCAGAGAGCGCGAAACGGCCGCAGGCGCCCGAGGAGCGGCCAAACTATTTGGCCGGGCGTCGCGCTTGGTTTGGCTTCCAGTTCCCCACGGCCTGCAAGCGCTTGGCCATGGGACGCGTGGCTGAAAGCCGGACCGGGCGTCCCCCCGAAGTCGCGCATCAGCACCCGCGCGCCAGTGGGCGCGCCTGCTTCAAATCTTATGACCGCTAACTCGCCGTGTTGCGCTCATGGTGTTCAGCGAAAGATAGGCCCCTTTTGACCTTATTTCAGGCCGCGCGTCTTATCGATCAGTATCGTGCTGGTGTGCATCTTCATCATGGCTCCCCTTGTCTCTGCGCTGCAGGTTTGATTGTCGGTGTGCTCGCTGCCGACTCACGAATTGGCACGATTGATGAAGGCAAGGCTGAGGTCGGTGATCGACCGGGTCACGTGGCCCTTGCCGCTGACGTCGTCGCAGTAGAGCAGCCCACCTGGGCCCAAGCGTACGGTCGAGCCATCGCTGGCGGTCACCTCGCCCTCGCCGGAGAGAACGATGCAGATATAAGGCTGCGGCGCATTGTGCGCCGGCACCTCGATCCCGCCCGGGACCGAGAACATGACAAGGCTGCTGACCCCCTCGATATCTGTCATTAGCCCCATGGGGGTTGGAGGCGGCCCGAACGGTGCATCATGCTCTGGGCGGTCACAGACACCAATGTGCGTCTCGCCCTGTTCGTCTGAGTAAATACGTGGAAACTTCATTTCTGTTTCTCCTGCTGCTAATGTTTGGTTTTCGTGCACGCCGTTACCGGGAATGGCCCGGATTGATTCGAAACGCGCACCCCGATCAGAACTCGACCTCGATCCCTTTTGCCTTCGCCACGGCGAGGACCGCGTCGAAGACTTTCGCGTGGTCCCAGGGTGCGTCCGTGGCCTCGTTGCGGAACTCGCGGTAGGCCCGCTCGACGTTCATGAACAAACGCGCCGGAGCCTTCCATCCGCCGTACGGTCCGAAATCGATCTTCTTCGACGCCTCCAGGGCGCTCAGCCCCTGCCCGAAGCAGCGCCTCGATTCTTCGCGCACGTATTCGAGGTAGGCCTTCATCTCCATCGCGCCTTCGATCCCGCACACCGGTCCGTGTCCGGGGACGATGACCTCCGGGTCGAGCGAGATGATGAGATCGAGAACCTTGAGCCATTTTTCGTAAGTGCCGTTCCAGCCCATGGGGGTGCACTCGCGGAAGATCACGTCGCCGGCGAACACGACCTTTTCCTTGGGCACATGGATGATCGTGTCACCGATCTGGTGGCACGGCCCCACGTAGATGAGGTGAACTTCCGTGCCGTCGAGATCCAGCACGTGCCGCTCCTCGAACACGGTGGTCGGCAGCACCAGCCGGATGCCGTCGAAGTCGTAGTCCTGCTTCAGTTGCTGGGCAACCGCTAACGCGCCCGGGTGCAAAGCCTTGAGCAACAAGCGTGTGAGGAAGCGATCGGACCCCTTGATCAGTTGCTGGGTCTCCTTTGGGTCGGCAACGTGCGGCATCAGCTCCTTGACCCGCTGGTGCGCGATGATTTCGGCACCCTCGAAGAGTTGGTTCCCCCACACGTGGTCGCCGTCCTCGTGGGTATTGATCACGCGCTTGGGCATGTCGCGCCAGACCTTACCGAACAGCTTGATCATCTGGCGTCCGTGCGGCAGATCCGACTGTGTGTCGATCACCACGCCGCCGCCCAGGTTGATGAGGCCCGAGTTAGCATCGCACACGAGGTTTTTCTCGTTTAGCACAGCGAAACAGTTGGCGCTGACTTGTTCCATTCTCATGTTGTCGTCCTCATGTCGTCACGGTGATTGAGTATAGCCAATCGATACCCGAACGCGCGCCCCCGAAGGACCGGACGCGTACGTCGTTGGCCCCCAGTCATAGAGTGCGGTCAATGGACTCCCGGTTTGCCCGAGGTTGATGCTTGCCGTCGGACCGGAGGCGGAGGCCGGATTCATCATGGATGCTGGCAGGGAAAGAATTACGTTGGCTATACGTAGAGGGCAATAGATGAGGACAAGACCAGCATCGCCTTTGGCCGAACACGCGACAAGGTCTGTGCAGCCGTAATGGCGGCAAACTAAGCTGAGCTGCTTCTGCATGGCGGGTTAGTGGCCACTGCGACCGGCCGCAACTGGCCCAGATGTCAATTTGTTGTTTTGTGTGGGGCGGCCGGGGGGCGCGGCCCCGGGGCTCGGGCCCCCCCGGGGCCCCCGCCCCGGGCCGCCCGGCCCGGCCCGGCGGGCCCCCCCCGGGGGGTCGCCCCGGGGCGGGTCGGTGGCCGGGCGGGGGGCGGCCCGCCGGGGGCCGCCCCGGCCGGGCCGCCCGCCGCGGCCCCGGGCCCCCCCCCCCCCCCCGCGCCCGCGGCCCCCCCCCGGCCCCCCCCCGGCCCCGGCCCGGCCGGGCCCGGCGGGGGGGCCCCCCGGCGGCGGGCGCGGGGCGGGCCGGGCGGGCCCCGGGGCCCCCCCGGCGCCCCCCGCCGCCCCCCCGCGGGGGCGGCCGGGCCCCGGGGGGCGCCTTTTGGGCGTCCCCCGCCGCCGGGGCCCCCCCCGGCGCCCCCGGCCCCGCCGGCGGCGCCGGGGCCCCGCCTCCCCCGTCCCCGGGGGGGCCCCCGCGGGGGCGGGCCGGCCCGGGCGGCCCTCGGCCCCCGGCCCGGCCCCCCCCCCCGGGCGGCCCGGGCCCGGCCGGGCCCCGGGGCGGCCGCGCTCCCCCCGGCCCGGGCCCCCCGCTGCCAAGCCCGCGCCCCCCGCCCCGGGGGGGCGGGCCCCCGCCCGGGGCCCGCCCCGCGCCCCCCCCTGGCCGCCCGTCGCCCGCCCCGGGGGGGCGGGCCGGGCGCCCCCGGGGGCCGGCGCCCGGCCCCCGGCGCCCCCGCCCCCCCCGCCCCGGGGGCCCCGCGTGCCGCGGCCCGGGGGGGCGCCGCGCGCGCGGCGGCCCCGGGGGGGGCCCCCCCCCGGGCCGCGCCCCCGGCGCGGCCCCGCCGCGGGCGCCCCGGGCCTCCGGGCCCGGGGCTCCGGGGGCCGGGGGGCGCCGGCTCCCCGCGCCCGCCCCCCCCGCCCCCCCCCCCCGGCCCCCGCCCCCCGGCCCCCTGGCCCCGGGCCGCTGGGCGGTGCGCTCCAGTTCCCTTGCGCCCCCGGGGTCCCGCCGCCGTGCCGGCCGGCCCGGCGTGGCGGCCCGCTCCCCGGCGGGGCCGGGCGCCCCCCCCCCGCCGGGGCCTCCCGCGCCCGCCCCGCGGGAGAGGGGCCGCCCCGCGCCGGGGGCCCGCGGCCCCCCCGGGGGCCCCGGCGGTCCCCCCGGCGGCCCCCCCCCCCCGGGCCCGCCCCCCGGCCCGGGCGCGGGGGCCCCCCCCGCCGGGCGCCCCGGGGCCCCCGGGCCCCCGCCGTGCGGCGCCCGCCCGCGCCGCGGGCCCGCCCCGGGTCCGCCCCCCCGGCGGGCCCCCGCCCGCCCGCCGGGCGCCGCCCGCGGTGGCCGGGCGGGGCCGCGCCCGCCGGGGCCCGGGGGGCGGGGGGCGGCCCCCCCCCCCCCCCGGCCCCGCCCCCGCCGGCTCTCCCCGCCCGCCCCCCCCCCCCCCCCCCCCCCCCCCCCTCCCCCCGCCCCTTTCCCCGCTCGGCGATCGCCGCCGCTTTCACTTCCTCGGAAACAGCGTCTCGCGCAGGAAATAGAGGTAGGCGCCCATGGTGATCAGCCCGGCGGCGATGCCGAGCGGATTCTGAATGGCGGGGTCGACCAGGGAATCCGGAACAAAGAGGATCCACCACGCGGAGACCATCAGGCCCAGGAGGAAAGCGCGCAGCAGCACGACGTTGCGGACTTTTTTGCGGCGCAGCGCCGATTCTTCGGGAGTCAGGGGTTGTTGTGGAAGTTCGGAAGTCATTCGTGGATCACCAAAGGGAAGCCCCCTCGCGGGGGCCTCGAATCAATCAGACAGGACGACGCATTACATGCGGGCGATCATCGCGTCGCCGAACTCCGAGCACGACAGTTCGTCGGCACCTTCCATCAGGCGGGCGAAGTCGTAGGTGACCTGCTTGTCGCCAATGGCGGCTTCCATTGCCTTGATGACGAGATTGGCCGCTTCCGTCCAGCCCATGTGGCGCAGCATCATTTCGGCGGAGAGGATCAGCGAGCCCGGGTTGACCTTGTCCAGACCGGCGTATTTCGGCGCCGTGCCGTGGGTGGCTTCGAAACACGCGTACTGGTCGGAAATGTTGGCCCCCGGCGCAATGCCGATGCCGCCAACCTGCGCCGCCAGCGCGTCGGAGATGTAATCGCCGTTGAGGTTGGTGGTGGCGATCACGTCGTATTCGGCAGGGCGCAGCAGGATCTGCTGCAGGAAGGCATCGGCGATGGAGTCCTTGACCACCACTTCGCGACCCGAATTCGGGTTCCGGAACTCGCACCACGGGCCGCCGTCGATCAGCTCGGCGCCAAACTCTTCCCGGGCGACCTTGTAGGCAATGTCACGGAACAGGCCTTCCGTGAATTTCATGATGTTGCCTTTGTGCACGATGGTCAGCGACTTGCGGTCATTGGCGACGACGTACTTGAGCGCGGCGCGCACCAGTCGGGTCGTGCCTTCGATCGAGATCGGCTTGATGCCGATGCCGGAGGATTCCGGGAAGCGGATCTTCTTGACCCCCATTTCCTTCTGCAGGAAATCGATGACCTTCTTGCACGCCTCGGAGTTGGCTGCCCACTCGACACCGGCGTAGATATCCTCGGTGTTCTCGCGGAAGATGACCATGTTGGTCAGCTCGGGGTTTTTCAACGGCGACGGAACACCCTTGAAATACTGCACCGGACGGACGCACTGGTAGAGGTCGAGCTCCTGGCGCAATGCGACGTTCAGCGAACGGATGCCGCCGCCGACCGGCGTCGTCATCGGCCCCTTGATCGAGACAGCGTATTCCTTGAGGGCATCGAAGGTTTCCTTCGGGAACCACTCATCCGGCCCATACAGACGGGTGGACTTCTCACCCGCATAGACCTCCATCCAGTGAATCTGCCTCGCGCCGCCGTATGCTTTGGCTACGGCCGCGTCGATCACCTTGATCATGACCGGCGTGATGTCGATGCCGATCCCGTCACCCTCGATGAAGGGAATGATCGGATTGTCGGGTGTGGCCTGACCCGGAACGATCTTCTGACCACCTTGCGGAACCTTGATGTGCGATGTCATATCCACTCCTTGCGTTTTGCTAGCGCGACCTCGATTTGCGTCGAATCTTCCCCTCTGCTGAATTGCCGGCACAAGGCTCTCCTGCGAGAGGTGGTACTGGCGATTATGAAGGAAAAAAGGGGGCGCCGTCAGGGATTTCAGACGCTCGACGCAATCCCGACCCGGCAAACCTGGCCCATGGTTTGCCGGTGCGCTGTCCCGATCAGACCCGCGCAGCTTTCAGGATTGCATTGAGGGTGGCACTGGGGCGCATCACCGCCGTGCACTTGTCTGAATCGACCAGATAGTAGCCGCCGATATCGGCCGGCTTGCCCTGCACCGCCTTGAGCTCGTCGGTAATTTGCTGCTCGTTCTCGGTCAGGTCCTTGGCCAACGGAGCGAAGTGGGCCTGCAGTTCCTGGTCGTCGGTCTGCGCGGCCAATTCCTGCGCCCAATACATGGCGAGGTAGAACTGGCTTCCCCGATTATCGAGCTCACCCGTACGTGGCGACGGCGACTTGTTGTTGTCGAGCAGCTTGCCGGTGGCGGCGTCGAGCGTTCTGGCAAGGATCTTGGCCTTTTTGTTGCCCGTCTTGATACCCAACTCCTCCAACGAGACGGCCAGGGCAAGGAACTCACCCAACGAATCCCAGCGCAAGTGGTTTTCTTCCACCAGTTGCTTGACATGCTTCGGCGCGGAACCGCCAGCACCGGTTTCGTACATGCCGCCACCGGCCATCAGCGGAACAATGGACAGCATCTTGGCGCTGGTGCCGAGCTCCATGATCGGAAACAGGTCGGTCAGGTAGTCGCGCAGGATATTGCCGGTTACCGAAATGGTGTCGAGGCCGCGGATCACACGCTCCAGTGTGTAGCGCATGGCACGCACCTGCGACATGTGCTGGATGTCAAGACCGGCGGTGTCATGATCTTTCAGGTAGGTTTCAACCTTCTTGATCAGTTCGTTTTCGTGCGGCCGATAGGGATCCAGCCAGAACACAGCCGGCATGCCCGAGTTGCGCGCACGGGTCACGGCGAGCTTGACCCAATCGCGGATCGGCGCGTCCTTGACCTGGCACATGCGCCAGATGTCACCTGCCTCGACGTGCTGCGACAGCAGGACTTCGCCGGTGACGATATCAACGATGTTGGCGACGCCGTCTTCCGCAATCTCGAAGGTCTTGTCGTGCGAACCGTACTCCTCGGCTTGCTGGGCCATCAAACCGACGTTGGGCACGGTACCCATGGTCACTGGATCGAAATTGCCGTTGGTCTTGCAGAAATTGATCATTTCCTGATAGATGCGGGCAAAAGTCGATTCCGGCATGACCGCCTTGGTGTCCTTCGGCTTGCCGTCAGAGCCCCACATCTTGCCCCCGATACGGATCATCGCCGGCATCGAGGCGTCGACGATGATGTCGTTCGGTGAGTGGAAGTTGGTGATGCCCTTTGCCGAATCGACCATGGCCAGTTCCGGACGATGCTCGTGACAGGCGTGCAGGTCCCGCTCGATTTCTTCGCGCTTGGATTCCGGCAGGGTGGCGATCTTGTCGTAGAGGTTGACCATGCCGTTATTGACGTTGACGCCCAACTCTTCGAACAGCTCTGCATGCTTCTCGAAGGCTTCCCTGTAGAAGATCCTGACGCAGTGGCCAAAGACGATGGGGTGGGAGACCTTCATCATTGTCGCTTTGACATGCAGCGAGAACATCACGCCGGTTTTGCGCGCATCTTCCAGTTGCGCTTCATAGAAATCACAGAGCGCTTTCTTGCTCATGAACATGGAGTCGATGATCTCGCCTTCGAGCAGCGAAATTTTCGGCTTGAGCACAATGGCCTTGCCGCTCTTGGTGAGCAGTTCCATCTTGACGTCGCACGCCTTGTCAAGGGTCATCGACTTTTCGCCGTGGTAGAAGTCGCCATGATGCATGTGCGACACATGAGACCGCGAGGCTTGGCTCCATTCACCCATCGAGTGCGGGTTCTTGCGGGCAGAGTTCTTGACGGCCAGCGGCGCGCGGCGGTCGGAGTTGCCTTCGCGCAGCACCGGGTTCACGGCAGACCCCAGGCACTTGGAGTAGCGGGTCTTGATCGCTTTTTCTTCGTCAGTCTTGGGATTCTCGGGAAAATCGGGAATCGCGTAACCCTTGGCCTGCAATTCCTTGACGCAGGTCATCAACTGGGCTACCGAGGCGCTGATGTTCGGCAGCTTGATGATGTTGGTGTCGGGCAGCAGAGTCTTCTTGCCGAGTTCGGCAAGCGTGTTTCCGACCTTCTGGTCGTCGGTCAGGAAATCGGGGAATTCCGCCAGAACGCGGGCCGCCACCGAAATGTCCGCTTCCTCTATTTCGATACCGGCCGGCGCGGTAAACGCCTCAACAATGGGCAAAAAAGCACAAGTCGCCAAGAGCGGCGCCTCGTCTGTTAGCGTATAGACGATCTTTGATTTCCCGGCAGACATGGCAGTTCCTCGAGTTGGATTGAGTTGACAAGCATATTTTACTGCAGCCTTCGATCGCCATGTTTGCAACCGGAAGCCCGGTGTGGCTCGTGGCCTCTAGCGGAACGATGGCGGCCGGCCATTGCGGGCGCCTTTCGCCATGAGGCGCAAGTGCTAGAATTGCCGCTTGTTCGAAGACCGCTCAACATGAAGATTTCCGTCGGCCTCTACGGTTCCAGCGCCCACCAGATCGCGTTGGCGCTGATCCAGGGCTTCAACAAGCACTACACGCTGTTCCGTGCGACCAGCAAAGAAGCCAAGACGCGCTTTGAGCAGGCAAACTGGCTTGGCGTGCACAAAGCAGTCAAGGAGCGCATCCGATTCTACGATGACCGTGTCGATGAATGCGTCGAACGCCTGCGCACCGAGTTCGACGCCCAGCACATCGACGACGGTGCCTGGCAGCAGGTCAAGCTGCTCTACATCGGCTTGCTGCTAAATCACAAGCAGCCGGAACTGGCCGAAACCTTTTTCAACTCGGTGACGACCAAGATCCTGCACCGCGACTATTTCCGCAACGACTTCATTTTCGTTCGCCCAACCGTGTCGACCGAGAACATCGAAGCCGAATTCACGCCCACCTACCGCAGCTACTACGGCAAGGAAGACGGCCTGCGCGGGGCGATTCGGACAATCGTCGAGGATTTCGAGTGGCTGCGGCCGTTCGCCAACCTGGAGCGCGACACCAACTATGTCTATCACGCCGTTCGCCGCCACCTGAAGGGGATGCCGGCGCGCGAGGTCAACTTCCAGATTCAGGTGCTCGGCTCAGCCTTATACCGCAACAAGGCTGCCTACCTCATCGGCAAGGCGATCAACGGTGCCGCCGAATACCCGTTCGCAATCCCCGTGCTGCATGATAGCGGCGGCAGGCTCTTTCTCGACACCATTCTCCTCGACGCCTGGCGGATCGGTCTCCTGTTCTCGCTGTCGCGGGCCTACTTCATGGTCGACATGGAAGTGCCGTCCGGTTACGTCCAGTTCCTGCGCTCGATCCTGCCCAACAAGCCGCGCTCCGAGCTATACATCATGCTCGGCCTCGGCAAGCAGGGAAAGACGATGTTCTTTCGCGATCTCATTTATCACCTGCACCATTCGGAAGACAAGTTCATCATGGCCCCCGGCATCCGCGGCATGGTCATGCTGGTGTTCACGCTCCCCTCCTACCCCTATGTCTTCAAGATCATCAAGGACGTGTTCGGCGCATCGAAGGAAATGGACCGCGCTACGGTCAAGCGCAAATTCATGATCGTCAAGCAGGTCGACCGCGTCGGCCGCATGGCGGATACGCTGGAGTTCTCCAACGCCGCTTTTCCGCTGAAGCGCTTCGATCAAGAGGTCATGGACGAACTGCGCACGCTGGCGCCCACCTGCTTCGAGATCGACGGCGAGACTCTGGTGATCAAGCACATCTACATCGAGCGCCGGATGGAGCCACTGAACATTCACCTCGAACGCATGGAGCGTACCGATAATGCCGAAGCCCTGGAGCATGCAATCAAGGAATATGGCAGCGCGATCCGCGAACTGGCCCAGGCCAACATCTTCCCCGGCGACATGCTGTGGAAGAATTTCGGCGTCACGCGCTATGGCCGCGTCGTCTTTTACGATTACGACGAAATCGAGTACATGACCGACTGCAACTTCCGCAAGACTCCGCCGCCTCCGGATTTCGAAACGGAAATGTCGGGCGAAGTCTGGTATCCCGTAGCCAGGAACGACATCTTCCCGGAAGAGTTCGGGACCTTCCTGCTCGCCTCGCCAACCCTGCGCAAGGTTTTCTACAAACACCACAAGGACTTGTTGGCTCCGCAGTTCTGGCAGGACGCACAGAAGAAGATCCGCGACGGCCACGTTGAGGATTTTTTCCCTTACCCACAGGAACTGCGCTTTCACCATTGCCCGCCGGACGAATCCTGAACTCGCGCGCCATTCAAATAACGAACAGCCGGAACCAAACCTGCCAACCAAGGAGAAAGCAGCATGCCGCTCAGCATTGCGGTGACCAGAGAACGCACCCCCGGTGAACACCGGGTCGCTCTGGTGCCAGAAACCGCCAGGAAATACAGGGCGCTCGGCGCCACACTGCGCATGGAGCAGAGCGCCGGGACCGACAGTCACTTCCTCGACTCGGACTACACCGATGTCGACATGGTCGGTGGCATTCGCGAAGCCTATGGCAGCGCCAAACTTATCCTGCGCGTCACCCCGCCGTCGCCCGAGGAAATCGCCGCGCTGCCGGAAGGTTCGGTGCTCATCGGGCTGCTGAAGCCCTTCGAGGACAAGGCCCGGCTGGCGGCCCTCAACGCCAGGAAGATCACGGCCTTCGCCCTTGAACTGCTGCCGCGCATCTCGCGCGCCCAGAGCATGGATGCGCTCTCGTCGCAGTCTTCCTGCGCCGGCTACCAGTGCGGACTGATCGCTGCGGCCCGCTGCACCAAGTTCTTCCCGATGCTGACCACCGCCGCCGGCACCATCCGCCCGGCGCGCGTCCTCGTCATCGGCGCCGGCGTCGCCGGCCTGCAAGCGATCGCCACCTGCAAGCGGCTCGGCGCCATGGTCGAAGCCTACGACGTGCGCTCCGCTGCCCGCGAACAGATCGAGTCGCTCGGCGCCAAGTTCGTCGATACCGGCGTTTCCGCCGACGGCGCCGCCGGCTACGCCCGCGACCTGACCGCTGAAGAGAAGGCGCAGCAGACCGAGAAGCTGGCCAAGGCCATCACGCTCTCCGATGTTGTGATTTCCACCGCGGCCATCCCCGGCAAGAAGGCGCCGGTGATCATCACCACAGACATGATCGCGCGCATGAAGTACGGCGCGATCATCGTCGACATGGCCGCCGAATCCGGCGGCAACTGCGCGCTGACCCAGCCCGGCGAGCACGTCGTCGCCAACGACGTGAATATCCACGGCCCGCTCAACCTGCCGTCGCGGATGCCGACGCACGCCTCCGAACTCTACGCCAAGAACCTCTACAACTTCATCTCGCCGTGGATCAAGGAGGGCGAACTGACCTTCGACTGGAGCGACGAAGTCGTCGCCGGCACCTTGATGTGCAAGGACGGTGTCACGGTCAACCAGACCGTCAAGCAAATTTTGGGAGAGGTTTGATGGACGGCATGCTCGCGTTGTACATCTTCATGCTCGCCGCCTTCACCGGCTACGAGATCATCGGCAAGGTGCCGGTCATCCTGCACACCCCGCTGATGTCCGGCTCCAACTTCATTCACGGTGTGGTCGTCGTCGGGGCGATGATCGCCCTCGGCGCCGCCGACACGATCGTCGAACAGGCGATCGGCTTCTTCGCAGTCGCCCTCGGCGCCGCCAATGCGGCCGGCGGCTACGTAGTGACCGAACGCATGCTCGCCATGTTCAAGAAGAAGGAGGACTGAACATGACGAGCCCCATTTACGTCCAGGGCGCCTGGTTCGTCGGCGCGCTGCTCTTCATCGTCGGCCTCAAGGGCATGAGTTCGCCGGCCAGCGCCCGACAGGGAATCGTCTGGGCTGGTTACGGCATGCTGATCGCCATCGTCGGCACCCTCTTCGTCCCGGGCCTGACGAATATCGCCCTGATGCTCGCCGCACTGGGGATCGGCGGTGTAGCCGCCTGGATTTCTGGCAAGAACGTCAAGATGACCGACATGCCGCAGATGGTTGCCATATACAACGGCATGGGCGGCGGCGCGGCGGCGGCAATTGCCGCCATCGAGTTCGCCCGGGGCACTACGCACAGCGCCGTGGCGACGACGCTGGCCGCGCTCGGCGCGCTGATCGGATCGGTTTCCTTCACCGGTTCCTGCGTCGCCTACGCCAAACTGCAGGGCCTGCTCAAGAAGACCTACCGCCTGCCGGCACAGAACGTGATCAACATCGTACTGGTCGTGAGCGCTGTTGCCCTCGGCGGGGCCATGATCGTCATGGCCCCGGCCAAGCCGGAACTGATCTACGTCTTCTTTGCTGTCGCCCTGATTCTCGGTCTGATCGTCACTTTGCCGATCGGTGGCGCCGACATGCCTGTGGTGATCTCTCTGTTCAATGCCTTCACCGGCCTTGCCGTCGGTTTCGAGGGCTACGTGCTCGGCAACCCGGCGCTGATCATTGCCGGCATCGTCGTCGGCGCCGCCGGCACGCTGCTCACCCAATTGATGGCGAAGGCGATGAACCGGCCGATCTCGAACATCCTGTTCACGCCGATGACCGCAGGCGGACAAGGCAGCGAGGCGACCGAAGGCACGATGAAGGAGCTCAGCGCCCTCGACGTGGCGGCGATGATGCGCTACGCGAGCAAGGTCATCATCGTGCCGGGCTATGGCATGGCGGTGGCCCATGCCCAGCACAAGGTCTGGGAGATGACCACGTTCCTTGAGGAAGCCGGGGTCGAGGTGAAGTTCGCCATCCACCCGGTCGCCGGCCGCATGCCGGGCCACATGAACGTGCTGCTGGCGGAAGCCGGCGTACCCTACGACAAGATCTTCGATCTGGAAGAAATCAACGGCGAGTTCGCCCAGGCCGACGTGGCGCTGATCATCGGTGCCAACGACGTGGTCAACCCGAGCGCCCGTACCGACAAGGCCAGCCCGATCTACGGCATGCCAATTCTCAATGCCGATCAGGCGCAGAACGTCATCGTCATCAAGCGCGGCAAGGGGACCGGGTACTCTGGTGTTGAAAACGCCTTGTTCTATAACAACAACTGCCGCATGCTGTATGGCAATGCGCAACCGATGGCCGGCGAGATCATCCAGCATCTGAAGGCGATGGGTTGAGTACCCTGTCGCGGTCAACCCGCCTTTTTGGGCAATAATCAGGGAACGGGTCGGCGAAACCGGCGTCAACCCGATAGTCACCAAACCGGCCCCCGGAATCCCAACGGATCTGGCGGCCACCAACCACTCACCAGGAGATCAAATGTCGAATACCGTTACGCTTGGCGGCAACCCCATCGAAGTCAGCGGCAATTTCCCCGCCAAGGGCGATCAGGCGCCCGCATTTTCACTGGTCGGCAAGGATTTGGCCGACGTCACCCTGGCCGGCCTGGCCGGCAAGCGTAAGATCCTGAACATCTTTCCGAGCATTGACACGCCGACCTGCGCGACCTCGGTGCGCAAGTTCAACCAGACCGCCAACGACGCCGCCAACACCGCCGTCCTCTGCATCTCGGCCGACCTGCCCTTCGCCCAGGCCCGCTTCTGCGGCGCCGAGGGACTGGCCAACGTGCAGACCTTGTCGACGATGCGCGGCCGCGACTTCCTGGAGGCCTACGGCGTTGCCATCAAGACCGGTCCGCTGACCGGTGTCTCGGCCCGCGCCGTGGTCGTTCTCGATGAGAATGATCGCGTGCTGCACAGCGAACTGGTCGGCGAGATCGCCAACGAACCCGACTACGCAGCGGCCCTCGCCGCTCTCGGCAAGTAGTCGGTTCAGGCCTGCCGGCCGGCGCCGATCACCCGGGAGCACTCTATGACCACGATTGCCAACGTTCTTGTCGCTTTGATCGCGCTACTCCACGTCTACATCCTCGTCCTCGAGATGTTCCTGTGGGACAAGCCGGCCGGCCTGCGCGCCTTCGGGCAAACCCGCGACGCCGCGGTCGCCTCCAAAGTCCTTGCCGCCAACCAGGGGCTGTACAACGGCTTCCTGGCGGCCGGCCTGGTCTGGGGCCTGAGCCTTGGAGCCGGCGGTACCGACATCAAGGTGTTCTTTCTGTGCTGCGTGCTGGTTGCCGGTTTGTATGGCGCAGCCACCGCGAGTCGCCGGATACTCTTCGTCCAGGCCGTTCCGGCGGCGATTGCGCTGGTTTTCGTACTTCTGGCCTGATTCGGCGGTCGACCGCACCGTGCCGAATCGCAAGGTCTGGTTTCTCTACCTGATCGAGTGCGCGGACGGCAGCATCTATACGGGCATCACGGTCGACGTCGCAGCACGCTATGCTGCCCACCGGGACGGGAGCGGCGCGCGCTATATGCGTTCGCATGCTCCCGCGAGGCTGCTCGGATTCGAAGAACACCGCGACCGTTCGGCGGCATCGCAAGCCGAGTATCGTGTCAAGCAGATGACCGCTGGCGAGAAACGCGAATTTGCCACCAGAATGTCCGGCAAGGCCACCGGCGCGACTGGATGAAAACGCTGAAGAAAGCGTTGATGGCCAGGCAACCCGTTACTCCGTTGCGAACCCGTGCATCACGATGTCGCCGCTGACCGTTTCCGTCGTAGCCGCCACCGGCGAAATTACGCGCACCGACTGGGAGCAGCTGGCGCCATCGGGACACCCCTTTCTCAATCGGGATTTCCTCGACATTCTCGAACGCCACGGAATGGCCGGCCCGGAATGCGGCTGGAAAGCGCATCACCTGACAGCGATGAACAGTGACGGCATGGCGCTCGGCATTCTGCCGCTGTATGTCCGCACGAATTCTCACGGTGACTTCATCCACGACTGGTCGTGGGCCGCTGCCTACCAACAGCTCGGGAAGCCCTATTACCCGAAACTGCTGAGCGGCCTGCCGCATACGCCGGCAACCGGCCCCCGGCTTCTCGTCCGCCCCGGAGACAATGCCGAGTGCATCCGGCACGCGCTGGTCGAGGCAGCCCTGGAACAGGTGGCCGGGCACGGGCTATCGTCGTGGCACGTCGCCTTCCCGGCAGAAGATGAGGTGACGGTGCTGCGCGGGCACGGACTCTTGGTCAGCCACAATGTCCAGTTCCATTGGCGGAACCACGGTTGCGCCGATTTCACCGATTTCCTCGGAACCTTCAACGCCGAGCGGCGACGCAAGGTCAGGGCGGAACGTCGACGGGTGGCCGACAGCGGACTGCACATCGAAGTCCGCCACGGTAACGAAATCGATCCCGAAGAATGGCCCGCCCTGCACAGTCTGTATGCCGCAACCTTCGACAAGTACAGGAATTACGCCGCCTTCACCCCGGCCAGTTTCGCCGATCTCGCGAGCAGCCTGGGCCGCCGGATGGTCGCCTTCATCGCCCGCGAACGGGGCGATCCGGTGGCCATCTCAATCTGCTTCCGCAGCGACGACACCCTGTACGGTCGCTACTGGGGCACCGCCGCAAGTTATCACAGCCTCCACTTCGAGCTATGCTTCTATCAGGGTATCGACTACTGCCTGCGCGAAGGGCTTGCCACCTTCGAGCCGGGGGCCGGCGGCGAACACAAGGTGGCACGGGGTTTCGAGCCGACCGTGGTGCGCTCCTGCCATTGGATAGAAGACGCCCGCATGCGCCATCTGCTCGACCAGCACCTCGACCGGCAGCGACCCGCCATTCTGGCCTATGCCGAGGAAGCAGCGACGCACCTGCCCTTCCGGAAGGTCAGCGGGCCGTAATCACCGCGGGCCTTGCGGGGTCATTCGCAGGTTCGCCAGGTCGAACCCTTGGCGGGCGGCGATATCCATAGCTTTCTGCACTGATGTGGCGTCGAGTTGCGGCGTCCGCGACAGCAGCCACAAATATTTCCGGTTCGGATTGCCGACGAGCGCCCAGCGATACTCGTCATCGAGCCCGATGATCCAGTAGTCCGAAGAAAACGGCCAGAAGAACGACACCCTCAGACGACCGTTGCCGGTTTCCGGAACGACGGTCGCCCTGCCCTCGGCCTCGATGAAGCCATCCTCGGTCCGGCAGCGATTGCGCACGGAGATCGTCCCGGCTTCCTTCTCGGCATATTCCGCCGTGGTATCGCCGAGGCACTTGCGCTGGAAGAACATCGGGAAACTGGCAATTTCGTACCACCGGCCGACGTAGCGACTCAAATCCACCTGCGGCACCGACTGGACATCTTCCACGGCACTGGCAACGCCTGGAAAACCGAGCACTGCGGCCATCGGCAGCGCAACCAGAAAGCGAAACATGGTCCGCCCGGGCTTCGACTCACCGCCGGCGAACAACTCAAGCAGCGCGCACAAGGTCGACCACGCCGCCAACGATCCCATCTTCAGTTTCATACTCCCTCCGCAATTCGCGTCAACGCTCGACGCCGCCCTACAGACTGCGCAAATACTCGGCCAGCGCGCGGATTTCATCGGTCGTCAGGCGTTTCGCGATGTCCTGCATCTGGGCATTGTCGTTGGTCCGCTTGCGTTCCTCGAACAGCGTCAACTGTGTCTCGACGTACAAGGTATGCTGGCCGGCGATGCGTGGCAGCGTTGCCGAACCGGCGCCGTTGTCGCCATGGCATTCGCGGCACGGTTTCAGCCCCCTGGCCGGATCGCCCTGGGCAAACAGTTTCTCGCCCACCGCCCGCATCTCGGCATAGGCCGAATTGCCGCGCGAGGGCTGCTGGCGGCTGAGAAAGAACGCCGCCGCCTGCATTTCGTTCTCGTCCAACTCGGCCACGACCTTGCGCATGTCGGAACTCTCGCGCTCGCCACGCTTGAAATTGCGCAACTGCTTCCGCATGTATTCGATGTTCTGCCCCGCCAGCTTCGGATACAGCGGGCTCGAGCTGTCGCCGGTTGCGCCGTGGCAGAGGAAGCAACGACCCATGACCAATTCCTCGCCACGCTGCATCAGCGCCGCTTCGTCGGCGCCCCAAGCCGCTCCCTGCAGGCAGAGAACTGCAGCGAGCGCCAGGCTCCTCATGACTTGCCGGTGCTTCCGAAGCCGCCCTCGCCACGCGCGCTGGCGTCGAAATCGTCGACCACGTTGAAGCCGACCTGCAGCACCGGCACGACCACAAGCTGGGCGATACGCTCGAGCGGGTTCAGCGTGAATGTCTCCTGTCCGCGATTCCAGACGGAAACCATCAGTTCCCCCTGGTAATCGCTGTCGATCAGCCCGACCAGGTTGCCGAGGACGATACCGTGCTTGTGGCCGAGGCCCGAGCGCGGCAGGATCATCGCCGCCAACCCCGGATCGGCAAGGTGGATGGCCATGCCGGTACGGACCAGCGTGGTCTGGCCGGGAACGATCTGCAGCGGCGCATCGAGACAGGCGCGCAGATCGAGTCCGGCCGAACCGGGCGTTGCATAGTGCGGCGGAGTGTCGTGCAGGCGCGCGTCAAGAATCTTGACATCGATACGATGCATCAGCCTTCTCCTGTCAGATCGGCAATGTGATCGACGAACTGGCGCGCCAGCTCGGTTTTCGGCCCCGGCGTCAGCGGGTGGGTGCCGTGGTCGTCGAAGAGCACGAGGCGGTTGTCGTCACCGCCGAAGCCATCCTGGATCAGGTTGCCGGCGACCAGCGGGATGTTCTTCCGGCGCCGCTTGGCCTGTGCGTACTCTTCCAGATTGCGGCTCTCGGCAGCAAAGCCGACGCAGAACGGGCCGTTTTTCAGGGCCGCCACCTCGGCCAGAATGTCCGGATTCTCGACCAGCTCGACCGGCGGAATGCCGCCCGCGTCCTTCTTGAGCTTGTGTTCGGCAGCGCTGGCGACGCGGTAGTCGGCGACCGCGGCGACGGCGATGAAGATGTCCGCTACGGCAGCCCGCGCCATCACGGCGGCGTGCATGTCAAGGGCGCTGATCACGTTGATGCGGTCGACGCCCTGCGGAGGGCCAAAACCGACTGGCCCCGAAACCAGCGTCACGGCGGCCCCGGCACGGCGCGCCGCCCGCGCCACGGCATAGCCCATGCGCCCCGACGACAGGTTGGTGATGCCACGCACCGGGTCGATGGCCTCGAAAGTTGGACCTGCGGTAATCAGTACGTTCTTTCCGGCCAGCACTTTGGGGGTGAAGAAGGCAACCACTTCCTCGACGATTTCCTCGGGTTCGAGCAGGCGTCCGGCGCCGACTTCGCCACAGGCCTGTTCGCCGCTGGCCGGTCCGAGAATCTGCACGCCATCGCTGGCGAGTTGCGCCACATTGCGCTGTGTCGCCGGGTTTTCCCACATCTGGCGGTTCATCGCCGGGGCCAGCAGTAACGGGCAATCGCGCGCCAGCACCATGGTCGCCAGCAGGTCATCGGCAAAACCATGCGCCACGCGGGCAATAAAGTCGGCCGAAGCGGGCGCCACGACGATCAGGTCGGCCTCGCGCGACAGATCGATATGCGCCATCGCATTCGGCATCCGCGCGTCCCACTGGTCGGTGAACACCGGCTTGCCGGAAAGCGCTTGGAAGGTGGTCGCCGTCACGAAATGGCTCGCCCCCTCCGTCATCGCCACCTGTACGTCGGCGCCCTGCTTGCCCAGCAGACGGACCAGCTCGGCAGCTTTGTAGGCGGCGATGCCGCCAGTGACCCCGAGAACGATGCGCTTTCCCTGCAAATCCATTGTCGTGCCATTAGAATGAGCATCTCCCCATTCTACTGGAAATGGCATGGCGATCACCGACTGGCCAGCAGGTGAGCGGCCCCGTGAGCGACTGCTGGCGCACGGACCCGAAGCGCTCTCGGACGCTGAATTGCTGGCCATCTACCTGCGCGTCGGCGTTCGCGGAAAAAGCGCCGTCGACCTCGCGCGCGACCTGCTGCAGCGTTTCGACGGCCGTCTCGGCACCCTGGCCGAAGCCACGCTGGAGGAGCTGGCAAGCGTCCCCGGCATCGGCATGGCCAAGGCGGCGCAGTTGAAGGCCAGCTTCGAACTGGCCCGCCGGGCGCTGAAGCAGGAAATGACCAGCCGCGACACCTTCTCGGCACCCGGCAAGGTGCGCGACTGGCTGCGGCTGAAACTGGCCGCGCGCCAGAACGAGGTCTTTATGGCGCTGTGGCTCGACGCACAGAACCGGCTGATCAAAGCCGACGAACTGTTCTCGGGGACACTCACACAGACCAGCGTCTATCCCCGTGAGGTCGTCAAGGCGGCGCTCGCCAACAATGCAGCGGCCGTCATCCTCGCCCACAACCACCCTTCAGGAGTCGCCGAGCCGTCGCAGGCCGACGAAATGCTGACCCGCAACCTGAAAGCCGCGCTGGCCTTGGTCGACGTCAAGGTGCTCGATCATTTCATCGTCGCCGGAAACGGGACGCCGCTCTCGTTTGCGGAACGTGGTCTCCTTTAGAAAAGACAAAAAGCACTTGAACTGCCCGGGGGTTCTTCGCTATACTCGCGGGCTTTCCTCTAGCGAATTCTGGAGCACCAATCATGGCGCGAGTCTGCCAAGTAACGGGTAAAGCCCCGATGGTTGGGAACAAAGTTTCCCATGCCAACAATAGAACGAAGCGCCGCTTCCTGCCGAATCTGCAGAATCGCCGCTTCTGGGTCGAAAGCGAGAACCGCTTCGTCCGTCTGCGAGTTTCCAACGCCGGATTGCGCCTGATCGACAAGAATGGCATCGATACCGTTCTTGTCGACCTGCGTGCGCGCGGCGAAGTCTGTTAAGGAAGGATAAACAAGATGGCTAAAGGCGGTCGCGACAAGATCAAGCTGGAATCCACAGCCGGTACCGGGCATTTCTATACCACCTCAAAGAACAAGCGCACGACGCCCGAAAAACTGGAGTTCATGAAGTACGACCCGGTGGTTCGCAAGCACGTGGCTTACAAGGAAGTGAAGCTGAGATAGTCAGGTCTGCTTCAGCATCCGGCAAACCCGCCTCTTGGCGGGTTTTGTTTTTTGTCACCAGCCCCGCCGGTGAGGAGGGCGTGGCCTTGGGCCGTAGCCCGTGTGGATTCATCGCTTCAATCCCTGCGCATTAACAGCAACGCGGCATAGCTGACGATGCCGCCGAACATCAGCAGCGACCAGTTGGCCATCGACAGTCCGAGGAATTCCCAGTCACGACTGGCACAGAAACCGGTGGCCAGGAACAACGCCGGCCATTCCATGCCCAGCCAGTCGACCAGGCGCTCGATGGCGTTCGGGTCGCTGTAGCCGCACTCGGTCGCCAGATGCGGAAAGGCCTGCATCCAGGTCTGGTAACCGGCGACCGCCACACCACCGGTCGCCAGGGCGGCGATCAGCAGCGACCAAAGCAAGCTTCCCGCTGGCGCCAGCACGCCTAGCAGGGCAACAAGGCCGATGACCAGGTAGAGCAGACGCTGGAAGATGCACAGCGGACAAGGCGCCAAGCGCAACAGATTCTGCAACTCCATGCCCGCCGCCACGAGGCCGAAAGCACCCAGCGCCAGCGCGGCAAACCATGCCCTGGCGGGCACATTACGCCAGGGCATAGCTGCGCATGCGGATTGAAAGTTCCTGCAACTGACGGATTCCGGAGGCCTCTGCCTTGTGGCACCAGGCCTGAAGGTCGGCGACCAGTTGTTCGCGGCTGGCGTTGCTTCGATTCCAGACTGCGGTCAGCTCCTCGCGCATGGCATAGAACGTTGCGAGGTTCTGGCTTCGCGCCAACATTTCTTCAAGGCGTTTGCGCCAGTCGTCGGGAATATGCCCCACATCGACCTCCAGCCATCGCTTGAGTCCCTTGTAGTTGGCCTGATCCTGCAACTTGGCCAGTTCCTCCCGGTACAGCTTCTTCATCGAGTTGGCATAGCGTGCCAGCACGTCGTAGCGATTAGTGATGACCGCTTCCAGCGTATCGCCATCGACCAGCGGGCGGGGAGAAACCAACTTCGGCACCGGCGCCAGTTTTTTCACCCTGGCCAAGCCCAGCGCCGCCAGGATGCGGATGTACATCCAGCCGATATCGAACTCGTACCAGCGATTCGACAGTTTGGCCGAGGTCGCGAACGAATGATGATTGTTGTGCAGTTCCTCACCGCCGATGAAGATGCCCAGAGGAAAGATGTTGGTCGAGGCATCGGCGGATTTGAAATTGCGGTAGCCCCAGCAGTGTCCGAGGCCGTTGATGACGCCGGCCGCCCAGAAAGGAACCCAGACCATCTGCACGCCCCACATCAGTGCGCCCGGTGCGGTGCCGAAGAGAACGATATCGATCGCCAGCATGACGACAATCCCGGCTTTCTGGCCTGGCGTATAGATATTTCTTTCCAGCCAGTCATCGGGAGTGCCATGGCCATAGCGGCGCAAGGTTTCCGGGTTGCGCGCTTCCTTGACGTAGAGGAAGACGCCACCCCACAAGACACGGTTGATCCCCAGCACCTGCGGGCTGTGCGGATCATCGGGCGTTTCACACTTGGCGTGATGCTTGCGGTGAACCGCCGCCCACTCCTTGGTCCCCATGCCGGTGGTCAGCCACAGCCAGAGACGGAAGAAGTGCGCCGGCAACGGTGATAGATCAAGTGCCCGGTGCGCCTGATGGCGGTGCAGAAAGATGGTGACCGAAGCGATGGTGACGTGTGTGAGTCCGAGGAGGATCAGCACGTAGCCCCACCAGGGCAGATCAACAAGACCGGATATCATGATTTCCCCAAAAACTGAGTCGCGTCCGGCATTTTACGGCATGCGTGCAGCGATTGCGAAACGGCACATCGCTCCAGGTGGATCGATTCGAAAATCGCCTTTCCCGCCGCGTCAACCGCAACAGGGTAGACCGCGGCGCGGGCCGCCGTTAAGATTGTCGGATGAACATTCGCATACTCCTGGTCGAAGACGACCAACGCCTGGCCGAACTGACGGCCGAATACCTCACCAAGAACGACTTGCAGGTCAGTATCGAATCGCGCGGCGACCGGGCTGAGGCCCGCATACTGGCAGAGCAGCCGGACTTGGTCATCCTGGACGTCATGCTGCCGGGCAAGGACGGCTTCGAGGTCTGCCGTGGCGTGCGCCAGCAGTATCGCGGGGTGATCCTGATGCTGACCGCCCGCGACGAGGATTTCGACCAGATCCTCGGCCTTGAGATGGGTGCCGACGACTACATCGCCAAACCGGTGCAGCCGCGAGTACTGCTGGCCCGCATCAAGGCACTGCTGCGCCGCCTGCCGGTTGCTGGCGAAGGTCCGGCTGGCGAGGCCGAGAAGATGGTCTTCGGCCAATTCCTGATCAGTCAGGCAACCCGCACCGCGCTTCTGGGCGACGACACCATCGACCTGACCACCGCCGAATTCGACCTGCTCTGGCTGCTCGCCTCGCACGCCGGAAATGTACTGTCGCGCGACGACCTGCTCCAGGAGTTGCGTGGCATCGGCTTCGACGGCCTCGACCGCTCGATCGACGCCCGGATCTCGCGGCTGCGCAAGAAGCTGAACGACGACCCGGAGAACCCGACGCGCATCAAGACCGTTCGCGGAAAGGGCTACCTGTTCAGCAAGCATGACTGGAACTGAGCCCGGCGACGGCCAGGAACATAGCCAGGGCCTCGCCCGCTCGCTCTCCCGCGTCGCCCTCCCGCGCTGGCGGGGCGGGCGCTATAGCCTGTCAAAGCTGTTCTTCAACTTTTACCTGCTGGCGATGGGTTCCTTCGTTGCCATCGCCTTCACCGCAGACTTCGTCATTTCCACAGCACAGCGCGGAATTACCGACGACTACGCCCGCCGTTTCATGCGCGGCACCATCACGCTGATCGAGGACGAGCTCTACCGCACGCCGCGCCGGGACTGGCCGAAGAAAATCAAGGAACTCGATGACAAGTTTTCCTACCAACTCGGCATCGTCGAGCGCATCAGCCTCGATCGGACCCTGACGCCAGACCAGGTCACCAAGCTGGACGCTGGCGATATCGCCATCGACCACGATGGCGATATCATGTATCACCGCCTGGGCACCAGCAGCAAGGTTCTTGTTGTCGGCCCGCTAGCGGCCAACCGCAATCCCGAACTGACCGACCGCCTGCCGCTCGACCTGCGCCTGCGCCTGCTCACCTGGAGTCTGATCGGCGTCATTTTCGGCATCGCGCTGTGGTTCTGGGTGCGCCCGGTCTGGCGCGACCTCGAGACCCTGCGCCAGACTGCCCGTGACCTCGGTGATGGCGATTTCGAAGCGCGCTCGCCGCCGGCGCGCAGCCAGATCTTCGCGCCGCTGTCCGACACCATGAACAACATGGCCGAACGGGTGCAGCAACTGCTCGCCACCCACCGCGAGCTTTCATCGGCCATTTCGCACGAATTGCGGACGCCGATCGCCCGCATGCGCTTCGCGCTGGAAATGCTCTCCGGGACCGATGAACGCGCCGAGCGCGAACGACTTTGGGCGATGATGGAAGCCGACCTCGACGAACTCGACCACCTGATCGACACCAGTCTCACCTACGCGCGTTTCGAGCGGGAAGCCCCGGAGCCGCATTTCTCGAGCGTGTGTTTCGCCGACTGGCTGCGCGACGAGGTCGATGCCGTTCGCCTGCTCGGCCGCGAGCTGACCATCACGGTCGACACCACCAAATTGCCGGAAAACCTGGCTGTCGATGTCGACCGCAAGGCGATGCCCTATGCCCTGCGCAACCTCTTGCGCAACGCCTTCAAATACGCCAGCAAACAGATCATCGTCAGTGCCGAGCGGCAGCAGGGAAACATCTTTGTCCATGTTGACGACGACGGTATCGGCATCCCGCCGGAACAGCGCGAAAGCGTCTTTTCCGCATTCACCCGCCTCGACCGCTCGCGCGATCGTGCTACTGGCGGGTATGGGCTTGGACTGGCCATCACGCGCCGTGTCCTTGAACTGCATGGCGGAACTGCCACGGCAGACGCCGCACCCCTCGGCGGCGCCCGCTTCACCCTCGCCTGGCCATTGGCGCAGTAGCCTCCGTTACAAAGCGTTACAGATCATCAAGTTCCGTTACGGCGAAGCCACGCTCACGCAACAGACGCGGGGGTCCCTCGCCAATAGAATGCAGCTCATGGATCATCTGCAAGTGCCGAACAAGGAAAACAACATGTGTGAAACCAGCATCAACCAGTTTCTGGAAGCAGCCCGCCAGCATCTGCTCGGCTTGGATGCTGTGCAAGCAGACATTGCCGCCGCTTCAGCGCTAATTCGTCCGGAGCACTGATGGCCTTTGCCGACAATCTTCCGATCAACGAAAGCCTCGGCGTCTTCGTTGGCGTGGCTGGTATGGACTGGCTAGCTGATGGCCACGCCGAGCCTCTGAATGCCCTTTTGGCAGCAGTCGCCACCGGCGCTGCCATCGTCATTGCCCGCCGCTGGCTCAAGAACCGACGCAAGGACTGAAACCCGCTTTACCCTCGCTCGAAATGCCTCGTTTCGAGACCTCCCTATTTCCCCGCCCTCGAGGCGGGGATTTTTTGCCCATCAGATCTACCGCAGCCTCTCGAATGCATCGTTGGCGGAGAGAAAAACCTCTCCGGAGAGGGTCGACCACAGCTCGGTGCGCATCAAGCGATCCTGGATCGGGCCCTTGACCTCAGCCAGGTGAAGGCGGATGCCGCGCTCGGCTAGCTCGCGATTCAGTTCGCCGAATACCTCGACTGCCGTTGCATCCATCAGGTTGACGGCGCTCATGACCAAAACCAGATCGCGGGCACCGGCGACTTGTTCGAGTTCCTGGTTCAGGCGCATCTCGACGGCGCCCAGATTGCCGAAGAACAGTCTTTCGTCGATGCGGACGAAGAGCGCACCGGGGATCGTTTCGACGTCATGACGCACGACATTGCGGAAATGCTCGCTGCCGGGAATCCTTCCGACCACCGCGATATGTGGGGTGCTTGCACGCAACAGCAAGGTCGCCGTCGACAGCAGGACACCCATCCCGATCCCGATTTCCAGTCCGAAAACAAGCACGCCGCCGGCAGTTCCCAGCAGCGCAAGCCCATCGGCACGATCATAGGCCCAGGCCCTGCGGAAGGCGCGGATATCGATCATCGAATACGCGGCAACCATGATGCTTGCCGCCAGAACCGCCAGCGGCAGGCGCTCGAACCAGTGTGCGGCACCCGCAACCACGGCAAGCATCGCCAGCGCCGAGACGATGCTGGCGAGCGGGGTCTGGGCGCCAGCGGCGACATTGACGGCCGAGCGCGACAGCCCCCCGCCCACCGGCATTCCACCATAGAAGGCCGCCACCACATTGGCCGCGCCCAGACCGACCAGTTCAGCGTTGGCATCGACACGCTCGCGACGCTTGATCGCCAGCGCCTGGGCCATCGAAACGCTCTGCACCATGCCGACCAATGTCATGACGCAGGCCGGTACGATCAGGTTCCTGATTGCATCGTATCCCGGCATAAATAAGGCAAACCCGGGCACTCCTTCGACGATCGCACCAACCACGGAAACGCCAGCCCGGTGGTCGAGGTCCCAATGGACGACCGCCAGCGTGCCGAACAGAACGACGACCAGCGGCATCAGGCGGATGGCGAAGACGACTTTGTTGGCGCCCATTCCAGCGCGCGTCAGCACATCAGCCAACCCGGCCTTGACGAAAATCAGAGCGGCCAGCGCTGTCACGCCTATGGCGACGGTGGGTCCGGAGACTTGCGGGATCTTCTCCAGCAGATCAAGTGCCATCTCCCAGCCATTGCCGCCCTGGGGCAAGATGCCCAGCAGATGCCTGATCTGGCTGATGATGATCAGTATGGCCGAACCGGAGATGAAGCCGCTGATCACCGGTCGGCTCAGCAACTGTGACAGGAAGCCGAGGCGCATGGCGCCGCAGGCCAGCACCATCACGCCTGAGATCAGCGACAGCGCCGCCGCCAGCGTGACGTACTCCGGCGAAGCGGGCCCTGCGAGCGGCGTCAGCACCGAGTAGGTCATGATCGCCGTGATCGCTACTGGCCCGACCGCCTGTACCATGCTGCTGCCAAGCAGCGCATAGGCAATGACGGGAAAGATGCTCACGTAGAGCCCCGTCTGCGGCGGCAACCCCGCCAGCAAGGCGTAGGCGAGACTCTGCGGGATCACGAGGACGGTGACGATCAGGCCGGCCGCCATATCAGCACCGAGTTTCTCGCTGGAATAGCCTTTGAGCCAGCCGGGAATGAATTTGGTCGAGACGGACATGGGGTACCCGGACCCTGCAAGAAAGAGGAAAGCAGTTCGGCGAGCGGTCATTGTCTGACGATGCCTCGGCTCCGTCAATCAACCGCCCACGCACACCAGCGTCGACCAACAGGCGCCGTGGACGAAAAAAGGGGTTCCCGCGGAACCCCTTGTACAAAAAAGGCAGTTGCCTTACTGGGCCTGCTGGATACCTGCGAGGACCCAGCCGCCACCCGCGCGTGGCTTGACCATGTGCCAGATTTCATCGAACGGCTCGGCCGGCGTATTGGCGGCTTCACGGATCAGACCGGAGAAATGCACGCTGACGATGTAACGCTCACTTTCCTCAGCCACATCCAGAACTTCGGCATTGACGGTGACTACGTCGGTCTGCTGGGCCCCTTGGCCACGATCGACAAAATTCAGCTTGATCTCGCCGAACATTTCCGGCGTCGTGAATTCGCGGATGTCTTCAAGGTTGCCGGCATCGTTCGCCGCCTGCAGGCGAATGAAGTTCACCTTGGCATTGCGGACGAAGGCATCGACATCGAAACCGGCCGGGATGTTGCCGCCGCCGCTGACTGTCGTTGCCGGTACCGGTGCCGCACCGCCGAACGCCGCCGGAGACGACGGGGCCGGCTGCACGTCAAGGCTGCGGGAAAAATCTGGGCCGGCGCCGGCATACTGCATTCCGCCAGCCATCTCCGGCTGTCGCGCAGCCGCCCGGCGTCGCATGATGAAGCCGATGACCATGACGACTGCCATGATCAGCAGGCCAATCATCATCATATTGGCCAGACCTTCACCAAACCCGAAGTGCGAGGCCAGCGCCGCGAGGCCGAGACCGGCGGCGAGACCGGCCAGCGGGCCCATCCACGAACGCTTTGGCTGGGCTGCGGGAGCGCCAGGCGCAGCCTGAGGCGCCGGTGCCGCTGCCTGGCTGGGAGCCGGAGCGGCATTGGTCGATTTCTGGGCGCTGACCGATTCGCGCTGCATGCCGGCGGACTTGCCGCCGCCCAGACGCTTCGCTGCTTCGGCGTCGCCGGTAATCAGCGTCAAGCCGAGCACCAGCGCAGCAGTCATGAGGGCAAAGGATTTCATTTATGTCTCCGTCAAGGTTGTTTGATACAGGGCACAGGATAGACCCGGGGGGACTTCCATAAAACAAGAATATTCAGAAGTATTTCATCGTAAAACACGAAGAGAAAGGTATGCCTGCGACGATCTTTGCCGTGCGCTGTCAGGCCGCTTCACCGAACCAGTTCACACCCAGACAGGCGCGAAGGGCCAACCGCGCCCGGTGCAGCTGAACCCAGCAGTTGTTGCTGGTGATCGCCAGGGTGGCGCAAATCTCGTCGGTATCGAAGCCGAGCACCTCGCGCATCGTGAAGATGCGGGCACTGGCATCGGGCAGGCGATAGAGGCAGGCTTCGAAGACTTCCCAGAAGCGCTTGTTTTCGGTCACCTTTTCCGGCCCCTCCCACTCCGAGGGACGGGTATCCTCGGCCCAGTGCGAACGGTCGTTGAAATAGGCGTCGACGTCCGAATCGTCATCCACGTCGGCGACCACCACGTTTTCCCGTACCTTTCGGCGCAGGACATCGACGATCTTGTTCTTGAGGATGGCCAGGACCCAGGTGCGCAAGGAGGCCCGCGAAGCGAATTTTTCCTGGCCGACCAGCGCCGCGGTCAACGCCTCCTGCACCGCATCCTCGGCCTGTGCCTTGTTGCGCAACTGGATGTCCGCAAAGCGCAGCATGTCGCGCCGCAGAGTGGTCAGGAACTCGGTGTCGCGCAGAGGGTCTGTCGTCATGTCGATTCGCAGGAGATCCGGTTTTTCGATCATACTTGAAAAAGATCTGTAAGGATTTTCCCGTGCCTCCGACTAATTGGACAGGTACTCGTGACAAAGGCAGCAAACAGGAACGGAAATGATCAGCTGCAAGGAAGCCTCCCGCCTCGCCTCGCAACAACTCGAACGCCAGCTCACCCTATGGGAACGCGTTCAGTTTCGTCTGCATCTGGCGATCTGCATTGGCTGCCGGCGGATGGAAAAGCAGTTCCAGTTTCTGCGCGTTATGACGGGTGCCTGGATGAGTCAGAAAGACTGACGCATCGACCTCAACCTCAACGGAGAAAATCATGAAAAAGCAAAACCTCGTTTCCATCGCCGTCGGCTCAGCCTTCGCCGCTGCCGCCCTGACCCCGATGGCGCACGCCGCCAGCGACAATCCGTTCGGCGCCACCCAACTACAGGCCGGCTATCAGCTGGCGCAGGCGGACACCAAGAAGAAGGATGCAAGCTGCGGCGCCGACAAGAAGGGCAGCGAAGCAAAATGCGGCGCCGACAAGAAGGCTGCCGAAGCCAAGTGCGGTGCCGACAAGAAGGGAGCCGATGGAAAATGCGGCGCCGACAAGAAAACCGACCCCAAGGCTCCTGCCGACAAGAAGATGTAATCCTGCATTGACGGGTTGCGGCGCAGGGCTTGCCCTGCCCGCCCCTTTTTCCTCGGAGAAGCCCGATGAATGCACGCCCCGCCAACGGCGCCGGCCTCGGCTTTCGCCGCGAACTGATCGAGCCGCTGAAGGCAGGTGTGCCGGAAGCAATCCGTTTCTTCGAACTGGCCCCGGAGAACTGGGCCGGCATCGGTGGCAAAACCGCCAGGGATCTGCGTCACTTCAGCGAACGTTACCCCTTCGTCTGCCACGGACTGTCGTTGTCGCTGGGTGGTCCGGCGCCGCTGGACGAGGCACTGCTGCGGCGCATCCGCTCCTTCATGGCCGAGCACGGCATGACGCTGTACACCGAACACCTCTCGTGGTCTGGCGACGACGGCCATCTCTACGACCTGCTGCCGATTCCGCTGACTGAAAATGCGGTCAAATGGACGGTCGACCGCATCAGCCGGGTGCAGGACATTCTCGGCATGCGCATCGGCATCGAGAACGCCTCATACTACGTCGCTCCACCCGGCGCCGAGATGAGCGAAGGCGAATTCATCAGCAGCATCGTCCGCGCAGCGGATTGTCTGCTGCATCTCGACGTCAACAACATCTACGTCAATAGCCGGAATTTCGGCTTCGAGGCCCTCGCCTTCCTCGATGCACTCCCGCTGGAGCGCACCGGCTACGTCCATGTCGCCGGCCATTCCGTCGAGCCGGACGGCATGCTGATCGACACCCATGGCGCCGGGGTCATCGACCCCGTGTGGTCGCTGCTCGAAGCAGCCTACCAGCGCATCGGCCCGGTACCCACCTGCCTGGAACGCGACTTCAATATTCCCGACCTGGGACAGTTGACCGCGGAAGTCGAGCTCATCGCCCGCCTGCAGGCGGCAACCCGACAGCCGAAGGCGGCCTGATGAGCGCCCCCGACTTCCAGGCGTTTCAGTACGCATTCGCCCGCCACATCCGCGACCCGCACCATACCCCGCGACCGGCCGGGGTGCCGGCGCGCCGGATGGCGGTGTACAACGAACTGCTGTTCAACAACATCACCGGCTTCCTCGACGCCTGCTTCCCGGTCTGCCGCAAACTGATCGGCGAAACACGCTGGCGCCGCCTGAATCGCGCCTTCTACCGCGACTGGAAGTCACATACGCCGTGGTTCCGCGAGATTCCCCGCGAATTCGTCCGCTACCTGAATGAAGGCATCATCCGCCAGCCGCTACCCGCCTGGTTTGCCGAACTGGCGCATTACGAATGGGCCGAACTCGCGGTCGACACCATGGATTGCCCGATTCCCGGGCACGACCCTGCGGGCGACCTGATGCAGCAGCCTGTCGTGTTCAACCCGGCGCGGCTCGTTCTTGCCTGCTCCTGGCCGGTGCATCGCATCGGCCCGGACTACCGGCCGCGCAAGCCACAGGCGACGCAACTCGTTGTCTATCGCGATGCCGACGAACGCGTCCGGTTCGTTGCAATCAATCCTGTCACCGCCCGGTTACTCGGACTGCTGGCCACCGCCCCGACGACTGGAATTGAAGCCTGTCTTCAGATCTGCGTCGAGCTGGACCATTCCGACCCGCAGCAACTGCTGCATTTCGGGCGTGGCATCCTTGACGATTTTCGCGCCCAGGGCCTGATTCTCGGAACACAGCGATAAGGGCACATTGAACCGCATGCAGAATCCCACCCTAGCCACCGCGCTGGTCGTGGCATCTGAATGACGAGAATCAGCGCACTGACGACCCAACCGAATCCCGTTCATCATCAGGCAGAAACCGGCCCAGAGTGTGTCAAAACGCCCCATGATATAGTGCGTTTGTCATGTTTATTGAGTGGCCGCCATGAAGCGTTTCATCGAAGGTGGAAGCCGAACCCAGAGCACGCTGCTCCCGGAATGCCTTGACGACTACATAGCGGAGACCAATCCGGTACGGGTCGTGGATGTCTTCGTCGATGAACTGGCTCTGGGCAAGCTGGGATTCGAGGGTGTTGAGCCGGCAGCCACCGGTCGGCCGGCCTATCACCCCGCCGTACTTCTGAAGCTTTACATCTACGGCTACCTCAATCGCATCCAGTCCAGCCGGCGCCTTGAGAAAGAGAGCCAACGCAATGTCGAGCTGATGTGGCTGACGGGGCGTCTGATGCCGGACTTCAAGACCATCGCCAGTTTCCGCAAAGACAACGGCAAAGCGATCCGCAATGTTTGCCGTCAGTTTGTGGTGCTGTGTCAGCAGTTGGGACTGTTCTCTGAAGCCCTGGTTGCCATCGACGGCAGCAAGTTCAAAGCCGTCAATAATCGTGACCGAAACTTCACCAGTGCCAAGTTGGAACGGCGAATGCAGGAAATCGAATCGAGCATCAATCGTTACCTGACCGAACTCGATACGGCTGACCGGCAAGAACCTGCTGTTGCGAAAGTCCGGGGCGAACGCTTGCAAGACAAAATCGCCGCGTTGAAAGAGCAGATGAAAGCGCTCAAGGAAATTGAGATCCGCCTCAATGACACGCCTGACAAGCAGATTTCCCTGACTGACGCGGATGCGCGTTCAATGAAGACTCGGGGTACGGGCATCGTCGGCTACAACGTCCAGACTGCGGTGGATGCAAAGAACCATCTGATCGTGGCGCATGAAGTAACGAACATCGGGATCGACCGAGACCAACTGACCACCATGGCCAAGGAGGCTCGTGCCGCGATCGGGGCAGAAGAACTCACCGTGATTGCTGATCGGGGCTACTTCAAGGGTGAGGAAATTGTTGCCTGTCACGAAGCCGGCATCATTGCCATCGTCCCCAAAACGACGACCTCCAGTGCCAAGGCCAATGGGCGCTTTGATCGGGCAGATTTCATTTACGCCCCAGAAAAGAATGAATATCGCTGTCCTGCTGACCAGGCGTTGATCTGGCGTTGTTCGACTGTTGAGAGAGGCTTGAAGCTCCACCGTTACTGGAGTTCAAACTGCAAGCAATGCGCCATTAAAGAGAAATGCACTCCCGGTGTAGAGCGCCGGATTACTCGCTGGGAGCGCGAGGATATCCTTGAGACCATGCAAGATCGCTTGGACCAGGCACCTGACAGCATGCGCATTCGGCGCCAGACGGTGGAACACCCCTTCGGCACCCCTCAAGTTATGGATGGGCAGCGCGCACTTCCTGACCAGAACACTGGATCGGGTCAGTACCGAAATGGGACTCCACGTGCTTGCCTATAATCTTAAGCGCGTGATGAAAATACTGGGTAGCGGGGCGCTAATCGAGGCCATGAGGGCCTGAGAAGGTCCTTTTTTGGCCTCCATCCTCCGCCTCGTCGAGATACTTTGGCAATTCCAACCCAAACTGGCAAACCGCCGCACCGCTACCACCAAATTCGCTCAGCATTTTTACACGGTCTGGGCCACAACCAGCCGTTCGCCGTGAAGCTATATAGCTGTCACCGCAACAATGCGAATTCCGGCGCAAGCTGGACACTGATTCCAGCGCAATCTGGACAGCCCAAAGTCATAACGTAGGACGCGGGATAACCGTGGCACCCTCGGCGATTTTGCTGAGGACCACATGGCCTATAGCAGGTTATCCATGCGCAAGATTTTTGAAGTATTACGGCTGTCCGTTGCGGACGGTCGCAGCCACCGCGAGATTGCCCGGGCAATCATCGCCTCGCCGACCACGGTAGGGGAGATTCTCCGTCGGGCGAAACTGGCCGGATTGACCTATCCGCTGCCGGCCGGCATGTCTGAAGCCGCTGTCGAAGCGCTGCTTTACCCGCCGTCGGCGCCATCGAGGGCTCTGCGACCTGAGCCTGACTGGGCCGGCGTGCATCGGGAACTGCGCCGGAAAGGCGTGACGCTCGACCTGCTCTGGCAGGAGTACAAGGGCGAGCACCCGGACGGCTATCAATACAGCAGCTTCTGCGACCATTACCGGGCCTGGGCTGGCCGGTTGTCGGTCAGCCTGCGCCAGACGCATGTCCCCGGCGAGAAACTGTTTGTCGATTACGCCGGCCCGACCGTGCCGGTCACCGACCCGCTGACCGGTGAAATCCGGCAGGCCGCCGTCTTCGTCGCCGTTCTCGGCGCCTCGAATTATGACCGAAGGAAATCCCCGTGGGACACCTACTGTGACGCCACCTGGAGTCAGACGCTACCGGACTGGACTGCCAGCCATGTTCGGGCCTTCGAATTCTTCGGCGGCGTGCCGGCCATGCTGGTGCCCGACAATCTGAAGAGTGGCGTCAACAAGGCCTGCCATTACGACCCCGAGCTCAACCCCAGCTATCGTGACCTGGCCGTCCATTACGCCACCGCCGTCCTGCCAGCCCGGCCGTATCGCCCGAAAGACAAGGCCAAGGTGGAAGCCGGTGTCCTGCTCGTCGAGCGCTGGGTCCTCGCCCGACTACGCCATCAGCGATTCTTCAGCCTCGGTGAGCTCAATCGGCACATTGCCGAACTGATGCTGGCCCTGAATCGCCGCCCCTTCAAGAAACTGCCGGGGTCACGGGAAAGCGCCTTTACCGACTTGGACCGCCCGGCGTTACGCCCCTTGCCGGAAACGCGTTACGAATTTGCTGAATGGAAGGTCGCTATGGTCGGCATCGACTATCACGTTGAGTTCGACCACCATTACTACTCGGTGCCCTACCGTTTCGCCCGGCAGAAAGTGGATGTCCGCGCCACCCGCACGACGGTCGAACTGTTTCACCGCGGAAGCCGCATCGCCAGCCATCTGCGCAGTGCCCTTCGTGGCCGGCACACGACGGTGGATGCGCACATGACCCCGGCCCATCAAGCCGTTCAGGGCTGGAATGCGCCGCGGTTGATGGACTGGGCCGGGCGTATCGGCCCGCACGTCAAAGCGGTCATCGAACACGTCCTGCATCAGCGCCGCCATCCGCAGCAGGGCTACCGCAGTTGCCTGGGCATTCTGCGCCTCTCCAGGACTTACGGTGAAAGCCGTCTGGAGGCGGCATGCGAGCGGGCCATCGACATCAACGCGCTGTCCTACGGCAGCCTGAAATCCATCTTGAAGCATGGCCTGGACATCAAGCGCCTGACGGCGCCCGCCCAGACCTGCCTTCCCCTGGAGCACGCCAATGTGCGTGGTCCGCATTACTACCACTGACCTGAAAGGAAATACCCGTGCTCCATCACCCGACCGTGGACCAATTGCACCAGCTCCGCCTGACCGGCATGGCCAAGGCATTGGCCAGCCAGGCCCAGCAGGCCGACATCAGCCAATTGTCGTTCGAGGAACGCCTGGGCCTGCTCATTGACAGCGAACGGGCCGAGCGCGAATCCCGCCAGAACACCGCCCGCCTGAAACGAGCCAGGTTGAAACAGGCGGCAACACCGGAGGATGTCGATTTCCGCCATCCGCGCGGCCTTGACCGGGCCTTGTTCGCGCGCCTGATGACCGGGCGCTGGGTCGGCGACCACCAGAATGTGCTGATTTGCGGACCGACCGGCGTCGGCAAGACCTTCCTTGCCTGCGCCCTGGCCAATCAGGCGTGTCGGCAGGGGCGTTCTGCCTTCTACGTGCGCTTGCCGCGCCTCTTGCCGGCGCTGGCCATCGGCCGGGCCGATGGCAGCTACGCCAAGACGCTGGCACAGTTGGCCAAGACCGACGTCCTGGTGATTGACGATTGGGGGCTGGCGCCACTGACCGATGAAAGTCGCCGTGACCTGCTTGAAATCTTTGATGACCGGCACGGCACGCGGGCAACCATCATCACCAGCCAGTTACCCGTCAAGCATTGGCACGAAGCCATCGGCGACCCGACATTAGCGGATGCGATTCTCGACCGCCTGGTGCATCAGGCGCATAGCCTCAACCTGGACGGCGAATCGCTGCGCAAAAAGGGCAAACCGGAATGGCCCGAGGCCACCCCGTGAACCGCAGCGCGTACTCACCGAGTTACCCACCGCCGGCCGCCAGCCAGCCAGCCTGCTATGAAAGGAGCGCAGTCTGCCGGCCGACCGTGGATAACTCTACATGGCGCGACAAAAACTTGACCCCCATGACATCAACAGAGTAAAAACCCAAAACCCCGCGTCGCTACGCTCCGACTGTCCAGCTTGCTCTGGAATGCGTGTCCAGCTTGGCGTGGAATCGCTGTCCAGCTTCACCGGAATACGCAAACAACTCAAGAGCAGCTACTGCTGCTTCGACGGCGGGATTGTCTCTGACCGTATTCCACGCTACTGCCGTTGTCACAACCCTCAATTTATCAGTGAGAGGACGTACGACGGCGGTTTCCGGTGCCATCTTCTTCATTGCTGAAGGAATCAGCGCAACGCCCTGCCCGCAACCGACAAAGGCAACCTGAGAAGCCACCGAGCTGACCTCATGAACAATGCGTGGAGAAAAGCCAGCAGTTCGGCAAGCCGTCACCAAGCTATCGAAGTAGCCGGGACTGACTCGACGGTAGAACATCACAAAATCTTCTTCTGAAAGCGAGGACAGTCGAATACGAGATCGCGAAGCCAACGGATGATCTTTGGGTAGAGCAACGGCCAAGCGATCTTCACGCAGCGGCATCGATTTGATACCCGAACCGAGTTCTCCTTCAAGCCGGGCAAAGGCCAAATCAATATCGCCTGACTGAAGTAAGGGTACCGCCTCCACGCTGTCAATCTCTCGCATGGAAATCGTTACGTCAGGATGCGATGCTTTCATTTTCTCGATCAGTGGCGGCAACACATCAATCATGGCGGAAGTAATCGCCCCGACCGCCAACATACCGCGCTGACCTGTTGTGGCTTCGCGTACGGCAAGTTCCAGCCGTTCCAACTGCTCGGCAAACTTTTTGATGGCAGGAAGAATTGCGGCACCTGCGGGCGTCAGTTTTGTTCCACGCCGTGATCGTTCAAACAGTTTGACCTTGAGTGCCTGTTCAAGAATTTGAATTTGATCTGTCAGCGGTGGCTGAGACATGCCTAGCCGCTTGGCGGCACGCCCAAAATGCTCTTCCTCGGCAACGGCGAGAAACAACCAGAGATGGCGTACGAGACGGAAGTTAATCATGGCGGCGTGATATACTTTAGCTATCATAGCATTTCTCAAACAGGATTGGGCGTATCAGAAGCATCGGTACAAGATGAGCTCCATTGCTGATCTGAGGTGCCCATGTTTGATAGCACAGCAGTTTTGTCCGCCGCCGTTGTTTGTCTGGCGGGAGTGATGAGTCCCGGTCCGAACTTCGTTGCAGTTAGTCATCGTGCGGTTTCATCCTCGCGGTTTGAAGCCGTAGCCATGGTGTTTGGGATCGCCATGATCAATTCGCTTTGGGCGGCCATGGCCTTGTTTGGGCTAAGCCTGCTGGTGGTTACCTTGCCGTGGATGTTTTGGTCAATCAAGCTGTTGGGGGCTGCCTATCTAGTCTGGTTCGGCGTTCAACTCCTCATGCGATCAGGTCAGCCGCTCACGGCAAGAGGGAACTCTGGTTTGGAATCTTCGGTTCCGTCAGCCCTGCGTGATGGCATAGCCACTAATCTGGCGAATCCAAAGTCAATGGCATTCTATGCGTCGGTTTTCTCAGGGGCGGTTCCCACCGATGCATCCATTCAAACCTTGCTGTCCATGGTTGTGATGGTCGGAGTAATTTCCACACTCTGGTATGGCAGCGTGGCGCTTGCCATGTCTACGGATCGAATGTCTGCTCTGTATCGGCAAAGCAAGGCTGTTGTCGAGCGGACATGTGGTGTATTTCTGATCCTGCTCGGTGGGCGTCAAGGTCTGCTTTGACTTGCTTCAAATGACTGTTCAGGGTCGAATGCCATCATTCGAGGAACCCCGGCCAATCTGACGGGACTCGCTGGTCAATTTCCATGTTATTCGGGGAAGCTGGCCCTAGAGCGCCTCCTCGCTTCAGGCCGCCCCCTTGACCGCAGCGGGGTTTTGCGAAGCGATGCGCAGCAGTGTCCGGGCCGCGCCGGAAGGCTCCCGACGGCCTTGTTCCCAGTCCTGCAGTATGCGCACCGAAACGCCCAGCAGTTTCGCGAACTCAGATTGTGACATGCCGACCTTGTTGCGCGCCTCGGCGGCCGGCGACACTTCGACTGTCGTCACACGCGCCTCCTTGCTCGCCTTTATCTGGCGGACCGACTCCAGCAGGTCGTTCTGGAACTCCTCCATTTCCCTATCCATGTGCCATCTCGGCTTTCAGCTTGGGCAGGAACTCGGCCGGCAGATTATCGAACCCGGCCTTCGCGTAAACAACCTGCAGCCAGATGCGGCCATCCAGTTCGTTGAAATAAATCACCCGCACTCCGCCTTCCGACCAGGTGGCTGCGGCATGACGCTGGAAAACTTCGGTTTCCGCGACGGTGTGCATGGGTCGGGTCATACGGCACTGCCGTATTCTGTCAAGCGGCGGTCAGCGCCCTTCCTGAAAATCGCTCCACCGGGCTTCTGGCGTTGCTTTTCAGCGTCAGCTTCGGCTCAATGCGTCGTTCAACCGGGTCGCGCCAAACAGGATGATCTTGAGTTGCTGAACGAAGTTTTCAGACATTTCGGCTTCGAGCAGGGTTTGGTCGGGGGGCAGGTCGAGAACGTCGGTTGCCGCCGCGAGCATGGTCATCACGATCATCCCGCAAACCATCTGCAAGCTTGCCGTCGGCAGTTGCGCGTAAAGGCCGCGCATCCGGAAATCCTGCGCCATTTCATTGGTGAAATGGGTGACGTCATTGCGGATCGCCAGGCGCAGGATGCGGCTGCCCCCCGATCGCTCGCTCGAGATGAACAGGAACTGCAAGCGGTTCAGCTTGACGTACTCCAGATAGACGCTGACTGAACGCCGCAGCATGTCGCGCGGCGCCACATCCATCTTGCGTGCCTCCCGCAACAGCCGACGCAGCGTAATCCCCACCTCCTCAACCAGCACCAGGCCCAACTCGTCGGTATTGCGAAAGTGGCGGTAGAAGGCATTGGGAACCACGCCGGCTTCGCGGGCGATTTCACGTAATCCAAGACTGGTGAAACTGCGCCCCTCGCCCATCAGGGTCAGCGCGGCCTGCAGGAGCCTGGCGCGAGTCAAGTCCTTGCGGGCGCTGCGTGGCAGGGGCGCGGGATCTTTCGATGCAGATTTTCCGGGTGGCATGGCAGCGCTCCTGTTTCCCTATCTTGATACACTCGTATCTAAACAAATGTGTTTGATTGAAAAATTTATAGCTAACAATCAGACGAATACACGACGACTAGAAAACTTTAGTTGCCATTCTAGTATTCTGGTGTACGCTTGTACACAACTTGTCGTAACCTGACGAAACCGGCCGCACGACGCAGTTCGCACGCAGTGCACAGCGCCAGGCCACTCTGTCACATTCACGAAAGGCCGCACCATGCCGACCTATAAAGCTCCCCTGCGCGACATGCGCTTCCTGATCAACGAGGTACTCGACTACCCCGCGCACTATGCCGGGTTGGCGAACGGCGGCGAAGCCACGCCCGACATGGTGGATGCCATCCTTGAAGGCGCTGCCACCTTGTGCGAGGAGGTCCTCGCGCCGATCAATCTTTCCGGCGACCAGGAGGGCTGCCACTTCGAGGCCGGCGAAGTCACCACCCCGGCTGGCTTCAAGGAAGCCTACCGCCAGTTCGTCGACGGCGGCTGGCAGGGGCTTTCATTTCCGACGGAATACGGTGGCCAGGGGCTGCCGACGTCGCTCAGCCTGTTCAAGACCGAGATGATGGGCGCCGCCAACTGGTCGTTCAACATGTATCCGGGACTGAGCCTGGGCTGCATCAACACCCTTTTGCGCTACGGCACCGAGGCACAGAAATCGCTCTATCTGCCATCACTCGTCAGCGGCGAGTGGACCGGCACCATGTGCCTGACCGAGCCGCAGTGCGGCACCGACCTGGCGCAGATCAACACCAGGGCCGAGCCGCAACCCGACGGCAGCTACAAGCTCACCGGCACCAAGATGTTCATCTCGGCCGGCGAGCACGATCTGGCCGGGAATATCGTGCACATCGTCCTCGCCCGCTTGCCGGGCGCACCGGCCGGCACACGCGGAATTTCGCTGTTCGTCGTGTCGAAGTTTCTGGTCGCCGAAGACGGCTCTGCCGGCCAACGCAACACCGTCAGTTGCGGCTCCATCGAACACAAGATGGGAATTCGCGGCTCGGCAACCGCCGTATTGAATTTCGACGAGGCAACCGGGCACCTGATTTTCGAACCCAACAAGGGCCTGGAAGCCATGTTCACCTACATGAACACCGCCCGCCTCGGCATCGCGATCCAGGGCGTCGCCCACGCCGAAGCGTCTTTTCAGGGCGCGCTGGCCTATGCCAGGGACAGACGATCAATGCGCGCCCTCTCGGGAAAGAAGGAACCCGCGGCCAATGCCGACTCGCTGATCTGGCATGCCGACGTGCGGCGCATGCTGCTGACCCAGAAGGCCATCGCAGAAGGTGGTCGGGCGATGATCTATGCTGCCGCCCAGACCGCCGACCTGATGTTCAACGCCACTCTCGAAAACGATCACGCCAGCTACGAGCTCTACGACAACAGGCTCGGCTTCTACACCCCCATCCTCAAGGGCTTCCTGACCGAAATGGGCCTCGAAGCCGCCAATATCGGCATGCAGGTGTTCGGCGGGCACGGTTACATTCACGAGCACGGCATGGAACAGATCGCCCGTGATGCACGCATCTCTACCCTGTACGAAGGCACCACCGGCATTCAGGCTCTCGACCTGCTCGGCCGCAAGGTATTGATTGGCACCAAGGGAAAGTGCGTGCGCGAATTCGCGCGCATCATGCTGCGCCAGGCAAGGCCGAACCTGCTTGCGCGGGGGCCGATTGGCACCATGGCGCGCGCGACCATGAAACGCGCCGTGGAGTGGAACATGCTCACTCTGCGCATCATGCTGCGCGCAGGCAAGGATCGCGATCTCGTGGGGTCGGCCAGCGTCGACTACCTGATGTATTCAGGCTACGTCATGATGGGGTATTTCCTCGCCTTGCAAGCGGAGAAAGCGCAAGAGCTGTTGCTCAGCGGCAAGGGAAGCGAGTCTGCGGATTTCTATCGCGCCAAGATCCAGACTGCCGCGTTCTACTTCGACCGCATTTTGCCGCGTGCTGACGCGCACCGCACGAGCGCACTGGCATCGACACAGTCGCTGATGGAGATGGACAACGGGAATTTCGCGTTCGCGTGATTCAGGGTCAGGATGGGTGACGGCCATCGCCTCACCCCCGCAGAGCAAAGGAGTAGGCAGTGCAACTTCTTTTCTGTAAATCGGCGTGAGGCGATTTGATTCGGGTGAGGTAATCACGGTTGCAAGTTGAGATAGATTTTCCCGGTCATCCATTCCTCGTCGCATTCTGCCAGAAGCGCGGAGACCAGGCGCAGGCAGGATGCCGTGTTCGGAAAGATGGATGCCACGCGGGTCCGGCGTTTGATCTCGCGGTTGATCCGTTCGAGACCGTTGGTCGTGCGCAGACGCATACGTTGCGCGTGAGGCGAATCGAACGCCGTAAAGCCCTCGGGCAAATTGTCTTCCGCCCATTGAGCAAGCTTGGGCGCATCGGTCGCCCACGCCTGGACCGCCTGTTTCAGCAAGCGCTCGGCCTCAACCCGTCAGGGGCATTGAAGATCGAGCGAATACGCTGCGCCACCGGTTTGCGTTGGTCGAGGCGGGTGACATAGGCTTGGGCATTCTGCTGCAAATGGAACTGGCAACGTTGCCAGGGCACGCTGGGCAGGGTCGCCCGGCGCGCCGCCTTGAGGCCGGCATGATCGTCGGAGACGATCAGCCTGACGCCTTTCAAGCCGCGCCGGATCAGGCTGTCGAGGAAGGCGCGCCAATGCACTTCGGCTTCGGACAAGGCGACCGATACACCCAGCACGCGACGATGCCCATCTCGGGTAATGCCGACCGCCACCAGCACGGCGCAATCCACCAGCCGTCCCGCCTCACGAACCCGCTCGTAACGGGCGGGCATCGAGAAAGACATAGGGGGTTTCGTCCAGCGGCCGCTCACGCCAGGCCGACAGGCCGGCATCGAGCTGCTCGGCGGCGCGGCTGACCTGGGTCGAGGAGATCGACACCTCGGGCCCCAACAGCGATTGCAGGACCGTAATCACCTTGCGGGTGGAGACGCCCTGCACGTACATCTCGGCCAGCGCGATGTTGAGTGCCTGCTCGGTGCGCGAGCCTTTCTCCAGCGCGCTGGGATAGAAGCCGCCGCCGCGCACCTGGGGCACCTCGAAGGTCAGTTCGCCGACGCGAGTCATGACCGTCTTCGGCTTGAAGCCGTTGGCGTAATCGATACGATCGATAGTGCGCTCGTGGGGTTGGGCATTGAGAAAGTGGTTGCGCTCGATCTTGCTCGCTTCATTGACCAGAATGCGCAGGGCTTCGCCGGCGCCATCCAGACCGTTTGTCAGCAACGCCGCAAAAGCGGCGTCCAGGGGATGCTCGACGCGTTGTGCCATGCTGCCGACTCCTTCGTGGGTTTGGGTAAGAATTCCCCCGAAGAAATCGCCTGCGGGTACCGCCTGCCGGGGTCGCGCCGCGATGCTGGGCCGTCCTCCGCGCTTCGGGCGCTACGCGCCCTCATCGCTGCGGCCGACCCAGCATCGCAAAACCAGCAGGCTACGAATTTACAGAACGAATGTTGCACTAACAAGGAGTAACCATGGTTAACCCAGCAAAGTCATCGGCCAAGCCAGCCGCCACCGCTGCCGTCAAGACGGCAGCCAAGGACGTCGTTCCCGTGTCGGCCAAGACACCGCGCACGGCCAAAGCCATGGCCACCCCTTCTACCGCGCCGTCACTGCGCTTCTATCACTCGGAGGTACTGCGCGAGAAAACCAACACGGTCTTGTCGGCACTGGAGACACAGCCAGGCCACCCCCATCACGGCGAGGCCATCGCCGACCTGGTCACGCATCTGATCGAAGCGGGCATGGATTACTACTTCCTGAAGCCCCTCAAACAGGCCGAAGTCGGCTTTGTCGCCGAGCAGTCGGCCCGCCTTGGCATATCGGGGGCGGTCAAGCTGGTCAGTTCGGTCAGCCGCAAATTCATCATCCGCATGGACCAGACACAACTGCTGGTGGTTGCCACCCATATCCGTTCCCTGGCCGTTTCGTGACAGCGGCAGCAGGCACGGATTTCCCGCCGTTCATCCCGGCAAGCGAAACCGTTGCCACGCGCGGACGGTGCCGCCGCCCAACGCCTAGCGCGCGTCCCTGACCCTTACCCGCCCCGCCAGCCACATGCTCAGAACCCCCGCCGCGACGGCGATGTAGCCGACCAGGTTGTAGTCGATGAAGCGGCCGTCGGCACCCTGGGTGATGACGAAGCCGGCGAGCGAACTGGCGGCGCCCATGGCCAGCGACTGGACGGTCGAATTAAGCGACATCGCCGCCCCGCGCCGGGCGGGGTCGACGGCCGACGAGATCAGCGCCATCGCCGGGATCATGCGCCCCGAGACCAGCACGAAGAAGGCGATGCTGCCCGGCAGCCAGCCAATCAGGCCGACGTCGTGGACATGGGTCAGCGCCAGGATCGGCGCCATCGCCGCCAGCGCCAGCCAGCGGAACGCCTTGAGCTTGCCGACGCGGTCGGCCCAGAGTCCGATCCGGCGCGCCGTGACGAGTGTCGCCAGGCCGCCAAGGAGGTAGATGGTCGGAATCTGGCTGGCCAGGATGCCGGCGTTGCCGATGGCGTAGACGGTCAGATACGGGATGACGGTGAAGCCCGAGAAGATCATCGTCGCCGCGAACAGCAAGGACCAGCGCTGGTTGGCGTCGCCCAGCACCTCGCCGATGGCGGCCAGCGGATGGCGCGGGCCGTCGCCGTCGCGATGGCCGTCGAGCACCGGCAGCCAGAAGCAGCCGGCGACCCAGATCGCCGCGCCGAGCCCGGCGATCATCAGGAACGGCGCGCGCCAGCCCCAGCCCTCGGCCAGCCACAGCGACAGCGGCACGCCGGCCACCGTCGACACCGAGAAGGCGGTGGCGACGACCCCGCCCGCCGCCGCCCGGCGCTGGAAGGGTATGGCGTCGGCGAGCAGTGTCTGCACCATTGAGCCGAGGATGCCGCCGAACACGCCGGCCAGCCCGCGCGCGACGAGCAGCGTCGCGTAGCTGGTGGCGAGGCCGCAGGCCAGCGTCGCCAGCGCGAACAGCGCGAAGAGGACAAGCATCAGCCGCTTGCGCTCGAAGCGGTCGATGAAGCCGGCAGCGAGCAGGCCCGAGCCGGCAGCGCAAAAGCTGTAAGAGGCAACCAGCAAGCCGAACTGCCGTGTGTCAATGCCGAGCCCCTGCATCAGGAAGGGGCCGAGCGGCATCATCACCATGAAATCGACGATGTGGCTGAACTGGACGGCTGCCAACGTCAGCAGGAAGAGGCGCTCGCGCTCGGGAGCAAGGGCCGGCGGCAGGGCCGCGCCCGTTACCGTCACGGCGCCACCCGCGGTTCGAGTTCGAGGTGGACGAGCAGATCGCCATAGCCCGCCGAGCGGCTGGTAAGGACGCCGCTGGCGCCACCCACCACGTCGGCGAAGAAGGCCAGCGTCAGGTCTACCGTGGCGACCTTGACCTGCTGATTCAGCTCGCGCCCGCCCGCCGCCAGGCGGTCGGTGAACATGCTGTGGGAGCCGTCACGAAAGGTGACGAGCGCCTTCTGCCGGCCGCCGGTGGCCGCGAAAAGCTGGACGCGATCGTCGTAGCCGGAAGCGTAGCCGGGGACGCGGATATCGTCGCCGGTGGCTGTAATGTGCAGGGTCGGAATATCGATCGGGCGCACGATGGCGTCCGGGTCAGCTTCGCCGTGGAACGGCGGGGCGCTGATGATGACGGCGCCGATGATCCGGCTGTCGCGGAAACTCATCGCCCCCTGCGGGCGTGCAAACGCCGCGCCGGCCGCCAGCAGTGCCGTGTTGGCCCCGTAGGAATGGCCGGCGACAAGGATCCGGCCGGGATCGACGACGCCGGCGAGCTGCGGGTCGGCCAGTACCTGGTCGAGCGCGAAGCCGAGGTCGCGCACGCGGTCGACCGCCTCCGCCTCGTTCGCCACCGATTGCAGCCGGGAAACGACGTCGAACGGGTTGCCCTTCCACACGCGGCTGTCACTGCCGGCATGCTGCACGTGCAGGCTGGCATAGCCGCGTGCGGCCCAATTCGTGCCGAGGTACGAATAGCCTTCGCGCGAACCGCCCAGGCGGTGCGAGAACACGACCAGCGGTATCGGCCCGCACAGCGCAGCCGCGGGCGGCAGGTAGAGCTTGGCCGGCACCGCGCGCTCCCTGTCGCGGTCGACCCACTCGAAATAGCGAAGTTGATACGCCGCCGGTCCGGGACCAGGTTGGCCTCGAGCAGCGCCGCCTTGGTCCCGGCCGGCCAGGAATCGGCCGCGCCGCCGCGGGAATCCGGTGTTCCCGCCCAGGCGGCGAGCAGCATGGCGAAAACGACCGGCAGCCAAGCCCGGGGGAAAGGGAACGTCGTCATCGGAAATTGCCTTTCGGAGAGCTGTCTGATTTCATGTCTCCTTCTGAGCATTGTGCGCCAGGCAAGTTCAGATTTCTCCGAAGTCTCGTCGCGTCGAGCCCGGCTCGCCGGCTTTCGGGAGCGCATGATGGGATGATGCATGGAAGTCCAGGCTTGATCTGACAGGAGTTGTCAGAGGCAACGTCGCAGTCCGGCCATGTGCCGTCATTCGGCTATCGCCAAAATCCGAAGATTGAACGTCAGCAACACCTCAGAGAGCAGACGTCTGCGATACCGGGCTGGGCTCGCGAAAGTCGCCAACGCCATCGTGAAATTGAATCCGTCTATTCTCTTCAAAGCATGAAGCCACATGAACAAACTAATTGACAACCGGTTTTCAGATTGTAAACTGGTTGTCAATTGTCCGGTCTTCACTGTTTTATGGAAAGGACTCAGGTCTTGGAGAAGGACTCTAGATTCATCGATGTGGTGACGGAGATTATCCTCAGCGTTTTTCGGCTCAATGCACAGCTATTGGAACAGGGCGACCGGCTGGTCAAGCCGCTCAGTCTGACTAGTGCGCGCTGGCAGGTCTTGGGTGCCATCGCCATGGCGGGAGAGCCGCAAACTGCTCCGCAAATCGCCGCCGCGATGGGGGTCACTCGACAGGGTGTGCAAAAACAGTTGAACCTCGCAGTCGCTGAGGGTCTGATCGATCCGCATCCCAATCCTCGACATCAACGATCCCCCCTTCATGCGCTGTCAGCAAGAGGGCGAGCGGCCTATAGCGATGCCATGGCGTTGCAAAGCGTATGGGCAAAATCACTGGGGCAGGGGCTGTCTCTCGCTGAATTACAGAGCGCAAAGCAAGTTCTCTGCGCCCTGGAGCACCGTCTCTCGTCGGTCAATACGTCCTGATCTTCAACGTCAATCAGAAGGAGTCATCTAATGCTCGAACTGCGCCCACTTGATCAAAATGTGCCAATCTTTCAGCAACTATCCTCGGATGTTTCACCGGTCGTTCTGGTCAATGTGTTTGAGGTCGCTGAACCCGACATTCCTGCCTTGCTCAAGGCTTGGGAAAACGACGCAAACTGGATGAAGCAACAGCCAGGTTACATCTCCACTCAGTTGCATCGCGGCATTGCCGGCAGCTCGGTGTTTCTCAACTACGCCATCTGGGAGTCGGTGGCGCATTTTCGTGCGGCGTTCAATCACCCGGATTTCCAGAGCGCACTGGAGCAGTACCCATCTTCTGCCGTTGCTTCGCCGCACCTCTTCAGTCGTATGACCGTGCCCAACCTTTGTGTTGGCCCGTAATGAGCGAGCCAAATCGAGCACAGGCGATGACGCAACGAATCCATCTTTTTGCCGGCTTACTGGCGACGCTGACTATTGCCAGCTTCTTCAGCGTCTCTCTGTTTTCCGAGCTCTTGGGTTCGACGGAAACCATCGTCGCGGCAAAAGCCCTGATAGTGATGCCTGGACTATTCCTTTTGATACCCGCCATTGCGGCGACGGGTGTCAGTGGATTCATTTTGTCGAAGTCTCGTCAGGGGCGACTCATTGCAGCCAAGAAGAAGCGAATGCCCTTCATCGCGGCCAATGGGGTGTTGATCCTTGTCCCCTGTGCGATCTTTCTGAATCGATGGGCGGCAGCGGGAACATTCGACACGACGTTCTATCTGGTTCAGGGATTGGAGTTCTTGGCAGGGGCCACCAATCTGGGACTGATGGGGCTGAACATCCGCGATGGATTGAGGATGTCCGGGCGGTTTCGCAAGTCCTGAACAGATTCACTGCCAGACCTTTTCAGAATTGAAAGGTGGCAGTCGCCAACAAGCCGAGGAACAAGGGAAGCTTGCGAGCGGCGGCTATACCTCAAATAGCTGACCGCTTCGAAGACGAGAAGCGAACGGCTCTTGTGGGTCGTACTGAGCTGTTCGAGCATTTCCCAATCATCATCAGGCTGGACATGCCCAACTGCCGTCTGTGACGACTTACTCAAATAACCTTATTAACCCGGCAATTAAATAGATTAGATTGCGGCATATTGGACAGCCGAATGTTTGAAATAAGCCATCACCCGTTCCGGGGTCTTGACCAGGCGCTCCATGAAAGTGGCCGCCTTATGCAGCAACACCTTCTTGCTGGTGGCGCGATCCGAAGAGCGCAGCTCGGTCTTGAAGTCCCGGTTCAGGTATTCGTCAGGATTGATCTCGGGCGAGTACGGCGGGAGATAGAAGACTTCGATCTGATCTGTGCGTTCAGCCAGCCAGGCGGTGACCAGCTTGGCATGATGCACTCTCAGGTTGTCGAGGATCAGAAACACTTTCTGGCTGCTGTCGGCGATCAGCCGCTTCATGAAGCCGATGAACAGGTCGGTGTTCATGGCTTCTTCAATGAACTCGAAGCGCACCAGCCCCTGGTTGCTGATGGCGGAAACCATCGACAGGCCATGCCGCTTGCTTGGTGCCGCCAGAACCGGGGTCTGCCCAGCCGGCGCATAGCCGCGCAGCCAGTGGCCATCCTCTGCCACCGCCGTTTCGTCACCCCAGTAAATGACGGCGCCTTCTGCCTTGGCGCGGGCCGCGATCGTCGGGTAGGTGTCGTTGAGCCATTGTTCGACCTTTACCGGGTTTTGTTCCAGCGCCCGCTTCATCGGCCGTTGCGGGGTGTAGCCCCAGCGCAGCAGGTATTCGCCAACGGTGCGAATCGGCATCTCGATATCGAACAGCACCTTGACAAGTTGCATGACCGCCCGGCGGTTCCACAAGGCAAACGGCAGGCTCAGTTGCTTGGGATTCTCGCCGACGATGACCGAGCGCAGTTGCCATTCCTGGGCCAAGGTCAGCGTCCGTCCCGACAGGTAGCGGCGACCGCGCGTCTTCGACTTCAGGCCGCTCGAGCCTTCCATTGAATAACGCCTGGACCAGCCGATGACCGTACTCACATGCACGCCAACCACCCTCGCGATTTCCTTCCAGGGTAACTTCAGTTCTTCACGCATCCGCATCGCCTGCCGACGCATTTCGTCCTGGGCATCGCGGGGTAATTTACGGGCATCGAACTTTTCCATGCTCAGCATTATATCACAATCGACTATTTGATTGCCGGGTTAATAACTCACTCCATCTGTTCTTGGTTGGCCGTCGCCCCTCGGTTAACCGCGATTTGCATAGTATTGGGCGATGGCAGGAAGTTTGGCGACTCGATTCATATAATCGTTGAGTTTCGGCGCCACTGTCTCAATCAAGTCGCTTGGAATGTGATCCAGTTTCCCAGAACTCAGCCAGCGCATGATAACGAAGGCCTTGAGGTCGGCGATGGTCAGGCGATTGTCCGCAAGAAACTCTCCGCCGTGGCTTTCAAGTTGATCCTGGAGCCATCGCAAATACTTGGGTAATGCGTCTGTCACCAAGGCGTCACGAGCACTTTTCAGGTCGCCCCCTGTCTTCCCAAAGGTTGCCCCCAGTTTCACGTTTATGTCTTCCAGAGCACCTATTGCTTCGTCACACAACAAGGCCTGCAAATCATCGTCGGGATATAGCCCAGCCAGTTTCCCTACATAACGCGTAATCGCGTCACTTTGCGTGATCTGCAAATCATTGACGTGAAGGGTCGGAACCTGATTCAGCGGTGTCGTCTTACGGACTTCAGAAAAATCGTTCGGCGCAAAACGATAGTCCTCAAACGGAACTCCCCCGATGTGCATAGCTAGCCGAGCAGGCTCTGCCCGACCACCGGGGAAGTCGAAATAGGTCAGTTTCAGTTTATTCATTTGTCGCCTTTCTGAGGTCTCGAGTCGGGGGAAGTGTTGAGCATACTGCCAAAAAGCGGTCCCACGGGGTAAGCGTTCGACAGCTGAAAGCCAAACTTGGCTGAACCGCTCAGCGGCTTGCCATTCGAGCATGTACAGAATTTTGTACCCGCGAGTGACCGTGAATGCCGAACTGCTACACGACCACCTGCACCCTTGGGCGGCAGCTCTATGATGGCTAAGCGGCCATTGCTTATGAACCATCAACAGGCCAGTGAGGGTCGCCCGCCGTCGATCCAGGAACACTCTCCCATCTGACAGGGTTGGCTGGCCAGTTACCATGCGAATAGCCGGCCAACCCAACGCCAGTTCCCACATTCCCACCTTCCCCGGACAAGGAGCACCCGGGCGCTGTAAGGAATCGTCGCAGGTGGCGACTAATGGATACGGACAATTCATCCGCCCTCCATCAGGAGCAAGCCCCCATGCAGTTCATCCATTCGCTCGTCGCCCTCGGCCTTGCCGCCACACTCAACCTGGCGCACGCCCTCGATATCCAGCCCTATTCGCCGGAAATGCTGGCCAGCGAGCAGAAGGCCGACAAGGCGGTAGCCCTGCATTTCCACGCCGACTGGTGCCCGACCTGTCGAGCGCAGGAAAAGGTCTTCAACGGATGGAGGGGCGACAGCGCCGTGCCGGGCACGCTGCTGATCGTCAATTACGACAATGAACGCGAGTTGCGCAAGAAACTCGGTGTGCGCACCCAGTCGACTGTAATCGTCTACAGGGGCGCCGCCGAGAAGGCGCGCATCGCCGGCGATACCGATCCGCAGGCGCTGCGCGCCGCTTTGCTGGCCGCCCGCTGAGCACCGCCATGGCCGCCATTCCACTGACCCATCTCGGTCTCAGCCTGTTCGCCGGCAGCCTGACCACCCTGTCCCCGTGCGTCTTCCCCATCCTGCCGCTGATCATTGGCGGTGCCGTGCAGACCAACCGACTGGCGCCGCTGGCCATGGGTGTCGGCATGGCGACGTCGTTCGCGCTGATCGGCATCGTCCTCGGCGCCCTCGGGCCGGCGCTGGGCATCGACTCCGACAGCGTGCGCATATTCGGCGCCTGGCTGCTGATCGCCTTCGGCTTGGTCATGCTGGCACCGCAACTGAACCGGCGCTTCACGGAATGGATGCTGCCGATCGCCTCGAGCGCCAACGCGGCGTCGGCCAGGCTGGACGGCAGCTCGCTCGGCGGCGCGCTGCTCCTCGGCGGCGTCCTCGGTTTCGTCTGGAGCCCCTGCTCGGGGCCCCTACTCGCCTCGGCGCTGACGCTGGTCGCCAGCGAGGGCGGCGCCGTGCGCGGCGGCATCATCCTCGGCCTCTTCGGCATCGGCGCCGCCATTCCGCTGGTCGCCGTCGCCTACGCTTCACGCAAGGGCTTCAATGCCGCGCGCAGCTGGGTCCTGCAACGTATCGACGGGATCAAGAAGGCCTTCGGCGTCTTCATCCTGCTCACCGGCATCGCCATCCTCAGCGGCGCCGACAAGTGGCTGGAAGCGCGCGTTGTCGCTATCCTGCCCGACGCCTGGGTCAGGGCGACCACGCTGTTCTGACTTCACGAAAGTGCGGGACCGAAGGCACAGGATCGGCTCAACCTGACCAGTGAAGAGTCGCGGAACATGCCGGTGCCCAGCTAGCGGCCGACGCCAGACCTGACTGAGGCCTTTCCGGTTTCGCTCGGCCAGGCCGCAAGCATCCTGAAGAACACAAGGTGTTCCAGCGCCCGGAATGTCGAGGCCTGCGAAACGAGGGACATCGCGCCGTTCATTGCCGTCAGGCGAGACGAGCACCATCCCTCTCCCCGGGAACGCTTTACCGAACCGGCGCCCCTGCCAGAGGATGCGACGACTACCCAGGCCATCGGCCACAAGCTCAAGACCGGGGCCGGAAAGCGCTTTATGCCCTGCGCAAGCAAACGGTCGAACCCGTGTTTGGCATCATCAAGTCCGTGCCGGGGTTCCCTCAGTTCTCCACCTGCGCGCAGAAAAAAGCCACGGGTGAACCGACGCCGGTTTGCCTCGTCAAGAATTTGAAGCGCATGGCCGTATTGCGTCTTCAGCCGGGAAATCCGGGAGGAATCCTGCGCCATTTGATCAAAACCCAGCCATTTCTGCCCGCGCGCCTCAATTTCAGCGCAGTCGCCGGCTCAAGCCCGACAGGCCGCCGCTAGGCGGCGCTGATCAACCGCCCGTTGGTCTCGACGGCGACGACAGCCTTGGCCTGATTGAAATCGTCGGTATAGCCCGAGGCGAGGAGACAGCAGGCAAGTTGATTGGCAATCGGCTTGGGTAGAGGCAACTGATGGTCAAGCACGCGCTGATCCAGGCAGCAGTGCTCGCCGCATCGGCGGCGTCGGGCAGGAGTGGCAGCGCCCGCAAGCTATCGTGCTCGGCCTCGAAAAAGGATTTCGGCGCCGGCGTGATGCACATATTCCAGGCGCGGCCGACGCCTGGGATTGGCAAAAGGTTCGCCCTCGGTGCCGCGCAGCAAGATGCCCCGTCGACCGAGCGCCAGCAGCATGTCACGCATGAGATCGATGAAGTCGGGGTGGGTCGCTGCCGCGATTAGAACGCCTTCGCCACGGAAGGGGTCGAGCATCTTGACCAGGCTATGGGCACTATTGCGCACGCCAAGGCGTGCGCGCAACGCAAGCAGGTTATGCGCGCCCGGGCACAACGCATTGAGCGGCACGAAAGCCAGCCCCTGCTCTTCCAGCGTCGCTTGGGCCTTGATGATCGACACCGAGGGCATGATGCCCAATTCGCGGAAGACTTGGCCGGTCGTCACGCGACCGTAGCCTTCGATAAGGCCATGCACCAGAACCGGCACACCAAACCGCTGCAGCATGATCGCCAGCAACGGGGTCAGGTTGGCCTCCTTGCGCGCCCCGTTGTAGGTCGGAAGGATCACCGGGCGGGCCCGGCCTGGCGGCCGGTGCATTGCCAGCGTGCGCTCTTCGGTGGCCGCCAGAAAGCCGAGCATTTCAGCGAGCGATTCGCCTTTGACGCGCAGGCCGAGAATGATCGCGCCCAGTTCGAGATCTGGCACGCCGCCATCGAGCATGGCCCGGTAGAGCTGGCGGGCATCGTCTGTCGAAAGATCACGCGACCCTTGGGCGCCGCGACCTATTTCCCTAATGTACTGAGCGTAACTCATGGTCTCCTTCTGCCGCGCTCAAGCTGGCACGGTCTCTTCGCGTTTGAATTCTGCCACCATTCGCCTGATGTCCGGCATACAGGAGCCGCAAAATGACCCACATTTCAGGTTTTCCTGGAGGCCGGCAAGCGCGCTGCCACGTGCCAGTTCCATTTGAATCTGCAGATCGCTGACATCCGCACACTTGCAGATGATGGTGCGGGGCACCATGGCGACCGGCGGTCGGGCGCTCGGAGCAAGCGCCAGACGAATGAGGCTGGCGTCGAGTTCGTCTTCAGCCATCGCCTGTTTCAGCCAGGCCTGCGCCAGCGTTTCCCCGGCCAGTCGCACCCCAAGCAGTCTGCCGTCGCGGGTGATGGCCTTCTTGGCGATGCTGCGCCGGGCGTCCTCATAAACGATTGCGCCGTCGTCGCCGTCCATGCGGAACAGACGATCCAGCTCGGCGATCTGCGTTGCATCCAGCGCGCTCTCCGCCGCCGCCCGAAAAACCACCAGCGGGCTGCTGCGTCCATAGAGGCCGATGGTGGCATAGGGAAAGCGCACAAGCTGCGCTCGCGCTTCCTGCATCATGACCAGTGCGTCGGGCCGACTGGCGCAGCGGCGAACGATCGCCAGCGGATAAGGCAGCGCGCGTTTGCTGATCTGCACAGCGGCGTGTTTCAGTTCCGGCTGCATCGAGTACGGGTCGATGGCATCGCAGGCAACCGCGTTGACACCGGGGGAGTTCATGAACTGGCTGCCCCAGTGCATCGGCATCCAGGCACGTCCACGCTGCAGGCCGGCGCGCTCGGCAACACGCACCGTCAGTTCGCCACGGGGATTGCTGACGCGCACCAGATCGCCAGTTTCCAAACCGCGATGACGCATGTCGCAGGGATGCATCGCCAGAAGCGGTTCATCTTCGAGATTGAACAGGCGCGGCACCGTGCCGGTGCGGCTCATTCCGTGCCAGTGATCGCGCATGCGCCCAGAGAGCAAGCTGATCGGGGCATCCGTTGTTGGGGCATCGGCGGTCGGCAGATGCTCGATGGCGACGAAGCGCGCCCGGCCGTCGGCGGTCGGGAAAATGCCGTCCTCGTAAAGGCGCACCTTACCCTTAGCGGCGCCTTCCGGGCAGGGCCACCGCTGCGGCCCCTGCGCTTCGAGCAGCGCATAGCTGAGGCCGGTGATATCAAGATCGCGGCCACGGGTACTCTCGCGATGCTCGTTGAAGATGGCTTCGGCATCGGCATAGGGAAACAGGCGATCGGCACCGGCGTGATCCAGTCTCCGGCCGAGGCGGCGGGCGAAATCGACGACGATTTCCCAGTCATGTCGCGCCTCTCCGGGCGGTGAAACCGCCGACTGCACCTGGTGATGCAGCGCCCGAATTGGTCACCGTGCCGTGCTTCTCGCCCCAGCCGCTGGCCGGCAGCAGCAGGTCGGCAAAATCGGCGGTATCGGTGTTGCCGTAGGCCTCCTGCAGCACCACGTAGTCGGCGGCCTGCAGCGCTTCACGCACCGCAGCCTGGTTGGGCAGCGACTGTGCCGGATTGGTACAGGCAATCCAGACGGACTTGATCTCGCCGGTTTTCAGGCATTTGAACAGGTCGACCGCAGACTTGCCCGGTTTCCCGGGTACAAAAGGCACGCCCCAGAAACGGGCCATCTCGGCCCGGTGCATCGGATTGCCGAGGTCGCGATGCGCCGACAGCAGGTTGGCCAGGCCACCGACTTCACGCCCGCCCATGGCGTTGGGCTGCCCGGTCAGCGAGAAGGGGCCGGCCCCCGGCTTGCCGATCTGACCGGTCGCCAGATGCAGGTGGATGATGCCGGCGTTGTTGTGGGTGCCGTGCGCCGACTGGTTGAGGCCCTGGCAATACAGCGAAAGCGAAGCGCCAGCGTTTCCGAACCAGCGCGCCGCCTTGACAATATCCGCCGCCTCCACGTCGCAAGTTTCGGCAACGACATTCGGCGGGTACTTTGCGGCAATCTCGGCCAGCACCGCGAACCCGCTGGTATGCGCTTCAACGTAGAGCGGGTCAATCAGGCTTTCGCCTATCAACACGTTGAGCATGCCGTTGAACAGAGCGATGTCGGTACCCGGCCTGATCGCCAGATGGAGATCGGCAATTTCTGCGCTTCCGAGCGGCGCGGATCGGCGACGATGATTTTCAGGTCGGGATTGGCTGCCCGCGCGTCCTCGATGCTGCGAAAGATGATCGGGTGGGCCACCGCCGGGTTTGCGCCGGCTATGAAGATCACCTGCGCATGCAGGATGTCCTCGTAGCTGCACGGCGGCGCATCGGCGCCCAGCGTCTGCTTGTAACCGGCGACGGCGGAGGACATGCAGAGCCGTGAATTGGTATCGACGTTGTTGGTGCCGATCAGCCCCTTGGCCAGCTTGTTGAAGACATAGTAGTCTTCCGTCATCAACTGGCCGGATATGTAAAGGCGACCGAGTCCGGACCGTGGGCGCGGATCGTCGCGGCGAAACGTCCGGCCGCTTCGTCGAGCGCCTCGTTCCAGCCGAGCCGCTCGCGACTGCCGCCCTTGGCGGCGCCGCTCGGGGTGCTGCAGACGATAGGTGAGGTCGCCGGTCTGGGCGAGGGTTGCACCCTTGCTGCACAAACGTCCGCGATTGGCCGGATGGTCGGGATCGCCCCGAACGCCAGTGATCGCCCCATTTTCCGTCGCGATGAGAACGCCACAGCCGACGCCGCAGTAACAACAGGTGGACTTGACTTCGCGCTTCATGATCATCCTTCCGCATAAGCTATTAGCAACAGCCATGCCAGCAGAAGATCACGTTCCGTGATGGGAAACAGGAAGTTCCCCATTGGAAATCTCCCCATTCTGGTGCGTCGACCGCGACCAGTAGCCCTATTTGATGCGCTGGAGCCTCGGCGGCCCACCCTCGGGGCGCGGCGGCTCAGGCGTATCATCGGACGACGCCTGATGCACATCTTCGGACACTCCACCCTCAGCCACAGTTGCCGCCGGTTCGATCTCGAATGCCATTCCGGAGCCGTTTTCCCGCGCGTAGATCGCGGTCACCTGTTCGACCGGCACCGACAGCTGGCGGGCGACGCCACCGAAACGCGCCTGGAATTCGATGAATTCGTTGCCGATTTGCAACTTGTTGCTTGCATCCGGACCTATGTTGAGAACGATCTGGCCGTCGCGGACAAACTCTCGCGGAACCCGAGTGCGTGCATCGATCTGAACAGCAATGTAGGGCGTGAAGCCGTTATCGCCGCACCACTCCCAAATGGCCCGCAAAAGATAGGGTTTTGTGGACGGGAGATCCATGTCTTACTTGCGCATCGCCTTTTCGGACGGCGTCAGGGCATCGATGAAGCCTTGACGGATGAAGATACGCTCGGCGTACTTCATCAGGGGTGCCGCAGCCTTGCCGAGATCGATGCCATAGTGGTCAAGACGCCACAACAATGGAGCTATCGCCACGTCAAGCATCGAGAAGTCGTCGCCAAGCATGAATTTCTGCTTGTTGAAGATTGGGATGATCTCGGTCAGGCGGGCCCGAATCTCAAGGCGTGCCTTGTCGGCCGACTTGCCGTGCTTTTCGATGGCTTCCATGAAAGAGAAGATCTCACGTTCCATCCCGACCAGCAACTGGCGGGCGCGGGCACGCATGATCGGATCTGCGGGCATCAGTTGCGGATGCGGAAAGCGTTCGTCGATATACTTTCCGAACGGCACCAGATCGCGCTCGACCAGCACCGGCACCCGGTTGTGCGGGTTGATGACGGCCAGATCTTCCGGCTTGTTGAACATGTCGACATCGATGACCTGAAAATCCATGCCCTTCTCGTACAGGACAATGCGACAGCGATGGCTGAATGGGCAGGTTGTACCCGAGTAGAGGTTCATCATTGGTGGTAACCCTCAAAATGAGATTCGGCATCGGGGATCGACCGAGCCAACCCGCGATGCTAAGTCAACAACCCGGAAAGGATTAGTGGATATCTTTCCAGTAGTTCTTCTTCAGCGCGTAAGCCAGGAGGAAGAGCACGAACAGGGAAGGCGAGAACGCCAAAACCAAGGCTCTGGCGGAACTCCTGGGTCGGCTCGGCCATCCAGACCATGAAGCTGACCAGATCGGAAATGGACTTGTCGAATTCCGCAGGTGTCTGCTTGCCCTGAACAGCCAGTTCCAACTTGTGCGTTTGATGATTCAGCACTTGCACGCCCTGCAGCTCATAGAGAACGTGCGGCATGCCGACATTCTCGAACACCACGTTGTTCCACCCTGTCGGACGCTTCTTGTCGCGATAGAAAGAGCGCAGATACGTATATAGCCAATCCGCACCCGATCCCATCTGGGAAGCGCGGGCCCGCGAAATGACCGTGAGATCGGGCGGACCCGCACCGAACCACTGCTTCTGTTCATCGGAGCGGGCGGCAACGCGCATCTGCTCGCCGATCTTGTCGGAAGTGAACATCAGGTTGTCCTTCACCTGCTGCTCGGTCAAGCCAATCTCGGTCAGCTTGTTGTAGCGGAGATGCGAGGCGCCATGACAGTTCAGGCAGTAATTGACGAACAGTTTGGCGCCGTTCTGCAATGCCGCCTTGTCGCCGACCCGCCTGGCCAGTGGTCAAGGTGAGCACCAGCCGGCGGCGAGAACGGTGAGAGGCGCAAAAGCAATGCCATCAGAAATTTTTTCATTTTTCGCATCCTCACTTTTTTTCATCGTCACGCGTTCAGGCACGGGCTTGAACTTGTCCATGCGCGACCACCACGGCATACCCAAGAAGAAACCGGAAGTAGAACAACGTGCATATCTGGGAAACCAGTTCGCCCATCGGAGACGGCGGTTGCGTGCCGAGATAACCGAGGAATGAAGAAGCAGATCACGAACAGGGTCAACAGGGTCTTGTAAATCGGGCCACGATAGCGGATCGACTTGACGGGACTGCGATCCAGCCAAGGCAGGAAGGCGAAGATCACGACCGAGGCCCCATCGCCACCACACCCCAGAACTTGGCATCGAGGCCGAAGAAGTTCCAGACCATGGCGCGGAGGATCGAATAGTAGGGCGTGGTACCAGACTGGCGCGATGCGCAGCGGGGTCTTGAGCGGATCTGCCGGATAGAAGTTGTTGTACTGAGGAAGCAGCCGCCACCTTCCGGCGCGAAGAAGAGCACTGCCGAGAACACGAACAGGAAGACCACGACGCCGACGATGTCCTTCACCGTGTAGATGACGGTGGAAGGCCGTCGTGCGGAATGCCGTTTTCCTCGTTGTTGGCCTTGGATCTGTATGCCATCCGGGTTGTTCGACCCGGTTTCGTGCAGCGCCAGAATATGCGCGGCAAGCCGAGCAGCACAAGCGGGAAAGCAATGACGTGGAACGAGAAGAAACGGTTGAGGGTCGCGTCGCCGACGACGAAATCGCCCCGGATGATGAGAGACAGATCCGGACCGCCAGAGGCGGCTCCGGAGAACAGGGTTGGATGAGATGACCTGCGCACCCCAGAATGACATCTGGCCCCACGGCAGCAGGTAGCCGAAGAAGGCTTCACCCATCAGCACGAGGAAGATGCCGACCCGGAACAGCCAAGTCAGTTCGCGTGGTTTGCGATAGGAGCCGTAGAGCAGGCCGCGGAACATGTGCAGATAGACGACGATGAAGAAGGCCGAAGCGCCGGTCGAGTGCAGCGGCGGGATCAGCCGCCGGGGTACGTCGCGCATGATGTCCTCGACGCTGGCGAAGGCAACCGGCACGCCGTTGGCGTTCAGCGCGGCATCGGGGCTTGTGCATGACGAGGAAGATGCCGGTACGATCTGATAACCAGAACCAGCAACGCTAGGAACCGGCGAAATACCTGAAATTGAAATTCCTCGGAGCGTAGTACTTCCGGAGAGGTGTTCTTCCACATCGACGCGGCTAAACCTGGAACCACCCAATTCGTATGTTGCCACCGACGGACCCAATAGACTTGTACTTTTTCGACTTTGTTGTGCAGCCATTTCTATACCCCTTCTGTCTTCGCCGATCAGGACACGGCTGCCGGACAGATACACGTGCGGTGAACCGAGATTGGTCGGCGCGGCTTCGACTTAAAACGCGCTTCCAGCGAAGTCAAAGGTCGAACCGCGACATAAGCAGAGGAATCCACCCAGCCAGTCACCCGGCATACCCTCGTCTGCTCCGCCTTGAATTTCTCGAGGAAGGTGAACAGCCCGGGCGCGTGAAGTTCTGAACGACCACCATGAACGCCTTCTTCTGACGGAGCGGTCTCATTCCTCGCGTACGCTGGCTGTATGTCTTGTCCGAACTCGGATCGGCCATCTGACCATCCAGCTTGGGCAGGGTACCGAGCATCTCTGCGGTCCGCCCGATGATCCACACACCGGCTTGCCGCGCCACTCGACAGTCATCATCTGGCCCGCTTCCAGCTTGTCGGATATCGACTTCTACCGGAGCGCCTGCAGCCTTGGCGCGCTCGGACGGAAGCGGGCTGAGACGAACGGCACCAGTGCGACAACCTCACCAGCCCTTCCACGGCCGCGGTAGCGACGATCAAACGTCGTCTCCCGCAGTGGTCCCATTTTTCCTGATTGCTCATAACGCTGACCCCTAAAGGACCTGATGAGGTTGAAAATACAAACTTGGATTATACGCTACGGGAACTCGTCATAAAAGCCATTGTCAGCCGCCGCAGTCCCTGCG
>JADKBR010000016.1 GCA_016714975.1 Candidatus Dechloromonas phosphorivorans | reverse complement strand
CCCGTTCATTGCCGTCAAGCGCGATGAACACCATCCAGCTCCGCATGAGCGCTTTACCGAACCGGCAGCCCTGCCGGCCGATGCCACCCCGGCCCAGGCCATGGCGCACAAACTGAAAACCCAGTCAGGCCGAGCCGCTTTACGCCCTGCGCAAGCAAACCGTCGAACCTGTCTTCGGCATCATCAAGTCCGTTATGGGGTTCCGTCAGTTCTCCCTGCGCGGTTTGAAACAAGTCGCCGGTGAATGGACGCTGGTTTGCCTGGCGTGGAATTTGAAACGCATGGCCGTATTGCGTCTGCAGCCGGAAATCCGGGAGAATCCTGCGCCATTTGATCAAACCCAGCCATTTCTGCCCGCGCGCTCACCTTCAGCGGGCAGTCGCCGGCTCAAGTCGACAGGTCATTGCCGCTAGGCGGCGCTGCCGATCAACCGCCCGTTGGTCTCGACGGCGACGACAGCCTTGGCCTGATTGAAATCGTTGTCGGTATAGCCCGAGGCGAGGAGACAGTGGGTGCAAGTTGATTGGCAATCGTTTTGTGAGGCAACTGATGGTCAAGCATTACCGCCGATCCAGGCAGTGCTCGCCGCATCGGCGGTACGGCAGGAGTGGCAGCGCCTGCAAGTTATCGTGCTCGGCCTCGAAAGCATTTCGGCGCCGGCTTGATGCAACATATTCCAGGCGCGGCTGACGCCTGGGATTGGCAGCGTTCGCCTCGGTGCCGCGCGCAGCGAGATGCCCCGTCGACCGAGCGCCAGCAGCATTGTCACGGCTGAGGTCGAGGAACCTGGGTGGGTCGCCGCCGTGATTAGAACGCCTGCCACGGAAGGGGTCGAGCATTTGACCAGGCTATGCGCGTTATTCCTCACCCTAAGGCGCGCGCAACGGGAGGGAGGTTGTGCGCGCCCGGTACAACGCGTTGAGCGGCACGAAGGCCAGCCCCTGCTCTTCCAGTGCGGCTTCAGCGTTGATTATCGACAGCGCGGGCATGATGCCCGTGCTCGCGGAACATCTGGCCGGTCGTCACGCGACCGTAGCCTTCAATGGTGCTCCACGTACCAGAACCGGCACACCGGACCGCTGCAGCATGATCGCCAGCAACGGGGTCAGGTTACCCCTTACGCGCCCCCGTTGTAGGTCGGAGCAGGACAACCAGGGCGGATCGCCGGGCGGGCGGGTGGTACGCATCGTGCGCTGACTCCGGTGGCCGCCAGGAAGCCGAGCATTTCGGCGAGCGATTCACCCTTGACGCGCAGGCCGAGGATGATCGCACCCAGTTCCAGATCGGCACGCCGCCATCGAGCATGGCCCGGTAGAGCTGGAGGGCATACGTCTCGCTGAGAGATCACGTGTGATCTTCCTTGGCGCCGCGACCGATTTCCCAATGTACTGAGCGTAACTCATCGGTCTCTTCTGCCGCGCTCAGGCTGGCACTTCCTCTTTCGCGTTTGAATTCTGCTACCATTCGCTTGATGTCGGGGATAGCAGAGCCGCAAAAGCACCCGCATTTCAGGTTTTCCTGAGCGCGGTCAGCCCGCCAGCTCCGTGCCAGTTCCTTTTGAATCTGGAGGTCGCTGACGTCCGCGCACTCGCAGATGATGTTGCGGGACGGCATGGTGACCGGCGGTCGGGCGCTTCGGGGCCAGCGCTGGCCGGATGAGGCTGGCGTCGAGCCTGTCTTCCGCCATCGCCTGTTTGAGCCAGGCCTGCGCCAGCGTTTCCCCGGCCAGTCGCACCCCTAGCAGTTTCCCGTCGCGGGTGATGGCCTTCTTGGCGATGCTGCGCCGGGCGTCCTGGTAAACGTGCGGGCGCTGTCGTCGCCGTCCATGCCGAACAGAGATCCAGTTCGGCGATCTGCGCCGCGTCCAGTCGGTTTCTGCCGCCGCCCGGAAAAACCACCAGCGGGCTGCGCGTCCATAGAGGCCGATGGTGGCAGAGGGGAAGCGTACAGTTGCGCCCGCGCCGTCCTGCGTCAGACCAGTGCGTCGGGCCGACCCCGCGTGCAGCGGCGAACGATCGCCAGCGGGTAGGGAAGCGCGCGTTTGCTGATCTGCACAGCGGCATGTTTCCAGTTCCGGCTGTATCGAGTACGGTTGACGGCATCGCAGGCGACCGCGCTGACACCGGGGAGTCCTAAGAACTGGCTGCCCCAGTGCATTGGTATCCAGGCACGGCCAGCTGCAGGCCGGCGCGCTCGGCGACACGGAACCGTCAGCCCGCCCTTTTGGGATTGCTGACCCGCGCCAGATCACCAGTTTCCAGGACCGCGTGACGCACGCCTCAGGGATGGTACCGCCAGCAGCGGTTCGTCTTCGAGATTGAACAGGCGCGGTGCACCGAGCCGGTGCGGGTCGTCCCGTGCTGGTGATCGCGCATGTGGCCAGAGAGAGCAGGCTGACGCGGGTATCCGTCGACAGGGCATCGGCGGTCGGCCGGTGCTCGACGGCGACGAAGCGCGCCCGGCCGTCGGCGGTCGGGAAGATGCCGTCCTCGTAAAGGCGCACCCTACCCCTCGCGGCGCTCTTCCGGGTAGGGCCACTGTTGCGGGCCCTGCTGCTTCGAGCAAGGCAAGCTGAGGCCGGTGATGCCGAGATCCTGTCCCCGGGAGTTCTCGCGGTGCCTGTCGAAGATGGCTTCGGCATCGGCATAGGAAACGGCGATTCGGCGCCGGTGTGGTCCAGCTTTGCGGCTGAGGCGGCGGGCGAAATCGACGACGATTTCCCAGTCATGTCGCGCCCTCTCCGGGCGGTGAAAGCCGCCTGCACGCCGGTGATGCAGCGCCCGGAATTGGTCACCGTGCTTCTTTCCCTCGGCCGCTGGCCGGCAGCAGCAGGTCGGCAAATCGGCGGTATCGGTGCTGCCGTAGGCCCTCCTTGCAGCACCACGTAGTCGGCGGCCTGCGCGCTTCACGCACGGCGGCCTGGTTGGGCAGCGACTGTGCCGATTGGTGCAGGCAATCCAGACCGACTTGATCTCGCCGGTTTTCAGCATTTGAACAGGTCGACCGCAGACTTGCCCGGTCTGGTGGCACAAAGGGCCGCCCTGAAAAGCCATCCTCGGCCGTGCATCGGATTGCCGAGGTCGCGATGCGCCGACAGCAGGTTGCCCAGGCCACCGACTTCACGCCCGCCCATGGCGTTGGGCTGCCCGGTCAGCGAGAAGGGCCGGCCCCGGCTTGCCGATCTGACCGGTCGCCAGATGCAGTGGATGATGCCGGCGTTGTTGTGGGTGCCGCCGCCGACTGGTTGGAGCCCCCGGCATCCTGGCGAAAGCGAAGCGCCAGCGTTTCGAACCAGCGCGCCGCCTGACAATATCCGCCGCCTCCACGCCGTTTCGGCAGCGACATTCGCGGATACCTGCGGCGATCTCGCCAGCACCGCGAACCACTTCTGGTCTCCGCTTCAACGTGGAGCGGGTCAATCAGGCCTTCGCCATCTCAACACGTTGAGCATGCCGTTGAACAGAAGCGATGTCGGTACCTCGCCCGATCGCCAGGTGGAATCGGCGATTTGCGCTCCGAGCGCGCGGATCGGCGACGATGATTTCAGGTCGGGATTGGCTGCCCGCGTCCTCGATGCGCGGAAGATGATCGGTTGGGCCACCGCCGGTTTTGCGCCGGCTATGAAAATCACCTGCGCCTGCAGGATGTCCTCGAGCGGCACGGCGGCGCATCGGCACCAGCGTCTGCTTGTAACCGGCGACGGCGGAGGACATGCAGAGCCGTGAATTGGTATCGACGTTGTTGGTGCCGATCAGCCCTTTGGCCAGCTTGTTGAAGACCTAGTAGTCTTCCGTCTCAACCCGGCGGATATGTAAAAGGCGACCGAGTCGGACCGTGCGGGCGGGATCGTCGCGGCGAAACGTCTGGCCGCTTGCGTCCAGCGCCTCGTTCCCGTCGAGCAGCGACTGCCGCCCCCTTGCGGCGCTGCCTGGGTGCTGCAGACGATAGGTGAGGTCGCCGGTCTGGGCGAGGGTTGCTGCTGCACAAGCGTCCGCGATTGGCCGGCTGGTCGAGGATCGCCCCGAACGCCGGCGGCCGATCTCCCCATTTCCGTCGCGACAGAACGCCACAGCCGACGCCGTGGTAACAACAGGTGGACTTGACTTGCGCTTCATGAACTTCTTCCGGATAACTATTAGCAACAGCCATGCCACCAGAACATCACGTATTCCGATGCAAAAAGGAGGTCCCCCTGGAAATCTCCCCATTCTGGTGCGTCGACCGCGACCGGTAGCCCTATTTGATGCGCTGGAGCCTGGGCGGCCCTCCTGGGGCGTGGCGGCTCAGGCGTATCATCGGACGACACCTGATGCACCTCTTCGGACACTCCACCTCGGCTACAGTTCGGCTGGTTCGATCTCGAATGCCATTCCGGAGCCGTTTTCCCGCGAGTAGATCGCGGTCACCTGTTCGACCCGGCACCGACAGCTGGCGGGCGACGCCACCTAAACGCGGGCCTGGAACCTGGATGAATCGTTGCCGATTTGCAACTTGTTGCTTGCATCCGGACCTATGTTGAGAACGATCTGGCCGTCGCGGACAAACTCGCGGAACCCGCGTGCGTGCATCGATCTGAACAGCAATGTAGCGTGAAGCCGTTATCGCCGCACCACTCCCAAATGGCCCGCAAAGATAGGGTTTTTTGGACGGGAGATCCATGTCTTACTTTGCGCATCGCCTTTTCGGACGGCGTCAGGGCATCGATGTAGCCTGACGATGAAGATGCGCTCGGCGTACTTCATCAGGGGTGCCGCAGCCTTGCCGGAGATCGATGCCAGTGGTCGAGACGCCACAGCAACGGCCCTATCGCCACGTCAAGCATCGAGAAGTCGTCGCCCAGCATGAACTTCGCTTGTTGAAGATTGGGATGATCTCGGTCAGGCGGGCCCGGAATCTCGTGGCGTGCCTTGTCGGCGGACTTGCCGTGCTTTTCGATCGCTTCCATGAAAGAGAAGATCTGCGTTCCATCCCGACCAGCAACTGGCGGGCGCGGGCACGCATGATCGGATTGCGGGCATCAGTTGCGGATGCGGGAAAGCGTTCGTCGATACTCGTTGATGATGTTCGGCTCGAACAGCACCAGATCGCGTCGACCAGCACCGCACAGTTGTGCGGGTTGATGACGGCCAGATCTTCCGCCTGTTGAATATGTCGCATCGATGACCTGGAAAATCCATGCCCTTCTCGTACAGGACAATGCGGCAGCGATGGCTGAATGGGGCAGGTTGACCCGAGTAGAGGTTCATCATTGGTGGCAACCTTCAAAGTGAGATTCGGCATCGGGGACCGGACCGAGCCAACCCGCGATGCCGTCAACTAACCCGGAAAGGATTAGTGGATATCTTTCCAGTTCTTCTTCAACGCGTAAGCCAGAGGAAGAGCACGAACAGGGGGAGGCGAGAACATGAAACCAAGGTTTTAAAGGAACTCCTGGTTCGGCTCGCCCATCGAGACGATGAAGCTTGGACCAGATCGAAATGGACTTGTCGACTCCGCAGGTGTCTATCTTGCCCTGAACAGCCAGTCCAGCTTGCCGTTTGATGATTCAGCGCACGCCCTTCAGCTCATAGAGAACGTGCGGCATGCCGACATTCTCGAACGACCACGTTGTTCCACCTGTCGGCCGCTTCTCGTCGCGGTAGAAGGAGCGCAGATACGTATGCAGCCAATGCACCCGGTCCCATCTCGGAAGCGAGGGTCCGCGATGACCGTGAGATCGGGCGGGCTTGCCCCGAACCACTGCTTCTGTTCATCGGAGCGGGCCGGCAACAGCCATCTGCTCGCCGATCTTGTCGGAGTAACATCAGGTTGTCCTTCACCTGCTGCTCGGCAAGCCAAGCCGATCAGCTGTTGTAGCGAAGATGCGAGGCGCCATGACAGTTCAGGCGTTAATGACGAACAGTTTGGCGCCGTTCTGCAATGCCGCCTTGTCGCCGACTCGCCTGGCCAGTGGTCAAGGTGAGCACCGCCGGCGGCGAGACAGTGAGAGCGCGAAAGCAACGCCATCAGAAATTTTTCGTTTTCGCATCCTCTTCATCGTCACGCGTTCCGGCACCGGCTTGAACTTGTCCATGCGCGACCACCACGGCATGCCAAGAAGAAACCGAAGTAGAACAACGTGCATATCTGGGAAACCAGTTCGCCCATCGGGGACGGCGGTTGCGTGCCGAGACACCCAAGAATGAAGAAGCAGATCACGAACAGGGTCAACACCGGCTTGGGATCGGGCCACGATAGCGGATCGACTTGACGGGACTGCGATCCCGCAGCAAGGCAGGAAGGCGAAGATCACGACCGAGGCCCCCATGGCCACCACACCCCAGAACTTGGCATCGAGGCCGAAGTTCCAGACCACGGCGCGCAGGATCGAATAGTAGGGCGTGAAGTACCAGACTGGCGCGATGCAGCGGGGTCTTGAGCGGATCTGCCGGATAGAAGTTGTCGTGCTCGAGGAAGTAGCCGCCACCTCGGGCGCGAAGAACCGCACCGCTGAGAACACCAACAGGAAGACCACGACGCCGACGATGTCCTTCACCGTAATACGGGCGGAAGGGGTATGCCGTCGTCGCGGGATGCCGTTTTCGTCCTTGTTGGCCTTGATCTCTATGCCATCCGGGTTGTTCGACCCGGTTTCGTGCAGCGCCAGAATATGCGCGGCAACAAGGCCGAGCAGCACAGCGGGAAAGCAATGACGTGGAACGAGAAGAAACGGTTGAGCGTCGCGTCGCCGACGACGAAATCACCGCGGATGATGAGAGACAGATCCGGACCGATCAGAGGCAGTGCGGAGAACAGGTTGACGATGACCTGCGCACCCCAGAATGACATCTGGCCCCACGGCAGCAGGTAGCCGAAGAAGGCTTCACCCCATCAGCACGAGGAAAGATGCCGACCCCGAACAGCCAGGCCAGTTCGCGTGGCTTGGCGATAGGAGCCGTAGAGCAGGCCGCGGAACATGTGGAGATAGACCACGATGAAGAAGGCCGAAGCGCCGGTCGAGTGCATGTAGCGGATCAGCCAGCCGCCCGGCACGTCGCGCATGATGTACTCGACGCTGGCGAAAGCCACCGGCACGCCGTTGGCGTTCAGCGCGGCATCGGGCTTGTGGTGCATGACGAGGAAGATGCCGGTTACGATCTGGATAACCAGAACCAGCAACGCCAGGGACCGAAGAAATACCTGAAATTGAAATTCTTCGGAGCGTAGTACTCGGAGAGGTGTTCCTTCCACATCGAGGTGGCCGGAAACCGGGCGTCCACCCACTCCAGGGCGTTGCCGCCGATGGATCCGTCAGATTTGTATTTTTCGACTTTGCCAGCAGCCATTTCTATGCTCCCTTCTTGTCTTCGCCGATCAGGATACGGCTGTCGGACAGATACACGTGCGGCGGAACTTCGAGATTGGTCGGCGCGGGCTTCGACTTAAAAACGCGCCCAGCGAAGTCAAAGGTCGAACCATGACATGGGCAGAGGAATCCACCCAGCCAGTCACCCGGCATGCCCTCGTCCGCTCCCGCCTTGAATTTCGAGGAAGAAGAACAGCCCAAGTGCGTGCAGATGCCAATGACCACCATGAACTCCTCTTGACGGAGCGGGTCTCATTCCTCGCGTACGCCGGTTGCATGTCCTGTCCGAATTCGGATCGGCCATCTGACCATCCAGCTTGGGCAGGGTACCGAGCATCTCTGCGGTCCGGTTGATGATCCACACCGGCTTGCCGCGCCACTCGACAGTCATCATCTGGCCCGCTTCCAGCTTGCCGATATCGACTTCCACCGGAGCGCCTGCAGCCTTGGCGCGCTCGGACGGAAGCAAGCTGGAGACGAACGGCACCAGTGCGACAACCGCACCAGCCCCGCCCACGGCCGCAGTAGCGACGATCAAACGTCGTCTCCCGCAGTCCATTTTTCCTTGATTGCTCATAACGCTGACCCTAAAGGAATTGGATGAGGTTGAAAATAAACTTTGGATTATACGCTCAGGGGAACTCGTCACAAAAGCCATTGTCAGCTGCCGCAGTCCCTGCGCTCGCGCAAGGCCTGGGCCAGGGTCCCGCTATCGCAGTATTCAAGCTCGCCGCCAACAGGCACCCACGCGCAATTCTTGTCACGCTGACCCCTTTGGGTCTCAGCATGGCCACGATGTAATGTGCGGTTGCCTCGCCCTCGTTGGTGTAGTTGGTTGCCAAAATTACCTCGCGCACGATGCCATCCAGGACACGCGCCATCAGTCGCTCGAGACCAAGTTCTCGAGCACCAATCCCATCCAAGGGGGAAATGCGGCCCATCAGCACATAATAGAGTCCTTGATATGAATGTGTCAGTTCCATCATGTTCATGTCGACCGGCGTTTCGACCACACAGAGCAACGAGGCGTCCCGCCGGGCGACGCACAACGCTCGCAAATCTCATTTCGGCAAAGGTGTTGCAACGCCCGCAATGACAAGACCGACGCCAGCGCACTTGAAAGGGCATCCCCAAGGTGCTGTGCCCTTTCCTGTCATGCTGCAGAAGATGGTAGGCCATGCGCTGAGCAGACTTCGGCCCCACGCCAGGCAAACAGCGCAGGGCTTCGATCAGCGCCTGCAGGCCCGAGGGGTTCATGCCGCTCAGAACGGCAGCTTCAGGCCCGGGGCAAGTTCAGACCCGCGGCGAAGCCTGCCATCTTTTCCTTGCTCAGCTCCTCGCAGCGGCGCACGCCATCATTGACTGCGGCTGCTATCAGATCTTCGAGCATCTCGCGATCATCGAGGACCGACGGATCGATGCTCACGCGACGGACATCATGGGAACAAGTCATCACGACCTTAACCATGCCGGCGCCGGACTGCCCTTCAACCTCTATCAGCGCAAGCTGCTCCTGCGCCTTCTTCATGTTGTCCTGCATCGCTTGGGCCTGTTTCATCAGGCCCGCCAAGCCACCTTTCATCATGTCTGACTCTCCGCTATACGATGGGTTTGATTGATGATTCCACCAGTGAGGCATCGAAGTTCTCGATGACGTCACGGACAAATGCATCCTTTTCGATCGAGGCAATTGCCTGATCCTGCTGTTCACGCCGCTCCCTCCGGCCGTTACCGCCGGTGTATCACCGACGGTCGGTGCCAGTTCGAAGCACACGGTGACCGGGCGCCCCAGATATTCCCGTAGCGCCTGTTGCAACTTGTCAGGGGCCGGCTTCATCTGGAGAAGTGCATGAGCAGGGGCCAGGCGAAGCACGCATTCGGAGTCGTTGAGCTCCCGGAGTTCGCAATGCTGCGCGAGTTCCCGTGCCAAGCCATTCAACTGAAGGGCCGCGATCATGCCATGCCATTTTCTCTCAGGAGCCTCCTTAGCCTTGTCCACCACCTTGGTCAGAACCCCTGAAGTTGGCAAGAGGGGCGCAGACGCCGGGCTGATCGTTTGGACATGCCTTGCTGAACCCCGCTGAACCGACGTTTTCACGGCATCGACGACATCGGCCACCGACTCCGGGCTAAAACCGTGCAGCCGGAGCAAAGGTCATCACGAAACCCGCGTATTCATCAGGCGCCATCGCCAGATCAGCCCGACCGTGAATCACAATCTGGTACGCCAGCTGAACAAAGTTTGGCGAAAGCTTGGCAGCCAACCCAAGGAGACGAACCCGATCGGGGTCTTCGTTGTCAACCGAGACGGGCGCGCATTGTGCCACTTGAAGCCGCGTCAGCAAACTCGCGAGTTCCTGGAGCGCAGCGCCAAACGAGAGACTGCGCATGGCCATATCGGCAGCGAGGCGCAACAATTCCCCCGAGTCGCCGCACTGAACGGCCTCAAGGATTGAATAGAGGTAATCAAGGTCCACTGTCCCAAGCATTGCGCGAACCTGGGCCTCGTCAACCGTCCCGGCACCGTGCGCTATGGCTTGGTCAAGCAGGGAGAGTGCATCGCGCATGCTACCTGCAGCAGATCGTGCAATCAAACCAAGCGCCTGAAGATCATATCCCACACCCTCAGCCTCAAGCACACGCCCCAGGTGCGTTGCTATGGAGGCCGGCGGCATCTGCTTGAGGTTGAACTGCAGACAGCGCGAAAGCACCGTACGTTGAATGCCGAGTTGGAAAGCATATGGACTTCGTCGATCACATAGACCTTGTAGCGACCACGTGTCGGCGCATAAACAGCGTTCTCCAGCAGTTGCCGCATTTCATCAACCTGGGTATTGGTCGCCGCATCGACTTCCAGAAGGTCGACAAACCGCCCGCTATCAATTTCCTGACATGCCGAGCACAACCCGCAGGGTGTAGCGGTGACGCCGGTTTCGCAGTTCAGCGACTTGGCAAGAATCCGGGCAAGCGTGGTCTTGCCCACCCCGCGGGTGCCTGTAAAAGATAGGCGTGGTGCAGGCGCTGGCTCGAGGGCGTGGGTCAGGGCTCGGACAACGTGCTCTTGCCCGACCAGACTGGTGAAGCTGCGCGGCCGCCACTTTCGCGCGAGAACCTGGTAACTCATGCGCCCCAGAAGGAAGAAGAAAATGAAGTGGCGAGCCTAACCCCCGGCACTTGCATTAAATGGCTGTGGCTGCTTCCTTCCGGACCTGACCAGATTCACCACACTGCAATGCGGGGAGACCCGCCGTTTGAATTATAACACGTCGTCGCGACGCATCCCGGCCCATAAACAAAAACCCCCCGCCATTTTGGGGGGTTTTTGATGTGGGGAGCCTGGCGGTGACCTACTTTCGCGAGCGGAAGCTCACTATCATCGGCGCTCAGCTGTTTCACGGTCCTGTTCGGGAAGGGAAGGGGTGGGTCCAGCAGGCTATAGCCGCCAAGCGTAACTTGTGTGCGTGTCGAAGGTTCGACAAGCGCAAAATGGGGAGAAGGTTGTTTGTTGTGACTGCGTTATGAGTTGCTGCAGTGTATTACAAGGTTATAGGATCAAGCCGTACGGGCAATTAGTATCAGTTAGCTTAACGCATTACTGCGCTTCCACACCTGACCTATCAACGTCGTGGTCTTCGACGACCCTTCAAGGAGTTCAAGACTCCGGGAAATCTTATCTTAAGGCGAGTTTCACGCTTAGATGCTTTCAGCGTTTATCTCTTCCGAACATAGCTACCCGGCGATACGACTGGCGTCATAACCGGTACACCAGAGGTTCGTCCACTCCGGTCCTCTCGTACTAGGAGCAGCCCCCTTCAAATTTCCAGCGCCCACGGCAGATAGGGACCAAACTGTCTCACGACGTTTTAAACCCAGCTCACGTACCTCTTTAAATGGCGAACAGCCATACCCTTGGGACCGGCTACAGCCCCAGGATGAGATGAGCCGACATCGAGGTGCCAAACACCGCCGTCGATATGAACTCTTGGGCGGTATCAGCCTGTTATCCCCAGAGTACCTTTTATCCGTTGAGCGATGGCCCTTCCATACAGAACCACCGGATCACTATGACCTGCTTTCGCACCTGCTCGACTTGTGGGTCTCGCAGTCAAGCACGCTTTTGCCATTGCACTTTATGGGCGATGTCCGACCGCCCTAAGCGTACCTTCGTACTCCTCCGTTACCTTTTGGGAGGAGACCGCCCCAGTCAAACTGCCCACCATGCACGGTCCCCGATCCGGATTCACGGATCAAGGTTAGAACCTCAAACAAACCAGGGTGGTATTTCAAGGTTGACTCCACCGAGACTAGCGTCCCGGTTTCACAGTCTCCCACCTATCCTACACAGACCGGTTCAAAGTCCAATGCAAAGCTACAGTAAAGGTTCATGGGGTCTTTCCGTCTTGCCGCGGGGAGATTGCATCTTCACAAACATTTCAACTTCGCTGAGTCTCAGGAGGAGACAGTGTGGCCATCGTTACGCCATTCGTGCAGGTCGGAACTTACCCGACAAGGAATTTCGCTACCTTAGGACCGTTATAGTTACGGCCGCCGTTTACCGGGGCTTCGATCAAGAGCTTGCACCCCATCAATTAACCTTCCGGCACCGGGCAGGCGTCACACCCTATACGTCCACTTTCGTGTTTGCAGAGTGCTGTGTTTTTATTAAACAGTCGCAGCCACCATTTCACTGCAACCCCATCGGCCTTCGAGCGCGAGGCTCTACAACCTACCGGGGCACACCTTCTCCCGAAGTTACGGTGTTAATTTGCCGAGTTCCTTCTCCTGAGTTCTCTCAAGCGCCTTAGAATTTTCATCCTGCCCACCTGTGTCGGTTTGCGGTACGGTCAATTCTAGACTGAAGCTTAGTGGCTTTTCCTGGAAGCTTGGTATCAATCACTTCAGCACCGTAGTGCCTCGTCGTCACGCCTCAGCTAAGCCCCCCGGATTTGCCTAAGGGGCACGCCTACACGCTTAAACCACCTATTCCAACAGATGGCTGACCTAACCTTCTCCGTCCCCACATCGCATCTAGAATCGGTACAGGAATATTGACCTGTTTCCCATCGACTACGCATTTCTGCCTCGCCTTAGGGGCCGACTCACCCTACGCCGATGAACGTTGCGTAGGAAACCTTGGGCTTTCGGCGAGGGAGCTTTTCACTCCCTTTATCGCTACTCATGTCAGCATTCGCACTTCTGATATCTCCAGCATCCTTTACAAGACACCTTCACAGACCTACAGAACGCTCCCCTACCATATCTTTCGATATCCGCAGCTTCGGTGCATGGTTTGAGCCCCGTTACATCTTCCGCGCAGGACGACTCGACTAGTGAGCTATTACGCTTTCTTTAAAGGATGGCTGCTTCTAAGCCAACCTCCTAGCTGTCTATGCCTTCCCACTTCGTTTCCCACTTAACTGTGTCTTGGGGACCTTAGCTGGCGGTCTGGGTTGTTTCCCTCTTGACAATGGACGTTAGCACCCACTGTCTGTCTGCCTTGCTCGCACTTGACGGTATTCAGAGTTTGCCATGGTTTGGTAAGTCGCGATGACCCCCTAGCCATAACAGTGCTTTACCCCCGTCAGTGATACAAGACGCACTACCTAAATAGTTTTCGGGGAGAACCAGCTATTTCCGGATTTGTTTAGCCTTTCACCCCTATCCACAGCTCATCCCCTAATTTTTCAACATTAGTGGGTTCGGACCTCCAGTACCTGTTACGGCACCTTCATCCTGGCCATGGATAGATCATCCGGTTTCGGGTCTACGCCTAGCAACTAAATCGCCCTTATCAGACTCGCTTTCGCTGCGCCTCCCCTATTCGGTTAAGCTTGCTACTAAACGTAAGTCGCTGACCCATTATACAAAAGGTACGCAGTCACGGAACAAGTCCGCTCCCACTGTTTGTATGCATGCGGTTTCAGGATCTATTTCACTCCCCTCCCGGGGTTCTTTTCGCCTTTCCCTCACGGTACTAGTTCACTATCGGTCGATCACGAGTATTTAGCCTTGGAGGATGGTCCCCCCATGTTCAGACAAGGTTTCACGTGCCCCGCCCTACTTTTCGCTAACTTAGTACCACGGATCTGTTTTCATATACGGGGCTATCACCCACTACGGCCGGACTTTCCATTCCGTTCTCTTAACAGTTCCGCTATCACTAGCAGGCTCTTCCCCGTTCGCTCGCCACTACTTGGGGAATCTCGGTTGATTTCTTTTCCTCCGGCTACTTAGATGTTTCAGTTCACCGGGTTCGCCTCCTGATCCTATGTATTCAGATCAGGATACCTCTTGCGAGGTGGGTTTCCCCATTCGGATATCGGGGGATCAAAGCTTCATTGCCAGCTCCCCCCCGCTTTTCGCAGGCTTGCACGTCCTTCATCGCCTGTGATCGCCAAGGCATCCACCACATGCACTTAGTCGCTTGATCCTATAACCTTGTAGTCTCTTTCGAGACCGGCTACAGGCAAACTCATATTTGTGCGATCTTGATACTCAATACCAAGATCGATGCAATCACAACGCATCACCCAAACCTCATCAGTTCGAGTGACACAACCTTCTTCCGTTTTGTTAAAGAGCGTAGCAATTGATTTCTCAAAAGCCAAAGATAAACAAACCTGCTTATCTTTGGGTTCTGGTGGAGGATAACGGGATCGAACCGTTGACCCCCTGCTTGCAAAGCAGGTGCTCTCCCAGCTGAGCTAATCCCCCTCTAAACGCGCCATGCTGCGTTGCTCAACATCTTGCATGCGGCTATGCGGCTTTCGCCCTGCCTGCTCGTTTATGCGATAAGACGTTGGTGGGTCTGGTTGGAATCGAACCAACGACCCCCGCCTTATCAAGACGGTGCTCTAACCGACTGAGCTACAGACCCTCGTCTGTTTGCTACTCATGAACAACCGATAAGTTGTGGGTGCCAGGATGCTTTCTCTAGAAAGGAGGTGATCCAGCCGCAGGTTCCCCTACGGCTACCTTGTTACGACTTCACCCCAGTCACGAACCCCGCCGTGGTAAGCGCCCTCCTTGCGGTTAGGCTACCTACTTCTGGCGGAACCCGCTCCCATGGTGTGACGGGCGGTGTGTACAAGACCCGGGAACGTATTCACCGTGACATGCTGATCCACGATTACTAGCGATTCCGACTTCATGCAGGCGAGTTGCAGCCTGCAATCCGGACTACGATCGGCTTTCTGGGATTGGCTCCACCTCGCGGCTTGGCAACCCTTTGTACCGACCATTGTATGACGTGTGAAGCCCTACCCATAAGGGCCATGAGGACTTGACGTCATCCCCACCTTCCTCCGGTTTGTCACCGGCAGTCTCGTTAAAGTGCCCAACTAAATGATGGCAATTAACGACAAGGGTTGCGCTCGTTGCGGGACTTAACCCAACATCTCACGACACGAGCTGACGACAGCCATGCAGCACCTGTGTTCCAGCTCCCTTTCGGGCACCAAGCCATCTCTGGCAAGTTCCTGGCATGTCAAGGGTAGGTAAGGTTTTTCGCGTTGCATCGAATTAATCCACATCATCCACCGCTTGTGCGGGTCCCCGTCAATTCCTTTGAGTTTTAACCTTGCGGCCGTACTCCCCAGGCGGTCAACTTCACGCGTTAGCTCCGGTACTAAAAGGTTTTACCCTCCCAACACCTAGTTGACATCGTTTAGGGCGTGGACTACCAGGGTATCTAATCCTGTTTGCTACCCACGCTTTCGTGCATGAGCGTCAGTATCGACCCAGGGGGCTGCCTTCGCCATTGGTGTTCCTCCACATCTCTACGCATTTCACTGCTACACGTGGAATTCCACCCCCCTCTGCCGTACTCTAGCCTTGCAGTCACAAACGCAGTTCCCAGGTTGAGCCCGGGGATTTCACGCCTGTCTTACAAAACCGCCTGCGCACGCTTTACGCCCAGTAATTCCGATTAACGCTCGCACCCTACGTATTACCGCGGCTGCTGGCACGTAGTTAGCCGGTGCTTCTTATTCCGGTACCGTCATCCACACAGGGTATTAGCCCATGCGATTTCTTCCCGGCCGAAAGAGCTTTACAACCCGAAGGCCTTCTTCACTCACGCGGCATGGCTGGATCAGGGTTGCCCCCATTGTCCAAAATTCCCCACTGCTGCCTCCCGTAGGAGTCTGGACCGTGTCTCAGTTCCAGTGTGGCGGATCATCCTCTCAGACCCGCTACAGATCGTCGCCTTGGTGAGCCTTTACCCCACCAACTAGCTAATCTGATATCGGCCGCTCAATCAGCGCAAGGTCTTGCGATCCCCTGCTTTCCTGCTCACAGAATATGCGGTATTAGCGTAACTTTCGCTACGTTATCCCCCACTGAAAGGTACGTTCCGATACATTACTCACCCGTTCGCCACTCGCCAGCGGACCGAAGTCCGTGCTGCCGTTCGACTTGCATGTGTAAGGCATGCCGCCAGCGTTCAATCTGAGCCAGGATCAAACTCTTCAGTTTAATCCAACAATATAACTCGCAATTCACTGACAGTAATTCTCATTACTTCGATGGATCTCTCCATCCGTGTGATTGCCTTAATACTTTTCGCAACTCGCGTTGCTTCGCATCAAGGCACCCACACCTATCGGTTGTCCAAATTTTTAAAGATCAAAACCACTACGCCTCAAAAAAGACGTCAGCAGCAAAGAGATGGAATTATCTACTACCTGTGAAAAACCGTCAAGGCCTTCCAGCGAACTATGCACCGCCTTCTGGACCTCAATTCCCAATCTCAAAGAAACAAAAGCGCTTGGCGTAAACCAAGCGCTTTGCTTGCTGGTTGCGGGGGCAGGATTTGAACCTGCGACCTTCGGGTTATGAGCCCGACGAGCTGCCAGACTGCTCCACCCCGCGTCCGTTAGAGGGGCGCATTATCATGACCTAAGCTCGACGTGTCAACAACTATTCTCACAGCGCATCAATTGCGTCCAATCCATCTCAGCGGACCGCTTCGCCCCCCTCAAGCCAGTTCAATAGCCCGTTCCACTGCTCGACGTCCCTTCTGTTCCGCGTTCTCGGGGGATCGAAAATGGTCAGTCCGGCTGCGGCCGCATTGACATAGTTCTGCGTGCTTCGCAGGTAGGCGAGAATCGGGACGTCGAAATGTCTTAGGTACTCCTCAAGCATCGCCGCTGCTTTCGTACGCGGATCAACGCGCATGGCGACGATGCCCAAGCTACCGCGCCGGCCACGCATGTCGCTGCGGATTGAATTGAGAAAATCCTCTGTGGCTGCCATGTCAAAGACCGACGGGACAAGGGGCACCACTACCCGATCCACGGTGCGCAAGTAATCCGACAGTTTGTAGCCCTGCAATCCCGCGGGTGCATCAAGGACAGCCCAATCCGCCTCTTGCGGCAGATTCAGGACAATCTGGTTAGCTGCGAAATAGCCTGTAACCGGAGCCATATCCGGATCGCGGAACGCCATCCAGCGCAGGGAAGACTGCTGCCGGTCGAGATCGCACAGCGTGACCTTCTTTCCCTCATTGGCGAAGTACCCGCAAAGATTGGTCGCCAAGGTCGTCTTCCCCGCCCCTCCCTTCGGATTTGCCACCAGCACAGCACGCATACGGTTACCCTTCATGCTCGTTCCGGGATTGTCTTCAGCGCCGCGCTTCAGACCTACACACAGGATGAATCACGTTTCAATAGCGGATCAATCGTCTTCCTCGCCCTCGGTTTTCAGTAGTTCCTCCAGATCGTCAAGATCCTTGCGATTCTGACGCAAAAAGAAGACCACGGCCGAGACAGCGGCCCCGACAAGAACTATTCCCAGTACGGCAGCACCCACACCGTCAGGTAACCCGAGATCCATCGTTTCTCCTTAGCTTGATCCGCAATCACGGACTCGCGACCGCCCGAAATTCTGGCGTCTTGCCGGAACCGCTTGGCTACCCTCACATGATACTCCCATGAATCCTTGCGGCTAGCAGACCCGGCGAAGCTTTTGTCACGATTCCAGCTGACCGGGTCGGCATTTTTGGGGCATGAAGGCGAACCAGCGACCGCAGGTCCCTGCCGCTGTCGATTGAGCCCGAATAGCGCCGGGCCAATTCCACACGCTGAAAGCGGAGACGCTCGATAGCCACTTGCACTGTCTTCGCGCCTAAGGAAAACGGGCAATCAGGCGAATATCTGCACCGACCTGGCGCAGATCGCGAATCTGCAGACGATGCCTGCCGTCCAGCATTGTCAGCTCCGGCAGGTTGAACATCCCACTGGCATCATGGCCGATCAGGCAGGGCGCCAGATAGAGCAGCAACTCGTCGACCAAACCCTCGCGCAGCAGAGAGCCATTGAGCTTGAAACCTGCCTCGGCGTGCACCTCGTTGACGCCGCGCCGGGCGAGTTCCTCGAGTAGATCCTTCAGCTCGACCTTGCCGGCGGCATTCGGCAGAATCAGCACTTCCGCGCCGGTCGACCGCAACAGGGCCATTTTCTCCGCATTGTCGACGGCGCCGGCAATCAGCACCGGACCTCCCTGCAGAATGCTGGAAGTCAGCGGCGTTTCGAGTCGGCTATCGACCACAACGCGCAAGGGCTGGCGCGACGTTTCGAACTCGCGCACGTTCAATTGCGGATCGTCATCGCGCACGGTGCCGATCCCGGTCAGGACAGCGCAGGCGCGGGCGCGCCAGCGCTGGCCATCGCGCCGCGCCTCCGGCCCCGTGATCCACTGGCTGATGCCGTTGTTCAGCGCCGTCTTGCCGTCCAGGCTGGCCGCAGCTTTAAGGCGCAGCCACGGGCGGCCACGGGTCATCCGTGAGACGAAGCCAATATTGAGTTCGCGCACCTCGTTCTCCAGCAAACCGCTCGCCGTCTTGATCCCGGCGGCCTCCAGCATGGCTAGCCCTTTCCCGGCAACCAGCGGGTTGGGGTCGCTCATCGCCACCACCACGCGCGAGATACCGGCCGCAATCAGCGCCTCGGTGCATGGTGGCGTGCGGCCATGGTGACCGCAGGGCTCAAGTGTCACGTAGGCCGTTCCGCCACGCACCCTGTCACCGGCAGCGACCAAGGCGATTACCTCGGCATGCGGCTCTCCGGCCTTCGCGTGCCAGCCTTCGCCGACGACCTCACCATCGCGGACCAGCACGCAGCCAACCCGGGGGTTGGGCGAAGTCGACCACAGCCCACGCTGCGCGAGTTGCAGGGCGCGCGCCATCATGCCGTGGTCGACGGCGGAAAAGCTCATTTTGTCTCGGACGCCGGGGAAACTTCGCGAATGGCGCGAGAGAAAGCATCCACGTCTTCAAAGTTGCGGTAGACCGAGGCGAAACGGATATAGGCCACCTTGTCGAGCTTCTTCAATTCGCGGATGACCAGTTCGCCGATCTGCTGAGTGGTCACTTCGCGCTCGCCGGCGGCGAGCAGGCGCTCCTCGATGTCGGTCACCGCCGCATCGACCGATTCAATCGACACCGGTCGCTTGCGCAGCGCCAGCTCGAGGCTGGCACGCAGTTTTCCCCGGCTGAACTCGGTACGCAGACCATTCTTCTTGACCACCTGCGGGAGCTGTATTTCCGCCCGCTCGTAAGTCGTGAAGCGCTTGTCGCAGGCATTGCACCTTCTGCGGCGGCGAACGACATCACCGTCTTCATTCAACCGGGTATCGGCGACCGCCGTTTCATCCGCGCCGCAGAAAGGGCATTTCACCGGCGTTCAGCCGTAGACCGGATATCTCTGACACAGCGCGGAAACCTTGGCGCGCACCGCAGCGATGACAGCCTCGTCGTGCGGCGCATCCAGAATATCGGCCACCAGATGGGCAACAGCCTCGGCCTCGATCTCCCGAAACCCGCGCGTCGTCATGGCCGGCGAACCGATGCGGATGCCGGATGTCACGAAAGGCTTCTGCGGGTCGTTCGGGATGCCATTCTTGTTGACCGTGATGTGGGCACGGCCCAGCGCCGCTTCGGCATCCTTGCCGGTGATGTTCTTGGCGCGCAGGTCGAGCAGGAAGACATGGCTCTCGGTGCGCCCCGAAACCACGCGCAGGCCGCGCTCTTCGGACAGCACCTTGGCCATCACGCGGGCGTTGGCGACGACCTGTTCCTGATAGTTGCGGAAATCCAGGGTCGCAGCCTCTTTGAAGGCCACTGCCTTGGCGGCGATGACGTGCATCAACGGCCCCCCTTGGAGGCCAGGGAAGATGGCCGAGTTGATCGCCTTCTCGTGTTCCGCCTTCATCAGGATGATGCCGCCGCGCGGGCCGCGCAGGGTCTTGTGCGTGGTCGAAGTGACGACATCGGCGTGCGGCACCGGGGTCGGATAGCAGCCGGCAGCGATCAGGCCAGCATAGTGCGCCATATCGACCATGAAGATCGCGCCGACCGCCTTGGCGACCTTGGCGAAGCGCTCGAAGTCGATGCGCAGCGAGTAGGCCGAGGCACCGGCGATGATCAGGCGCGGCTTGTGTTCGCGGGCCAGCGCTTCCATGCGGTCGTAGTCGATTTCTTCATCACGGTCGAGGCCGTAGGAGACGACGTTGAACCACTTGCCCGACATGTTGAGCGCCATGCCATGGGTCAGGTGGCCGCCTTCGGCGAGACTCATGCCCATGATCGTGTCGCCCGGCTTGCAGAAAGCCATCAGGACCGCCTGATTGGCCTGCGAACCGGAGTTCGCCTGGACGTTGGCGGCTTCGGCGCCGAACAGTTTCTTGAGGCGGTCGATGGCCAACTGCTCGGCGACATCGACATGCTCGCAGCCACCGTAGTAGCGTTTGCCGGGATAGCCTTCGGCATATTTGTTGGTGAGCTGCGAGCCCTGTGCTTCCATGACAGCCTTGCTTACGTAGTTTTCCGACGCGATCAATTCAATGTGATCTTCCTGACGCTTGACCTCGGCCTGGATGGCTCGCCAGAGTTCGGGGTCAACTCGGGAAAGGGTGTCTGTCGCGTAGAACATGGGATTGCCTCAAGCCATTGAAAAGGAGTGGGATTTTATCACGAGGGAAGCTCGTCGAGGGCGCCCGGTTCGAGATGTGCGGTTTCACCCCAGGTTTCCAGACTCCAGGCGCCGTCGACCGCGGCAATCCAGTTGATCCCCGCATTGGGAATCAGGAAATCGCGCTGCATTTCGAGCGGGTTGCCGCGCACGAAGTGATTGACGATGTCGAGAACCCCGCCATGCAGGACGACGGCGACGTTCTGCCACGGATGCGCGGCGGCGATCTCCTCGAGCTTGCCGATCACCCGGGCCGCCATCTCTTTCAGGCTTTCACCACCGTCGAAGCTGTAGTCGACGTCGCGTCTGGCGAACGCGGCATAGCCCTCGGGAAAGCGCGCCCTGGCTTCGTCGTAGGTCAGGCCTTCGAAGATCCCGTAGCGGCGTTCGCGCAGTTCGGGCACCGCCACCGGGGTCACGCCGAGCGCCGCGCCAATCGCCTCTGCCGTGACCCACGCCCGCCTGAGATCGCTGCTATAGAGCGCGACAATGCCTGCCTTGCGCAGCCAGTGGCCGGCTGCAGCAGCCTGATCGAGGCCCGTCGGGTTGAGGGCGACGTCGATCTGCCCCTGGATGCGGCGCTCCATGTTCCACTCCGTTTCACCGTGGCGCACGAGGCAGATGCGGGTTGTAGGGATTTCCACCATGTTCGATCCTGAACCTTCGCTGTAAATTTCGTCCGGAGGGATGTTTCCTTCACCCCGGACGCCTTGAGAAGCCGGGAATTCTAACAACCGAGGAGGATTTTTCGTGACCCTTCTGCTCAAGCTCTCGCGGCTGATCGACTGGATCAACGAACGCGTCGGCAAGGCCGCATTCTGGCTGGTGCTGGTGATGACCCTGATCAGCGCCGGCAATGCCAGCTATCGCTTCGTCTTCCATGACAGCTCCAACGGCCTGCTGGAAATCCAGTGGTACCTGTTTGCCGCCGTCTTCCTGCTCTGCTCGCCCTACACCCTGCAGAAGAACGAGCACGTCCGCATCGACGTCCTCTCCGGCAAGTTGTCACCGCGCGGACTGGCGGTCATCGACATCATCGGGACGATCTTCTTCCTGTTGCCGATGGTCGTTGCAGTGCTCTGGCTGTCGCTGCCGCTGGTCGCCGAGTCGTACAAGATCAATGAGCATTCGGCCAATGCCGGCGGCCTGATCCGCTGGCCGGTCAAGATCCTGCTGCCGATCGGCTTCACGCTGCTGGCGCTGCAGGGCATTTCCGAACTGATCAAGCGCATCGCCTTCCTGGCCGGGATGATCGACGACCCGAATTCCAAGGTCAAGGGACCGACCGCCGAAGAAGAACTGGCCGCCGCCATTGCCGCCGCCAAAGTACTGGAGGCAAAATAATGGCGGAATTCATGATTGCCAACATGGCGCCGCTGATGTTCGGCGCCCTCGTCGTGTTCCTGCTCTTCGGCTACCCGGTCGCCTTTGCGCTGGCTGCCAACGGCATCGTTTTCGGGCTGATCGGGATCGAACTCGGCCTGCTGCAGCCGGCGCTGTTCCAGGCGCTGCCCGAACGCATCTTCGGCATCATGGCCAACGACACGCTGCTGGCCATCCCCTTCTTCACCTTCATGGGGCTGATACTCGAACGCTCGGGCATGGCCGAAGACCTCCTAGACACTATCGGCCAGCTGTTCGGGCCGATGCGCGGCGGCCTCGCCTACGCGGTGATCTTCGTCGGCGCCCTGCTCGCCGCGACGACCGGCGTCGTGGCCGCCTCGGTGATTTCGATGGGCCTGATCTCGCTGCCCATCATGCTGCGCTACGGCTACGACAAGCGCCTCGCCTCCGGCGTCATCGCCGCCTCCGGCACGCTGGCGCAGATCATTCCGCCGTCGCTGGTGCTGATCATCATGGCCGACCAGCTCGGCAAGTCGGTCGGCGACATGTACGAAGGCGCGATTGTTCCCGGCTTGGTTCTGACCTCTCTCTATGTCGGCTATGTCGCCATCCTGAGCATCATCAAGCCGAATTCCTGTCCGGCGCTGCCGGCGGAAGCGCGCACCCTGCGCGGCTTCAAGCTCATCCTGCGCGTGCTGACGACGCTGGTGCCTCCCCTGCTGCTCATCTTCCTGGTCCTCGGCACCATCTTCCTCGGCATCGCGACACCGACCGAGGGCGGGGCCATGGGCGCTACCGGCGCGTTGATTCTGGCCATCGGCCGCAAGCGGCTGTCGTGGAAGTTGCTCAAGCAGGCCATGGAGACGACCGGCAAGCTGTCGTCCTTCGTGGTCTTCATTCTCGTCGGCTCGACGGTCTTCGGTCTGGTCTTCCGCGGCGTCAACGGCGACCTCTGGGTGGAACATCTGCTGCTCGGGCTGCCCGGCGGCCAGGTCGGCTTCCTGATCGTCGTCAACATCCTGGTCTTCGTCCTCGCCTTCTTCCTCGACTTCTTCGAGCTGTCGTTCATCATCGTGCCGCTGCTGGCGCCGGTGGCCGACAAGTTGGGGATCGACCTGGTCTGGTTCGGCGTCCTGCTCGCGGTCAACATGCAGACCTCGTTCATGCACCCGCCCTTCGGCTTCGCGCTGTTCTACCTGCGCTCGGTCGCCCCGGCCTCGGTCAAGACGACGGACATCTACTGGGGCGCCATCCCGTTCGTCTGCATCCAGATCATCATGGTCGCGCTGATCATCATCTTCCCGAACATCGTCAGCTACGGCGACCCCGACCATCGCTCGGCAACCGAGCAGGGCGACGGTTCGGACCTCGGCGCGCTGATGCAGCAAGGCGGCATGAGCGGCGACAGCACGGAACAGAAGGATCCCGGCGCAGACCTGCTGAAGAACCTGCAGCAGAACGAGAAATAGGCAGCAGGACCGGATCGTCCAGACGGGGCTGCGGCCCCGTTTTTCATTGGCGCATAGCGGGCGCCGATCGTCGCGATAGAAGAAGACAATTTGAAAAATCCGGGTCGAACGGCCAGAATGAAGTCACACCAACATCCGGAAAGGGAAATGACCATGGACATCGGAATCAACAAGAAGGATCGGGAACAGATCGCCGACGGGCTCTCCCACCTGCTCGCAGACTCCTTCACCCTCTACCTGAAGACGCACAACTTCCACTGGAACGTCACCGGGCCAATGTTCAACACATTGCACGTGATGTTCATGGATCAGTACACCGAGTTGTGGAACGCGCTGGACATCATCGCCGAGCGCATCCGCGCCCTCGGACTAGCGGCACCCGGCACCTACCGCGAGTTCGCCAGGCTGACGGTGATCAAGGAAAGCGACGGCGTGCCGAACGCCACCGAGATGATCAGGCAACTGGTCGCCGGCCAGGAAGCGGTGACCAGGACCGCGCGCGGCATGTTCGCCATCGTGGACAAAGCCGGCGACGAGCCAACCGCCGACCTGCTGACCCAGCGCATGCAGATTCACGAGAAGAACGCCTGGATGCTGCGCAGCCTGCTCGAGGAATGACGGTCCCCGCCCCCGCCTGAAAAGAAAAAACCCGCGAAATTCGCGGGTTTTCTGTCGTCGACCGCAGCAGGCTATTTCTTCGACTGCAGGAAGCCGTCCATCCGGTATTCGGCGACGCTGAACCACGCGTTCTGCGTTTTCCGGTACTTGTCGAAGTCAGTGAAGATCTTTTTGAACGCCGGGTTCTTGGCCGACTCGTCGGCGTACAGCTGCTGCGCGGCGTCGTAGGCGGCATTCAGGATCTCCGGAGAAAAGGCCTGCAGCTTGACGCCGTTTTGGAGCAGCTTGGACAGGGCACCCGGGTTCTTGTGGTCGTATTCGGCCATCATCGTGACGTTGGCTTCGTACGCGGCTGCCTGGAAGGCTTCCTGGTACTCCTTGGGCAGCTTGGCCCATTCGGCCTTGTTGACGAAGAAGTTGATCATCGGACCCGGCTCCCACCAGCCCGGGTAGTAATAGTTCTTGGCCACCTTGTAGAAACCGAGCTTTTCGTCATCGTAGGGGCCGACCCACTCCGCGGCATCAATGGTGCCCTTTTCCAGTGCCGGGTAGATGTCGCCCCCGGCGATCTGCTGCGGCACCACGCCGAGTTCGGCAAACACGGTGCCGCCAAGACCGGCGATGCGCATCTTGATTCCCTTGAGGTCGGCCAGCGTCTTGACTTCCTTGCGCCACCAGCCGCCCATCTGGACACCGGTGTTGCCGCCGGCAAAGTGCAGGACGTTGTAGTTCGAGTAGAACTCGTCGAGCAGCTTGTCGCCGCCACCGTAGTAGACCCAGGCGTTCATCTGGCGGGCGTTCATGCCGAAGGGCATGGCGGTCCCGAAGCCAAAGGTCTTGTCCTTGCCGACGTAGTAGTACGAGCAGGTGTGGCAGCACTCGACGGTGCCCTGCTGCACGGCGTCGAGCGCCTGCAGACCGGGGACGATTTCGCCGCCAGGAAAGACGCGGATGTCGAACTTGCCGCCGGTGAGGGCGCGCACCCGGTTGGCCAGAGTGTCCGCACCACCGAAGATCGTGTCGAGGCTCTTCGGGAAGCTGGACGTCAAGCGCCATTTAACCTGCGGCAATGACCCCGTAACTGCCGGAGCACTTGAGGGGGCAGGCGCTTGTGCTGCTGGCGCCGAACTCGGTGCAGCGGATTTGGGCTCTTCCTTCTTTCCGCAGGCTGCCAGACCGACGGCAGCGGCACCTACCGCGGCCTTGGCAAGAAAATTACGACGCTGCATGTTTTTGTCTCCTCAAGAGTGATTGGTAAGGTCAGGCTTTGTAGCATGGCCATGCTAACCAAATGGACTGCCTTGACAAGCTGCGGAAAACCCTAATACGCCTACTCGCCGGCAACCGTCATCCGGTCGACCAGGATCGAGCCTGTCTGTTTCGATCCACGTACCAGCACGTCGTTGCCGACGGCGACGATCCCCGCCAGCATCGCCTTGAGGTTGCCGGCAATGGTGATCTCCTCGACCGGGTAGGCGATGCTGCCGTTCTCGACCCAGTAACCGGCGGCGCCGCGCGAGTAGTCGCCGGTGACATAGTTGACACCCTGGCCGAGCAACTCGGTGACCAGCAGGCCACGATTCATTTTCCTCAGCAGGCCGTCAAGATCAAGATCACCCGGCTCGATGATCAGGTTGTGGCTGCCGCCGGCGTTGCCGGTCGTCTGCATGCCCAGCTTGCGTGCCGTGTAGGCGCTCAGGAAATAGCCTTGCAGAATGCCGCCGCTGACCACCTCGCGATCGCGGGTGGCGACGCCGTCGCTATCGAACGACGCGCTGCCGAGGCCGCACTTGATATGCGGACGCTCGCCAATGTTCACGAATTCCGGCATCACGCGCTTGCCGAGATGGTCGAGCAGGAACGACGATTTTCGGTAGAGCGCGCCGCCGCTCGCCGCATGCACCAGGCTGCCGAGCAGGCCGCCGGCTAGCGTGGCCTCGAACAGAACGGGAAATTCGCCGGTCCTGACCTTGCGTCCGCCAAGCCGGGCCACGGCGCGCTCGGCGGCAATGCGCCCGACGCGCAGCGGGTCGTCGAGTTGCGCGGCGTCGCGATGCGTCGTGTACCAGTCGTCGCGCTGCATGCCGTCGTTTTCGCCGGCAATCACCGAGCATGAAATATAGTGGCGCGACGTCGGGTAGCCGCCCACGAAACCGAGGCTGTTGGCCGCGACGAATTGCGCCTGCTGCGTCGAGATCGACGCGCCCTCCGAATTGCTGACCAGAGGGCTGGCGGCGAAGGCGGCCTGCTCGCAACGACGCGCCGTCTCGATCGCATCTTCCACGGTCAACGCCCACGGATGGTACAAATCCAGATCGCGGCAGTCCCGGGCCATCAACTCGGCGTCGGCCAGCCCGGCGCAATCGTCCGCGGCGGTGAAGCGGGCGATGTCGAGGGCCGCCTCGACGGTCTCGCGCAAGGCCTGCGGCGAGAAATCGGAGGTGCTGGCGTAGCCCTTGCATTGCCCGGAATAGACCGTGATGCCGACGCCCTTGTCGCGGTTGAACTCGATCGTCTCGACCTCGTCGCAGCGGACGCCGACCGACTGGCCGAAGCCCTCGGAAACATCGACTTCGCAGGCGGTCGCACCCTTTTCGCGGGCATGTTTGAGGACGTCCTCGGCCAATTGCTGCAGCGTGGCGAATGGATAGGAAAAGCTTGCGACTTCGGGCATGAAGGGGGCGTCCGGGCGGGAAAGCCGCTATCATAGCAGCCCCATGCCACCGACTTTTGCCATGCACGACGAAGATTTCCCCGACAACGGCGAGCGCCCTTCCAAGACCCAGCAGAAGGAGGCGATGCACGAACTGCAGGATCTTGGCGCCGAACTGGTCGAGCTTTCCGCTGGTCAGCTCAAGCGCATCGAACTGCCCGAGGACATTCTTGCCGCCGTCCGCGAATGCCAGAAGATCACTGCCCACGGTGCCCACCGCCGGCAACTCCAGTATCTCGGCAAGTTGATGCGCGGTGCCGACGACGCGCCGATCCGCGCCGGTCTGGCGCTGATTCGCGGCGAATCGGCGGGCGAAACGGCGCGCTTGCACCGCCTCGAACGCATGCGCACGCGGCTGCTCGAAGACGAGGCTGCACTGTCCGACATCGCCGCCACCTGGCCCGGCGCCGATCTCCAGCGTCTGCGCCAGTTGCGGCGCAATGCGCTCAAGGAGCAGGAAACCGCCAAGCCGCCGAAGAACTTCCGCGCCATCTTTCAGGTACTGCAGGAACTCGATCAGCAGGGAGCCGAGCATGCCGGAGAATGAAGAACTGGTCGTTGGCCTCGTCTCGATCAGCGACCGCGCATCGGCCGGCATCTACGAAGACAAGGGTATCCCGGCGCTACAGGAATGGCTGGCGGGCGCAATGACCACGCCGTGGCGGGTTGAAACGCGGCTGATCGCCGACGACCGTCCGACCATTGAAAATACCCTGATCGAACTGGTCGACCGCAGCAAGTGCCATCTGGTTCTGACCACCGGCGGCACCGGCCCGGCGCCGCGCGATGTGACGCCGGACGCGACGCTGGCCGTGGCCGACAAGGAAATGCCGGGCTTCGGCGAGGAAATGCGGCGGATCAGTCTCAACTTCGTGCCGACGGCGATCCTGTCGCGCCAGGTCGCGGTCATCCGCAAGCAGGCCCTGATCATCAACCTGCCCGGCCAGCCCAGGGCGATCCGCGAAACGCTCGAAGGCGTCCGCGATGGCGAGGGCAAGGTGACGCATGTTGGCATCTTCGCCGCCGTGCCCTACTGCATCGACCTGATCGGCGGACCTTACATGGCAACCGACGACGCCGTGGTCAAGGCCTTCCGCCCGAAAACAGCGATCCGCAAATAAGGCTTCAGCCGCGCGTTCCCAGCAGGTAACGCGCCACATCGTAATCGTCGCCCTGTTCGACGAGTTCGATCGGTTTCAGGCCCACCCGCTGACCAGCGTCACTCCAGTCGAGCACTTGACGCGGATCGAAAGAACCAGATGGCATTACCGCGCGAATTACGCCGGGCTCATTGTCCTCACGAATCAACAAGGCAGGGATGCCGGCGATGGCAACGTAGCTTGACGCCATGCGTCGTATCAGATCGGCGGGCTGCACCATCTGAGCCAGGGTTTCGACGCCGACATGGGCAGCTGATTCATCCAGCCGCTGGACGCGCCGGACAATGCCGAGCCGCCAGGTACCCCCAGCCGGTTGCACGACGATCAGGGCACCGATCTTGAGCCACTCGCCGGACATGGCCTTGAGCAAGGCTCCGAAGCCGCCGTAACTGACATCTTCGACGACCCAACTCTCCATCGCGACGCCGGCGGCATGCCCCGGGGGGCGTCCAGAAAAAGCCCCCAACGCGTTGTTCAGCCCAGGCAGGACAATGACCCTTTGCTTGACGCGATGCCGACCATGCCGCCTTTGCTGCGGAACTGGCGCCAGGTGGGCGGCCAGATGGCGGAGGACCGGGAGCAGCACCCTGGAATCCTGCTGGCCACCCAGATTGATATCGCGGGAAACGTCGTCGCCCCCCCGCTCCAAGTCGCCGAGCAGCGCGGCAATACCGGCATGGGCCTTTCCCGGCTTGAAGAAGCGCTGGGTCGGCGTCGCGCGCACAGGCATGCGGGCCAGGCGCCGCGGTGGTTGGGCCAGCACGAGGTCGACCCAGTAAACAGAGTCACTCGTGGCCTTCTCGGAAAACACCAGGCCCGCCGCAAAATGGGCGATCAGGCGCTCGGCCAACTCGATTTCCTGCGGCAGCAGGCTGTCCATCGACGATGCACGGAACGCAACGACCTTCACGAATTCCTGCTGCGGACTGCTCACCCCGGGAAGGTTCGCGTTCAACGAGACGGCGCGGGTCGCCACGCCGGCACTCTCGGCAATCAACAGGGCCGCACCGAGGCGCTGCCAAAGCTCAGCAGGCGCTGCACGGTAGCGAAACTGCTGCCACTTCAGAATGCCGCCCAGCGCGACAATCAGGCGTGCCGTCAGCGCCGGAAGTTTCTTGTCGGCAACCTTGGCCTTGCTGCCGGGAGACGGCAGGCAACGCTCGTAACCGGCAGCAAGCACCGTCCAGAAACCATGGCTTGCCTCCCACAGGCGTTGCTCTTCAGCCCCGGACAGGCGCGGCGTATAAAGGTAGTCGCGCGTCAGCCGCCGCAGATTCCGTTGCGCCACGTCGTCCAGCCGGCTCACCGCTTCGTAAAGACGATCCGCGGGAAAATCTTCGACGCCCTGCAGGGACTCCAACCAGCCGAGTACCTCGTCAAGCGCCCGCAAGGCATTGTTACCGGGAATTTCATCGACCATGCGACGCAGTTCCCGTGGATCGCCCAAGGGATGATCCACTCTCTGCCCGACCCTGGCGCCCAGCGCACGCAGTTTGCTCAACACCTCATCGCCCTTGGGCCAGGCCATGCCGCCACCCCTCAAATTCTGTTCGCCGGTTCAGTCTACTCTCGAAACCTGCTTGATGATAAGCGCCAGCGCCGGCTCCAGGGCGCAATCGACGCATTGATGGCGCCATCGAAAGATCACTTATTTCGGGGATCAGAACGACGGCAGCCGGCATCTACAGCACACACTTGACGAGGGTGATAACCGATGTCGCGTTGCCCGGCACGGTGGGCCCCAGCCCTACAATGCGCTGGACCCGCCTGGCCGACAACCTTGCTGGCCCCGACCAGGGAACGACAGGGTGAGATTGGACACCATGACCGGCTGCGCGTCAATGACGGCGCTGCCGTGCCATCCGGAGCATGTAGAATTCCGCTTTGACCTTATACCGGCATGAGTCCCCCCATGCAGCAATACCAAGATCTGATGCGCCACGTGCTGGAAAACGGGCACGACAAGTCCGACCGGACCGGCACCGGCACCCGCTCGGTCTTCGGCTGGCAGATGCGTTTCGACCTCGCCGGCGGTTTCCCGATGGTGACGACCAAGAAGCTGCATCTGAAGTCCATCGTCCACGAACTGCTGTGGTTCCTCCAAGGCGATACCAATATCCGCTACCTGCAGGAAAACGGCGTCCGCATCTGGGACGAATGGGCCGACGAGAACGGCGACCTCGGCCCGGTCTATGGCAAGCAATGGCGGCGCTGGGAAACGGCGGACGGTCGCCTCGTCGACCAGATCACGCAACTCGTGCACAGCCTCAGAAACAATCCGGATTCGCGCCGCCACATCGTTTCCGCCTGGAACCCGGGCGACGTGGACCGCATGGCGCTGCCGCCCTGCCACTGCCTGTTCCAGTTCTACATCGCCAGCGGCAGGCTGTCGTGCCAGCTCTATCAGCGCAGTGCCGACATCTTCCTCGGCGTTCCCTTCAACATCGCCTCCTACGCCCTGCTGACCCTGATGCTGGCGCAGGTCTGCGGCTACCAACCCGGCGAGTTCGTCCATACCTTCGGCGACGCGCATCTTTATTCCAACCATTTCGCGCAGGCCCGGCTGCAACTGTCACGCGAAACGCGCCCGCTGCCGACAATTTGGATCAACCGCGAGGTCAAGGACATTTTCGCCTTCCGCTTCGACGATTTCCGCCTCGAAGGCTACGACCCGCACCCGCACATCGCAGCCCAGGTTGCGGTCTAGGCGATGATCCTCGGCGGCGACCTCGGCGGCACCAAAACCCTGCTGGCGCTCGCCGAGCAGGATGCTGCCGGCCGCATCCGCATCGTCCGCCAGCAACGCTTTGCCAGCGCCGACTACCCGGCTTTCGACACAATGCTCGGCGAGTTCCTTGCCGATGCCGCGCCGGTCGACTCCGCCTGCTTCGGTGTCGCCGGGCCGACCGACGGACACCGGGCCAAGCTCACCTACCTGCCATGGCATCTCTCGGCAGCCGAACTGGGCCGGCGCTTCGCCATCCCGCGTGTCACGCTGGCCAATGATTTTGCCGCCGCCGCCCATGGCCTGCCACTGCTCGAACCCGAACGCATCATCACGCTGCTCGCTGGCCAACCGATCGAACATGCCCCGCGCCTCATCCTCGGTGCCGGCACCGGGCTCGGTGTCGCCGGGTTGGTGTGGCAAGACGACCACTACCGTGTCGTTTCCGGCGAAGGGGGCCACATCGGCTTCTCGCCGCAAACCGCGCAGCAGGGCAAACTCTGGCGCTGGCTGCTGGACCGGAACGGGCGAGTGACCAGCGAAGACATCGTCTCCGGTCCAGGCCTGGAGCGGATTCATGCCTTTCTCGGCGGTCGACCGCGTCAGGCATCGGAAATCGGCCAGGCGGCCCTTGCTGGCGCCGACCGCCTGGCCAGTGCAACACTGGATCTCTGGCTTGCCTGCTACGGCGCCTTCGCCGGCGACCTCGCGCTGCACTGGCTGGCGCGCGGTGGCGTCTATCTGGCCGGCGGCATGGCGGCCAAACTGATGTCGGGCGCCGACAACCGCCCCTTCATCCATGCCTTTCTCGCCAAGCGCGAACACACGGAGCTGATGAAGGACGTCCCGGTCTTCCTGATCACCGCGGAAGACCTGGGATTGCGCGGAGCTTTGGCGCTTGCCATCGCCTGACGGGTTAGCACAAGCCGCGCCACACCATGGTCGCCACGCTCAACGCATGGCGTCGGAAAAAACAGTTGCTCGCCGCGAATCCATTCGTCTACGGCGATGGCGATCGTCATCCGCGTCGTCGGCACCAAGGAGCTGAGGGTCCCGCCTACTGAAACGCACCCGGCGCCAAGGAACTGGTCAGGCGAATGGCGCGACTACCCGCCGGAAAGACAAACTCCGCCGTTGGCGAAAGATCGATTCCGCGGGCATCGCCAGGCACCCGGACTTCCCCGCGCAAGGGCGAGTGGCTGGTCAGCCGCAAGGCAATTCCGCCATAGTCGATCAGCTCGTTGCGCGAAACTGTGCGGTTGCCCTCATATCGTCCCTGAGCCGGCGGATGGAAATCGCCGTGCCCCGAAGCCAGGTTATTGATTGCCCAGACATCGACGCCACCCGGAAACCGCTCGCTCCAGACCTTCAGAAGATCCCCGGTATACGCATCGTTGAGCAGCGTGTTATGAGCCATGTAAAGGCCATTTTCAACCCAGCGCTGCCCCTCGGCGCCATAGGAAATCAGCACCGTGTTGTCGGTCCCCGCGCTTTGTCCGATCACATTGCCGACGACGTAGGCGATGCCGCCGTTCGGAAACTCCAGTTCGTAGGAGGCTCTGCCGTCGTCGCCATCGACCAGCAGGTTGTAACGCACATGATTTTCGCGGGCACGCGACTTGACGAGGTGGCCCAGATAGCCTTGTTGAAAGCGGCTGCCCGTCAAGGTGAAACGTCCAATCGCGCCAACGTAGAGGAGGTGTTTCAGGTTTCCGGATTGCCGGGGAGCTGCCCCGAATTCGCTATCGACAACCGCCAGCGTCATCTCGGGCAAATTGGCCGTCAGGATGCCATTCTCGTTGTCGAAAAAGGCGCAGCGCCTGACCACCAGACTCCCGCGCTCGAAGCGGATGCCCGCGCCATTGCCTGCGGCAGCGCGGGCGCCGCGAAACTCGACGTTCTCGATCTGCACGTTGTTTCCCCGCACCACCCAGATTGCCTTGCCCTCGGCACTCTTCCCATCGGCGAGCATCACCGGGCGAGCCCCAGAACCGCGTATCGTCAGATCGTTTTGGCTCCAGACAGCCGGTTGACCGCGGTAATCCCCCGGGCGTATCTCGATCACTTCCCCATCGCGCGCCAGCTTGCCTGCTTCGGTGATTGTCGTGATCCTTTCGCGGGGCCCAACCACCATGCTTGCCCTGGCTTGCGCCTTGTCAGCCGGCGGTGAAGTGCGCGTCTCGCTTTCCGGCACGACAAGAAGCCTGCCGTCCGCGCCGCGACGGATTTCTCCCTTGTAAGCCGGCATGACCGGCAGTTTCTCGAAGCCCTGGGCAGCCACCTGCCCGATGAGACTGAATACCAGACAGCAGCGGATAAACAGATTGCTCACGGCGCATCCTTCGTGTTATTGCCGAATTCGTCGGCAAGCGCGAGAAGCACAAGCGACAGCGGCCAACATCTTGGTGGTCCGCGCTGCGGAGTTGGCGCAGACTGGTCTGAGCGCAGGTCGCTCATGTGCTCATCGCGGCCGGTCGGGATGCCCGTCGTTTGCCATGTGGCGCACTGCCATTTCGTCGATATTGCGCAGCCGACGGCTCAGTTCCCTGGCCAGGTTGAGAGCCAGCAACGCAAAGGTCGGCAGGTCGGATTCGCAGATCCGCAGGAGATCGTCGCTGGACAGCGCCACCACCGAGACGGGCTCAAGCGCACGGACCGTTGCCGACCGGGTCTGCAGGTCGATCAGTTCCATTTCGCCGACGACGTCGCCAACCTTGAGGACGGCAATTCGCTCCCCATACTCCCCTGCCGCTGCCGGGCTGGACTTCAACACTTCGACGGCGCCGCTGCAGATCACGAACAGGCAATCGCCTTGTTCACCTTCGCGGACGATCAAATCGCCGCTGGCGAAGTTCGCTTCACGAAGCAGTGGCATGATCGCGCCCATCGCCCGATCATTTACCCCGCCAAACAACGGTTGCTGCTGCAGGAATGCGGCTGTCTGCACTGCTCTCCTCCACGGCCAACAAAATCGATGCGCTATTGCGCGTCAGGCGTTCATCATTGCGCGCCGCCTCCGGCGGGCTACGACGCGCACTCAATAGGCCAGGTTCTCCACCTTGGCGAGCAGCGGTCCACCACGCATTCGTTCCAGCATTTGGGCGATGACCTCGATGTCGTTGTCGAAGGATCCGTGGGCAAGCTTGATCTTTCCTGCGCCGGTCGATACGTATTCGCGCTTCTTGTCATGCAGGCGCACGGTCATGCCCTGTGCCAGGGCAGGCCAGGACTTGAGCGCCTTTGTGGAATCCTGATCCGCCGACCACTGGTCTTGCGGCATGCCTTGCGTCTTCCACGCCCATTCCATGCCCAGCAACGGCGTCTTGCGACGGGTTTCCAGGGCGCGGCTGACCAGGTAAAGCAACGACTTGCCGTAGGGGCCGACGATGTCGGCAAGTTCTCGCTCGTCGTTCATGATGTCTACGTGAACGGTGTCGGGTTTCAGCTTGCCGTCGCTGATCGCCGCGCCGTACTGGCGAACGGCAAAGTCGAGCGTGCACGCGGGAGCGAACAGGGACAGGCTGGCGGCCGCCAGTTTCTTGTCAAGCACCCCGAAAAGGTGTCCGAGGACGATCGAGCCGGCTGAATGTCCGGCGAGATGGATTTCCAGATCCGGAAATTGCTTTTTCAACGCCAGCAGGTGCGCGGCCAGCATGGTCAGTCCGGCCCCACTCTGCGCCGCAGCGGCTGCGTTCTGTTTCATTTCCGTCCACAACGGCCTGACCAGCAGTTTCTCGCTGGCGACCTCGATCGTGCGGTCACGCGCTTCTCCGAGAGCTTCCGCGAGCTTGTCGAAAACCCCGGCGTCGCGTTGCGATGGTAGCGATTGAAAGATATCCCGCAACGAGTCTTCAAGAATACCGCCAATGCTCTCCAGAGCGCCAGTCTTCCAGGTGATGAACAGCGGATAGATACCGTTCTCCTGGAAATAGGGGGCCATGATGCGGATGCGCCCCAGCGAGTCCTCCTCATTATTGAGCCCGCCATGCACATAAACGGCGAGCTTGCGTGGCTTGTCAGCCGGCAGGGCAGCAAACCACTGTTTCGGTCGCGCGAAGCAGACGTGTTCGACCGCCCGCTCGGCGTTCTCGGCGATGACAATGCGATTGATCGGCACCCCGTTGTTGCCCAGGACGACGGTCTGCAGGTAGGCATCGCTTTCGCTCAGTGGGCGGACCTTGTCGTTCTTGTAGACAAACCTCCTGCCACTGCTCGACGAACAGGCTGGCAGCGCCATTTCCTGCAGGCCACGGTTGCTGAAAGTGGCCGACACGGCTGCGACGCGCATCGGCGCGCCGAAGACCGCAACCCAGGCATCGCTGCCGCTGGCAACCCAGTCTTCATAGCCGAGGATGGCGAAGCCATGGTAGCCCCAGTCCGGACCCCAGGAGTTCTGGACGATGAAGCCATCCTCGTTGTAACCGACGATAGCGAAGGCGTGACCACCGGCCTTCGTCGGGTCGCGCTTGATGATCGTCAGACTGGCCGTCTTCTTCATGAACCAGCCCTTGTGCACATCCGCCGAACAGTAGATTGCGCCAACTTCGCAAATCGCTGACTGCATGTCGCTGATGCTTCGCTTGTCGATGCGGTAATAGGCCCCGAGCGGCCGCTCGCTGGCATCCTGCTCCCAACCGCCAACGGGCGAAATGAAGACCACACTGCCCTGCTTGTTGCGGTAGGGCCACAGGGCCTCGGTGCTACGCCATGCCGATGCCAACCCTTCATCGCCCCGCGGTTGCTCGATCCCTCGTAATCCTCGCCAGCCCACTCGTCGTAGAGCTTCGCCATGTGATAGAGCATGCGCGGGCTCACCGGCTTGACACCCTGGACCTGATAGCCGTTGTTCTTGAACTGGAGGTAATTGATCACCGCCGCCAGGCCGAAACCCGTGCACGCGCCTTCCTGCCCCTGGTCGAGAACCAGCGTCTTGGCGTAAGCCGGAAGATAGCTCTTGATCTGTTCGGGAGTCGGCCACACCGGTGGCAGGCTGACCAGCTTCGGCAGGTAAGTCCGGTCGCGCAGGTCGATGCGGTCCGGCCGGGCGTCAAAGGTACGATTGCTGAAGGTCCGAGTAGGCATGGGGGCCCTTTCCATTCTCTGTTCATGCGCGGGCCGTCCTCGGGGCGGGCTGGCGGCGCGCGTGGTCGGCAGGATGCCCGCTCCGAAGTCATGGTAGGCGTTTTCAAGTCGGAAGCGCAACTAGAGTTGATGCGGCGGCTGTTTGGATTCCTCTCTTTCAAGAAAAGACTGAGGCCCTTGGCTTTTCCCGCCCACGGATGAGCAGGCGTCATGCCAGGCCAAAAGTTACCTGCGTATCGCCGACGAACACAACGCCTGAGATCAGGCCGATACCCGACGAACTACGGCGGCGTTTCCGGACAGCCCGTATGGCTGACAGGCAGGTGTATCGCGCTGCCGCCTTGCAAGCGACAGGCAATGCCAGGTTGGCAGAATCGGCTCCAAGACATGCGCGGGGGGCATTCCCGATTCCTCCCGAGAGCTGTCTCGGGAATCGCCGCAGAAACGCGTAAGTCTGGTGGGCGGCAAGGGCTTCGAACCCCTGACCTCCTCGGTGTGAACGAGGCGCTCTACCCCTGAGCTAGCCGCCCTAATTTTCAAACCTTGCGCAATAACCGCCATATGAGGGCAGCGCTCTAACCCCGCGCCAGCCGTCCGCTTTGGAGGCCGGCATTTAACCATAAGTCCCGGAACAGGTCAAACACGGGTCGGATAGAATACGGCCCTTGCCTTCCTGACGAATTCCGCACTCCATGACGCAAGTTCGTACCCGTTTCGCCCCTAGCCCCACCGGCTATCTCCATATCGGCGGCGCCCGTACCGCCCTCTTCTCCTGGGCGTTCGCCCGCCGCCACGGTGGCACCTTCATCCTGCGCGTCGAGGATACCGATGTCGCCCGCTCGACGCCGGAAGCGGTTCAGGCTATTTTCGACGGCATGCGATGGCTCGGGCTGGCGCACGACGAAGGCCCGTTCTACCAGATGCAGCGCATGGGGCGCTACAAGGAAGTTATCCGCCAGATGCTGGCCGCCGGCACCGCCTATCACTGCTACACGACACGCGAGGAACTCGACGCGCTGCGTGCCGTTCAGGAAGCCCGCAAGGAAAAGCCACGCTACGACGGCCGCTGGCGCCCGGAAGCCGGCAAGACCCTGCCGACGCCGCCATCCGCCGTGCCGCCGGTGGTCCGCTTCCGCAACCCGAAGGACGGTATCGTCGCCTGGGACGACAAGGTCAAGGGCCGCATCGAGTTCGCCAATGGCGAACTCGACGACCTGATCATCGCCCGCGCCGATGGCACGCCCACCTACAACTTCTGCGTCTGCGTCGACGATTGGGACATGGGCATCACCCACGTCATCCGCGGTGACGACCACGTCAACAACACGCCGCGCCAGATCAACATCCTGCAGGCGCTGGGCGTTGAGGTTCCGCAATACGCGCACCTGTCGATGATCCTCGGCGATGACGGCGCCAAGCTATCGAAACGGCATGGCGCGGTTTCCGTGATGCAGTACGACGATGACGGCTACCTTCCCGAAGCGGTCATCAACTACCTTGCCCGCCTCGGTTGGTCGCATGGCGACGCGGAGATCTTCTCGCGCCAGCAGTTCGTCGAGTGGTTCGACCTCGATCACATCACCACCTCGGCGGCCCAGTTCAATACCGAAAAGCTGCTGTGGCTGAACCAGCACTACATGAAGCAGTTGCCGCTTGCCGAACTGACCGAAAAGGTCAGGGCCCGTCTTGCCGCGCGCGGCGTCGATACCGACGCCGGCCCCAACCTGGAAAAAGCCGTCGCGCTGTACGTTGACCGCAGCAACACGCTGAACGTGCTCGCCGATGCGGTCGAGGTCTTTTATGTCGAGGTATTGCCCTCACCCGATCTACTGGCCCAGCATCTGGCGGACGACGCGCGACCGGCGCTGGCCGATTTTGCCGCCGGGATCGCCACGGTCGCCTGGGAAGCGCCGGCCATCGGCGCGCTGATCAAGGAAACGGTCGCCAAACACGGGCTCAAGATGCCGAAGCTGGCGATGCCTCTGCGTGTGCTCCTGACAGGACAGACCCAGACCCCATCGGTCGATGCCATCATCGCCCTGATCGACCGCCAGAAGGTCTTGCAGAAACTGAGCGCGCAAAAAATCTGAGAATTCCCGGGCAAGTATTTACAAGCATGTGTCGAGTCCATATAATTCGGCCTCTTTCACGGTGCCGGGGGTATAGCTCAGCTGGGAGAGCGCTTGCATGGCATGCAAGAGGTCAGCGGTTCGATCCCGCTTACCTCCACCAGGCAAACGTGAAGGAGATACAGTTTTGTCCGGGTCCCCATCGTCTAGAGGCCTAGGACACCGCCCTTTCACGGCGGTAACCGGGGTTCGAATCCCCGTGGGGACGCCAAGCTTTTCAGCGCGGAGTGGTAGTTCAGTTGGTTAGAATACCGGCCTGTCACGCCGGGGGTCGCGGGTTCGAGTCCCGTCCACTCCGCCAAGTATGCGAAAGGCCCGAGAAATCGGGCCTTTTCCTTTTTGGCATCAACGGATTCCAGCGAAACCATCAGGTCAGGAGATTCCTGCCCTCACTCCACAGTCACAGATTTCGCCAGGTTTCTCGGCTTATCCACATCGGTTCCCTTGACCAGCGCCACGTGGTACGAGAGCAATTGCAGCGGAACCACGTGCAGGATCGGCGACAGTTCGCCGTAGTGCTCCGGCAGGCGCAGCACATGCACACCTTCCGAGGCGGCGATCTCGGAATCGGCATCGGCGAAGACGTAGAGTTCGCCGCCCCTGGCCTGAACTTCCTTGAGGTTCGACTTCAGCTTGTCGAGCAACTGGTCGTTCGGGGCGATCGAGATCACCGGCATGTCGGCATCGACCAGCGCCAGCGGGCCATGTTTGAGTTCACCGGCAGGGTAGGCTTCGGCATGGATGTAGGAGATCTCCTTGAGCTTCAGCGCGCCTTCGAGGGCAATCGGGTAGTGCCGGCCACGTCCAAGAAACAGGGCGTGGTGCTTGTCGGCGAAGCGTTGCGCCCAGACCTTGATGTCGCTTTCGAGTTCGAGCACCTTGTTGACCGCAACCGGCAGGTGGCGAAGCTGGTCGATGTAGGCGCTTTCGTCCTGGGCGGTGAGTTTGTTCCTGACCTTGGCCATGACCAGCGTCAGCAGGAAGAGCGCGGCGAGCTGGGTGGTGAAGGCCTTGGTCGAGGCGACACCGATTTCCGGGCCGGCGCGGGTGATGAAGCGCAGCACGCATTCGCGGACGATGGCGGACTCGGGGACGTTGCAGAGGGCCAGGGTCTTGTTCTGGCCCAGGCGCTTGGCGTGCCGTAGCGCAGCCAGGGTGTCGGCGGTTTCGCCGGATTGCGAGATGGCGACGATCAGCTGCTTCGGGTTGGGTACCGAGGTGCGATAGCGGTATTCGCTGGCGATCTCGACATTGCAGGGCACGCCGGCGATGGCTTCGAGCCAGTAGCGGGCGGTGTAGCCGGAGTGGCTGCTGGTGCCGCAGGCGAGGATCAGGATGGCATCGACGTCGGCGAGCAGATTCGCAGCTTCGGCGCCGAAGATGCCGGGCTGGATGGTCTTGCTGCCGCCGACGATTTCGAGGGTGTTGGCCAGCGCTTCGGGTTGCTCGAAGATTTCCTTCTGCATGTAGTGCTGGTAGTTGCCGAGTTCGACGGCGGCGGCGGAGAGTTGCGAGACATGCACCGGGCGGTCGACCGGGGTACCGTCGAGGCGGGTGATCTTGACGCCGGCTGCGGTCAACTCGGCGATGTCGCCATTTTCCAGATAGACCATGTTGCGGGTGACTTGCAGCAGCGCGGAGGCGTCGGAGGCGGCGTAGTTGCCGGTGTCGGAGAGTCCGAGCAGCAGGGGCGAGCCTTCGCGGGCGACGATGACTTTGCCGGGTTGCTGGTGGTCGATGACGGCGATGGCGTAGGCGCCGACGAGGCGGCGGCAGGCAAGGCGGACGGCGGCAAAGAGGTCGGGCGCGGTCTGCAGCGTGGCTTCGATGAGGTGGGCGATGCTTTCGGTGTCGGTGTCGGAGGTGAAGACGTGGCCTCGGGCGCTGAGTTCGTTGCGCAGGCTTTCGTAGTTTTCGATGATGCCGTTGTGGACGACGGCGATCGAGCCGGAGACGTGCGGGTGGGCATTACGCTCGGAGGGGACGCCGTGGGTGGCCCAGCGGGTGTGGGCAATGCCGGTGACCGACCGGGTGCTGGCCGAGGCGGTTTCGAGTTCGGCGACACGGCCGACCGAGCGTACCCGCTCGATGCCGGCAGCGCTGATGACAGCCAGGCCGGCCGAGTCGTAGCCCCGGTATTCGAGCCTTTTCAGGCCTTCAACGAGAACGGGAACGATGTTCTTGCTGGCCGCTGCCGCAACGATGCCGCACATGATATATCCCGCCAGGAAATCCCCGGATTATAGCGGCAGGCTCACTTTCCGGCCAGACCGGCCGGACGACGGGCCGATCGGCCTTATTCGATCGGCCCTGCAGCAACGGCCTTCAGGGACTTCCCGTGCCGGTCCTTGCCCGACAGAATCGGCTCCTCAACAGATAACGGCCAGACGATGCCGATATCAGGGTCATTCCAGGCAATACAGCGCTCATGGTCAGGTGCGTAATAGTCGGTTGTCTTGTAGAGAAATTCCGCCGTGTCGGAGAGGGTCAGGAATCCGTGGGCGAATCCTGGCGGAATCCACATCTGTTTCCTGTTTTCAGCGCTCAAGGTTTCCCCAACCCAGTGCCCAAAGGTCGGAGAATCCTTGCGGATATCCACGGCCACATCGAAGACGGCCCCCTGAACCACACGAACCAGCTTTCCTTGTGCTCTTGGAGCCACCTGATAGTGCATGCCCCGCAGCACATTTTTCGCACTCTTCGAGTGGTTGTCCTGAACAAAATCGGGCTCGCAACCCGTCGCTTCGCGAAAGGCGCTGCGGTTGAAGCTCTCGAAGAAGAATCCGCGGTCATCGCCGTAAACCCTGGGTCCGAGAATCAGGAGATCGGGAATCGCGGTCTGAATGACATTCATCAGAACACACCCTCCTTGAGCACGTTCATCAGATACTGACCGTAAGGATTCTTCAGCATGGGTTGCGCCAGTTTTTCGAGGGAAGCGGTGTCTATGTAGCCTTGGCGATAGGCGATTTCCTCTGGACAGGCGATCTTCAGACCCTGTCGTTTTTCTATGGTGGCGATGAACTGGCTGGCGTCGAGCAGGCTCTCGTGGGTACCGGTATCCAGCCAGGCATGGCCGCGGCCCATGACCTTGACGCTGAGCGCCTTCCTTTCGAGGTAGACCCGATTGACATCCGTTATTTCCAGCTCGCCGCGCGGTGAAGGCCGCAGCTCGCGGGCAATGTCGAGGACGGCGTTATCGTAGAAGTATAGGCCTGTGACCGCGTAGTTGGACTTGGGGGCTGCCGGCTTTTCTTCGAGGCTGACCGCTTTGCCGTTCTTGTCGAATTCGACGACGCCGTAGCGCTCGGGATCATGAACGTGGTAGGCGAAGACGGTGGCGCCGTCCGCTTGCGCACAGGCGGCCTTGAGGTCGCCGGCGAACTCGTGACCGTAGAAGATGTTGTCGCCCAGCACCAGGGCGCTGTGGTCGTTGCCGATGAACTGGCGACCGATGATGAAAGCCTGCGCCAGACCATCCGGGCTGTGCTGGATGGCATAGCTGATAGCGAGTCCCCACTGCCTGCCGTCGCCCAGCAACTGCTCGAAGCGCGGCGTATCCTGCGGGGTGGAAATGACGAGGATCTCCCGGATACCGGCCAGCATCAGCGTGCTGAGCGGGTAGTAGATCATCGGCTTGTCGTGGATTGGGAGCAACTGCTTGGAAACCGCCAGGGTCACCGGGTAAAGACGGGTGCCGGAACCACCGGCGAGAATGATGCCTTTACGGTTCATTGCCGCTCTCCATAGTTCTTCCCGACCCAGTTCAGGTAGGCGCCGCTGGCCACATTCTGCACCCAAGCCTGGTTGTCGAGATACCACCGCACCGTCTTGCGGATACCACTCTCAAACGTTTCCGCCGGCTTCCAGCCGAGCTCGCGTTCGATCTTGCCGGCATCGATGGCGTAGCGGCGGTCGTGGCCGGGGCGGTCCTTGACGTAGGTAATCTGCTCCTTGTACGGCTTGCCATCGGCACGGGGTCTGAGCTCGTCCAGAATGGCGCAGAGCGTATGGACCACTTCGAGGTTGGGCTTTTCGTTCCAGCCCCCGATGTTGTAGACCTCGCCGACCCTGCCCGCTTCGAGGACGCAGCGAATCGCCGAGCAATGGTCCTTGACGTAGAGCCAGTCGCGGATCTGCTGGCCGTCACCGTAGATGGGGAGTGGCTTGCCGGCCAGCGCATTGAGCATGACGAGCGGGATAAGCTTCTCCGGGAAGTGATAGGGGCCGTAGTTGTTGGAACAATTGGTGGTCAGCACTGGCAAACCGTAGGTGTGGTGGTAGGCACGGACGAGGTGGTCGCTGGCGGCCTTGCTGGCGGAGTACGGGCTGTTGGGTTCGTAGCGGTGGGTTTCGGCGAAGGCGGGATCGTCTTTTTCGAGCGATCCGTAGACTTCGTCGGTGGAAACGTGGAGGAAACGGAAAGCGGCCTTGGCTTCGCCTTCAAGACTGCCCCACCTGGCACGCAAGGCTTCGAGCAGATGGAAGGTACCGACGATATTGGTCTGGATGAAGTCTTCCGGGCCGTGAATGCTGCGGTCGACGTGGCTTTCGGCGGCAAAATTGACTACGGCCCGTAGCTTGTAATCGGTGAGCAGTTTGGCGACGAGGTCGAAGTCGCCGATATTGCCCTTGACGAAGATGTGGCGCGGATCGCCTTGCAGCGAGGCAAGGTTTTCGAGGTTGCCCGCATATGTCAGGGCATCGAGGTTGATGACCGGCTCGTCGCATTGAGCCAGCCAGTCGAGAACAAAATTGCTGCCGATGAAGCCGGCTCCGCCGGTGACAAGAATCATCTGTTCGTTTCCAATATCCAGAAAAGCATTCTACTGTAGCGCGTCAATCCAGCCGTACCCGCAGAAAGCTCGCGAAGCGCGGTAACCCCGATCGTGTCAGGTCGTGGTAGCGATAGGTCACCGTGGTTCCAACTGGTGGCGGATCGCTGCGTACCCGGTCGGTGAAGCCGTTACCCAGCGAAAATTCCCGCCCGTCTTCGGCGCGCACACGCAAGGCGCCCATCTGGCCGGCATGCTTGCCCTTGCCTGGCAGGTGGCCGATGACGACCGCTTCGGCGTCTTCCCAGGGTTTCATCTTGAGCAGGGTATCGCTGCGGCCGGTCTCGTAGGGCGCGTCGGCGCGGTGCAGCATCAGCCCCTCGCCGCCCGCCTTGACGACCTCTTTCATGCGTTTTTTCAGACTCTCGCGGTCGACCACCCGGAACTGCTCGATTTCACGCAGCCACGGCACATTCGCCTGTTTGACCGCTTCACGAATCTGCTCGGCGCGCTGGGCAAAGGTGCCGGGCGCACCGGGCAGCTCGAAGATCATGTAGCGCACCTGCCGCCATTCGGCATCGTCGGGAACCTCGCGCCGAACGATGCCGGAGAGGCGTTCGAAGGTGCCGCGGCCCATCCACAGTTCGCCGTCCAGCGGGCGCTTCGGGAGGCCATCGAGAAACCAGGCGGGGGCGTTGATCGTCCTGCCGCTGCGGAAGCGCAGGGTCTGGCCATCCCAGATGCCGCGCACACCATCGAGCTTTTCACTGACAAGATACTGCCCAACGTCGACCTGATTGCGATAGACCTCGGCGAGGAGGATGGCCGGGGCATCGGCGCGAACCGGCGTGGCCGGGAGCACCAGCGCGAATGCCAGCAACAGGGTGCGTAACAGACGGATCATTTCAGCCCTTGTCCGCCCACTCGCGCCGTGCCTGCCGGGCAAGGCCGAAAGTCTCCTCGAGGCGCTCGCCATCGTTGCGTGCCAGCGCCAGGCGGAGGTCGTCGAGCTGGGCGCGATACCTGTCCAGTTCGACAAGGAGCGCGTCGCGGTTGGCGATGCAGATGTCGCGCCACATTTCGGGGTGGCTGGCGGCGATGCGAGTGAAGTCACGGAACCCTGAGGCGGCGAAGGTGAAAAACAGGTCGGCATCCTCGCGCACCGCCAGATCATGAACCAGCGCGAACGACAGCAGGTGGGGCAGATGACTGACGGCGGCAAATACGCGGTCGTGCGCTTCCGGCGTCAGTTCGTAGATATCCGCCCCGCACAGCGACCAGGCGCGCTTGATGTGGTCGAGCGCATCGTCGGCGTTTTCCGGAAGTGGCGTGACGACGACTTTCTTGCCCTGGTAGAGATCCCAGCGCGCCGCCGACGGGCCGCTGTTTTCGGCGCCGGCGATCGGGTGGGCCGGCACGAAGTGGCTGATCCGCTCGCCGAACGCTTCGCGCGCGGCGACGACGACATCGCCCTTGGTCGATCCGCCATCGGTGACGATGGTGTTGGGGCCGAGGTACGGGGCGATGCGCTCGAAGATCTCCGGCATCTGCGCCACCGGCGTGGCAACCAGAACGATGTCAGCATCCTCGATTTCGTGGGTCGGGTTGATCCCGGCGCGATCGATGACACCGAGTTCCTGCGCAACTCTCAGCGTTGACGGCGTGCGGCCGAAACCGACCACTTCCTCGACCGCTTCAGCCTCTTTCAGCGCCAGCGCGAAGGAGCCGCCGATCAGGCCGGTTCCGAAAACGACGACTTTGCCGAATTCGGGCATCTACAGCGCCTTTTCCAGCGCTTCGAGAAAGCGGGCGTTTTCCGGTTCGCTGCCGATGGTGACGCGCAACCATTCCGGCAAGCCATAGCCGCCGATCGGCCTGACGATGACGCCCTGCTTCAGCAGCTTCTGATTCACATGCGCCCCCTCGCCCACCCTGAAGGTGACGAAGTTTCCGTGCGAAGGAATGTGTTCCAGTCCGAGGCGCTTGAGTCCGGAAACAAGTTGCTCCATACCGCGCCGGTTGAGTTCGTAGCTTTCGGCGACGAACAGGTGGTCGTCGAGCGCGGCGATGGCCGCCGCAATTGCCAGGCTGTTGACGTTGAACGGCTGGCGCACACGGTTCATCAGGTCGGCAATCTCGGCCGATGCCAGCGCATAGCCGACACGCAGTCCGGCCAGCCCGAATATCTTCGAAAAGGTGCGGGTGACGACCAGATTGGGGAAATCCTTGATCCAGGCCGCGGTATCGACCCGCTCGGCCGGCGGCAGGTATTCGTTGTAGGCCTCGTCGAGTACGACGACCACGTCTTGCGGCACCGCTTCAAGGAAGGCGCGCACCTCAGGATAGGGCAGAAAATTGCCGGTCGGGTTGTTCGGATTGGCGATCCAGACGATGCGCGTGTCGGGGCGGATGGCGGCACGCATGGCGTCAAGGTCGTGCCCGTAGTGCCTGGCTGGGGTCGCAATCAGTTCGGCTCCGGTCGACAGTGTGGCAAGGGGGTAGACCGCGAAGGCATGCTGGGAGAACACCGCCGAGCGTCCCGGCGCCAGGAAAACACGGGCGATGAGGTCGAGCACATCGTTGGAACCGTTGCCGACGACGACCTGGCTCTGCGCCACCCCGCAGCGCTCGGCCAGCGCCCGGATCAATTCGAACTGGTCCGGATAGCGCTCGCTGCCGCTGACCGCCGCCTCGACCGCCTTCCTCGCCTTCGGGCTCATGCCGAGCGGATTCTCGTTGGACGCCAGCTTGACGATCTTGTCGACCGGAATGCCCATCTCGCGCGCCAGTTCGCTGATCGGCTTGCCCGGCTGGTAGGGCGAAATGGAGCGGACGTAGGACAGCGCTTGTTCAACGAGGCTCATGAGTGGTCCTCAATAGACGGCAACCGGGTAGGACCCGAGAATTTTCAGATAGGCGGCGCGGCCGGCGAGTTCGTCCAGTGCGGTCTTGACCGCCGGGTCGTCGCGATGGCCATCGACATCGACGTAAAAGACGTATTCCCAGAGCGCATGCCGGGCCGGACGCGACTCCAGGCGCGACATCGAAACCCCGGCATTGGCGAACGGCAGCAGCAGTTCATGCAGGGCACCGGTGCGATTGGGTGCCGACATGATCAGCGAGGTCTTATCACGGCCGGACGGACCGGCGTCGTGCTTGCCGAGCACCAGGAAGCGCGTCGTGTTGTTGGGCTCGTCCTCGATGTTTTCCGCAAGTCGCGGCAGGTTGTAGCGGGCAGCAGCAGCTTCGCCGGCGATCGCCGCCGCGCCTGCCTCCACCGCAGCGCTCTGCGCCGCCTGGGCGTTGCTGCCGACCGGAATCCGCTGCGCGTTGGGCAGCATCCGGTTCAGCCATTCGTGGCACTGCGCCAGCGACTGGGCATGCGAATAGACCCTGGCGATCCGCCCCAGGTCAGGTTCGCTGGACAGCAGGTGCTGGTGAATGCGCAGCACGAGTTCGCCGCAGATCCGCAGCGGCGTCGCCAGCAGCAGGTCCATCGTGCGGCCGACCGCACCCTCGGTCGAGTTCTCGACGGGAACCACCGCGTATTGCGCGTGCCCGGACTCTACCTCGCGGAAGACATCGTCGATCGAGACCTGCGGCAACAGGCGGGCCGCGTGACCGAAGTGCTTGGTCGCCGCCGATTCGGAAAAGGTGCCGAGCGGGCCGAGAAAGGCGATACCCAGGGGATCTTCCAGCGCCAGGCAGGCCGACATGATTTCGCGGAAGAAGAAGGTAATGTTTTCGCCCGGCAGCGGGCCGGGGTTGGATTCCTGGAGGCGGCGCAGCACCTGCGCCTCACGTTCGGGACGGTAAATGTGCCCCGCCTCGCCATGCGCAGCCTTGATCTCGCCGACCTTCTGCGCGCAACGGGCGCGCTGGTTGAACAGACGCAGCAGTTCGCCATCGATGCCGTCTATTTCGGCACGGACACCAGCCAGTTCCTTCTGCAGTTCGTCACCCATCGGCCTCTACCCGTTGCGTTTGGCGAAGTCGTTCATGAAATCCACCAGCACCTGCACCCCAGCCAGCGATACGGCATTGTAGACCGACGCGCGCATGCCACCGACCGACTTGTGGCCCTTCAGCGACACCAGCCCGGCCGCCTTCGATTCGGCGAGGAAGGCGGCGTCGAGTCGGGGATCGGCCAGCGTGAACGGCACATTCATCAGCGAGCGGCAGTCGCGATCGACCGGATTCGTGTAGAAGCCGCCGGAAGCGTCGATGCACCCGTACAAAATGCGCCCCTTTTCGGCGTTGACCGCAGCAATGCCTTCCAGCCCGCCCTGGCGCTTGAGCCACTTGAATACGAGGCCGGCGATATAGATGCCGTAGGTCGGCGGCGTGTTCAGCAGCGAGCCGTTCTCGGCCATCACCGCATAGTCCATGACGCTCGGGATGGTCAGCGGCGCCATGCCGAGCAGTTCCTGGCGGATGATGACCAGCGTCAGGCCCGAGGGGCCGATGTTCTTTTGCGCGCCAGCATAGATCAGGCCGAACTTCTCGACAGGAACCGGTCGCGACAGGATGTGCGACGACATGTCGGCAACCAGCGGCACGCCAGTGTCGGCGATGCGCTCGGCACTGATCTCGACGCCGTGGATGGTCTCATTGGTGCACAGGTGCAGGTAGGCAGCGAAAGGGTCGAGTTTTATTTGATCGGCAATCGGCAAGCGGGTGAACGCACTACCCTCGGTTGTCGCCGCGCAGCGGACAGTGCCAATGCGCAGCGCCTCGGTGAATGCTTTTTGCGACCAGGATCCGGTCACGATGTAGTCGGCCGAACGCCCGGCCAGCAAATTCATCGGAATCTGCGCGAACTGCTGCGTCGCCCCGCCCTGCAGGAAGAGCACCTTGTAGCCGGCGGGAATGGCCATCAGTTCGCGCAGGTCGGCTTCGGCCTGCTCGATGATGCCGGTGAATTCCTTGCCGCGATGGCTCATCTCCATAACGCTGCAGCCGGCACCATGCCAGTCGAGCATTTCGTCCTGCGCCTGGCGTAGCACCTCTTCCGGAAGGGCAGCCGGACCGGCGCTGAAATTCCAGACCCGGCTCATCATTCCTCCCCGGCAGCCTCGCCGGCCGCTTCACCGCTCACGTCTCCAGCCGGATTGCCATTGGCTTCGACTTCGGCTGCGATCTCGATGTCGGCGACCGTTTCAACAATCTTTTCGAGCCCGGCGAGCTTCTCGCCATCGTCGAGCGAGATCAACGTGACACCCTGCGTCGCACGGCCCATGCCGCGAATCTCGGCAACGCGGGTCCGGATCAGCACGCCGCCGGTGGTAATGAACATGATCTCGTCTTCGTCGCCCACCAGCTTGGCGCCGACGACGATCCCGTTGCGCTCGCTGTCGGCGATGGCGCGCACGCCCTGGGTGCCGCGCCCGGAATGGCGAAAATCGGCGAGCACGGTGCGCTTGCCGAAGCCGTTCTCGGTGGCAACCAGCACCGTCTGCTGATCGCTCTCGGCAACGAGCAGCGAAATCACCGATTGACCAGCCTGCAGGCGCATGCCGCGGACGCCGCGGGCGCCGCGACCCATCGGCCGGACATCTTCCTCGTCGAACCAGACGGCCTTGCCCGCATCCGAGACAAGTACGATGTCGCTCTCTCCCGAGGTCAGCTCGACACCGATCAGGTAATCGTCGTCGTCGAGCGCCACGGCGATGATGCCGGCCTTGCGCGGATTGGAGAAGTCGGACAGCGGCGTCTTCTTGACGGTGCCCATCAGGGTTGCCATGAAGACGTACTGATCGTCGGAGAATTCGTTGACCGGCAGCACAGCGTTGATCCGTTCGCCATCTTCCAGCGGGAAGAGGTTGACGATCGGCTTGCCGCGGCTGTTGCGGCTGCCCTGCGGCGCTTCGTACACCTTGAGCCAGTAGCAGCGGCCACGGTTGGAGAAACACAGGATGTAGTCGTGGGTGTTGGCGACGAACAACTGATCGACAAAATCCTCGTCCTTGATCGCCGCCGCCTGCTTGCCGCGACCGCCGCGGCGCTGGGCGCGGTAATCCGCCAGCGGCTGGGCCTTGATGTAGCCGCCATGCGAGAGCGTCACCACCATGTCCTGCGGCGTGATGAAATCCTCGATGCCGAGTTCCTGCGTGTGCAGGACGATTTCGGAGCGGCGCTCGTCGCCGAACTGGTCGCGGATGGCGGTCAGTTCGCCGACGATGATTTCGGTGATGCGCTCGGGACGGGCCAGGATGTCGAGCAGGTCGGCGATCTTCAGCATGACCTCCTTGTACTCGCCGACGATCTTGTCCTGCTCGAGGCCGGTCAGGCGCTGCAGCCGGAGTTCGAGGATCGCCTGCGCCTGGGCGTCGGACAACCGGTAGCCCTGTTCCGAAAACCCGAATTCCGGCGCCAGACCTTCCGGACGCGAGGCGTCGGCGGCCGCGCGCAGCAGCATCTCCTCAACCACCGGGCAGCGCCAGGTACGCTCAATCAGGCCGCGCTTGGCATCGGCCGGGGTCGCCGCCGCCTTGATCAGGGCGATGATTTCATCGACGTTCGACAGCGCGACGGCCAGACCCTCGAGGATGTGGCCGCGCTCGCGCGCCTTGCGCAGCTCGAAGACGGTGCGCCGCGTCACCACCTCGCGCCGGTGGGAGAGGAAGCATTCGAGCATCTGCTTCAGGTTCAGCAGGCGCGGCTGGCCGTCGACCAGCGCCACCATGTTCATGCCGAAGGTATCCTGCAACTGCGTCTGCTTGTACAGGTTGTTGAGGATGACCTCGGCAACTTCGCCGCGCTTCAGCTCGATCACAACGCGCATGCCAGACTTGTCCGACTCGTCGCGGATATCGGAGATGCCCTCGATCTTCTTCTCGTTGACCAGCTCGGCGACCTTCTCGATCAAGGTCTTCTTGTTAACCTGGTAGGGAATCTCGTCGATGATGATGGCCTGACGATTGCCCTTTTCCATGTCCTCGAAATGCGTGCGGCCACGCATGATGACGCGGCCGCGACCGGTCTTGTAGCCTTCGCGGACGCCCATGATGCCGTAGATCAGTGCTGCGGTCGGGAAATCCGGGGCGGGAATGTACTCGATCAGCTCGTCAATCGTCAGCGCCGGGTTTGCCAGCAGGGCCAGAGAGCCGGCGATCACCTCGTTCAGGTTGTGCGGCGGGATGTTGGTCGCCATGCCGACCGCAATGCCGGATGAACCGTTGATCAGCAGATTGGGAATGCGGGCCGGCATGACCAGCGGTTCATGCTCGGAGCCATCATAGTTAGGCCCGAAATCGACCGTTTCCTTGTCCAGATCCTCAAGCAACTGGTGGCCAATCTTCGCCATCCGCACTTCGGTATAGCGCATCGCCGCAGCATTGTCGCCATCGACCGAACCAAAGTTACCCTGGCCATCGACCAGCATGTAGCGCAGCGAAAAATGCTGCGCCATGCGCACGATGGTGTCGTACACCGCGGTGTCGCCATGCGGGTGATACTTGCCGATCACATCGCCGACGATGCGGGCTGATTTCTTGTAAGCTTTGTTCCAGTCGTTGTTCAGTTCGTGCATCGCAAACAACACGCGACGGTGCACCGGCTTCAGGCCGTCGCGCGCATCGGGCAACGCCCGGCCAACGATCACGCTCATGGCGTAATCGAGGTAGGAACGCCGCATCTCGTCTTCGAGGCTGATTGGCAGTGTTTCTTTGGCGAATTGGTCCATGTCTCACATTCGTGCCAGCCAAGCTGGCGCGTTCTTTGGTTGAATCGAGCTTAATTTGTTATTTTAACACGCCACCGACACCGACCCAGACGCCGCTTACCATGAAAACCACTCCCGAAGCCATCGACCTTCTCATCGAGCCACGCTGGATTGCTGCGGTCGACCCCGACGTACTCCTCAAGAACCACGCGGTCGCCGTGCACGATGGACGAATCGTCGCCCTGCTAGCGACTGGCGAAGCGCGCGACCGCTTCAATCCGGGACAACGGGTCGTGCTGGAAGACCACATCCTGATTCCCGGCCTGGTCAACCTGCACACCCATGCCGCAATGTCGCTGATGCGCGGCCTGGCCGACGATTTGCCGCTGCGGGACTGGCTGCAGGATCACATCTGGCCAGCCGAATCCACCAACGCGTCGCACCAGTTTGTCCTTGACGGTACGCGCCTGGCCTGTGCCGAGATGCTGCAGGGTGGCATCACCTGCTTCAACGACATGTACTTCTTCCCGGAGGCCGCCGCCAGCGCCGCCAGCGAACTGGGCATGCGCGCCATGCTCGGGATCACCGCACTGGAATTTCCGACGCCTTATGCCAGCGATGCGGACGATTATCTCGACAAGGGCCTGGCCGCCCGCGAACAATGGCTGAGCCACCCGCTGATCGGTTTCTGCCTTGCCCCCCATGCCCCCTATACCGTGGCTGACGCGAGCTTCGAGCGCATTGTCACCCTTTCGGCACAGCTCAACGTGCCGATTCACTGCCATATCCACGAAACCGCACACGAGATCGAGGAAAGTCGTCGTCTCCACGGCGTCACGCCGCTCTTGCGCCTGCGGCGCCTTGGTTTGCTCGGCCCGGGGTTCATCGGCGTTCACGCCATTCACATTGAAGATGGCGACCTCGAGTTGCTCGCGACGACCGGATGCAGCGTCGCGCATTGCCCGACCTCGAATCTGAAACTGGCCAGCGGCATCTCCCCAGTGGTGCGAATGCGACAATTTGGCATCAACGTCGGACTCGGAACCGACGGCGCCGCCAGCAACAACCGCCTTGACATGTTCGGCGAGATGCGCCTCGCCGCATTGCTGGCCAAGGGAACCAGCGGCGATGCCAGCGCGCTGCCCGCCCGCGAGGTCCTGCGCATGGCAACCCTCAACGGTGCAATCGCGCTCGGGCTCGGCCAGGAAATTGGCTCGATCACCCCGGGCAAGGCAGCCGATCTGGTCGCTGTCAGCCTGAACGGCCTGAACACCAGACCCTGTTACGATCCTGTGTCCCACCTGGTCCATGTCGCCGGCCGTGAATGCGTGACGCATGTCTGGGTCGCCGGAAAGTGTTGCGTAGACCACAAAGCACTCACCTGGGCTGGCCAAAATGACTTGGAATCGGCAATCACCCTATGGCAGAATAGGCTGGAGGTCCGTAGTGAATCCTGAAAACAGGTCGCTACTTGGGTAAAAAAGGTTTGCTAATTTTCTTCAACGAGGGAAAACAATGATCAAGAACATTGCCAAGAAATCTCTTCTTGTGGCTCTGCTGGCCGGTATTGGCTTTGGCGCCACTGTTGCTCAAGCACAAGAGCGCGTTTATGTCATCGACCAGCGCGACGTCGTCGCCCTGAGCGGCTTCGGCCTCTGCTGGCGTACCGGCTACTGGACCCCGGCGGCTGCCGCCAAGGATCCGGCCGGCTGCCAGTGCGACAAGGACCTGCTGCCGAAGGAAGTCTGCGAGCCGGCTGCGGCCCCGATGGCTGGTCCGAAGCCCACCGGTGAGAAGATCACCGTTGCCGCTGACGCCCTCTTCGACTTCGACAAGGCCGTCCTGCGTCCGGAAGGCAAGGCCAAGCTCGACGAGCTGGTCGCCAAGGCTGGCGCCATCAAGCTCGAAGTGATCCTGGTCGTCGGCCACACTGACCGCATCGGCTCCGCCGCCTACAACCAGAAGCTGTCCGACCGCCGCGCCGCTGCCGTGAAGACCTACCTGGTCTCCAAGGGCATCGAAGCCAACCGTGTCTACACCGAAGGCAAGGGCCTGACCCAGCCAGTCACCGGCGACAAGTGCAAGGGCAAGGCCGCGACCAAGGCACTGATCGCTTGCCTGCAGCCGGATCGTCGCGCCGACATCGAGATCATCGGCACCAAGTAAGCCACCGCGCTTCAACGAAAAGCCCTGCTTCGGCAGGGCTTTTTCTTTTCAATCCTGCAAACCGACATTCCAGACCGAATCATGCTTAACGCCGACCCAGCCGAACTTGAAAAATTCGGCGACCTGGCCCATCGCTGGTGGGACCCAAGCAGCGAGTTCAAACCCCTGCATGACATCAATCCGCTGCGCCTTGACTGGATCGATGACGCCATCGGCCTGCCCGGCAAGCGCGTGCTCGACGTCGGCTGTGGCGGCGGCCTGCTCTCCGAGGGCATGGCGGTGCGCGGCGCCGAGGTCACCGGGATCGACCTCTCGGAGAAGCCGCTCGGCGTTGCCCGTCTTCACCTGCTGGAAAGCGGCCAGAAGGTCGATTACCGGAAGATTTCCGCCGAGCAGATGGCCGAGGAAATGCCTGGCGCCTTCGATGCCGTGACTTGCCTCGAGATGCTCGAGCACGTCCCCGATCCGGCAAGCATCGTCGAATCCTGCTGCCGTTTGGTCAAACCTGGCGGCCAAGTCTTCTTCTCGACCATCAACCGCAATCCGAAAGCTTATCTGCTGGCTGTAATCGGTGCTGAATACGTGCTGCAGATGCTGCCCAAGGGCACCCACGACTTCGCCAGGTTCATCAAGCCGTCCGAACTGACCCGCTGGTGCAAGCAGTCCGGGCTCGAGCCAGACGAACTGATCGGTATGACCTACAACCCGCTGACCCGGCACTACGCGATGGGTCGCGATACCGATGTGAATTACTTGGTACGCGCCACTCGCGGTGGTTGAGGCAGTACTGTTCGACCTCGACGGCACGCTGGCGGATACCGCGCCAGACCTGTGCGGTGCAATGGGTATTCTGCTGTCGGAAGAAGGTCGACCGCAACAGGCATTTTCCAGCCTGCGTCCCCATACCTCGCAGGGCGTGCGCGGACTGCTCGGCAAGGCTTTCGCCATCGACCCCACCCACGGAGATTACCCACGCCTCTCCTCCCGCTTTCTCGAAATCTACGCCAGCCGATTGTGCGAATTGTCGACGCTCTTTGAAGGAATCCCGGCGCTGCTCGATGCGCTGGAAGCACGGGGGCTCACCTGGGGCATCGTCACCAACAAGCGGGCGCGCTATACCGATCCGCTGGTCGCGGCGCTCGGCCTCAGCCCGCGCACGCAATGCGTGGTCAGCGGCGACACCACCGCCGAAGCCAAGCCATCGCCACTGCCGATCCTGCATGCCTGCACGCTGCTCGGCTGCTCGCCACGGCGCACGCTGTACGTCGGCGACGACCGCCGCGACATCGTTGCCGGGCAGGCCGCCGGAACCCTGACGGCAGCCGTGTCCTACGGATATCTGGGGGACAGCGGTCCGCTCGATACCTGGGGCGCCGATATCATCGCCGACCACCCGGCCGATCTGGCCGATTTCCTGTTCAGTCCAGGCGCGCCGAAATGAGCAGGTTGCGCGGCGTCAGCGGGCGCTCGCAGAAACAGCGAAGCTGTACCGCGTAGCCGTCGTTCTCGAGCCGGACGGCGAGATCGAGCGCCAGCCAGATCTCGAGCGGACGCCGGAAGGCGTGGCGCACAACTGAAAGTCGCATGACCTCGCGCTGCCGCTGCCAGCCACGGCGCTCGAGTTTATCCATGTCGCTCGCCGCGGGAACCGCCAGATTCTCGCGCTGCGCCATCAATTGCATGAATTCGCCGAAGCTGCCGCGTGACCAGGCCGCGGGCACGGGCCGGAAGCTGCGATATCCGTCGCAGCCGCTTTGCCGGCGGCGCCATGCATCGAACCCCAGTTTCCACGCTATCTCCCGGTCGCGCTGACGCACCTGGCGGGGCGCCGCAGTCACCGCTTCTGTCACCGCCATCCTGGTGTCGTCGGCACTGACCACCGTCAGCATCGGGCCCGACAGCGTCGAATAGACGCCTTCGACTCCACGATGGTAGCAACAGGGGGCGACATCCAGTGCGCCGAGACCCGACGGAGCGGCACGCGTGACCAGCGCGCGGTGCAGATGGCCACAGGCATGCAGCGCCACCGCATGCAGGCCGCGATCCAGGGGCACGCCGGGCACGGTCACGTCAGCCACCACGAAGTCCTGCGCGACCCCGGCGCGTGCGGCCAGATCCTGGCCATCGGCACAGAGCGCCGGATCGCTATCCAGCGTGCTCACGCGAACCTTCCATTGCCTGGCGAGAAGCCGTCCCAGATGCCCCTTGCCGCCGCACCAGTCGACCACAGGAAGGCCCGACCCATGGACGGTCGCGGCAAACGCCTCGATCTGCGCCCGCTTGCGCCCGGGAATCCCCCAATCCCAGAACCGGTCATGGTCCTCGAAGGACGAAATACGGCCGGCGGCCACATCGCCCAGTTCAGGCAACGCCGCCACCTCGGGAACATGACGGGCAACAAAAGCCGCCGCAGCCTCCCCGTCGTCGGCAAGGCGCGCCTGCTCGCCATCGTCGAGCGCCAGCAGGTCGGCCGTCAGTGCCGGCCAGCGTCGGCACCAGTCAGGACGAATCTCGCGAAACGGCTGGGCATGCCAGAGCGGCCGGCACCCCGACAGGAAGCGGTCAAGCGCCTGTTGGCGCGCGGCAAGATTCATCTGACGGCAGCCAGGCGCTCCCTTCGCCGGTAACCGACAAGGGCGGGAACGATTGCCAGCAGGATCACGGCAAGGCCGAGGACGAGCGGCCAGAGTACCGGCCGGTTCCATTCGCGCCGGGCATTGGCGCGGTCGACCGCGTCAATGCGCTGATATTTGAGGATGTTGTTGCCGACATCGCTCGGCCTGCGGTTCTTCAGCCAGCGGTGCGCCAGCGTGTAGCTTTTCGGATGGAGGCCAAAGTCCCACGGCGCATCGTGGTGCAGGATACGGTTCATGGCACGAATGATCTGCAGGCGTTCGGGCGTGTTGTCCATGTTCTTCATCCTGGCAAACAGCCGGTCGAACTCGGGGTTGGCATAGTTGGAAGCATTCTCGCCGCCCGTCGCGACCTTGGCTTCCCTGCCGTTTAGCAGGAAGAAAAAGTTCTCGGGATCGGGGTAATCGGCATTCCAGCCCAGATAGTAGAGTTGGACGTTGCCCTTGCGGATCTTGTCCTGGAAGCGGTTGAAATCGGTGGAACGCACGACCAGTTGCACGTCGATCTTGGCAAACTGCCGGGTCAGCCAGTCGAGCCGCGACTTTTCACCCATGCCGCCGCCCGTGGTGTCGAGATAGACCACCAGCGGCTCGCCGCTCCTTTCATCGCGCCCGTTCGGATAGCCGGCATCGACCATCAGCTTCCTGGCGACCGCGACCGGCTTGCGCTGCGGCTTGCCATCGACCCAGTCGTACACCGCCGCATTGATGCCTTCCTCACCACCCTCGTAGCCGAATATCCCCGGCGGTAGCGGGCTCTGGGCAGGTATCCCGCGGCCATTCTGGAATATCGAGATGTACTCCTCCTGGTCGACGGCGATCGAAATGGCCTGCCTGAGCAGGGTCGCACGCCCGTTCAGCCCGCCAATCACCGGGTCGAGCATGTTGAAGCCCAGGTAGAACGTCGATATCTTGACCGAGGTCAGCAGGCGAATTCCCTTGTCACGCATTTCATCGGTCAGCGCCACGTCGCCCCCGACGTTGACGCGAACCGCCTGATCGAAACTGTCCGAGGAAATACCCGATGCGTCGTAGTATCCTTGGAGGAACTTGTTCCAGTAGGGAATCGCCTCCTTCTCGCGGGAAAAGACGGCCTTGTCGATCAACGGCAGCGGCTTGCCGCAATCTGCCAGCAGGCCGGCCTCGCGGTCGCCCTCCTCGCCCTCGCAGGGATAGGTCTGGCGGCCAGAAAAATTGGGGTTGCGCGAGAGCACCATGCGGCGGTTCGGATCGTTCTCGCTGAGCATGAACGGCCCGGTGCCGACCGGCCACCAGTCGAGCGTCAGGTTCTTCGCTGCCATGCCGGGCTGCGAGAAGAAGCGATCGACCTCGCGCGGCACCGGGGCAAAGAAGGGCATCGCCAGCCAGAAGAGGAACTGCGGATATTTTCCCTTGACGCGGATGCGCCAGGTATGGCGGTCGACCTTCTCGACCCCGGACAAGGGATAGGCATCGAGGTCGATCCAGGCATCGGCCGGCAGGTCCTTCGCCGCCTTGTGCAAGGCTTCTCCGAGTTCCTGGAGACCGACGATCTTGTCGGCCATCATGCCGAAGATCGGCGAATGGATGCGCGGCAGGGCCAGGCGTTTGATCTGGTAGATATAGTCGTCAGCGGTCAGTTCCCGGCTGCCGGTCTGCGGAAAGTCGCTGACCGCCTGCCGCCCATCGGCGATGCCCTTGCCCAGATAAATTGGCTGTCCCGTGGCATCGACCGCGAAGGCCGGATGCGGCTGGTAGCCGATGCCTGGGAGCAATGTGAGTTCATAAACGCTCTCGACAATCGTATCGACCCGGGCATCGGCAGGCACCTCGCGACCTTGTGCATTGAAAAAGCGCGGCTGCGGCACCTGTTTCACGGTTCCTGGAATCAGTTCATAGGGGCGCTTGAGATAGTGATACTGCAATGGCGGCTCGTAGATCTGCGCCGTGAAAGTGATTTCGTCTTCGGTGTAGGACTGCGCAGGATCGAGATGCTTCGGCCGGTCAGTGAATGCGGCATAAAGTATGTTGCTTTCGGCATCGGCCGCCGGATAGGGATCGTTCCACGGCTGGCTGCAGGCCCCGAGACTGGCAATCAGCAGGAGTTGCACGAGTTTTTTCTGCATGAGACCAAGTGTAACAACTTGACCGCATCCCTGCCCATTGCCGACAATCGCCGGATACCGGAAAACAGGAGATAAACCCATGCTCGATGCGAGAGTTCAGGATTTCACGCTGCCCGCCACCGGCGGGAGCGACTTCAGGCTGGCGGCGCAGACCGGCAAGGTCGTCGTAATCTATTTTTACCCCAAGGACAGCACGCCGGGGTGCACGACCGAAGCGCAGCAGTTTCGCGACCTTTACCCGCAGTTTGTTGCGGTCGACGCCGTGATTCTGGGTATTTCCCGGGACAGCGATAAGTCGCACGAAAACTTCAAAGCCAAACAGTCTCTGCCCTTCGAACTCGGTTCCGACGCCGACGAAACCGTCTGCAACCTGTTTTTCGTGATGAAGATGAAGAACATGTACGGCAAGCAGGTCCGCGGCATCGAGCGCAGCACCTTCGTCATCGACCGTAACGGCGTCCTGCGCCGCGAATGGCGCGGCGTGAAGGTGCCCGGACACGCCGAGGAAGTTCTCGCTTTCGTCAAGGCCCTGTGAACCGCGACCGATGACCCGCCCCATGACGCGCAAGCCAGCCACCATCAGGAAGTCGCCCCTTACCAAGATCTTCGTCCTCGATACCAACGTGCTGATGCACGACCCGAGTTGTCTTTACCGGTTCGAGGAGCACGATATCTTCCTCCCGATCATGACGCTGGAGGAACTCGACAACCACAAGAAGGGCATGTCGGAGATCGCCCGCAACGCCCGCCAGGCTTCGCGCATGCTCGACGAAATGCTGGTTCACGATGGCGTCGATATCGACGAGGGGATCGACCTTTACCGCCCTTCGAGCAAACTGGCGAGCGGTCGGCTCTTCCTGCAAACCGAAGCAATCAGCGCCGAACTGCCGCAGGGACTGCCAACCTCGAAGGTCGACAATCAGATCCTTTCGGTCGTCATCCACCTCCAGAAGAAGTTCCCCAAGCGACCGGTCATACTGGTGTCGAAAGACATCAACATGCGCATCAAGTCGCGTGCGCTCAACCTGCTCGCCGAGGATTACTTCAACGACAAGGTACTGGAGGATACGGACATCCTCTACACCGGCACGCGCACCCTGCCCGACGCCTTCTGGGAGCAGCATGGCCAGGGCATGGAATCCTGGAAGAAGGAGACCAGGACCTACTACAAGATCAGCGGGCCGTTGTGCCCGCAACTGCTGGTCAACGAATTCGTCTGGCTGGAAAGCGACGGCTTCGCGGCAATCGTCAAGGAGACCGCCGGCACGGCGGCGGTTCTCGAAACACTGGTCGATTACACGCATCCGAAGAATGCCGTCTGGGGCATCAACGCGCGCAATCGCGAGCAGAACTTCGCGCTCAACCTCTTGCTCAACCCGGAAATCGACTTCGTCACCCTGCTCGGCCAGGCCGGCACCGGCAAGACGCTGCTGACGCTCGCCGCCGGCCTGACCCAGGTGCTGGAAAGCAAGCGCTTCACCGAGATCATCATGACCCGTGTCACGGTGCCGGTCGGCGAGGATATCGGTTTCCTGCCGGGGACCGAGGAGGAAAAGATGGCGCCGTGGATGGGCGCGCTCGAAGACAATCTCGAGGTCCTGACGCATACCGAGGACAACGGCAGCCCTTACAGCGGCGACTGGGGCAAGGCGGCCACGCAGGACATCATCCGCTCGCGAATCAAGGTAAAGTCGCTCAACTTCATGCGCGGCCGCACCTTCCTGAAGAAATACCTGATCATCGACGAGGCGCAGAACCTGACGCCCAAGCAGATGAAGACCTTGATCACCCGGGCCGGCCCCGGCACCAAGGTTATCTGCCTCGGGAATATCGCTCAGATCGACACGCCTTACCTGACCGAGGGCAGTTCCGGCCTGACTTACGTGGTCGACCGCTTCAAGGGCTGGCAGCACTCCGGTCACATAACGTTACAACGGGGCGAGCGTTCCCGCTTGGCTGACCACGCTGCCGAGGTGTTATAATCCGCTTGAACAATTACTGGGGCCGTGTCGCTGACGCGGCCTTTTCGTTTCAGCCACGGGCTGTCTCTGCCGGAGGAAACATTGAAACGCCGTGATTTCCTAGCTTCTGCCGCTATTCTATCCCTCTTCTCCAGCGACTCTCTGGCAGCGAAGAAGAAAGCGGATGCCAAGTCGACGTCGAAATCTGCCGGGAAGCATTCAGCCGGCCGCAGGACCAGGAATGCCGCAGCCAAGCCTGCACAGGCTCAGGGTCCGGTCGCCCACAGCGCCGATGAGCCGATTACCGACAAGCCCCCAGCGGGAACGTCGGCGACGCGTCTGCCGCCAGTCAAGGCACCCGAGCCACCAGCCGACTGGCGCACCTACGAGGTGGTCACCACCGTCAAGCCAAAGGGCACTCGCGGCCAGACGCGTCTGTGGCTGCCCCTGCCGCTCAATCAGGACACCCTCTATCAGCGGACCCTAGGACATAGCTGGAACGGCAACCCGGACCTTTCAAGCATGCGCCGCCTGCCCGATGGCGACCTGGAGGTATTCCATTGCGAATGGTCGGATCGTGGCGAGGGACGGTTCCAGATCAGGACGCTGGTGACCACTGCCGATCGCCACTTCGACGTCAGCAAGCGCACGGTAGCGCCCGAGCGTGAGGACATACTTCGTCGCAACCTTCAGGCTTCGCAACTTATCCCCAATGATGGCCTGGCGCACCAGTTGGGAGAGCGGATCATCGGCCGCGTCAAAGATCCGGTCGCGCAGGCCAAAGCGATCTATGACTGGGTCGTGGACAACACGATCTACGATTCCGCTTTGCCTGGCTGCGGGACCGGCGATATCCGCAAACAGCTCATCCAGGGTCAGTACGGTGGACGGTCGGCAGATATCAACGGGCTTTTCGTGGCACTCTGCCGCGCCATCGGAATTCCTGCACGCTGTGTCTACGGATTGCGAGTCGGTCCCTCTCGCCTGTTCCGCTGCCTTGGCCTGACCAGCGACGACGCCACGCGGGCACAGCACGTTCGCGCCGAGTTCTACACGCCCGGATTTGGCTGGATTCCCGTCGACCCGAGCGATGTCCGACGCGCGGTTGCCCTGGAGGCATTGTCGGATCGTGACAGCAAGTTGCTCTCGCTCAGGAAGGTGTTATTCGGTGTCTGGGAGATGAACTGGATTGCCTTCAATCTGGGCACCGATGTCGCGTTGCCGACACGTCAGACAGTGTTGCCTTTCCTGATCCTGCCACAACTGGAGTCACCTGAAGGGTGGCGCGACGGAACCGTCCCGAGCGCGTTCGAATTCACCATCAGCGCGCGCCGGGTTGAACTCTAGTTTGCGGTCTCTGCCGGTGGTCTTGAATTCTACCGGCCGCCAGCGGCAAGGCTCTCAAAGCGCGTGTATTCGCCGAGGAATGTCAGCCTGATCGTCCCGGTTGGCCCATTGCGCTGCTTGCCGATAATCACTTCGGCAATGCCCTTTTCCGGTGTATCGGGCTTATAGTATTCCTCGCGATACATCATCAGGATCACGTCCGCATCCTGCTCGATGGCGCCCGACTCGCGCAGGTCCGACATCATCGGCCGCTTGTCGGTGCGCTCCTCGACCTTGCGCGAAAGCTGTGAGAGCGCAACTATCGGCACCTGCAATTCCTTGGCCAGGGACTTGATCGCCCGCGAAATATCCGAGACTTCGGTCGTCCGGTTCTCGCCCTGGCGGTTGCTGCTCATCAACTGAATGTAGTCGATGACCAGGAGGCCAAGTTTTCCGCCATATTGGCGCGCGAGCCGGCGCGCCCGGGCACGCAGGTTGGCCGGGGTCAGGCCGCCGGTTTCGTCGATATAGATGGGCGCTTCGTGCAACTTGCCCAGCGCAAACGAGAGCCGCGACCATTCGTCATCGGTCAGGCGTCCGGTGCGCACACGATGCGAATCAAGGCGCCCAATCGACGCCAGCATGCGCATCGCCAGTTGCGTACCGCCCATTTCCATCGAGAAGATGCCTACCGGCAGACCGGTTTCGACCGCGACACTCTCTGCGATGTTCAGCGCGAAGGCAGTCTTGCCCATCGACGGTCTTCCCGCCACGATGATCAAATCGCCGGCCTGAAAACCGGATGTCATCCTGTCAAGATCGACGTAGCCGGTGGGAACGCCGGTTATATCCGACGGATTGTCGCGGTCGTGCAATTCCTGGATGCGCTCGACGACTTGGGTCAGCAAGGGATTGATGTGGACGAAACCATTGCGGTGGCCCGCACCGGCTTCGGCAATGGCGAAGATCTTGGATTCCGCCTCGTCAAGCAGGACTTCGGCATCGCGCCCGAGCGGATTCAGAGCATCCGCAGCAATCTCGTCGGCCGTCGCTACTAGTTGGCGCAGGACAGCCCGCTCACGGACAATCTCGGCATACCGCCTGATGTTGGCCGCCGACGGCGTATTCGCGGCAAGTTCGCCGAGATAGGCCAGCCCGCCGGTCTGATCGCCTTCGCCAATCGCATGGAGTGCCTCGGCAACCGTGACGACGTCGGCCGGCCTGGCCTTTTCCAGCAGGTTGCGAATCTGCCGGAAAATACGCCGATGCTCGTCGCGATAGAAATCACTGTCGGTAACCAGATCGCCCATCCGGTCCCATGCCTGGTTGTCGAGCAACAAGCCGCCAAGGACTGACTGCTCGGCCTCGATCGAGTGCGGAGGCACCCGCAGCTGGGCAAGGGCGGAATCGCTGGCAGGGTTCTTCTGTAGGCGCGGATTCATGTGGCTTAGTTTAAATTAAAAAGGCCCCGCAACTGCGAGGCCTTTTGTCGGAAGGGACAAGCTGAGTTAACCTGCCACTACTGCCACGGTGATGTTGGCATGCACGTCGGCGTGCACCGCAACATCGAGCGTGAATTCACCAATCGTCTTTAGTGGGCCATCAGGCATGCGGATGGCCGACTTGTCTACGTCAAAGCCAACAGCCTTCAGTGCGTCGGCAATATCGGCATTGCCGACGGAACCAAAAAGACGACCGTCCATGCCGGCCTTGCGGGCGACGGAAACCGACAAGCCAGCGATCTTGTCGGCGACGCTTTGAGCAACGGCACGCCTTTCGGCAGCAACGTTTTCAAGTTCGGCGCGCCGGGCTTCAAATTCAGCCAGCGCAGCCGGCGTGGCGCGTTTTGCCATGCGCTTCGGGATCAGGAAGTTGCGGGCGTAGCCGTCCTTGACCTTGACGATATCCCCAAGATTGCCCAGGTTGACCACCTTCTCGAGCAGAATGATTTGCATTTTTCGTCTCCCCGGGAATTATTGATGGTTGTCGGTATAGGGCAGCAGGGCCAGAAAGCGAGCGCGCTTGATCGCAGTGCCCAACTGGCGCTGATAACCCGCCTTGGTGCCGGTCAGACGGGCCGGCATGATCTTGGCGTTTTCCTGGATGAATTCCTTCAGGACATCGACGTCCTTGTAGTCGACCTGTTCAACTTTTTCCGCAGTGAAGCGGCAGAACTTGCGCCGCTTGAAAAGACCACTACCGCGCTTCTTTTTCTTGTCGTCTTCCTTCTTCTTGAAGAATCGAGCCATTTTCATTTCCTTCCAAAAATTCGATTGAATTCACATGGAGCACGGGCATCTTGCTGTGGCGGCTCCTGGCTGCCAGAAACCCGGTTACCCTGAGTGTGCCGCCGAGGGGTGCTGCCTGCAGCCAGCGGGCAGTTTCCCCCATGGCCAGAACAGCAAGTTCCACCTCAACCAGACGCTGGGCACCGCATTCATTCTGTGCGGAGCTATGCTGCAGCCATCCCTCGCTGACCGGCACGCCAGATGGCGTATAGCGCAAGCCTTTGCGCTCGACCAGTCTTCCCGAGATTTCGATGCAGTTCAGCCGTGATTCCCGTACAAGTTGGTTTCAGAGGGCAGCCGGTTCGACTGCATCGTCCGGTGCGGCAACCACAGCGTCGCCGGCCATCAGCGATTTTGACTTCTCATCCTTCATCATCGGAGAGGGAGCGGTCATGGCAGACTTCATCTTCATGGTGAGATGGCGCAGCACGGCATCGTTAAACTTGAACGAGTGTTCAAGTTCGTTCAGCGTTTCGCCGTCGCACTCGATGTTCATCAGAACGTAGTGGGCCTTGTGGATCTTCTGGATCGGGTAAGCCAATTGGCGGCGACCCCAGTCTTCCAGACGATGGATCGCCCCTCCCCTGGCGGCAACGATGGCGCGATAGCGCTCGACCATGCCGGGCACTTGTTCGCTTTGGTCCGGATGGACGATAAAGCAGATTTCGTAATGGCGCATGCAAACTCCTTCTGGGATAAGCCCCCCGCCATGCGAATGCGGTGGGGCAAGGTTGAGAAGCCCGCGATTATAGCAATAATCACGGGCTTCCGGGCAACACCGCGAGAGATCTCTAGAGGCTGTCGTCAGCGATTTCCAGCGCGCCGGTGGCACCAGCCACGACGGATTCAGCCAGGCCTGCCGCCTGGGTCAGGAAATGATCGGCGAAGAAGCGGGTCGTCGCCAACTTGGCTGGCCAGAACGGGTCGCCATCCCCGGCCGCGATTCGTGCCCGGGCAATGACCGCTGCCCGCCCCATCTGCCAGCCGCCGGCAACGATGCCGAACAGGTGGAGAAAGGGCACCGCCCCGGCATGAACCGCTTTCGGGTCACTGCCGAAATTGGCCACGATCCACAAAACCGCCCTTTCCAGCGCGTCGACCGCAGCAAGCTGACGCGTCCCGATCACTGCCAGATCGCCGTCCAAGCCGGCGGTAGCGGTCCGCATTTCACCGATCACGGCATTGATGGTGGCCCCCTGCTCACGGGCGATCTTGCGCCCGATCAGATCGTTGGCCTGGATTGCCGTCGTTCCCTCATAAATCGTCGTGATGCGGGCATCGCGCAGGTGCTGTGCAGCGCCGGTTTCTTCGATGTAGCCCATGCCTCCGTGGACCTGGACGCCGAGAGAAGCGATGTCTATGGCGCTCTCGGTGCTCCAGCCCTTGACTATCGGAATCATCAGCTCGGCAAAGGCCTGCGCCTGCGTCCGTGCTGCTGCCTCCGGATTCTGGTGCGCATTATCGAGGGCGGCAGCGGTAACGTAGGCCAGCGCGCGCATGGCTTCGATGCGGGCGCGCATCGACATCAGCATGCGACGCACGTCGGGGTGACGGATGATCGGCACCTTCGGGCCGCCGCGAACCCCAACTTCGGTGCCTTGGACGCGATCCCTGGCATAGACCACGGCACGCTGATAGGCTCGCTCGGCATCGCCAAGACCTTCCAGACCGACATTGAAGCGCGCCGCGTTCATCATGATGAACATGTATTCGAGGCCGCGATTCTCTTCGCCGACCAGTGTACCGATGGCTCCGCCGTGGTCGCCGAAGGCCAGCACCGCCGTCGGACTGGCATGGATGCCAAGCTTGTGCTCGAGCGAAACACAAAAGACGTCATTGCGCTCGCCGGGCTTGCCATCCGCCTTGAGCATGAACTTGGGCACGACGAACAGCGAGATGCCTTTGACACCTTCCGGCGCATCGGGGGTACGCGCCAACACCAGATGGACGATATTGTCCGTCATGTCGTGGTCGCCGTAGGTGATGAAGATCTTCTGGCCGAAAATCCTGTAGGTGCCGTCGCCGACCGGCTCGGCACGGCTGCGCACGGCTGCCAGATCGGAGCCCGCGGACGGTTCGGTCAGGTTCATCGTTCCAGCCCATTCACCGGAAACCAGGTTGGGCAGGTAGGCTGCTTTTTGTTCGTCGCTGCCGGCGATCATCAGCGCCTCGATGGCTCCCTGGGTCAGCATCGGACACAGCGAGAACGCGTGGTTGGAGGCTTTCCACATCTCGCTGACCGCTGTCGACAGCAATCTGGGCAATCCCTGGCCACCGAACTCAGGATCGCAACCGAGCGCATTCCAGCCGTTGTCTACGAACTGACGATAAGCCTGCTTGAACCCCGGCGAAGTGGTGACCACGGTATCCTTCCATCTGGCACCCTCCTTGTCGCCGACTTGATTGAGGGGGGAAAGAACACCACCGGCAAACTTCGCCGCTTCTTCGAGAATCGCATCGACAACATCCGGCGTCGCTTCCTGGCAGCCCGGTAAGGCGACAATCTGGTCAAGCGCAGCCAGATCCTGCATTGCGAAGCGGATGTCCTTGAGAGGGGCGGCGTATTCGCTCATGATTCTTTAGACTCACTTTCTATTTTGTTGGATATTTTTTTCAGGTCGATCAGGAACTGAATGTCGTTGACGACCGGCAAAGAGAAACCGAGGCGCGTGCCGCCGCGATTGTCACGAAGCAGCTGATCCAGGTAGTCGATGACTTCCCCGTCCTGCCAGCGCATCACCACCCTCTCCATGACTGCCGGCATGGCTTCGATGCCCTCGACCTTGCTAACTGCAACCGGCTCAGTATCGAGGATCAGATCAACCGCTCCTTCGCTCTCCAGCTCGGCCGTCTCCTCCCACTTCTGTATCTCGACGTTGAAGTTCTTGTTCAAGTCGAGGGCAACCTTCTCGAATTCCTTGCGCATACCCGCCATCCGGCAGACCTCCATCAGGCGAATCCATGGCATGACCGCTTCCTGGGGATTGCTTTCGACGAACTCCTGGAGCGTCTGGGCAGCACCCTTCACTCGCCCGAACGAAAGCATGATTTCAGCGAGTTCCATGGCCGGATTGATCTCGAGATGCTGGTCGGCCTCGGCCCCGACGATCGAATTGATGAAGTCCTGGGAGGATGCCGTTCCGACATCCGGAGCGGCGGCCGGCGCATCAACGTCGACATCGAGCCTCATCGGCATCGCCATAGCAACCGGGGCTACACGCAGACCGACACCGCCGCGCTCGTCGTACTCATCCTTTCGTTGCGGATCAACTTCGGCATCTGCGTCGCCCGCAGGGCCCTCCGGACTGCGCCGTCGGAAACTCCGCCAGACCCACCAAGCAGCGAGTGCCAGCAAGGCCCCGAACAACGTGCCGTAGAAGGTCCAGCCCGAACCGCCCGAACTGCTTGTGACAGGCGCAATCCTGGTCGGCTGCTCCGGCGCAGGGGGCAGCGCCGCGGGCGTGGCTTCGGGCCGGCCCGCCTGGCCTGCTTCCGGGTTCGTGGCAGTCTGCTCAATCTTCTTCGTAAGTTCGGCAGCACGTTGCTGCAACTCGCCAATCGTGGCCTCCATGTTTCTTAGCCGGTCAGCAGGCTCAGGCCGTGCAGTGACAACCGCTGCTGGAGTGCTGGCTGGCACCAATGGCATACTGCCACCCCGAAGCGCTTCTCCCCGCGGCGTCGCGACAGCTGGGGAGGCCTCCCTATTCCGTTGGCGCTCAACCGGCCTCGCGGCAGCGGCTGGGCGTGACCCGTCAGGATCCGCCATTTGCAAAGCACGCTCGGTTGGCAGCGTTGTCAGCACGACGTATTCACGAACGACATCGTGCCCGCAACTCACATAAACTGCGACCGCTAGTGCCGGATCAGTCAAGGGTGTATCGGAACGAATCTGCAGAACTGGCGGCGTCCCGTTCCGTACGGTAAGGGTTCCCCCCTTCAGCCAAGGCATGTTCTCGTCGCCGGATGGCTTGATCAGGCGAAAACAGGCGGCCTCAGGCGCCCCCTGACCAGCTTCGAGGATCTCGACCGCGAACCGCGCCCGGTCGCCCAGCACCGCCCGGCCCCTGAGTTCGCCGAGACCGATGGCCCCCACTTCGCCACAGAGTGCCAGCAGCGCAGCAATCAACGAAAAACGAAATGTCGAATTTTTCAACGAGACCAACCGTACTGACATGGAAACGGTCGAATTGTAGTATCTATTTGTTGGCCAGATAACTGGAATCATCAAATGTGACGACCCAGTCGGGGCGGTAAACCGCGAAAAGCGTAACCAGCATTCCAGACAACCATGCCTCGGAAAAACCAAGCAGGATGAAATAGGGCAGGTATTCCGTCGCCAGATACTCCCATTCGTAGGCTCGCGCAATGCCGAGCAAGAGCGTTGCCGCAAGACCAACGCCGAATACTGTCAGCGCCGCTGCAAAAAAACCATTGATGAAAACATAAACAAAGAAGTGCCGCGGCAGCAGCCGCAATACCAGACGATATAGCGCTTGACTGAGCAGGACGCCAACACCGACAGTCATAAGTGCATTGATGGCGTAGGCGAAGAATCCGCCCTCGCCGTTAAGGGTGATGCCGAGCAGAACCAGCGAGAGGCCGACGAACGCAAGGTGAGGGCCAAAGCTGAGCGTAAAGACCGTCGCCCCCAGCAGATGTAGCGACAGCCCGGGCTTGACCCCCGCCTTGAGACTCCAGATCAGCACCAGCAGCACGATCATGCCGAGCCACACGTTCAGTCGTTCGGACTCCCTGATTGCGGTCCACGGGGCCTTCACCAGGCTGCGGAGGAAGAGCGGCAGCCAGACAGCCCACGCCGCCCAGTACCACCCTTCGCCCAGCAGAGTATCCGGCAGATTCACACAGCGATCTTAGGCAACGGCTGCCACGAACTGGGGGACCACTTCGAACAGGTCGCCAACGACACCGTAGTCCGCAACCTGGAAGATCGGCGCATCGGGATCCTTGTTGATGGCCACGATGACCTTGGAGTCCTTCATCCCGGCCAAGTGCTGAATCGCGCCCGAGATGCCGACCGCGATGTAAAGCTGTGGCGCGACGATCTTGCCGGTCTGGCCAACCTGGTAGTCATTCGGGACAAATCCGGCGTCGACCGCTGCACGACTGGCGCCAAGGGCGGCACCAAGCTTGTCGGCGAGCGGTTCGAGCAATTTATGGTAGTTCTCGCCGCTGCCCATGCCGCGGCCACCGGCAACGACAACCTTGGCGGCGCCCAATTCCGGACGTTCGGACTTGACCAGTTCGCGGTTGATCAGCAAGGTCTGTGCGGTATCGGCGACGACAGCAATGCTATCGACCGGAGCGCCATTGCCGAAGGCGACCGCATCGAAAGCCGTGGTGCGCACGGTGATCACCTTCACCGGGTCGGCACTCCTGACCGTGGCCAGCGCGCTACCGGCATAAATCGGGCGAATGAAAGTGTCGGCGGATTCGATGCCGCTGATTTCAGAGATCTGGCCAACATCGAGCAGCGCGGCGACGCGCGGTAGGATGTTCTTGCCGAAGGGACTGGCTGGGGCGAGGATATGCGTGTAGCCCGCCGCGTTGGCAACGATCAGCGCCGCGAGGTTCTCGGCGGTCTGGGATGCATAGTGGGGCGCATCGGCCACCTTGACTCTGGCGACACCCTGCAGGCCTGCGGCTTCCTGGGCGGCGCCGTTGCAAATGGCGCCGGCGACGAGGACATGCACGTCTCCACCGATTCTGCAAGCAGCGGCGACGGTGTTGAGGGTGGCGGCCTTGAGGCTCTGATGGTCGTGTTCGGCAATAACTAGAATGGACATACGGTTCTCTCTCAGGCCGCCTCAGTGCGGCCGGTGATCAATTGAAGACTGGGGTTTCGGCGGCGTATCGCGATTCGCTTTGCTCGCATCTCCGGAAGCGGGCTCCCTGGTCGGAGGCTCACGCGATTACCTTGGCTTCGTTCTTGAGTTTATTGACGAGTTCGGCGACATCGGCAACCTTGATGCCGGCCGAGCGCTTGGGTGGCTCGCAGACCCTGAGGGTGGTCAGGCGCGGAGTGACATCGACGCCAAGATCGGCCGGCCTGACGATGTCAAGCTGCTTTTTCTTGGCCTTCATGATGTTGGGCAGCGTGGCGTAGCGCGGCTCGTTCAGGCGGAGATCGGATGTGACCACGGCCGGCAGGGAGATCTCGAGGGTTTCAAGACCGCCGTCGATCTCGCGGGTAACCGTGGCCTTGCCACTGGCGATGACGACCTTGGAGGCGAAGGTGGCTTGTGGCCAGCCGGCGAGTGCTGCCAGCATCTGTCCCGTCTGGCTGGCGTCGTCGTCGATGGCCTGCTTGCCGCAGATGACGAGTTGGGGTTGTTCCTTGTCGCAGAGAGCCTTCAGCAGCTTGGCGACGGCAATCGGTTCGAGGGCGATGTCGGTTTCGACGAGGATGCCGCGGTCGGCGCCGATGGCCATGGCAGTGCGCAGGGTTTCCTGACAGGCAACGGCGCCACAGGAAACGGCGATGACTTCCGTCGCAATTCCGGCCTCCTTGAGCCGGACCGCCTCTTCAACCGCGATTTCGTCAAAGGGGTTCATGCTCATCTTGACGTTGGCCAGATCCACACCCGTGCCGTCCGCCTTCACGCGAACCTTGACGTTGTAGTCCACTACCCGTTTCACGGGGACGAGAATTCTCACAATGCGCTCCTTTCCAGTCAGTTGATTTTGTCAGCGTCTTTGTACTACAGATTGCTACCTGTTTGACAGAGTCGGCGTCATTCCGCACAATGGCCATACCATGTCGTATGGAGTACATACGGTAGCGTATGGTACCGAGTTCTGTCAACCCCAAGAACCTTCCGGCTCGTCGCAAACTGGCGAGTCCGCGGGTTCAGCTCGACCGCGAAAACTGGATCGAAAGCGCCACTGATGTTCTGGCGCGCGAAGGCCTTGGCGGTCTGCGCATCGAAGTCCTGGCCAAACGTTGCGGCGTCACCAAGGGCAGCTTCTACTGGCATTTCAAGGACCGCCAGGATCTTCTTACGGCGATCCTCGAGCACTGGCAGGAAGGGCGCATCCGCGACATCGAGAAAATCACGTCGGTGACGCCTGGCAGTGAGCGCGAACAGCTCCACTTTGCCATCGAGGTCTATGGCGCGAGCCGCAATCGCAAGGGGATGGCGATCGAACTCGCGGTTCGCGACTGGGCGCGCCGCGATCCGCAAGCAGCGGCCATCGTCGAAGCGGTCGACCTCTATCGACTGGAGTGCACGCGCAAGCTGTTTGTCGCCGCCGGCATGACGGACGCCGACGCCAAGAGCCGCAGCCTGCTGCTCTATGCCTGCGTCTTCGGGCTGTCGCTGATGCATTACACGCACTTCGACGCCCACCTTGAAGATCTGAAACAGCGAATCGCCGACCGCATCGTCGATGCCTAAGGCTTGCAAACGGCCGCCTTCGCGCCGCCGTCAACGGTCTTCTGCCGGACCAGAAGATCAGCTGCCAGCTGGTCGACCGCAACCGTCAGTGCGGCAACCCCGCCCCGCGCATCCGCGCTTGGTGCCGGCTTTTCGATCCGGAACGGATACCCGACGACGACCGCGCGCGAACGGTCGAGCAGCTGCACCCTGCCCTCGATCACGCCACGACTCATGGTCGGCGTGTCAAAAACCTGATTGAACTCGTCAAGGTCCATGCGCAGGACGCAACGCGTCCTGCCCTGCCCTGCCGGCAGCGCACCCAGTTTCTGGATCAGGCGCTGTTGCACGAGCTGCGCCGGCGGCCCGACCCAGCGCGCCCGAGTGTACTCACGCAAACGCAACGGCTCAGCATAGGCCAGACGGTATTCGATGCCCAGTGAATCCAGCCACAGGGGCGCCCGCACTTCCACGGCAAGGTCGCCAAGCTCGCTCGGTACCGACACCGGAGCGACCGGTTGGCCAAAATCATACAGGGCCATTGCGCTGTCCCCGCCACGCTTGCCGCTCGAATAGCACGCGGCAAGCAGGAGGCCAGCGAAGAGGGTCAGCAAGCACCGCATCTCAGCGCCCCTCCGCAGTCATGAAGCCTGGCTCGCCCGGTCCTGGCGGCGGCGCCGGAACGCCAAAGACCAAGCCTTGCGGCGAATCCTCCAGCAAGCGCAGAACGCGGCTCAACTGCCTGGAGGTCAGCGAGAAATCCGCCGCCAGCTCGTTCAGTCTAGGCATCAGGGCCGAGGTTCCGCCGGCAGAGGCATCGCCGATCGCCACATCGAGCTTTTCGGCAGTCGTATGCATCTTGCCAACCAGTTGGCGCGTATCGGCGAGCAATGGTCCGAGCTCGCCAGCCGCCCGGGAAAGACTCTTGACGTTCTTATCATCCAGCAGCTTCCGGACCTGAACGAGGGCGGCATTCATGTTTTCGATAGCCGGCTTCATGCTCGCTGAAGCACTCTCCAGATTGGCCATTGTCGCGGCGAAGCGCCGACGGTTTTCCTCGTTGAGCAGTGCATTGGCCGCTGTCATGACCTCCTGCGCCTGGCGCAGCGCCGCTGGTCCACTTTCGCTCATTTCATCGAGCAGCGAGGGAACCATGGCGATGCGTGGCAGCCTGCCATCCGTGGCAATGAGGGGCGCGTTGTCCTTTCCGCTGTCCAGCAGCAGCACGTGCGCTATGCCCGTGACCCCCTGAGTGGCCAGCTTGGCGACCGTTCCCCTCGTCAGCGGGATGTTGTCCGGGATAGAAATCTTGATCAGGATGTCGCTCGGATCGTCGCGATCAAGCTGAATATCCTTGACCTTTCCCACACGGATGCCCCGATAGCGAACCTGCGCCTCGGGATTCAGCCCCCCGACCGTATACTTGGTGACTACGACATACTCGCTAAGGCTGTTCTGGGTGCCGCGCAGCCAGAACAGGGCAACGATCGCCACTGCACCCAGAAGCAGGGCAAACAGTCCGGCGACAAAAGCATGTGACTTGTTTTCCATTGGCGAATCCTACAACAACCCTGCCTTGTCGCCATCCCTGAAACCGGCGAGAAACGGATGATCTCCGGCCATGACGTCCGCCGCGAGGCCAAACTGCACGATATGCTGGTCGGCGAGCACGGCGATGTGCGTCGCCAGTCCGGCGAGCGTTTCCGGGTCGTGAGTGACCATGATCACGGTCAGTCCAAGTTCCCCCTGCAGTTGCCCAAGGAGTTTGACAAAGCTCCGACTCCGGTCCGGATCGAGACCGGCGGTCGGCTCATCGAGCAACAATAGCTCTGGCTCGAGGGCCAGGGCGCGGGCGAGCGCAACGCGCTTGACCATGCCGCCAGAGAGTTCGGCGGGCATCAGCTTGCCGTGCTCGACCTCCAGTTCGACCATCGCCAGCTTGAGATTGACCAGGCGGTGAATCCAGTCTTCATCGAGGCATTTCAGTTCGCGCAACGGAAAGGCGATATTGTCGAATGCCGGAAGGGCCGAGAACAGCGCTCCCGCCTGAAACAGCATGCCCAATCGCCGCAGCAGGGCAGACTGGGCAACCGCGCCGGCGGCGCCGAGATCCTCTCCAAACAGGCGGACCGAACCGGCTGCGGGCAGAATCAGGCCGAGAATCTGGCGCAGCAGCGTCGTCTTGCCACTGCCCGACCCGCCGACCAGACCGACGACCTGGCCGCGTTCGACCCGCAGGTCAAGATTGCGATGCACGAAGCGATCGCCGATGCGCGTGCTCAAGCCACGCATCTCGACGACAGCCGGTTTCGCCGCAACGCTCATAACTGGGGAATTCCCATGTCCCGGGTATTGATTGCGAACACCGCGTCGGCGAGGATCACAAGGGTGATCGCCGTGACCACCGACGTCGTCGTGTTGGCCGACAGACTCTCGGTATTGGGCTTGACGCGCAAGCCGAAATGACAGGCAACCCAGGCGATGATGAACCCGAAGACGAGTCCTTTGGTCAGCCCGATCACGAGATTGGCGACCGGAACCGCACGCTGCAGGTTCGCGATGAAGTAGGCCGGTGAAATATCCAGCTGCAGCATCGCGGAAAGCATGCCGCCCATCAGCGCGATGGCCGACGCCCAAAGGACAAGCAATGGCATCACTGCAGTCAATGCCAGCAACTTCGGCAGGACCACGCGAATGCTGCGCGAGATGCCCATCGCGGTCAGGGCATCGATTTCCTCGGTGACCCGCATGACGCCGATCTGTGCCGTCATCGCCGAGCCCGAGCGGCCGGCGACGAGGACCGCCACCAGCACCGGGCCAAGCTCCCGAATGATCGAGATGCCAAGGATATTGACGATGAACAGGTCGGCGCCGACGCTGCGCAACTGGAGAGCCGACAGATAACTGAGCGTCACCCCTATCAGGAAACCCACCAGACCGGTGACAGGCAGGGCGAGCGCGCCGGCCTTGTAGATATTTGCTGCAATTTCCTTCCACGGCATCTCGGAAGGATGGCGGGCGAGGTGCCAAAGGTCGAGGAGCATCTGCCCGAACAGGGTCACCAGCCCGCTGGCGTTCTCGATCGACCCCAGCACAAGATTGCCGACGCGCTCGACCGGCCCCGGCACCGTGACCGCTCCCGAATCTGTAGCCACCGGCGCCTGCGAAACACGTTCGACGGTGCGCCGGTGAGTGTCAGAAATGATCAGATCTGCCGGCCAGCGCTCATTCCACGTCCGCCAGAGGAGCACAGCCGCCGCGCTGTCCAGCCGGTCGACGGCCAAGAGATCCCAAGACAAGTCACCCAGCCGGCCCGCCGCCAGTCTCGACTGCAATTCCGGAAGCTCAGGCAGCAGCGCGGCAAGCGTCCATTCGCCGGTCAGCACGACTCTCCCCGGCTCGCTCTGCAGACGGGGCGGGTTGTTCATGCTGCCCGCCTCGCCGGTCTCGCCGGTCTCGACTTGACGACGTAATCGAGACCAAGCACCTTCCACGCTGCCCCCTCCTCGCCCAAGGCTGCCGCCGTCCACGGATTTTCATCCAGCCATTCGCCTGCCAGTTCGAGAGAGAAGCCCCCTGACGTTGCCCTGGCCCGCCACTTGGGCAACTCGCGGTCGTCGCGCGCACGGTGGAGCAGAACCGCCAGGCGCAGACTGAAAATGAGTCTCCAGATGCTGTCGACCGCGCCCGCAAGGAAGCACCCTTGGGGTGCAGCCATCGCTCGCAGTTTGTCCAGCGTGCCACGATGAGCGAGGACCAGCATGGCCAGCCGCGCCTGATCCCTCCGGGAAAAGCCCGGCATGTCGGCGTAGGTCAGAATATAGGCGCCGTGCTTGTGATAGGCGCTGTGCGCCACCGAAATCCCGATCTCATGGAGACGTGCCGCCCACGACAGAAACTGCCGGTCGGTCGCGGACGGCAAGCCTCCAGTAACCTGCTTCAGGGCTGACAGGGCGGTTGCTTCGATCCGCCTGCTTTGCTCGACCTCGACCTGATAACGACGGCGGAACTGCGCCACGGTCGAATCACGCATGTCGTGGTGGTGAAACCGGTCGAGAAGATCGTAAAGCACTCCCAGGCGCAGGCCGCCATCGGCGTAAGACATCTCCTCAATACCGAGTTCCGCGAAGACTGCCGAAAGGATGGCAATTCCGCCCGCCAGGACCGGCATGCGATCCGTCCTGATACCCTGCAGATCAAGTGCCTCGGCCGAGCCAGCCTTGACCAGCAGGGCGCACAACCGGTCAAGACCCACGCGGGTAATGCCGAACTGCCCCCGCGGGTTCAATTCGTTCATCTCGAGCACATCGGCAATCGCCCGTGCCGATCCGGAAGAGCCGACCGCTTCCTTCCAGCCAAAGCGCTTGTAGGCGCGAGCGATCGGCTCGATTTCCTTGGCCGCCGCAACCTGCGCCGCCCGCAGGCGCTTCTTGTCGACCATGCCGTCCGGGAAGAAGCGCAGCGTGTAGCTGACGCAGCCCATGTACAGCGATTCCATCAACTGCGCTTGATACCGCTTGCCGACGACAAACTCGGTGGAACCGCCGCCGATATCGACGACCAGTCGCTTGTGCCGCGCAGCCGGAAGCGAATGTGCGGCGCCAAGGTAGATCAGGCGTGCCTCCTCGCGACCGGCAATGACCTCGATGGGAAAGCCGAGAGCCTCCTCGGCCAGCGGCAGAAACTCCGCGGCGTTCTTTGCCACGCGCAGAGTATTGGTCGCCACTGCCCGTACAGCACCCTGATCCATCCCGCGCAAACGCTCGCCGAAGCACCGCAGAGTCTCAAGCGCGCGCGCTTGGGACGGTAGGCCGAGATGCTTGTCCGCCATCAGACCCGACGCCAGGCGTACTGGCTCCTTGAGCGAGTCCAAGGCATAAATCTGGTCATCGACCACCCGGCCGAGCTGCAGGCGGAAGCTGTTGGAGCCCATATCGACGGCAGCAACGGTTTCGTAAATCATTCGCTCGCAATCATGGAAATCTCTATCTGACGGGCATTCTAACACCCGCCTTCAAGTCTCATTCCGGCGGCACGGGCACAAAAAACCCGCCAGGTTGCCCTGGCGGGTGCAGACAGGAAGCTGAGGGCTTTGTCAGCTTGCCAGCAGGTTCCTGATCTGCTCGATGGTGGAGGCATCGTCGATGGTCGGCAGGTCACCGACATCGCGGCCCTCGGCCAGTGCCTGCAGCGAGCGGCGCAGCATCTTGCCCGAGCGCGTCTTCGGCAATCCGGTGACGAAGTACACGCGGCCCGGACGGGCGATCGCACCAAGGCTGCCATCGACGGTCGCCATGACTTCCTTCTCCAGCGCCTTGGCCAGTTCGGGGGTCGCCACCCGGGAAGCGTCCTTGACGACGGCGAAGGCCATCGGCATCTGGCCCTTGAGCTTGTCCTCGACGCCGACCACGGCGACTTCGGCGATCGCCGAATGGATCTGGATCGCTTCCTCGATTTCACGGGTGCCGAGGCGGTGGCCGGCAACGTTGATGACGTCGTCGGTGCGGCCGAGGATCGTGTAATAGCCTTCGTCGTCCCTGATCGCCCAGTCGAAGGAAGAGTAGACCAGCGGTTCCTTGAACAGCGTGAAGTAGGTGCTGACGAAGCGGTCGTCCTGCCCCCAGACGGTGGTCAGGCAGCCCGGCGGCAGCGGCGGCACGACGGCGGCGATGCCCTTCTCGTTGGCCTCGCACTCGGACCCGTCCTCGCGGAATATCCTCAGGTCGTAGCCATAGACCGGGAAGCTCGGCGAACCCAGCTTGATCCGCGTCTTCTCGACGCCCGGCAGCGCCGCCAGCATCGGCCAGCCGGTTTCGGTCTGCCAGTAGTTGTCGATGACCGGCTTCTGCAGTTCGTTCATGAACCACTCGTGGGTGGTCTCATCGAGCGGCTCGCCGGCCATGAAGATGTGCTTGAGCGAGGACAGGTCGTACTTGTGCATGAAGGCCGGATCCTGCTTCTTCAGGACGCGGGCGGCGGTCGGCGCCGAGAACATGACGTTCACCTTGTACTTCTCGACGATCTGCCACCAGATACCGGCATCCGGACGCAGCGGCGTGCCTTCGTACATGACCGTGGCCATGCCGGCGATCAGCGGGCCGTAGATGATGTAGGAGTGGCCGACCACCCAGCCGATGTCCGAAGTCGAGAAATAGGTCTCGCCCTCGCCGCCGCAGTAGATGTGCTTCATCGACGAAGCCAGCGCCACCGCATAGCCGCCCGTGTCGCGCTGCACGCCCTTGGGCTTGCCGGTCGTGCCCGAGGTGTAGAGGATGTAGGACGGCTCGGACGATTCCATCCACTCGCACGGCACCTGCGCGTCCATGTGCTGGGCGCGCAGCGTGGCGTAGTCCACATCACGTCCCTCGACCTTGTTGAAACCCTTGTCAATGCCACGGTCGACCATCAGCACCTTGGCCGGCTTGAATTCGGACAGGTCGATGGCTTCGTCGAGCAGATCCTTGTAGGGCACCGGCTTGCCGCCGCGCATGCCGGCGTCGGAAGAAACGATCAGGACCGGCTTGGCATCGTCGATGCGGGTCGCCAAGGAACCCGACGCGAAACCGCCGAAGACGACCGAGTGGATGGCGCCAATCCGCGCCGAGGCCAGAATGGCAAAGGTTGCCTCGGCGATCATCGGCATGTAGATCAGGATCCGGTCGCCGCGTTTGACGCCGAGGCTCTTGTAGATCGCCGCCATGCGCTCGACTTCGCGCTGCAACTCGGCAAAGCTGTAGATCTTCTCCTGGTCGGTCTCGGTCGAGACATAGATCAATGCCGGCGCGTCAGGACGCTTGGCCGCATGACGGTCAACCGCGTTGTAGCAAAGATTGGTCTTGCCGCCGACGAACCACTTGGCAAACGGCGGGCGCGAATAGTCGCACACTTGTGTGAACGGCTCTTTCCAGTCGATGAGCTTAGCCTGTTCAGTCCAGAACTCGTTGGGCTTGTCGATCGAATACTGGTGAAACTCCTTGTACGTCGTCATAAGACTCCTTTTCGATTGGTTTTCCTGCACACAAAGAGAACTGCCGGACTATTTCTTATTGCTGGTCCGGTCACGTAAGCGGCGTTCAATATCTGCCATGGGCAGATTCAACCCCAAATCCTGATTCATCAGGTGCAGCAGTGGCAAGAGCTCGACGCCAAGCTGACCAAGTTGCGTGCGCACGACATCACTACGCTGTGCCGCGATAAGTTCCAGAGCCCGCTGCACCTTTATCTGGCGAAGCGCCGCCGGACCGCCAGCACCAGCAACGATCCGGTTTCCACCGCTCCCCATTCCCTCAAGCATCCTCTGACCCGCAAGTTCCAGCAGGGCCAGCGCCGTATCGGCCTCATCCGACGGGACACTAGCGACACCGATACTTACTGTCAAGCGGACCGGCTGACCTTGGACGGGAACATGGGCGACCTCGACCGCCTCACGCACGCGCTGGGCGAATGCGGTGAATAAAGGCAGCGATGTCCCCGGCGCGACAATGGCAAACTGGCCCGGACCAAAATGCCCGAGAGAATCCTCGGTACGCATCTTGCCCGCCAGCATCTTGGCGAAACGCGTACTGACACGCTCGGCAAGATCGGGGCCGAGCCGCGCGCACACCTGGTCAAAGGCATCGAAGCCAAGCACCATGATGCAAAGATCCACTCCCGATCGCGTCGCATGCGACAGTGCCTGGGCTGCCTGATGCTCCAGATATTTTCGCGTGAAGAGGCCACTGGCGGGATCCTGAACCATGCTCTGACGCCCTGCTTCAAGCGTTTCCCGGGCTGCGACCAGCGCCAGCAGATTGTTCAGCCGGGAGAGAATTTCTGATGTTCCCGCCCCCTTGGTCACGAAATCCGATGCGCCCAGCTGGCGCACCCGCTCCCGCTCGGCTTCGCCTTCATCGCCGGAAACGACAATGATGGGCATACTCTGCAAGCGAGACTGCTTGGAAGCCCTGACCCTTTGCACCAGACCGGCACCGTCGAGCCTCGGCATCTGCAGATCCGAAATCACCGCACTGATCGACGGGTCGACCAATAACTTCTGCCAAGCTGACTCGCCATCGCTTTCCTCGTGAACCTGATAGGTTCCCCTGAGCTTGGAGGCCAGCGCCATCCTCGCCAGACGGGAATCGTCGACAACCAGAATTCTCACCGGATCCGTCATCTCATTCCCCACTGATCTCGACAACAACGCGCCCCTTGGCACGTCCCGCAATATATTCTTCGAACGTCGCCGGCAACTCGGCAAAGCTGATCCTGCGCGACATCATGGTCAGGTGCGGCGGTCGCATGTCGCTCGCCAGACGCCGCCAGACACCGCTGCGATAAGGCTCCCCAATATACCCGGAATCGATACCGAGTAGCGAAACGCCGCGCAGGATAAACGGCGCGACCGTCGTGTTCAAGCTCATGCTGGCGGCCAGCCCGATGCTCGCGATCGTCCCCCCCTGCGCCATCGCGCTGACAATCCACGCCAGAACATCGCCGCCCAGGTTGTCGACCGCAGCAGCCCAGCGCGCCTTGTCAAGCGGACGGATTTTCGACAGATCGAGACTGCTGCGCAGCATGACCTCGGCGGCGCCCAGACCCCGCAGATAATCCGCCTCGCTCTCCTTGCCAGTCAGCGCCACGACGTGATAGCCGCGTTTGGCCAGTATGTCAACTGCCAGGCTGCCGACGCCACCGGTGGCGCCGGTCACGATGATCGGGCCGTTGCCTGGCGCCAGCCGATTCTCCTCCATCCGCACAACTGCCAGCGCGGCGGTGAAGCCGGCCGTCCCCAAAGCCATGGCCTCAAACAGCGACAACCCTGCCGGCAGGGGCACGACCCAGTCGCCAGGAACCCGGGCAATTTCGGAATAGCCCCCGTGATGTGCAACACCGATGTCGAAACTGGTCGCAATCACTGCATCACCCGTCTTGAAGCGTGGGTCCACACTCTCGATGACGATCCCGGAAAGGTCGATACCGCCGATGCAGGGGAAGCGCCGAATGATCTTGCCAGCGCCGGTTGCCGCCAAAGCATCCTTATAGTTCACGCTGGAATAGGCAATGCGAATAGTCACGGCACCGGGGTCAAGTTGGGTCTCGTTCAGCGTCGTAAAGGCGCCATGAACCTTGCCGTCAGTTTCCTCGATCAGCAGTGCCTTGAAGGATTGCATAGCGTGCCTCGCTCCTGGGAGGGCAAATTGTATTCATAATTATGGCCAATGAACATAGTGCGGCGCCGCATCATCCAGGTATCTGATTCCGCGAACGAATTGAGCAAACGGCAATATCTTCCTATACTGCTCAAAAAGCAGGCACACGCCCTGCCAACCACCCGAGGGAGGGACGATGAATCAGTATTCAGAATTGGGTACCGTGTCGCCCACCGTTTCTTGAAAACCTCGTCTGCATGGAAGGCGGCCAACCCGTGAAGTCACCTGGCACAGGCCTGATCCTGACCGGCGGTGGCGCGCGCGCCGCTTATCAGGTTGGCGTGCTGCTGGCGGTGGCAAAACTTTCCAGCAACCCGCGCCGCAACCCCTTCCCCATCCTTTGTGGCACCTCCGCCGGCGCCATCAATGCGGCCTCGATTGCCTGCGTGGCCGACGATTTCGGCAAAGCCGTCGGGATTCTGGCCGACGTCTGGCGTAACATGCGCGCCGGCGACATTTACCGGGCGGATGCCATCGGAATCGGCGCGTCCGTCGCGCGCTGGCTGTCGATGCTGGTGGCGGGATGGCTGGTCCGCAACCCGCCCAGATCACTGCTCGACAATTCGCCACTGCGCGAGTTGCTGGTGCGGCATCTCGATTTCAGCGGTATTGAGCGCTCGATCGCCAACGGCGCTCTGCATGCGGTGAGTATCACCGCCTCCGGTTACGAATCCGGCGAAAGCCTGAGTTTCTTTCAGGCGCACCCGTCAGCCCACCCCTGGCGGCGTGTCAAGCGCCTGGGGATTCGCGCTCCATTGGCTGTCGAGCACTTGCTGGCTTCGAGCGCAATCCCCTTCATCTTTCCACCGACCCGCATTCATCGCGAGTACTTCGGCGACGGATCGATGCGTCAGCTCACTCCGATTTCCCCGGCCGTGCATCTGGGCGCCGAACGTATTCTGGTTGTCGGGGCAAACCAGGCGAATGAAGCTTTCGATCGGCAAAAGGTGGAGTTCCATCCCTCCTTTGCCCAGATTGCCGGCCACGCGCTCTCGAGCATCTTTCTCGATGGCCTGGCCGTGGACATCGAGCGGATGCAACGCATCAACGAAACGCTCTCAGCCATCCCACCCGAAATTCGTGCTGCATCCGACATTCCGTTGCGCCTCATCAAGACGCTGGTCATTTCTCCATCCGAGCGACTGGAACGGATTGCTGCCGAGCATGCCGGGGCACTGCCCGCACCGGTCAAGGCGATGCTGACCGGGATCGGCGCCATGAACCGCCAAGGCGGCGCACTGACCAGCTATCTGCTTTTCGAGCAGCCTTTCACCCGGACCCTGATCGACTTGGGCTACGCCGATACAATGGCTCGCGACACCGAGGTCGGGGACTTTCTCGGGCTCTGACCAGCCGTGCCTGCGACCGTCCACTCGACCAGATCCGGATTGGCCAGCATGGGCCGACTGTCGGCGATCGCATCGGCCGCCGCAACGAGTTCGAGCAGAAGATGCTGCCGATCAAATGCAGCATGGCGGCTGACCGGCGGCGTTGCGAGCAGGCCCTGACGGTCCGCGAGCTTGCAACGACAAGGCGCGGCCCGACTACCTGACCTGCCTGCGCGCTCAATTCAGCGACAGCGATCGCCGGGGACAGTCGGACATCCGCCCTATTTTCGCCCTTCCAGGCCGGTTGACCGCACCCAGTCGGCAAGAGAAGCGCCCCGGCGTGGCCTTGGGCTATGAGTTCCGGCCGGTTTCTTCATTTGCGGACTGGCATTTATAATGGCCCATCGCACTGGCAGCAGGTTCCGCTGGAATGAGCCAAGGCCAACCCGCAAGGAGAAATGCATGAAATCCACCTTGATGATTTTCGTCGGCGCGCTGATGGCATCCATTTTCTGCCTTCCGGCCATGGCGCAGACCGCGCAGGACCGTGAACTTGCGCAGAAGATCTGTGCAGATCAGACCGGCTCCTCCTTCAAGATCTGCGTCAACCAGCAACTGCGGAACTTCGACTGCTCCAACGCCGGCAACCGGCAGCAGTGCGAAGCGCGCAAGCGGGCATCGCAACAATGCGCGGGCCTGTTCGGCTGGGACTTCCGCCAATGTACCCAGCGAATGATACCGGAGGTCGATTGCAGCACGCTGCGGGCAAGGGATCGTCAGCAGTGCGAACTGAATCAGAGCGCGTACGTGGCTTGCTCAAGCAAGAGCGGCGAAGAGCACATGAACTGCCTGCGCAGGCATTTCAGCGGCCAGTAGTCGCCGACGGCGTTTCCCCAGCACCCGTTTCCCGCTTGCGGCCGGTTGTCGGCGCCCGAAGGCAAGCGGGCCATGCGGGCAACCGGTCCCTTCATTTGCGGGCGGGCAGCCAGTCTTTACGTAGCGGGTCGAGCAACGAGGACAGGCCGTTGTGGTCGAGTTCGTGCATCAGCGCCAGCAGGTGCCCGATCTCGCCCGGCGGGAAGCCCTCGCGGGCGAACCAGTTGAGGTAGTTTCCCGGCAGGTCGCCAATGACCGTTCCCTTGTGTTTGCCGAAGGGCATGACGCGGGTGACCAGCTGCTCCAGTTCGCCCGCGCCGGGAACGCCCGCCGCCATTCAGTCGGCGAGGAACGGATAGTCGGTGTAGCCCTTTTCCTCGCCGACATAGAGCTTCGTATAGTCGGGCTGGTTGAGCGGCGCCCCGCGCCGGAAGCGTTCGACCAGATCTGGATTGGCCAGCAGCGCCCGACCGTAGGCGATGGCATCCGCCGCCCCGCCCTGCACCGCCGCCTGGCCGGTGGCAAAATCGTAACCGTTGTTGAGGATCAGCTTGCCCTTGTAGATCGCCCGCAGACGAGCGTAGTCGAACGGCAGCCATTGTTCCGGGGCGGCCCCGCCGGTGCCCTGCAGGACGTCGAGGAAGGCAAGGTCGAAACGGTTGAGTTCGCCCACCACGTAGTCGAAGGTTTCCTGCGGATTGGCGTCGCTGATATCGTTGAACGGCGTCACCGGCGACAGGCGCACGCCCACGCGATTGTTGCCGATGGCCGCACAGACGGCTGCAAGGACTTCGAGCAGCAGGCGCGCCCGGTTTTCTTTGCTGCCGCCATAGGCGTCGCTGCGCTGGTTGGTCGACGAGCGCAGGAACTGGTCGAGCAGGTAGCCGTTGCCGGCATGGATTTCGACCCCGTCGAAACCCGCCGCCATCGCATTCTTCGCCGCCTGCACATAGCTGGCGACGAGCGCCGGAAGCTCAGCGGCTTCCAGCGCGCGCGGCGTCACGTATTCCTGCATGCCCTTGAATGTCATGACCTGCCCCACCGGACACAGCGCCGACGGGGCCACCGGCGTGGCGCCGCCCGGCTGCAGGTCGGGGTGCGAGATGCGCCCGACGTGCCAGAGCTGGATGGCGATCCTGCCGCCCGCCGCATGCACCGCAGCAGTCACTGTCTTCCAGCCGGCCATCTGTTCCGCCGTATGGATGCCCGGCGTGCGCGGATAGCCATGAGCCTCCGGGCAGATCGGCGACGCTTCGGTCAGGATCAGACCGGCCGAAGCGCGCTGGCGGTAGTACTCGACCGTCAGATCGGTCGGCACGTTGCCGGCGCCGGCGCGATTGCGCGTCAGCGAGGACATGACAATGCGGTTGGGCAGGTCGATGGCGCCGAGGCGCAGGGGTGAGAACAGGTCGGTCATACACAACTCCTTGTCACAACGGGGATCAACTGGCAATCGCATCCCGAACAACTGTCAGACTTGCAGGTGGGCATTTTTTGCACTTTTGGTACCGTCGACCGCAACCGGCGGCCAAGCCCCCCCCCCCCCCCCCCCCCCCCCCCCCCCCCCCCCCCCCCCCCCCCCCCCCCCCCCCCCCCCCCCCCCCCCCCCCCCCCCCCCCCCAGCAGACGGCCCGGAGGCGTTGGAACAGCTTACTTGGCCGACAGCGCCATCATCAGGTCATTGATGCGTTTGACGAAGCCGGCCGGGTCGTCGAGCTGACCGCCTTCGGCGAGGGTGGCCTGTTCGAAGAGCAGCGCCGCCCAGTCGTCGAAGCGCGTTTCCTCGTACTTAAGGCGCATCACCGCCGGGTGCTGCGGGTTGATTTCGAGGATCGGCTTCGTGTTGGGCACCTGCTGCCCGGCGGCCTTGAGCATGCGCGCCAAGTTGCCGGATGGGTCGTAGTCGTCCGACACGAGGCAGGACGGCGAATCGGTCAGGCGGTGCGTGACGCGGACGTCCTTGACCTTGTCGCCGAGCGAGGCCTTCACCTTGTCGATCAGTTCCTTGTATTCGTCGGCCGCTTTTTCCGCTTCCTGCTTCTCGGCTTCGTCTTCCAGCTTGCCGAGGTCGAGGCCGCCCTTGGCGACGGATTGCAGGTGCTTGCCGTCGAACTCCGTCAGGTGGCCGACCACCCATTCGTCGACGCGATCCGAGAGCAGCAGCACCTCAATGCCCTTCTTGCGGAAGATTTCGAGGTGCGGGCTGTTCCTGGCCGCGTTGAAGGTTTCGGCGGTGACGAAGTAGATCTTCTCCTGGCCTTCCTTCATGCGGCCGATGTAGTCGGCCAGCGAGACGTTTTGCTCGGTGGTGTCGTTGTGCGTCGACGCGAAGCGCAGCAGGCCGGCGATCTTTTCCTTGTTGGCGTGGTCTTCGCCGACGCCTTCCTTGAGGACGGCGCCGAAGTTCTCCCAGAATTTGGCGTACTTTTCCTTGTCGTTCTCGGCAAGGTCTTCCAGCATGGACAGCACCTTGCGCGTGCAGCCGCTGCGGATGCCGTCGATGTCCTTGCTCTGCTGCAGGATTTCGCGCGAAACGTTGAGCGGCAGGTCGGACGAATCGACGACGCCGCGCACGAAGCGCATGTAGAGCGGCATCAACTGTTCGGCGTCGTCCATGATGAAGACGCGGCGGACGTAGAGCTTGATGCCGTGACGGGCATTGCGGTCCCACAGGTCGAACGGGGCGCGGGCCGGGATGTAGAGCAGTTGCGTGTATTCCTGCTTGCCCTCGACGCGGGCATGGGTCCATGCCAGCGGATCCTCGAAGTCGTGGCCGACATGCTTGTAGAACTCCTTGTACTGCTCATCGCTGATCTCGGACTTGGGACGCACCCACAGCGCATTGGCCTGGTTGACCGTCTCGTCCTCGTCGGTCAGCACCTGCTCGCCGTCCTTCCAGTCTTCCTTCTTCATGACGATGGGCAGGGTGATGTGGTCGGAGTACTTGCGGATGATGGACTTCAGCTTCCAGCCGCCGAGGAACTCATCCTCGCCTTCGCGCAGGTGCAGCGTGACATCGGTGCCGCGGCCAGCCTTCTCGACCATCTCGACGGTGAAGTCACCCTCGCCGCCGGATTCCCAGCGGACGGCCTGATTCGGCTCGACGCCGGCGCGGCGCGAAACGACGGTCACCTTGTCGGCGACGATGAACGACGAATAGAAGCCAACGCCGAACTGGCCGATCAGGTGCGCGTCCTTGGCCTGGTCGCCGGTCAGCGCCGAGAAGAATTCCCTGGTGCCGGACTTGGCGATGGTGCCGAGGTGTTCGACGGCTTCATCGCGGCTCAATCCGATGCCGTTGTCGGAAATGGTGATGGTACGCGCCGCCTTGTCGAAGGAAACGCAGATCTTGAGATCGGCATCGTCACCGTACAACGCACCGTTGTTGAGCGCCTCGAAACGCAGCTTGTCACAGGCGTCGGACGCGTTCGAGATGAGCTCGCGCAGGAAAATTTCCTTGTTGCTGTACAAGGAGTGAATCATCAGGTTCAGCAGTTGTTTGACTTCGGCCTGGAAACCCAGGGTTTCGCGGTTTTGCGCCGCAGTTGCAGACTCGGACATGACCATGACTCCCATTCAAAACAAAAGGTGTGACGGGAGATGGGGGCGCGCACTGAAAATTCAAGCCCCCCGGCGAGACCCTACCGCTACCGTTTCCGTGACGGAACGGCGGACGACAGGCGCGAGGAGTCGCGCCGCCCGCGCAGGATCGCCGAAATCAGGCCGCCGCCTCGCGCAGCAGGCGCTGCATCGACGCGGCAACGGCCCGGGCATCGTCATCCGAGAGTTGCGCCGCGTTGTAGTTGATATTGACCGTCATGCCGCCAGCGTGGGTGGTGACCGCCGTGAACACCGGCTGCGTCGTCGTCGGCGAGAGCGCGAACGAGCGCGCCTCGACGGTCAGCCCGGGAAGTTCGGGAAGCGCCGGCAAACGCCCGGCATTCGACAGCAGGCTGGTCTGCACGCCGCGCAACATCAGTTCATTGAAGCTGGCAATACCTTCGGCATTGGCGGGGATCTGATCGACCGGCGGCATGAAATCGTAGAACAGGTGACCGGGCCCGCCGGCCAGTTGCTGGCGGATCGCCACGGTCAGCCGCTGCGCCAGCGGCCACAGCGCCGCGCCGGTACCGACGCGCTGAATGCTGGTGACCAGCGTCACGTAAAAACCCGGGGTTTCGGCGCCGATCGGCTCCGCGAGGTAGGGCCTGAGGTCAGCGGCGCAGGTCAGGCCGAGCACCCGTTCTTCGTCGTCGGCGAACAACTCGCGCAACGCGATCAACTGCGCGGCCCCGATCACGCCATTGACGGTCGCCTGTGCCGCGCGCGCGTTGCGCACCAGCCCCTCGGCCTCATCGACGCTGAATTGCAGCGTGATCATGCGCGGGTGCAGCCGGTCGCTCAGGCGATGGCCGGCCTGCGGCGTCGGCAGGCCGGTGCGCTCGGCGGCAGCCCGGCGCATGGCCTTGATCTGCCCCGCCATCTGGCGGCCGGCATCACCGCTGAATTCCGGCGGATAGACCGCGCTCATTGGCGGCTGCGCCGGCAGCGGGGTGTCGTCGATGGCGACGCCGGCCGCACCCTGAAGCACTTCGCTCAGCACCGCAAAGCCCGAACGGGCGTCACCGACCGAGTGATGGAAAATCAGCGCGATGGCCCAACGATCGTCGTCTGCAACATGGCAGGCGCGCACCAGCGGCGCTTCACCGAGCACGAACGGTTCGACGATGCGCTCGGCCAGTTCGCTGCGCCAGTGGGCCGCCGCAACGCGCGGCGACGGCATCACCTGCCCCGGCCTCGGCACGAAATGCAGCCGGTGCTCGGCATCGGCCTCGATGGCGACCGTCAGCAGCGGGTGACGCCTCTGCGCTGCAGCGAGCGCCTCCTGCAGCGCCTGCTCGTCGAGCCTGCCACTGCCCTCGGCGACCACCGCGAAGTTCATCGGCGAGAAGCGGTCGAGAAACCAGAAAAGTGCTTCGCCACGATCGAGGCGGCGGGCTGTGAATGTTGTCGTCATTATGGTTGCCAGCGATAGGATGCCCGGTCGGCGACGCAATGGCTCCGGGCAGTTGGAGGGTGCCGTTGGGCGGGAACGACGGTGGTTCCGTCGACAGGACGGGAAGTATCGCCGGCCACAGTTGCGCCGGTCAAGCTTGCCGCCCCCGGAAGTGCACTTGGTCAGCCGGCGGCACGACTTCAGCCGATGCTCTGATAGGCGACGTCGACGATGTCGAGTTCACGGACGCCGAGCGGCGACTGGAAGCGCACGCTGTCGCCGGCGCGCGCCTTGATCAGCGCCCGCGCCAGCGGCGAAACCCAGCTGATGCGCCCGCGTCCCACGTCGGCTTCGTCGACGCCGACGATGGTGTAGGTGCTCTCATTGCCCTCGCCGTCGGCAACGGTCACCCGGGCGCCGAAAAAGACCTGATCGTTGTCGCCCTGGCGCAACGGGTCGACGACCTCGGCAAGTTCGAGACGCTTGGTAAGGAAGCGGATGCGGCGGTCGATTTCGCGCAGGCGGCGCTTGCCGTAGATGTAGTCGCCGTTTTCCGAGCGGTCGCCATTGGAAGCAGCCCACGCGACGACTTCGACCACCTTGGGTCGCTCACGCTTGACCAGTTCCTCGAGTTCGTCTTTGAGCCGGGAATGGCCAGCCGGGGTGATGTAATTGCGCGTTCCCGACGGGAGCTTCAGCGACGGTTCGAGACCTTCGTCATCGTCGCTGTCGACCTCACTGACGAACGCCTTGTTCATCAGTACCCGATGGTGTAATTCTCGGCATCCACCCTGATCAGGTCACGGCCGAGAACGGCAGCGGCGCTCTTGGCGAATTTCTCGGCCCAGACATGCTGGTCGCGAAAGCGCGCCTCACCGGCATACCTTGCGACGCTGAGGATGCGGTCGACGGCAAGGATTTTTCCGGTCGGCGTCGCAACGTCACATTCGAGCGCTTTGAACTCGCGCTCGAACCACTTGCGCGCCTCGTCGGTGGTGGAACCGCCGGCAAACCTGAATTCGTATTCCTTGTTCCTGCCGAACGACACGATGACGTGATGTTGCATTTGTCCCTCCTCCCGAGAAGCGTTCGGTTATTCTAGCAAAACATCGCCCGTCGCAAGGAATGCACCATGCCCAACCACCCGCTCAACGACGCGGATTTCGCCGATCTCCGTCATCAACTCCAGGAATTGCAGGTCGAGCACCGCGATCTCGATCTGGTCATCGCCCATCTGACCGATAGCCCGCCGCCCGACGACCTCCTGGTCCGACGTCTGAAGAAGCGCAAGCTGGCCCTAAAGGACAGGATCCTGCAGCTCGAGGAAATGCTGGTGCCAGACATTCCGGCGTAGCCACAAGTCCGGGCAACGCCGCATGCAGCGATCCGTATTCTGTGCCGACGCCTTCGGCGACCGCTTCGCCCTTGCCGACCTGCCCCTGCCACGCCCGCCGGGCGGCTATGCCGTGCAGATGCTGGACACCGACACCCTGCTCGACCGCGCATCCGGCCACTTCCTGCCGGTGCGCTCGGCGGAACTTGACGGCCTGTTCGCCAGCTTCGACGATGCCTTCGCCGCTGCGTGCCGCTGGGTCGAAGCCCATTGCAGTGCGCCGGAAGACCATCGTCTGGCAATCGTCCCCGCCGGTTTTGATGCAGTCCGGCAGCGCCACGTACTGATTTACGGCGTGCTCTGCGGTCAACCCTGAAAAACGCCCACTTCCCGGAGAAAACCATGCCCAGCCCGTTCAACCCCCGCCCGCTCGGCCGCAGCAATCTCGTCGTTCCCGACATCTGCCTCGGCACCATGACCTTCGGCGAGCAGACGAGCGAGGCCGACGCCCACGGCCAGCTCGATTTCGCGCTGGCCAGCGGCGTCAACTTCCTCGACACCGCCGAGATGTACGCCGTACCGCCACGCGCCGAAACCTGCGGCGCATCGGAAAGCATCGTCGGGCGCTGGCTCAAGCGCCAGCAGCGCGAACGGATCATCGTCGCGACCAAGGTCGCCGGCCCCTCGCGCAATCTCTGCTGGATCCGCAACGGGCCGCCGGCGCTCGACCGCGCCAACATCCGCGCCGCCATCGACGGCTCACTGCAACGCCTGCAGACCGATTACATCGATCTCTACCAGTTGCACTGGCCGGAACGCAATCAGCCGATGTTCGGCCAGTGGCAGTTCGATCCCGTGCAAGATCGCGAGGGCACGCCGATCCGCACGCAACTCGAGGCCCTCGCCGAACTCGTCGACGAAGGCAAGGTGCGCGCCGTCGGCCTGTCCAACGAACACCCCTGGGGTGTCATGCAGTTCGTCCGTCTCGCCGACGAGCTTGGATTGCCGCGTGTGCTGTGCACACAGAACGCCTACAGCCTGGTCAACCGGACCTTCGAGACCGCGCTCGCCGAAGTCTGCCACCGCGAGCAGGTCGGCCTGCTCGCCTATTCGGCGCTCGCCTTCGGCCATCTCACCGGAAAATACCTCGCCGACCCGGCGGCGCCCGGTCGGCTGACGCAATGGCCGGGCTTCGGCCAGCGCTACAGCAAACCCAACGTGCTGCCCGCCGTCACCGCCTACGCCGCTCTGGCGAAAAAGCACGGCCTGACCCTTACGCAACTCGCCCTCGGCTTTGCCCGGTCGCGCTGGTTCGTCAGCAGCACCATCATCGGCGCCTCGTCGCTGGCACAGTTGCAGGAAACCCTGCCGGCCACGCGGACGCCGATCGATGCCGCAATGTTGTCGGAGATCGATGCCATCCACCTGCGCTACACCAACCCGGCGCCGTGAACGCATCGCTGTTCGTCGCCCTGGCCGCGGCACTGGCAACGCCGGAAATCGACCAGAAACTCGCGTTGACCGCAGCGATCGCCGGCGACTGGCAGGCGGGCACGCTGGACTGGCAGGACGAAACACCGGTCGACCTGGTCTGCGGCCGGCCGCTTCGCCCGGAACTGGTGCCGCCGAGGCAGGTGCCGCAACGCGGCGCGAAAAGCCCGGAAGGCCGCGCCCGGCTGTTGCATGCCATCGTCCATATCGAATTCTCGGCGATCAACCTGGCGCTCGATCACGCCGCCCGCTTCCGTGGCATGCCGAGGCAGTACTACGCCGACTGGATCGGCGTCGCCGCCGAGGAGGCCCATCACTTCATCATCCTGCGCCAGCGCCTGCGCGAACTCGGTCACGATTACGGCGACTTTGCGGCCCACGCCGGCCTCTGGGACATGGCCGAGAAGACGACCGGCGACGTCCTGGCCCGGATGGCGCTGGTGCCGCGCTTGCTCGAAGCGCGCGGACTCGACGCCACGCCGCCGATCCGGCAGAAGCTGGCGGAAGCCGGCGACCACGCATCGGCCCGCCTGCTCGACATCATCCTGCACGACGAAATCGGCCATGTCGGCCTCGGCGACGCCTGGTTCCGCCGGCTCTGCGGCGAACGCAATCTGGAACCCGAAGGCACCTACCGCCATCTGCTGAAGGCCTTCGACGGCCCCCGGCCGCAGGCGCCGCTGAACGAAAGCGCGCGCCTCGCGGCGGGCTTCACCGCCGGCGAACTGGCGGCCTTGCTCGAAATCGAGTAAACTCGCAATTTCAATGGGTTGATGCAGCGCCCGCAGGTCTCCAGAGCAGCCACCGCTTTCCGCTTGTTTTGCAGGTTCCAGTTCACCATTGACTCGCCCCCGGTCTGGCTGCATCGGGGAACTCAGGCCGCCCGACCATCGGGCTAACACGTCGCCCAGCAGAATAAAAGAAGGCGCGACGTCGAAAGGAAACAGCATGTCATCTCCCGTTGAAAGCTTTGCCGAATTCGGTTTGAGCTCTGGGCTTCTTCAGGCGCTCACCGATATCGGCTACGAAACCCCGTCGCCGATCCAGGCCGAGTGCATCCCCGTCCTCCTCGACGGCCATGACCTGATCGGTCAGGCGCAGACCGGCACCGGCAAGACCGCCGCCTTCGCGCTGCCGCTGCTCGAGCAGATCGATGTCAAGCTCACCAAACCGCAGGCACTGATCCTGACGCCGACGCGCGAGCTGGCAATCCAGGTCGCCGAGGCGCTGCAGAGCTACGCCCGCCACCTGCCCGGCTTCCACGTGCTGCCAATCTATGGTGGCCAGAGCTACACTATCCAGCTCAAGCAGCTGGCGCGGGGCGCGCACGTCATCGTCGGCACTCCGGGCCGCGTCATGGACCACCTCGAGCGCAAAACGCTCAGCCTCGACCACCTGAAGACCCTTGTTCTCGACGAAGCCGACGAAATGCTGCGCATGGGCTTCATCGACGATGTCGAATGGATTCTCGAGCGCACCCCGGAGAAACACCAGACCGCGCTGTTCTCGGCCACCATGCCGGACCCGATCCGCCGCGTCGCCCAGAAGTACCTGGTCGAGCCGCGCGAAGTCAAGATCAAGTCGGCGACGACGACGATCGCCGCCACCCGTCAGGTCTATTGGCAGGTCAGCGGCATGCACAAGCTCGACGCGCTGACCCGCATTCTCGAGGTCGAGGAAGATTTCGACGCCGCCCTGATTTTCGTCCGCACCAAGACCGCCACCGTCGAACTCGCCGACAAGCTCGCCGCCCGCGGCTATGCCGCCGCCGCGCTGAACGGCGACCTCAACCAGCAGATGCGCGAACGCGTCATCGAACAGCTGAAGTCGGGCGCCCTCGACATTGTCATCGCCACCGACGTCGCCGCCCGCGGCATCGATGTCGCCCGCATCAGCCACGTCGTCAACTACGACATTCCCTACGATACCGAGGCCTACGTGCACCGCATCGGCCGCACCGGCCGCGCCGGTCGCACCGGCAATGCCATCCTCTTCGTGGCGCCGCGCGAGATCCGCATGCTGCGCACCATCGAGCGCGCGACCCGCCAGCCGATCGCGCCGCTGACCCTGCCCAGCCGCGCCGACGTCACCAACAAGCGCGTCGCCGGCTTCAAGGAACGCGTCGCCGCGGTCCTGAACGCCGAGGGCCTCGAGTTCTTCGCCAACATCGTGTCGCAGATAGCCGAGGAACAGGATGTCGGCGCCGAGGAAGTCGCTGCCGCGCTGGCCAAGATGGCGCAGGAAGCCAAGCCCTTGCAGATCGCCGGCGAGGATCCTCTGCCCCCGCGCCCTTCTGCGGTCGACACCCACCGGCCGGCCAGTTTCGGCGACCGTGAGCGCAGCCCGCGCTTTGAAGAGCGTGGTGACCGTCCGCGTTTCGAGGATCGCGGCGCCAGCCGTCCACGATTTGAGGATCGTGGCGACAAACCGCGTCCTGAAGAACGCCCGCGCTTCGACGACAAGCCACGCCGCGCGGCTCCGGCCGGCGAGATGGTGCGCTACCGCATCGACGTCGGCCGCGAGCACGGCGTCCAGGTCAAGGATATCGTCGGCGCCATCGCCAACGAAGCCGGCATCGAAAGCCGCTTCATCGGCCGCATCGGCCTCTATGACGAGTCGAGCACCGTTGAACTGCCTGGCGGCATGCCCAAGGAAGCCGAAAACGCGCTGAAGCGCATTCGTGTCCGCGGCGTGCCGATCAACCTGCGCCCCGACGAAGGCAGCCCGCGCTTCGATGGCGAACACAAGTCCGACGGCGAGCGCAGTTTCAAGAAAAGGAAGTTCGGCGACGGCTGATCGACGTCCTCCAGCGATTGTCTTGACGAGGACCGATGTCCCGGTTCGCACCCCTGAGGTCGGATGCTAAATTCAAAACTGCTCATGACACTGCTTTTGTGCCTCGCTGCGACAAGCAGCCAGGCAGCGATCTATGGCTATGTCGATGAACAGGGCGTAGCGCATTTTTCTGCCGAAAAATCGGATGCGCGCTATCAGTTGCTGGTCCGGGGAAACCGCTTCGGGTCGCTTGAGCTGGAACCCTCGGGGCGCGGAAGGCCGCCACCTTCAGCCCGGCTGACCGAGCACCCCAATCTGAAAGCGTATGAACCATTGCTGAAAGGCGCCAGCATGGAATTCGGGGTCGAACTTGCCTTGCTCAAGGCCGTGATGGCTGCAGAGTCCGGGTTCAATCCTGACGCAATCTCGCCCAAAGGGGCAATCGGCCTGATGCAAGTGATGCCATCGACTGCCGAACGCTTTGGCTTGCTCGCTGACAAGAACAAGACTCTCGAACAGAAGTTGCGTGACCCGAAAACCAATATACGTCTGGGTGCCCGTTACCTGGCCGACCTTTTCAGACTGTTTCCCGAGCAACAGAATCTGGTGATTGCTTCCTACAACGCGGGTGAAGGGGCTGTTCAGCAATACAAGAACGACATTCCGCCTTATCCGGAAACACGCAATTATGTTCAGCTGGTAACGCAGCTTTATTACGTCTATCAATTCAGGTCGCCCGCCAGAAAGCATGGCGCTGCGGTAATTGGCGCCTCCTCGAATGGCGCAAAGCGCGTGCGCCTGACCATCCGCCCGCCAGATAGCGCCGTAGCGCTTCAATCGCCGCCGTCGGGTCGCTGAGCCGCCATTCGATTGGTTCGGTGCCGAAACTCGCATTGTGACAGCCAAATAAATGCGAATGTTTCCTATTTACAAAACATCAATCTGGCTCTAAGATGCGAACCATTCTCAACAAAAGGAATGGTCATGCGCTCCCTGGTTCTCAATACCTCGATTGCCGGCGCCTTGCTCTGGTGCGTGCTGGCCACGGTTTCGCACTAGCCGTGCCACCCCCGGAACTCTGGGCCGGCGCCCTCAGCCTGCTGCTGATCCACGGCGAAAGCGGCTGTCCCCACTCCGCCCTCAACGCAGCCCGCATCCTCGATCGCCTGTGCGATGCGACGGATCTCGATGACGCAACCCGCGCGCTCTGCGAGCGGGCCAGCAACCGTTTGTCAGAGGCCAAAGGCGTTGCGGCAACTCCGCAATTCAGATCGCAGGAATCATGACCGCCACCACTGCCCCCAACAACGCCATTCTCCTCGTCGGCCACCCGAATGTCGGCAAGTCGGTGCTCTTTCACCGGCTGACCGGCGCCTACGTGAATGTTTCCAACTACCCCGGCACCACCGTCGAGGTCACCCGCGCCAGCGCCCGCTTCGACCGTGAGGCGGTGCTGCTCGACACGCCCGGCGTCCTCGCCCTGCCCTCGCGCAGCGATGACGAGCGGGCGACGATGCGCGCCCTGCTCAACGAGCAAACGCGCTGTCTTGTCCAGGTCGGCGACGCCAAGAACCTGCGCCGCACGCTGACGCTGACCGCGCTGCTCGCCGAACTCGGCGTGCCGATGGTGCTGGCGCTCAACATGCACGACGAAGCCGCGGCGCGCGGCGTCACCGTCGACATTCCGGCGCTTGCCGAGGAACTCGGCATCCCGGTGCTGGCCACCGTCGCCACCGGCGGCGAAGGCATCGGCGAGCTGACCGGCAGCCTCGGCCAGGCCCGGCGGCCGGACGCGCTCCTGCACTACGACGCCGACAGCGAGGCCGACATCGCCCGCGTCGGCGAGGCCATCGGCCGGCTTGCTCCGCACCCGCACCTGGCGGCGCGCGGGCTGGCGATCCTCTATCTCGGCGGCGATGCCGAAGTCGCCGCCTGGCTGGAAGCGAAGGCCGGCGGGAAGTTCCCGGAAATCAAGGCGCTGCGCCAGGCCGCCTCGCACCGCACCGCGAACAAGGTGTCGGCAGTGCTCGCCCGCGAGCGCAGCGAAGCCGCCGACACCCTGGCGACCAGCGTCATCCAGCGCGCCGCGCGCAGCAGCCCGCTGCTCGCCCAGCGCGTCGGCCAGTATGTCGTGCATCCGCTGTGGGGCATCCCGATCCTGCTCGGCGTGCTCTACGTGGTCTACGAATTCGTCGGGGTGTTCGGCGCGACGACACTGGTCGGGCTAATGGAAAAGGACCTCTTCGAAGGCATCCTCAACCCGGCGTTCACCGATTTCGTGACTGCCGCGGTCGACGTCCCGTGGATCGTCGAATTGCTGGTCGGCCAGTACGGTCTGTGGACCATGGGCATGACCTACGCCCTGGCCCTCATTCTCCCCATCGTCACCACCTTCTTCTTCGCCTTCGGCGTGCTCGAGGATTCCGGCTACCTGCCGCGCCTGTCGGTCATCGCCAACCGGATGTTCGCGCTGATCGGCCTCAACGGCCGCGCCGTGCTGCCGATGGTGCTCGGCCTCGGCTGCGTGACGATGGCGACGCTGACCACGCGCATCCTGCACAGCCCGCGCGAGCGCATGATCACCATCCTGCTGCTGGCGCTCGCCATTCCCTGCTCGGCGCAACTCGGCGTCGTCCTCGGCATGCTCGGCAGCGTCTCGTTCACCGCGGTCCTGATCTGGACTCTGGCCATGGTCGGCGTCCTGCTGCTGGTCGGCTTCCTCGCCAGCAAGCTGATACCCGGCCGGCGCATCCCGCTCGTCACCGAACTGCCGCCGATGCGCATGCCGATCCTCGGCAACGTGCTCAAGAAGACCGCCGGCCGCCTCGAGTGGTACCTGGTCGAGGTCATTCCGCTCTTCCTGCTCGGCACCTTCATCATGTTCGTGCTCGACAAGACCGGCGCCCTGCCCGGCATCATCAAGGTCGGCGAGCCGCTGGTCACCGGCTGGCTGGGCCTGCCGCCGGAAGCCAGCGCCGCCTTCGTCATGGGCTTCCTGCGCCGCGACTTCGGCGCCACCGGCCTCTTCGCCATGGCGCACAGCCTGAGCCCGATCCAGGCCGTGGTCGGCATGATCACGATCACGCTGTTCATCCCCTGCTTCGCCAGCCTGATGATGATGGTCAAGGAACAGGGCGTGAAGATCGCGCTGGCCATGGTCGCCGTGATCGTCCCCTTCGCCTTCCTCGTCGGCGGCCTGTTCAACCTGCTGCTGCACGCCGTCTGGTAAAGCCATGACCCCGAAACCCGAAATCCGCAAGGCGGCCCGCCTGCCGCTCGCCTTCATCCCGCCCGGCCAGGAAGTCCGCCTCGCCGGATTCGGCGACGAAATCGACCCGCTCCAGCGCGAACAACTCACCGCCTACGGCCTCGCCGAATCGCGCCCGCTCAAGGTCCTGCAACAGCGGCCGATGACGGTCATCCTCGCCGACGAAGTCGAACTCGCGCTCGAACACGCCGTCGCCCGCTACATCTGGGTGGAGAAGGACGTTGGCGAGGTTCCGGGATAGGCCGAGCCGCGCGGCCTTGTCATTCGCTGGGCGGTTGGTGCTGCTGATCGAAGTGTCTCTGACCCTCAAGGCACTTTTGATGATTCTCGATCAGTTCGGCCATGCCGGCGCGCTACTCGTTGACCGGCAGGTCGGGCGGGAACTCCGGCCGCGGCAGCTTGGCCCGGCGCGCCGCCACCGCCGCGCGCGAGTCGTTGAGCAGCGCCGCCAGATCGGCCCCGCGTTTTTCGCAGTTTTAGCCGGTCGACCGCAACAGTCCGCGCTGCATCCCCAACAGGCGCCTGCGGTCAGCGCTCACGCACAGCATTTCTGGCGCATCGGCCCGGCGGGGAGGGGCGGGGGTTGTCAATCAGCGGTTCGGTCGACAGGGCTGATGATTTTAGCTTGTGGCGGTGGGGCGGCTAAAGCTGATAGCATATGCAAGGCAACCAGCGTTGCCCGTGGGGCGGCAGGCTAGAGCATCGTGTTCCCTGTTGTTCTGACCTTCAAGGTAATGACGGCATTTGCAGGGTTGTGGGGAGGCCTACTTAATAGTTGGGCATCCAATCACCTCGGAGAAATGAAATGACCACCAATGGAAGAGTTGATGCTTGGATGAGGTTCTTTTTTTCTAATTATCTGTGGTTAGGCATTGTTTTGGTCTTGCTCTCTATTGTATTAGAAGGGCAATTTAAGATCACAGATCTATGGTTTACGTCGCTCACAGGATTAATCCAGAACATTGGTATCGCTATTGTTGTTGCCGCTATATTCACTTTCGCAGCTGGGACATCTGAGTTCGTAAATAAAATCCGCGAGTTGCTTCAAGATATTGTGGTGAGCAGAAATTTCCTGGGCAATATAGATGCTGAGAGTAAACGTGAAGCGTTGAGTTCGTTAATTAAACCGTCCACAGAAGAAAAGCGTATCTATTCAAATATTGAAGACTACCTAAATACATATATTAATCAGGCTATGGATGTAACAGGCAAGTGCGTCCGGAGTAACTACGCAGTCAATGTCAGGGCTTATATTGATAAATCAAAAAATAGGGTTATTTGCGAATCAAAAATAACCTATCGTTTATTCCCGACAAAGCAAGGTTACGGCGATATTAAGGTTGGTTTTTTTGAGAAAGAAATGGATTCAACCTGTGATCTACTCATTATCAATACTCCACATGGTAATCGTAGTGTAATTACCGAATTTAATTATGAGGCAGTGGAGATTGATGCAGGAAAAGCGCGGCTTGCTACTATCGATTTGAGCACGTATCAGAAAGACTGCTCCCACTTAGACATCGAAATTAACATGGTGGAGCCTGGCTTTGACCACTGGAAAATGCTCTCATTTAGTGCGCTTCAGCCGACAGATGGATTTAGGCATTACGTTAGGTGTGAAGACGGTCTGGAGGTAAAGGACTTTCACACATTTGTTTTTGGTGCGCAGGTCTATATCGACGCAAAGGGAGAGAGTGAATTAACCATTAGTTGTAATGAGTGGGTCAATGAGGGTACCGGTCTTTCAGTCTTAATCTCCAATCCACTGGCTCATCTTGGAAGTGATGCCCAACCCATCATTCCACCGGACCTTGCGCAAGAAGCCGCGCAAGGCCGGTGAATTCAGACGTTGTCGCTGTAGAAAAACCCACTTCCCGCCCGATTTCCGGCAAAAAATGGTGCCGGTCTGATCTGCGCCATTTTGCTTTTTAAGCCTTTGAACTGGTCGACCGCAGCATTCTCCTGTTGGGCTGCCGAGCGCCCTCCGGGCGAGGGGGCTTTCGCCTACTGCCCGTACCCGTGATGCGCCAGTTTTTCGATGTTGTGCACCAGGCAATAGAGCTGCCACTGGTTATTGACTTTCCGCCGCCCGCGCAGCGTGAACCGATCCAGCCGCTTGTTGTGCCGGACGTTGCCGAAGACCGGTTCGACGGTGGCAAAGCGTCGCCCGTAGCGGGCCTTGCCTTCTTCGCTGTCGATGGCTTTCTTCATCCGGTCGCTGTGGCTTTCTTCGGTCGCGCCGGCTTTGCCCCGGAAGAAGCTGACTTGCCGCACCTTGGTCTTCTCCGGTGTGCGCAGGCATTTGGCCCGCCGCTCGCAGGGCAGGCAGTCGCGTTGGGCGCCGGTGTATTTGGTCGAGACGTAGCCGTTGTGGATGCAGTTTGATCCGTTACGGTACAGCGGCTTGCCGGCCGGGCAGGTACAGATGCCGGTTTCGGGGTCGAGGCTGAAGTCCTGCGGGCGGTAGCGTTGGGCTGATTTCTTCGGATGGGCTTTGTCGTAGAGCGGATCGGGTTTCGCTTTGTGTTTGCCCTGATCCTTGAAGCGCTCGTCGCGCTGGCGCATGCCGTTGTCGGCGATTAGCGCCGGGATATGCTCTTCCGCCAGAGCCTGCAAGTTGGTTTCGGAGTGGTAGCCGGCATCGGCCGTATAGAGCGTTTCCGGGGTGGCATGCGGGCGGGTGGCGCGGACGACTTGCAAGAGCAGTTCCTGTTCCGAGCCGGTGCCATGCGCCTGGGCTTCGATGATGATCTGGTGTTTGGCGTCCACCGCCGCCACACCGGTATAGCCTTGGATGACACCTTTGCCGGTGGCCATCTTGGCGCTGTCGGGATCGGTGCGGTTGCTCTTGCGAATGGTGCCTTTGCTGCCTTTGCGGTCTTGGGGATTGGCCGTGAGCCAGTCGCGCAGCTCGGCGGCTTCCTGTTGCAGGCGTTCAGCCTTTTGCCGCTGTTTCTCGGCGAGGTCGGGTTCGACGGGCAGCGTGTCGTTCTGCCGGTGGCGTTCGAGCATCTTCTGTGCCGCAGCTTCGAGTTTGTCGGCCTGGTGCGCGAAATCGGCACGCGTGCCGCTCTTGGCTTTGGAGGCATTGCTCGGCAGCTTGACGCCGTCGACGCCCCGAAGGAAGTCCCCTTGGGGGATGGCGAACATTTCCCGGCCGATCAGCCCTTGCCGGTTGCACAGGTAAAGCACCTGGGCAAAGAGCTTGGCGACTTCCTCATCAAGGCTGGAGACGAAGGCAGCCAGCGTGGTGAAGTGCGGGGCGCAATCGCCGGAAAGGGCGATAAACGTGACGTGTTCGCGGCACAGCCGTTCAATGCCCCGGCTGCTGACGACGCCTTGGGCGTAGGCGCAGAGGATGACCTTGAGCAGCATGCCCGGCGGATAAGCAGTGGCGCCGCTCCGGTCGTTGCGGTAGCGTGTATCGAAGATGGAGAGGTCGAATTCGCGCTCCAGCAGGTGATGCACCGCGTATTCAAAACTGCCCGGGAGCAGTTGCTTCTCCAGATCCACCGCAAGAAATCTCGGACTGGTATCGATTACTTTGTAGCGGGCCATGACGCTTTCCTGAGTTCAACTTCAGGTTGGAGCCTTGATATTCCATATCGTTCACAGCAGGATGCGACAATGAACAGAATTTTTCTACAGCTTCGTTATGCATCGAGGTACTAGACAATGTTTTTTGGTAAAGGGGAGTTTGTTGACAAAAAGCTGAGCACCATTCTAGACGATGCTGTTTTCTTTTTTGAGGAGTCGAATGCAATTATTTTTGAGGCATCAGATAACGAAAAAATAAAGTATGAGAAATCAAATAGACGCTCGGCATTCGCTCGCGCTTCAATTATTAACTCCGCTTTCCTGCTAGAAGCTACGGCTAATAGTTGCATCAGTAGTCTGGAGTTATCTAAAGACTTTTATACCGATGTAGAGAAAATGCGCACTCTCAGCAAATTCGAATTCTATTTGAAGAGTTTGAATGTTGGGAGGCACATTGATAAAGGGTCTAGTCTTGTGCAAAAAGCTTCTGACCTAATCAGTCAGAGAAATTCCTACGTACATCCAAAGCATTTTGTCGGCAAGTGGGAGAAAATTGACGAAAGGTCCGTGAAAGTAAACCTCGGTGAGTCCCAGTTTTTGAAGCTTCCAAAAACTTTATGGAAATGCCAGCACTCCCATGCCGAGAACTCTTTAAAAGCATCGATTGGTTTCGTCAGTTATTTTTTCCGAGACTTATGTGGCTTTAATGAGCACAAGACGCGCCAGATAATCTTTGACGATCATGACCCTCAGAATCCTCAGAAATGGATTAGGCTGCACGAGGAAGTAGGTGTAGATGTTGGCTTTCTTGTTAATGTTCAGGAAGTGAAAGAAAACGAAAGAAAGCTCGCGGAACATATTGCAGAGCAAGAGGCAAACAAAAGAAATGCATAACAAGGCGCTCAAGCAAGTAAATAGAATAAATAGGGACAGACCACGGTTTCCGTTCCGCCGACGAAGTCGAACTCGCGCTCGAACACGCCGTCGCCCGCTACATCTGGGTGGAGAAGGATGCGGGCGAGGTTCCGGGATAGGCTGGGGCGCGCGGCCTTGTGATTCGCCGGGCGGTTGTTGCTGCTCCTGATCGAGATGTCTCTGACCCTCACGGCACTTCTCGAGCGGTTCGGTCGGCAAGACTGATGTCTTGCGTTGTGGTGGTGGGAGGGGCTGAAACTGATAGCATATGCAAGGCAACCAGCGTTGCTATTGGGATGGCAGGCCGGGAAATCGTGGTCTGTCCCCAATGCTGTTCTCGGGCGCTGCGCGATAAAGCCGCGCAGCGCCGTAATTCGAGTCTGGAACTTTTTTGCAGAAGCTTAACGAGGTGATCGCGATTCGCGAGTTTCCTGCCAATGTTGAATATGACGAGCGAGGCGAAGGACCGGCACTGTTGCTCCTGCCGGGAAGTTTCGGGACGGGCTCGGGATGGATAGCCGTCACCGATCGACTCGCCCGCCGCTACCGCATTGTGACAACGAGCCTGCTCGGCTACGGCGCGACTGCAGAACGCCGTCCTCTCGGCAACGCGACCATGCGCCAGCAGACGGAACTCATCGATCGCATCCTTGAGCGGATTGGTGAGCCGGCACACGTGGTCGGCCATTCCTTCGGTGCCCTTGCGGCGCTGGCGCACGCAATCGAAGGCACGATCAAGCCGGCAAGCCTTATCCTGGTGGAAGCCAATCCTCTAGGGCTATTGAAGACGTGGGGGGAAGCCGACCTATACGCGATGTTCGGTGCGATGACGCGTCACTACTTCGCCGAGTTCGAAGCCGGCCGGCCAGATGCCGCGCGCCACGTGATCGACTTCTACGGTGGCGAAGGGACTTTTGCGGCGTTTCCCGCCAAAGTCCGCGACTACGTCATCAAGACGACGCCCGCGAACATTCGCGACTGGTCGTCTGGCACGCCCTTCGAGCCGCCGCCGTCTGCCTACCACCAGATCACCGCAACCACGCTCGTTGTCCGCGGCGGCGATGGCCACCCGGCGATGATGCGCATCGCTGAGATCCTGGCCGAGGCCATTCCGCACGGCCGTCTCGAGACGGTCGCTGGAGGCAGCCACTTCCTGCCGGCAACCAATCCAGCTGAGCTCGCCCGGCTTCTCGACGCTCATGTAGATTTCGGCATCACCTGAGCGGAAGGAACGAAAGGAGCGAAAAGGGCCCCTTGGTGTTCTTTGGTGTTCTGAGCTGTACTGATCGGCAGCCCAAAAACCCCGCAGCTCGGGGTTTTTCTTGTTCCTTTACCGGACCGCTGCGGTAACCGTCAGCCGGCCCGGCGGCAGGATAGCTACTTGTAATAACCGACGGCACATACCTGGTCGGCGACCTTGGTGACGAACACGACCTTGGCCACCGGATCAGTCTGGCCCGGACGCGGCCACATGTAGGAGACCTCGGCGATCGATCCGTCCTTGGCTACAGCGTAGACTTCGACGCCCAGCGGCTTGCCCGCCTTGTCCTTGAGATCCTTCAGGCTCTTCCCGACCAATGTCGGATGAGCGGTGAAGTTTCCATCTGGCCCACCACAGTACGGATACAGGTCGCGATCCTTGAAGCCACCTTCACCCTTGGTGAACATCTCAAGCGCTTTGGCCTTGTCGGCCTTGACGGCAACGACCGCCTTTTCGAGCATGGCTTTCGCCTCGGCAGGCGTCCCATACTCCGCCGCGGTGGCGGTACCGACAGATCCGAGAAAGGCCATTACTGAAACCACAGCTAATTGACGCAGCATCTTAAGTCTCCTTTTCAAGTTATCACACAGCAAACGACGTGCTGGTGTATCGCAAGCGAGAAGGGAACCCCCACCTCGCGCCCCATGGTAGCGCAAAACCGGCCGGGGTGACCGACATCATGAGATCGCCGAAGAGCAACTCCCGGCTGGCGCGCGGGAAGCAGCTTCCGCCGCAGGCTCACTCATCGCTGTCGGCAACAGCCGCAAAAGGGGCTAGAGCGATCTCCATGTCTTGGCCAACTTTCCGGGTCGACCGTAGCAACTCGGATTCTTGTTCAACCAAAAGAAAACAGAAAATATCTCTGACCCCTTTGGGCTCGCAAGACTGATGTCTTGCGTTGCGGTGGTGGGAGGGGCTGAAACTGATAGCATATGCAACGTAACCAAGGTTGCTGTTGGGATGGCAGGCGGGGAAATCGTGGTCTGTCCCCAATTCTGCGAAAGCCACGGATCTCTGGGTGTCCTGCCAATGAATATTTTCGATTTTGACCTGAATGGCGTATTTGCCTTCACGGTCTCGCCCCTACAACTGATGCTGCGGGGAACGCTGATGTATTGGTTCCTGTTCGTGGTCTTCCGGTTCGTGCTGAGGCGCGACATCGGTGCGCTCGGGGTCAGCGATTTCCTGTTTGTCGTGATCCTCGGTGACGCGGCACAGAACGCGATGATCGGCGGCGCCACGTCGACGACCGACGGCATGGTGCTCATCGCGACCCTGGTGTTCTGGAGCTACCTGCTGGACTACCTGAGCTTCCGCCTTCCTGCTGTCCGGCGCTTCACGTCGGCCCACCGGGTATGCCTGGTCCGCGACGGCAAGATGATTCGGCGGAACATGCGCCGCGAGTTCATTACCGACGAAGAGCTGGGCGCAAAAATCCGCCAGGAGGGTGTCGATGACATTGCGCTGGTCAAGCGAATGTACCTCGAGGGGGATGGCGAGATCAGTCTGATCAAGCAGGAGCCGGGTGAGACACCCCGCTGACGGCCACGGCTATGTGCAAATTAGAACGTGCAATATCTTGCCGATATTTGGGCACGATACTTCAAACCTGCAATTCACCTTCTCCGTTATTCAGCGCGAGCGATCCGAACAATTTCCCGGGCAATATCTTCCGGTGACAAAACCAAATCGGTACAGCCGCTGGCAATCGCGCTTTCCGGCATGTCGGGCTGCTTTGCGGTAGCCGGTTTTTGAGCAAATGTAATGCCCCCCATTTCCTTGATTTCGCACAGCGCGTCGGCGCCGTCACCATCGTAGCCAGAAACAATGACAGCAATAAGCTTCCCGTCCCAATGTTCGGAGAGCGAGCGCAGAAAGACTGTGATCACGTCAGGCCAGCCCCGCGGCTTTGAGATTGGCTTGAGATGAAACTCCTCGTCATCGACGTGCAGATCCCGATTGGCCGGAATAATGAAGACGCGGTTGGGTTCGATCAGCAGGTTTTCCGTGATCAGATCGACCGGCATCGTCGTGAAGCGCGGCAGCACTTGATGGAGCTGGGTGGGCATGATCGTGATGTGATTCACGATGACGATGGCCACCCCCATGTCGCCCGGAAGGTTCTGCAATAGCCGGATGTAGGCGTCGAGTCCACCGGCTGAACCACCGACGCAGACGATAGGAAATTTTTTCACCACAATATCCGATTGGCACAAGCGGCGCAGCGATCCATGGGCAAGCTTGCCGGGTGGTTCTGGCGGTTCATTGTTTTCTCCTTCGCGTGGGTGGCGCGCTTTGCTGGATGCCGTCTGTCGTCTATAGGCGCAGCTGTTGCCATTGCCTCGAACCTACTCGCCGCAGAATATTCGGCTGTTCGCTACCCCGCATAGCACCTGAGCGGCAGCGAACAATGGCAATCACAAGGCGCGGATTCCACGCACCTTCACGCGGTGCCGGCGCGTGGTTGCGAATGGAAAAATCGGATCATCTCGGCCGAAGCGTCCGGTCCGCCCTTGTCGGTGAACGATCCGTCCGGACTACCTCCCGACCATGCCGCCTGATCGGCGCTCCGGTCGGGACAACCGGGTTCAGTTCGCTGGCGAACACAGCTGACAAAGTGCTCGCCGCAACCCGACTTGGTCTGTCCGTAGCGCGACATCTTCATCCGCGCAAGAAAAGGGGCCGGGCTCAAATTTCCAGGAAAATCCCGATCAGGACTTAATTCGAGCCTAGCCCCTTTAGCAGTGCCGGCGCGGTCTGCCGGCCGTAGCCCTTGCGGCACAGCACTGAACAAAAAAGCCGGGCTGAGGTTGCCCTCTGGCCCGGCCTGGCGAACGGCGGTTGCTTACTTGCCGACTGCGGCCTTGGTCTTGTCGGCAGCTTCCTTGGTGGCATCGGCCGCTTCCTTGGTCGCGTCGGCAGCCTTGACCACCATTTCCTTGCCGGCCTCCTTGGTTGCCTCGACAGCTTCCTTGCCTGCTTCCTTGGTCGCGTCGGCGGCTGCGCCAACGGCCGCTCCCGCTTTCTTGGCGGCTTCGTCGGCCTTCTGCGCGGCCTCCTTGGCGACCTTGACGGCTTCGGCCTTGGCGGCTTCGGCTTTCTTGGCGGCATCGTCGCCACAGGCGGAAACGGTCAGGGCAAGGAAGGCGGAAATGACGAGCAGGCGGATTTTCATGATTTTGATCTCCAGTGGGAATGTGACAGCAATGAACACGACGCCGCGAAAACCGTGGCCACGATTCGTGGCCTCATTGAACCAGTTTGGCGATCGTCTTCGCAAAGCGGCGCTATAAGAGCACGTTCTCCGATGCGAGTAAACCGGCAGACCGTGCCCCGGATGACAGGCGAGCGCATTGACGTCCGCGAAATCCGCCCGTTTTTTCTCGTCGACCGCAGCAAAACCGGATTGCGCGACTGGATCAGAAGAGATCCCCGTTCTTGTCGTCTTCGGGCCTGGCGACGGCTTTTCTGCCGGCGGCCGCAGCGCTGACCCGGATCCCGGCGCCCCAGCGCAACGCCCCGGTCGAGCGCCACAGGTCGAGATGGCGCGTGCGATATTCGTAGGCCTCGTCGGCGCCGCCAACCGTGATGCCCGGCCCGGTCATGCGCGGCGCCCTGGGGTTGGCGGCGTGCAGCGTTTTCCAGACCCTGGGCCAGCGGGCGGCAGCCTGCTTCAGCGCCGCTTCCGCCTCGGCCAGGCGGCCGGCCGAGAAGAATGCCAGCACACGGGCGTATTCGGTGGAAGCGAAGTCGTCCGGGTAGCGGGCGGCGACGGCGATCGCTTCGTCAGCCAGGCCTCCGGCCACCAGCGCGTGAATCAGGGTTTCCCGCAGGCCCGTGTTGTCCCTGGGGTTAGCCACACCGACGCTCCAGCGCAGCAGATCGAGGGTTTCCGCAGGCGCGGCGGCGGCGAACTCCTCGACGTAACAGGCAACCAGCGTCAGCAGCGGCCGGTTATCGAGAAAGCCCCAGGCCAGTTCCCTGTCGAGCGCGTGCAATTTGCCGAGCACTGTCCGGCGCAGCGCTTCGCCGCGTTCCAGCAGGCGGCGGGCGAGCGCGTCGTTGCTGCCGGGCAGGGCTTCCGGCAGCACGCGCAGGATCTCCACGCAATCGCTCAGCACCCGGAAGGACTGCCCGGCCAGCGGTTCCCGAGTCAGAAAGTCGAGCCATTTCTCGTTGCTTAGCACACCGTCGCGCAAGTCCATCCACTGACTTTCGCAAGCCGCGAGCTTCCCGTTCGGAGACAGTTCGACGTCGCCCGCCAGGCTGTAGGCGCAGGCCGGCGCCGGCCAGCGTTCGATGACCTCGACCAGTTGCGCCAGCGGGCCGCGCGTCGCCGCCAGCGAGCGGAGCGTGCTGTCGTCGCTGCCATCGGCCATGTCGCGCAGCAGGGCGATCAGGTCGCGGTGGTCGTATTTCGCGTCGCGTGCCAGTTTGGCCGACCAGAAGGCCGCCCGGGCACGCGCTTCCTCGCGCCGGCCTTCCGAGACCAGCACCAGGATTTCCAGATGCGACAGCGATGGCGCATTCGGCGTCAGGCGCTGCGCCTCGCGAAACGCCGTCCACGCTCCCGCGTAGTCGCCGCGGTCACTGAGGACGGTGGTCTGGCGCTGCCAGCCGGTCGAAGCCAGAGTCTTGTCGGGAGCCGCCTTCAGCGCTTCGATGAACTTCTGTTTCTTGCGCGGCGCGTGGGTGTCGAGGTAGGTGCCGAGCAGCATGTCGGCGGCGCCCTCGGCGCGTTCGTCGAGCTCGGGCAGATGTGCGAACAGGGTTTCCAGCAGGGCAATGGCATCTTTCTCCCGGCGGCACCGCCGCCACTCGTCGGCCACCAGGGCCAGCGCATCCGGGTGCAGTTCGAGAATCGGCAATTCAGCCAGCCGGTTGCGGGGAAACTGCATCAAGACCTTGGCCAGCATAAGTTCCTCGGAAATGCCCAGCGCCGGAGCGTTGACCGCGCCACAGCACTGCTTGAACTTGTGCCCGGAACCGCACAGGCACGGCGCGTTGCGCTCCGGTCGCGGCTGCTTGCGCGGGCGAAAGCGGTTCTCCGGGATCGGCGTCGCGTTCCAGATTTCCAGCGCGACGACGGTTGCCATGTGCCTGAGGAACTCCGGCGTGCGCGCTGCGTCGGGAATCGTTGTCGTCTTCAGCAAGGTCCCGAGCATGCCCACCATGCGGGCGCGGAAATCGGCGAAGGAAATGCCCTCGAGAATCTGGCTGGCGGAGGAGGAACAGAGCAGATCGACGGCGTCATGCCAGCGGTCGTCATGGTCGGAGGCGATCATGGTGGTGGGTCGTATGAGAAGGAATTAGAGGGATCGAACCATGGCGCGGCAACGGCTGGCGCAAGCGGCTCGCCAAGCTGGTGTAGCTCCACCTGGGGGAATCTAGCGCAGTTTGGCCGATGAGGCCACCCCCTGACGCTGGGCGGCCGCCCGGCGCGCTCGTGCTGCGTCAGGCCGACGACCGTGCAGGCCGCTTCTGGCTGCGATTACCAGTGGCGATGGCCATACCCGTGTCCATACCCGTAGCCGTAACCGCGTGGAGGCGGAGCATAGTACGGGCCAGGACCCCTGTAATAGGGCGCCGGACCGACAGTCACGATCCCGATGCTGGGGCCGGTGTAGGCAACCTGGGGTGGTATCACCGTGCACGCGGTCAGGGTTGAAAGCGCGATGAGTGAGGCGGCAATTTTCAGAAGCCTTGACATGACGTTTCCTCGTTGATGTTCATGAACTGAATAACGCGGTCGCAAGGCTGTGCGGCGACTGTAGATTTGTACTGAGATGTTTCGGGATGTAAGCCGGGCAATTCTCCTCACCCCGGACTCACCCTCGATCGTGCGCGGCAGAAAGCGCCGACCCAAGGTCGGCTGACCCGTTCTGATCGGCTAATATGATGGTTTGAAGGGGAGGTTCATGTGAACGACAGCGGCTGCCAGATCGGCGTGCTGAATCGCGCCGGGCACAGCGAGCGTACAGGCGTCCTGGATGCCCTGCGCCGCAAGTGGCAAGTTTGTCGACCATTGGGCATCTTCTCGTCTTGCTGCTGCTGGCGCACGGCCTGCGGACATTCCTGGCCATTCGCCTGGCAATCAGGGACGCGGGCGCCGGCGATATTGATTGGAGACCGCTGAAATGCCGCCGAATGACCTCCCGGTCTTTCAACCCCTGACCGGGGTCTACGAGCCGTCCGGCATCCAGCAGCTCGCCGACGGCCGCTTTCTCGTTGTCGAGGACGAAGAGACACATGCGCTGGGTCTTCTGCATATCAGTGGCGGGCAAGTCAGTCACGAGGCCCTGAATGCTCCGTTCTGGTCGTGGCTTCATGACGACTTCTGGAAACTTGACGACCTCGAGGGCGTCACTGTCGATCGAGCGGGCAACATCTACGCCATCACCTCGCATTCCCGCGACAGCAATGGCAACGAGCGGAAATCGCGGGAAATACTGGTGCGCTTCCGCATCGAAGGCGACAGCGTCGTCGATCCCAGGGTGGTCGGTAGCCTGAAGCGCGACCTCGTCGCCGCGCACCCGGAACTGGCCGCCTCCGCCGGGATACGCCAGGTCAAGAGCGAAGGCGGGCTGAACATCGAGGCGCTGGAAATGAGCGCCGACCAGAGCCGCCTGCTGATCGGATTTCGCAGTCCGCTGCTCGACGGGCGGGCGATCGTCGCCAGCATCGGGAATCCCGGCGCCATCTTCGATGGCGATGAGCGGCCCCGGATGGGCGCTACTTTGACGACACTCGATCTCGGCGGCAACGGCATTCGCGGCATGTCCTGGGTGCCGTCTCTTGCCGGCTATCTGGTCATTGCCGGTCCCGTTGCCCGCGAACAGGTTGAATTCCAGCTCTGGTTCTGGCCCGGTGGCAGCGATGATCGCCCGCGCCGGGTCAGCGTTGCCGGCCTGCCCGGTTTCGAGCATGCCGAGGGGGTGAGCCCGGCGGTCATCGATGGCCGGCAGTGCATCATCATCGTCAGCGACGACGGCAGCCGGGATGAGGCTCGCTGTGCGCGCTATCTGATCCTGCAACCCGACCAACTACGGATTGCGGACTGATCGGTGAGCGCGGGGCGACCCGGACCGCCGCGCATTGTGGCATGCTGATTCGGGGAATGGCGGCCGTCGACCGAAGGGGACGCACCATCAAAGCACCATCAAAGGGGTCAGGATCGATTTGAATGAAAATCAATGGCTTAACTCTGTATTTTACGCGGACGCTGCCGCGCAGCGCCTCTGACCTTGAACGCTGGGCACCGCAGCCCGCGCATCTTGCCAATTGCCGAACGGCCCGCACCGAAAGGGCGTCCCCATGAATCCTGAACCACTGATCCGATTGACCAAGGTATCCGCCAAATGGCTGGAGCGCATTCTCGCCGTTGCCATCGTTGCGGGAATCATTGCCTATGGCTTTGCGAGCGCAGCCGAGCTGCTGAGCATGGACTGGCGCAGTTCGGAAACCTTTTACGACTTGATGTACCGTGTCCTGCTCATGGTCATCGGCGTCGAGCTCGCGCGCACCCTTCTTACGCACGACCTGGGAGCAATCCTCGAACTGCTCGCCTTCGTGGTCGCCCGCAAGACGCTCAAGCCCGATGTCGACGCTTTCGATATTTTCCTGTGTGCGCTGGCGTTCGTCGCGCTGCTGGCCGCCCGCTACTATTTTCTGCGCCCCGCGCCAGAAAAGTCGCCACCCTGACCCGGCCGCTGTCCGACCGGATCCGCGCAAACCGCTCCGCAGCCCCCTTCTCTCCCGGTTGATCAACAACTTTGCCCCCGAGGAAAACCCATGTTCGAGACGATCATCCACTGGACTACCGCCGGCCTGGAGCTTGCGGGCATCTTCGTCATGGCCGTCGGGACGCTGCTCGCCTCGCTCGTCGCTCTCGCCCGCGCGACGCGCGGAATGGCCAGCAGCCACCTCTACGAGTGGTATCGCCAGACGCTGGCGCGCGCCATCCTCCTCGGCCTCGAGTTCCTCGTCGCGGCCGACATCATCAACACCGTGGCGGTCGACCCCAGCTTCAGCAGCGTCGGCGTTCTCGGGCTGATCGTCCTCGTCCGCACCTTCCTCAGCTTCACCCTCGAACTGGAAATCACCGGTCGCTGGCCGTGGCAGGTGCGGCCCGAACCCGCTGCGGCGGCGGCCGCGACAGACTCGGGCGGGCAAGCGGAAGCCAGGGGCGACCGCTTCTGAACATCACCCCCTTCCCGGCGCTGGCCTGCCCGCTCGACCGCGCGCCTCTGGTGTGCACGGGTTCGACATGGCGCTGCCCTGCCGGCCACAGCTTCGACGTGGCAGCTCACGGGTACACAAACCTGCTGCCGGTGCAGCGAAAGCGCTCGCTCGATCCGGGTGACAGCAAGGAGATGGTTGCCGCCCGCCGGCGCTTTCTGGCGGCCGGCCATTATGAGTCGATCGCCGACGCCGTCGCCCGCGCGCTGCTGGCCGGCCTGCCGACCGACGCCAGCGCCAGTTGCCTCGACGCCGGCTGTGGCGAGGGCTATTACCTGCGCCGGCTGGCCGCTGCGACAGGCGCCGGGCAAAGCCTGGCCATCCTCGGGCTGGACATTTCCAAGTGGGCCGTGCTCGTTGCAGCGAAACAGGACAGGCGACCGAACTGGGTGGTCGGCAGCAACGCCAACCTGCCGGTGCTGACGGGAACGCTGGACCGCGTCCTGTGCATGTTCGGCTTCCCGGTCCATGCCGAGTTCGCGCGCGTGCTCAAGGCGGGCGGCGAACTCGTGCAGGTCGATGCCGGGCCGGGCCACCTGCGGGAACTGCGCGAAATCATCTACCCCAGGCTGAAGCCAGGGCGCACCACCGAGGCGCCGACCCCGGCCGGTTTCCGGCGGCTCAGCACGGAAACGCTCGGCTTTTCCTGCACGCTTGCGGGCGCCGAGCAAATCGCCGACCTGCTGACCATGACCCCGCACCTCTATCGCGCCAGCGCCGAGGGACGCGCCAGAGCCGCGGCGCTCAGCGCGCTGACGCTGACCGTCGATGTCCGCCTCGCGCGTTTCGCGCGCGATGCCGCCTGAACGCCTGCCCAGACCGTAATTTCATTTCTGCTTGCTTTTGACGGTCGACCGCAGCACGCCGGCGAAGGAGCCTGTGGCGGGACCGCTCTCGGGACGGGAAAATCTTCCAGGCTGGGCACTGACCACCGTGGTCAGCGCCCAGCTTGCCCTACCCCTATCTTGCGTTCGGAACGAGGACCCCCTCGATCTTCAGTGCCAATTGCGACATGGCAAGCGCCGCCGGGCAGCCGGGGGTGGCTTGCATCAGCAAGCGCCGCTGCATCACCGACTGGCGGACAGACTGATCCGCCGGAATATCGCCCATGTGAACCAGTCGAAACGGGTGCGCCGGGTCAGTGGCGACAAAGCGGTCGAGCACCTGCTGCAGTTGCGCCGTAATGGCGCGCCCATCGCCCAACTTCGCAACCTGATTAGCCACGATCCCGATTCTCTGTCTTTTCTGCTGCCCGATCAGCACCTTGATGGTGGCATAGGCATCAGTCAGCGAGGTGGGTTCGGGCGTCGCCACCATCAACACTTCGGAAGCAAGCGACACGGCAAACAATACCACGTCCGAGATGCCCGCCCCGGTGTCAAGGATAACGATGTCATAGCGCAACACCAACCCCTTCAGGATGCGGAACAGTTGCTCTCGCACTTCGGGCGCCAGACGCGAATACTCGACCATCCCGGAACCCGCCAACAGCACGGAGAAACCAGCCGGCGCCTGGACTATCGCTTGTTCGAGCGCTGCCTTCCCGGTAAAGACGTCGTGCAAGGTGACTTTTGGATAGAGATTGAGCACCACATCCAGATTGGCCAGACCGAGATCGGCATCGAGAACCAGCACACGGTGACCCAGCTTGGCAAGGGTGGCGGCAAGATTGGCCGATACGAACGTCTTGCCGACACCGCCCTTGCCGCTGGTCACGGCAAGCACCTTGCCCAGCGCTCTAGGGGGCGTCTTTGTCGTCGGTTCGGTTAGGTTGCGGAGGTTGTGCAGATCGCGCATGATTTAACTCGTTATCCGGCGTCGGGGGGTGCGTTGCCCGGAGTGCTTCCAGTCAATGCCGGCTCGCTCAGGACGGTGTGGCCGAACAGAAGACCTTTTTCTTCTGCGCTGACGGCAAACCCTGCCTGATGATCCATGAAAATCGGGTCGCGCCCTCCCGCGTCGCAGGATGCGTTGCCCGGAGTGCTTCCAGTCAATGCCGGCTCGCTCACGCCGGGGTCGCCAAACAGAAGGCCTTTTTCTTCGGCGCTGACTGCAAAGACTGCCTGATGATCCATGCAGATCCGGTTGCGGCCTTCAGACTTGGCACGGTACAGTTCCGAATCGGCACGTTCGGTCCACGATGCCACGGTTGAACTGGCACAGTCGAGCGCATAGGCCCCACCCACGCTGATGGTGACCTGAATCGCCTCATCGGCCGCCGGGGAAATCCGCATCGCCGCGATGCTTTGGCGGATGCGCTCGGCGACTGTTTGACCAAACGACGCCTGGCAATTGTGCAGCACCACGCCGAACTCCTCGCCACCATACCTCGCTACCGTATCCATGGGTCTTACGCAGGACAGCAGGACCATGGCCACCGCTTTCAGCACCTGGTCGCCAGCGGCGTGGCCATGGACGTCATTGACCTGCTTGAAGTGGTCAACATCCAGCAGCAGCAGCAGCGCCGCTTCCCCTGAACGCGCCACCGCGCTGATTTCGGTTTCCAGTACTGACTCGAAATGTCGCCGATTGGTCAGGCCTGTGAGAGGGTCGGTCAGAGACAACTGACAAAGCCCGTCAATCACGCTCTGCAGATATTGGACGGGCGACTCGTCCAGCGCTGGTAGGCTGTCGGCAAGTCCGTGCTGCAGCAATGCACGCGCGTCACCGAGCTGCAGATCACGCAGGTCAACCAGCGAAGATCGAGTCGGGTTGTCCATGAGTCCAGGTAGTCAGGCAACCAAGTCCAGAAAAGGCAACCGCGTGAGTATCCTCAATTCCACAGCAGAATACAATCTTAAGTTGACGCCTGAGGTTGAACGGACTCAGGTCGCCGGCACACCGCATCCCCAGAACCGGCACAGCACAGCTCGGCCAGGCGCCGGGGCCAATGGTAGAATGGCCGCCTGTGGACGGAGATTGCTGATGCGTGAGATCGAGCATTTTGACGTCATCGTCGTCGGCGCCGGAATATCCGGCATCGGCGCTGCCGTGCATCTGCAGCGGCGCTGTCCGGACCGCCGCGTGGTCATCCTCGAGGGGCGCGCGAACATCGGCGGCACCTGGGATCTTTTTCGCTACCCGGGCATCCGTTCGGACAGCGACATGTACACGCTCGGCTTCAACTTCAAGCCGTGGAACCAGGCCAGGGCGATTGCCGACGGCCCATCGATCATGAAATACCTTGACGAAGCGGCGCGCGAGGAAGGCATCTACGCAAGGATCCACTTCGGCCACCATGTCACCGCCGCGGCGTGGGATTCAGGCACGGCGCGCTGGCTGGTGGCTGCGCAACACGACGGGAGCGAAGTTGAGCTGAGCTGCAATTTCCTTCACATGTGCTCCGGCTATTACGACTACGAAGCGGGCTATACGCCAGAGTTCTTCGGGCGCGAGCGCTTCACCGGGCGCATTGTGCACCCCCAGCACTGGCCGGCCGACCTCGACTACCGGGGCAAGCGCGTCATCGTTATTGGCAGCGGCGCCACGGCGATGACCCTGATTCCTGCCATGGCCCGGGATGCCGCGCAGGTCACCATGCTGCAACGCTCGCCGACCTATGTGATCTCGCGGCCCGCCGAGGACAAGTTCGCCAACACGCTGAAGCGCATGCTGCCGCCGATGCTTGCCTACGGCATCATCCGCTGGCGCAATACCTTGTTTCACCAGTTGCTATTCGGGCTCGCGCGTACCTGGCCCGGACTGGTCAGAAGGTGTCTCCTGGCCAAGGTGCGCGCACAGCTTGGTCCGGACTTTGACGTCGCCAAGCACTTCGCGCCGCGCTACAACCCCTGGGAGCAGCGACTCTGCCTGGTGCCCGACGACGATCTCTTTGTGGCGATAAAATCCGGGCGGGCAACTGTCGTCACCGATCATATCGAGACCTTCACCGAGAATGGCATCCGCCTGAAATCCGGCAAGGAACTCACGGCCGACATCATCGTCACAGCGACCGGACTCAAGCTCCTGTTTCTTGCCGGGATGGCGGTTGCGGTCGACGGCCGCAAGGTCGATTTTTCCAAAACCTTCGGCTACAAGGGAATGATGTTCTCGGATGTCCCGAACCTGGCTTGCGTATTCGGTTACACCAACTCGTCGTGGACCCTGAAGGCCGACCTGGAGAGCGAATATCTCTGCCGCCTCCTCAACCACATGCAGGCCAGCGGTAACCCGATCGCCACACCGGTCCTTGCCGATGCAGACATCACTCCAGAACGCTGGATCGATTTTTCTTCCGGCTACTTCGAACGTGCGCTTGCCTCCTTTCCGAAGCAGGGGTCGAAGCGGCCGTGGAAGCTCTACCAGAACTACCTCAAGGACATCCTGCTGTTCGAGTTCGCGTCGATTGAGGATGGCTCTCTGCGTTTTTCAAAGAAAGGCAAAGCGACCGGCATCAATTGATGGCCCAGCTCTTTGGTCTTCCCGGCCGCCTGCGCGGTTCGTGGTCAGACGCAAGAGCAGGCTGCACCGAGTACACGCGAATACGGTAACATCTGACGGGAATAAAGCCCGCAAGGGAGGGGGCTTGCGATGACCGACGCTGCACTTACCGACGCTGCCCGCATTCTCGATGGCAGCCCAGTACCGACTTTCGTAATCGATTCCAGCCACATCATCGTGTATTGGAATGAGGCCCTTGCCCGCATGTCGGGTGTCCCCGCCGCCGAGGTGCTCGGCACACCTCAACAATGGCTTGCCTTCTATCCTGCACACCGCCCGGTATTGGCCGACCTTGTCGTCGATGGCAGCTCCCGCGACCTGTTGGAGAAGTTCTATCGGGGCAAATACCGGCCGGCAGCACACTGCCCGGATGGCTGGGAATCCGAGGATTTCTTTCCGACCTTCGGCGAACATGGCCGCTGGCTGGCCTTCTCGGCGGCGCCCATCCGCAATGCTGAAGGCAAGGTTGTCGGCTGCGTCGAAACCCTCCAGGATGTTACCGAACGCAAGGAAGCCGAACTCTCGCGACGGGAAGCCGAGCGTCATCTGGCCGAAATGGTGACCGGCAGCCCCGTGGCCACCTTTGTGATCGACGCACAATGCCGCGTCACCCACTGGAACCGCGCCTGCGAAGCACTGACCGGTGTTTCAACTGCGGAAATGATGGGCAAGAGTGAAATCTGGCGGGCTTTTTACCCCTACGAGACGCGTCGCGTGGTGCTCGCTGAAATGATCGTCCGTGGCGCCCGGAACGAAGAGGTCACGGATCTCTATACCGGCCACGCCCAACCCTCGGCACTGCTTCCCGGCGCCTTCGAGGCGCGCGATTTCTTTCCGGCATTTGGCAGCAAGGGAAAACAGCTCCACTTCATGGCCGCACCGCTACACAACATGCGCGGCGAAGTGGTCGGGGCTATCGAAACGCTGGTCGATCTGAGTGCCGAAGCTCCCGACAAGGGTTGAGCCTGCGCCATCCAAGCGAGATAACCAACGAAGCCCATGTCATTTGCCAGAACGCCGCTAGAACCCTTTCTGTCGCCAAAGGGCGTTGCCGTCTTCGGCGCCAGTCCGGACGCCGGCACCCTGGGCAATGGCCTGCTCCGCAATTTGCTCGCCAGCCAGTTGTCCGGAAAGCTGCACTTCGTCTCGCAAAAATATGTCGATATCGGCGGCCTGGCCTGCCATGCATCCGTCGCTGAAATCACGGCGCCGCTTTCTCTGGCACTGATTCTCACCCCGGCATATACCGTCCCCGACATTGTCGAGGCCTGCGGCAAGCGCGGCATTCGCGCGGCAGTCGTCTTCTCCGACGGCTTGCGGCCCGACAACCCGGCCGGAATGCTGTTGCGCACTGCGGCCCAGCTCCACAAGATACGTCTCTTCGGCCCGGATGCACTCGGCTATATCCTGCCGCATGCCGGCCTTAACCTGACGCCCATCGCCCAAGTCGTGCCCGCCGGCAATCTTGCGGTGGTGTCCCAGTCAGGATCTGTCTGCGCCAACATCCTGGACTGGAACCACAACGAGGAATTCGGCTTTTCGGCGATTTTCGCCCCGGGCGAATCCGAGGATCTTGAGCTACCGGAGATACTCGACTACCTCGCCAGCGATCCGAGAACTGCCAGTATCCTGCTTTATCTGGAAGGGCTGCGCGACGCGCGCGGGTTTCTCAGCGCCGTCCGCGCCGCAGCCAGCATCAAGCCGGTGATTGCCGTCAAGGCTGGCCAGGGCGTAGCATCGGCGCGCATTGCCGAAGCCCACAGCGGTGCCCGTAGCGACCGGGATGACGCTTTTGATGCCGCGCTGCGCCGCGCCGGCGTGCTGCGTGTCCGTACCATCGGCGACATGTTCTCTGCAGCGCGCGCACTGACCACGCCCCGGCTACCGCGAAACAACCGACTCGCCATCGTTACCAACGGCGGCGCCCCAGCGGTAATGGCGCTCGACCAGGCCGCGGAACTGAACATTGCGCTAGCGGAACTTGCCCCCAACACCCGGGATAGACTGGCCACGATGTTCCCCGGCAGTTGGTCGCCGGGCAACCCTGTCGACGTGACGTTCGAAACCAGCGCGGAACGTTTCGTAACCTCGATTCGCGCGTGTCTGGACGATCCCGGTGTGGATGGCGTGCTGGCCATTCTGACACCGAACACTTACATCGACCCACTCGCGGTCGCCCAGGCCACCATCGCTGCGGCCGAGCAGGCCGACAAACCCGTGCTCACCTGCTGGCTGGGCGAACTGCAGGCAAGAAGCGCACGCGCGGCCTTTGCCAAAGCTTGTTTCCCGACGTTCCGCACGCCGGAAAGTGCAGTCGCTGCCTTCGCCTTCATGGTGGACTGGGTGCACAACCAGGCACTGCTGCTGGAAACGCCACCCGCTCAGTCCTCCTATACCTCACCGGATGTCCCGTCCGCCCGCCACATCATCGAGAGTGCGCTGGCCGAAGGGCGCAATGCGCTGACGCTCCCGGAAGCGAAGGCGGTGCTCGCCAGCTTCCACATCCCGGTATCCGAGACCCGGTTCGCCGCCACGCCGACCAATGCCGTCAGCGTCGCCAGTTATCTCGGCTATCCACTTACCATGCGGGCGCTCGCGGCAGCCGATAGCCCGGACCGCAGTGGCGCTTTCCGCCGGCACTTGCGCTCGGCACCGGAAGTGGTGCTCGCGTTTCGGGAACTCGGTACGGCGGACGGTGGCGTACTGCTCGAACGCGAGGTCGACAAGCCGGGGGGGCGCTGGCTGGCCATCGACATCCGCCAGGATCGGCTCTTCGGCCCCGTCATATCACTTTCCGAGAGTGGCATTGCCCCGATCATCTATGACGCTTGTTCCGTGGCACTGCCGCCACTCAACCCGCGCCTGATCGACGTCATGCTGCGTGTACCGCACGTCGCTCGGCTGCTTGGGCCGCTGCCGGGGAAGCCAGCGGTCGCCGACGGTCCCCTGCGCGACATTCTCTTGCGCATTTCCGAGATCGCCAGCGAGCTGCCCTGCGTGCGTCATCTGAAGATCGGGTCGCTGGCTACCGACAGCGTGAGTGCAATCGCTGTCGATGTCAGCATTGAACTCCAACCCCGGCGTGGGGAGGCTGACCGTTACGGACACATGGCCATCTCTCCTTATCCGGCGCAACTTGAATTGGCAGCGCTTCTGAAAGACGGCAGCAATTGCCTGCTGCGCCCCATTCGCCCCGAAGACACTGCCGCACTGCAGGACTTTGTCCGCAACCTGTCGGCCCGGACCAAGCGCTTGCGCTTCTTTTCAGCCCTCAGCGAACTGCCGCGCCAGCAACTGGCCCGATATGCGCAGATCGACTACGGCCGCGAGATGGTTATCGTCGCCACTTGCAATCGGGACGGCCGGCCAGTCATTCTCGGAGAGGCACGCTATTCGATTCTGCTTGATGGCAAGAGCTGTGATTTTGCCATCGTTACCGCCGACGAAATGGCAGGGAAGGGCCTCGGTGGGCGTCTCATGGAGCAGTTGCTGGAAGCTGCACGCCAGCAGCGTGTGGCTGTCATCCGCGGGCAGGTGATGGCCGACAACGAACCCATGCTCGGCCTGATGGAAGCGCTGAATTTCGTGGTCAACCTGACCGATGACGAGACGGTCGTCGAGGTTTATCGACGACTCGGATAGTTTCGATTCGCGATCCACGTGGCGGTTTCAACACCGATGTGCAGCAGCTTGATGATGCTGCGCCTTTTCCAATGAGAAATCGAATATGCTGTCTGCAGAACCCGATTGATCCTGTCCCCGCCCCATGCACATCGCAACTCTCTCCAGCGTGGATGCCCTGCGCAGCCTCAGAACATCCGAACAGGGCTTGGGCATGGCCGAAGCCGAGAGGCGCCTGGGCGAATACGGCGCCAATCGCCTCGACGAAATCGGGCACGAAGCAGAGTGGCGGCGGTTTCTTGCCGAATTCACGCACTTCTTTGCGCTGATCCTTTGGGTCGCCGCCGGGCTGGCATTCTTCGCCGAATCGCGCAGCCCCGGCGAGGGCATGTGGCAGCTGGGGATTGCCATCGTCGCCGTCATTGTGATCAACGGCTCGTTTTCCTTCTGGCAGGAATATCGCGCCGAACGGGCGATCGCAGCGCTGCGCAAGCTGCTGCCGCAGACGGTCAAGGTCATGCGCGACGGCCAGTTGTTTACGCTACCCGCCGAGGCCCTGGTGCCCGGGGACGTGATCCTGCTCGCCGAGGGCGACAACGTCCCGGCCGATTGCCGGCTGATCGCCGGTGCCATCCGGGTCAACATGTCGACCATCACCGGCGAAGCGCTGCCCAAAGCGCGCAGCCCGGAAAGCGTGGCGGGTGCGACACCGCTCGACACGAAGAACTTGCTGCTGGCCGGCACCTCGCTGGTTTCCGGCGATGGGCGCGCAGTCGTCTTTGCCACTGGCATGAAAACCGAATTCGGCAGGATCGCCCACCTGACCCAGGCAGCAGAAAAGACCGTTTCCCACCTGCAGATCGAAATCGCCCGGCTCTCGAAACTGGTCGCCATCTTCGCCAGCGCGCTCGGCCTCGTGTTTTTCGCCATCGGAACCCTGATCGGCCTGCCCTTCTGGGCCAACCTGATGTTCGCCATCGGCATCATCGTCGCCAACGTGCCGGAAGGCCTGCTGCCGACCGTCACCCTGTCGCTGGCTATGGCGACGCAGCGCATGGCGCGGCGGAATGCGCTGGTGCGCCATCTGCCGGCGGTGGAAACGCTGGGCGCCACCACCGTCATCTGCAGCGACAAGACCGGCACCCTGACCGAGAACCGGATGAGCGTGCGCCGGGTTTTCTGCGCCGGCATGCTGTTCGACGCCAACCAGCTGGCCGAAGGGTTTGCCGCCGGCCATCTGCTGCGCAATGCCGCGAATTGCCACAATCTCAAGCGCAGCCAGCGTGACGGCGGTGAGGTCTGGCTGGGTGACCCGATGGAAGCGGCACTGCGCGATTTCGCCGGACAGCACGGCGAGCGCGGCGACGCACCGCGACGCGGCGAACTGGCGTTCGACAGCGACCGGCGGCGCATGTCGGTCATCGTCGAAGACGATGGCGCGCGCTGGCTGTATTGCAAGGGGGCACCCGAGGTCGTCGTGCAGTTGTGTACGCAGGTCGAACATGACGGCAGAGCAATCCTGCTCGGCGAGCAGGGTATGCAACAGATTGCCCGGGCGCAGGAGGCGATGGCCGATTCAGGGCTGCGGGTGCTGGCCTTTGCGTACCGCAAGCTGGCTCCGGACGAAATCCCGGCGGAGCGGGAACTGGTCTTCTCCGGTCTCATCGGCCTCCACGACCCGCCGCGGCCCGAGGTGCCCGAGGCGATGGCGCGCTGCCGCTCGGCTGGCATCAAGGTCATCATGGTGACGGGCGACCATCCGCATACGGCCCTCGCCATCGCCCGCGAAATCGGACTGGTCACCAGTGCGCAGCCGACCGTGCTGCTCGGTGAAGCGGTGCGCAAACTGACCCCGGCACAACTGCAGATCGCCCTCGACAGCCCGGAAATCCTGTTCGCCCGGGTCACCGCCGAGCAGAAGATGCTGGTGGTCAATGCGCTCCGAAACAAGGGCGAAATCGTCGCCGTCACCGGTGATGGAGTCAACGATGCGCCGGCGCTGAAATCCGCGCACATCGGCATTGCCATGGGGGTTTCGGGAACCGATGTGGCCAAGGCGGCGGCCGACATGATCCTGCTCGACGACAATTTCGCCAGCATCGTCAATGCCGTCGAGGAAGGGCGGGCAGTCTTCGAAAACATCCGCAAGTTCCTGACCTATATTCTGACCTCGAACATTCCCGAACTGCTTCCCTATCTGGCCTTCGTGCTGTTCAGGATTCCGTTGCCGCTGACCATCATCCAGATTCTCGCCGTCGATCTCGGCACCGACATGCTGCCGGCGCTGGCGCTGGGAGCCGAGCGCCCCGACCCCGGCCTGATGCGTCAGCCGCCGCGCCCCGCCCATGAACGCCTGCTGTCGTGGCCGCTGCTGGCGCGCGCCTATCTCTGGCTCGGCCCGCTCCAGGCTGCGGTGGCGCTCGCGGCGTTCTTCTTCATTCTTCACCTCGGCGGCTGGCAATATGGCGAATTCCTCGCCACCACCGATCCGCTGTATCGGCAGGCGACCACAGCCTGCCTCGCGGCGATCGTGATCGCCCAGATGGTCAATGTCTTCTTGTGCCGCCATCCTCGAGAAGCCGCGATCCGTTTTTCGCTGACGCAGAATCCGCTCCTCCTGCTCGGCCTCGGCGTCGAACTCGCGCTGATCCTGGCGATCGTGTACTCGCCGCCGGGGAACGAAATCTTCGCCACCCAGGCTTTCGCGCCGGCGGCCTGGGGATTGATGGTCATTCTCGCGCTTGCCTTCGCCGTTCTGGAGGAAACACGAAAACACCTGGTGCGTCGCTACATGTGACGCAGCCCGACGCTGCCCCGATCAGGGGCAGGTCGCCGGATCGCTGGCGTAGGCGCCGAGGCCCAGTGTCTGCAGGCGCTCCAGGTAGCAGCCATGGCGCCGTCCCCAGGCAAACGCCCGGTCGTCGGCAAGCAGTCCGGGCAGGTTGGTCAAGTCGATCTCGGCCACTTTGAGCGACTCGCCGCCGGTCGCCTGCAACACACCCTCGACCAGCAGCATGCTGCTCAGCAGGTAAGCCACGTAGTCGCGCGAGCTGCCCGTTGCCACGACGGTTTCGCTGCCCGTCAACCCGGCGATCTGCCCGATCGCCGCGCTGATCGCCACACGCTGCAAGGCATTGGTGCCGGCGCTCGCCGGCACCAGACGGGCAACCGCGGGGGCGACGCTGCGGCTGACCGGACGGCTGATCGCCGTCAGGGTGACCGGTCCCGGCAGCGCCGCTGCGATTCCGCCGAGCAGTTCCGCCAGCAGGGAGCGCGCGGTGGCAAGTTCGGCGCCGGTCATCGGCTGCAGTTCACACGGGACCGATTCGGCATTGCGGATTTCCTGGCATAGCCGGCGATGCCACGCCTTCTGGCCGAGCATATCGCCCCAGGCGCTGCGCTCGCCGGCGATCTGCAGGCTGCCGCCGCCGATGTCCAGCACATGGCTGGTGGTCAGCCGCTCGCCGAGCAACTGACGGGCGCCGGCATAGCCGTAAGCGCCTTCCCGCGGCTGCGGAATGACCAGCACGGCGACTGCGCTGGCAGCGTGAATGCGGGCAAGAATGGCTGCCAGTTGCTCCGCGTCCTGTTCCAGGGCCAGCCGCCAGGCCGAGAAGCCGCCGCCGACGCGCGCGCAGTCCGCGGGAAAGCCGGCCTCGCGCGGGAGATCGTTCAATGCGGCGACGGTCGGCGCGACCGTCTCCTCGAGCCCGCGTCCCGCCCACAGCGGATCGAGATAGTCGATGCCCACCTGCGTCGTCACGGCACTGCCGGTGGCGCCCGCCCGGATGCCCGACGAGCCCATGTCATAGCCGATGCGGCAGGATTCGCCAGTTGCGGTCGACGCCACCAGAAGGGCCAAAACCAGCCCGGCGACGGCTTGCCGACAACGACCGGCGGCACGCATCGACATCAGAGGTGCAGGTAACCCATGGCACCGGCCAGCAGCCCGAGGCCCGCAGACCCGAAAACACCGACCAGCAGCCAGCGCTTGCGCGTCAGCAGCGTGATGGCGGCCAGCGCGATGGCGATCTGCAGCAGCGTGGTGGCCAGCGCCCAACGTTCATGGACATGCATTTCGGCCTCGCTCTTCTTGTCGGCTTCTTTGGCCAGCGCCTCGAGCTTGTCCGCCTCCGCCTTGATTTCCGTCTTCTCCTGCTTGTAGCGCTCGACTTCCTGCTTGTACTTTTCCTGCGCCTCGCCGCTGGTCAGCGTGATCGACAGCTCGGCCAGGTTCTGCTTGTTGCTCTTGGCCTGATAGTAGTTCCACTGGTTGGATGCCGAGGTCTTCTGGATTGCCGCCTCATTCTTGAGGAGCAGCGCCGCATTCTGCGAATGCCCGCCCATGTAGCCAAAGATGGCGCCGATGGTCGACAGGACGGCGGTCAGCACCGCCAGCCGTGACGTAAAACTGTCGCCGCCGTGCTGGGCAACGTGTTCGACTTCGTGATCGTGCGGACCGTGTACGTGAAAACCGTGACCGGACATTGGCTTATTCTCCTTCAATCTGCTGGGTGAGTTGATCTTGCGAGTGCGGATTCTAGCGCTCACCGCCATGCTTGCCCTACGATTCCGCGTCACCGACTGCTAGGACGCTTCCGAAGCGGGGGGCTTCGCCGGTGCGGCGAACCAGTCGTCCTTGTTCACCACGACATTGTTCCGCGGCTGCAGGACAAAATGCGGCGACATGATCTGGACACCGTAGGTGTTGAACTGATCCTGGATGTGCGAATGCAGTTCGGAAAGGATCTGGATCCGTTCCAGCGGACGATCGACGTAGGCGTAGAGCTCGTATTCGACGTAGTAATCCTGCAGTCCCTTCTGCATGACGAAGGGCGTGGGCTGCGTGCGCAGGCCCGAAGTCTCTTCCGCCGCCTTGATCAGCATCGCATGCACCTGGCGCCAGGGGGTATCGTAGCCGATCGTCACCGTCGTCGAGATCAGCGCCCCGCGCTCGCCGAAGGCGCCGGTGTAGTTCTTGATCGGGCTGCTGACCAGAATGGCGTTGGGAATCGTCACTTCCTCGTTGCGCATGTTGATGACCTTGGTCGACAGCGCGCCCGTTTCCTTGACCACCCCCATGACCTCACCGACGCTGACGAAGTCGCCGACCTTCAGCGCGCGCGAATAGATCAGGACCAGCCCGCTCATCATCTGGGTGACGACGCCGGCCGAACCGAGGGTGAGCATGAAGCCGAACATCACCGACAGGCCCTTGAACGACTCGCTGTCGGCAATCGGCAGGTACGGGTAGGCGATGGCGATGCCGACCCCCCAGACGAGAACCCCGACCAGCCGCCGCGTCGCATGCGCGGTGTCCTTGTGCACGCCGGGAATCAGGGAGCGTCCGAGCGAGACGTTGTCGAAGATGTTGCCGGCGACGTCGTTGGCCGCCTTGGTCAGAAAGAGGATGATCGCGACGGTGATCAGTCCGGGCAGCGAAGCGATGGCACCCTCGCCGATCTGGACAAGTATCTCGACCAGCAAGCCGGACAGGCGCTCGGCAAACGGCTGTGTCAGCGGGAAGTTGGTGAGGACATAGGTGAACCACAGGTAGGCGACCGAGACCCACAGCGCCACCAGCACCAGTTGCGCCACCCGCTTGACCAGCAGCCAGCCCTGCGCCGCCCAGCGCAGCGTCGTGTCGGTGCTGGCCGACAGGACGCGCCGCTGCAGGCGGTCGAGCACATAGGTGGTCGCCCTGCGGATTCCCCACAGGAGCACCAGCATGACCGCGGTGGCGATGAGGGAAAAGAGGATGCCTTTCATCAAGACCGAACCGTGGCCCTGTTCGACCAGGGCGGCAACCGCTGCCGCGAAATGCTTGCCCACCTCTTCCGCCACCTGATCGAGGCTGCGCTTCTCGCCTTCGTCGAGGTCGCCCTCGTAGAGGACGAAAATGTTGCGGTCGCCGATGTAGAAGACGACACCCCTGCGATTGTCGATGGTCAGGTGCGCGCGCGATATCGGCGCGGTCAGATCACGCTCGTCCATCTGTCTGAGCCGCTCGTGGATCCGCCGGGTGCGCATCTCCGGCGAGGCGCCCTGCGCCGTCGCCCGCAGCATGACGATGTCGCGGTTGGCGATGGTCAGCATGGCCTCCGGCCTGGCCTCGCCCTTGGCGAATAGCAAGCCAGGCGCCAGCATGGCCGCAAGCAGGATCATGAAGCGAAAGGCAGCCAAGAATGCATTCATTGAAAATTCTCCAGGCTCAGAAAACCTCGATCGAAGGCTTGCCCTCGCGGCGAGTCTAGCTCACTCGGCATCGAAGCCCGCGTCTTCGATCGCCCCGACCAGCACACTGCGCGAGACAAGCTGCGGATCGAACGAAACGCGCGCCTCGGCACCCTCCAGCGAAACCTCGGCCGCCACCACGCCTGGCAAGGCGGTCAGCACGCCGGTGATGTTCCTGACGCAGCCCTGGCAGCTCATGCCGCCGACCTTGATAACGCTGGCTTCCATGTTCTACTCCTTGCCTACGAAGGGATGCTTCCTGAGGAACCTGACCAGATCTTCGGGCGGCAAAGGCCGACTGAAAAGATAACCCTGGACCAGTTCGCAACCGATGTCACGCAGGATGGCATATTGTTCTTTGGTCTCGACGCCCTCGGCCAGTACCGAGAGGCGCAGGCTGCGACCAATGCTGACGATGGTCGAGGCGATGGCGCGTTCGTCGGCATCGACTTCGAGGTTACGAACGAAGGAGCGGTCGATCTTCAACTTCCCGACCGGAAAACGCTTGAGATAAGCGAGCGACGAATAACCCGTCCCGAAATCGTCGAGCGCCAGTTCGACACCCATGCGCTTGAGCGCCGACAGCGCGTCGAGACTCAACTCGACATCGTCCATGACCGTGCCTTCGGTCAGCTCCAACTCCAGAAAACGCGCCTCCAGGCCCGATGTCGCAAGGGCCCTGGCCACGGTGTCGACGAAGCCGGCCTGGCGGAACTGCAGGGGCGAAACATTGACCGCGACGATCATTGGCGGCAGTCCATCGTCCTGCCAGGCGCGGATTTGCCGGCAGGCCTCGCGCAGCACCCATTCGCCGATCGGGTTGATCAGCCCGATATCCTCGGCGACGTGAATGAACTGGTCCGGCGAAATCAGTCCAAGGTCCGGGTTTTGCCAGCGAATCAGTGCCTCGACGCCGATCGTGGCGCCCGACTCGATATTCACGAGCGGCTGATAATGCAGGACGAACTCGCCCGCCCCCAGCCCGCGGCGCAGCCCGCTTTCCATCAGCAGGTGCTTGAGCGTCACGACATTCATCTCGCTCGAATAGAAGCGGAAAGCGTTGCGGCCTGCCTCCTTGGCCTTGTACATGGCGGCGTCGGCATTACTCAGCAAGACTCCGAAATCCTTGCCGTCGACCGGATAAACGCTGATGCCCAACGAAGGCGTGATCGTCAGATCGTGGCCGCCCACCGAAAACGGCGCCGCGCAGATTTCGATCAGGCGCGATGCGACTTCGGCGGCGCCCGCGACTTGGATGCCGGGCAAGGCCATGATGAACTCGTCGCCGCCGAGCCGGGCCAGGGTGTCGACCTTGCGTACCACGGTCGCCAGGCGCTGCGCCACCGCGCACAGCAATTCGTCGCCGGCGCCGTGCCCGAGCGAGTCGTTGACCCGCTTGAAATGATCGAGATCGATGAAGATCAACGCGATCTCCGACCCCTCGCGCTCGGCCGCCGCCAAAAGTTGCGTGCAGCGATCGCGCAGCAGGCGACGGTTCGGCAAGCCTGTCAGCGGGTCGAAGTCGGCGAGTTCGCGAACCCGCATTTCCGCTTCCTTCTGCATCGAGATGTCGAGCACGGTGCCTACCGACGCCGGCCGCCCTTCATAGGTCGCCGGCGAACCGAGGATAATGATCGGAAACCGGGATCCGTCCTTGCGCACGCCGGTGAGTTCGTAGGACGTGCCCGGTTCGCCGGCGGCCCGTCGCCGCATCTTTTCCCGAACCATGGCGTGCTGCTCGGGAACGATCAGGTCGAGCGGCCCGCGCCGGCCCACCAGTTCCTCCTCAGCGTAGCCGAAGAGCGCCATCAGGAAAGGGTTCACATAACGAAAAATGTTGTCCTGGAGCAGGAAGATTCCGACCTGCGCGGCTTCCATCGTCGACCGGAACTGCGCCTCCTTTTCCCTTATGGCGAACTCGGCCGCGATGCGCTTGCTGACATCGACGGAAATGCCCAATGCAGCAAGCGGCTTGCCGTCACCGCCGACCTCGAGCGCCAGCGTGTCATGACAATGTCGCACCTCGCCCTTGGCATCGCGCACGCGATAGTTGACAGCCAGCGACACGCGCTGCCCCGGACGCCTTGCCGCAACTTCCGATATACGCGTCATGACTGCTTCGAGATCGCCGGGAAGCATGTGGTACCCAAGGAGCTCGAGACCCGCATTGCACACCGATTCGACATCCAGACCGAACAGCTCGGTCGCCGCTTCTGAAATGAATTCGAAACGGCCGGTAACAAAATTAAGACGATAGACGACCCGAGCGATGCTCTCGAGCAGCGCCTCGTAGAACAACAGTTTTTCGTCTTTTTTCAGACCACCCCCTTGAGCTGGCGGCCACGCGGTCGCCAGCGCTTCAGCAACAGGGAATTCGACACGACAGACACCGAACTCATGGCCATCGCCGCCCCGGCGACAACCGGATTGAGCATTCCGAAGGCCGCCAGGGGAATCCCCAGCACATTATAGATAAAGGCGAAGAAGAGGTTCTGACGAATCTTGCCGAGCGTCGCCCGCGACAGTTCGATGGCGTCGTCGACGCCGCACAGGTCGCTCCGGATCAATGTCAGGTCCGCCGCCTCGACCGCCGCATCGGACCCGGCGCCAATGGCGAAGCTGACGTCGGCCGCCGCCAGTGCCGGGGCATCGTTGATGCCGTCGCCAACCATCGCCACGAGTCCGCCGGCCTTCAGCTCGCCGATTACCGCCGCCTTGGCGCCGGGCAGGATGCCGGCGCGGAATTCGTCGATTCCCGCCTCGCGGGCAATCGCCGCCGCCGTCGCCGCGTTGTCGCCGGTCAGCATGACGACCCGGATGCCGCGCGCGCGCAGCCGTGCGACCGCCGCCCGCGAGGTCGGCCGCAGGGCATCGGCAATGGCGAGCAAGGCGAGCGCCGCGCCATCCTCCTCGAGGACGACGACGGTCTTGCCAGCGTGCTGCAGAACGAGCACCGCCGCATTGTCGGTCATGCCGAACCATGCCGGCGCCCCGAGGCGCAGGAGACGTCCTTCGATCTCGCCGGCCACGCCATGTCCCGGCACCGCGCTGAAATTGGCCACTTTCGGCAGGTCGACCGCGCCCGCCCGCGCCAGAACGGCCCGCGCCAGCGGATGTTCCGATCCCTGCTCGAGCGCCGCCGCCAGATGCAGCGCAACATCGGCATCGGCGGCCAGCGCCACGATGTCGGTCACCTGCGGCTCGCCGCAGGTCAGCGTCCCGGTCTTGTCGAGAGCGAGAACGGCGATCTTCTCGGCGCGCTCCAGCGCCTCGACGTTCTTGACCAGAATCCCGGCCCGCGCCCCCTGCCCGGTGCCGACCATGATCGCCGTCGGCGTCGCCAGTCCGAGCGCGCACGGGCAGGCGATGACGAGCACGGCGACGGCGTTGACCAGCGCCTCGGCGAAGTCGCCAGCGTGCAGCCACCAGCCGACGAAGGTTGCGAGCGCAATCACGCAGACGATCGGGACGAACACCGCCGAGATCCGGTCGGCCAGGCGCTGCACCGGCGCCTTCGACCCCTGCGCCTCACCCACCATGCGAATAATTCCGGCGAGCAGGGTGTGTTCGCCGACGCCGGTCGCCCGGCAATGCAGGACGCCCCGGCCATTGGCCGTCGCCGCGAAGACCTTGTCGCCGGCCGCCTTGCCCACGGGCATGCTCTCGCCCGTCAGCATCGCTTCATTGACGCTGGACGCTCCATCGATCACCTCGCCATCGACCGGCACGCTCTCGCCCGGGCGGACCATGAAGACATCGCCGGGCATCAAAGCGTCGACCGCGATCTCGATCCACTGTCCGCCGCGCTCGATCCGCGCCGTCTTCGGTTGCAGGCGGATCAGCGCTTCGATCGCTTCCGAAGTCCGCGCCTTGGCGCGCGCCTCGAGCAGCTTGCCGAGCAGGACCAGCGTGATGACCGCCGCCCCGCCTTCGAAATAGACGTGCTGGTCGAGCCCGAACAACGTCACCGCCGTCGAAAACCCCCAGGCCATGCTGGTGCCGAGCGCGACCAGCACATCCATGTTGGCGCCGCCGCCGCGCAAGGCCTTGTATGCACCGTCGTAGAAGCGCCAGCCGATCCAGAACTGGACCGGCGTCGCCAACGCCAGTTGCAGCCAGCGCGGCAGTTCGGGATGATGATGCCCGCCGCCGAACATGAAGAACATCTGGCCAACCAGCGGCAGGGTCAGCGCCACGGCGATCCAGAAGCGGCGGATCTCGCGCCGGTAGTCGGCCTCACGGCGCGCCTTTTCCCGTTCCCGCGTGCCTTTGTCAACAACGCTGGCGGTGAAGCCGGCCCGGGCCACCGCGGCGATCACCGCCGCCTCGTCCGCCGCGCCGGCGATCCGGACGCGGGCGCGCTCGGCGGCCAGATTGACATTGGCCTCCATCCCCGCCTGGCGGTTGAGCACCTTTTCGAGGCGCGCCGAACAGGCGGCGCAGGTCATGCCGGCAATCGCGAATTCGACGACACGACCGGTGACGGCCGTTGTTTCCATGGTCCTGGTGCCAGCCTTTGAATCGGGGGCGCCCCCGGCGGCTGCGTTCATTTCACCAGCATCAATGGGCAATCGGCCAGATGCAGCACGCGGCTGGCAACAGACCCCATCACCAGCCCGGCGATGCCGCCTCGTCCGTGGGTGCCCATGACGATCAGATCGCACCCCAGTTCGCTGGCCATTTTGGCGATCACCTCGGCCGGCTGCCCGACGTGTATGTGGGTCGTGTGGAAACAGCCGGCGGCACCGAGCCGTTGCTGTGCGCCAAGCAGGTGCTCGCGGCTCTCTTCCATGTAGTGACTGTGCAGGGTTTCCTTCCCGACGTGGGCTAGTGCGTGGCCGATCGGGATCGGCGGCTGGACGTGCAGCAGGTGAACCTCGGGCACCTCCCTAAACCAGGCGCTATGCGCGAGAAGATGGCCAACCGCGCGCAGCGAGCAGTCGGAGCCGTCAACCGGCAGCAGGATTTTCATGGTCATCGCTCTCTCCTAGATCCAGTGCAACAAACGCATCAAGCCGATCAGTCCGTAGATGCCGAAGCCCAGCACCAGCAGCCCGGAGGCCATGCGGACCAGCGGGCGCCGGACGAATTCATTGACCCTTGCCAGCAGAATGCCCGCCAGCAGCAGATTTGGCAATGTTCCCAGCCCGAATGCCAGCATCAGCAGCGCCCCGCGCCCGGGTGATCCGGCGCCGAGGGCCGTGGTCAGCGCGCTATAGACCAGCCCGCAGGGCAGCCAGCCCCACAAGAGGCCGAGCGGAAAAGCCTGGGTCACCGTCTTCGCCGGCACGAAGCGGCGTGTCAGCGGCTGGATGTGGCGCCACAGGTGCTGGCCGGCACGCTCGGTGAAGGCCAGCGCCCGGGTCACGCCGAGCAGGTAGAGGCCGAGCGCCACGAGCATCAGGTTGGCCAGCAGGTAGAGCGTGAGGCGCACCGGCGCCGGCCCGTCCAGCGCCAGGCTGGCGGCGCCGAGGGCACCGGCCAGGGCGCCGGCGACGCCATAGGACAGGATGCGCCCGGCGTTGTAGGCAAGGTGCATCGACCAGCGGGCGGGCGCGCCCAGCGACAGCGCCCCGACAATGCCACCGCACATGCCGACACAGTGGGTGCCGCCGAGCAGACCGACAAGGAATAGTGCCAGGTAGCCGGAATCAGGCATCTGCAAGGGCACATTTGGCGCGGGAAGTCACGGCGCAAGGATACCTCACTCCGCTGCCTTCCCCGAACGGTCGCGGCTCAGATCACCTTGGAATAGCGGGTCCGCTGGCGGTCGGCGCGCAGGTAGCGGTCGAAAACCATGGCAATGATGCGTACCAGCAGGCGCCCCGGCGGGAGAACGGTTATCCAGTCACGTTCCACCTTGAGCAGACCGGCGCGCTCCATCTCCTTGAGATCGTCGAGTTCGGCCGCGAAATACCGGTGGAAATCGATCAGGTGCGCGCTTTCGATCGACTCGAGCGACAACTCGAAGTGACACATCAGCGCCTGGATGATCGAACGCCTGAGGATATCGTCGGCATTCAGCTCGATGCCGCGGAACACCGGCAGCATCCTGGCGTCGAGACGATCGTAGTACTCGTCGAGGGTCTTGACGTTCTGGCTGTAGGTTGGCCCGACCTTGCCGATCGACGAGATGCCGAAGGACAGCATGTCGCAGTCGGCATAGGTCGAATAGCCCTGGAAATTTCGGTGCAGGCGCCCCTGGCGCTGGGCAACGGCAAGCTCGTCATCGGGCTTGGCGAAGTGGTCCATGCCGATGAAGACATAGCCGGCTTCGGTCAGTTTCCTGATTGCCAGCGCGAGGATCTGCAGCTTGGTGTCGGCCGACGGCAGATCGGGCTCGGCGATGCGGCGCTGCGGCTTGAACAGGCTGGGCAGGTGCGCATAGTTGTAGATCGACAGGCGTTCCGGATCCATCGCCAGCACGCGCTCAAGCGTGCGGTTGAATCCCATCACCGTCTGATGCGGCAACCCGTAGATCAGATCGATCGACACCGACTTGAAGCCGTTGGCCCGTGCCGAGTTGATCACGGTGGCGGTCTCTTCCTCGCTCTGGACGCGGTTGACCGCAACCTGCACGCGCTCGTCGAAATCCTGGACGCCGACGCTCATCCGGTTGAAGCCGAGTTCGCCGAGCAGGGCCACCGTCGCCGTGTCGACCTTGCGCGGGTCGACCTCGATCGAATACTCGCCGCCGTCGAGCAACTTGAAGTGCTTGCGCGTCTCGCCCATCAACTGCCGCATTTCATCGTGCGACAGGAAAGTCGGCGTGCCGCCGCCCCAATGCAACTGGATGACCTCATGCTCGCCATCGCGGCCTTCCAGACTCTCGCTCTGCAGCGCAAGCTCCTTGCCGAGATATTTCAGGTACTTGGCGCTGCGCCCGTGATCCTTGGTGATGATCTTGTTGCAGGCGCAGTAGTAGCAGATGGTGCTACAGAACGGGATGTGGAAGTATAATGACAGCGGTCGACCGATGCCGCCGATGGTGCGCTTGCCAAGCCACAGCTTGGCCGCATCGGAATCGAAGGCCTCGACGAAGCGATCCGCAGTCGGATAGGACGTGTAGCGCGGGCCGTTCACATCGAAACGGCGAATGATCTGAGGATCGAAGACGAGGTTTTCAGTTGCGAGATTCATTGAACGTGCCGACGACAACGGAACGGATTATCTTCGGATGCTGGGTCAACCCGGTTGACGTGGATCAAGTTTCTACAGGTTCCTGATGCCCCCCAAATCCTCTGGCAAGCCCATTTCACTATCGCTGATCAAGACCGCCTGTTCAAATTGCAATCTGCGCGAGCTGTGCCTGCCCCTTGGGCTCACTGACGAAGAGCTCCATCGTCTTGACGACCTCGTATCGAACCGCCGCCGCCTGAAACGTGGCGATCGTCTCTACCATTTCGGTGCGCCATTCGACGCCATCTATGCCATCCGCAGCGGCTTCTTCAAGACCGACGTGTTGCTCGAAGACGGACGCGAACAGGTCACCGGCTTCCAGATGGCCGGCGAATTGCTGGGCCTCGACGGCATCAGCAGCGAACATCACACCTGCAACGCGATCGCCCTCGAGGACAGCGAGGTCTGCGCGATCCCTTTCTCCCGACTGGAAGGCCTGTCGCGGGAGATCCACACGCTGCAGCACCATTTCCACAAGGTGATGAGCCGCGAGATCGTCCGTGACCACGGGGTCATGATGCTGCTCGGCACGATGCGCGCCGAAGAGCGCCTGGCAACCTTTCTGCTCAACCTGTCGCAACGCTTCACGGCGCGCGGCTTCTCGCACGCCGAGTTCAACCCTGCGCATGACGCGCGAGGAAATCGGCAGCTACCTCGGACTCAAGCTGGAAACCGTTTCCCGCGCCTTCTCGCGCTTTCAGGAAGAAGGCCACATCGCGGTCCAGCAGAAACGCATCCGGATTCTCAATGTCGCCGGACTCAAGGCGCTGCTGAATCACCGGGGCTGACCTACAGGTGCCGGGGCAGCGGACTCCGCGTCAGCGCGCACGCCGACGATGTAGGGCGCAAGCCAGCAGGGCCAGCACCAGAAAGAGCAGGGCCGCTGGCGGGGCGTCCTGCCCCGCTTCAATGCCATCGTCCCGCACAGAATATAGGCCAGCAGGCCGAAAAATTTTGCCGTCAGCCAGTTCTGCGCAAACGGGTACTGGCCGCTCTGCCAGGCCATGGCCAGGGCACTGCCCAGCAGCACCGTGTCGACGACATGGGGAACGACCTTTGCCAGGCGGGCCTTGAGCAGCGGCGAACCGGCAAGCATCCACCAGCCGCGCAGGGCGAAGCCGAGGCCGCTGAGGACGACGCAGGTGACATGGAGATGCTTGAGCGCGAGGTAACTCATGCCGCCACGGCTTCCCGGTCGAGATTTCGAGATGCTGCCGGTAACGGCGCACGGCGCCCAGCAGGTTGACCATCAGCCAGCCGCTGGCCACTGCCAGCGCAACGCCTGCCGGCCGGGCCAGCCAGTCGGGCGCGATGGCGGCCGCCAGCAACAGGGCAAGGGCTAGCCCATGCGCCTGCATCTGGCGCTGCGTGCCGGCTTCGGGCAGCAGCTTGTTCATGGTCGGCACCGGCGACCGGGCGCTGCCGCGGTTGCGCAGATGCATCCAGGCGAGAAACGGGACGATCTTGTAGAGCATGCCGATGATGAAGGACATGAAGCCGCCGACCAGCAACAGGATGCCGGAAAAGATGCTCCAGCCGGCCAGGTCGGCAAGCGGCGGCCAGGCTGTTGCGGTCAACACCATGGCCAGGGCAAGAACGGCGCTCACCAGCCCAAGCTGCCAGTAGCGATAGGTGACGTCGCTGCGCGCCCGCCGGCGCTGCGCCTGCAACCTGAGGGTGAGCAGGGCGAAGCCGATGCCGGCGACCGCCGACAGGGCCTGGACCAGACGAATTGCCACTGCCGCCTCAACGACGACACCCAGCGCCCAGGCGACCATCAGCCCGAGCATGACGCCAGGAAACCACCAGCTTGGCCGCGCCGGGTAGCCGGGGTCAACTGGAACATCGGCACGACGACATAGGCCAGCGCCGCCAGCAGGATGCCGGCCCAGGCGCCGAGCGCCCAGCCGGCGTGCAGATCGGCCACCGACGGCAGCGGGACCGCCCAGCCATTGGCGATGGCGAGGGCCAGCCAGACCCCGAGTCCGACGGCGCCGGCAAGGCCGACGAGGGCCAGCTTGAGGCCGCGGATCGTCGGACTGGTCGACGGCACGCCGGCGAGCGCCCGCCCGCCGGCAACCAGAAACGCCGCGACGCCGAGGCCGAGGACCAGCGCGGCCGCGCCGAGCAACGCCGCTTGCCCGAGCAGGAACCCCGCTGCCAGCAGCAGCGCTCCCGCAGACAGGCCGGCATGCAGCCAGCGCGCCACCACCAGCGGGTTGTCCAGGTTGGCGCCAGCGACGACGGGCAGGATCTGGATCAGCGCCCCGAGCATGACCATGAGCATGAAGCCAACGGTGATCAGGTGGGTTGCCGCGAGCAGGCCCGGCGTCCAGCGCGATGCCAGGAGATCGGGCCCGACGAACAGCAGGAGCAGGCCGGCGGCCAGGGAGAACAGCGGCGCCGTGAGGAAGAAGCGCAGCGGCGCCGCAAAGGGGGGAGCCTTGTCGAACGAGAGCAGCGCCTGCATCCGGCCGCCCGTTCAGCGCCAGATCAGAATTTCGAAGGTGCCGTCGGCAACCAGTTCGGTTTCGTAGGTGTAACCGTTCTGCCGGAGCACCTTGTAGAGCGGATGCGGCTCGCGGAAGAGCAGGAGGAGCATCTTCTCGCCGGGCTTCAGGGTGTCGAGCATTTCCATGGTCTGCACGAACGGCTCCGGCGGCTCCATGTAGCGCGCATCGACGACATGCGGAGTCTTCGGATGGCTCATGCTTCGGCCAGTTCGGTTTCGAGGCGCGCCAGCAGTTCGGGCGTTTCGCCGGCCAGATGCTGGTCGCACATCGGGTAGAGGATGTTCTCTTCCTTCATGTTGTGCTGCTGCATCATGATCAGCAGGGTTTCGGCCAGCCCGAGAAAATCGTCCGGATTTGCCTGTTCCAGCGCGTCGACCGCATCATCGAGCAGCGCACGCATCTGGCCGTGCTCCATGCGCATGACCTGGGTCGGCCCCATGCGCATGCCGGTCTTGGCTTCGAAGGTCGGGAACAGGGTTTTTTCCTCGCAGTCGAAATGCGCCAGCATGGCACTGCGAAAGTGGCCGAATGCCGCCCTTGCCGCCGGCAGGTTCTTTTTGCCGATCGCCTGCTCGGCTTCGGCAAAGAAATCATCGCACCGGCGATGATCGTCGGTCATGAAGGTCCGGATGGTGGCCATGGCGAACTCGCGCGGTTGGGAAGTGTCCATTCTCGGGGTACGGCGCCCCCCCCTCCTTAATCGCGGTCAAGAAACCGCGCGGATAGGGCGCGGCCATGTGCCGCAAGTCCGCAACCGACCTGGCTCACAGCCGGAAAGGAGGCCTATTTCTCCAGCACGTAGGTGCCTGGCGCATCGGCCAGCGCCGGAAAACTGCGGCTTGCCGCCGGGTAGGCGACGACCATGTCGCCACAGCGCTCGCCCAGCCAGTGCGTCCAGTCTTCCCACCAGGTTCCCTGCTTCGTTTCGGCCCGGTCGAGCCAGTGTTCCCAGTGCTCGTTGCGTTCGGGCTCGGCGATCCGGTAGGAGCGCTTGGGCGGGTTGGCGGGCGCATTGACGATACCGAGGATATGGCCGGAACTGGAACGCACGAAACGCACCGAGGCATTGACGTTGATGTACTTGCGAATCCGGTAGCACTGAACCCACGGCGCGATGTGGTCGTCTTCGGCCGTCACCGCGTACAGCGGCTGGACGATGCGGTCGAGGTCGATCGGCTCGCCGGCGATGGTCAGGCGGTCGCGCTTGATCAGGTTGTTGTGCAGATACATCTCGCGCAGGTAATAGGAGTGCATGGCGCGCGGCATGCGCGTCGTGTCCATGTTCCAGAACAGCACGTCGAACGGCGGCAGCGGCTCGCCGAGCAGGTAGCTGTTGACCCAGTAGTGCCAGATCAGGCTGTTCGAGCGCAGCATGCGGAACGAGGTCGCCATCTCGCTGCCATCGAGGTAGCCACGCTTGGCCATCGATTCTTCAAGCGCCTCGATGCACGCATCGTCGATGAAGACGTCGATATCGCCGGGATGGGAAAAGTCGGTCAGCGTCGTGAACAGCGACCAGTGCGCGACCGGCGCCTCATCGGCGCCGAAGCGCTTGTTGGCCCAGGCCATGTAAACCGACACCAGCGTGCCACCAATACAATAGCCAACCAGATGCACCTTGGGTACCTCGCAGAAATCACAGGCGACGCGCACGACCTCGTTGATGCCTTCGAGCAGGTAATCGTCGAAACGCACTTCGGACATCCCGGCATCCGGGTTCTTCCAGCTGGTGATGAAGACCGAGAAACCCTGTGGTCGGTCAGATACTTGACCAGACTCTTCTTCGGGTTCAGGTCGAGGATGTAGAACTTGTTGATCCACGGCGTAACGATGACGATCGGCGTCGCCCGGACCTTTTCGGTTGTCGGCGCATAGTGGATCAGTTCGACCAGGCGGTTGCGGAACACCACCTTGCCCGGCGTCGTCGCCAGATCCTTGCCGACGACGAAGGCATCGGGCTCGACCATCTGGATGTTCCTCGCCTTCACGTCGCGCATGAAATTCTGGAAACCGCGAGCGAGGCTCTCGCCGCTGGTCGTCACGAAACACTCGACGGCCACCAGATTGAGCCAGAAGAAATTGGTCGGCGCCACCATGTTGAGCCACTTGCGCA
>JADKBR010000015.1 GCA_016714975.1 Candidatus Dechloromonas phosphorivorans | reverse complement strand
GGAACTTCCCGATAGCGATGACTTTCCAGCCGCTGATCGGCGTCTTTGCCGCTGGCAACCGGGCGATGATCAAGATGTCCGAGAACTCGAACAGTCTGGCCCTGTTGCTCAAACGGGTTTCATCGAAATATTTCCCGGAAGACAAGCTCGCGTTCTTCGAGGATGGCGGGGGTCGTGGTGCCCAATTCACCGCCATGCCTTTCGATCACATCTTCTTCACCGGCTCGCCCGCCACCGGCAAGGCGGTGATGGCCAATGCCGCGAAGAACCTCACGCCGGTCACGCTCGAACTCGGCGGCAAATCCCCGTGTCGTGGCGCCCGATTACCCGATCCGCACCGCTGCAGAACGCATCATCTGGGCGAAGATGCTCAATGCCGGCCAGATCTGCACCAACGTCGACTATCTGTTCCTGCCCGAGAACAAGGTTCAGGAATTCATCAGCGAAGCGAAAGCGATCGTCAACAAGCGCTTCCCCGACATCAACAACGGCGATTACACGGCGGTCATTGACCAACGCTCTTACGACCGCCTGCAGGAGACCGCTGCCGATGCCGTCGCCAAGGGCGCCCAACTTGTCGACCTTTATGGCGGACCGGCAGCCGATGGCAGGCGCCGGATCATGCCGCCGCGCATCGCGATCAACGTCGATGAAAGCATGGATATCATGCAGCGCGAGATTTTCGGCCCGCTGCTGCCGATCATGACCTACAAGACCAAGGAGGAAGTCGTCAGGTACGTCGGTGACCGTCCGCGGCCGCTGGCTTTCTATGTATACAGCAACGATACCGCCCTGCAGACGTACTACATGAACAACACCATTTCCGGTGGCGTCGGCCTCAACGAATCGGTTATCCAGGCCGGTATCCACAATCTTCCCTTCGGTGGCATCGGCAATAGCGGGATGGGTCACTATCACGGCTACGAGGGCTTCATCACCTTCTCCAAATTGCGCCCCGTCTTCAAGCAGAGCCCGTTGCGTACGCTTGATCTGTTCGTGCCACCCTACAAGGGACTGCCTACCAGGCTCCTGAACATCATGCACAAGATGAAGAGTTGACCGCCGCCGGGTTTATACTTGGTCGGCGTCGCCGGCCCCGTGGGCTGGCATTGGTCAGCCGTGCCAGCGGTCGTTGAGCATTTCCCCGATCTCGCTGCGGCCCGTGCCGGCGTTCAGGAGGGAAGCTCAGTGTTGAACAACCACTGGTGCGCGTCGGTCGATGCCACCATCGACTTGCGGACCGGCTGCAATCCGCTGGAAAAACATGGCCCGCAGGCCGTCATCGTGCATGCCGACGCCTGGGCGCCGGTCGATGTCGTCGCCGATCCGCACGACATCCGGCAGGTGATCGACTACGAGGTGATCTTCCTGGCGATCCGCAAGCTCGAAGGCAACCCGCATTCGATCTGCCTGGAAACGAGCATTCTCGAAGTCATGGATGCCATTTTTTCGATGGCGATCGTGAACACGGCCTTCGTCTCGATGCACAAGCCGCACGTCTACAACGGGCAGGGAACGCCGGCGATCTCGCTGGCGCTGACCCGCGAGCAGTGGGAGAAGCGGCGGGCATGATCGCCGCGATCGGTGCCGTCGCGAGCAACGGCATGCTCGGGCTGGACGGCTGGCTGCCGTGGGACATCCCCGAGGAACTCGCCTATTTCGAGGAGACGGTGGCCGGGGCGGCGCTCGTCATCGGCCGCCTGACCTACGAGTCGATGGATGTCGTGCCGCCCGACTCGTTCGTGGTCAGCAACCAGCCCGGACTGACATTGCTTCCGGGTTGCGTCCAGGTGGATTCGGTCGAAAAAGGACTGTTGACCGCAACAGCCACCGGAAAGGACGTTTTCGTGATCGGCGGCGCGTCGATCTACGCGGCGGCCTGGCCCTACTGCCAGCGCTTCTACCTGACCCGCATCGGGATGCCGTTCGCCGGTGATACGCTCTTCCCGGAAAGCATTCCGCTTGAGCGGTGGAAGGTGATCAGCGACGTGCGGAAGACCTATCGCGAGCGGAAATCAGGCCGCGAAGTCGAGTGTCGTTTCCTGCAGTACGAGCAGCCCCACCCGCGCCAGCTCCCTGCGGGCGATCCGTCGCCAGCAGGTTGAACAGAAAGTTCGGCTGGGCGCCGCCGAGTACGACAACGTCTATCAGTCGATGATGTGCGAAACCAGGCCGTCGGCGAGTTTCGGCTCGAACCAGGTCGATTTCGGTGGCATCACCTGGCCGGAATCGGCGACCGCCATCAGGTCGCTCATCTGCGTCGCGTGCAGGGCGAAGGCGACGGCCATCTCGCCGCCATCAACGCGGCGCTCGAGTTCCGCCGGGCCGCGAATGCCGCCGACGAAGTCGATGCGCTTGTCGCGGCGCAGGTCGCCGATACCGAGAATGGGTTCGAGCAACTGCTCGGACAGCAGGCTGACATCGAGCCGGCGCACCGGGTCGGCAGCCGGGACGAGGGACGGGTCGATTTCCAGCCGGTACCAGTGTCCGGCGAGGTACATTCCGACGACGCCCGGCTTTTCCGGGTGCACGCGGCCTGCCGCCGGGGTAACGGCAAAGCGCTCGCTGACACGGGTGAGGAAGGCATCAGGCGAGAGGCCGTTCAGATCGCGCACCACCCGGTTGTAATCCAGGATGCGCATCTGGTGCGCCGGGAAGATGACCGCCAGGAAATAGTCGGCACTGGCGGCTAGCCCCCGGCGCCTGGCGGCGACCCGCGAAGCAGCCGCCGAGCGGTGGTGGCCGTCGGCGATGTATAGATAGGGCATGGCATCGAAAACGGATGTCAGGCCGGCGATGGTCGCCGCGTCGTCGATCACCCAGACCATGTGGCGCACGCCGTCGGCCGTGACGTCGGCGACGGGATCCCGGCTCGTTGCCCGCGCGGTGAGGAATGCGGGTCGGTATCGACCGGCAGGTCGATTTCAGCCTTGGAGATATGCAGGAAGTTCAACGGCTTGCCGGTGGCGCGCGCGCGCGCCTCGGCGCTCGACAGCACGTCGTAGGGCGGGGCGGCAACATCGCCAGCAAGGCCGGGGGCCGGGCGCAGGCCGCGAAAGGGTTGGATCAGGGACATGGCGGATTGTTCTTTGTTCAGGTTATGTGGTGGCGTGGTGCGAGATGGGCGTGAAGAAAGCAGCTATCCCATGCAGCTCTGTCAATCAAATGACCCTGACCCCTTTAATTCTTCTATTCATTGAGAGACTAACGAAATCCCAGCCGCTTGGCTGCTCCACGACCAAGCTGCTTGCCGATTTCTTTCAGTGCCTGTTTGGCCGGTTCCGCGTCTTTCTGTTTGAGGTAGAGATAACAGGCTCGCCGTCCCTTCAATGCGAGATCCGGTTGCCCGGCGAACAGAAAGCGACCCGAAGGGGTCTCTTTCTTCATTGAACCAGATTGCCTGGTCTTGCTGGGTAAGATTCGGAATGCTCTGTCCGGTCTGGTGCAGATATTCGACATAAGGCAGGTTGATGCCATTGGCTATACATAGTCCGACCCAGAAATCGGTTCTGCCCACAGTCGGTTCTATTACCCAATAGCTGTCGTCAGGGGCTTTCTTGACTTCAAGAGACACTGGGCCGGAAAGATTCAGACCGTCAAAAAAATTGAGTGTCTGTCGATAGACTTCCTCATTGCGAAAGGATTCAGCGATGGTCGTGTGTCCGAGGGGTCGGGATCGGAGTTTGTGGCCATCAAAGCGTGCAAGTACCTTTCCATCGAGATTTAACGCTGAAAAATAAATTGCTCGATCATCGCCGGGATTGAAGCGCAGGCCCTGAAGGGCAGATCGGGTTGATGGATTTCGGTCCAGCGCAGCAATTCGTCGGCGTTGGTTGGCAAAAAAGTCTTGAAGCCGCCGAGTGGCCGCACGGGTTTGATGATCATCGGGAAACCGATAATTGTGACGGCCGTTCTGGCATCCATATCGTTATGGATGAGACAGGTTTCCGGGTAGCGGAGACCTGTTTGTTGGCAGCGAAGTTCCAGAGAGTCTTTTTCCAGCAGGGGGAGAAGGGTGTTCGCACATGCTGACCAGCTCAAATGGAATTTGTCTGCAAGGCGGTGCCAATGTACCCCCAAGGTCCGTACCATACGATCATTGTTCAGGAAAAGCACCGGTTTGTCGGGAGCTTCGATTCGCGCATGCAAGTCAAGAAGTGCATCAAGAAGGGCTGGACCATTGATGTCAGGAATCAATTCCACGCAGGAAAAACGGGTCCGTGTGCCTGGCAATGTGGGGTTTGTATCCAGAGAAATGACGGAAACACCGGCGTTTGACAGCGCGTGGATGAGCGCCAGTCCGTGGGCACAGGTACCAATGACGATTGCCGGCGGGGACTGCAGGCGGTAGTGTTTTCGCGTGCATTTCTTTTCATTGCTTCCACTTTGCGCCTGATGCAAGACGGCGCCTTGCAGCATCGAATCAGAAATGGCAGGGGGCGTACCACGCTCTTCAAAAGTCATCTTGAAGCTTGCTTCTCGGCTGCCGCCGCCAAGCTATGCGGCAGCAGGACGTCGACCGGAGCGATCAGGGCGCGGCAGGAGGCGCCATCAGGTGCGTCGTCGATTTGTCTGTCTATGCCGGGTACCAGGGACTGATGACTTATAGCTGGCGCCGACGCCATCGTGTAGGCCATGCCGTCGATCAGTTCCCGGCGCTCGTCAGCGGGCCATTGCCGTTAGTCGGAATAGGTGAGCGGTGATCGGTGGCTCTCGGCACGGCTATGTCATGAATTACGGCGGGGCAGACCCGAGCATTGTGCCTTGATGTCTGCCGGAAGGCAAATGGCAGGATCAGCCCATCCGTTCCGGCAGCACGTCGCGCAGCAGCGCGGCGGCGTCGCGGATCATCTTTTCGGTCGTACCCCAGTCGACGCAGGCGTCGGTGACCGAGCAGCCGTACTTGAGCTGGCTGAGATCAGCGGGGATCGGCTGGTTGCCGGCCTCGATGTTGGATTCGATCATGAGGCCGATCAGCGACTTGTTGCCGAGGCGGACCTGGTTGACGATGTCGGCCATGACCAGCGGCTGCAGTTCGGGATTCTTGAAGCTGTTGGCGTGCGAGCAGTCGACGACGATGTTGTTGGGTAGCCTGGCCTTGGTCAGCGCCTGCTCGACCATCGCGATGGAGACCGTGTCGTAGTTCGGCCGACCGTCGCCGCCGCGCAGCACGATGTGGCCGTGGCGGTTGCCGCGGGTGCGGACGACGGCGACGCGGCCCTGGCCGTTGATGCCGAGGAAGGAATGCGGCTTGGACGCCGACAGGATGGCGTTGATCGCGACGGCGAGGTCGCCGCTGGTTCCGTTCTTGAAGCCGACCGGCGTGGACAGCCCGGAAGACATTTCGCGGTGCGTCTGCGATTCGGCAGTGCGGGCGCCGATGGCGGTCCACGTGATCAGGTCGCCATAATACTGGGGCGAAATCGGGTCGAGCGCCTCGGTGCCGGTCGGCAGGCCGATTTCGGCAACATCGAGCAGGAACTGCCGGGCTTTCTCCATGCCGACGTCGACGCGGAAGCTGTCGTCCATGAACGGATCGTTGATGTAGCCCTTCCAGCCTACCGTGGTGCGCGGCTTTTCGAAGTAGACGCGCATGATCAATTGCAGCGTGTCGCCGACTTCGTCGGCCAACGCCTTGAGGCGGCGGGCGTAATCGAGGCCGGCGAGCGGGTCGTGGATGGAGCACGGGCCGACAACGACGAACAGGCGCGGGTCGTTGCGCTCGAGAATGCCGCGCAGCGTGTCGCGGCCATGCAAAACGGTACGCGCGGCCGCCAGCGAGAGCGGCAGGCGGCTGTGGATCTCCTCCGGCGTCGGCATGGTGTCGAAGGCGGTGACGTTGACGTTTTCGATGTCGATGGTGCTCATGGCTTACTGGCTCAGTTGGCGAATCATGTCCTTGACGGCGGCGACCTTGTCATTCAGGGTCGGGCAATGGCGCAAAAGCGAAATTCTATCCTGTCCGGAGAGCTTATAGCTGCGGTTCTTCTGGATCAAATTGATAATCCTGATCGGGTCGATAGGCGCCAGTTTCGCGAATTCCGGGCCGAACTGCAGCGTGATCTGATCGGCCGAGGCGTCGAGCTTCTGGACACACAGCGGCTGGACCAGCAGGCGCAGACGGTGCGTCGCCAGCAGCGACTGGCCCTGCAGCGGCGGTTGACCGAAGCGGTCGATCAGTTCCTCCTGCAGAGCGTCGAGTTCATCGGCGCTTTCGCAGTTGGCCAGGCGCTTGTAAAGGGTCAGGCGTTCATGGACATCGGGGCAGTAGGCGTCGGGCAGCAGGGCCGGCGTGCGCAGGTTGATCTCGGTACCGATTCCCAGCGGCTGGGTGAGGTCGACCGCATCGAGGTGCTTGCCCTGTTTGAGCGCGGCAACGGCGCGGTTGAGCATGTCGGTGTACATATTGAAGCCGACTTCCTGCATCTCGCCGGACTGGCTGTCGCCGAGAACCTCGCCGGCGCCGCGGATTTCCAGGTCGTGCATGGCGAGGAAGAAGCCCGAGCCAAGCTCCTCCATGCCCTGAATCGCTTCCAGGCGCATTCTTGCCTGCCTGGTCACCGCCTTCGCGTCCTGCACCAGCAGGTAGGCGTAGGCCTGGTGGTGCGAGCGGCCAACCCGTCCGCGCAGTTGATGCAATTGCGCCAGACCGAATTTCTCGGCGCGGTTGATCAGGATGGTATTGGCGTGCGGGTTGTCGATGCCGGTCTCGATGATGGTCGTGCACAGCAGCACGTTGGCGCGCTGGGCGGTGAAGTCGCGCATGACGCGCTCGAGTTCGCGCTCGTTCATCTGGCCGTGGCCGATGACGATGCGCGCCTCGGGCACCAGTTTCTCCAGCTTGTCGCGCATGTTGGCGATGGTGTCGACCTCGTTGTGCAGGAAATACACCTGGCCGCCACGCTTGAGTTCGCGCAGCACGGCTTCGCGGATGATGCCGTCGGAGAAATTGCTGACGAAGGTCTTGATCGCCAGCCGCTTTTGCGGCGCCGAGGCGATCACCGAGAAATCGCGCAGGCCTTCCATGCTCATCGCCAGCGTGCGCGGGATCGGCGTCGCGGTCAGCGTCAGCACGTCGACCTCGGCGCGCATCGCTTTCAGCGTTTCCTTCTGGCGCACGCCGAAGCGGTGCTCCTCGTCGATGACGACCAGCCCCAGTTGCTTGAAGCGGACGTCCTTGCCGATCAGCTTGTGGGTGCCGATGATGATGTCGATCTTGCCCGCGGCCAGTTCCTGCAGGGCCTGCGCCGATTCCCCGGCGGTCTTGAAGCGGGAGATTTCGGCGATACGCACCGGCCAGTCGGCGAAACGATCGGTGAAAGTCTGGAAATGCTGTTCGCAGAGCAGGGTGGTCGGGCACAGCACGGCGACCTGCTTGCCGCCGGCGACGGCGCAGAAGGCGGCGCGCAGCGCCACTTCGGTCTTGCCGAAGCCGACGTCGCCGCAGACCAGCCGATCCATCGGCTTGCCGGAACGCATGTCGTCGATGACGGCGGCGATGGTCTGCGCCTGATCGACCGTTTCCTCAAAGCCGAAACCATCGGCGAACGCCTCGTAGTCGCTTTCCTTGAATGTGAAGGCATGACCCTGGCGGGCGGCGCGAGCCGCATAAAGAGTCAGCAGTTCGGCGGCGGTGTCGCGCGCCTGTTCGGCAGCCTTGCGCTTGGCCTTTTCCCACTGGCCGGAACCCAGCGTGTGCAGCGGGGCGGCCTCCGGGTCGGCGCCTGAGTAGCGCGAAATGACCTGCAGTTGCGCCACCGGGACGAACAGCTTGGCCTCGTTGGCGTAATGCAGTTCGAGGAATTCCTGCTCGCCGAGGCCGAGATCCATGCTCACCAGACCCCGGTAGCGTCCGATGCCGTGGCTCTCATGGACGACCGGATCGCCGACCTTGAGTTCGGTCAGATCCTTCAGCCAGTTGTCGAAGGTTGCCTTTTTCTGGGCTTCCCGCCGGGTGCGACGCGGCGAGCCCGCGAAGAGTTCGGTTTCGGTAATGAAGGCCAGCGTATCCAGCGCGAAACCGCTGTGCAGCGGACCGATGCCAAGTGCCAGTCGGGCATCGCCGGCAAGGAAAGCAGCGAGATCGGCGCTGGCTACGGGCTTCAGGTCATGCTCGGCAAACATCGCGGCCAGCGTTTCACGGCGGCCGGCGGTTTCGGCGACCAGCAGCACGCGGCCCTTGAAGCCGGCGAGATGGTTCTTCAGCGCACCGAGCGGATCGTCGCTCCTGCGGTCGACGGCGATATTGGGCAGATTTCCGTCGGCCTCGCCATTTCTGACCGCCATGGCCAATCGACTGTAGGCCTTGGCCTCCGTGAAGAAAGCCTCGTCGGTCAGGAACAGATCTTCCGGTGGCAGCAGGGGCCGCGCCTTGTCGCCTTGCAGCAGGTTGTAGCGCGAACGGGTGTCGTTCCAGAAAGCGGCGATGGCGGCCGGCGCGTCGCCGTGGGTGACGAAAACGGCATCCTTTGGCAGGTAGTCGAAAATGCTCGCCGTTTCGTCGAAGAACAACGGCAGGTAATACTCGATGCCGGCGCTGGCGATGCCCGTCGAAATGTCCTTGTAGATGCCCGACCTGGCCGGGTCGCCCTCGAAACGTTCGCGGAAACACTGGCGGAAATGCGTGCGCCCATGGTCGTCCATCGGGAATTCGCGCGCCGGCAACAGGCGCACTTCCGGCACCGGGAAGACGGTGCGCTGGGTATCGACATCGAAAGTCTTGATGCTCTCGATCTCGTCGTCGAACAGGTCGAGCCGGTAAGGCAGTTGCGAACCCATCGGAAAAAGATCGATCAACCCGCCGCGGATCGAGTATTCGCCGGGCGACACCACCTGCGTGACGTGCGCGTAGCCGGCCAGCGTCACCTGGCCGCGGAACTTGTCGGCATCCAGCTTCTGGCCCTTCTTGAACTCGAAGGTATAGGCCGCCATGAATTCCGGCGGCGCCAGCCGATTGACCGCGGTCGACGCCGGAACGAGCAGGATTTCCACCTCGCCCTGCAGCGCGGCCCAGAGTGTGGCCAGACGCTCGGAAACCAGATCCTGGTGCGGCGAAAAGTGGTCGTAAGGCAGCGTTTCCCAGTCCGGCAGCAGACGCACCTTGAGGCCGGGCGCAAACCACGGAATCTCGTCCAGCAGCCGCTGCGCGTCGGCGGCGCTCGCAGTGACGACGGCCAGCGTGCGACCCTTGTTGCGAACGGCCAGTTCAGCCAGCGCCAGCGCATCGGCGGAACCGGCCAGCAGTGGCAGATCGACGCGGGCGCCCGGCCTGGGCATGGCGGGGAAGGAAAGCAAGGGGTTGGACGAGGACACGATGGCGCGGACGCGGCGTTGCGGGGCAGGGATTATAGCTGCTCGGCGCCGGGCTCAAGCGGTCGGCTTTCCTGCGGCGCCAGCGGACGGACCTTGCCCGCTTGTTCCCTTGTCCCCCCAAGTCAGCCTGCGCCCCAGAAGCGCCCACAACACCGCCACCGGCGCGGCGCACAGGGCGATGGCCCCGACGCTCATCCCCAAAGCGGCAAGCCCGGCGTAGATCCAGCCACTGAGCAGGTCGCCGCCACGGTACACGGCGGCATCGATGAAGGCCTTGGACTTGTAGCGCTGCTCGCGGTCGAGGTGGGTAAACAGCACCTCGCGGGCCGGCTTGGCCAGCGCGTGGCGGCTGCTGTCGTAAAGCACGCGCACGACGAGCAGGACGGTCAGCGCCAGCGCTGCCGGGGCGGCGCCGAGCGCCAGGAAGCCGAGCGCCGCGACCACCGGCAATGCCGAAAGGGTCACGGCGACGCCGAAGCGCTGCACGATGCGCGCGGTCAGGAAGGTCTGGGTGATGATGGTGACGGCATTGACCGCCAGATCGATGCGCGCCAGAAAGGCCCGGCGCAACGCGCGATCGGTGATCGCCTCGCCGACCAGATGCGACTGGACAAAGTAGAGGATTGTCGAGGCGAAGGTCATCAGCATGATCCACAGCGCGATATTGCGCAGTTGCGGCGAGCGGAAAACCGGAACCATGCCGCTCCAGGCGCCGCCGCCGATCGGCGCCGCCGGCTCGCGGTTCAGCGTTCCCGAGGCATCTTCGGCGCGCCGGGCGATGGCGCGGGCGAGCCAGGCGGCGACTTCGAGCGGCAGCACTGCGACGAGCAGGAGCAGGAACACGGGAATGTGCGGCGCCAGAATGGCGGTGGTTGCCGAGCCGACGATCCCTCCCAGCGATGAGCCGACCGTGATGAAACCGAAGAGCCGCTTGCCCTGATCGTCCCGGAACAGGTCCACGACGAGGCTCCAGAATACGGCAACGACAAACAGTGCGAAGACGCTGAGCCAGACATAGAAGGTGCGATCGATCCAGGTGCGCGCCGATTCGGGCAACAGAACCAGCGCGGCGTAGAAGGCGACCAGGTTGAGTGCGAAGAAGCGATTGACCAGCGGTATGAAGACGCCCCGGCGCAACTTGGCCACGGCGAGCGAATAGAGCGGCACGGCCAGCAACATGACGATGAACACGGCGGTCCACAGCAGTTGCAGATTGCCGCGGTCGGCGGCGCCGATCTCGTCGCGGACCGGGCGCAGCAGATAGAAGGCGAACAGGATGCAGAAGCCATAGGCGGTGGCGAGCAGCGTCGGCGCGGTCTCGCCCGGGCGTACCGGGACTACCTTCCGGAAAAGGTTGGCGAGCAAGCCTCAGTTGTCCGCGATGGCGTCGAAATAACGCGCCATCGTCTGCCGCAGCGTCGCGTCCGGCAGCCTGCCGCGGGCGGCACCGAGGTTGTCCTCGACGTGGGCGGCCTGCGTACTGCCGGGAATCGCGCAGGTCACCGCCGCATTTCCCAGTACATACTTGAGAAATACCTGTGCCCAGGAGTCGCAGTCGATCTCGGCCGCCCAGCCGGGCAGCGGCCGGCCGCCGACCGCGCGAAACTGCGCACCGCGACCGAAGGGCAGGTTGACCAGTACCGCCATGCCGCGCTCCGCGGCCAGAGGCAGCAGCCGCTGTTCGGCGCCGCGATTGCCGACCGCGTAGTCCGCCTGGATGAAATCCAGCGCCTCGCGGCGCATGATCGCTTCCATCTCGGCGTACTGGCTGGCGCTCGAACTGGTGATGCCGATGTGGCCGATGCGGCCGGCGGCCTTCTGCTCGCGCAGCAGGGGCAACAGCGTGCCGGCACCGCGCAGGTTGTGCAACTGGACGAGATCGAGGCGCGTGGTGCCGAGCGCCGCGAAAGAAGCCTCGAGGCGTTGCCGGCCGTCCTCGATGGCGTCGCGGTCGAGCTTGGTCGCGAGGAAGATCCGGTCGCGCAGGCCGGTCTCGCCGAGGATGGCGCCGATGGCGCGTTCGGAATCGCCGTAGGAGGGCGCGGTATCGACGACCTTGCCGCCGAGGCGGGCAAAGGTCGACAGCGTTTCGCGCAGGCGCGCGTTCCACGCCGGGTCGCCGGTCCGGAAGCGGTTGGTCCCGATGCCGACGATCGGCAGGCGGACTCCGGTCGACGGGACCGGCCGGGTCAGCAGTTCCGTTTGCGCCAGGAGCGTGGATGGGGCGAGGGTTGCCGCTGCCAGCGCGAGACCGGTCTTGAGCAGTTCCCGACGCGGAACGGACGGATGACGCGACATGCCTTCTCCTTTCAGCGCCTCACGGGGCGAGCGGGTGACTGCGCCAGAAGCCGGGGTCGGGAATCGGGCCGACGCCGCCCCGGGCATTGTCGGCCATGTGCTCGGGTCGCCCGGTGCCGGGGATGGCGCAGGTCACCGCCGGGTGGCTGAGGACGAACTTGAGCAACAGTTGCGCCCAACTGGTGGCGCCGATCTCCGCCGACCAGCCTGGCAGGGGGCGGTCACGCAGCCGGCGCAGCAGTCCGCCGCCGCCGAAGGGACGATTGATCAGGACAGCCATGCCACGCTCCGCAGCCAGCGGCAGGATCTGCCGCTCGGCCTCGCGCTCGTCGAGCGAATAGTTGATCTGCAGGAAGTCGAAGCGCTCGGCGCGCATCACCGCCGCCAGTTCGTCATAGGCGCCGGCGTTGTAATGGGTGATGCCGATATAACGGATGCGCCCGGCCGCCTTCAATTCGCGCAGCGTCGGCAGATGCGTGCGCCAGTCGAGGAGGTTATGCACCTGCATCAGGTCGACCGGATCGGCGCGCAGCAGGCGCAGCGATTCGTCGATCTGGCGCAGCCCCTCGGCGCGGCCGCGGGTCCACACCTTGGTGGCGAGGAAAGCCTTGGAGCGACTGCCGGCGGCGGCGAGCAATTCGCCGGTGGTGGCTTCGGCGCGCCCGTACATCGGCGAACTGTCGATCACGGAACCGCCGGCAGCGAACAAGGCGCGCAGGACATCCGGCAGCTGCGCGTAGGCAGCGGAGCCGGGGCCGACGTCGAACCCCTGATAAGTTCCGAGGCCGATGACCGGCAGCGGCTGGCCGCTTGATGGAATCGGCCGCGTCTGCATCGCCGCCGCCGCTGCGGCCAGCGACTGCCGGGCGCGACCGCCGAGGGTGCAGGCGGCGAGCGCGCCGGCCGACAGACGCAAGAAGTCGGCGCGGGTCATCGACATTGGGAAAGCGGACTGGTCAGGCAAATCATTCATGTCTCCTGGCGATCAGAGCCGGTCGCCGTCCGCGTCAGCGGCACGAAGGCGACCAGCAGGATGTTGCGGCTCGTGATCGAGCCATCCGCGTGTTTCTCGACGACCTTCAGTTCCTGCACCCCGCCGGGCATGCCGACGGGTATGACCAGCCGCGCTCCCGGCTTCAGTTGTTCGACCAGCGGCGGCGGAACCTGCGGCGCCGCGGCGGTGACGACGATCCCGTCGTAGGGGGCATGCTCCGGCCAGCCATGGAAGCCGTCCGCATGCCTGACGCTGACGTTGTCGTAGCCGAGCCGCGCCAGGCGCTGGCCCGCCGCCGTCGCCAGCGCCGCGATGATCTCGACGCTATGGACCTGGCGCACCAGCTCCGCCAGCACGGCGGCCTGGTAACCCGAGCCGGTGCCGATTTCGAGAATGCTGTCCTGCGGACGCGGCGCCAGCAGATCGGTCATCAGCGCCACGATGTAAGGCTGGGAAATGGTCTGGCCGTGACCGATCGCCAGCGGGCCGTTGGCGAAGGCCAGGTGGCGGCCGGATTCGGGAACGAACTGCTCGCGCGGCACCGCCGCCATGGCGGCCATGACCCGCGGCGCGAAGGCGTCCCTGCCGATTTCGTGCCGGGTGTACGCGACCTCGCGCTCGATGTCGCGCAGCATGTCGGACTGTACGGAGTTTGCAAACATGGCGGATTGGCTCGCGCGGTCAGCAGGTCACATGAAACAGCCCGATCACCTTGCCCCTCGCCTTGTTCCAGCGCTGGATCGCCTCCGGGGTGCGGGCAAGTTCGACCTTGACCTTCCTTTTCGCGAAATACTCCGCCGCCTCGTCCGAGAGCCCGACCATCCCGTTGTGGCCGGCGCCGATGATCAGGCGTTCGGCGTCCTTGTCGAAGATGACCTCGGCTTCCGCCAGCGAGATGACGTGCGAGGTGCCGTAGATCGCCTTGGACAGTTTCTTCTGGCGCTTGCTCACCGCGCCGTCGAGACGGATCATCACGTCGTTTTCGATCCGCCGCCCGGCGATGGTGATCGAGCCGAACTCGCTGCCGTCGATGTTGGGGTTCATGGTCCTGACCCTCCCTGTAGCCGAAGTGATTGCCGCCGCCGCGTGCCCGGAAACGCGGCGCCGGTGCCCGTCGCCTTTTTCCGCCCTGCTGCGGTCGACCCCCATTTTGGACCTGTTTTCAGGCAGCCTGCAAGGCGGATTCGATCAACGTGGCGGCGAGGCGTTCCTGCCGCGTGCGGGACTCGGCGAGGCCGGCCTTGAGGCGGTCGCAGAGGGCCATCAGTTCGTCGACTTTGGCGACGATGCGGTGTTGTTCGGCGAGGGGCGGTAACAGATGAACAAATGGGGTAAGCGATTTCATGTCTTGGTTGATGGCAACTTCCACCTGAGTTGTGGCAACCGGGAATGAATGCAAGAGGATCATTCCTCGAACCACAACCAGCAAACTCCCACGCGGGATACGAGTAGGCGTTTCGAAGCCTGAATTCGGTTGCATGATCTTGCGATCGGATATGCGAGCGGCCATCGTCTCACGGACCAGTGGATGAACCCGGCCTGATCGCCCCGATAAGCGACTTGGCTTTGCTCGGCGTCGCCCGCTCCGGCCACACAATTCGGAAGCGTTGCCGCTCCCATCGGCAACTACGGCTTTTCCTCGCCCACAAGCGGCGTTGCCTTCGATTTTTTGCCAGTCCCTTCCGCCTCCAGCCGCGCCCGTTCCTTGGCAATCCGCTTGAGCAGTTCGCTTGCCGGTTCGTCGTTCGGGTCTTGCGGCACCAGCTTGCCCATGACGGCGAGCTGGAGGATGGTTTGCTTGAGGGCGTCGAGGCTGGCTTCGGTGGTGAACAGGGTGTCGAAGTGTTCGGCGAGGCGCTGCCAGTTGGCGGCGAGTTCGGCGGCGTCGGCGCTTTGGGTGAGCGTGCCGAGCAGGGTTGCGACGAGCCTGGCGTGCGCCGCCCCGGCGTCCGTCTGCTCCGCTTCCAGCCGGTCGCAGAGGGCCATCAGTTCATCGACTTTGGCGACGATGCGGTGTTGTTCGGCGAGGGGCGGGACGGGAACATTGAACCCCAAAAGTTCATCCTGCTTAATCCCGGCAACGGTCATTCCAGACCCCTTGATTGATAGGGTCTTGAAGAAATTGATGAAGAATTGCTTGTTGAACTCGGACGATAGCTGAAGAGCCTTCAAATCTTGGTTGATAGCCACATCAATCTTTGCCTCTCCATTCCGCGATTGCCCCATTCTCGCAGACCAAGATTGTCCTCACGGCCTTTGCCATTGAGCCTCCAAACCTCTTTGGTAATGCGGTCTGGCGGAAGCTGTCAGCGGTCCCGACCCCAAGTCTTTGACCTCGTGTATGGAAGGTCGCCATTCCAAGTACTCGGGATTGTCTTGTCTTGGTCCGTCTGGCGAAATTCCAGACCGCGCCGAGCCGGGTCACTGCCACCCAGAGGAGCAAACGGCAGTTCATCTTCGCCAAGTGGCGTTGCCTTGGATTTCTTGCAAGTTCCTTCCGCCTCCAGCCGCGCCCGTTCCTTCGCAATACGCTTGAGCAATTCGCTCGCCGGTTCGTCGTTCGGGTCCTGCGGCACCAGCTTGCCGCGCACCGCCAGTTCGAGAATCAGCCCGCGCAGCTTCCGGATGCCCTCCGGCGCGGTGGCGATCAGGTCAAGGTTTTCCGGCAGGCGAGCGGTCATGCGGCGTGATCTTGCATCGCGGGCTGTGACTCCAGATAAAGCGTGTCGTAGCTGAGGTCGACTTCTCCGGGCCATTCCACCGAGTCGGCGACGACCTTGGCCAGGCCGAACAGGCCAGGATGCCGGATGCGCTGGAATACGCCTTTTTCAAGGTAAGGTGCGGCATCGAAAATCCGGGTTTCGCCGTTTTCGAAGCTCAGCAGCAAACAATAGTCCGGGAGCGGGGTCAGGTTTTTGACGTAGGGATTCATCGCCAATTTACGCCGCCGATTTTTCTGCATAGCCCCAAGCTTCAAACTGCGAGCGGAGTCGAGGGTCATCCTTGAATGCTTGGAAGTAAACGTACTCGGGTGCCAGATCAAGCCCGTTTGGCCAGACGACGGTTTTCATTTGATCGTCTACCGTCACCTGGCTGAATAGTTCGGTATCTCGCAACGACTTGAATAACCCCAAATCGAGAACCTCGGTGAGGTCTGCAATACCTGAGCAGCCGTTATCGAAGCTAACGGCCAGCGTGTAGTCGTGCAGATATTCGGCGGCAGTGATGTGCAGGATCATGGGATTACTCCAGTGGTTGAATTGGGTTGGGCATCTCGGCCTGACGGCACAGATCCCAGTCATTCATCAGTTCATCCTTGTGCAATTCGTGCCATTCGAGCACATGGCGGAGCGCGCGTGGTGGAAACTTGCCTTCGACAATACCGGTTTCGATTTCGACCGTGATTTCGAATTCGCCATACCTCGCGTGAAAATGGGGCGGCGCGTGGTCATTCCAGAGCATGGTAATGACGATGCCGAGAAATCGGCTGATGACGGGCATGGTTAGTATTCTCCTTGCAAGGCGGCAGCCAGTACGGATTTCAGTTTAGCCCGCGTCGCGCACGGTCAGCGTGGCCATCGGGATTCAGGCCGCCTCCCTTTGCGCGCGTTCAGCAAGCTGCAGGCGAATCAACTCGGTGGCTTCATGGGCGCTTCGTGCGACGACTTCAACCTGATAACCCGCTTCTTCATTGATCTGCCGCTTGACCTCCCACAACTCGGCCAGGATGGGGTCGGGCGCTTTGTGAAAAATGCCGGATTCGGGGGGTATGGTGTCGGTTGCCATCTCAGCTCTCCATCAGTTCTTCAGGTGTGGTCAACAGGGGGATATGGACGCCAATTTCACGCAGATGGTTCTGCAACTTCATCTTAGCCGCGGGACCGGCCAAATGTGCAAAATTCCATGTCACCAGAAACTCTGCGTTTGACACCGATGCCACGGCAATGTGCAAGGCATCTTCGGGTTCGGAGGCCGGTACAGCGCCAATCTCGATGAGTCGCGTTGCCAGGATCAGCGACTCCTCTGTCATTTCGACGATAGCCATGGATGCCAAGGCAGCCAGTCTACGTTGGGCTGCCTGGCTGTCGCCCCGGGCCGCTTCGCGCGAGTTCGGAGATTCTCAGATCCCAATAGCTTGGGGCAACTTCCCACCATTCACTGGTCCACGCCTGCCGCGCTGCCGTGACCAGATGGCTGCTGGTGCGGGCGGTCAGGTAGGAAATGACTGAGGTTTCGACATAGACCAGGGGTTTCATTTTCCATTCTCCAGCGCGTCGGCCAAAACTGCCCTGAGCTGACTCCGCGTCTCGCCAATTTTCACCTGCAAGGCCGCGTAGTCGGCAAGCAGCGTTTGCGGATCATGCACCACTGCATCCGGGCTGTGCGGGTTCTTGATGTCGAGGTTGTAGTTGCGCGCCTTGATGTCGGCGGCGCTGACTTTCCAGGCGAATTCGTTCTCGACCCGGTTGCTGCGGTCGACCCCGCCCCACCAGGCTTTTTCGGCAGCGAATTCCTCGATGCGCATCGGCTTTGTCTTGTTGTAGCTCTTCACGCCCGGCGGGTAGGGGTGTTCGTAGAACCAGACGTCCCGCGTCGGCGTGCCCTTGGTGAAGAAGAGCAGGTTGGTCTTGATGCCGGTGTAGGGGTTGAAGACGCCGTTGGGCAGGCGGACGATGGTGTGCAGGTTGCAGGTTTCGAGCAGTTGCTCCTTGATGCGCGTCTTGATGCCTTCGCCGAACAGCGTGCCGTCGGGCAGCACCAGCGCGGCGCGGCCGCCGTCCCTGAGCAGATGCATGATGAGGACGAGGAAGAGGTCGGCGGTTTCACGGGTGCGGAAGGTGGCGGGGAAATTGGTTTCGATGCCGTCTTCTTCCATGCCGCCGAAGGGCGGGTTGGTGACGATGACATCGACACGGTCGCGCGGGCCGTAATCGCGCAGCGGGCGGGCGAGGGTGTTGTCGTGGCGGACGTTGGTCGGCACGTCCAGCCCGTGCAGGATCATGTTGGTCGTGCACAGCAGGTGCGGTAGCGGCTTCTTCTCGACGCCGTTGATGCATTGCTGAAGGAGTTGTTCGTCCTCGACGGTTTTAACCTGCTGCTGGCGCACGTGTTCGATGGCGCAGGTGAGGAAGCCGCCGGTGCCGCAGGCGGGGTCGAGGATTTTCTCGCCCAATTGGGGGTCGACCGCATCGACCATGAATTGGGTGACCGGGCGCGGCGTGTAGTACTCGCCGGCGTTGCCGGCATTCTGCAGGTCGCGCAGGATCTGTTCGTAGAGGTCGCCGAACAGGTGGCGGTCCTGCGCCTTGTTGAAGTCGACGCCGGCGACGATCTTGTTGATCACCTGCCGCATCAGGTGGCCGGACTTCATGTAGTTGTAGGCATCCTCGAAGACGCTGCGGATGACGAAGCCGCGCTTGTCATCATGCGCCGGCTGCAGGTTCTTGAGGGTGGGGAAGAGCCGGATGTTGATGAAGTCGAGCAGCTCGTCGCCGGTCATGCCTTCCGCGTCGGCCGCCCAGTTGCGCCAGCGCAGCGGCTCGGGGATCGGCGAGCGGTAGGCGTCGTCGAGCAGCTCGTACTCGGTTTCCTTGTCGTCGTAGATCTTGAGGAAGAACATCCAGACGAGCTGGCCGATGCGCTGCGCGTCGCCATCGACGCCGACATCCTTGCGCATGATGTCCTGGATGGATTTGATGAGGGTGGAGAGGGACATGGGTAGGCTCAAGCTTCCGCCTGAATCTGTTTTTCGGGATCGACAGTTTCGAAGTAGCTTTCGTCGATTTCGATCAGCGTCCTACCAGGCTTCTTCGGCCGCCAACTCCTCGATGCGCATCGGCTTGGTCTTGTTGTAGTTCTTAACGCCCGGCGGGTAGGGGTGCTCGTAGAACCAGACGTGGGTGGTCGGCGTGCCCTTGGTGAAGAAGAGCAGGTTGGTCTTGATGCCGGTGTAGGGGGCGAAGACGCCGTTGGGCAGGCGGACGATGGTGTGCAGGTTGCAGGTTTGAGCAGTTGTTCCTTGATGCGCGTCTTGATCCCTTCGCCGAACAGCGTGCCGTCGGGCAGCACCACGGCGGCGCGGCCGCCGTCCTTGAGCAGGTGCATGATCAGCACCAGGAAGAGGTCGGCGGTTTCGCGGGTGCGGAAGGTGGCGGGGAAGTTGGTTTCGATGCCGTCTTCTTCCATGCCGCCGAAGGGCGGGTTGGTGACGATGACATCGACCCGGTCGCGCGGGCCGTAGTCGCGCAGCGGGCGGGCGAGGGTGTTGTCGTGGCGGACGTTGGTCGGCACGTCCAGCCCGTGCAGGATCATGTTGGTGGTCGCATGCAGGTGCGGCAGCGCTTTCTTCGACGCCGTGGATGCATTCGCTGAGCAGCGTGTCCTCGACGGTTTCGGCCTGGCTGGCGCAGTGTTCGATGGCGCAGGTGAGGAAGCGCCGGTGCCGCAGGCGGGGTCGAGGATTTTCTCGCCCAATCGGGGGTCGACCGCATCGACCATGAACTGGGTGACCGGGCGCGGGGTGTAGTACTCGCCGGCGTTGCCGGCGTTCTGCAGGTCGCGCAGGATCTGCTCGTAGAGGTCGCCGAACAGGTGGCGGTCCTGCACCTTGTTGAAGTCGACGCCGCTCGTCATGCGCCGGCTCAGGTCTTTTGAGGGGGGAAGAGCTGATGTTGATGAAGTCGAGCAGTTCGTCGCCGGTCATGCCCTTCGGGGTCGGCCGCCCAGTTGCGCCAGCGCAGCGGCCTTGGGGATGGCGAGCTGTAGGTGTCGTCGAGCAGTTCGTACTCGGTTTCCTTGTCGTCGTAGATCTTGAGGAAGAACATCCAGACGAGCTGGCCGATGCGCTGGGCGTCGCCATCGACGCCGACATCCTTGCGCATGATGTCCTGGATGGATTTGATGGTGGTGGAGATGGACATGGGAAATGCCGATTAGCCGTAGAGTTGTTGTTCCAGTTCCTGCACGGCCTTGAGATAGGCCGGCTTGCCACCGAAAGCCTTGATGAGTTCCGGCGCCGTCCCCAGCCGTGAAAACGGATCAAGGGTCAGGATCTTGATGTCCTCGATGCTTTCGATGCCGGTGTCGGCGTACTTGTCGAGCAGGGCGTCGAGGACGGCGCGGGCCTGTTCGCCGTACCGGGCGAAGACGTCGCGCTTGCGGACCTGCTCGGCGCGCTCCTTGCGCGACAGCGGCGGGCGGTCGAAGGCGACGTGGCAGATCAGGTCGAAGGGGTCGAATGTCTTGCCCTGTTTCTTGCCGACTTCCTCGGCCAGTGCTTCAAGCAGCACACCCTGGGCTTCCAGTTCGTCGATGACCGCCTTCTTGCGCTCGGCACTGGTCCAGCGGCGCAGGAAATCATCGACCGAGGCGTATTCCTTGCGCACGGCCTTGCGCGTGTAGTCCTTGAGCGATTCGGTGATCAGCTTGCCGTCCGGGCCGTAGTACTGGACGCGCTCGGCGACGACATAGACGGTGACTTCGCCGCCGATCACGTATTTGATGCGCTTTTCGCCGGGTGACTCGGGCGGCAGGGGCGGCTCGGGTTCTCCGCCAGGCGGTACCTGCTCATCTTCCGGCGGTTCCTCGTCCGGCGGGACAGGCGTTTGGTCGCCGGCCGGTTCGTAGATCTGCACCGGATCGCCGTCGAAGGCCGGGTCGGCAAACAGCTCGGTGGCCTTCTTGAAGTCCATGATGGTGAACCAGTACTTGTCGTAGTCCTCGTTGATGCGGGTGCCGCGGCCGATGATCTGCTTGAACTCGGTCATCGACTGGATGCGCTGGTCGAGGACGATGAGCTTGCAGGTCTGGGCGTCGACGCCGGTGGTCATCAGCTTGCTGGTGGTGGCGATGACCGGGTAGCGGCTTTCCGGGTCGATGAAGTTGTCGAGTTCGGCCTTGCCTTCCTGTTCGTCGCCGGTGATGCGCATGACGTACTTGCGGTTCTCGGCGATGCGCTCGGGGTTGAGGTTGGTCAGCGCCTGGCGCATGCGCTCGGCGTGGTCGATGTCCTCGCAGAAGACGATGGTCTTGGCGAAGGGGTCGGTGGCCTTGAGGAATTCGGTGATCTTGCGGGCGACGAGTTCGGTGCGCTTTTCCAGCACGAGGCTGCGGTCGAAGTCCTTCTGGTTGTAGATGCGGTCTTCGATGAGGTTGCCGTGCTTGTCGGTCTGCCCCCGGCTCGGCCGCCAGCCCTGCAGGTCCTTGTCGATGTCGATGCGCACGACCTTGTAGGGGGCGAGGAAGCCGTCGTCGATGCCCTGGCGCAGCGAGTAGGTATAGACCGGCTCGCCGAAGTAATGGATGTTGGAGACTTCCTTGGTCTCCTTGGGTGTCGCGGTCAGGCCGATGTGGGTGGCGCCGGCGAAGTAGTCGAGAATTTCGCGCCAGGCGGAATCCTCGGCGGCGCTGCCGCGATGGCATTCATCGATGACGATCAGGTCGAAGAAATCGGGCGAGAACTGCTTGTAAATGTTCTTTTCTTCTTCGTTGCCGGTGACCGCCTGATAGAGCGAGAGATAGATTTCGAAGGCCTTGTTGGCCTGCCGGTTGACGATCTTGGTCATCGCCTGGCCGAAGGGCTTGAAGTCGTTGGTGCGGGCCTGGTCGGCGAGGATGTTGCGGTCGACGAGGAAAAGGATGCGTTTTCTGGCCTTCGACTTCCACAGCCGCCAGATGATCTGGAAGGCGGTGTAGGTCTTGCCGGTGCCGGTCGCCATGACCAGCAGGATGCGCTGCTGGCCTTTGGCTATGGCCTCGATGGTCCGGTTGATGGCGTTGACCTGGTAGTAGCGCGGGGTCTTGCCGCTGCCGTCGTCGTAATACGGGGTTTCGACGGTTCCGCGCTTTTCGGGGCTGGCGATGCCTTTCCAGGTGCAGTAGCGCCGCCAGAGGTCTTCGGGGGACGGGAAGGCGTCGAGCGCCAATTCCTCTTCAATCGGTGTGTGCTGGCCGGTGCGGTCATGCACCAGAAACCCGTCGCCGTTGCTGCTGATGGCGAAGGGTACTTCGAGGGTTTCGGCGTAGCCAAGACCTTGCTGCATGCCGTCGCCGATGCCGTGGCTGTTGTCCTTGGCCTCGATGACGGCGATGGGGAGATTGGCGGCGTAGTAGAGGACGTAGTCGGCGCGCTTGTGCTTGCCCCGGGTGTGCAGTTTGCCGCGGACGATGACGCGGCCCCTGGTGAAGCTGACCTCCTCGCGCACCTGCGTGGCGAAATCCCAGCCGGCACGCCGCAGGGCAGGGGCGATGTATTGCGTGCAGATGTCGCGTTCCGAGAGGTTTTTCTTGTTCTGCACCTGGGGTTCCGCCGCGTGATGGCGTCTGCATCGATGTGCCGTGCATCTTACGACGGGCGAGTGGCGGTTGGAAGCAGCGCGACGGGCTTGCTGCCGATATTCAACGGATGGTAGGGCAAGAGCCGGCATTCATCGGGGCAATCAGCGGCTTTCCTGCGCGATCTTCCCGATTCGGCTGCCGCCACCTATACTCAAGACACCACAGCAAGGTGAGACGTCAAGGGCAGGCAGGCCGACATGAGCAGTTTGAAGTGCTCTTTTCCGGGATTTGCACCGGCGGTTGGTCGACCGCGGGCGAAGGCATTTTGCGGGATCGCGATCCTCGCTCTGCGTTCGCTGATCGTCGCTTCGATGATGGCGGTGGCGGGATGCGCCACTCCGGATCGCGCCCCCGACCTGCCGCCGCCGGTCGAAATCCCCGAGAGCACCTGGTGGCGGGTCGACAACGAGATCGGCGCCGCCGCGCTGGCCGCGACCGGACCGGCCAGGAAATACGCGCGCGCCGAAATGGAAAGCTGGAGAAGTCTTGTCCAGGCGCGTGCCGAGGCCGACTTCATCCCGTGGTTCACCGGCTACTGGACCCAGCAATGGCTGGCCATCAAGGTCGCCTGGTACAAGCTGGGCGCCGAGGAAGGGACCGATCCGGCTGTCGATCGTCTGGCCGCCTATCTGCAGGAGCAATACAACGAGCGCGTGCTTGGACCCGTCGCCCGGGAGATCGATCCAGACGCGGTGAGAGGGAAGGCGACGATGCTCTACATCCAGATCCTCGGCGAGCAGCTTCCGGTAATCCAGCGGCGCTACGGTGTGCCGCAAGCTCCGTTCGACCGGCACCTGCAAGACATTCCGGCAATTGCGCTGGCGCCCCCACCGGCGCACAGCGCTTCGCTCTACCAGATTGTCCATGCCGACCCGGTCGCAAGGCTGCCTGCCTTTGTGGCCCTGACTGCCCGGTTCAGCAAGGCTGCGGGTGGCGCGAGCGGAGGGCCGCCGGAGGCCAGGATTTCACCTGTGGCCAAACGGGCCAGCGAAAACATGGTGGCGCGGCTCGGCCCCGCGGTTGGTGCAAGTGCTGCCGCGGCGGTGGTCGGCGGTGTCGCCGGCATGGCGATTTCTCTGGGGGCGGCCGGTTTCGGCGCCATCGCCCACGAGAAGGAACGTCCGGAAATCGAGGCGCAGCTTCGGGAAAGCCTCGACGCCGCGCTGGTCGACATGTGGCAGAGTCTGATGGACGATCCCGCCAGCGGGGTGATGGCGGGGGTCCACCACATCTCCGGACAGATCGACCGCGGTCTCGCCAAGACCTTTGCGCAGCCGGTTGAACTGAAACCGCTGCCACGGGAAATTTCCCTGCCCGGCGAGCAGGCGCCTGCGGACGAAGAAGACAAGGATGACGGTGTGGCCGACGACAGGTAGACGAATCGGCCCGGCTGCGAGTCATCCCACCAGGTCCAACCAAACGCCATCGGTTGGTACTATCATTGGCCCTGCGGGCAATAAAGTCCCGGTACGACCACTCAAGGAGAGAAAATCATGGGAAGCAAGGACAAGAGGAAAGAGCCCAAGGGCAAGCTGCCGAAACCCAAACCGGTCCCTTTGGGCACCTGAGACGATAGCGTTGTCCTGCCTTGTCGGGCAGCGACAAGGCGAGGCTTGAATGACCAGGGCAAATCGTATTGGCGATCTGTCTGACTGTGCGCCGCCAGCGCGGCATCCGGTTGCGGCGGCGACACGTACGTCAGGGTCGGTCACTTTCCCAGCGCGCGAACCACTCGGTCAACGGGCGGGTTTGGCCGAAACTGGCGAGTCGGTGGTCGATGGCATCGTGGTTGCCCCACACCACATCGGCCAGGACGCCGTCGGCGACCTGTGCTTCGATGTCGCTGCAATAAAGTCCCAGGTCGCGCTGCACATAGAAACCGTAGCTGCGGCAGGCAACCGGGCGCTGTGCATAGACCGGGCAGGCATTGGCGGATTTGTCCAGCAGCGGGCAGACGACGGGGTGCGCCTGTGGGCCAGCCAAGGCGGCCATGTCCCGGCTGATTTCCCGGAGCCGCTCCGCCGGTAGCGCCGCCAGACCTTCGCGCAGCAGCTTCCATTCCGCCGCCGTCACTTGCGGCACATGGGCCAGGCTCCGACAGCAACCGGCGCAACCTTTGGTGCACAGCCATTCGGGGTGACTGGCCCGGATGGCTTGCACGCGCGATTCGATGTCGGCGTGGAGTCTGCGCAACGTGATCGTTTCTTCCATAAGTCATCCTGAAAAGTGGCTGGCCGCAAGGGCGTTGGAAAGCGAGTCGGATCGGCAGGCATGCAGGCCGTCTCGGAAAGCGGGTCAGTGATTGCCGAGAACCTGAATTCCCAACAGGCGTCCTGGCAGATCTTCCGGGAAAGGTCTTGTGGTGTCGATGCTGAGACAGCACGCTTCTTCTTCGAGAGTCAAGGCTTCCTGGGTGCGCAGCTGCTGCGTCAACACCGCGTAGTCCGCCTCCGAGGCGTCGCAGCCGGCTGCCTGGCGGCTGGCCAGCCGGGCTTGCAGGACCGCTTCCGGCGCAGTGCAGGCGAGGATGACGAAGGGAAGCTTCCGTGCTGCCGCGAGTTCCTGGAAAGCCTTGCGCTGCCAGGCCTTGAGGTTGGCTGCGTCCACCAGTACCGGGTAGCCCGCTGCAAGGATATCGTGAGCCAGTTCGACGAGACGGTCGTAGGTTGCAGCGGTCGCCACTGTATCGTAGATGCCGTCGCCGACAGCGCAGTCACTGCGGGCGAGGGCGGACAGACCGAAAAGGCGCTTGCGCTCGATATCCGAACGGATGCGCAACGCACCCAGGCTCTCCAGCAGTTGCTGCGCGAGCCAGCTCTTCCCCGAACCGGCAAGTCCATGCATGAGCAGTAGCCTGGGTTTGCCCGGCAGGGTGGCTTTCACCGCACTGGCCAGGTACTGATCGCAGCTGGCGAGATCCGTGAGCCTGCCTGCCGGATCCTCCTGACTGGCCCGTATTGCAGCGACCTTGGCCCTCACCAGGGCACGGTAGACAGTGTAAAAGGCAAGCAGCGGCAGACCGCCGTAATCGCCACTCGCTTCGAGGTAGCGGTTAAGCAGGCGATGCGCGTAGTCGGGGCGGCCTCGCTCCTCCAGGTCCATGGTCAGAAAGGCGATTTCGTTGAGCACGTCGATCCAGCGCAGCCCGGGGTCGAATTCGATGCAGTCGAAGATCCGCAACCCGGAACCTGTCCTTACGATGTTGCCGAGATGCAGGTCGCCATGGCATTCGCGGATCCATCCATCACGCAAGCGGGCCGCGAGCAGATCGGCCAACTGGCTGAACCGTTGGCGGCTCCATGCTTCGAGGTCAGCGAGCCGGGCGCGGTGGGCCGCGCCGGGTAGCTGTTCGCCGAGTTGGGCAAAGTTCTGTGCCATCGGCTCCCACACGGCTTCCGGCGAGCCGAATGGCTGGTCTGGCGAAGCCCTTTGCGTCCGTTCGTGGAAATCGGCCAGTTGATCAGCGAGCTCGTCGATCACATTCGGCGAAAGGCGTCCCGCCGCCAATTGCCGGTCGAGCAGGGCTTCCTGCGAAAAGCGCGCCATCTGCACCGCATACTCGATAGCCTCCCCGTTCCCGCCGAAGCGCGGCGCATCCGGGGAGCCGGTGATTGCTACCACCGCCAGATAAAGCTCGGGGGCCAGGCGACGGTTGAGACGCAACTCCTCCTCGCAATAAACGCGGCGTCTGGCAAGGGTGCTGAAATCGAGGAATCCCAGCGCGACCGCTTTCTTGATCTTGTAGGCATAGGCGCCGCTCAACAGCACGTACGAGATGTGCGTCTCGATGACTTCGACCTGTTCGGCCGGATGCGGATAACAGGCGGGGTTGCGCAACGCGGCGACAAGGGTCGCCTGTTCGCCCGCGACATTGCGGCAGCCTGCAGTCATGGCGACCCTAAACACACATCGGAATGGTCTTCACGCAATGAATTCACCCCGCCGCAGATACGGTGGCCGAGCAAGATGGCGGCTGGGGGAGGGAGGACGTTGAACGAGAACATCATGCCGGGGGCGCAGCTTCATGGGCCAAGAGTATAGCGGCTTGGCGAAGGGCTCAAGTGGGCCGCTCCTGCAGCGCCACCGGCCTCACGTTGCCAGGCGGCAGGCATTTCGGTTAGTCTTGATCGCAACTACGGTATGTTCCTTTGTCCCCTCCCGGGAATCCATGTTGCGCCGCCTGCTCTCCTCGACCCGCTATATAGTTCTTCTCCCGATCTTGGGCACCTTCATGGCAGCAGTCGGGCTGATGGTTTACGAGGCGATTGCCTTGACCGTGACGCTGATCGACATAGCTCGTGGCGGAACAGTTTCGCCAAAGGACGTGAAGACCCTTGCGGTGGGAGTGATCGAGGCGGTCGATATTTTCCTGATCGGCATCGCCATATACATGATCAGCATTGGTCTCTTTACCCTGTTTGTGGACGATACGCTGGCCATGCCGCGCTGGCTGGTGGTCCGGGACTTCGAAGATGTAAAGGCCAACCTGGTGAGCGTAGTGATCGCCGTACTCGCGGTATTGTTTCTGCGCGAGGCGGTGGCATGGAACGGGGAGCGCGACATACTCGGCTTCGGTTCCGCACTGGCCTTGGTAATCGCGGCGCTCAGCCTGTACCTTGGATTGACGAAGGCGAAGAGGGCTTAAGCTACCTGGCAGCACGACGGGCGTTCAGCTTGTCGCCAGTTGCCATCGACTCACCCAGCTATTCATGTCGAGAGGTGAACCGGGATTCGGCGCGGACCGAAAGCCTGGCCGTCGCGGCCGAGCGCCTTGCCGAAGCGGCCGGCGATGGCCGTCTGGCAGTGCGGGCAATGGCCTTCCGGGGTCAGGTCGTAACGCCGGATGTCGTACCAGTCGCGGACGATCAGCGCGGCGTGGCAGCTCGGGCAGAAGGTGGTGCCGCCTTCGCTGTCGTGCACGTTGCCGGTGAAAACGTGGTGGAGGCCGGCGTCGAGCGCGATGCGGCGGGCCTGGGTCAGCGTCGCGGGCGGTGTCGGCGGCAGGTCGTCCATCTTCCAGTCGGGGTGGAAGGCGGTGAAGTGCAGCGGCACATCCGGCCCGAGTTCGCGGGCGACCCAGGTGGCGAGCTGGTTGATTTCGTCGGCGCTGTCGTTCTGGCCGGGGATCAGCAGGGTGGTGATTTCCAGCCAGCAGTCGGTTTCGTGGTGGATGTAGGCGAGGATGTCGAGCACCGGTTGCAGGTGGCCGACGCAGAGCTTGTGGTAGAACTCGTCGGTGAAGGCCTTGAGGTCGACGTTGGCGGCGTCCATGATGGCGAAGAATTCGCGCGCCGGTTCGCGATGAATGTAGCCGGCGGTGACGGCCACATTGCGGATGCCCTGTTCGCGGCAGGCGAGCGCGGTGTCGATGGCGTATTCGGCGAAGATGACCGGGTCGTTGTAGGTGTAGGCGACGGCATCGGCACCATAGCGCCTGGCCGCGTTGGCGATCATCCGCGGGCTGGCGGCGTCCATCAGGCGGTCCATGTCCTTCGATTTGGAGATGTCCCAGTTCTGGCAGAATTTGCAGGCGAGGTTGCAGCCGGCGGTGCCGAAGGAGAGGATGCTGCTGCCCGGGTAGAAATGGTTTAGCGGCTTCTTTTCGATGGGGTCGATGCAGAAGCCGGACGAGCGGCCGTAGGTGGTGAGCTGCATCGCACCATTGACCATCTGGCGCACGAAGCAGGCGCCGCGCTGGCCTTCGTGCAACCGGCAGTCGCGCGGGCAAAGGTCGCACTGCACACGGCCATCGGGTAGCGCGTGCCACCAGCGGCCGGGGTAGAGGGTTTCCGAGGGGTTCATGGTGCGGGTTCCTTCCATTTTGTGACGGAATAGCGTTGCAGGTGGACGTCCGGTCCCCAGTAGTTGGCCGGGAGGCCGGACTTCTGCTTGAGGTGGGCCATGAAGACGGCAGGGTCGGGCAATTGCTCCCACACCTGCGGCAGGAAGGTCGAGCGATGGCGGCCGGCGCTGAAGATCACGCCGTCGCGGTCGGGGCGCAACTGGGCGAGGGCATCGGCTTCGCTGGTGAAGGACATCGGCTCGGCCGGGGTCAGCAGCGATACCTCGACGCGGGTGAGCGGCAGTTCTTCGGCTGTCAGCGGGTTGAAGCGCGGGTCGCGCAAGGCGGCACTGCGGGCGTTTTCCTGAACGTCGGCAAGCAGCGGGCGCCAGGCTTCCAGGCTGCCGATGCAGCCGCGCAACTGGCCGCGCTGGGTGAGGGTGACGAAGGTGGCACCCATTTCGTGCAATTCGGGCAGGTCGACCCCGGGGCCAGCCGTTGCCTCTATGGTCGTGGCAGAACCCGGCTGCCCGAAGCAGGCGGCGATGGCATTGCGCGCCAGCGTCAGCAATGTCGTTCCCAGCTCAGCCATGATCGTTGGCCTCGTGGAAGGCGAAGGCGGCATAGCCGACGACGCGCTGGCGGTCGCCGGCGGTGTCGCCGGAATTGCAGCGGTGGATCAGTTGCGGCACCAGGCCGCGCCGGCGGGCGGCCAGCAGCAGGCCGTTGACCGGGTAGGCGCCGCAGGCCTGGTCCGTGCGGATGTGGGTGTCGAGCTGCAGGATGTGTTGGCAGGTGTCGCGGTCGACCTGGTTGGCGGCGGCGTAGGGCAGGAAATGCGAGAGATCCGAGCTGATGACGATCAGCGTTTCCGGCCCGCCCCACAGCAGGTCGAGAACTTCGGCGACGGCTTCCGGCGCCGCGTGACCGACGGCGAGCGGAACGAGGGTGAAGTCATCAAGCATGCGCTGCAGGAATGGCAGATGGACCTCGAGCGAGTGTTCCTCGGCGTGTGCCCGGTCGCTGAAGACGATCTGCGGCAGCGCGGCGAGGCGGGCGATGGCCGGGGCGTCCAGCGGAATGCTGCCGAGCGGCGTGGCGAAGGCGTCGGTTTTCGGCACTGCAATGCCGTCGACCGCAACCCGATGGGTCGGGCCGAGCAGCACCACGCGGCGGATCGTCGAACGCCAGGGGGCAAGTGCCGCGTAGGCCATGGCGGCGGTCGATCCGGAATAGACGTAACCGGCGTGGGGCACGATCAGCGCCTTGGGTTGCAACGTTTCGGTTGTCGGCGCCGCGGCCAGCAACTGGTCGACGGTGGCGGCCAGCACGGCCGGGCTGGCGGGGTAGAACATGCCGGCGACGGCGGGAGAACGGGTGATTGTCACGGTCGACTCCTCAAACGAGCAATAATCCGACGGCCATGCCGCCGCCGATGGCGAGCAGGCCGGGCAGCGCATGGCGGGCCAACGGGCCGCCGCCGATGCTGACGACGAGGCCGATCTTGAAAACCAGGTTGGCCATCAGCGCCAGCGTCACGGCAGTCACGGCTTCGGTGGCCGGGATCTTTTCGAGGTTGTACAGACGCAGCGCGGACAGCACGCTGGCATCGGCGTCGGTCACGCCGGACGCCAGCGCGACGATGTAGAGGCCCCGGTTGCCGGCGATCTCCTGGAGCCAGGCGGAAGCGAGCAGCACGATGGCGTAGAGGAGGCCGAAGGAAATCGCGGTCTTGAGTTCGGTCGGGTTCTTGACCGAGGGCATCGGCAGTTCGCCGCCGGCGTTGAGGATATTCCAGCCATAGAGCGTGAGCGCCAGCCCTGGCACCAGGCCGCAGGCGAAGACCACGGCAATCTGCCCGACCAGCGACGGCGCCACAAGACCGGCCACGACGCCGAGACGAATCATGACCATCAGGTTGGCGATCAGGATCACGATCGCCGCCATGCGCACCAGATGGACATGGTCGCGGGCGTGGCGCGAGAACATCATGGTCGTCGCCGTGCTCGACGCCAGGCCTCCGAAGATGCCGAGGAGCGCCGCGCCGTGCCGGGTGCCGATGATGCGCAGGGCAAGGTAGCCGGCAAGAGCGAGGCCGGAAATGAGGACGACCATCCACCAGATCTGGCGTGGATTGAGGGCACCATAGGGTCCGTAGTCCTGGCTCGGGAGAATGGGCAGGACGACCAGCGACAGGACGGCGAACTGGAGGATGGAATTGATGTCCTTCGGCGTCATCCGGCGGCTGAAGCGGCTGAGTTCCGCCTTGAAGTAGAGCAGCACGGTGGTCGCAATGGCGAGCATGACGGCCAGCGTCGCGTGACCGAACCAGACCGCTGCGCCGAGTCCATAGGTGACGATGATCGCCGCTTCGGTGGTGAAGCCGCGATACTGCTCTTCCTGGCGCGCCGAAAAATTGGAGGCGATCATCGCGCCGGCAATGACCAGCAGGCCGGTCACCAGCACCGCCGGGCCGCCGGTCTTGTCGCTGAGCAAGGCAAACAGACAGCCGAGCATGGAAACGAGGGCGAAGGTGCGCAGGCCGGCCGCCGACTCCGGACGCCGTTCGCGCTCCATGCCGACGAGCAGGCCGATCCCCAGTGCCGTGGCGAAGGCCTGAACGGGGCCTGCCAGTTCGGGGTCGACGAAGCTCATGCTTTTCCTCCTGCTTTGCTTTATTCAGTAAAATTAGTCCATGCCACGCCATTTCGCAATCGTTCCCGCTGCCGGCAGCGGATCGCGCTTCGGCTCGGAGAAGCCGAAACAGTACTTGAGCCTGCTCGGGCGCCCTCTGCTCCATCATACGCTGGCCGCGCTGGTCGCCTGTCCTGAAATCGACCGGGTCTGGGTTGTGCTGTCGCCGGACGATGGCGAATGGGACCGTTACGACTGGTCCGAGCTCGGCCCCAAGCTGGAAACCCTGCGCTGCGGCGGCACGACGCGGGCGGACAGCGTCGGCAACGGACTGCGGGCGGCGGCCATGGTTGCAGCCGACGATGACTGGATCCTGGTGCACGACGCTGCCCGCCCGTGCCTGAGCCGGGAAATGCTTGTCACGCTGTTGGGCGAACTGGCGGATGACAAGGTTGGCGGCATTCTCGCCGTACCGGTCGCCGATACGCTGAAGCGGGCCGACGGCGAGCAGCGCGTCGCCGCCACCGAGGCACGCGCGACGGCCTGTGGCAGGCGCAGACGCCGCAGATGTTTCGTTACGGGCTGCTCAAGGATGCTCTGGAGAAGTGCGGCGCCGTTACCGACGAATCCGGCGCGATCGAGGCGCTCGGTCTCCGGCCGCGCCTGGTGCGCGCCGACGCGACCAATCTCAAGGTGACTTACCCGGCCGATCTGGTCCTGGCGGCGCTGATCCTCAGGGGGCGAAAATGACTTTTCGGGTCGGGCAGGGCTACGACGTGCATCGACTGGTCGCCGGCCGCAAGCTGATCCTCGGTGGTGTCGAGATTCCCCATGAAACCGGCCTGCTCGGGCATTCGGACGCCGATGCGCTGCTGCATGCGATTACCGATGCCTTGCTCGGCGCCGTCGCGCTGGGCGACATCGGCCGCCATTTTCCCGACAGCGACCCGCGCTACCGGGGTGCCGACAGCCGGGTGCTGCTGCGCGCCGCCGTCGCCCTGCTGGCCGGGAAGGGCTGGCGACCGGTCAATGTCGACGCGACGATCATCGCCGAACAACCGAGGCTGGCCGCGCATGCGGCGGCGATGGCGGCGAATGTTGCGGTCGACCTCGGAATTTCGCCCGATTCCGTGAATATCAAAGGCAAGACCAACGAGCAGCTCGGCTACCTCGGGCGCCACGAAGCGATCGAGGCTCAGGCGGTGGTGCTGGTCGAACGTGCGCTCTGAGGGGGGACAGCAACACGGCGAGGAGCCGGAACAGGCCCGCGTCTTTTTCTCGCTGTGGCCCGCGCCGGAAGCGGCGAAGCGACTCTCGGCGGTCGCCGATTCCTTTGCTGCCGCAGCAGGCGGGCGGGCGACGCGCCGCGAATCGATCCATCTGACGCTCGCCTTCATCGGCAACGTGCCGGTCGAGCGCTTGCCCGAACTGGAGGGCGCCGCCCGTGAGGTCCGTGGCGAACCGTTCGCGCTTGTGCTGGACCGTTTCGCGATCTGGCGGCACAACCGAATCTTCTGGGCGGGTTCCAGCATCTTTCCGACTGTTCTGACTGAACTGTCAACCGCCCTCAAAGCTGCATCGTTCGCTGCCGGCTACGCGGTCGCGGAGGCACCGGGGAATTTTGTGCCCCATGTCACTCTGGCGCGCAAGGTCGCCGTGCTCGATTCTGTGCTGCCTGCGTGCGAACCCACACCGTGGATCAACCGGAAATTCTTCCTGGTGCGCTCGACACCTACGGCAGACGGCTCGCTCTATGAAAACATCGCGGAGTTCCCACTGGGAGCCTGAAAAGTCCGGGTTTCCCGCGACTGCGGCGGTTCCGGGCGCGCTCCCGGATTCATGCAGGGGGTGGCCTGATGGAAATCACCAGGCGCGCCAGCAAACCGCCGCCGGGGTTGCGCAGCAGTTCCAGCCGCCCGTCATGGAGGCGGGCGATGCGTTCGACGATGGCGAGGCCAAGGCCGGTGCCGGTGGCGTTGCTGCGGGCAGCGTCAAGGCGGGTAAAGGGGCGCTTGAGGCGTTCAGCTTCGCTCTCCGGGATGCCGGGGCCGCGATCGCCGACATCGATCCAGACTTCGCCGGCCTGCTTCGTCACCCTGACCGAAATCTCGCGCCCCCCATACTTCAACGCATTGTCGATCAGGTTGCCGACCGCCCGGGTCAGGGCACGCGGCCGCATCGGCAGCTCGTGCAGGTCGTCCGCAAGGAGCAGAATGGGTTGCCCGCGTTGCCGCTGGCGCTCGACCATGCTGGCGAGCAGTGCAACGAGGTCGGTGGCCACCGGCTCTTCGCCGAGTTCCGTTCGGGCGTAATCCATGAACTGGGAGATGACTGCTTCCATTTGCTCGATGTCGTCGACGATTGCCTGCCGCGCCGACTCGTCGGTGACGCTCAGCTCGGCTTCGAGACGCAGGCGGGTAAGCGGGGTGCGCAGGTCATGCGAGATGCCGGCCAGGACTTCCGAGCGGTCCCTTTCGTGACGTTCAAGGTCGGCAGCCATGGCGTTGAAGGCGCCGGCCAGCAGGCGCATTTCCTCGGCCCCCGACTCCGGCAACGGTTGCGGGCGCTGGCCGCGTCCGACCGCTTCGGCCGAACTCGCCATGGCCTTCAGCGGGCGGCTGATGCGCGAGGCGATCAGCCAGGCGACGGCGAGCGCCAGCAGTAGCGCCAGCAGGCCCCAGATCAGCCAGTGGCCGGCCACGCTGCGCATCGCGCGTTCACGCGGCAGGATCAGCCAGTATTCGTCTTCGTCGTGGTCGTCGAGGCGAAAACTGACCCAGAAGCCGGAAACGCCATCCACTTCAGCGGCGATCCGGGTATGTGGTCCAAGACGAGCGGAAAGTTCGCGCGAGATCAGGCGGTGGAAGCGTGAATCCGGCATTGATTCGATGCGGTCCTCTGCCTCGGCCGGCAAGAGGCGAATTCCTTCGCGGGTCGACAACTCGTTGAACAGCGCCGGGCGGTTTTCCGGGGCGGCGGCGAAAAGCGCCGCCCGGATCAGGTTGACCGCCGAAGCCGCGAGTTGTGCCGTCTCGCGGGCCCGCGGTTCGGCCTCGATGTAACGGAAGAGACTCAACCAGGCGGTTGTCGTCAGAATGACAAGAGCGGCCAGGAGCAGGAAGGTGCGCGCCAGCAGCGTGCGCGGAATCATTGCCGTTCGGCGCCGTCCGGCACGAAGACATAGCCGAAGCCCCAGACCGTCTGCAGATAGCGCGGCTGGGCCGGGTCATTCTCGATCAGCTTGCGCAGACGCGAGACCTGGACGTCGATGGCTCGGTCGAATGGCCCCTGTTCTCGGCCACGGGCCAAGGCCATCAGCTTGTCGCGCGACAACGGCTGACGCGGGTGCTGCAGCAGAACCTTGAGTACGGCGAATTCGCCGGTGGTCAGGGCCAGCACTTCATCGCCACGCTTCAGGCAGCGCGCCCCAAAGTCGACCTCGATATGGCCGAATCGAATCGCCGGAGCCTCGTTCTCGGGGGTGCCGGGCGGAGTCGTTGACTGGCGCCGCAGAACGGCATGAATGCGGGCCAGCAGCTCGCGCGGGTTGAAGGGTTTGGGCAGGTAGTCGTCGGCACCCATTTCCAGGCCGACGATGCGGTCGACTTCTTCGCCCTTGGCGGTCAGCATGATGATGGGGGTCGCGTCGCCGGTGCCGCGGAGACGGCGGCAGATGGTCAGGCCGTCCTCGCCGGGCAGCATCAGGTCGAGGACGATCAGGTCGAAGTGCTCGCGCGTCCGCACTTTGTCCATCTGGGTCGCATCACCGACTGCCTTGACCTCGAGGCCTTGGTCGCCAAGGTAGCGGACCAGCAGATCCCGCAGACGGATGTCGTCATCGACGACGAGAAGGCGGTGATGTCTGGGGTTCATTGGGCGAAGGATAATCGGACGTTCGCGTCGAGCATGCGGGCAATGGTAACAAGCTTTTTCAGCGGTGAGGGCGGAAACAAGTTGTTACAAAGCTTGCAACAGAGCCGCGCGCTGACCTGGCGAAGCAATGCAACAATTCGATCATTGGAGAAGCGAAGGTTGCAGATGCTTGTTCGGCGAAGGATGTTGCACTTGCTGTTCGCTTTGGCTGCCTCTATCGGGTTCGCGGGAGCAGTGCATGCCCAGTTGCCACCCGATCAGCGTCGCCAGATGCGGCAGGAAATGCGCGAGCAGTGGCAACAGGTGCCTCCCGAAGACCGCCAGCGGCTGCGCGAGGAGCGCCGCGAGAGGTGGCAGCAGATGCCGCAGGAGGACCGCCAGCGGATGCGCGACGAAATGCGCGGCCGGCGCGATGAATTCGGCGGGCAGGGCATGCGCCACGGTGGCGGTTTCCGGGGTGGGCGGCCGTGAGCATGATCGGCCGGCTGGTTGCCCTCGCCATTTGCCTGTGGGCTGCCGTGGCCGGCGCCACCCCGATCGGTGAAGCGGGGGCACGGCACCTGCTGGAGCGCACCGGCTTTGGTGCGCCGCCAGTTCAGATCGCCGAGTATTCCGGGATGGAACGCCAGCAGGCGGTAGAGCGCCTGCTCAGCGGCGACACGCGCGGCCTGCAGGCACTGCCGCCAGTGATCGCCTATGAGCGGCCAGGGCGGCTGCGCATGCTGTCTGATGACGAGCGCAAGGCGGTACAGCACGAACTTTTTCGGCAGGGTGCCGAAATTCGTGCCTGGTGGGTGGGCGAGATGCTGCGGGCGACAACGCCGCAGGACGCCCTGCGCGAACGGATGACCCTGTTCTGGCACAACCATTTCGTCTCCAGCCAGCAGAAGGTCAAGTCGGGCACCCTGATGCTGCGCCAGAACGAATTGCTGCGCCGTTACGCGCTCGGCAATTTTGCGGTCCTGCTGCATGCGGTCGCGAAGGATCCGGCCATGGTCATCTATCTCGACAATGCGACCAACCGCAAGGCGAGCCCCAACGAGAATTTCGCGCGCGAGGTCATGGAATTGTTCACGCTTGGCGAGGGAAACTATCGCGAAACTGATGTCAAGGAAGCGGCGCGCGCCTTCACCGGCTGGAGCTTCGCGCCGGAGACCGGCGCCTTTCTGTGGCGACCGGCGATCCACGATGACGGGACCAAGACCTTCCTCGGACGCACCGGGAACTTTGACGGCGATGCCGTGCTCGACATCCTCCTGTTGCAGCCGGCGACGGCAGAGTTCATTTCGCGCAAGCTATGGCGGGAGTTTGTGTCGCTCAATCCCGAATCGGCGGAGATCAGGCGTGTCGCCGCAGCCCTGCGCGGCGCCGGTTACGAGACCGGGGCGGCGCTGCGGGCAATCCTGCTCTCGGATACTTTCTGGTCGCCGGCCAACCGCGGTTCGCTGGTCAAGTCGCCGGTCGACTTCGTCATCGGCACCTTGCGTACGCTGGCGGTAGAGGTGCCGGACGCGTTGCCGCTGGTCTTCGTGCTACGCTATCTCGGTCAGGATCTGTTTGCGCCGCCGAACGTGCGCGGCTGGCCGGGCGGCGAGAACTGGATCAATTCGACGACGCTGCTCGCCCGCAAGCAATTTGTCGAACGTCTGCTGCGTGCCGAGGAGATGCCGCAGGTGCGGCGCATGGCCCGCGAGGAACTGGGCAAGGGCGCTGGGCGTATGGGCGACGCGGGCCGGGCGCGGCTGCTGGAAGGCGCGGCGCAGATGCATTTCGACAGCGCTGCCTGGCTTGCCAAGCATGGCGACTGGACCGCGATCCAGAATGCCGTGCTGGCGCTGCCGCCGGTCCAGCCGCCGAACGACAAGACACCAGGCCTGTCGTTGCTGCGGGCACTGCTGCTCGATCCGGTTTATCAGCTCAAGTAGGAGGCAGGCATGGAACGACGCGATTTCCTGGGGCTCCTGCCGGCCGCCGGCCTGTTCGCTTGGTCACCGCAACTGGCGTTCGCCGCTGCGGACTATGGGCGACTGCTCGTGCTGGTCGAACTCAAGGGCGGCAACGACGGGCTGAACATGGTTGTTCCCTACGGCAATCCGCACTACGCTGAACTGCGGCCGCGCCTTGCCATCCGGCGCGATCAGTTGCTGCAGCTCGATGGAGCGCGTGCGCTGCATCCATCACTGGAGCCGTTGCTGCCGATGTGGCGGAGCGGCGAGCTCGCCATTGTCGAGTCGGTGGGCTACGCCCAGCCCAACCTGTCACATTTCCGCTCGATCGGAATCTGGGATACCGCCTCGGGATCGCATGAGTATGTGCACGATGGCTGGCTGGCCCGGGTCTTTGCACGGCAGCCGGTGCCGGCAGGCTACATTGCCGACGGTGTACTGGTCGGTTCGTCCGATCCGGGCCCGCTGACCGGGGCGCGCGCCATTGCGCTCAGCGATCCGGCGCAGTTCCGCCGACAATCGCGGCTTGCGCAGCCGTCCCAACTTGAGGGCAATGCCGGGCTGCGGCATGTGCTCAAGGTCGAGAGCGATGTCCTCCAGGCGGCGACCAAGCTGAATGCCACGGTCGTGCTGAAGACCGAATTCCCGAAGGGGACCTTCGGCGATGCAGTGCGTACCGGTTGTAGTGTCGTTGCCGCCGGCGGGATAGCCGTCCTGCGTCTGACACTCACCGGCTTTGACACGCACCAGAATCAGGCCGGCACGCACGCCAACCTGCTGCGTCAGCTGGCGGATGGCCTGGTCGCCTTGCGCTGTGGTCTGGTCGAGCTGAACCGCTGGCAGCAGACCCTGGTCATGACCTACTCGGAATTCGGGCGGCGCGCGAAAGAAAACCAGTCAGGCGGCACCGATCATGGTACGGCTGCGCCGCACTTCGTCCTTGGTGGTCGGGTGCGCGGCGGCTTCCATGGTGCGCCGCCGGCCCTCGATCGCCTCGATGGCAATGGCAATCTGCCGTTCGCAGTCGATTTCCGCAGCCTCTATGCGACGGCGATCGAACGCTGGTGGGCCCTTCCGGGAAACGATCTGCTCGGCGCCCAGGTGCGGCCACTCGATCTTGTGCGCGCCTGATCCCGGCGTCAGGGCGGCGCTCCGGTAAAATGCCGGGGATGAAGATCCTGGCCCTGGAAACCTCCACCGATTTCGGCACCTGCGCGCTCTGGCAGGACGGCGTGATCGACCAGCGCGTCTGCCCCTCGGGTCGCCCGCATTCGGAGACGCTGTTACCGCTGGTGCGCGAACTGATGGCCGGTAGCGAAATCGGCTTCACGCAACTCGATGCCATAGCCTTCGGCGCCGGGCCGGGTGCGTTTACCGGCCTGCGCGTGGCCTGTGCCGTCGCCCAAGGGCTGGCGGTTGCCGCCGACCTGCCGGTAGCGCCGGTTTGCGGGCTGCAGGCGATGGCGGCGACCGTCGGTGAATACCGGGTTTTCAGCCTGCTCGATGCGCGCATGAGTGAGGTCTATGCGGCAACTTATGAGCGGCATGCCGACGATCCTCAACTACTGGGCGAGATTCGTCTTGGACTGCCCGCGACGCTCGAACTGCCAATTGGTGAAGGGTGGGTGGTCTGCGGCAACGCGCCGGCAGCGTATCCGGCGCTCGCCGGGCGCTTGCTGGATGCCGGCATTCGCTTGTTGCCCGGGGTTCTGCCACAGGCTGACGCGGTTGCGCGCTTGGCCGCGCGGCATCTCCAGCGCGGTGCGGCAATCGATCCGGGGTTGGCCGCTCCGCTGTATGTTCGCGACAAGGTTGCCAGGACGATCAGCGAGCGTCTCGGCAGCGGGGGCAAGGCTTGACCCCGCCATCCCCCGAGTTGTCCCGGATGCGCATGGACGATCTTGATGCCGTGGCGGCGCTCGAGGCATCGCTGCAGGCTTTCCCATGGTCGCGAGGCAACTTGGCCGATTCGCTCGCGGCTGGTCACGACATGCGGGTTCTCCGGCTTGGCAGCGATCTGATCGGCTTTTCCGTCGTCATGTCCGTGCTTGACGAAGCGCATCTGCTCGTTATCGGTGTTGACCGGCGCTACCAGGGCCATGGCCACGGTGCTCGCCAGTTGCTGCAGGTCATTGAGACAGCGCGCGCTGGCGGTGCAGTTCATCTGTTTCTGGAAGTGCGCCGTTCGAACCAGCAGGCGACAGACTTCTACCGGCGCTTCGGTTTTGTCCAGATCGGTGTCCGGCGGGGCTATTATCGGTCGGCTGCCGGGCGCGAGGACGCATTGATATTTGACAAGGACTTGCGATGAACCTGACACGCGAACAGATGCTGGCAGAAATGGGGATTACGCCGGTCTGGCGCTTGCGCGAGCCGGCACCCGCGAGATTGCCGCTGGAAATACCGGCCGCCGAGCCGGCGACGACCGCTGGGGAAGCGGCTGCACCCGCCAACCGGGGTTTCGACCCTGAGAGTGCTCCTGTTGCGGTCGACGCGTTGAAATGGCCGGAATTGCTTGCGCGGATAGCGGGCTGCGCGGCATGTCCGTTGGGCACCGGCCGCAAGCAGGCGGTGCCCGGAGTCGGTGATCGCAATCCGGACTGGCTGTTTATCGGCGAGGGCCCAGGGGCGGAAGAAGACGTCAAGGGCGAACCGTTTGTCGGGCAGGCCGGAAAGCTCCTCGACAACATGCTGGCAGCGCTCGCCATTGCCCGCGGCAACAAGGTCTACATCGCCAATGCCGTCAAATGCCGGCCACCTGGCAACCGCACGCCCGAGGGAGCGGAGATGGCTGCCTGCCGCCCGTGGCTGGAGCGCCAGATCGCCTTGCTGCGGCCGAGGGTGATCGTCCTGCTCGGCAAGGCAGCGCGGCGCACCTGCTGCTGCATGATGACAAATCGCTCGCCTTCGCTACGCGGCAAACGGTTCGCTTATCAGGCATTCCGGTGGTCATCACCTACCACCGCGGCCTATCTGCTGCGCAATTTGCCCGAGAAGGCCAAGGCCTGGGGAAGACCTGCTGTTCGCGCGGCGCTGCCTGCGCGAGGCGATGGCTGCCGGCAGCGGAGAACTTTCTTTCTAGCTTTGCCTAGTGGTGGGCGCTGTCGTCGAGGTGGCGGACGTCGTCGTTGTCGCGTTGATTGGCAAGGTGGCGCTGGTGGATCATGTACATGAGGCCGCTGACGCACAGGCCAAACAGGGTGACCACAATGTAGATTGAGACATCCATGCGGATCATGACGTAGTAGAAGCCGGTCATGATCAGGATGGAGAGGTTCTCGTTGAAATTCTGCACGGCGATCGAGTGTCCGGCGCCCATCAGGATGTGCCCGCGGTGCTGGAGCAGGGCGTTCATGGGAACGACGAAGAAACCCGACAGCGCACCGATGAAGATAAGCAGTGGGACGGCCAGCCAGATTTCGCGCACGAAATTCATGGTCAGTACGATCAAGCCCATCGCGATGCCCAGCGGAATGACGCGAACCGCGCTGCGCAGGGTGATGAACTTCGCTGCGGCGACCGCCCCGAGCGCCACCCCGACGGCGACCACGCCCTGGAGCATCGAGGACTTGGAGAGGTCAAGTCCGAGCGCGACCTCCGACCACTTGATGACGATGAATTGCAGCGTCGCACCGGCACCCCAGAACAACGTGGTGACGGCCAGCGAGATCTGTCCCAGGCGGTCGCGCCAGAGCAAGCTGAAACAATGCTTGAACTCGTGGGCCAGATAGTAAGGGTTCTTCTTCAGCGGCTTGTGGTCGACGCCGGTGTCGGGAATGTAGAGGTTGAAAAGCGAGGCGATCACATAGAGAACGCCGATGATCGAGATCGACATCTTGACCGGGGTATCGATCCCGGTGTCGATCAGCGGCACATCGAACGACAGCAGCATCTGGGCGATATCGGGCTTGATCAGCATGCCGCCGATGACGACGCCGAGGATGATGGCGCCGACGGTCAGTCCCTCGATCCACCCATTGGCGACGACCAGCAGGCGGTGCGGCAGGTATTCGGTGAGGATGCCGTACTTGGCCCGGCGAGTAGGCGGCGGCGCCGAGGCCGACCACGGCATAGGCGACCAGCGGGTGGGCGCCGAAGAACATCGTGCTGCAGCCAACGATCTTGATTGCGTTGCTGATGAACATGACCCGCCACTTCGGCATGGAGTCGGCAAAGGCACCGACGAAGGCGGCGAGCAGGACGTAAGAGACGGTAAAGAAGGTCTTGAGCAGCGGCTCGTACTCGGATGGCGCGTGCATCTCGCGCAGTGCAGCGATGGCAGCTATCAGCAGGGCGTTGTCGGCCAGCGCGGAAAAGAATTGCGCCGCCATGATGATGTAGAAGCCGAAAGGCACTTGGGCTCTTGTCTCGTTATGTCGCTTTGGTCGCAGGTTATACCATGGAATCGTGATCAGTCGCGATCGTGCAAGGCGGCGTGCCGGGTCGACCGCGAAAGGTGACTGTCTTTTGGCAATGCGCAGACCTGCGCTTCCACAAAATCATCCTGCAGGAGCTCTATCAAGTGGCATTCCGCAGGTGACTATGCCTGTTCCGCGAAGCGCGACAGAACGACCTCAATGTCTGGCTGGCCTATTCCAACAGCGAGCGAACCCGTCAGGGTAAGATGTGTTGCGGACGCACCCCGCTGCAAACTCCGATCGCAGGAATGGAAGCCTGGAACGAAAGGGTCTCCAACCTGAGTTGATCTGACAATCCGGCACCGTCAGAACGGATAACTGTCAGATCATTCGCAATTTCCACACCCGATCTGACGAATTGCGTAATCTCAAAACATGAGAGTCTTGCCTTGAAGGTCCTCCGCCGCTTTTACCCCATGGCCGCCTTTCTCGGCGGATTTGTCTGGGATTTACTGACCATCGGCCAGCGGGTCCGGGCTGTTGATCTGTGGCGTCTCGGCGCCTTTTTGCTCGGGGCCGGACTCCTCGTACTCTGGCTGGCCTTCCGCAATTCGAGAGACCTTGCCGAACCGGCGGGTGAAACGGGTTTGCGCGGGCGCTTTGCCGGGATGGCGTGGCAAGCCCCGTACCTGTTGCTGCAGTTCTTCTTCGGGGGCATTTTCTCGGCGCTTTTCATTCTCTATTTCAAGAGTTCCGGTCACCTTGGCACGTGGCTGACAGCAACCGTCCTTGGCACCCTCCTGGTTGGCAACGAATTCGCGGGGAGACGCTACGGCCAGCATTTCACCTTGATCTGGGCGATGTTTGCGCTGAACGCGATCCTGTTTTTCAACTTCGCGCTACCCCATGCGGTGGGCAGCCTGAATTCCTGGTGGTTCTATGTGTCGACCGCATCCGGCATCCTGCTGACTCATCTCCTGTGGCGGGTTTCCTCTGGGCAGCCCGGGCGGATACTTCCTCATGGACATTGGCGGGAATGTTGGTGCTGGCGTGGTCATTCGACATGATTGCTCCCGTTCCGCTGGTCAAACAGGCTCTGGCGGTCGGGCACGAATTCGTTCAGGAAGGCACGCGCTTTGCTCTGAAGGTGGAACCGGCACCCTCCTGGCAACTCTGGCGTGATCAGGCCGCCACCGTTCATGTGCCGGAAGGCGCGAAGCTGTACGGTGTATCCGCGGTATTCGCCCCGCTGGGCGTTACTGCGGCAATGGAGCATCGCTGGGAGGTGCGTGAAACCGGCGGCTGGCGGGCTGTCTATCGCAAGAGATTCCAGAGCACCGGCGGGCGGGAGCACGGCTTCCGGGGCTACTCCTGGGTGCTGAACCCGCAGCCTGGCGAGTGGCGGCTCATTGTCGCGACACAGGATGGTCGAACGATCGGACTTTTCCCGTTCACCGTGGAACGTGGTGTGCCGCCGCTCGAAACGCTGCCGGTTCGCGAATTCTGATGGAGGCGTTGTACGATCTTGGGGTTCACTACGGGATCGTTGCCCTCGATGTGAAACGCAGCTTGGTTGCCGGGTGCCTGCCTGAAGTTCTTCTCGCGTTTCACGTTCCGTCGATAGCTTCCTTGCACCTGTCCGTCACCCTGAAGTCGGGTTCCGGCCGCTTGGTTCACCGGTCAGGAATGAGAGTGAACGCGCAGCCCTTGAGTCGTGTACCGGTGATCACCGTACTCGATAAACTGGAAACCTGGCTCAGCAGGCAACCGAAGCAAAAACTGGTAGCATGAAATCCGCCCAATGGACGAACAAAGACCTCAGGACCCTCATGGCCCAGATTTGAACATTATCGCGACAAGTACCGCCATCTGCGCATGCAGCGCAATGATGGCATTCTCGAGGTGACGCTGCACAGCGACGACGGACCCGTGGTGTGGGGCGCCGGTCCGCATCGTGAATGCGGCGCGGCCTTTGGCGACATCGCCGCCGACCCCGGAAACCGGGTCGTCATTCTGACGGGTGCCGGACCCGAGTTCATCGCTCGCGAGGAGATCGCGCATCCGGGGATCACCGCGCCGGTGTGGGAACGCCTCCTGGTGCACGCGCAGCGACTGATCTACAACCACCTGGAGATTCGGGTTCCGATGATCGCGGCGATCAATGGCCCGGCGACGATTCATGCCGAGCTTGGCCTGTTGTGCGACATCGTGCTGGCCGCCGATGATGCGGTATTCCAGGATGCGCCCCACTATGTCGAGGGTCTGGTTCCCGGCGACAGTGTGCACGTGTTGTGGCCCCTGCTGCTGGGCATGAACCGGGGCCGCTATTTTCTCCTTACCGGCCAGAAGCTTGACGCCAGGCAGGCGCTGGACCTCGGCGTCGTCAGCGAGATCATGCCGCGTGACCAGCTCATGGATCGTGCTCGCCAGCTCGCGCGCAAGCTGCTCGAACAGCCACCGCTGACGGTGATGTACGCGCGCCTGGCCATCACCCACGAATTGAAGCGGCTGATGCGCGAGCATCTGGACTACGGCCTGCTTCTGGAAGGACTGGCGGCAACTGAGTATTTCCCGGGCAAGGACCGCCGGCACTAGGAATTTCTGAATGGCGCGGCGAGTACGAACCGCCTGCGACCATCGACTGCCGACGATGTTTGTCAGGCGGCGGGAATGATCGGCGTACGCTATGCTTCGATGTCAGTCGCCGTCTTGGGCAAGGATCTGACGCTCCTCGGAAATCCGTTTTGCCGACTGTGGTCAGGCGAACAGCAGCAGAATGGATAAGAGTTCGGCGGGTGCTCAGGTGGGAGAGTTGTCACGATTAGCAATCAGTAGTCGGGCGGCGCGGCGACCGCTGCGGACCGCGCCTTCGAGCGTTGCCGGGTAGTCAGCCCACGTGTAGTCGCCGGCGAGCAGAACGCGCGGATGTGACGTGACGCAGGCCGGGCGGGGGATGCCCGGCTGGCAGGAAAAGGTGGCCCGCTTCTCGCGGATCACCCTCTGCCAGGTCGCCGGGCCGGATGCTGGCAGTTCGGCCTGCAGCGTTGCGGCGAGTTCCTCATCAGTCAGGGCCTCCCAGTCGCCGTGGCCGCTGAGGACGCAGCCGATCAGGCCGTCGCCGCGGTCGACCGCCCATTGGCCGTATTTTCCGGTCTGCTTGAAGAGCGGGAAGGGTAGGCGAAACCGCGGCCCGAATTGCAGGTAGACCGTGGCAATCGGCTCGTAGTCATAGTTCGCAGTCATTTCCGGCAACAGCTTGCCGGCGTGTTGCGGGGCGGTGGCGATGATCGCCGCAGCGAAGCGCTCACCGGCGACTGTGACATGACCGGGGGCGGTTTCGAGCGCGTCGATCCGTGTGGTGAAACGCAGCGTCGCGCCGTGTTCGGCGAGCCAATTGCTTGCCGGCTCGGGCAGCAGGCGACCGAGGTCGACGCGCGGTAGCAGCAGGTCGGTGTCTTCCCGGCGCGGGCTGCCCAGGCTGTCGCGCAGGACGTTGGCGAAAACCTGGGCGGAGGCGCGCCCGGCGGGAATGTTGAGGGCGGCGAGGCAGAGCGGTTCCCAGAGGTGGCGACGCAGTTCGCCGGTCTGGCCCGCGCCATCGAGCCATTCGGCGACCGTCGTATTGGCGGCGAGGCGGAAGCCGCGCGCCTTGACCCCTTGCATCCAGCGGGCGGTGGCCATCTTTTCGCGCCAGCCGACGCCATGCGCGGTCAGCAGGCCCCAGGCGACATTGAGCGGCACCGGCCATTTCGGCAAGGCCATGCGAAAGCCGGCATCATCGACGAGCTGCAGCGGGCGGCGGTCGAACAGTTGCTCCGGGTCGGCGCCGATCCTGCGCATCACCTCGAGTATTTCGCGATAGGCGCCGAGCAGGATGTGCTGGCCGTTGTCGAGCCTGCGGCCATCGACCGTAATTGACCGGGCGCGGCCGCCGGGAACGCGGCCGGCTTCAAAAACGGTGGTGTCGACGCCGGCCGCCGTCAGTTCGACAGCGGCGGCGAGTCCCGCCCAGCCGCCGCCGATGACGGCAACCTTCATGCGAAGGCCCAGGTTTTCCAGGCGATCCAGAGCTTGCGCACGGGGGTCAGCGCGATGCGCTGGTGCAGGACCTGGAAGTTGTCGTGCCTGATCTCGTCGAGCAGGGTGCGGTAGATCGCCGCCATGATCAGGCCGGGACGCTGGCTCCTGCGGTCGACGTCTGGCAACTGGGCTATTGCCTGCGCGTAGTACTTTTCGGCGCGCTCGGTCTGGAAGCGCATCAGCGCCGTGAAATTGTCCGAATATTTCGCATTCAGGATGTCGGCAGCCGGCACGTTGAATTGCTTCAACTCGTCCATCGGAATGTAGATGCGGCCACGTCGCGCATCCTCACCGATGTCGCGGATGATGTTGGTGAGCTGGAAGGCCATGCCGAGGTCGTGGGCGTATTTCTGCGTCTGGCGGTCGCGAGCGCCGAAAATCTCGGCGGCGAGCAGGCCGACGACGCTGGCGACGCGGTAGCAGTAGAGCGCCAGGCCCCTGAAATCGAGGTAGCGCGTTTGCTGGAGGTCCATCGCCATGCCGTCGATGATTTCCAGCAATTGTTCCGTGGGCAGGTTGAACTGCGCGCTGGCGGCTTTCAGAGCCAGCCCGACCGGGTGCTGCGGCTGGCCTTCGGCGACGCGCCCGATTTCCTGGCGCCACCAGGCCAGCTTGGTCGAGGCCAGCGATACGTCCTGGCATTCGTCGACCACGTCATCGACTTCGCGGCAGAAGGCGTAGAGGGCCATGATGGCGCGCCGGCGCTCTGCCGGCAGGAACAGGAAGCTGTAGTAGAACGAGGAGCCGCTGGCGGCGCACTTTTCCTGGCAGTAATGGTCGGGATTCATCGTTTACATTGTAAGGGAACGCCCGGCCACAACCAGCCAGTCGCGTTTGCCCAGCCTGGGGCGGTGGTGGAAGACATTGCCGCGCACGCGGCGCAGGCGCTCCAGAATGCGCAGCCCGCCCTGGACGGTCAGGCGGATCTCCCAGCCGAGGCGGCCGGGCAGAGCATGGACCAGCGGCGCGCCGCGCAGCATCAGTTCGCGGGTCCGGTCGATCTGGAAGTCCATCAGCGCCGCCCAGTTGGCCGACCAGCGGCCGGCCGCGATGTCGGTCTCGCTGATCCGGAAGCGCGGCAGGTCGGCCAGGGGAATGTAAATACGCCCTTTTTGCCAGTCGACCGCGACATCCTGCCAGAAATTGATCAGTTGCAGCGCCGTGCAGATGCAGTCGGACTGTTCGAGATGCTGAGTCTCAGTGCGCCCGAACAAGTGCAGCACCAGTCTGCCGACCGGGTTGGCCGAGCGGCGGCAGTAGTCGAGCAGCTCCGGGAAATCGGCGTAGCGCTTCTTGACGACATCCTGCGTGAAGGCGTCGAGCAGGTCGCGAAAAAGCTGGAGCGGCAGGGCGTGCTGGCGAATTTCGCCGGCCAGCGCGACGAAGAGCGGCGTCAGCGGCGGCTTGCCGGCCGCGATGCGATCCAGTTCCGCCTGATAGGCGGCCAGCCTGGCCAATCGTTCTTCCGACGGTGCATCGCCTTCGTCGGCGATATCGTCAGCACTGCGCGCAAAACGGTAGATGGTCTCGATCGGCCGGCGCAGGCGCCGGGGAACGAGCAAGGAGGCGACGGGGAAGTTTTCGTAGTGATCGACGGGCATCGGCCGCGAAGTATAGGGTCAAGCCGGCGCCGGTGGTAGAATCGCTCCGCCTGCCCAGGTGGCGAAATTGGTAGACGCAGCAGGTTTAGGTCCTGCCGCCGCAAGGTGTGGGGGTTCGATTCCCTTCCTGGGCACCAACTAATTTATAAAAATCAAATAATTGTGTATAAAAGTTAAACCTGTTTATTGGTTTGCGATATCAAGGATTTCGCCAGAAAAACGGGCCAGCGGCATCCTGAATCCGGCGGCATTCGGGTGTCCGCCGCCCCCGTAGCCGGCGGCAATTGCGGCCACATCGACCCTTCCGGTAGCCCGCAGTGAAACCTTCACCTCGCCCCCCGAGACGAGTTCCCAAACCAGGCCGAAAGTTCCGCTTTCCTCGGCCAGGCGGTTGCCGAGTTCAGAAGCAAACAGCGCATTGGCATTGATGGCGAGGCCGCTGACGGCGCGCCAGGCGCGGTCGCCATCGCTGATCGTCGGCAGTCCATGGCGCTGTGCCTGCAGCAAGTCAACCGCTTCCGCGCGCAGGCGCGCAGGCATGACCAGCCGGCCTTGCGCGAGGCGGTCGACCTCCATCTGGAAGAACCGCTCAATCCCGTCGCCGGCGGCGAGCAAGGCCAGATAGCGCGGTGCGTCCGGCGCATCCGCCTGGCGCACGACGTCGTCCCACGCCGGGAAATCATAGGAAAGCAGGCGGAGAGCCTGCCCGAACGCCCGTGTTCCCGGCAAGCTGAAGCGCCAAAGATCGAGGTCCTCGACATGGCGCAGGACCAGCGGCAGTGGCTGTGCCGGATGGAAGTATTCCCACGACAGCCGCGCCCCCGACTTGTCGAGGTCGAAGATGACACTCAGGCGCAGAACGGAATGGTGAAAGGTCTCGACGCCGTCAGGAGATTTCTCCAGGCGGTCGGCCCACGGTTGACGCGCCGAGGCGTGATGGTCGATCTGGACGACCGACGTGGCGAGGCGCGCCATCGTTTCGAGTACGTCGGGCGTAAATGAGAAGTCAAGCACGAAGACGTCGTGTCCGGCAATCTCGGCGGGCTCCCACGGTTCGCCGTGATGCATGCCGCGGTAGTTGGCGCTGTCACCGAAACGCAGCCATGCGGCGTAAGCCGAGCCGAAACCGTCCGGGCAATCGGCGTGGTAAAGGACGGTAACGGGGCAGGCAGGCATGGTCAGTAGTGGGGTGGAAGTTCGTCGTTCAGGCTGCGCGGCTCGGCGGGGGCTGTGGCTTGGACCTGGTCACGCAATGTCCTGACCTGAGCCATCAGTTGATCGATCTGCTGTTGCTGAGAAAAAGCCGTGCGATTCAACGCATCGAGCATGTCCTCGGCGTAGCTGATCTTGATTTCAAGTTCAGTGATTCGCGCTTCCAAAGGGCTGTCTTCGCTCATTTCTCGTTACGCCAGTCGCGCAGCGTCTCCTTTCCCGGCGGCAGGGGCGCCCTGTCGTTCTCGCGCTTGCTGATCAGCGGCAGTGCCGCACCGACCACGAACACCAGGCAAATGGCCAGCACGATCCATCCTTCGTTCATTGCGCCTCCCGGAAACAACTCATTTTACGGCGATTCATGCACGCCGTCGCATGAGCTTTGGTATCTTTGGCCCATTGAAACCGAGACACCGGCAACCATGGAAATATCAATGCGTTCGCGGGAGCAGGCCCGCCATCTCCTGGAGTTCATCGATGCCAGCCCCAGCCCGTGGCATGCGGTGGAGACGACTGCCGACCACCTGCGGCACGCCGGATTCGTGGCGCTGCGTGAGAACGAGCGCTGGCAACTCGCGGCCGGCGGCCGCTACTTCGTCGTTCGCGGCGGCGCATCGATCATTGCCTTCGTGGTTGGCAGGGGCAATCTCGACACCTGCGGTTTCCGGCTGGTTGGCGCGCACACCGATTCGCCCGGTCTGCGGATAAAGCCGAAGGCGCTGCAGGTCGGGGATGGCCTGCTTGGGCTTGGGGTCGAGGTCTATGGCGGGCCGCTCCTGGCGACCTTTGCCGACCGTGACCTGAGCCTGGCCGGCCGCGTTGCGGTGCGCGATGGCGATGGCGTCGCAATGCGCCTCGTGCATTTCGCCGAGCCGCTGCTCCGCCTGCCCAACTTGGCTATCCACATGAACCGCGAGGTGAACGAGAATGGGCTGAAATTCAACAAACAGACGGAACTGCCGCTGCTGCTTGGCCTTGCCGGCGACAGCCCGGCTGACGATGGTCGATTCCATTCCCTGTTGGCTACGCAGCTCGAGGTTGCACCGGCAGACATTTTGAGCTGGGAACTCGCTGTCTGCGATACGCAGCCTGGCGCATTCTGGGGGGCAGGGCAGGAGTTCATCGCCGACAGCCAACTCGACAATCTGGCCTCGTGCCACGCCGGGCTGATAGCGCTTCTCGGCGCCGAGAGTCCGGCGACGACCAATGTCTGTGCATTTTTCGACCATGAGGAGGTCGGGAGCGAGAGCGCCACCGGCGCCGGCGGCAGCTTCATCGCCGATGTCCTGCGCCGGGTCGCGGCGCACGGCGTCCGCGATGACGAGGGCTACCGCTGCGCGCTGGCCCGTTCCTTTTTCATCAGCGCCGACATGGCGCACGCCTACCATCCGAATTTCCCGGCAGCCTACGAGCCGGCGCATCGTGTTGCGGTCAACGGCGGCCCGGTGCTCAAAATCAACGCCAATCAGCGCTACAGCACCGGCGCCGAGAGTGCCGCACGTTTCATCAGGCTGTGCGAGAAGGCTGGCGTTCCCTGCCAGCAATATGCGCACCGCAGCGACCTTGGTTGCGGCAGCACTATCGGCCCGCTGGTGGCAGCGGGCCTCGGGGTCGCGAGCGTCGATGTCGGTTCGCCGATGTGGGCCATGCACAGCATTCGCGAGAGTGCGGGGGTGCTTGACCATGGCTACATGATCGCCGCGCTGACGGCTGCATTCTCGGAGTGACCGGAGGCGGCGGGAAGGTGGAGATTTCCGGCAAATTGCTTGACTTGCCACCGGACATCCTTATAATCCGCGTCTCTTCAGGCGGTTAGCTCAGTTGGTTAGAGCGCCACGTTGACATCGTGGAGGTCGTTGGTTCGATTCCAATACCGCCTACCAAATTCCTGACGGAGCTGAGGATGCTTTTCCGAACTTGCCTCGCAGTTCAGAAACCCTAATCGAGTCAGCTTTCGTTCGACCAGAAAAGTGCGGCTCACCCCGCGCTTTTTTTTTGCCTTGAGGCCTGTCATGCCTGATATCAAGCTGCCCGACGGCTCGCTTCGCTCCTTTGAACACGCGGTAACGATCGCCGAGGTCGCCGCCAGCATCGGTGCCGGCCTCGCCCGTGCCGCGCTGGCTGGCAAGGTAAATGGCCAGCTGGTCGATACGTCGTACCTGATCGCCGAGGATGCCGATCTCGCCATCGTCACCGAGCGCGACGCCGAAGGCCTCGAGGTCATCCGTCATTCGACCGCCCACCTCCTGGCCTATGCGGTCAAGGAACTGTTCCCCGAAGCGCAGGTCACCATCGGTCCGGTCATCGAGAACGGCTTCTACTACGACTTCGCCTACAAGCGGCCGTTCACGCCGGAGGATCTGGCGGCGATCGAGAAGCGCATGGCCGAACTTGTGAAGCGGGATATTCCGGTCTGCCGCGAGGTGTGGGCGCGGGACGACGCGGTGAAATTCTTTCTCGATCAGGGTGAAAAGTACAAGGCCGAGCTCATCGGCGCGATTCCAGCCGACCAGCAGGTTTCGCTTTACCGGGAGGGCGACTTCATTGACCTGTGCCGTGGCCCGCACGTTCCGAGCACAGGAAAGCTCAAAGTCTTCAAGCTGATGAAGGTGGCCGGCGCCTACTGGCGCGGCGACCATCGCAACGAGCAGTTGCAGCGCATCTACGGCACGGCCTGGGCGAAGAAGGAAGATCTCGACGCCTATCTGCACATGCTCGAAGAGGCTGAAAAGCGCGACCACCGCCGCCTCGGCAAGCAGTTTGACCTCTTTCACATGCAGGATGAGGCGCCGGGTCTGGTCTTCTGGCACCCGAAGGGCTGGGCGATCTGGCAGGAAATCGAGCAGTACATGCGCGCCGTTTACCGCAACAACGGCTACCTTGAAGTGCGCTGCCCGCAAATCCTCGACAAGACGTTGTGGGAGAAATCCGGCCACTGGGCGCATTACAAGGACAACATGTTCACGACCTCGTCGGAAAACCGCGATTACGCGGTCAAGCCGATGAACTGCCCCGGGCACATCCAGGTCTTCAACGCCGACCTGCGCTCGTACCGCGAACTGCCGCTGCGCTACGGCGAATTTGGCTCCTGCCACCGCAATGAGCCGGCCGGCGCGCTGCACGGACTGATGCGCGTGCGCGGCTTCGTCCAGGACGACGGCCACATTTTCTGTACCGAAGAGCAGATCGAGTCCGAGGTGACGGCCTTCAATGACCTTGTGAGAAAGGTCTATGGCGATTTCGGCTTCCATGATGTGGTGGTCAAGCTGGCGCTGCGCCCCGAGGGCCGCGTTGGTTCCGACGAAGTCTGGGACAAGGCCGAGGACGCGCTGCGCGCGGGTTTGCGGGCCTCGGGTCTGGAATGGAGCGAACTGCCGGGCGAGGGCGCCTTTTATGGCCCCAAGATCGAATTCCACATCAAGGATGCGATCGGTCGCTCGTGGCAGTGCGGCACGATGCAGGTCGACTTCTCGATGCCCGGTCTGCTCGGCGCCGAGTATGTGGCCGGAAGCGATGAGCGGCGGACGCCGGTCATGCTGCACCGGGCGATCCTCGGATCGCTCGAGCGCTTCATCGGCATCCTGATCGAGAACTTCGCGGGCGCCTTGCCGCTCTGGCTGGCACCGGTGCAAGCCGTCGTCCTCAACATTTCCGAGAAGCAGGCAGATTACGCCGCCGAAGTCGCGCAAAAGCTACACCAGGCGGGCTTTCGGGCCGAGGCGGATTTGCGCAACGAGAAGATTACCTATAAAATCCGCGAACATAGCTTGAACCGCCTGCCTTATCAGCTCGTTGTGGGGGACAAGGAAAAGGCAGATGGAATGGTAGCCGTGCGTACTCGCGGCGGTCAGGATCTCGGACAGATGTCCGTCGATGAACTGATCGGGCGACTTCGAAATGAAGTTGCCGCGCGCAGTGGCACGGCTTAATTATTTTTGTTTTCGGGGGTAAGACCATAGCTCAGAACAAGGCGCATCGCCTAAACGAAGAAATTACGGTGCCAGAGATACGCCTGCAGGGCGTCGAGGGTGAACAGCTTGGAATCATGAGTGTCCGTGCTGCGTTGCAGTTGGCAGAAGAAGCGGGAGTCGATCTGGTCGAAATTGCCCCGATGGCCAGCCCGCCAGTCTGCCGCGTCATGGACTATGGCAAGTTCAAGTACCAGGAACAGAAGCGTGCGCATGAGGCCAAGCTGAAGCAGAAACAGGTGCAGGTCAAGGAAATCAAGCTGCGCCCAGGCACCGACGAGAACGATTACCAGATCAAGCTCAGGAACATGACGCGTTTCCTGGAAGAAGAAGACAAGGTCAAGGTGACCCTGCGCTTCCGGGGTCGCGAAATGTCGCACCAGGAATTCGGCATGCGCCAGCTGGAGAGAATCAAGGCGGACCTCGATGCCATCGGGCAAGTCGAGCAGATGCCGAAGATGGAAGGGCGGCAGATGATCATGGTCATCGGGCCGGCCAAGAAGAAGTAGTAGCAGGCAGTCAAATACAAGTGCTTTCGGGTAATCGAAGCGTTCCCGCCGGGAACCACCTGACGGCATGTTATTAGGAGCAGAAAATGCCCAAAATGAAGACCAAGAGCGGCGCCAAGAAGCGCTTCTCGGTCCGCGCTGATGGCAGTATCAAGCGCGGCCAGGCGTTCAAACGCCACATCCTGACCAAGAAGACCACCAAGGTTAAGCGTCATCTGCGCGGTTCGGTCGTTGTCAACGAGCGCGACGTGGCTTGCGTCCGCGCCATGATCCCCTACGCGTAAGGAGACAGAAGATGTCCAGAGTCAAACGTGGTGTAACGGCGCATGCCCGTCACAAAAAGGTTCTTGTTCAGGCCAAGGGTTACCGCGGTCGTCGCAAGAACGTATATCGCATTGCCAAGCAGGCGGTGATGAAGGCCGGTCAATACCAGTACCGTGACCGTCGTCAACGCAAGCGCCAGTTCCGTTCCCTGTGGATCGCCCGTATCAATGCGGCAGCTCGTGAGCTGGGCATGAAGTACAGCACCTTCATGAACGGTCTGAAGAAAGCCAATATCGAAGTCGACCGCAAAGTTCTGGCCGATCTGGCCGTCTTCGATCAGCCGGCTTTTGCTGCGTTGGCCAATCAGGCCAAGGCACAGCTCGGCGCCTGAGCGAAAGCACAATTGGAAAAGGAGGCGCGAGCCTCCTTTTTTGTTGGTGGACAAGCATGGAAAATCTCGATCAAATCGTTGGTGAAGCCCGGTCGGCGTTCGCGGCCACTTCCGACCCGGATGTGCTGGAACAGGTCAAGGCCCGTTTTCTTGGCAAGAGCGGCCGGATCACCGAACTTCTCAAGGGTATGGGTAAATTGCCACCGGAAGAGAAGAAGTCCGCCGGTGCGGCGATCAACCGGGTCAAGGAAGCCGTCGAGGCGGCACTTAATGAGCGCCGCGAAGACATCCGCAAGGCGGCACTGGAAGCGCGGCTGGCCGAGGAGGCGCTCGATGTGACCTTGCCCGGTCGCGCCGAATATCGGGGTGGTGTGCACCCGGTAACGCGGACTTTGGAGCGTATCGAAGCGCTGTTCCGTTCGATCGGCTTCGACGTTGCCGATGGTCCCGAGATCGAGGAAGACTTTTTCAACTTTACTGCCTTGAATACGCCAGAGGATCACCCGGCGCGTTCGATGCACGATACCTTCTACCTGCTGAACCCTGACGGCAATGTCGCCGACCGCGTGTTGCTGCGCACCCATACCAGCCCGATCCAGGCGCGTTACATGCAGGCGCATGTCGCCCGCTACGGTCAACTGGAAAAAATTCCCGAAATCCGCATCATCGCCCCGGGACGCGTCTATCGCGTCGATTCCGATGCGACCCATTCGCCGATGTTTCATCAGGTCGAAGGTCTGTGGGTCGGGGAGGGTGTTTCGTTCGCCGATCTCAAGGGCGTCATCGCCGACTTCCTGAAGAGCTTCTTCGAGAGCGACGACCTCAAGGTCCGTTTCCGTCCCTCATTTTTCCCGTTCACCGAGCCTTCCGCCGAAATCGATGTCGCCTTCATGAGCGGCAAGCTCGAAGGCCGCTGGCTGGAAATCGCCGGCTGCGGCATGGTTCATCCGAACGTTCTGCGCATCGCCGGCATCGACCCGGAACGGTATACCGGCTTCGCCTTCGGCTTCGGCCCCGACCGCCTGACCATGCTGCGCTACGGCGTCAATGACCTGCGCCTGTTCTTCGAAGGCGACCTGCGCTTCCTGAGGCAATTCGCATGAAATTCTCCGAATCCTGGCTGAGAACCCTCGTCGATCCTGCGCTGTCGAGCGAGGAACTCGCCCATCAACTGACCATGGCCGGCCTCGAGGTCGAGGAACTCGACCAGGTCGCCCCGCAATTCGACGATGTCGTCGTCGCCCAGGTGCTGGAGGTGACGCGTCATCCGGATGCCGACCGCCTGAATGTCTGCCGGGTCGATACGGGCCGCGGCGAGCCGGCGACCATCGTCTGCGGCGCGCCGAACGTCGCAGTCGGCCAGCGCGTGCCGTGCGCCTTGCCTGGCGCGCAACTGCCCGGCGATTTCGTGATCAAGGTCGCCAGGGTGCGCGGCATCGAGTCGTCGGGCATGCTCTGTTCGGCCAGGGAACTGGGGATCGCCGAAGACGCCTCGGGCCTCCTGGTTCTGCCGGCCGATGCACCGGTCGGGCAGTCGATCCGTCAGTATCTCGATCTTGACGACCGCCTGTTTACGCTGAAGCTGACCCCGAACCGCGCCGACTGCCTGTCGCTGACCGGAGTCGCCCGTGAGGTTTCGGCCATAACCGGCGCCCCGGCCACGCTGCTGCAGGTTCCCGACGTTGTGGCCACCATCACCGATCAACGTGCCGTCGCTCTCGATGCGCCGGCTGCCGGTCCGCTCTATCTCGGCCGCGTCCTCAAGGGCGTCGATGCCAGGGCGCCAACGCCGGACTGGATGAAGCGGCGCCTCGAGCGCAGCGGCATCCGCGCCATCTCGGCGCTGGTCGACGTCACCAATTACGTGATGCTCGAACTGGGCCAGCCGTTGCACGCCTTCGACAACACCCGGCTCGATGGAACGGTGCATGCCCGCATGGCGCGGCCCGGCGAGAGCCTGCTGCTGCTCAACGGGCAGACCATCGCCATCGAGGCCGACATCCTGATGATTGCCGATGACGCCAAGCCGCTGGCGATGGCCGGCATCATGGGTGGCGAAGACAGCGGGATCACGCTGGATACGAGCGAACTCTTCCTCGAATCAGCCTTCTTTGCCCCGAAGGCGATCGCCGGGCGTGCCCGCCGCTACGGTTTTGGCTCCGACGCCTCGCACCGTTTCGAGCGTGGCGTCGATTTCGGTGGCACCCGCTCGGCCATCGAGCGGGCTACCCGCCTGATTCTCGACATCTGCGGCGGCGCAGCCGGGCCGGTGGTCGAGGCGAGGGCCGAGATGCCGGCACGCGACCCGGTGCGCCTGCGTACCGCACGCGCGGCAAGAGTGCTTGGCGTGCCATTGCCGGCGGCAGAGATCGCCCGACTGTTTTCCGGGCTCGGGTTGCCGTTCACCCGCGATGGCGACGATTTTCTGGTCCAGCCGCCGACCTGGCGCTTCGACATCGAAATCGAGGAGGACCTGATCGAAGAGATCGCCCGCCTGCACGGTTACGACAACATTCCCGCTCCCGTGCCACGGGGTTCGCTGTCGATGCTGGTGCGGCCGGAAGCGCTGCGTCCGCAGGCGCGCGTTCGTCAACTGCTGGTCGATCGCGGCTATCAGGAAGTGATCAATTTTGCCTTCGTCGAGGAGGGCTGGGAGTTGGATTTCGCGGCCAACGCCGATCTGATCCGCCTGGCCAACCCTATCGCCAGCCAGACGGCGGTAATGCGGTCGACCTGTTGGGCGGCCTGATTTCAAACCTGGTCACCAATCTCAGGCGCAAGCAGAGCCGTGTTCGGCTGTTCGAGACGGGACGCATTTTCCAGCGCGATACCCGAGGTGTTCCCGTCGACGGTTTTCATCAACCCTGGAAACTCGCGGGCCTGAACTATGGTGGCGCGCTACCCGAAGGTTGGGACAGTGCTGCACGCAGCGTCGACTTCTACGACCTGAAGGGCGATCTGGAAGCCCTGCTGGCGCCAGCTCGGTTGCGCTACGAGAAACTGGTTCATCCCGCACTGCATCCGGGTCGTGCCGCAAGCGTTGTGCTCGATGGCGTCGAGATCGGCTACATCGGTGAATTGCACCCGGAATGGGTCCAGAAATACGAATTGCCGCAAGCGCCGGTTGTTTTCGAAGTCGAGTGCGCGGCGGTCACCGCAGGATCTGTTCCGGTTTATGTCGAGGTGTCGAAGTTCCCGCCGGTAATCCGCGATCTTGCCATTGTTGTCGATCAGAACCTTGCCTTGCAGACGCTGGTGGATGGCTTGAGAGGGAAACTGCCACCCCTTGTGAAGGACCTGCAACTCTTCGATGTGTACGTCGGCAAAGGGGTTCCTGAAACCAAGAAAAGTCTTGCTTTCCGGATAGTTATGCAAGATACTCAACGCACTTTGCAAGATGTTGAAGTCGAATTGGCGGTGCAGGAACTGGTGTCCTGTCTGAAAGAGGCTTTCGCCGCACAACTGCGCGTCTGACGGAAAAAATACAAATGATGACCTTGACCAAGGCAGAGCTCGCGACCCTGTTGTTCGAGAAGGTTGGTCTCAACAAGCGTGAGGCCAAGGACATGGTCGAGGCTTTCTTCGAAGAGATACGGAATTCTCTGCAAACTGGGGATGGCGTGAAACTCTCCGGGTTCGGCAATTTCCAGTTACGCGACAAGCCGCAGCGACCGGGTCGCAATCCCAAGACAGGTGAGGAAATCCCCATTACAGCGCGACGTGTGGTGACGTTTCACGCCAGCCAGAAATTGAAATCCAGTGTCGAGCTCACCGGCGATGGATCAGCCGCATAAGCCTTCCGGTGGCGACGAGTTGCCGCCGATCCCGGCCAAGCGCTATTTCACGATTGGCGAAGTAAGCGAACTCTGCGCTGTGAAGCCTCACGTCCTGCGCTACTGGGAGCAGGAATTCAATCAGCTCAAGCCGGTCAAACGCCGTGGCAATCGACGCTACTACCAACATCATGAAGTCCTGCTCGTGCGGCGCATACGCGAACTTCTCTACAGCCAGGGCTTCACGATCAATGGCGCACGCAATAAGCTCGACGAAGGCCATGCAGTCGAACCTGCTGCGGCAGACGCCTCCGCGGCGGCAACTTCCGTCAATGCCCTGCGCGCCGAATTGCGTCATGTTATCGAGATGTTGCGCCTTTGAACCGTGGTTTTTCGGGTATAATCCGCAGCTTGTCGGGGCGTGGCGCAGCCTGGTAGCGCACTTGCCTGGGGGCAAGGGGTCGCGAGTTCGAATCCCGCCGCTCCGACCAGTTATGCCAAGGGTTTCCGCCGAAAGGCCGAAAACCTTTTTCTTTGGATGGGCTGATTTTGTGGAATAGTGCCCAGCAGGTAGGCTGAAAAGTGACTTGAGGTCAAGTGGTCCGCTACAGGCTCAGCGCCCCATGCGCCGGTTGTAGGCGTGCACGAAGCGATCCTCGAGCCCCTGATCCTGTGGTCCGAGTCCCCTTGCATCGAACTGGATCCGGAGGCGGCCATCTGCTTGTGGTATCACGGCGATGGTTGCGGTCGCCGCATTGTGCCGGCCTTGGATAAGGCCGCTCGAGCGATCGGCCGCGGTGACCGCAATCCCGACATCCTGAGCGGCACCGAGCGCGGCGTTCCATGAGCGCTCGAAGCTGGCTGGCGCACCCGGCATGACGGCCACGGGTTCATAGACGACGCAGCCCGCCAGTAGCAGGGCCAGCAGAATGTGCCCCCCGAGGGTGCGGCGCAGTTTCATCAGCAGCATGTTGTCTGTCTCCTTCAGCGATTGTCCGGTCGTTGCCCTTCACCCTCGGCGCGCAGGGCCTGGAGCATCTTCTGGCCGCCGCGCCCGTTCACCGGCTGGCCAAGCCGGGACTGCTCCTGCCTGAGGGCGACGCGGCTTTTGTCGCCGAGGATGCCGTCGATCTCCCCGATGTCGTGGCCGCGCGCCACGAGGAGGGTCTGCAGTTCGCGGCGTTCGGCACGCGACAGTCCGGGGTCGTCGGTCGGCCACGGCATGGCGAACATTGATCCGCCACGCAGGCGATCGGAGAGATGGGCAATCGCCAGCCCGTAGCTCTCGGCGGCGTTGTAGCCATAGATCACGTCGAAATTGCGCGTCGTCAGGAATGCTGGGCCGTGCGGGCCGGCCAGCATCAGCAGGCCGACACGTTCGCTCGCAGTGAGGCCACTGGTGCTAAGCGGGCGGCCGTCGGCCAGCGTCAGGCCAGACGCCGCCCAGTCGCCGAGCGTGCGCTTGTTCGTGCGGCCAGCAAGGCCGGTATCGAAACCGTTTGGCAGCCTGACTTCAACGCCCCATGGCAGTCCGCTTCGCCAGCCACCCTTGCTCAGGAAATTGGCGGTCGACGCCAGCGCATCGTCGCTGTTGTCGACCAGGTCGCGGCGTCCGTCGCCGTCGAAATCGACTGCCAGGCGCTCGTAGGTGGCGGGCATGAACTGGGTGTGGCCGAAAGCGCCGGCCCACGATCCGTTGAGACGGTCGGGTGCGATGTCGCCGCGCTGGAGAATGCGCAGCGCGGCATAGAATTCGCCCTGGAAATAGCTCTGGCGCCGGCCGAAACAAGAAAGCGTGCCCAATGCCTGGACCAGCGGGTACTTGCCGGTGATCCTGCCGTAGTTGCTCTCGACGCCCCAGACCGCGACCACGGTCGCCGGGTCGACGCCGTAGGTCGCCTGAATCCGTTGCAGAACATCGGCGTGGCGGGCGAGACCGGCCTTGCCGTCGGCGATCCGCTCGTCATCCACGAGTCCGGAAAGGTAGTCCCAGATCGGCAACTTGAACTCGGGCTGGTAGTTGAGCTTGTCGAGTATCGCAAAATCGGCCTGCACGTCCTTGGTGAAACGGCTGTAACTGTCGGGGCGGACGCCGCTGCGCTGCGCCACCGGCTGCAGCCGGGCCAGGCAGTTTGCAAATTCGGACTGTGATTGAGTCTGCGCAAGGCAAGGGCCACCGGCGAGCCCCAGCAGCGTGGCAACAGCGACGACGCCTGTCGCGTGGGGTAGGGAGCCCATCCAATGCTGAAAGAGGTGAGGGTCAGACGAGTGCATCGAGCGCCTTCGCCAGGTTGTCCACGGTGCGCTCCGGGTTGTGCAGCTTTTCCAGCCCGAACAGACCGATACGGAAGCTGCGGAACTCGGGCGGCTCGTCGCATTGCAGCGGCACGCCGGCCGCAGTCTGCAGACCGACAGCGAGGAATTTCCTGCCGTTCTGGAGGTCCGGATCGCTGGTATAGCTGACTACCACACCGGGCGCCTTGAAGCCTTCGGCGGCGACGCTCGGGTAGCCGCTGCTCTCAAGCACCTCGCGCACGCGGCGGCCGAGTTCCTGCTGCTCGCGGCAGACGCTGGCGAAGCCATAGGCCTCCGTTTCCAGCATGACATCGCGCATCGCAGCCAGCGCATCGGTCGGCATCGTCGCGTGGTAAGCGTGACCGCCGTTCTCGAAGGCCTCCATGATCTGCAGCCACTTCTTGAGGTCACAGGCGAAGCTGCTGCTGGTCGTCGCGTCGATCCGGGCGCGGGCGCGCTCGCCGAGAGCGATCAGGGCGCAGCAGGGCGAAGCGCTCCAGCCCTTCTGCGGGGCGCTGATCAGCACGTCGACATTGCTCGCGACCATGTCGACCCAGACCGTGCCCGAGGCGACGCAATCGAGGACGAAAAGACCGTCGACCGCACGCACTGCAGCACCAACCGCTTTCAGGTAATCGTCGGGCAGGATCATCCCCGAGGCAGTCTCGACGTGCGGCGCGAAGACGACTGCTGGCCGCTGTTCGTGGATTACCGCGACCACTTCGGCAAGTGGCGGCGGCGCGAACGGTGCCTGCGCGCCGCTACCGACTTGGCGTGCCTTGAGCACGATGCTTTCCGACGGAATCTTTCCCATGTCGAAAATCTGGGTCCAGCGGAAGCTGAACCAGCCATTGCGGATGACCAGGACTTTCTTCTCGCTGGCGAACTGGCGCGCGACAGCTTCCATGCCAAAGGTACCGCTGCCGGGAACGACAACCGCAGCCTGGGCGTTGTAGACATGCTTCAGGATGCGCGAGATGTCCTTCATGACGCCCTGGAAGCGCTGCGACATGTGGTTCAGCGCACGGTCGGTATAGACCACCGAGTATTCGAGCAGGCCTTGGGGGTCAACATTGGGTAGCAGGGCGGACAATGGTCTCTCCGGATTGGTAAATGGGTTGTGCGGGACACCGGCCGAGCTTACCGGCTTGCTGGTTGTCAGCTGCACATTCTATAGGGACGGCGCTTCCGCGGTCGACACGAAAGAACGGCCAGATTTCAGCGCGGCCCTCACCTTCTGACCCTGCCAAGTCAGCCAGGTGAGCGCGAGCCCGTTGACACAGCTACTGGACCGGATTGCTGAAGCCAGCCGGGCAGTCTAAACGGGCGCTGCCTGGACGGTCTTGCCAGGTGACCGGGAGGGGGGAAAGCCCGGAAAAATGTGGGTCAACGGGCTTGAGGTGATTGAATCGAGGAGCATACAAGGAGTACCATGGAAGCGATAGCGCAACAAGGATTTGACGTCGAGATTTTTGCCACGAAAAACACATTTTACCGGGGAGAAATTGATGGACAAGAGTACCAAACCACCTGCATCGGACGCCGACAGCAAGACGACGGTTGCGGCAAAGCCCGCCGTGAGCGCCAGTTCCACGACCACCAAGAAGTCCGTACCGCGGGCACGCGCCCTTGCCTTGCCCCGCGTAGCGCAGACGCGCAGGGCCGCGGCCGGGGATGTTGCGCCAGCACACACGCCCGCGGCGATGGAGGCCTATGACGTTGCCGAGGCTACCAGTTCGGCGGTCGAGCAGAAGACCGTCGCTCTCAAAGACATCATTGCGCATTCTGCTCCCGGAGATGCGGTCGCGCTGGCCAAGTCGCTGGAAGCGATCATGACCGGCGCGTCGCCCGATGACGCGGTGGCGTTGCGCAAGGCGCTGCTTGGCAAGGAGGATGCGCCGGCATGGAAGCTGCCGACCAGCCCCGACGACGAACTGGCAACCGGTTGGCGGGACAACAATTCTTACCCCTATCGCAACCTGATGTCGCGCAAGGCCTACGAGAAACAGAAATACCGTCTGCAGGTCGAACTGGTCAAGTTGCAGAACTGGGTCAAGGAAACCGGCCAACGGATGGTCGTCATCTTCGAGGGGCGTGATGCAGCGGGCAAGGGCGGCTCCATCAAGCGCTTTACCGAGAACCTCAACCCGCGTGGCGGGCGCGTGGTCGCGCTGGAGAAGCCGACGATGGAGGAGCGCGGCCAGTGGTACTTCCAGCGCTACGTCAAGCACCTGCCAACCGCCGGCGAGATCATTTTCATGGATCGATCGTGGTACAACCGCGGCGGTGTCGAGCGCGTGATGGGCTTTTGCAGCGAGGACGAATACCGCGAGTTCATGCGCCAGACGCCGGAAGTCGAACGCACCCTGGTGCGCAGCGGCATTCACCTGATCAAGTTCTGGTTCTCGGTCAGTCGCAAGGAACAGCGTCGCCGCTTCAAGGAGCGCGAGGTTCACCCGCTCAAGCAATGGAAGCTGTCGCCGATCGACCTGGCTTCGCTCGACAAGTGGGACGACTACACCAAAGCCAAGGAGGCGATGTTCTTCCATACCGATACCGCTGAAGCGCCGTGGACAGTGGTCAAGTCCGATTGCAAGAAGCGCGCGCGCCTCAACGCCATGCGTTTCGTCCTGCACAAACTAGATTATGCAGGCAAGGACATTGACGCCATCGGGCCCGTCGATCCACTACTGGTCGGTCGTCCGCACGTCGTCTACGAACCGGGTGCAAGTTCGCAGGTGGAGCACAAGGCAATCCTCTGAACTGAACGGAATCAGGGTCCACCAAAGGGGCGCGGCGAGCGCCCCTTTTTTTTCGCGCTGCTGTCTATTGAGGTTTCCTCGGTTTTTCGTCTGTCAAAGGGCGGGGTTCATGCTACGAGTGTCTCGTGATGCTGCTGCCTGATCCAGTTCTCCAGAAACTGAACTGGTTGGTCGACGAATTTGTGGAAAATGGGTATCCCTTTGACGCACGTGCGTGCTGCGGGTATTTTCTTGCCATGGGAAATGCCAGCCCGATCCGGGGCGTCGATTATCCGCGCACGTTCGATGAAATGGACGAGTGGTATCGGCGCGCGTCAAGGTAGTTGTCGCCTCGTTCATGCAGCCAACGGCTGAATAAAGCTGTTTTCCGGATGTGATTTGATGACGCAATCGCGTTCGGGGTTAAGCGTCACCGGGCCGACCGGCGCCCAGTTTCGCGTCTTGCCGGACCAGCGTGCCGAGTTGAGTTCGCGAGCCGTGACATACAAGGCATGGCGAGCCGCCAGAATCGCGTGATCCTCGCCGGCATGGCGTTGAGCCGGGCTGACGTAATGAATGCCGCTATGCCGATCATCGACGTTGTGCCAGTGCGCAAAGCTGCTCGCCGAGGCGCGGGCGGCGTCAAGGTCCGCAAAGCCTTTGGTGGGAAACTCTGGCCGGTATTTGGCGGTGCGAAACAACGATTCTGCGTAAGCATTGTCATCGCTGACCCGGGGTCGCGAATACGACGGTTTGACTCCCAGCCAGTTCAGCATTGAGAGCACGGTCGTCGCCTTGAGCGTCGAGCCGTTATCACCGTGCAGCACGGGCTTGCGACTCAGCACGGCAATTCCCTCGGCCAGCGCCGTGCGGCGCACCAGATGGGCGGCATGATCGGCGTGGTCGCTGTCATGCACCTCCCAGCCAACAATCTTGCAGCTGTACAAGTCCAGTATCAGGTAAAGATGAAACCAGCGCCCCAGTACCTGCGCGGGCAGATAAGTCATGTCCCAGCACCATACCTGGCGCGCTTCTGTTGCAATGTGCGTCGTCGGCGGCCGTCGTGGCTTGGGTGCCTTGGCCCGCCCGCGATGAGCACTTTGCCCGTGCGCCTTCAGCACACGACTGAACGTGGATTCACTGGCCAGATAAACCCCCTCGTCAGCCAGCATGGGGACGATGCGCGCGGGCGGGACAGCGGCAAAGCGTGGTGCATTCGCGACGGCCAGCACCTGTGCGCGCTCGGCTTCGCTGAGTGCGTGACCGGGTGGGGCGCGGACGACCAAGGGGCGGTCATCGGGACGGATGGTTCCATCCACGCCTTTCCAGCGTTGCAGGGTGCGCAACGCGATGCCAACGATCTCGCAGGCAAGCACGAGCCGCGCACCGGCCGCTTGCGCGACGTGAATATCTCGGGCCAAGGCTTGCCGATCTTCGAGCCCCATCATTCGGCCTCGCCTTTGTTGAAGATCACCGCGACTTTTTTTACAGGACTAACAAGGCGGCGGTTTCGGCTAGCGCTCGGTCTTTGCGCAGCAGTTCGCGTTCGAGCTCCTGGATGCGCTTCCTGTCTTGTCGTGTGGCTTGCGGAGTGGCTCTGATCTCGAGCCTGTCCGAAATTTTGTGTGTGAGGCATAACATGTCAGCGAGAAGGAGCATGTATGCCGATCAAGACGAGCAAGAAGCAACGGGCAGCGGTGCTGCCCAGCATCCCCAAGGAATTCATTGACCAGATGGTCAGTGGCCCGATGGACGCCGAGGCGATCGATGCCGCCTCGATGGCGTTCAAGAAGGCGCTGATCGAGCGGGCGTTGAGCGCCGAACTCAGCCATCACCTGGGCTACCCGCCGGGTGCGGATAAGCCCGATGACCTCGGTAATCACCGCAACGGCCGTAGCGGCAAGACCATCCTGACCGAGGACGGGCCGCTGAAGATCGACGTGCCCCGTGATCGGGCCGGCAGTTTCGAGCCGCTGCTCATTCCCAAGCACGAACGCCGCTTCACCGGTTTCGACGACAAGATCGTCGCCATGTACGCGCGCGGCATGACGATTCGCGAAATCCAGGGGTTTCTGGCCGAGCAGTACGGCACCGAGGTCTCGCCCGAGTTCATCAGTTCGGTCACCGATGCGGTGATGGCCGAGGTCGCCGCCTGGCAATCGCGGCCGCTGGAAGCGATGTATCCCGTGGTGTTCTTCGATGCCCTGCGGGTCAAGATTCGCGAGGATGCGGTGGTCCGCAACAAGGCCATCTATCTGGCACTGGGCGTGCTGCCGGACGGCACGCGCGACATCCTCGGGCTGTGGATCGAGAACACCGAGGGCGCCAAGTTCTGGATGAAGGTCTTCAACGATCTCAAGACCCGCGGCGTGGCCGACATCCTGATCGCCGTCACCGACGGCCTGAAGGGGATGCCCGAGGCTTTGGCCACCGTCTTTCCCGCCACCACGCTGCAAACCTGCATCGTGCACCTGATCCGGAACAGCCTCGATTACGCCAGCTGGAAGGAGCGTAAGGCGCTGGCGGCGGCGATCAGGCCGATCTACACGGCATCCAGCGCCGAAGCCGCGCTGGCCGAACTGGAGGCCTTCACCCAAGGGCCGTGGGGACAGAAATTCCCGACCGTGGCCGCTGCCTGGCGTCGGGCCTGGGACCGGGTCATTCCCTTCTTCGCCTTCCCGCCGGCGATTCGCCGGGTGATCTACGCCCCGAAGGAAGTCCCCTTGGGGGACACGACCAATGCCATCGAGAGCATCAACGCCCGGCTGCGCAAGATCATCAAGACGCGCGGGCATTTCCCGAGCGACGATGCCGCCAGCAAGCTGATCTGGCTGGCCTTGCGCAACATCACCGCGGATTGGGGGCGGGCGGCCAAGGACTGGAAGGAGGCCATGAATCAATTTGCCATTCTCTACGCCGAACGCTTTGAAGCGGCCCGCGGTTAGAATGACCCCCGACTTTCCCACCGCGCCGCCTGCCTACGGTCTGAACGGACCTTCGGCAGCCGTCACCGTGGAAAAGTCTCCTCACGCCTCACACACAGAAATTCTGACAACCCCGTCACCCACGATTCAGCGTCGAACGCCCACGCGGTTAGCTCCCCCGTTCCGGTTGGTTGCACTAACCCCCGCCGCGCCAACATTCCCGGCAGCTCCGGGTTGGTTGATACCGGGGTCCCGCACGCCCACGCCGGGTGCGCCTACGCCCACGCCGGGTGCAACCCCCGCGCCCGGAGCGCCGACACCGGGGGCTGCCACTGGGCGTGCAACACATCCTTTGGGTACGCCAACGGTCTTGCAATAAACAACGGCACTCGCGGGCATGGCGGCGATTCCAAGGCCAAAAGCCAGCACTGAGGTTACGAATAAACGGTTCATCATTGACTCCCACACTCCAACATAGACGCCAATAGTGGCATTTCAAGATACGAACTTCAGCTTACACCTACCCAGCCCCAATGACCGGTCTAGGCAGATGTTTTTAGCTTCCGTTCATTGCCGGGAGGGTCAAATCGCCAATGGCCGGTTTGGAGCATTCCAGTTCGCACAATCTGAACTTGGCTGACTGGCTGGTTTGGAGAAAGCTGATCGACCGCTTGGGGTCGGGAGTCCGCATTCGAACAAAAGGAAAGTCGCCGTTCGCGATGACTTCCAAGTCTGCAGGGGCGTAAGGCTGCCTTAAGATTTTTGGGACATACTGTGCTGATCGATGGACAGCCGAAGGAGGCGACAATGACCTGGAAAAACACGACGGCTCGCTGGGGTAGCTTGTCCATCGGCTTGCACTGGCTGATGCTGATCCTTATGGTGGGCGTATACGCCTGTATTGAACTCAAGGGTTACTTCCCCAAAGACAGCGAGCCGCGCGAACTGCTCAAGCAATGGCATTTCATGCTCGGCCTGAGTGTATTTGGCTTGGTCTGGTTGCGCCTACTGGCCCGCGTCATCGGCCCAACACCTACCACAATCCCGCCGTCGCCGGCTTGGCAGGAGACGATCGCGAAACTGATGTACGTGGCCTTATATGGGTTGATGATTGGCGCGCCGCTGGCTGGTTGGCTGATTCTCAGCGCAGCCGGAAAACCGGTGCCCTTTTTCGGGCTTGAACTCCCACCATTGGTTGGCAAGAACCCGGAACTGGCTAAGCAGATTAAAGAATGGCACGAACTGGCCGGAACTATCGGTTACTGGCTAATTGGCATCCACACTGCAGCGGCTCTCTATCACCACCATGTCCTGCGCGACAACGCGCTGACGATCATGCTGCCCGGGCAAAAATAAGGCTCTCTCTAGAAACTTGCGTTCGGCAAGGTTCATCCCCGAACGGCCGATAAACGATGAATTGCTGATCAAGACGACCAACTTGTCGAACGACAGCAATGGCTAACCTGCTGTCTTTGAACAGTCGTACAGTGCGACTGTTCCATTCTGATGTCTGCCGTTGGACCATCGAAGCAACGAACGGCAGCAGACGGCTCGAACACAGCCAATCACCAGCAGCTTGGCAGCCCTGAAAGGCGAAAGCCCCGCACCAGGGGGGAGGAGTGCGAGGCTTTCAGGACGGCCAGTTTGGGGGAGGGAGGGGGTTGGCCGTCAGGCTGATGTCTGGTCAGCGCATGGAGACAAGATACCGGCGCAGGCCTGCCAACTCAAGTAACGCCTTGCAACAGAATGTGTCCGGGTGTGTGTGCGGAGGACGCTGCGGGATAACGATGTATCGCACAATTGAACCTGAACCTTAGCCGCAGTCTTGAGTCGAAATCTCATAAAGCAATTTGAAAGCCGGGACGCTGCCACGTTCTGCCGGTCTTTTACGCTAGACGCGACATGCGTTTCCTTGGCGATGTAGTCACGGCCGCCGGCCGTGGCCCTACTTGAGCAAGGAGAAAAACATGGCAACTCCAGTCACAGTAACGAAATTCCAGGTCAAGTCCCACAATTCGCCCGACGAGCTCCGCACCCCTAACAAGACACGCGTCGAAGTCGTTCAACTCGATGGGGTCACGATGGGGCGTTTCAACTTCGAGACGGGGTGGCGCTGGTCCGAATGCGTTAAACCCGTCGTCAAGACTGACCATTGCCAAGTCTCCCATGTCGGCTACGCCGTCTCCGGGCGACTTACTGTCCGCATGACGGACGGCACCGAAAAGACCATCGCCGCTGGCGAGTCCTACACGATCCCGCCTGGACACGATGCTTGGGTCGAGGGCAACGAGCCCTATGTTGGAATCGAGGTAATGAGCGCCGACGTCTACGCGAAACCGTAGCCACGCGGTTAGTGCAACATTCGTTCTGTAAATTCGTAGCCTGCTGGTTTTGCGATGCTGGGTCGGCCGCAGCGATGAGGGCGCGTAGCGCCCGAAGCGCGGAGGACGGCCCAGCATCGCGGCGCGACCCCGGCAGGCGGTACCCGCAGGCGATTTCTTCGGGGAATTCTTACCCAAACCCACGAAGGAGTCGGCAGCATGGCACAACGCGTCGAGCATCACCCCCTGGACGCCGCTTTTGCGGCGTTGCTGACAAACGGTCTGGATGGCGCCGGCGAAGCCCTGCGCATTCTGGTCAATGAAGCGAGCAAGATCGAGCGCAACCACTTTCTCAATGCCCAACCCCACGAGCGCACTATCGATCGTATCGATTACGCCAACGGCTTCAAGCCGAAGACGGTCATGACTCGCGTCGGCGAACTGACCTTCGAGGTGCCCCAGGTGCGCGGCGGCGGCTTCTATCCCAGCGCGCTGGAGAAAGGCTCGCGCACCGAGCAGGCACTCAACATCGCGCTGGCCGAGATGTACGTGCAGGGCGTCTCCACCCGCAAGGTGATTACGGTCCTGCAATCGCTGTTGGGGCCCGCGGTGTCGATCTCCTCGACCCAGGTCAGCCGCGCCGCCGAGGAGTTCGATGCCGGCCTGTCGGCCTGGCGTGAGCGGCCGCTGGACGAAGCCCCTATGTCTTTCTCGATGCCCGTTACGCCCCGAAGGAAGTCCCCTTGGGGACGAGCGGGTTCGTGAGGCGGGACGGCTGGTGGATTGCGCCGTGCTGGTGGCGGTCGGCATTACCCGGAGATGGGCATCGTCGCGTGCTGGGTGTATCGGTCGCCTTGTCCGAAGCCGAAGTGCATTGGCGCGCCTTCCTCGACAGCCTGATCCGGCGCGGCTTGAAAGGCGTCAGGCTGATCGTCTCCGACGATCATGCCGGCCTCAAGGCGGCGCGCCGGGCGACCCTGCCCAGCGTGCCCTGGCAACGTTGCCAGTTCCATTTGCAGCAGAATGCCCAAGCCTATGTCACCCGCCTCGACCAACGCAAACCGGTGGCGCAGCGTATTCGCTCGATCTTCAATGCCCCTGACCGGGTTGAGGCCGAGCGCTTGCTGAAACAGGCGGTCCAGGCGTGGGCGACCGATGCGCCCAAGCTTGCTCAATGGGCGGAAGACAATCTGCCCGAGGGCTTTACGGCGTTCGATTCGCCTCACGCGCAACGTATGCGTCTGCGCACGACCAACGGTCTCGAACGGATCAACCGCGAGATCAAACGCCGGACCCGCGTGGCATCCATCTTTCCGAACACGGCATCCTGCCTGCGCCTGGTCTCCGCGCTTCTGGCAGAATGCGACGAGGAATGGATGACCGGGAAAATCTATCTCAACTTGCAACCGTGATTACCTCACCCGAATCAAATCGCCTCACGCCGATTTACAGAAAAGAAGTTGCACTGCCGCCACGCGGCCTAAGCAGCTAACCGCGTAACCGAGAGGGACGCGTGCGAGGGTGGCGTTAGTTCCTCTATGGGTGCACGAGGAGAAACCAAAATGCGAATTACCAAAGATGAGGTGGACATCAAGATGCAGATCCCAGGCGCCGTACTCCGTCAGCGAACGGATTTCGGTGATGCAACAGGATTTGGCAAGATCAGTGGCGAGTACTTCAGTCTCTCGGCAGGCGTCGATACGACCCCGCTGTTTCAAGGACTAGAAGGCGATATGTGCCAGTGCCCACATTGGGGGTTTGTCTTGCGCGGGCAACTCACCACGACTGACGCGGACGGTGTGCACGAGACAGTCAATGCGAACGATTTGTTTTACTGGCCACCCGGGCATAACGTAAAGGTAGATGAAGACGCGGAGATCGTCATGTTCAGCCCCCAGCATGAGCATAGCCATGTCATCAACCACATGATCGCGAAGGTGAGCGCTTAAGCCCGAAAGTTAGGCGCCGCGCTCTGAAATCCCCGGAAATCAACGGTAGTTGGCGGCTGAGCATTCTCCGACGTAGCCGGGGGACTGCCTCAGCCAGCCCGAAAGGCGAAAGCCTTGATAGCGGTGCAGGCCCGCCAACTCAAGTAACGCCTTGCAACAGCGTCTATCGGGGTTTGGCGGTGCCGCCTTAGCGAAGGTTCTCCGCTGAGTGCATGATTACGGCATCACCTGCGAAACGGACGGTGATATGGCTCTTCTCGTCGCCCCATTTGCAGGACTTGAACCCAACGATGTCATCGCAACTCGCCGGGTTGCCCAGGATGCTTGTGACCTCCTTGTATTCCATGCCGGACTTGATCTTGGCGTAGTTCTCCGCGGTCACCCTACTGCAGGAGGCGAGAAGGCAGGTGGCGACAAGAAGTGCCATTCGCCGCAGTGCGGTGGGCACGGTAATCACTTCTTTGCGCTCCTGCATCGGTCGTTCCATCCTTCCTTCTCTTTTGGTTATTAACCCGGCCCCATAATAAGCGACATATGCTATGATTGGTGCATGGACAAAGTTGATGCACGCAAGCTGACGGCGGAAGGACGCAAGTTGCTGAGGCAGATGGTCATCCGCCTGCGCAAGCAGTCGGGAATGAATGGGGCAGCGCTCGCCGCCACCGCGGGCGTTCATCCGACGACGATCAAGACCTGGTTGGCGCGAGCCAGACGAGAAGGGGAGCAGTCGTTGGGCGAGAAGCCGCGCGGTCGGCCGCTGGGCACCTTGCGCAAGTTGAAGATGGCTGACGAGATGTGGCTGCGCGACCAGATCATTGGCAGCAACCCGCAACAGATGAAACTGCCGTTTGCGCTGTGGAGCCGTCCGGCGATCAAGGCCTTGGTCAAGGCGCAGTTTGGCCTCGACATGCAGGACCGCCTGATCGGCAAATACCTCAAGCGCTGGGGTTTTACCCCACAACGCCCGGTCAAGCGCGCACTGGAGCAACGCCCGGAGGATGTGGCGCGTTGGCTTGAGACAACCTATCCACAGGTCAAAGCCCGTGCCCAGAGCGAAGGTGCGGTGATTTACTGGGGCGATGAGACGGCCGTCAAGGAAGATGCGCACTGGGTACGGGGCTACGCCCCGAAAGGTCAGACGCCGGTGCTCACCGTCCCCGCGCGCTGGCAAAGCCTGTCGATGATCTCGGCGATTTCACCGCGCGGCGAAGTGCAGTTCCAGATTGTCGAGGGCAGCATCAATAGCGAGCGTTTCATCGCCTTCCTGGCCACCCTGGTTGACGGGGCACCCCGGAAAATCTTTCTCGTCGTCGACAACCTGCGCGTCCATCATGCCAGGGTGGTTCGCGAATGGTTGGCCGACAAGGCCCACCAGATCGAATTGGTCTATCTGCCGCCCTACGCGCCGGAGTCGAATCCTGACGAGTATCTGAACCGGGATTTCAAAACCGCCCTGCGCTCCGGGCCGGTCAGCTCAAACAAGGCCACCCTGCTCGACAAGGCGCTGCTGTTCATGAATGGCTTGACCCGGTTGCCGGAAAAGGTACGGGCCTATTTCAGGCACCCCGCCGCGCTTTACGCAGCGTCGTGAATTATCGGGCCGGGTTAATAGGTCGGCTTGCTGACTGTCCCGGCGCGATGGGGTGATGGACAAGAAGCAGCAATCTGTCGCAACTCTACCGCACCATGGAATCTGGCGTCGGATCTTGCGACTGTATCTGAACTGGCCGAAATTGGCGTCGCCAGTCAGGGCTCTCGATTGGCGGCCTTATTGCCCGCTGATCCTGGCTCTTTCCGCTTCTTCCAACTCCCCAGGAGGGCAGCGCCGAGCCCGAGAAGGATTTCATCGACGAACGGAATGGCATCCGGGATGAAGAAGTCGAGGATGAACAAGACGGCGCTGACAGCGAACAGCGCCGGGAAGCGCAGTCTGGTCAGGTAGGCGATCAGCGGGGCGATGATGAGTTTGAACATGTTGGAACCCTACAGTTGAAGCGGACCGGCTCCAACCGCAATACTGTAGTCGATGTCGGGCAAGTCGCGAACGTCTGGGCTGTGCAGTCAGGGGGTATTTATCGACTTCGCCTCTGCCCACAGCGCTCTGGCGAAGGCCTTCCAAGCCGGACCCCCGTGGCTCTCGATACCAACCGTGGCACTCTCTTCCATGGTGCGCAGCATGATGCCAGCCAGGCCAAACAGGTCCAACTTGGCCATCAATCGCGGATCAATGGGCCCCGTGGCAGAAATCTTTACGTCACCCGTCGCGTGGTCGAGGGCTTCCCGGGCCAACGAACGTACCTGGGCGTCGTCATCCCAATTGATGCCGAGCGCAATCCCCTTGCGTTCGATTTCCTGTTCGATTTCTCTGATTTCTTGACTGTAGTTCTCAAACCCGGCCATGGTTAGTCCTTCGTATGGTGGTGCGATTGGATATTAGTCCCCATGGCCACGATGCTCTTTACGATATTCGTGCTGTTCGTCGTGCCACTCCCAATGGCCGCCAGTTTGCCTTCAGTACTGACCTTCCTGGTTACAGCGGCAGGGTTTCCAGTTGCAGGTGGCACGTTGCAACGTTCGGTCGGTTCCCCTACCGGAAACATGGCATTGCTAGGGTCAGGCAATTCTGAACTTCTACAGATCATGCGCCAGACGACGGGCTGACTTTTTCTGCCGCTTTTTGCAAAGCGTGACCAGTCGCTTCTGCTCCGCGCCTAATTCCACGAGCCGCTGCTGATAGCCCGACTTCAATCCCATGGCCAGCAGCTTCAGCGCCACGCTTGATGCCGCGACCTGTAGCCTCAACGCCACGTTTTATCCCATGAGCAGTGGCTTCCGCTCCTCGCTCAAGAGCCGGCTCGGTCTTGTCGATCACGCCTTGGTCAGCCAGCGCTGCGCCAATCAGGAAGTAGCTGCAAAAAAGAGCGGTCAGTGAGCGCTTCATGCCTAATCTCCTTCGGATGATGCCTGTTGGATAGACACCATCTAATGCACTGATGTTCTGTACCAACTTGTATCTATTTTCCATCTGATGCCCCGTGCTAAACCCATGCGTTCGGTCTCCCGGACTTCCTCAGCGTAATTCTCGGAGATTGTAATGGCTACGACCGAAACCGTGGCTGTTCGCAACTGGTTGGCGATGCATCGTCCTCGGACAGGGTCGCCCTGAGGGTCAGGCTGTCATGGACGGCCACAACGGCCAGTACGGCCAGGGTAATGGCGATGACCGTATGCACGACAAGCATGAGCCAATGCCAAGGGGTCGTGTTCGAGCCTTCGGTCTGGCGTTCCACCAAGACGCCGTTTTCGTATTTTTCGCGGATAATCTTGGGCATTTCTTTCCTGATGGCCTCGATACCGAGCGCCGGACTAAGAGTATGGCGATCCCCGGAATGCAAAAAGCCAACCCCGGAGGATTGGCTAAGTGCAAGAACCGAAAACAAAATTTTTGGCTCCCCGACTTGGGCTCGAACCAAGGACCTACGGATTAACAGTAGAACGCACAGCCTGCCTGATGGGTCGTATGTCGAAGATACGTAACGCATTTTTGGGCTGGCCCGTTGCTCGGTTCTCGGCGCCGAACCTATGCCGAACCTGGCGGCTGGGTTTGCCCATTTATCTTGGCGGAAGTTGAACGGGATCAACGAGGTAGGGTGCACTCTTGCCGAACTGGCTCCGAACCGGGCAGGGGAGTGAGCGCCGGACTCCGGGTTTGGGGGGAGGGGCGGCGTAGCGGAATGGGTCAGTTCGACCGTACGGCTAACTGATTACCAAAAAATGGTCGAGGCAAGTTTAGCGCCACAATGTATTTGGCCTTACCAATTAGGAATGATGCTATCCGTCTTGCCTGCTGAAACTCAAGTGGGCGGGCGCCAATAAAACTTGGATGGCAGTTTTTGCGAGCCGTCTGGATATTCCTGCTTTAAGCTGTCGGAAGGATGTGTCCGATTTTTGTGTTTTCCGAATGAGGCTGCTTCGCTATCTTTGACAGCCCGCCGTCGACCGGGAGTTGAGAATGCTTATGGATCTTACTTGGATGGTCATCGCAGTTGCCATCATCGCAGGCGCTTCGTTCTTCTCTTCTGCGATTCGCATTTTTCGTGAATACGAGCGTGGCGTGGTCTTCACATTGGGACGTTTCTGGAAAGTGAAAGGTCCAGGGCTGGTCGTTATCATTCCGTTGATCCAGAAGGTCATTCGGGTCGATTTGCGGACGGTAGTTCTTGAAGTGCCAACCCAGGATGTGATTTCCCGTGACAACGTATCGGTCAAGGTCAGTGCGGTCGTCTATCTGCGGGTAGTGGACCCGGAAAAGGCGATCATCCAGGTGGTGGATTATTTGAACGCCACCAGCCAACTGGCCCAGACCATGTTGCGTTCAGTATTGGGCAAACATCAGTTGGACGACATGCTGGCCGAGCGCGAGAAACTCAATACCGACATACAACTCGCATTGGATGCGCAAACCGACTCCTGGGGAATCAAGGTTGCCAATGTCGAGATCAAGCAAGTTGACCTGACGGAATCCATGATCCGTGCCATCGCCAGGCAGGCCGAGGCAGAGCGGGAACGGCGGGCCAAGGTGATTCACGCCGAAGGAGAACTGCAGGCAGCTGAAAAACTTTTTCAGGCGGCAAAAATACTGGCTCAGGAACCCCAGGCAATACTTCTGCGCTATCTGGAAACGCTTACGGTCATTGGCGCCGACAAGAACACTACCGTCGTTTTCCCCTTGCCTATGGACCTCGTCGCACCGCTTCTGGCGAAATTCAAGACCCCGGCTGACTGAGGCTGAACTTACTTCCGAGGCAGATGAATACAAGGCACTGCAGCATGCGATCGGCTAGGGGACAGGCAGCCCAGCGATGGTGCCATGAACTTCATCTTTGCCTCTCACACGCTCCAGGCTCCCATAGCAGATACCGATGAAAGCTGACAAGCACGCCGAGCAGGGCATCATTGATCGAACACTCGATCATTACAACACGCATGCCGAAGCCTATTGGGAAGGCACCCGCGATCACGACGTTTCGCAAAATATTGATGCGCTGCTGCGCAATATTCTGGTCGAACCGCCCTTTACGTTACTGGACTTCGGCTGCGGCCCAGGGCGAGACCTGAAAACCTTTGTGCAGCATGGGCATCGAGCCATTGGATTGGAAGGTGCGCATGCCTTGGCAAAAATTGCCCGCACCCACAGCGGCTGTGAGGTCTGGCAGCAAGATTTTCGGGACCTTGAACTGCCCGACGCCTATTTTGATGGCGTGTTCGCCAACGCCTCGATGTTCCACATCATGAAATCGATGTTGCCGAGCGTGTTGGCGCAGTTGTCTGCGACGCTGAAGCCCCAAGGTGTGCTGTTCAGTTCAAATCCGCGTGGCAACAACGAGGAAGGCATGCAGGGCGAACGCTACGGTGCCTATTACGACTTTGCAACGTGGCGCAACTACCTTACAGCTGCCGGATTCTCGGAAATCGAACACTACTACCGCCCAGCGGGGCTCCCCGTGGCGCAGCAGCATTGGTTAGCGAGCGTCTGGCGACGAAACAGCGGATAGCACCAAGGGAGTGAGCACCTGACCTTTCCTTTTGGGGAGGGGCAGGGTAGCGGAATGGCTCAGTTCGACCCTGAAGGGACAATAGATATTCAACACCGTTGTAGGCAGCAATCTGGTGTCAGGCCGCCATCCGGAGTTTTTCTGGTCGTGTCGGCCAATTGGGCTACTCAGAAACGCAGAATTCCGGACTCCCTGAGATTTGCCGCATGGATGCAAGAAAGAATCAGCGTTCGAGTTGATTGAGTTTGTCCGGTGTTCCATTCCACTTGTCGGCGTCGGCAAGGGGTTCCCGACGGACGGCAATCACAGGCCAAACTTTTGCCAACGTGGCGTTCAGCACGATAAATTTACGCTGACTATCCGGCACATCATCCTCAGCAAAAATGGCCTCTGCGGGGCACTCGGGCACGCAAAGTGCGCAATCAATGCACTCGTCCGGGTCGATCGCGAGAAAGTTGGCACCCTCATGAAAACAGTCGACCGGGCAGACTTCCACGCAGTCCGTGTATTTGCATTTGATGCAGTTCTCAGTAACAACGTAAGCCATATTTTGCTTCGGGTGGTTGGGCAGAAACTATAGCTCACTTGAAACATGGACGCTGGCTTTCTCTGGCAGTCGTCCTTCCGTTGGCCCTCTGTGACCCGTTTAGCTTCACCTTGCCGCCATCTCCTGCATCGCTTTTGCCAAGCTACGAGTTTTGAAGAAGCGGGCAGCCCAAAGCCATTTATCGAGGCGCATGGACCTTACTTCTTGTCGTTTTCAGAGGAAGTCACCCCCAGAAGCACCCATACTGGTCCTGATCGACCACAGCCAGGAACTCGTCGATCGAGGGCACGGCAGGCGTCGGCTCGTACCCCTGCCACTTCAGGCTGGCTCGCATCCAGGAAACCTTCCAGCAATCCTGAACCTTGACGTAAGTGGCCTTGGCGAAAGGGCGCCGATGGATGATCGCCGGATCGTCCCATTGAGGGCGAATTTCGAGAAGTTCGACACTCTGGCCGGTGAGGGTGTAGGCGATGTCGAGTTCCTTGCGGATGTGAGGTGGGGGACGCCGCTTGGCCAGGAAGTTGTCCAGGGCGTTCTGGATCCGCTTTCTCTCAAGGTCGTTGAAGGGCATCAGTTGAGTTACCAGCAAAGGTGACTTATCAGGCTAGGGCCCTTTCATGGCTGGTTGGCCAGATGCAGCCAAATTTCATTTCGCCGCAAAAACCATGGCGTGAACGGAGCGTTGTAGCGGGAATACACGGGCTCGCCCACCCAAACCAGATCGGCAGCGCGCAAGGCGGTCTGCAGTTTGGCCAGGTGCTCGGTATAGTTGGCATCTGACCAAAAGCCTGAATAACGAATGACCGCCAGGCGACTGGGGGCGATGTCCCGCAGCGTGACCCGCGTGTCCAGAGGCTCCGGTGCATTGGCTAGCGTTATCCCCTTGGGCAGCACGAACTGAACCCGAAAACCACCCGGCGCGGCCGTCTGGGTGACGGGTGCGGTCATCTCCAGCTTGACTGGCTCAGCGGCCTGCGTCACCGGCGCGGTCATCGCAAATTCTTGCGCGCCCTTGTTTTTGCCAAAGATATAACCGGCCAGAATCGGGAAAGCCTGATTCCCTGCTTCTGCAGCAGGCCCGGACACCACAACCTCAGCGACTGAGTATGCTGCGTATTCGCGCACCTCGATATCCTCGAGGTTACGGACTACCTTGTAGTGGGGTTCTTCTGTGGCTTGGCTGGGCATAGGAAATGCGAACAAGACGAGACTGCATAGAGTAGCCCACACGGCCATACCGGGCCTCGAACATCTATTGGTTCGTATTCCATGCAGGAGGTGGCAGTCCATCTTTATGTTCGGTGGTCCGGTGGGTTATGGGATTGCAGTATGGGGTATTCATGGACGATTGAATGTGCGGCAGCGAACTTGACTGGTAGAGCCCAATAGCCACTAAGCCGCCTCGACATCTGGTCGGCACATTTGGCGAATCTCGTTTTCTTTGATGGCCAGTTCCACTGCCATAAGAACGGCATCGACATCGGCAATATGTTCATCGAGAACGACTTGGCCGGTTAGAACCTGCTCTGGTGTCAGCAAGCCACCTTCGTAAAGCCCCCAGATTTCCTTGCCGAACTGGGTATCCCGCAAGGCAGGGGCGAAGGTGCTGAAATAGGTCCGCAAATTAATCACGTCGCGCTCAAGCATCTCGGCTGCTGTGCTATTGGCCGCCGCATCAATCGCCTGCGGCAAGTCGATAATAACCGGGCCACCTTCACCGACGAGGATGTTGTACTCGGACAAATCACCGTGGACGATGCCGGCGCACAGCATCCGCACCACCTGATTGAGCAACATACCGTGAAATTCCAATGCCTGATCCTCGTCAAGCTCGACGTCATTCAGGCGCGGCGCCGGGCTTCCCTCGGCATCCACCACCAAGTCCATCAGCAAGACGCCCTCGAAACAGATGTGTGGCTGAGGAACTCGTACGCCTGCGGAAGCTAGCCGATACAAGGCATCGACCTCGGCGTTTTGCCATACCTCTTCCTGCATCTTGCGCCCATAACGGCTGCCTTTCTCCATGGCGCGCGCCTGACGGCTGTTCTTGACCTTGCGGCCCTCCTGGTAGGAAGCGCTCTTCTTGAAACTACGCTGAGCGGCGTCCTTGGACCTTGGCGCATCGGATGGCATCTCCGCAGCGGACCACGTAAACGGTTGCCTCCTTGCCGCTCATCAACTGACCGAGGACTTCGTCAATAAGGCCCTCTTCGAGCAGTCCAGCAAGGCGTTGGGGAGTTTTCATGGGCGTTCATGGCTAGGGGCCGAAGGTGTGCTTGCTGTCTCATTCTCCCCCGAACTGTCGCTGGGCTTTTCAGCTTGCTTCTGGCGTCGCTTTTCTTCCTGCTTGCTCTTCTTTGCGAGATCTCTTTGGCGCTTTTCGAACTGGTAGTTTGGTTTGGCCACGAGGCCTCCTCTAGTCGCCAACATGGCGGAAAAACGTGAGTGGGAACGTCAGATTGAGTTGCGCCGATTTCTCGGGTAACGCCGAGGCTGGCCTAGAGCCTTTTTACATTCCTCTCGCGAACGATTGGCGGCATAAATTTGACGGAGAACTTCCAACCCTCGGGTGTGGCCTTCAGGATCAGGGTTTTCGAGTTGGAGCCTTCCTCAAAAACCGTTGTCAAGGGCAGCAGTTCAACGGCGCCAATACCCTTGATGACGCATGCCCCAGGGATCGTGACGAAGGCTGATTCTGCTGCCACCAAAATGAACTGACCTTCCTTGCTTTCAGAACAGGAAAGGCCCTTCGGTAGGGTGGAGTGATCGTGCTTCCAAGCAGCGCGTAGATCGTCGAGGCTCTTGAGCAATTCGTCCGTGGTCTTGATCGCCAAACTGACTTCACGGGATTTCGCATGAGCCATTCACCCAGATCCTCCTCGATGTCATCGCGTCCATTCTAGCCGTTATTGACGGTTGTTCGGATTTGGCTGATCTCAGCCGGTGTGTTTGCCGTCGCGACAGCCTCTGGCAAGACATGGGGAGTCAGCCCCAAAAGCACCCATACTGATCCTGATCGACCACGGCCAAGAATTCATCAATCGAGGCCACGGTAGGTGTTGGCTCGTACCCCTGCCACTTCAAACTGGCGCGCATCCAGAAAACCTTCCAGCAACCTTGGGCCTTGACGTAATTGGCCTTGGCGAAAGGGCGCCTATGGATGATCGCCGGATCATCCCACTGAGGACGGATTTCGAGAAGCTCGATGCTCTGGTTGGACAGTGCGTAGCTGAAGTCGGGTTCTTTGCGGATATGGGGCGGGGGACGCCTCTTGGCCAGGAACTTGTCCAGGGCGTTTTCGATCCGCTTTTTCTCAAGGTCGTTGAAGGGCATCGCTTTAACTGTTTAGGGGAATTTTCTTGACCCATTCTTTCGGGTCTCGCCCAGTTTGTCTACAGCGGATGCGCAGTTCCTCGGCAAGGGATTTGGAGTGGGGTACAACAATCGCACCGGTTTCATGTTGTCCGACCACGAGGCAAGGCTTAGTGCTACTGGTGGAGATATGGCATACTGTGACAAGCCAATGTGGCTGAATGACCCCGAGTCGTTTTCCCAGCAATACAAGCTGACCCCAAAGCAGGCGAAACAACTTCAATGCACAGGGGAGCATCTTTTTCGACATAGCGCTGGCGGAAAAGCATCGCGGGAAAACATCGTTGCCGCGCATAGATTCTGCAATCACAAGCGGCATCAAGGCGGGAACGATCCTGCGCCTGATACTTTCCGTGATGAAGTGCAGCGGCGCGTTGGCAAAGGGAAGTGGTTTCCGTTCCCCGTAGGCAGCGCATAACACGCCGGCTGTGGGTTAGGGCCCAGCCTTCTCATCGAGGCCACCTCGGAGTGACTGACCTAGCCCAGAAAAGGCGAAAGCCCCGCACCAGGGGGAGGGAGTGCGGGGCCTTCAGACGGCCCGTTGGGAGAGGGAGGGGTTGGCCGTCAGGCTGATGTCTGGTCAGCGCATGAGGAGAAGATAGCGGCGCAGGCCTAGCAACTCAAGTAACCGCTTGCAACAGTGTGTGTCGGGTTGTGTGCGGGGTCAAACGACGCAAACCTCTATGCCCGCTGCGTTTAGGTCTCCCGTTCAGTAAGCACCTTCTCGATTCGCCGATCGGGGACGAGCCACATCAGCGCGACAACGACATATAGAGCTTGGGATAGCCAATGATTGTAGAAGGCCATCGGAATCGCCACTGCGTAGACTACGATGGACAGGTTGCCCTTGCGATCCTTGCCCACAGCCTTCGCCAGCAATGAATCCTTGCCCTCAACGGAAATGATCGTCCGAGTGAGAATCCAATAGGCGACGCCGGCCATCAGCAACACAAGACCATAAAACGCAGTGGGTAGTGGCGCGAAATGGTTTTCTCCCATCCAGCCAGTTAAGAAGGGAAAGAGCGATAGCCAAAATAACAGGTGCAGATTTGCCCAGAGGACACTACCACTGAGGCAGTGCAACTTCTTTTCTGTAAATCGGCGCGAGGCGATTTGATTCGGGTGAGGTAATCACGGTTGCAAGTTGAGATAGATTTTCCCGGTCATCCATTCCTCGTCGCATTCTGCCAGAAGCGCGGAGACCAGGCGCAGGCAGGATGCCGTGTTCGGAAAGATGGATGCCACGCGGGTCCGGCGTTTGATCTCGCGGTTGATCCGTTCGAGACCGTTGGTCGTGCGCAGACGCATACGTTGCGCGTGAGGCGAATCGAACGCCGTAAAGCCCTCGGGCAGATTGTCTTCCGCCCATTGAGCAAGCTTGGGCGCATCGGTCGCCCACGCCTGACCGCCTGTTTCAGCAAGCACTCGGCCTCAACCCGGTCAGGGGCATTGAAGATCGAGCGAATACGCTGCGCCACCGGTTTGCGTTGGTCGAGGCGGGTGACATAGGCTTGGGCATTCTGCCGCAAATGGAACTGGCAACGTTGCCAGGGCACGCTGGGCAGGGTCGCCCGGCGCGCCTGTTGAGGCCGGCATGATCGTCGGAGACGATCAGCCTGACGCCTTTCGCCGCGCCGGAGCAGACTGTCGAGGAAAGCGCGCCAATGCACCTCGGCCTCGGACAAGGCCACCGACACCCCCAGCACGCGACGATGGCCGGCCCGCGTGATGCCGACCGCCACCAGCACGGCGCAATCCACCAGCCGTCCTGCCTCACGAACCCGCTCGTCCCCCAAGGGGACTTCCTTCGGGCGCGTAACGGGCATCGAGAAAGACATAGGGGGTTTCGTCCAGCGGCCGCTCACGCCAGGCCGACAGGCCGGCATCGAGCTGCTCGGCGGCGCGGCTGACCTGGGTCGAGGAGATCGACACCTCGGCCCCAACAGCGATTGCAGGACCGTAATCACCTTGCGGGTGGAGACGCCCTGCACGTACATCTCGGCCAGCGCGATGTTGAGTGCCTGCTCGGTGCGCGAGCCTTTCTCCAGCGCGCTGGGATAGAAGCCGCCGCACCTGGGGCACCTCGAAGGTCAGTTCGCCGACGCGAGTCATGACCGTCTTCGGCTTGAAGCCGTTGGCGTAATCGATACGATCGATAGTGCGCTCGTGGGTTGGGCATTCAGAAAGTGGGCGCGTTCGATCTTGCTCGCTTCATTGACCAGGATGCGCAGGGCTTCGCCGGCGCCGTCCAAACCGTTGCTCAGCAATGCCGCGAAAGCGGCGTCCAGGGGGTGATGCTCGACGCGTTGTGCCATGCTGCCGACTCCTTCGTGGGTTTGGGTAAGAATTCCCCGAAGAAATCGCCTGCGGGTACCGCCTGCCGGGGTCGCGCCGCGATGCTGGGCCGTCCTCCGCGCTTCGGGCGCTACGCGCCCTCATCGCTGCGGCCGACCCAGCATCGCAAAACCAGCAGGCTACGAATTTACAGAACGAATGTTGCACTAACTCGTAGCGACGACCGTGACTGCCGCATCGGCTACGCCAAGACAAGTACCGGCCCCAGAAAGTGAAAGCCCGCCGTGGGGGCGGGGCCTTACCAGATTCCTTGACCGGGCTTGCCTCAGGCGAGGCTGGCCATGTCGATCACGAACCGGTAGCGCACATCGCTCTTCATCATCCGGTCGTAGGCACTGTTGATGTAAGTCATCGGGATCAGTTCGATATCCGACACGAGGTCGTGCTCGGCACAGAAGTCGAGCATTTCCTGCGTTTCGCGAATGCCACCAATCAGGGAACCGGCGATGCTGCGGCGCCTCAATATCAACCCGAAGACATTTGGCGATGGATGTGGCTCGGCCGGGGCACCGACCAGGTCATCGTGCCATCCCGCTTGAGCAATTGCAGATAGGCATCGAGGTCGTGCGGCGCCGCCACGGTGTTGAGGATGAAATCGAGATGGCCGGTGTAGCGTGCCATATCGTCGGGGTCGGTGGAGACGCAGACCTCGTCCGCACCCAGGCGCTTGCCATCGGCGACCTTGCTTGCGGATGTGGTGAATAGAACCACGTGGGCGCCCATGGCATGGGCAATCTTCACCCCCATGTGACCCAGTCCGCCCAAGCCGACCACACCGACCTTTTTACCTGGTCCGGCACCCCAGTGGCGCAAGGGCGAGTAGGTCGTAATGCCGGCACAGAGCAGGGGGGCAACGCTGGCAAGGTTATTCTCGGCATGCCGGATGCGCAGGACAAAGGCTTCCTTGACGACGATCGTCTGCGAATAGCCGCCATAGGTATTGTCGCCGCCGAAGAGCGGGCCATTGTAGGTGCCGGTAAAACCGTTGTCGCAATACTGTTCCTCGCCGTCGTGACATGAAGGGCAATGGCCGCAACTATCGACCAGGCAGCCGACCCCGGCGAGATCCCCGACCTTGAAATTCGTCACCTTTTTTCCGACAGTGACGACACGGCCGACGATTTCGTGACCAGGAACCGACGGGTAGAGGGTGTTCTTCCATTCGTTTCGGGCTGTGTGCAGATCGGAATGGCACACGCCGCAGAAAAGAATCTGGATCTGAACGTCGTCCGGCCCCGGATCGCGACGTTCGATTTCGTAAGGTGCGAGTGCGCTGCGCTCATCGACTGCGGCATAGGCTTTGGCCTTGACCATGATTTCTCCTTATTTGTTGATTGCCACTCAACGGGGCAAGCTTGGGCGGGTGAGGCGAATTGCCAGGCAGGCATTTGTTCGCGCGGATCGTTCAGTTTGGTGGCAGCGAAAGAGTACCCCCTAGTTAGCCCGCGCTGCAAAAGGATTCGTGCGTATGCCCCACCAGAAAGTGAAAGCCCCGCGGGGCTTTCGGACGGCCGGAGGGAGTTGGCCGTCAGGCTGATGTCTGATCAGCGCATGGGGAGAAGATAGCGGCGCAGGCCTAGCAACTCAAGTAACGGCTTGCAACAGTGTGTACCCATCACTCCTCGGCACCTAAAGGATGACTGTGATTTCCTCGCGACGAACCAACTCCTGCTCCATCTGCAAGCCATCCAAGTCGAGTGCATCATGTGCCGCCAACAAACCCACTGGACGTCCGGTGTCGTCTACTACTGGAATATGTCGGAATCCCCCTTCGTACATTAGATGAAGTGCATGTCCAAATGGTTTATCGCGATGGATGGTCTGTACATCCCTGGTCATGATGATGCTCACACATGTCGTCGCAGGAATGCAACCCGCGGCGATCGCCCGGAAGACGATATCCCGCTCGGTGCAGATTCCGACTAACGCGCCGTCCTCCATGACAAGAACTGCTGATGAGTCCCATTCCTTCATAACGATTGCGGCTTCGCGTACGGTTGTATCTGGCGCTGCAATGGGAAAAGTTCGTTGACCGATAACTTCACTGACTTGACGATTAGGCATAGTGGTTCCTTGCAATCTGCGATGCGTTAGACAAAAACTAGACCATTTGCAACGAAATAGGGCTGAAATCTGCGTTCAGATTGAAGCACATCGACACGCATGCGGACCATCGCAACCGCAAGTCTAGGGGGAGGGGCAGGTTGGCTGCCTAGGCTGTTGTGGGAACAGCCGACGCTCAAGCTACAGGTGCAGGCCCTCCAACTCAAGTAACGGCTTGCAACAGCGTGTGTCCGGTATGTGCCGAGTAAGTAGAGCCCGGCAGCTATTGACCACCCTTATTGCCCGCTGATCCCGGCTCTTTCCGCTTCTTCCAACTCCCCAGGAGGGCAGCGCCGAGCCCGAGAAGGATTTCATCAATGAATGGAATGACGTCCGGGATGAAGAAATCCAGGATGAACAAGACGGCGGTGATGGCGAACAGTGCCGGGAAGCGCAGCCTGGTCAGGTAGGCGACCAGCGGGGCAATAATCATTTAGTACACGGATGCCCCATGCCCTAAGACCGAAACCGTGGCTGTTCGCAGCTGGCTGGCGATGCATCTTCCTCGGACAGGGTCGCCCTGAGGGTCAGGCTGTCATGGACGGTAAGATAAGGGTGATGGCGAATTTAGGCTTTAGAAACGTCCTACGAACGACAGGCCCACAATTGGAGCCGGATCAAAGTTCTCTTCGCGCACCATGTCGCCAGACGAATTCTCGACACGCAACTTGCCACCTGCCACGACACCACCGTAGAAATGTAACGCCATCTGGTCGTTGAAATTGCGCGTTACGCGTAGGAATACAGGCACACCTGTCTCTTCGCCCACACCGTTGCTCACCAAGCCGGTATCGCTCAAGCGGAAACGCAAGGCCCGGTAAGCTGCGCCAACACTGGCCGCCCAGTTGCCATCGAAACGGTATTCAAGTTCAAGCCCCGCTGGTCCAGTCGGACCGCTGGCAAGGGGATTGACTAGGCGCCAACGTTCGCCAAGTCGCCAATCAACGACGAGGAAGGGGAACACACTCGTCTTCTCGATCTGGGAAAACACTCCGACACCGAGGCCAAGACGGTTGCCCCCCTCAAACTGTTTGGCACCGGATAGCGTGGCACCCCACACCAACGAATCTCCAGTGCTTGCACCGTTTTCCTTAAACCAGTCTGCCGAAGGCGAAAACCTCAAGCTCCAACCATCGTTCAAGGCGAAGGAGATGGGTACCGCCACACCGTAGCGCTGCACGTTGCCCCATGGCGCCTGACCGAAAGCACTGACATTGGAAAACGAATAGTCGAGGTAATCGTAGCTGAGCGTAACGCCTGCCCGGTTTCCCCCGCCAAGATCGTAGGAGGCACCGCCACGCACGATCGCGCCGCTCATACTGAAACTTCCGCCCTTGTCGAGGTCACCATTGCCTTGATAGATCGGTGTGACCGAAACGAACGGTTGCCAGTTGCTTGATTCAGCTCCGTGCGCCGAACCTGCTATCACCAGCAGTGCGCCGAGCACCGAAAAGATCGAATTGCGCAATACACTCAAGTTCAATGAAATGCTCCGGGTATAAAAAACCATCAAATTGCACAGACTTCTGAGCGGGATGGTCTTGATTAGTTCCTTGGCTACGCTACCAAGGGTGAAGTTCGCGTTGAAACAACTGGGTCGATCATACAATGCTGTGAGCGGCAAGTGCCCTATGACCGCAACCGAGGCTGTTCGCAACTGGTTGGCGATGCATCTTCCTCGGACATGCTTGCTCTGAGGGTCAGGCTGTCATGAACGGCCACAGTGGCCAGTACGACTAGGGTGATGGCGATGACCGTATGCACGACAAGCATGAGCCAATGCCAAGGGGTCGTGTTCGAGCCTTCGGTCTGGCGTTCCACCAAGACGCCGTTTTCGTATTTTTCGCGGATAATCTTGGGCATTTCTTTCCTGATGGCCTCGATACCGAGCGCCGGACTAAAGGTATGGCGATCCCCGGAATGCAAAAAGCCAACCCCGGAGGATTGGCTAAGTGCAAGAACCGAAAACAGAATTTTTGGCTCCCCGACTTGGGCTCGAACCAAGGACCTACGGATTAACAGTCCGGCGCTCTACCGACTGAGCTATCGAGGAACAGAGGCGGGCATGTTAGTCAGTAAATGCAGTCCAGTCAAGGCAATGCAGGATATACTGCCAAAAAATTCCTTGTTCCTATGGATCAGAAACTAGTCTACGCAAAAACCCCGATCGGGGACGAGGCCGTTCGGCAAAGAAAGGGTGTTGTCCGCCGCAATCTGCGTATGGTTCTCGTGCAGATCAATGGCAAGATTAGCGTCGAAGAATTGGGCGCCAAGCTCGGTAATCCGAGCTTGGTCGAAAACGCGCTGCGTGATTTGGAGCGGGGTGGGTATATCGCGCCAAGCCTCCAAGCAGCGTCGGTCTGGCAGGAAAGCAAGTTACAGTTCGACAAGCTCAAAGAATCGGGCGAATCGTTTGACAGTGGCAAGTCGCTGAGCAGGTTGGACTCGCAAGCTGTATCCAGCGCTCCCTCTGCGTTTGGCGAACCCATCTTGCCGGCTAGCTGGCGAACCAAGGATGTCAAGGAGAACTGGACAGAGAGACACGCTTCGCGGGCGCCACGGCACACTCTTCTGGTGTACTTGGTGTTCGGACTGGTTGCCGCGGGGCTTGTTGCAACGGCGGTCCTTGCATTCTTCCCCTATGGCCGTTTCAAGCCGGCTATCGAGAATGAGCTGACGCGGGTCTGGCAAGTGCCGGTGCGCGTTGGCGACATCCGGCTGAATCTCATGCCGGAGCCTGGATTGTTGCTAACCGATGTGCGAATCGGTGAGGGTGATGAATCGCTGATCGAGAATATTCGCGTACACACAATTGTCGCGATGCTTGGGTCGGGAGTTCAGGTCTTGCCACGAATAGAGATTTCCGGTGGGGCTGTTGCCGCCGATCATCTCGTTGGCTTGTTTGCGGCTGACAATCCGCAGCGCTGGAAGTCGCAACAATGGCTGCTGAAACAGGTTGTTGTGGAGAACCTCTCGGTAACCGCTGGCTCTTTGTTTTTCGCTGAATTGAGCGGCGACGTCACGTTCCATGCTGACGGGCGGATCGAGCAAGCCAGTTTGCGGACCATTGGCAACACGTTACGCATTACCGCTGAGCCCACGCCTCAGGGAGCGACCCTCCAGATTGACGGGGTTGGCTGGCGTCCTGCCGAGGAGTTTCCGCTAACGTTCGACTCATTGCACGCCAGCGGCCTGCTGCACAAGGGCCGGCTGATCATCAGCAGTTTCGACATCCGGGCGCTCGGCGGCGGGCTCAAGGGCAGTTGGCTTGTTGAATGGAACGAGGGTCTGGCGATGATCGGGGACGCGATGCTCGAGCGCCTGAGCTGCCGCAAGGTCACTGCCGTTTTTGCGCCTTCGCTTTCCCTTGAGGGAGACCTGATGGGTAGCTTCCGTATGCACGGGGCCGGCCGAGACTGGGAATCGATGTGGGAGAACATGGATGGGGCGCTGGATGCCCTGATAGTTCGCGGCGTCCTGAACGGGGCCAATCTGGCAGAGGCTACGCGCCGCGGTCGCGGTTCGATTGTTCGTGCGGGAAGCACGAAGTTTGATCGCCTTGCAGTCAGTATTACCATCAACCGGCGGCAGATTAGTGGTCGGAGCCTGGTAATGGATGCTGAACAATTTGCCGCAACGGGCCAGTTTTTCGCTACCCGCGACCGCCGGGTTGACAGCAAACTGTTGGTAAGTACGCGTAACCAAGGCTCGTCGCAGATCCTGCCAGTTCGGGTAAGCGGGACGCTCCCGAGTCTGGTGGCCGTTGTCCGCTAGGGGGCAGGCAAAAAACAGGCGAGACAAGTGTCTCGCCCTTGGTTGCTGGTTATCGGGCTCAGCTTCCGGTTACGGTGGCAATTGCCTTGGCAACGTAATCAACATTCTTGGAGTTCAGTGCAGCCAGGCAGATACGGCCGGTTGACACGGCATAGATCCCGAATTCCTCCTTCATGCGCTCCACTTGGGCAGCCGTCAGTCCGGTGTACGAGAACATCCCGCGCTGCTGGACGATGAACGAAAAGTCCTGTGCCACAGCCTGCGCCTTGATTGCATCGACCAAGCTGGTACGCATGCCGCGGATCCGATCACGCATGCCGGCCAGCTCCGTTTCCCACATCTGGCGCAGTTCGGGCGACGCGAGCACGCCCGCAACCAGGGCGCCACCGTGGATCGGCGGATTGGAGTAGTTGGTGCGGATAACGCGCTTGACCTGCGACATGACGCGCGTTGATTCGTCCTTGCTCGCAGTGACAATGGTGAGCGCACCGACGCGCTCACCGTAGAGTGAGAAGTTCTTCGAGAAGGAGCTGGCAACAAAGAACTGTACGCCGGAGTTCGAAAGTGCGCGGACAGCGACCGCATCGGCATCGATTCCGTCGGCGAACCCCTGGTAGGCCATGTCGAGGAAGGGCACCAGGCCCTTTTCCTTGCAGATTCCGACCACTTCCTCCCATTGGGCTTGCGAGAGGTCAGCGCCGGTCGGATTGTGACAGCAGGCATGCAGAACAATGATGGAACCAGCCACCAGGTCATTGAGAGAGGCCTTCATTCCGGTGAAGTTCACACTGCGCGTGGCCGCCTCATAGTAAGCATAATTCTCGACGACGAAGCCGGCGGATTCGAAAAGGGCGCGGTGGTTCTCCCAGGAAGGATTGCTGATATACACCTTTGCTCCGGGGTTGAGGCGCTTCAGGTAGTCGGCGCCGATCTTCAGCGCACCGGTACCGCCGAGCGCCTGGGCGGTAATTACCTGACCATTGGCTAGCAGGGCGGAATCCTTGCCGAAAAGCAGGTTCTGCACGGCCTGGTTGTAGGCCGGTGCGCCTTCAATCGGCTGATAGCCACGTGGTGGCGCGGCCTTCAGGCGAGCTTCCTCGGCAATCCTGACGGCACCAAGCAGTGGAAGCTTGCCGTTGTCGTCAAAGTAGACGCCGACGCCGAGATTGACCTTGGTGTCACGGGGATCGGCGTTGAAGGCTTCATTCAGTCCGAGAATGGGGTCACGCGGGGCCAATTCCACCGCAGCAAAGATCGAAGAGGGCATAGGAACTCCATGAAATAATAGAAACTCTGTCCGCGCAGCAATGTTGCCATGCGTGCAAAACCGTAGAATTCTAGCATGAGCGAAACCAAGACCGGCACTCCGGTTGCCTCCTTCAACGGCAGTCCCTTCCGGCTACACCAGCCATTCCTCCCCGCGGGCGATCAGCCCGAGGCGATCCGTCTGCTGGTCGATGGGCTTGCGGACGGTTTGTCCTTCCAGACGCTGCTCGGTGTCACCGGCTCCGGCAAGACATACACGATGGCGAACGTAATCGCCCGGACCGGTCGGGCAGCGCTCGTACTGGCGCCGAACAAAACGCTAGCTGCCCAGCTGTACTCCGAGTTCAAGGAATTCTTTCCGGAAAATGCGGTGGAGTACTTCGTTTCGTATTACGACTATTACCAGCCCGAGGCCTACGTGCCGTCGCGCGACCTCTTCATCGAGAAGGATAGCTCGATCAACGACCACATCGAGCAGATGCGCCTGTCGGCGACGAAAAGCCTGATTGAACGGCGCGACGTGGTGATCGTGGCCACCGTTTCCTGCATCTACGGCATTGGCGACCGCGATGAGTATCACAACATGATCCTGACCATGCGCGTCGGCGACCATCTGGACCAGCGCGCAATCGTCAAACGCCTGATCGAGATGCAGTACGAGCGCAACGACATGGATTTTCACCGCGGAATCTTTCGCGTGCGCGGCGACGTGATCGACATCTTTCCGGCCGAGCATGCCGAGCATGCGATCCGTGTTTCGCTGTTTGACGATGAGATAGAAGGCTTGCAGTTCTTCGACCCATTAACCGGCCATCTGTTGCACAAGGCGCTGCGCTTCACCGTCTTTCCGGCGTCGCATTACGTGACGCCCCGGGAGACGGTGTTGTGCGCAATCGAATCTATCAAGGAAGAGCTGCGCGCGCGCATCGATTTCTTCACCAGAAGCAACAAGTTGGTCGAAGCCCAGCGCATCGAGCAGCGCACCCGTTTCGACCTAGAACTCCTCGACCAGATCGGCTTCTGCAAGGGAATCGAGAATTACTCGCGCCATTTTTCGGGCCGCAAAGCAGGTGAACCGCCACCAACCCTGATCGATTACCTCCCTTCCGATGCATTGATGTTCATTGACGAATCGCACGTGTCGATCGGTCAGGTGGGGGGCATGTACAAGGCTGATCGCTCGCGCAAGGAAAACCTGGTCGACTACGGCTTTCGCCTGCCGTCGGCGCTGGACAACCGGCCGCTACAATTCAACGAGTTCGAGGCGCACCTGCGGCAAACGATCTTTGTCTCGGCGACGCCGGCAGATTACGAAAACCGACACGCCGGACAGGTGGTGGAGCAACTGGTGCGGCCGACCGGGCTGATCGATCCGCCGGTGATAGTGCGGCCCGCTTCCAGTCAAGTCGATGACCTGCTGTCGGAAATTCACGGACGCGTCGACGTGGGAGAAAGGGTGTTGGTAACCACGCTGACCAAGCGCATGGCGGAGGATCTCACCGATTTTCTGGATGATAACGGGGTCAAGGTGCGTTACCTGCATTCGGACATCGATACGGTCGAACGGGTGGAGATCATCCGTGACCTTCGTCTGGGTCAGTTCGACGTGCTGGTCGGCATTAATCTGCTGCGCGAGGGACTTGATATTCCAGAGGTTTCGCTGGTCGCCATTCTCGATGCCGACAAGGAGGGATTCCTGCGTTCGGAGCGTTCTTTAATCCAGACGATGGGCCGTGCGGCGCGTCATATCCATGGTACAGCGATCCTCTACGCTGATAAGATTACAAATTCCATGCAGCGTGCCATCGCCGAGACGGAACGGCGTCGCGAGAGACAGATTATCTTCAATGCAGAACGTGGGATCACTCCGCGCGGTGTGTCGAAGATGATCAAGGACATGATCGACGGCGTCTATGATGCCGAGTCCGCACAGATTGAACTGAAGGCGGCGCAGCAGCAGGCGGCCTACGAGGCCATGGATGAGAAGGCGGTGGCAAGGGAAATCAGGCGCCTGGAAAAAGTGATGCTCGAGTCAGCAAGAAATCTGGAATTCGAAAAGGCGGCAGCCGCTCGCGACGAACTGTTCCGCCTGCGGGAACAAGTGTTTGGCGCGGCGCCGCATGACAGGGGGGGAGACGGGTTTACATGAGTTACCGTGTGTTGCTGGTCTGCATGGGCAATATCTGCCGTTCCCCTACGGCCGAGGTTGTCTTGCGTAAGTATATACAAACCAATAACTTGGGAGAGTTTATTGAAGTGGATTCTGCGGGAACGCATGGTTACCATGTTGGCGAAGCGCCTGACTCCAGGACTCAGCGCGCGGCTTCGGCCAGGGGCTACAACCTTTCACAGCTGAGAGCGCGCAAAGTGGCCTCGCAGGATATCGACTATTTTGACCTGATTCTCGCCATGGACAGAAGTAATCTTGACAACCTGCGCCGTTTGGCGGTTCCAGAGAGCCATGAGCGACTCGGACTGTTCATGAAGTACGCCAGGCACTTTGATGATGACGAAGTGCCCGATCCCTACTATGGGCTTGGGCACGGGTTTGATCTGGTGCTCGACATGATTGAGGATGCTGCCCAAGGACTGGTCGACGAACTCAGGCAGCGCTTCAGGGCTTGAGATCGTCTTGGGACGGTCCGAGCAAGACACAGGGGCGCCCGTGGGCGCCCCTTCCCAAGAGAGTGCGGTAACCCTATCTGGTCTCCACCATGACCAGCGGAGCTTCCTCCGCAGCTTCGCTCTCTGCTTTCTGCTTGCGCGGCCTGCCAAGTCTGACCGGTGGCTCCGGCTGCATGGCAATGGTGGGCGCCGTCGTCTGAACCAGAACAAGGCCACTGCTAGCCAGCGTTGTTTCCAGTTCCAGCGGCGTCACGGCAAGGGGTGTCTGCGGTGCCGAGGTGATTTCCATGGGTTCCACGACGTTGACCGTGACAGGTTCAGGCTGTGCAACTTCGACGACAAGCTCAGCCGGTTCGACGGCTGCAGGGGGCGGGGCAGCGATGATGGGGGCAGGATCAACGGGGCTTTCGGCGATCTCCGCCTCGGCTGGCGGTACCGTAGCAGGGGCCGGAATTGCCTGTTCTACGGCAGGAATCACGGCATCCGCTGGTTCCTCCCTGAGCAGTTGCGTAGTCACCTCGTCAGACTCCTGAGAACCGTCCTGAGCAACCAGGTTGGCAGCGCCTTCAGTCTCATTGCGCCGCTCGGTGCGACCACGACCACCGCGCCTGCCACGGCGACGACTCGCTTGCTCTTCAGTTGTGCCAACGCCCCGGCTATCGATTGCTTCGGGCAGGACGCTGCCAGCAGCGATGTCGCCGGCTGTAACTACGGGAATGGGTTTGTTTTCTCCAGCTTCCGGTTGCGGGCGGGCAACTCGCTCCTTGCGCTCACCGCGTGGGCGACGCTCCTGACGCTCACCGCTGGGTACGGCTGCGGCCGTCTCTTCACGCGGCCCTTTGTCAGAGCTGCTGCGCTCACTGCGGTTGCTGCTGCGTTCCTGGCGTACGCCAGGCTCGTCGTTGCGGCGATTGGTCGTGCCGCGGCTGGCACCGCGTCGGCTGTCACGAACCTGTTGTCCGCCACGCCCGGGACGAAGCTCACCGCCCCCTTGGTTAGCCTTGGTGAGCGGTTCTGGGGCAGGAAGAGGCGATATCGATTCTGGAGCCTTGCGGAACCAGGACATGATCCTACCAAGCAGGCTGCGTCCTGCGAGTGCTGGGGCGGGTGCCGCTGGTGGAAGCGGAGCTCCGATGTTGGATTCGGGAAAGTTTGGCGCAGGTTGTTCCGGGGAGATGCCCTTGATCACTGCTTCCTGTCGCGGCTTGGCGACTTCCGGCTGGGTGGCCTGTCTGATCGCTTCCTCGAGAGGGACATCGACGAGTTTGTAGGAGGGCTCGCGTAGATCCTCGTTGTTCAGGTCGTCATGGCGTAGCCGGATGATCGTATGGGCCGGGGTTTCCAGGTGGACATTCGGGATGAGAAGAATGGTCACCTTGTGGCGTAACTCGATGGCCTGGATATCAGGGCGTTTCTCGTTAAGCAGGAAGGTGGCGACATCAACAGGGACCTGGACATGCACGGCCCCGGTATTCTCCTTCATTGCTTCCTCTTCCAGAATGCGCAGGATGTGCAGCGCAGCGGATTCGGTCGAACGGATGTGGCCGGTGCCGGTACAGCGCGGGCACGAGATGTAGCTGGTTTCAGCCAGAGCCGGACGCAGCCGTTGGCGCGACAGTTCCATCAGGCCGAAACGGCTGATCTTGCCCATCTGAACGCGGGCACGGTCGAACCGCAGCGCATCGCGCAGGCGGTTCTCGACTTCGCGCTGGTTGCGCTGGTTCTCCATGTCGATGAAGTCGATGACGATCAGGCCGCCGAGGTCGCGCAGGCGCAACTGGCGAGCCAGTTCTTCCGCAGCTTCGAGGTTGGTCTTGTAGGCCGTTTCCTCAATGTCGGCACCCTTGGTGGCACGACCAGAGTTGACGTCGACGGCGACCAGCGCTTCGGTGTGATCGATGACTACGGCGCCACCGGACGGCAGATTGACCTGACGGACGAAGGCTGTTTCGATCTGATGTTCGATCTGGAAACGGGAGAACAGAGGCACATCGTCGCGATACCGCTTGACGCGGTTGACGTTGGCCGGCATCACTGTGCTCATGAAGGCGCGTGCCTGTTCGTAAACCTCGTCGGTGTCGATCAGGATTTCGCCGATTTCCGGCTGAAAGTAGTCGCGGATGGCGCGGATGACCAAGCTGCCTTCGAGATAGATCAGGAAGGCGCCGCTCTGCTGCCGGGCAGCGCCTTCGATGGCGTTCCACAGCTGCAGCAGATAGTTCAGATCCCACTGCAACTCTTCAGTCTGACGACCAATGGCCGCGGTGCGGGCGATCAGACTCATGCCGTTGGGTACTTCGAGCTGATCCATCGTGTCACGCAGTTCCGTGCGCTCATCGCCATCGACACGGCGGGAAACTCCGCCACCACGCGGGTTGTTCGGCATCAGAACCAAGTAGCGTCCGGCCAGCGAAACATAGGTGGTCAGGGCAGCGCCCTTGTTGCCGCGCTCGTCCTTGTCGACCTGGACAATCAGTTCCTGGCCTTCCTTTAGCGCCTCGTTGATCTTGGCGCGACTAACCTCGACGCCCGGTTGGAAATTGGCGCGGGAAATTTCCTTGAAGGGCAGAAACCCATGCCTCTCTGCCCCATAATCGATAAAGCAGGCTTCGAGACTGGGTTCGATGCGGGTGATGACACCCTTGTAGATGTTGCTCTTGCGTTGTTCCTTGGCGGCCGATTCAATGTCGAGGTCAATCAGCTTCTGACCATCGACAATGGCGACGCGAAGTTCTTCGGCCTGTGTCGCGTTGAAAAGCATGCGTTTCATGATTTTGGGGCTCCAGCGCACCAAGGCACGCTGCAACGGAGTCCCGTGCAGGCAGCGACAGTTTCAGTTATCGGGTTGCGTCATGCGTAAGAGGGCAAAAGCGACGATGAAAGTGCTGATCAAGACCTGGCCGCGAGATATTGTATTGAAAGGCGCGACCTGAAAATTCCTGCAACGGGCAATCCGTGCGTGCTTACGGTGGGCTTATCCATTACCATCACTACTTTTGGTGAGTGAACTTAACCAGTTGCTCCATGTTGGTCTGGCTTGTGCAACTGGCCAAGGGAGACTTCGGAGCCTGCCGCGTGACAGTCGCGCCTGGGGCGCGAAGCAGACGGTCTGACGGTCAAGATCTCTTGTAAACCGGTACATAAAGCGTGGTCAGTATATTGCAAAATGAACGGCGCGGTTAACAAATCGGTCACCCATTTGGTGATCGGTGAAGATGACCCAGGCCAGCGTGTCGACAACTTTCTGGTCCGCACCTGCAAGGGTGTGCCCAAAAGCCATCTCTATCGCATCCTGCGCAGCGGCGAAGTCCGGGTAAATAGCCGGCGGGTCGCTGCGGGATATCGGCTATGCGCGGGTGACGTGCTGCGTTTGCCGCCGCTACGCTTAGCCGAAAGACCCCAAGCCGAAGTCGACGAGGCAGCCAAACAGCGCGTCGATTTGCCAATCCTCTACGAGGATGAGGCCATGCTGGTCATCGACAAGCCTGACGGCATCGCGGTGCACGGTGGCAGCGGCGTCAGTTTCGGCGTCATCGAGGCGCTCCGCCGGCAGCGCCCCGAGGCCAGGTTTCTCGAACTGGCGCACCGTCTCGACCGCGAGACCTCCGGCATCCTGCTGATCGGCAAGAAGCGGCTCGCCTTGACGGCCCTGCACGACATGTTCCGCGAACGCGGCGCGGGGACCGACAAGCGTTATCTGGTGCTGGTCAGGGGGCGCTGGATGAACATGACGCAACACGTCAGACTGCCGCTGTTCAAACATCTGATTGAAGGTGGCGAGCGGCGGGTATCCGTGAATCCCGAAGGAAAGGACTCGCATACAGTTTTCCGGTTGCTGGCGCGCTGGCCAGAGACGAGCCTCCTCGAAGCGCAACTCAAGACTGGACGGACGCATCAAATCCGGGTCCATCTCGCACACCTAGGCTTTCCAATTCTCGGAGATGAAAAATACGGCGATTTCGAGCTGAACCGTGATCTCAAGCGCAGCGGACTCAAGCGCATGGCGCTGCACGCCTGGAAAATGGCGATCCAGCATCCGCTGACGGGGGCGCCGCTGGAATTTGTTGCGCCGTTGCCGGAAGGGGTAGCCAGCTACATTGCTGCGGTCGACGGCAAAAAAACGCGGGAATTCACCGTCGACAATCTGGGTCAGTTTCTCTGGAAACAGCCCTGAAGCCCATGAAGTACGATCTTGTGGTTTTCGACTGGGATGGGACACTGCTCGATTCGGCGGGAGCGATTGTCCAGGCGATCCAGGCCGCTTGTCGCGACATTGGCCATCCCCCGCCGAGCGACGACCAAGCCCGGCACGTCATCGGTCTTGGCCTGGCCGACGCAATGCGCCATGCGGCGCCGGATCTGCCACCTGAACGCTATGAGGCGATGGTTGATCGCTACCGCTTCCACTATCTCGGTGCGGATCATCGACTGGTCTTGTTCGCGGGAATCCCGGAAATGTTGGCCGATATGAAGACGGCTGGCCACATTCTGGCGATTGCCACCGGCAAGAGCCGACTCGGGCTGGAGCGGGCACTCGATCATTCCGGGTTGCGCCCAATGTTTCAGGCATCGCGCTGTGCTGACGAATGCCATTCCAAACCGCACCCGCAAATGCTTGAGGAACTGATGGCGGAGTTCGGGGTGGTCGGCGAAGCGACTCTGATGATCGGCGATACTTCGCACGACCTCATGATGGCGCAAAATGCGGGCGTCGCTGGTCTTGCCGTCACCTACGGCGCCCATCCGCACGATCATCTGCTCGAGCACCGGCCGCTGGCTTGCCTGCATACCGTTCCCGAACTCTGGACTTGGCTCAAGGCAAACGCCTGATCTGCGCCAGCGCCGATCTTGTCGAGGCGGGAAAGGGCTTCCGCTTTAGGGTCGACCACAAGGGGCGCGAGGCGGAGGCGTTCGCCGTCCGTTTTGGCGGGAGGGTCTTCGGCTACATCAACGAATGCGGCCACATTCCGGTGCGACTTGATTGGCTGCCGGGAGAGTTCTTCGATGATTCCAAGCTATACTTGATCTGCTCGGTTCATGGCGCGCTTTATGCTCCGGAAACGGGTCGGTGCCTTGGCGGGCGCTGCCAAGGCAAGGGCTTGGCGGTGCTTGCGGTCGACGAGGCTGATGGTCAGGTCTTTTTGGTAAAAGAAAATACTCATGGATAATCCCCAAGCCCCAAACGATTCCCCCGACTGGGAGCGGAAAACGCTCGAGAAGCTGTTGTTCTTGACGCTTGAAGAACAGAAGAACCGGCGGCGTTGGGGAATCTTCTTCAAGTTCCTCGGTTTCGGCTATCTTGCTCTTGTTCTCGTTGCGCTGGTCGACTGGGGAACCGAGGCATCGCATCAGGATCGGCATACGGCATTGATCGACGTGACCGGCATGATCGAAACGAAAGGTGCGTCCAATGCCGAAAAGATGATCGAATCACTGCAAAGCGCGTTCAAGGAAAAGAAGGTTGCCGGGGTGATCCTGCGCATCAACAGTCCGGGTGGCAGCCCCGTTCAGGCCGGAATGATCAATGACGAGATTCGCCGGCTTCGCGCCAAGCATCCTGAAACCCCGCTGTACGCGGTGGTCGAGGACATTTGTGCTTCGGGCGGTTACTACGTGGCTGCAGCCGCGGACAAGATCTATGTCAACAAGGCCAGTATCGTCGGATCCATCGGCGTGCTGATGGACGGCTTCGGTTTCACCGGGACGATGGACAAACTGGGCGTCGACCGGCGCCTGCTGACGGCTGGCAACAACAAGGGGTTCCTTGACCCATTCTCGCCACAGAATCCGAATCAGACAGCGCACGCACAGGTCATGCTCGACGACATCCACCAGCAGTTCATCGACGTGGTCAAGACCGGGCGTGGTGCGCGTCTCAAGGAGACCCCGGAAATGTTTTCGGGGCTGATGTGGACCGGTGACCAGAGCGTCAAGCTCGGTCTGGCCGACGACTTCGGCAGTGTCGATTCAGTGGCCCGCGACGTGATCAAGGCCGAGAAGGTGCTCGATTATTCGGTCAAGGACAATATCGCCGAGCGCTTTGCCAGGCGCCTTGGGGCTGGTGCGGTCAACAGCCTGTGGAAGGGGTTTTTCGAGACCTCGGCTGGCGTCAGCCTGCGCTGAAGCCGCTCACGCCTGCAGCAGGAACACTGTCGGACGCCGCTCGATTGCGGGCGGCGTTTGCTGTTTCCACTGCCGGATCGTGCGGGTCACGACCGATTCACCTGGCAGCGTGAGGTCGGTTGCCAGGGTCAGGCGGGTGGCCGGGTCGCAGACCTGCAGGACGGTTGCAAACAATTGCTGGTTACGGTAAGGCGTTTCGATGCAGATCTGCGTTTGCTGCCGTTTTCGCGACTCGCGCTCGAGGTCACGCAAGGCTTCTGCCCGCTCGGTTTCCTTCGCCGGAAGATAGCCGTGGAAGGCAAAACGCTGGCCGTTGAGGCCTGAAGCCATGAGCGCCAGCAGAAGCGAGGATGGACCGATCAGCGGGACGACGCGGATGTGTTCTTGATGAGCGAGCGCCACCAGGTTGGCCCCGGGGTCGGCGACAGCCGGGCAGCCCGCTTCCGAGAGCAGACCGACATCATGGCCGGCGCGCAATGGAAGCAGAAGGCGATCCAGAGCTTCCGGCTGGGTGTGCTCGTTGAGCTCGGCGAGCTGCAATTCCTGCAATGGCACGTCGGTGGCGACGGCCTTCAGGAAGGCACGGGCACTCTTCGGCTGTTCCACGATGAAGTGGGCGAGCGGACGCACCACAGACAGCACGCTCGCCGGTAGCGATTCCTCAAGCGGTGTCGGGCCGAGCGGCACAGGTATCAGATAGAGCGTCCCGGCCATCAGGGAACCGCCACGCCCTGTCTTCGCAGCAGGGCGCAGAGTGCGATCAGGGGAAGGCCCACCAGCGCATTCTGATCATCACCGGCGATACGGCTCAAAAGCGCGATCCCGAGACCTTCCGACCTGGCGGATCCGGCGCAATCATAGGCCGGCTCGCGGCGCAGGTAGCGTTCGATCTCTTGATCCGTCAGGTCGCGGAAGGTCACCAGGGTTGGGACACCGCACGCCTCGACCACACCAGTGCGGGTGTTGTATAGGCAGAGACCGGTATAGAAATTGACCGTCTTTCCCGAGAGGGCGCGCAATTGCTCGACTGCACGCTCGTGACATCCCGGCTTGCCGTAGATGACGCCGTCGACCGTGGCAACCTGGTCACTGCCTATGATCAGGGCGTCCGGATGGGCGCCGGCGACGGCCCGGGCCTTGGCTTCGGAAAGACGCAATGCCATTGTTTCTGGACTCTCCCCGGGCCAACGACTTTCGTCGGTTTGCGGACTGGCAACTTCGAACGGCAGGCCGAGGCGGTGCAACAATTCGCGACGGTATGGCGAAGTCGACGCGAGAATCAGGGTTTGTGACATGAAAGTTCCAACACAACAAAGTGTTGCCTCAAATTCTTAAAGTGGCACTTTGTTTTGACTTGGCGGGCGAGAAATAATATCATCCAATGTTTGAGTCGCAACAGCTTGAGATTGAAAAGGATTTCGGACGCATTCGCGTTTTCCCGGGAAGGCCGTGTTGTTGAAGGGACGCTGGCACTATCCAGCCTTGAACGCCTGCATGACCTGCTGGCTGGACTGGCCGGAGAGGTGAGCTTCCGTATCAGCGGGCTGACTGGGGAACTAGGAGAGTCGATGCTGCATCTGGAGGTTTCGGGATCGCTCCCGCTGGCCTGCCAGCGCTGTCTGGAAGCCATTCTTTTCAACCTCGATGTCGATACTCTTCTGGAACTGCTTCCAGAGGGTGCCGAGATGTCGCAGGACGAGCTGGAAGACGATACACGTGATTTCCTGCCGGTGGCGGGCAAACTGGATGTGGCCGAATTGGTGGAGGACGAAATCCTCCTGGTCCTGCCGGTTGCGCCAAGGCACGAAAGATGTGGTTTGCCGGGCACGGCCGATGCGGGCGAGCGGATTAATCCGTTCGCGCAGTTGGCCGGACTCAGAGGCAAGCCGAACTGATTTTTTTTGGAGTAATGACATGGCTGTTCAACAGAACAAGAAATCCCCTTCCAAGCGCGGCATGCATCGTGCTCACGATTTTCTGTCCAATCCACCGCTGGCCGTCGAGCCGACGACCGGCGAAGTGCACCTGCGCCATCATGTATCACCAAATGGCGTCTACCGTGGCAAGAAGGTTCTCAAGGCCAAGGGCGAGTAATCGTTCGATGAAGGGCAGGGGGCTCGTCTTGCGCCGCCTGCCGTTTATTTCGCCATGACAGCCCGCATCGCCATCGATTGCATGGGAGGGGACCACGGACCGTCGGTGACGGTGCCGGCGTCGCTCCTTTTTCTGGAAAACCATCTCGACGCCAGCCTGATCCTGGTTGGCCGTGAGGAAATCCTTCAACCGCTGTTGGGCAAGTGGGCTGGGAATTCGCGCTTGCGTGTGGTCCACGCTGCGGAAGTCGTGGAAATGCACGAGTCGCCGGCGCTCGCGTTGCGCAACAAGAAGAATTCTTCCATGCGGGTAGCCATCAATCTCGTCAAGAATGGCGAGGCTGACGCCTGTGTGTCGGCGGGTAACACCGGTGCGCTGATGGCGATCTCGCGGTTTGTCCTGAAGATGATGCCGGGAATCGAGCGGCCGGCAATCTGCGCCCCTTTCCAACGGCCAAAGGGCACACCCACATGCTCGATCTTGGGGCCAATGTCGATTGCGGGCCGGAACATCTTCTCCAGTTCGGCATCATGGGCGCCATGCTGGTGGCGGCGATGGAGCACAGCGATTTCCCGACGGTCGGAATCCTCAATATCGGCGAGGAAGAAATCAAGGGCAACGAGACGGTCAAGTCTGCCGCCGAGCTTCTCCGCGCTTCCGACCTGAATTTCATCGGCAATGTGGAAGGTGACGGCATCTACATGGGCGACGCGGATGTCGTCGTTTGTGACGGTTTTGTCGGCAACGTTGCGCTCAAGACTTCCGAGGGACTGGCTCAAATGTTGGGTTCCTCGCTGCGCACTGAATTCAGGCGCAACTGGCTGACCAAAGTGGCAGCCGTCATCGCCATGTCGGTTCTGAACAACTTCAAGAAGCGTTTCGACCATCGACGTTACAATGGGGCCATCCTGCTTGGACTGCGGGGCATTTCAGTCAAGAGCCACGGATCGGCCGATGCATTTTCCTTTGGCCACGCCATCAGTCGTGCATACGAGGCTGTGGAGAATCGGGTCGTCGACCGGATCGCCGCCAAGATTTCGGCAATGACTGGCTCCGGAGTTGCCAGAGTCGAGGAGAGCACCTGAATGTACGCACGGGTGACGGGCACCGGCAGCTGCCTTCCTGGCAAGCCTGTCAGCAATGACGATCTGGCGGCGCGCGGTGTCGACACGAGTGACGAATGGATTGTCTCGCGGACCGGCATCCGCAGTCGCTTCCTGGCGACGCCGGGAACGACCTCCAGCGAGCTGGGTCTGGTCGCTGCGCAGCATGCGCTGGAAATGGCCGGTGTTGCGGCCAGCGATATCGACCTGATCATCGTTGCGACATCGACTCCGGATTTCATCTTTCCGAGTACGGCCTGTCTGATCCAGAACAAGTTGGGCAGCCGCAAGGGCGCTGCCGCGTTCGACGTCCAGGCGGTCTGCAGCGGCTTTGTCTATGCGCTGGGGATCGCCGAAAAGTTCATTCGTTCGGGCAGTCACAGCAAAGCGCTGGTGATCGGCGCCGAAGTGTTTTCGCGGATTCTCGACTGGAATGATCGTGGCACTTGCGTGCTGTTTGGCGACGGGGCGGGCGCGGTCGTGCTTGAAGCTGCCGACAACCCAGGGATTCTTGCCTCGGCACTGCATGCTGACGGCAGCCAGAACGGCATCCTGAACGTCCCGGGTCAGGTTTGTGGTGGCCAGGTAACTGGCGATCCGTTCCTGCGCATGGATGGTCAGGCTGTCTTCAAGTTTGCCGTGCGAGTACTTTCGGAAGTTGCCGCAGAGGTATGTCAGGAAGCGGGTGTCGAGACCAATACGGTCGACTGGCTGATTCCGCATCAGGCAAACATCCGAATTCTGGACGCAACGGCCAAGAAGCTTGGTGTTGACCGCAGCAAGGTAATCGTTACGGTGGATCGCCACGGCAATACATCGGCCGCTTCCGTCCCGCTGGCGCTCGACGAGGCAGTTCGTGACGGACGCATTCGCCGCGGTCAAAAAGTTCTGCTGGAAGGTGTCGGCGGCGGCTTCACGTGGGGCGCGACCCTGCTCGAATTCTGATCCAGGAGAGAGGAAGAGTATGGCTTTTGCTATCGTATTTCCAGGCCAGGGCTCGCAGAGCGTGGGCATGATGGCTGCCTATGGCGGTGCCGCCGTGGTACGCGCCACCTTCGACGAGGCTTCTGGTGCACTCGGCGAAGACCTGTGGGCGATGGTCGCCGAAGGCCCTGCGGAGCTCCTTGCCCAGACGGTCAATACGCAACCGGTCATGCTGACTGCCGGCATCGCGGTCTGGCGACTGTGGCTGGAGAAAGGTGGTCGCCAGCCCGCTGTCGTTGCTGGTCACAGTCTGGGCGAGTATTCGGCGCTGGTTGCCGCCGGCGTTATCGCGCTCAAGGATGCTGTCCCACTCGTCCGGCTACGTGCGGTAGCGATGCAGGAAGCCGTTCCGTTCGGGACAGGCGCTATGGCGGCCATCCTGGGCCTGGACGATGCCGGGATCGTCGCCGCCTGTGGCGAGGCAGCCCAAGGCGAAGTGGTCGAGCCTGTCAATTTCAACGCGAACGGCCAGACGGTCATTGCCGGGCACAAGGCGGCGGTCGAACGAGCCATGGAAACCTGCAAGGCACATGGTGCCAAGATGGCCAAGGCGCTGCCTGTTTCCGCGCCGTTTCACTCCTCGCTTATTCGTCCTGCCGCCGACAAGCTGGCGGCACGTCTGGCCGAACTGAACTTCCGGGTGCCAACCCTGCCGGTGATCAACAATGTCGATGTCGCTATCGAGAAAGATCCGGAACGTATCAAGGATGCGCTGGTCCGGCAGGCCTATAGCCCGGTACGCTGGGTCGAGACCATACAGAAAATGGCCACCATGCGTGTGTCGACCGTGGCAGAGTGCGGGCCAGGCAAAGTGCTGGCCGGCTTGACCAAACGCTGCGCCGACGGTGTTACCGGCGTGGCGTTGGCGGATTCCGGGGCCATCGATGCCAACCTGGGCCTGGAGTAAGCCATGCTGAACGACAAGATCGCCCTGGTCACCGGCGCAACGCGCGGGATTGGCCGTGCCATCGCCCTTGAACTCGGGAAGCAGGGAGCGACTGTTATCGGAACCGCAACCAGCGACAACGGTGCTGCGGATATTTCCGCCTACCTGATCGAAGCGGGCCTGAAAGGAAAGGGCGCCGTCCTTGAAGTGTGCGACTCACAACAGATTGATTCCCTACTTTCCACCATTGCCAGGGATTTCGGGCCGATTGCCGTCCTCGTCAACAATGCCGGCATTACGCGGGACAACCTGGCGATGCGCTTGGGTGACGATGAATGGGATGCGGTCATCGATACCAACCTGAAGGCGGTTTTCCGTCTTTCGCGCGGCGTCATGCGCGGAATGATGAAGGCGCGCTTCGGGCGTATCGTCAATATAACCTCGGTTGTCGGCTATTCGGGGAATCCGGGTCAAGCGAACTACTGTGCCGCCAAGGCGGGGTTGCGGGCATGACCCGTTCGCTGGCACGGGAGCTGGGTAGTCGCAACATTACGGTCAACTGCGTTGCACCGGGCTTTATCGCCACGGACATGACGCACGCATTGACCGAAGACCAAAGGCAGGCCATGCTGGCGACCATTCCGCTTGGCCGGGCCGGTACGCCAGAAGATGTCGCCGGCGCTGTTGGCTTCCTGGTGTCTCCGGCAGCGGCCTATGTGACGGGGACCACGGTACATGTGAATGGCGGTATGTTTATGGATTGATTTCCTTGAAGCCCCCGCTTTGGTAAACTATCAACGTTTTTTTACGAACCCCCAAGAGGGAAGGAGTTTTTGTAATGGATAACATCGTAGAGCGCGTCAAGAAGATCGTCGCCGAACAACTTGGCGTGAACGAAGCGGACATCAAGAACGAGTCCTCCTTTGTGGATGATTTGGGGGCGGATTCCCTGGATACCGTCGAACTTGTCATGGCGCTTGAGGAAGAATTCGAGTGCGAAATCCCCGACGAGCAGGCCGAGAAGATCACCACGGTCCAGCAGGCGGTTGACTTCATTCTGGCCAACAAGGCGTAATTCATCTCGCTTGATTCCGCGACAAGGCCGGCCCCATGGCCGGCCTTGCCGCATTTGCATTCGGAGTTCCCCTTGACACGTCGCAGAGTCGTAATCACCGGACTTGGTGTTGTTAGCCCGGTCGGCAACACCGTCGCGGAAGCCTGGCAGAACATTCTGGAAGGCCGCTCCGGTATTGCTCAAGTCACCAAGTTCGATACATCCACTTTCCCGGTACACATTGCTGGCGAGGTGAGGAATTTCGATATCACCAGCTATATTTCAGCCAAGGACGCGCGCCGCATGGATCATTTCATCCATTTCGGCATGGCGGCAGGCATCCAGGCGGTGCGCGATGCTGGCCTGGATCAGGACAATTCAGTCGATCTCGAGCGGGCAGGGGTGTCGATCGGCTCTGGCATCGGCGGCCTGCCGCTGATCGAAGTGACCAAGGACGAATACAATGCCGGCGGTGTCCGCAAGGTATCCCCATTCTTCGTTCCGGGGTCGATCATCAACATGATTTCCGGCAACCTGTCGATCATGTACGGCTTCAAGGGGCCCAATATTGCGCTGGTGACAGCCTGCTCGACGGGCACCCACTCGATTGGCGATGCGGCACGCATCATCGAGTACGGAGACGCCGACATCATGGTCGCTGGCGGTGCCGAATCGACGGTTTCGCCGCTTGGCATGGGCGGTTTCTGTGCGGCTCGTGCGCTTTCAACCCGCAATGAGGATCCGACGACCGCCAGCCGACCTTGGGACAGGGATCGCGACGGCTTTGTGCTTGGCGAAGGCGCCGGCTGCATGGTGCTCGAAGAGTACGAGCATGCCAAGGCGCGTGGCGCGAAGATCTATGCCGAAGTTGCCGGTTTCGGGATGAGCGCCGATGCCTATCACATGACCCAGCCGGCAGAAAACGGTGACGGCGCTCGGCGCTGCATGCTGGCTGCGCTCAGGAATGCCGGACTGTCTGCCGCCGATATCCAGTATGTCAATGCTCACGGCACGTCGACGCCGCTTGGCGATGTGGCCGAGACGATGGCGGTCAAGAGCACTTTCGGCGCCGCGGCCAAGAATGTCGTGGTCAATTCGACCAAGTCGATGACCGGTCACCTGCTCGGTGCTGCCGGCGGTATTGAAGCGGTCTTTACCGCGCTGGCGATCCATGACCAGATTTCGCCGCCGACCATCAACATCTTCAACCAGGACGAGCGCTGCGACCTCGACTACTGTGCCAACCAGGCGCGTCCGATGAAGATCGATGCCGCGCTATCGAATTCTTTCGGTTTCGGTGGCACCAACGGTACGGTCGTGTTCAAGCGGGTCTGATTTAGCCTAATGCCAGGGATGGCTAGAAATCAACGGTGCAGTTTCCGATAGTTGTCAGGCTGCGCCGTTCGCGCCTTCTGGGTGGTATGGTGGTTGCGGTGGCACTTATAGGGCTCTTGGCAGTTTCAGCCATGCCCTGGCCACTGCAGATTCGGATCATGCTGGGGGCCGTTACGGCATTGGTGGCGATCCAGGTTATCCGAGCCCTGTCGCCGCGGGTCGAAGCCCTGCGCATCGACTGCGACGGGCACCTCACTTGCCAGGCAATCGGAGAGTCTGGTTTTGTCCCTGCGCACCTTCTGCCCGGTGCGACGGTGCATCCTTGGCTGACCGTACTTCACCTTGCCATTGAGGATGATGCGTGGCTCCTGGTCGTTGCCCCAGATTCTGTCGCCCCGGAGGAGTTTCGACGCCTGCGGGTATGGCTGCGCTGGCGTGCTGTCGTCAGCGACGTTTCCGGCGCCCTCTGAGAATCGTGCTTTTCGCCTGCGGAAGCGTTGCCGGATAGTCGCGCGAGAAGTGCAGGCCACGGCTCTCCTTCCGTCGCATGGCGCAACGGATGATCAGGTCGGCGGTGACGACCAGATTGCGCAGTTCGATCAGGTCATGACTGACCCGGAAATTGGCGTAGAACTCCTCGATCTCCCACTTCAGCAAGCGGATGCGATTCTGAGCCCGCTTCAGCCGCTTCGTGGTGCGGACAATGCCGACGTAGTCCCACATGAAGCGGCGCAATTCGTCCCAGTTGTGGGATATGACTACCTCCTCGTCGGCATTGGTGACGCGGCTTTCATCCCATTGCGGCAACCGTGGCGACACGCTGGTTTTTCGGCCGAGAATATCGTTGACCGCAGCTTCCGCAAAAACCAGGCATTCGAGCAGCGAGTTCGAAGCCAGGCGATTGGCGCCATGGAGGCCGGTGCAGGAAGCTTCACCGGCAGCATAGAGGCCCTTGACGTCAGTGCGCCCGCGCAGGTCGCTGATGATGCCGCCGCACGTATAGTGGGCCGCGGGCACGACGGGAATCGGCTCGCTGGCGATATCGATGCCCAGTTCGAGGCAACGCGCATGGATATTCGGGAAATGCGCCCGGATGAATTCCTCGCCCTTGTGGGTGATGTCCAGATAGACGCAGTCCAGCCCACGCTTTTTCATTTCGAAGTCGATGGCGCGAGCGACGATGTCACGCGGTGCGAGTTCGGCCCGCTCGTCATGCCTTGGCATGAAGCGGGTGCCATCGGGCAATCGGAGCACGGCGCCTTCGCCACGCACCGCTTCGGAAATCAGAAAGGACTTGGCTTGCGGGTGGTACAGGCAGGTCGGATGAAACTGGATGAACTCCATGTTGGCCACCCGGCAACCCGCCCGCCAAGCCATCGCCACCCCGTCACCCGTGGAGGTGTCTGGATTGGTCGTATACAGATAAACCTTGCCGGCGCCGCCCGTCGCGATCAGAGTGTTGGTTGCGGCGATGGTGATCACATCACCACTTCGGTTATCCAGCACGTGTGCGCCGAAACAGCGCTTCTCGCCGGTTCCCAGTTTGGCGCCGGTAATCAGATCGATGGCGATATGGTTTTCGAGAACCTTGATACTGGGTGCGGCACGCACCTGTCGGGTCAGGGTTTCCTGAACCGCCGCTCCTGTTGCATCAGCAACGTGGATGACCCGACGATTGCTGTGTCCACCTTCGCGCGTCAGGTGATATCCGGACGCATCCTGCGTGAAGGGAACACCTTGGGCAATCAGCCATTCGATGGCACGGCGCCCATTCTCGACAACGAAGCGTGTTGCCTTCTCATCATTCAGCCAGGCACCGGCGACCAGAGTGTCCTGTATATGGGCTTCGATCGAGTCATGGCCGTCGAGAACAGCGGCAATACCACCCTGCGCCCAGCCCGATGCGGAGTCCTCCAGACCCCGTTTGCTGACAAGGACCACCCGGCAATGTCCGGCCAGTCGAAGCGCGGCTACCTGGCCGGCCAGACCACTGCCGATGATTAGGACATCGAAATTGTGCAACGCTCTTCCCTAGCGGAATTGCTTGAGGCAAATATATCATGCAAGAAATGATTCCTGCCGTTACGGATGGACACAATTAAGGGGCAATACATCGCTGCCCGAGGAATGCGGCTGGGCTATACTCCTGCTGACGAACAGACCGGAAAGCTTCCGACAGACCATGCAAGAGGTGACTAGTGAGCGCGAGATCGACCAGATACTGGTTGAGCGGGCGCAGGCTGGCGATCGACAAGCGTTCGACCAGTTGGTGAGCAAGTACCAGCGCAAGCTGGGAAGGCTGCTGTCGCGTTTCGTCCGTGATGCCGCCGAAGTCGAGGATGTGACGCAGGAAGCCTTCATCAAGGCCTATAGGGCGTTACCGTCGTTTCGTGGCGACAGCGCTTTCTACACCTGGCTGTACCGCATCGGTATCAATACGGCCAAGAATTATCTGGTTGCCCAAGGCCGGCGCGCGCCGACGTCGACCCAGTTCGACAGCGAGGAAGCCGAGACTTTCGACTCCGCCGATCAATTGCGCGATATCAACACCCCCGAGAGTCTTCTGATGTCGAAGCAGATCGGGGAAACCGTCAATTCCGCCATCGACGCACTGCCCGAGGAGTTGCGCAGGGCGATCGTCCTGCGTGAAATTGACGGTCTGTCCTACGAGGAAATCGCGGACATGATGAATTGCCCGATCGGTACCGTGCGCTCGCGAATTTTCCGCGCCCGTGAGGCGGTCGCACTGAAGTTGCGGCCTCTGCTCGATCTCGCGCCGGATCGCCGCTGGTAATTGATGAATTCCGAGCCAAGTACGGTCCACGCCGTCGTCCGCGAGATCAACCAAGCCGATGCCCTGGTCGAGGTAGAGCGGGGAGGTTGCGGGCGCTGCCACGAAGCGGGGGGCTGCGGCGGTCAGCAGTTGACCCAGATGTTCTGTTCCACTCCGAAAATCTATCGCGTCGCCAACGAAATCGGAGCCAGGGTCGGTGATCGTGTAACACTCGCGATATCCGCCGACAGTGTCCGGCGGAGCGCGAATTTGGCCTACGTTCTGCCGTTGACCGCAACAATCGCCGGCGCCCTTCTCGGGATGCTTCTTGGAGACGATCCAGGCGCGATGCTTGGAAGTCTGGCCGGCTTGGTGCTCGCCTTTCTTCATGTTCGTCGCCGCGCGGCGGCGGGTACTGGTTTTTCCGCAAATCATCCCCATATCGTTTCCCGTTCGTCTTAAGCAATTCAGGAGGTGCACGCCAATGAAGCGTTTTCTGGCTCTCTTTTCATTCCTTCTTGTTTTTTCAATGGCGCTTGCGCAGACCCGCGGTCTGCCGGACTTCACCGAACTGGCCGAGAAACAGGGGCCAGCCGTTGTCAATATCAGCACGACGCAGGTGATGCGCGGCAACCAGGGAATGCCTTTTCCGTTCGACGAGAGCGACCCGGCCTTCGAGTTCTTCAAGCGCTTCATTCCCCGGGGACCGGGAGGCAGCACGCCGCGCGAGTTCGAGAACAAGTCGCTCGGATCAGGCTTCATCGTGAGCCAAGACGGCTATATTCTGACCAATGCCCATGTCGTCGACGGCGCGGATGAAGTGACGGTGCGCCTGACCGACAAGCGTGAATTCAAGGCGAAGATCATCGGCGCCGACAAGCGAACCGATGTCGCGCTGCTGAAGATCGAGGCCAGCGGACTCCCGGCCGTGAAAATGGCGGACCCGGCGCAGCTCAAGGTCGGCGAGTGGGTTGTGGCCATCGGTTCGCCCTTCGGTTTTGACAACTCGGTGACTGCGGGTATTGTTTCCGCCAAGGGCCGGTCGTTGCCTCAGGAAAACTACGTCCCCTTCATCCAGACGGATGTCGCGATCAATCCCGGCAATTCCGGCGGCCCGCTTTTCAACATGCGCGGCGAGGTCGTCGGCATCAACTCGCAGATCTACAGTCGCAGCGGCGGTTACATGGGCGTATCTTTCGCCATTCCTATCGATGTTGCGATGGAAATCCAGAACCAGTTGCGCGCTTCCGGCAAGGTCAGCCGTGGGCGCCTTGGTGTCGTGATTCAGGAAGTCAGCAAGGAACTGGCGGAGTCACTGGCATTGAGCAAGCCCATGGGTGCCGTCGTCAATGCAGTCGAAAAGGGCGGCCCGGCGGAGAAGGCGGGACTGGAACCGGGTGACGTCATCCTCAAATTCGATGGCAAGGCGATCAATACCTCCGCCGACCTCCCGCGCCTGGTCGGCGCAACCAAGCCAGGCACGCGATCGACAGTCCAGGTGTGGCGCAAAGGCGCGACCCGAGACATTGCCGTGACTGTCGGTGAAATGACGGAAGAAAAGACGGCTTCCAGCCGCCCGGCCCGGGGTGGGAAGCCTGCGGAACAGCAGGCAAATCGTCTCGGACTGGTGGTCAGCGAACTGACTGCAGAGCAGAAGCGGGACCTCAAGATGTCCTCCGGCCTGCTGATCCAGGATGTTCGCGGTGCCAATGCGCGGGCCGATCTGCGCGCCGGTGACATCATCATCGCACTGATCAGCAAGGGAGCAACGACGGAAGTCACGACGGTCGAGCAGTTCAACAAACTGCTGGCGCAGTTTGAAAAGGGTAGCAACATCACGCTCCTGATCCGCCGTGGCGACATGCAGTCCTTCGTGACCATCAAGGGTCTCAATGGCAATTGACCTGACTCTTCTCAGCCGGAGCTACTGCCACCTCTGTCTCAAGATGGAGGTGGCATTGGCTCCGCTCGCCGAAGAGTTTGGCGCTTCGGTGACGGTTCTCGATGTTGATTCAGATCCGGCTCTCGAAGCAAGATATGATCAATTGGTCCCGGCGCTGCTGCATGGCGAAGCCGAACTGTGTCACCACTTCCTCGATGAGCCCAAAGTCCGTGAATATTTGGCCGGAATCCGTTAGAATTCAGGGTCTTCTGAACAAGGAAGGGCGCTGCAAAAGCGCCCTTTTTTACTAATGGATCACATAAGAAATTTCTCCATCATTGCTCATATCGACCATGGCAAGTCGACGCTGGCGGATAGAATCATCCACCTCTGCGGCGGCCTTTCCGAACGCGAGATGGAGGCCCAGGTGCTGGATTCGATGGATATCGAGCGCGAACGGGGCATAACCATCAAGGCCCAGACTGCGGCGCTCCAATACAAGGCGCGTGACGGCAGGGTCTACAACCTGAACCTGATCGATACGCCGGGCCACGTCGATTTCTCGTATGAGGTGTCACGTTCGTTGTCGGCTTGCGAAGGCGCACTCCTGGTGGTCGATGCCTCGCAGGGTGTCGAGGCGCAAACCGTTGCCAATTGCTACACGGCCCTTGAACTCGATGTCGAGGTCGTGCCGGTGCTGAACAAGATCGACCTCCCTTCTGCTGACCCCGATGGCGCTCGGCAGGAGATCGAGGATGTGATCGGTATCGACGCGACCGATGCCGTCCTCGCTTCGGCGAAGACCGGCCTGGGCGTCGAGGATATTCTGGAAGCGGTGGTCGCCCGCATTCCGCCGCCCAAGGGCGATCCGGAAGCACCGCTCAAAGCCTTGATCATCGACTCGTGGTTCGACAACTTCGTTGGTGTGGTCATGCTGGTGCGCGTCGTCGACGGTGTCTTGCGCCCGAAAGACAAGGTGTTTTTCATGGCAAGTGGCGCCCAGCAGTTGTGCGAACAGGTTGGGGTGTTTTCGCCGAAGTCGGTCTCGCGCGACGCACTGCGTGCCGGCGAAGTGGGTTTCGTCACTGCCGGGATCAAGGAATTGAAAGCAGCCAAGGTCGGCGATACAATCACCACGGTTGATCGGAAGGCTGCCCAACCTTTGCCCGGTTTCAAGGAGATCAAGCCGCAGGTATTTGCCGGCCTCTACCCGGTCGAGTCCAATCAATACGATTCGCTACGCGAATCGCTGGAAAAGCTGAAACTCAACGACGCCTCGCTGCACTACGAACCGGAAGTGTCGCAGGCACTCGGCTTCGGCTTCCGCTGTGGCTTTCTGGGTCTGCTGCACATGGAGATCGTACAGGAGCGCCTAGAGCGTGAATTCGATCAGGATCTGATCACCACCGCACCCACTGTTGTTTACGAACTGGTGATGCGCGATGGTTCGGTGACCCAGATCGAAAACCCTGCCAAGCTCCCCGAACTGAGCAAGATCGAGGAAATTCGCGAGCCGATCATTACCGCGACGATCTTCGTGCCCCAGGACTATCTGGGTAACGTCATCACCTTGTGCAACCAGAAGCGCGGTAACCAGATCGACATGCATTACCACGGTCGCCAGGTAAAGCTGGTCTATGAAATACCGATGGCGGAAGTGGTCATGGACTTTTTTGACAGGCTGAAGTCGTGCTCGAAAGGGTATGCCTCGCTTGACTACGAGTTCAAGGAATACCGAGCGGCCGATGTGGTCAAGCTGGATATCCTGATCAACAGCGAAAAGGTGGATGCCCTGTCGTTGATTGTGCATCGTGCCAACTCGCAATATCGCGGCCGCGAACTGGCTTCCAAGATGCGCGAACTGATTCCCCGCCAGATGTACGACGTGGCGATTCAGGCTGCCATCGGCGCACATATCATCGCCCGTGAAAACGTCAAGGCGATGCGCAAGGACGTGCTGGCCAAGTGCTATGGTGGTGACATCACACGCAAGAGGAAACTCCTGGAAAAGCAGAAAGCTGGCAAGAAGCGGATGAAGCAGGTCGGAAACGTGGAAATTCCACAGGAGGCCTTTCTGGCCATCCTGCGTGTCGATAATTGAGATTTGACCAATGAACTTTGCCCTTATTCTCTTCGTGCTGACCGTTGTGACCGGTGTGCTCTATGCGGTCGACGTGTTCAAATTCCGGAAATTGCGCGCCAAGGATGCCAAGGAGCCGCTGTGGGTGGAGTGGGGCGCCAGCTTCTTCCCGGTCATACTGCTCGTCTTCGTGCTGCGCTCCTTCCTCTTCGAGCCATTCAAGATTCCCTCCGGCTCGATGATTCCGACCCTGCTGGTCGGCGATTTCATCCTGGTCAACAAGTTCACCTATGGCATCCGCCTGCCGGTGATCAACAAGAAGATCATCGACATCAATTCGCCGCAACGGGGCGACGTGATGGTCTTTCGCTACCCGGAAGATCCGTCGCTCGATTACATCAAGCGCGTGGTCGGCGTTCCCGGAGATACGGTTGCTTATCAGAGCAAGCGTCTGACAATAAACGGCCAGCCGGCGGATACGGAAAAAACCGAGGACTATCGCCATCCGGAACGCCTCTACTACTCGGAACAATATGTCGCTAGAATGGGCGATGTCGAGTACAGATACTTGAATGACAGTGATGCGCCAGCCTTTGTCTCCGATGCAACGCAGTTTCCTTATCGCGAGAATTGCACCTACAATGCGGCCGGTGTGGTCTGCAAGGTGCCGCCCGGGCACTACTTCATGATGGGCGATAACCGTGACAATAGTCGTGACAGTCGTTTCTGGGGTTTTGTACCCGAACAAAATATCGTGGGCAAGGCATTCTTTATCTGGTTGAACCTGAGCAGTCCCAGCCGGATTGGTTCCTTCAAGTGAGGAGAATAAAATGAAATATCAACGTGGGGTGGCACTTTCCGGCCTAATTTTCTGGGGTGTCGTGGTCACACTGGTGGCTGTGCTGGGCATGAAAGTGGCGCCGACGGTGATTGAGTACTACAAGATTCTCAAAGATGTCAAGGCGACGGTTGCCAGGGTGGGCCCCGAGGCGACTGTTGCCGATGTCAGAAAGACTTTCGATAACTTTGCCAATATCGATCAGCTCGACTTCAAGCCGGAACAGCTTGATGTTTCCAAGGACAAGGGCGCGATCGTTGTTTCATTCGACTACGACAAGCGTATCCCGCTGTTCGCCAATGTCAGTCTGGTGATCAACTACAAGGGTTCGTCCGCTAACTGAAGGATGGGTGATTGACTTGTCGACGCTGCCGGCGGCACTGGGGCATGCTTTTGCGGATCCTGCCCTGTTGCAGACTGCGCTGACACATCGCAGCTTCGGCAACCCTAACAACGAGCGGCTCGAATTCATTGGTGATGGAATTTTAAACTGCGTGATCGCCGTGGCGCTTTTCAGGCGCCATCCGGATTTGGCGGAAGGCGAGCTTTCGCGGTTGCGCGCCAATCTGGTTCGTCAGGATGCGCTGCACCGGTTGGCCGTCACACTGAGTATCGGCAAATACTTGCGTCTGGGCGAGGGTGAATTGAAGAGTGGTGGCGCCGAGCGACCATCGATTCTGGCTGATGCAGTGGAGGCGCTGATCGGAGCTGTCTACCTCGATGGTGGTTTCGAAGCGGCGCAAACGGTCATCGCCCGCCTCTATCTCCCCCTGTTCGACGAACTGATGCAAGGGCAGCCGAACAAGGATGCCAAGACCCGCTTGCAGGAATGGCTGCAGGGTCGAAAGAGACCATTGCCGCGCTATCTGGTCATCGAGGCCAGCGGGGCAGCCCATGAACAGCGCTTCGAAGTGGCATGCGAAATCGAGAATCCCGCCATGCGCACGATCGGGCAGGGCAGCAGCCGTCGTCTAGCCGAGCAGGCCGCTGCCGATAGCGCACTGAAAGTACTCAAGGCATGAAGAAGATCCGTTCCGGGTACATCGCCATCGTTGGCCGTCCCAACGTCGGCAAATCGACGTTGCTCAACCATCTTGTCGGCGAGAAGATCAGCATCGTTTCGCGCAAGGCGCAAACCACCCGGCACCGGATCACCGGGATTGTTACCAACGGCGACGCGCAATATGTATTCGTCGATACGCCAGGCTTCCAGACCAGGTTTGTCAATGCCTTGAACCGGACAATGAATCGCGGGGTGACGCAGACCCTGAACGATGTCGATCTGGTATTTTTCGTCATCGAGGCCGGTCGCTACGACGCCAAGGATCAGGCGGTGGTCAGGCTCCTGCCCAAGGACCGCCCGGTCATTCTGGTCATCAACAAGACTGACCAGTTGAAGGATCGAACGGCTCTGCTGCCGTTCATCGCTCAGGTCTCCGCAGAGCATGATTACGCTGCGGTGGTGCCGATCAGCGCGACCAAGGGTCGCCAGACCGGGGAACTGCTTGCCGAAGCGCGCAAGCACCTGCCCAATGAAGGGCTGATGTTCCCGGAGGACGATCTGACCGACAAGAGCGAGCGGTTTCTCGCCGCCGAATACATCCGGGAAAAGGTCTTCCGTCTCATTGGCGACGAACTGCCTTATGCGACGACGGTCGAGATCGAGAAATTCGAGATCGAAGGCAATCTGCGGCGGATTTTCGCTGCAATCGTCGTCGACCGCGACAGCCACAAGGCGATCGTCATCGGCAAGGGCGGCGAAGCGCTCAAGCGGATCGCCAGCGAAGCCCGTCAGGACATGGAGCGCCTGTTCGACGGCAAGGTCTATCTCGAGGTGTGGGTCAAGGTCAAATCCGGCTGGAACGACGACGAGCGCCTGCTGAAGAGTCTCGGTTACGAATGAACCTGCGCAGCAAAGTCGATGGCCAGCCGGCCTACGTTTTGCACGCATACCCGTTCCGGGAAACAAGTCTCATCGTCGAAGTGTTTTCCCGTGACTTCGGGCGCATGGCGCTGCTGGCACGCGGGGCACGCCGGCCGCGTTCAGCGATTCGCGGCCTGTTGATGGCATTTCAGCCCCTTGAACTTGGCTGGGCCGGCAAAGGCGAGGTTCTGACCCTGATGAAGGCCGAATGGCAGGGCGGGCAACCCTTGCTGGAGGGCGCAACTCTTTTTTGCGGGTACTACCTCAACGAGTTGCTGATGCACCTGCTGCCGCGCGAGGATGCCCACGAGAAGCTCTTTGCGCGCTACGCGGAGTTGCTTTCACGGCTGGCCGACGATACCGGGGCCAGGGAGCGCGAGGCCGACCTGCGCCGCTTCGAGAAAGCATTGTTGCAGGAGCTCGGCTACGGACTGACCTTGACTCATGACAGTAGCGGCAAGGAAATCATTCCCGCAGCCTATTACACCTACCGCATGGAACAGGGCCCGGTGAAGCTGGAGCATGCGGGTGCCGCCGCCCAGGCGGTCAGCGGGAAGACCTTGCGCGATCTTGCTGCCGAGGATTTCTCGGATCCGCGATCGCGCGGCGAGGCCAAGCAGTTGATGCGCACGCTGATGGCTTATTATCTCGGCGGCAAGGAGCTGGAAACGCGCAGAATATTCAAGGAGTTGCAGGAGCTATGAATTGTCGTGTTGTGACGTATCATGACATATCAAAATAGGCTCTTTTATGGACTCCAAGTTCCCGTATTTAAATAGGTTTATTTTTATTCGTGTTTTAACGTCCCATAACATCTCTGGTATATTGAGTAGTCAGCTGAGTAGCTAGCGTGAGTAGCTAGCTGAGTAGCTGGAAAATTCATAGATCAGAGGCAAGAATGGGCGCTCTCAACGATATTCAGATTCGGCACTGGATCAAAGCAGCGGCTCCGGTCGCCAAGTCAGATGGCGATGGTCTGACTTTCACTTTGTCTGCGGCTGGTACCGCTTCTTGGGTGCTGCGCTACCGTTATGGTGGCAAGCAGCGCGAGAAGACAATTGGCAAATTCCCCGATATTTCGCTTAAAAAGGCTCGAGAGTTGGCGTCTGCAGACCGGGTGCGCATTCAACAGGGAATGGACGTTGGACGTGAAAAGCAGATTGAGAAGCACGAACAGATTAAGGCGATGACTGTTAAGAGCCTTGTTGCCGACTATGAGGAAAAGGTTCTCCCCGGACTGGCAGCCTCGACCGGAGTCTCACGCCGTCAGAAGATCAGGACGTATATTTTCCCGGCCATTGGCCACCTGACTGCGCGGGACGTTAGTGGTGCTGACTTGGTAGATCTTCTGGAGCGGGTGAACGCCAAGCATCCCAAGCAGGTCAAGGAAGTGCTCAGTGTCGTCAAAACGATCTTCGACCACGCTCAGAGCAAGAAAATCATCGATATCAACCCCGCCGTCGGTATCTCGCACAAGGCCATCTCAGGTGTTGCAGGGAGGGCTGGCAGCACCAGGATCATGCTGAACGATGACGAAATCAAGGCGCTGCTCACTGCTTTGGGAAAGGCAAACCGCACCGTTGAGTTTGTTACTCGCATTCTTCTATCAACTGCGGTTCGTATCCAAGCCTTGATGCTCGCAGAGTGGGCTCACGTTGATTTCGAGAAGAAAACATGGCTTATCCCTCCTGGTGATGGCCGGAAATCAATTCGTGAGTTCGTTGTTCCACTGACCGAACAAGTCATTGGCTACTTCCAAGAGTTGAAAAAGATCGCGGGGAGGTCTGACTACGTTGTCCCCGTAATCAAGAAACGCAAGGAAGGTGATTACCCAATGCAGCCAGGGTCAGTAAATCACGCTCTTGAGCGCGTGTGCGCGGATCTCGGTGACAAAATCCGTGCCTTCTCACCGCATGACCTTCGTTCAACAGCGCGTAGCCACCTTGGTGCACTGGGTGTTCCTGTAGCTATTGCCGAGCGATGTTTGAACCATACGTTAGGTGGCTTGATCGCTGTCTATGACCAGCATGATTATTTGGTTGAACGTCGAAAGGCACTTGAGCAATGGAGTACCAAGCTGGATATTCTTGAGAAAATCCACAACAACGTGGTGATGCTCAATCAAGTGGCGTAAAAAAGCCGGGAGTTACCCCGGCCTATCGATACTTGCGGCTACCTTCAACCTTTAGCCAAAGCTTGCTTCAGTTCAGTAGCTTGAACTGATCGCGCAGGTGCCCGTTATCGACGTGGATCAAGTCGATTACCTGTTCCATCGGCTGTTCGCGATGATCCAGTTGGTATTGAGGAAACAGGGCCCCGTATCGGAGATCGGCCGGGGCGGCGGGTCTTGGTAGTGGAAATGTTAGCTGGATAGGTCACCATAGGCTTGCAACCTGCACCATCAGAGGTAGTCTGAATGCAGGAGGTCGAAATGAGAAAACTCATTTTTGTCGGATTCATCGCACTGGGCGTGTTGGTCGGTTTGGTTTCCGGCGTAAATGGCGACTGGGGAACCCGGATTGTCATGATGTGTATCGGCGCCCTGGTTGGGACCGCCATCGGTGGCGGATTGACGCGGATAGGTTCCAAGCCGCTGCCGAAATCTGCTTCGTGGTTGGACTTACCGTACGGAGAAGGTACGCCGGAGGACGAGTTGGTTAAGAATTACTGGCGCGACCGGGGGCATGCACCATTCACGAAGCCGTCAGAGGTTACCCCCGACAGGCATATGTTCGATCCCGACAAACTTTACTGACTACTTCCGCAGTAGGTCCTTCACCACATCTTTTGCATTCTCGATCGTTGCTCCTGCATCCTTCCCTACCTGTTTGCCGGACTGAACCAATAGCGACTTTTTCGATGCAAGCGTTCCGTCATCGGTTTTGACGATCTCAGCCTTGGTGTCAAAGCCTGCACGGCTTGATGCAGCATCCGAGCGGATTTGATTGCCACTGGTGCGAACTTCATCTCGAATAGGCGATACAGTGGAGGCGGCGCGATGTGTCGGTGAGGCATTCCCAAACCGGGAGGTTTGTAGTCGGTTGGATTGATGTAGACCATCGATATCTGGCGTCAGCGCAGCATCGCTTCGCTGTTGTGCATGTTGCTCCCTGACGTCTCCAAAGGATGCTGGCAGGGCAGTTCCATCAGAAAACACCCGGTTCGGCCGAAGGGACTGCCGCGCCAATTCAGATTCCATCAAGGCATGCGCTGCGGCACTGTTGCCGCCATACTGCTCTGCGTAGCGCATAAACATCTCCAGATTGTGCGGGTCCTGAGCGATGTCGATGGAAATGCTTTCTCCCTTTTCGTGGGCAGCAGAGACGCGTTCCGCGAAGGCCATACGCTCGGCGAGGCTTGATTCGGCGCGCTCAGAACGCGCATGCGTGGAGGCGAGCCGGGAAGTTATGTCGTTTGCTTCGCGGGAGTCGTTTGAGATTGCGCTCATGAAGCCAGCATCGCGTGACACCCTGTCACCGAACTGTTTGAACTCTGCCAACTGTTCGCTGCTCATGGTGCTCAGAACCTTCCGCTCGTCGGAAGTCAGCGAAGATTGATAAGCCTTGCCGCTATTGGCATGGACTGAAGCGCTAGCAACGCCAGTATTCAGCCCCAATCGCCCAGAGGCTCCAAAGGCAATGCTGGCAACCTGAGATTGCGATAGTCCCGTACTGTCGGCGACTCCTTTAGCTATCTGATCCAGCCTATTCAATGTTTCACCCGTTTGCTCAAAGCTACTGGACGTAGAGCCGCTGCTACTACGCGATGAGCGCAATTTGCTCAATCCTCGAGAGAATGCCTCTGACAGAATGGCTGAGCGTTCGGTGCTGGCTGCGACACTCTCGTTTTGTGCTGCATCGACCTGCTTGCTGGCTTGCTGCACATCCTGCTCAGACACCCGCATCGAAACCATCCTGGAAGCAAACCCCTGATTTCGTAACAGGCTGACGGCAGTACGACCGGTCAGCGCGTTCGACGAGAACGTATTTCCGGAGATGTCGTTTTGCCAACTGCCCATGAACGCCGACGTACGGTTGGGCGCCAGTTGCATCTGGTCCATACCGACGTTCCCCATCGAGACGTTACCAACGGTGGCGGCCGAGGTGCCGCCCGAGATCATCCCTTGTAACCCCGACAAGCCACCGACCAGCGCTGTTCCGAAGTTTTCCATGCGCTTCAGGGCGGCCCAGGCAATGAATGGAATGCTGATGGCGAGGTAACCGACAACAGCCTCTCCCGAGATTGCACGCGAATAGATCGTTGAAGCTGTCTGCAATGCCAGCGATTTGCCCCCCGTTCCGAGGTCGGCCGCCGCGGCGAGGTCGTAGGCCGCATAGATCGAGGCCATGTAGTTCAGGATGGCGTAGAGCGGCGGCCACAATTGAATCCAGATCAGCACGGCCGCATAGCCTTTGAAAGCGAGCATTGTCTCCCGTCCGCTGGTCAGCAGCAGGAGCATCACGAAGAGCGGAAACATCGCGTAGGTCACCGCCTCGACCACGTTTCTAAAAACAGGCAGCGCCTGCTCGGCCACCTTGCCGTAATTGAGCCAGGAGGCGTTCTGTTGTGCCACCGCCTGGGCGCGGCCGACCGCCAGCACCATCGCCGCCGGATCGTTAACCTTCTGACCGACGATCTTGCTGGTGTCCTCAAGCGCGTTGAGCATGGCGTTCTGCCGGATGATGTCGGCCGCCGTGGCCGCCGCGGTGGCGATGCTGTTCTTGAGATAGGCCTGCTGGATTTGTCCGGCGATGGCCGCTGCAGCGGCAGCGCCGGGCAGTGTCGGATTGAGCTGAAAAGCCAGGCGCCCCTGGATGCGGCTGATCTGGGCCGGCAAGCGGCCATTGAGGCTCAGATAGACATTGGGGCAGGTATCGACGCCGACACTGCCGCCAGCGCCGGTCAGCGTACTGAAGCGCGCCGGATTGGGTGAAGCCATCAGCGGCCAGACATCGTCCGATGCAGAAAAGACCGCCGGATCGAGCGTGCCATCGATCAGGTCGTAGGTCGTGCAGTTGTGGATGAAATTGATCAGGTCGGTGCGGAAGGCCGGGTCCTGGAAAACCACGTTGCCAGTCTCGCGGATCAGCCGGTTGCCGAACATCAGCCCGTTCTGCTGGTAGCTCAGTTCGACCGGCAGGGCGCCGACGCCCGGAATAACCTGGAAGGCCGTTTCAAACAGACTGGTCAGCGTATTGCCGATCGTACTGGTGATGCCGCCCAGTGCGGCCACCCCGAACGGCACGTTGCCGACGACCTTGACGGCCGAACCGCCGGTCTTGTCCACGATGCCCACCGTGACCTTGGGCACGATCAGCACCGAGAAGACCAGCACGACTGTGCCCAGCCACTTCCAACCCTGCAATTTCTCGGGGGCGAAAGCATAGGCAATCAGGGCGGCCACAAAACCGCAGAAGGCCACGGCTGCCAGGGCAGCGGCGTAGTCGCCCGAGCTGTGAATCGCCGCGGCGGCATTGAAGACGCCGAACAGGCTGTCGGCATTCTGGTAGGCGTAGATTTCCCACATGGTGCTTTCTCCTGTCGCGCTATCGCGTCACTGCTACTGCGACAGGTAAGCGGCCTGCTGGCCGAGCATGTCCATCACGTGTTGCGGCATGCTGGAGCGCAATTGGCGTTCGAGTTGCTCCAGGTGGTTCGATACCGCCCGGAAGGAGCCGACCTTCTGGTAGAGCAGATTCTTTTCCTGGGAGAGTTGCATGAGCATGGCCTGCGCCCGCTGGCGGACCTGGTTGGCCTGCTCACGTTGCGACTGCTGCAGCGTGTAGTTCTTGTCCAGCGCGGCCATGCCCAGACGCAGATTGCGTTCGAGGAAGACATAGGCGTAGTCGGCGGCAATCACGTCGCGGTACTGGGCGATCAGGCTGTCGGCCAAGCCCGATCCCGGGATGCTGGTGCCGATGGACAACATCTTGTAGACCGGCTCGGTGGTCTGATTCACGAAGCCGACCTCGGTCGAGTTATTGGGGATGGCGGTGCGCGTCGTGATCTTCTCGGCAATGGAGCGCATGATCGCCTCGACCTTGGCGGTAAAGGGCGTGTGGGTGTACGTGGTATTCAGGGTGACGACGTCGCAGTTGGTGTAGTCGTTGCATTTCAAGACATGCTGCACGACATCCGTACCGGCGGCCGCGCCCTGGCCGTAGAGCAACTGGCTGATCGAGGTCAGCGTCGGGGCGATCGGCTCGGGGTCGCGGGCCGACTCTTCCGGGTAATAGATGATGGTGCCGACCAGGCTCATGATCAGTTCGCGCTCCGGGTCGTCGAGATAGGCGCCGGTGTACTGCAAGGCTTTCCAGGTCAGGTTGCCGACGAAGGGCGCCTTGTTTTTCACCTTCGGGTCGCCCGAGGAGCGTGCCGAGGACAGAATGCTGGGCCGATCCGTCGCACAGCGCCGACGCGCGGCATCGCGGTCGCTTTCCATGCCCATCTCGATGGCCAGATCGGCGCAGGTTTCCTGAGAACTGTAGCCAATCGATTCGGCCGCCGTGCTGACAATGGCCTTGGCGGTTTCGCAGGAATTGATCCGGGCATTGTTGATCCAGGTCTCCAGTCCCTTGGCCCACTTGGTCAGTCCGCCGAGCAGCGGCGAGACCGCCTCCAGGGCGAGCTGGAAAGCGATCCCCGGCAGGGCGGCCGTGATGTTCTTCAGCATGTTCTTGAACTCGGTTGCCGAAATGTGCGAGAAGGAGCCGCCAAAGACATCGATGCCGCCGCAGCCGGCCTTGGCGCTGGGGAACTGGATGGCGGCCAGCTGATAAACCTTGTTCGGCGAACGCATCATCAAGTTGCCGCCGGTGTAGGTATTGAAGGTCTGGCCGCGGAAGGCACCGGGGGCGGTGTAGTTACCAATGGCACCCAGATTGTTGAACATGTTGTTCACCTCGCTGTTGAGGTCGCCGGCCTGCAGTTGGAAGGACGGGATCGCCAGCAGCAGCGCCAGGAAGGCGGCAGCGCTACGCCGCAAATGAGGATGGTCGTAATGTTTCATGGCGCCTCCAGGGGTAGGGCGAGACCTTGCGTGGTTGTAGGCAGGATGGCCTCGGCTTGCGGAGCGGACACAGTGGCAATGCGCTCGAGCAACTGGGATTCCGAGAGCACCCCGAAGCCGATGGGAGAGATCTTTCCGGTGAAGGGCTGAGCCAGAAAAACGGCGGGTACCTGGCTGACCTTCAGGGTGGTGGCAATGCCGTTGTCCGGGCGGGCATTGGGGAAACTCGGCAGCGGACCACCGTCCACGCTGATGGCGACGACCTGGATGCCGTGACGGGCCTGGAAGGCTGCCAATGTCGGCGCGAAGGCATGGCAATACGGGCAGTCCGAGCGGTAGAAGAAAAACAGCACGTGATCCTTGCCCAGGTCGGCGATGGCGCGCGAGCGATCCACCAGTTCGGCTTGGTCGAAGACCTCCAGGGCCTTGGCATTGACCGGGCGGCCCTGCAGGGTCGGGTCGAGTTGCGGTGTGGCCCAGGCAACGCGCTGCGCGACATCCGCGAAGTAGGAAGCGCGGGCGACGACCTGGGACTCCAGTTCCATGTAGCGCCGGACATTGGCTTCGCTCGGTCGCATGATGGCGATGTTGCGCGTCTCTTCCAGCGTTTTCTGGAGACGTTCGAATTCGACCAGTTCCTGTGCCCGCGAGGGTTGGGCGGGCGGTGCAGTGGCTGTGGCCTTGCCCAGCGGGAATGGATGTTCGGTCTCTTCTGGTGCCGGCGCCTCATAGAAATGCCAGCCGCGCCAACTGTCGGCCCAGTAGCGGGAAGCATCCTGGGCTGTCGCGCTATGACTGCCGAGCATCACGGCGAAGGTCAGCAGCAGCGGGAGGGCGGGGCGGTTATGACTATTCATGTGTGGCCCTACTTCAGGGATTGCGGTGGCTGGCCATCGAGGCAGTAGTTGATGCCGAAATCCATGGTCTGGCGGCGCGGACTCGACGCACCGGGCAGCAAAACCCCGTCCTGCCAGAACCTGACATTCAAGCGGGCACAACCGGCCTGGGCATAGCGCTTCTCGGTCGTGACATCGATGTAGATCGGCGAGGTGGCAGCAAATCGCTGGGTGAGCGCCTCAGCAATTTCGCCGCTGAGGATGCCATGGGCCTCGCCATTGACCGATTGGAGGGCGGCCAACATGACCGGTCGCGGATCCGAGACCGGGGCTCTGGGCATCTCGTCGGCGAGGACGAGCGATGCGAATCCGGCGATCAAGGCGGCGGTATAGGCGATCTTCATTGGCACTTTCCCTGTCCGTAGTAGCAGGTCGTCAGGCGCGCAGCATTGCTGCCCTGGATTGCGCCGGCATTGGGCAGCGTCGGGACGATGGAGGCGTAGAACTCTGTGAGGTCCATGGCCGCAAAGTTGAGGCTCTGGAGTTGGGCGATGGTGAACCCCGAGCAGTCGGGACTTTCGCCCGAGCCCCAGCCCTTGCCGACCTGCACGCGGCCCTGCTCATTGACGATGCGGGCGAGTTTGCTGTTGAAGCAGCACTTGCCGGTGCTGTGTTCGAGGCAGGAGACGCACTTGCCGAAGAGGCGGAAGCAGGAGGAGCACCAGGTGCCGACGGTATGGCACAGGCCGGCCCCTTCCTTCATGGCGAGTTTGCCTTCTTCCTCGTTGCAGGACGACATCGACATGATGATGTAGATGACGATCGCAATGACCAGCGACCAGGGGTCGAAGGCGACGACCAGGCTTTCACCGGAATAGAGCACGGCCGAACTGGCCGGCAGTGCCGTACCGTTGACCGCGACGGTGATGCCATAGGTGGTGAAGCTGCCGCTGAAACCGCCACCCAGCAGCAAGGCCTGCATGCCCTGATAGAGGAACTCGCGGTTCTGGGAATTCATCAGCACGTCGTAGACCAGACTCGAGCCGGTGCCGAACAGGCTCTGATTGGTCATGCCGGCACCAGACGAGTCGGAACTGCAACAGTTCTTCAGCAGGCGGTGGCGACAGCGGTTGCCTTCGCCCTTGAAGACCTGCATTTTGCTGGTGTCGAGATACACGCCGGCCTCGCGTCCGGCTTCCATCATGGACATCGAACGGGCGAAGTCCGCATCATTGGTGTAACTGGTATTGAAGCAGTTCGCGCCCAGGCAGTAGACGTTAGCCGGGCAGTTCGAGGCAGTAGTCGTGGTTTGCGCGGCAACCGGGCAGGTATAGGTGTCCTGGGTGATCTCGCACAGCCCGCTGCCGACATTCATTTGCTTGCAGGTGCTGCTGGCCGGCGTGCAGCCGCTGCTGGCCAGCGCTGCGCACTCGTCGACCGGGGCGCCCGAGGTGCAGGTCAGGGTGCGCTCATAGGACCAGCAGGCACGGGTCACGGGGCGGCCTTCGATGGCCTTGGTCGCCGGGCCGTCGACGCAGGTGTCGGCGGTAGTGATGGTGCAGCGCCCACCCGCATTAAGCACGGCACTCTTGTCGACCCAGACATCGGTCTCGTGTTGCACCATGGCCGGCTGGATAAACGATAGGGGTAGGCTCCACGTTGAGCCGAACTGGAAGGTATACCTGCAAGTCCCGCTCGTGCAGCCGGAACCTGCCGCCATGACGACTTGGAACGGGCTCCAGCAATGGCCTTCCCAATGGGGGGCGAGGTTGGTGACATAGGTGGCCTGGGTGGCCGGTGCGGTCGGCAGGTCGACGGTCTGCCAGCCGATGCAGGCCCCTTTGCCGCCCGCCGCATAGAAACGAAAACGCTGCAGCCCATCGCTGCGCAGTTGGCATTGCGCTTCCGCCACCATGTAGTCGGCGCCGTTGCGGTTGACCTGGCCGTGGGCGACCCAGGTGCCTTCAACGCAACTGGGCTGGAGATCTATCTCCACCGTCAGATCGCGCCGCGTCGTGTAGTTGCCGACACCGCTGTAACGGTTGCAGACCTTGGTCGTGGTGCCTGCCGCGCTACTGACCTCGGCGGTGGTGCAGCCGGAGTAATAATCGGCCAAGCTGCCCAAGGCGCTCGACGGATTGCGGGCGATGTCGCGGGCCGCAGTGACTGCCGGATCGTAGGCGGAGATCGCCGGGCGGGGCGTGTTGGCCGAGGTCAGCGCCCCGTCCTGGGCCTGGCAGACTGGATCGTTGGCGCTGGCCGCGCAGGTGCTCAGGCGGACATTGGCTGCACCCGACAGGTTGGGCTGGCCGTAATACGCCGTTTCCGGTGGCGTCGTGGTGTACTCCGGTACGGCGCTTGAGGCGCTGGGCATGTTCACCGTGCCGCGAATGACCGGGTTGGCCACCTGGCCGGCGGCGGTGCCCTCTTCAAACGGCCCGGCGATGGCGGCGCTCTGCGTCGTGACGAAGCAGAACAGCGTGATCCAGATGATCAGGCGGCGCATGGGGATCACCTATCCTCTGATGCGTTTCAGGAAGAGTTCGGCGGCTGGACCAAAGGCAGGCGCCGAGCGCTGCATGTGTTCCAGCGCGTAATCCAGGCTGACGTCACCGGTTGAGCGCAGGAAACTGTCGGCAGGGGCGCAACTGCCGCTGGCACAGGCAACGGGACGTGTGCCGTCGCGCACCAAGACGAAGCTGGGTACCTTGCTGATGGCGAAACGGTCGAAGGCCAGCGGATCGATCTGGATTGCTACCTGCCGTTTGCCGATCAAGCCCTGGACCTGGGCAACCGTGTCGCGCAGCGAACCGTTGGCAAAGCCGCGGATGACGATGGTGGCCTTGGCCCGTGCCGCCTGGTCGACCAGACCTTGCAGCGTGGCGCGGGGCATGGTCAGGCTGACGAAGATGAAAAGCCCTGGCCCGGCAGCGAGTCCCTGCGCCTGAGTCATCGCATCGGATTGCCCGGCATAGCCGCGAGCCAGCGCTTCCAGGTCGACCGGCACGGGCGTCGCCGGTTGGGGTAGCGCCTCAAGGTTCGGGCTGTTCTGCGGCGCGGATCGGTATCCGGCATCGCTCGGCAGGGCGTACTTCTGCCGCGCCAACTCGATGTCTTGCTCGGTGACCGTGGGGGTCTCACGCCGGGCTCGTTCGATGTCCGCCTCCGTGACGACCGGCGAAATCTGGCCTGGGCCGGGCTGCCGATAGCAAGCGCGGCACTGAGTCCGAGGAGCAGGGGGGCAAGGAAGCGATGGAGGTCAGTAGCCGACACAGCAATTCCTTTTGCGAAACAACATGAAGGCGAAGTCCTCGCCGCGTACCGGGTATTCCTTGCCGGCCCCCCAGAGCACGGTGGTCCGCCCGAAGGGCTGGCAGCAGCGGCCGCCTTCCTTGTCGGTGTTGGGAATGGGATAGGTGAGCTGGGTTTTGTAGGCGGTCTTGTCCATCACCGGCTCGAAGTACGGGCCGCACAGCCCGTCTTTGCCATGCCAGCCCCAGGCCACCAACTCGCGGTGCATCTTGGCGCTCAAACGCTGGGCCATCAGCGCGGCCGTCCGGACGCCACCCAGGTGGTAGGGGACGTGCCCGTTGAGCGGATAGATACCGCCCTGGCAACCGGCGCACCAGAACATCTCGCGTATGCCGAAGCCGACCGAGGCCGCGACGCAATCGGCGGCGCACGCGGCAATGGCGACCGGATTGGCGAACAGCACGGCATCGGGATTGAGGATCAGGGTGAGTTCGTCGTCGGCCCACAAGGGATCGACCTCGGTCATGTAGGCCAGATCGAAGGAACTCTTCTCCAGGCAGGGAAAGTCGGTGACCACTTCCAGCCAGTACATCACCGGGTTCAGGTAGTAATGCGCCTGATAGAAACCGCCACCGTCGCCATCGCCTTCCGGCCGGGTAAAGCGGGCCGCCTCGGGGGCCGGGATGCCCGGATCGAGGTCGACGCCGCCGAGCGAGACGAGGCAGAAGGGTTTGCGCACCACTTCGACATGGCGTGCCGGCTCCCAGAAGCCGATGGACAGACCGACGATCGGATTGACCAGGCAACTGCAGACGGGATTGGGTGGATTGTCGGTATCCTCCTGGTCGCCGAAGTTGGCGATGCGCGCACTGCCAATGCTGATCGGCAGGATGCAGGACCAGCAGATATCGGTGATCGGATTCGGAAACTTGCCGGTGCAGGTGGCGGTGCCGGCGCCCAGGGCCGGCAGGGCGTAGAGGCCGAGGAGCAGCGCCAGAGAGATAGGGAGACTGTTCACGAAGCAGCGTTGGCTCATGGCGCGACCTCCAGTTCGTCGATGCGCAGGCGCAATCCCTTCCTGCGATACCAGGGCTGGCACCTGAGTGATGCCCAGGCGGCGGGTGAGCAGACCTTGCTGATCGAAATAGACCGGCATGCGCCATGACTTCATCAGGTCGAGGTAGGAGCCGCCGACCAGGATCGGCTTGACCCGCCCCTGGTAGAAGGCGATCAACTGCCGGGCACGGCCGACCTGGCGCACGTCGCGCCCATCGAAAAAGAGCAGATGCCGGGACAGCGAGACCACCTCCAGCGGGTTCTTGCGGGTGCCGGCGGCAAACAGCAACTCGCCCCGGGGGCCGAGGATGTTGCGGTCGAGCGTGAAGCTCGGGTCGAAGTAGAAGGTCCTGGCTGTCTCGGTCGCGTGCAGGCCGGCGACCGGCGGCGGGTTCTTGACGGTTGCGATGCCGCGTTCCCGGGCCTGTTCTTCCAGGCGCTTGAGTTCGCCGCTGCGTTCCTTGTCGCGCAGGCGTTGCTCGATCATTTGCAGCAGATGCGGTTCGCTGATTTCATAGGTCGGCCCGATGACACCCAGATCAAGAGCGGACGTGCCAGTTGCGGCCAGCAGCAGAGCGAAGAGCAGGGACGGGACGACGATCAGGCGTTTCATCGCGCCGCCTTGCCCGGACAGCGGATTTGTCCGGCGAGTTGTTCACGCCCGGCGGTGTCGCCCAGGTGGTTCGCGCGGATCAATGCCATCAGTGCCGGATCGCCGTCACCGTCGGCCATTGCCCGGCGTAATTCGGCCGGCGTCAGGGGGCGGCCGCAGCGCCGCGCGAAAGCGGCAAGATAATCCCGCGCCCCGGCTTCGGCGGCAGGGGCGATTTGCCTGAGCAGGGCGAGATAGTCGGCCAGTGGCACGTGGTCAGAGGGCTGAACGCCTTGCGTCACTGGCGTGCTGATATGGGGGGCTGGTAATGGGACCTCGGCCGGAGGGGTCTGAGCCCACGCGGTGGAAAATTCCAGAAGGCCGAACAAGCTGATGGTAATGTGGGGGCGGAGCATGGCTGGGGTCTCAGAACAGGGGAACCACGACGCCGATCACCTGCTCCGCCCGGACCAGGCCACTTTCCTGATAGCGCGAGTCGAAGGAGTCGGGGCTGGTGCCCTGCACGTAATAGTGGCGAGGCGGGATGACGGTCGGCGCAATCGGCGCGAGTGGCCGGCGGTCATAGGCCTTTGTCTTGGCCACACCGACGTCCTCGCCGTTGATGGCGACCTGCCGGCCGCTGACGGTTACGGTATCGCCCGGTAAACCGCGCACGATCTTGAAGAATGGTTGACCGTGCAATCCCGGATAGCGATGCTGCGCCTCGCCGGCGAAGGAGAAAACGATGAAGTCGCCCCGCTGCAACTGATGAGGACCATGCCGCAGCCAGGCAACGCGATAGGGCAGGCTCGGCGTCCAGTTGAAAAGGACTGGTACTCGCGGTGTCGCATCGATGAAGAGGCGGACATAGGCCAGGCTCCAGATGGCGACGATCGGCAGGTAGAGGTACCAGCGCTGGCGGGCATGGCGCAGGAAGTCGCCAAAACCCCCAAGGATGCGCCGCCCGTGTTTGGGTCTCGCGGCGGGATGGGCAACCGCCAGTTGAAGAGGATCACTGTTCATGGCGCGGTCACCTTTCTGCGCAGTGCGGCCGTCAGATCGACGGTATTCGGGGTCGGTCCGGCCACGGCCGCCTTGAGGACGACCAGGCAACCGCATTCACGCGGCAATTCTTCAAGGGCGACCGGCAGGCGCTGGGCAAAGCTTCGCGCCATGAACAGGGCTTTTTGCCGGTCATCCTCGGAACTGGCCTTGGTCAGGATCTGGGTAAATTCGGCTTCTTTGGCGCGGTACACATCGGCCACGTCGACCACGCCGATGATCAGCGCGGGGCGCAGGACGAAACGGTCGTAGGTGGTCAGGGCGGCGCTCACCACAAGTAACGTCAGCAAGCCGTGGCGCAATAACTGGGCGGTATTCGGCTTCATACCGTATGCCCCCGATGCCGCAGCAACTCGCTGATCGCCTCGTCGATGGACAGGCCCTGGGCGCGCAATTCGTCGATCGGGGCGTTGTCTTCCAACTTGTTGGAGAACAGCAGATGGGTGGCCGGATCGAGGATGTTGCGGGCGACGCCTTCGCCGACCGGCGACGAGATGTACAACTCGGAGAAGACGCCGGCCTCGGTGCGCAGGGAGTTCAACAGCCGCTTCTTCGGTTCGTCCATGGTCAGCCGGCCCTTGCGGTCGAGCATTTCGATGGACTCCGGTTTCTGACGGAGCAGGAAAACCCAGTCCGAACAGTTGAAGGCCGCTTCCATCTGGGTCGAGCCGTAGAAATCGTCGGCACTCTGGGTTGCGGTGCCGAGGGCACCGCCGTACTTGCGGGCGCGCCGTGCTGCTTCCTCAATGACCGCCGCCTTGACCGGATCGTCGGCGCCGATGTCGCCCAGTTGCTGTTTCAGCTCGTCGACGAAGAGCACCTTGCGCCGGTTGCGGGTGAGGTACATCTCACCGGTGATCCGGTGCAGCAGCAGGATGTTCACCACCGCATGCAAGTCGGGCCGGCGTTTCAGTTCCTCGTTCTCGATGACGATGAAGTCGTTGGAGAAGTCGATGTTGTTGCGCCCTTCGAAAAAGCGTTCGTATTGCCCGCCACGCGAATACGGGTTGAGCATGATGGCGAGGTCCTTGATGCGCTGGTCGCCAACGACGCCCAGTTCTTCGATGCTCCCGCTCTTGAAGGCATCGCGTAGCCCGGTGATGCGCAAATCATTGCCGTATTCGCGCCAGAGCTTGAGGACCATGGCCGAGATGGCCTTGTACTGCACCTCTTCCAGCGTGTGCTGCATCGAGCACATCTTGGCGATGCCGGGCACCAGCATGTCGATGTCCTCAAAGATATCGACGATGTGGGTGAATGGGTCCAGGCAGATGTTCACGTCGGGCCGGAACTCGATATAGGTGCCCTTGGCCTTGCGGCACAGCTTCTCGAAACTGCGACCAAGATCGAGCATCCAGACCTTGGCGCCGATGGCCCGGTAGGACCAGGCCATTTCGTTCATCAGCACCGACTTGCCCGAGCCGGGGGCACCGATGATGGCGAAGTTGTAGTTGCCCAGATCGTTGTCGAAGATGTCGAGGGTCATCAACTGGCCGCGCCGCCCCCCGAAAACCAGGGCCGGGGTGCGCGTGCCGCGCCACTCGGCAATCAGCGGCGCCATATGGATGGCGTTGGCCATGGTCTTGCGCGTGACGCGGCGCATCTTGACCAGATCCTTGTGGAATTTCTCGGTCAGCGTCATCGGCAGGCTGGCGAGCAAGGCCTGCCGATGCATGTAGGCGTCGGCATTGAGCTGGAAGCCGCGGCCACGCCAGATCGCATTGGCGGCTTCGTGGGCGGCGACCGATTTGTTGGGGGCGGTGAATATCGCCAACTGGTGGTAGAGGCTGACCAGGTTGCCGCCGGTATCGATGGCATCGGCCGCCGCCGTCCAGTCCTGCAGCTTTTTGTTGACGTCCGGCATGACGTCGGCCATCTTCGATTTGGCATTCTGCGTCGCCCGTACATGGTTGGCGGTGACCACCGACTTGGTGAGGTTGGGGTCGAGGACCTGGACGCCAAGCGTCAGCAGGAAGGGGGCGCTGTACTGCAAGGCCGGCTGCATCAGGTCGCCGATCAGCGATCCCATCTGCCACAATGCAAAGCGTTCCGGAAAACTCTTGATCGAGTAGAAACGCGCCTCCAGTACATCGGGACTGGCTTCCTTCCACAAGGTCAGGCCGCTCGGATGCGGGTCCTGGATGGTGTCGAAATCGACGATCTGGTCGCGCAGTTCGCGGCCGTCGTCGTAATTGAGGTCCGGCGCATCGGTCTGCGAGATGCGGTCGGGATTGGTGAACAGCGCACACCAGTTGATCAGGTCGGCGGCATCGCAAACGCGATTGGGCAGCGAGGCCGAGCGCAGGCTGGACGACATCGAGTCGCGCAGGGCGAGCAGTTCGTCGCGTTTGTTGAGGTCTTCCGGGTCGCCCGGGAAGGCGACGCTCAGCATTAGCCGGAAATCCCGGATCGTGTAGTGGAAACCGGCGGTCAGCGACTTCTGTGCGCCCTGCAACAGGTGGTCCACGCGCTGGCGGGCCAGTTTGCGGAACAGATTTCCGTTGCGCGCCGGGCGGCCCCATTGTTTGGCCTGCTCGGCCTGATCCTCATCCTCGACCCGCAGATTGGCGTACTGGCGCAACTGGCTGCGCACCTGCGGCGAGGCGAAGAGATGGAACTGGATACCGGTGCCGGGCGGGCAATTGGCGTAGAGCGAGATCAGCACTTCCGCCATCCGCTCGTCGGCCCCCGACTGCGGCATCAATTCGAGCATGACGCCCATGCTGTCGCGGTTCACGAAAATCTTCTCGGCGGCGAGATAGCCAGAGTAGGGCAGCCAGTTGGCGAACTGTTCGGCCGGTGTGTCAGCCGGTTCGCCGAAGGGAAAGCGCGGCGCATGGGCGTGGTCGCGCTGAGCGGGTGAAATGGGGATCGCTGTGGGCGGTGTTCATCTTGACCTCACTGCGCAGGGTTGGCGCCGGCCCCGGACAGCGGCGGGCGTTGCAACATCGGTAGGGGCGACGGTGTACTGGCGCCGGGTTCGGTTGCTGCCTCCGTGGCCGGCTTGGGTGGCAGCTTCAGCGGGGCATAGAGATCACGGATCTGGCGTTGCACGTGGTCGATCTGCCACTGGCCGTTGTCCACCTGCACATAGACATAGCCCTGATCGTAGAGATCGCCGTCGGCGTCTTCCCAGGGTTTGATCCACAGCCGCAGGATGCGGGCCTGGGTGCGCAAGGGACTCGGCGTTACGGCCATCCCGGAAAGGTTGGCTGTTGCCGAGGAAATAGGACGTCCAAGCGTGGGGGTGGCGTTCTCTTCGGATGTCTCTTTCTGCCGGCGAGCGGAGCGTTGGGCCTGCTGGCTGGGCAGATTGTTGTGAAGGGCATTGGCGTAGGTGCCGGATACCGAGTCGCAGGCAACGCCATCAGGTGCCTTGCAGGCGTACTTCGAGTCGCCGCCCAGGCCGGACATGTTCATGCAGGCGGCCAAGGGGAGAAGCAGGCAGACGGCACCGAGTCGCAAGATCAGCGTCTTCATGGCTGTTTCTCCGGTACAACTTGTGAAGCGGTCGGGGCGAGCCGTGATTCGATCACGGCCCGTCCGACGAACCCTTCGCTACGGGTGCCATCCGCCCAGATCAGTGTGGGCGTGCCTTGCACGCCGAGTTGGCGGGCCAGCGCCAGGTTGCGACTGATCGGGTGGTCGCAGGCGGCGCCGGTGTCGAGCAGGCTGTCGTCGCCGTCCAGCATCAGGCGTCGCCAGGCCGCCGCACGATCCGCCGCACACCAGATGGCGATCGGTTTGGTCTCGCCCAGGAAAGGCAGCAGGAAGGTGTAGATGGTGATGTTGTCGAGGCTGGCCAGCTCCGCTTCCAACTGTTTGCAGTACGGGCAATTGGGGTCGCTGAAAACCGCCACCCGGCGCTGGCCAGTACCGCGCACCGTCTTAACCGCATCGCTCAGAGGCAACTGTTCGAAGCGGATCGGTGATGCTGTGCTTGGCGGGTATTTCTGGCGCGCTTCATCGGGTTTTTTTGCCTTGCCGGCCTGCGCCAGTTTCGGGCCGGTCAGGTCGCTCATGCTCTTGGTATCGAACAGATGACCAAAGAGAAAGTAGCGCGGCTGCCTGGCCGACACATAGGCCACGTTGCCGTTCATCCAGACCTCGTAGAGGCCGGCGATGGGCGTGCGGGCGATGCTGGAGAACTGCGTCCCCGGATGGGCTTTTTGCAAGGCTGTCAGCAACTGCGTCTTGTCGGGCGTGGCCGCATTGACGGCGAAGCAGGTACCTAAAATTGTCATGCTCAAGGCCGCGACGAGTGCTCGCCGGCGCATGGGTTTAGTAGTTGCCATCGTCCGAGGTCTCCAGATAACGGGTTTCAGGGGAATTGGCGAAGCGGGCGGTAGCTGGCTCGCCGCTTGTCATCGGCACATCGATGCGCACGCCCTTGGTGATCACCACATCGACCTCGCGGCCGGCGTCCACTTCGATGACCGGGAAGGTGTTCTCGGCGAGCTTGATGTAGTACTGAGCCAGCCGGTCGAGGGCCTTGCCGACCCCCGAGCCGAGGCCGGCGCGGTAGGCTTCGGATCCGGTGGCGCTGGCGACCGTGCCGAGGGCCGAGGTGCTGTATTCGGTCGACGAGGTGGCCAGGCCTTGGCCGATGCCGCTGACCACGCCGGCCAGCAAGGCGTTGGCGAGCATCTGGCCCTGCTTGGTGACCAGCCGCCCGCGCATGCCGACCTTGCCATCCTCGCCGTAGATCGAGCCCTGAATCTTGACTTCCAGCGTTGCACCGTCAGTGCGCACACAAGACAGACTCTCGGTCCGCAGGTAGGCCCGCTCGGAACTGATGTCGCCATAGCCGGCGGCCACCACGAAGCACTCCCGGTATTCGGCTCGGAAGCGGTTGGGCAGGAAGGAGTTGTCTGAAAGACGGATCAGGACCGGGTGCGGATTAGATTGCGATTGACCGCCGGTCGGTGCATCCAGGCCACCCAATAGCGTGCCACGGGTAAAGCTGACGGGCAGGAAGGTGGATACGGTTCGGGTGGTTTGTGATCCAGCCCCGGCGGCGCGCTCTGCTTTCTCTCCCGTGCTGGCGAGCAGGGAGCGCTCGGCCACGCTAATCCGGGTAATCGCTGGCGTTGGCACAGTAAGTGGACTCGGCGCCAGCAGGTCGCCTGGCGTGCCACTCGGCATTGCTCCGGTGGGCAAGCCCCTGGACGGTGGCGGCGCTGGGGGCAGGCTCGCCGCCGGTGGTATGGTCGGGAGTGGAGTCGACGGCAGGGGCGTCGCTGCAGCCTGCTGGGTCGAAGTCAGTCGCTGTTCCAGTTCGGCAAAGCGTTGCATCGTTTTCGCTTCGAAGGTTTGGCGATCCTTGTTGAGTCGTCCCTGTTCTTCGCGTTCGTTCTCGTACTGCGCAAGCTTGCGCCCGGCCGTGCCGACCCACTGATCGACCGGATTGACCTGGGCGCCGGGTGACATCACACCGATATTGGTGACCGAACTGGCTGGCCCGGCGGCGGGTTGCGCGCTGCTCGCTGGCGGACTGCTCGCCGTGAATGCGAAAATAGACCAGAGCAGCCCGACGCCGCCGGCCAGCAGGGCGCCGAGCATGGCGTACTGGCGTTGCCTCGGGGAGAGGTGCTGCAGCAATTGCTGCGGTAAGCCCCGCAGCGTTTGCATCCACTGACGCGGCGTCGTCATGGCGTCTCTCCGCGGCGGATTACATAGACGCTGGTGCTCTCGCCGGGGCGTAGATTGTGGTACTCGACGGCAATGCCGACGACGTTGCCTTGCTCGCGGTCGAATTCCGGTTCGGCCAACACCATGGGGGCATCGCTGATGTTCTGCAGCACGTATTTCTCGCCGACCAGGCCGCGCCCCTCGTACTGGCGCACCCGGGAAAATCGTACCTCGTTCCACAACGGGAGCGTGCCGTGGGTCTCTTCGACCCGGATATCCGGCGGTACCCGATCCGAAGCCATAGCCACCAACAGCGCCTTCATGGCCCGTACCTGGTTGGGCGACGGGCTGGCTGGGGCTGATGGCGCATGCTTCAAGGTCTTCGGTGTCCTGTCGCGGATGACGATGGTGTCGGCCGGCGTATCCGAACGGCGTAGCAGTAACGTGTAGGTGGCGTTGGCTGATGCGACGAAGAGATTGATCGGTTTGGCCGAATCGCCGACCGGACGGACATAGATTTCGCCCTTGTCGCGGTCGCAGGTCAGGGCGATCTCGCCGGCCGGATTGATCGGTGATGAACCCGTACCGGCGGGCGTTATGCCCGGGCTGGCGGGAAGCACCGCCGCCATGCCGCATTGGCTCGAATGGATATTGCCAAAGACATCGGTGATCGATGCGCCTTCGATGCGGATGCGGGTTGGCTCCCGGATCGACAGGATGGCTTCGACCGCGGCGCCGTCACTGGTCTCAACAAGTTGAAGCGCCTGGGCGGGCGGGGCCGTCATGACGGTGATGCAGGCGACGGCCAGTACCGCGCCCATCGCCCAGCCATGTTTCGGCGCCGGCTTGGGATTGGGTCTGGCTGTGGTCCGGGGGTTATCAGTTGCCGACATTGGCTACCTCCTTGAAACTTTTCAGATGCATGCGTGCGCCGGCATAGCTGAACTCGACCCGATATGCCTTGAGATCGTTGGCCGTCTCGAAGCCATTGACCAGGGTGCGCAGGCGGCCGCGAATGACGACGCTCTGTGCCTCTTCACTGGGAACCAGTTGCTGGGGTGCGAAGACGGTGGCGGCGTTGATGCGCTTCAGGCGTTCGGCTTCTACTTCCTGTCGGGTCTTCAGCGGGCCGTACTGCTCTGGTTCGACATAGCCGAGCAGAATTTCCTTCTTCCAGTCGATCGAGGCCGGCGTCACGTCGAGCACCAGCCAAGGCGATGAAACTGCCCATCTGCTCAAGGTATTCGCTGCTCGCCTTGTCGCGGGTGACCCAGAAGGTCTTGTCGATCGAGGGCGGCACGACGACAGTGCGCACCGTGCCGAGCAGGTTGAGGATGACCAGCAGGGCGAGGATCTGACCGGCGGCCAGAACGCCGACGGCGAGACCGAGTCCGCGGTTGCGGCGGCGCATTTCTTTGATGTCGCCGTTGAGTCGTTCGAAGTCCATGGGTTTTCTCCTTGGCTCAGCCGACCATGCGGCGGATGTGCGATGGCGGCGTGGCGCGCATCGTGGTCAGCGGACTGGCCGGCAGGTGCCAGTACAGCCAGTGGATGGCGAAGGCCGGATGCTTGTCCGCCTTGATGCGCGAGATCCAGCGCGAGACGAAGATGCCCGCCGCCATGCAGACGGCGAACGAGGTCTTGCTGCCGGACATATAGCCGACGAAGAACATGAACAGGATCGGCGCGGCGACATCGACATCCCAGAAGCCGATCTTCCATTGGTCATCGAGACGCCGCGGGATATAGGTGTCGGCTTGCATGTCGGACTCCTGGGTGTCGATGCCAGCGTTTCAGATCACCGCGCCCATGATCGCGCCGGCGATCACCAGACCCACGGCGGCAAAGATGGCGAGCCCGATGTAGAACAAGACCGGGCCGAAATTGCGCAGAGCCGATAGCGAGATGAGGGCGACGACGAAGCCGACGAAACCGACCAGGGCCTTTATCCCCGGGCCGAGCGCGGCGATCTGGGTCAGGGCTGAAGTGAGCGGCCCGGTGATGCCGGTGAAGGCCACCAGGTCCAAGGCGTAACCGGGAAAGGTGGCGCCGAGACCAAGGACGATCATCGCCAGCAGCGCGGTAACGTTCATCGGCTTACGGGTAGAAAGGTGAGGGAAAGAAACAGGGGCTGTAGCGTTCATGAGAACCTCCGAACAAAAAATTGGATGACGAGTGGGGGTAGGAAGGCAGGTAGGCGCATAGATATGCCGGCGGGTGAGAGCGCATGCGCTCGGCGGGTAATGGATATGAAGGTCAGCCGGCGGAAGCCACGATGTCACTGCCGTTCCTTGTCACGCAGATCAAAGACCAACTCGACCCGCCGGTTCTGCGTACGGCCGGCCAGGGTGTCGTTCGCGGAGATGAAACAGCAGGCGCCGCGAGCCTTGACGCTCAGCGTGGGTGTCAGCCTCGGGTGGGTGCTGAGCAGGTGGTCACGAACTGCCAGAGCGCGGGCGAGGGCCAGTGATTCATTGAAGGCCAGCGGCCCGGTGTTGTCCGTACGGCCGATGATCGTGATCTGGTGCGCCGAGAGCAGGGCGCTCATTGCCCCATTCAGGCTGGAACGAGCAGCGGGGCCTAGCTTTGCGCTGCCGAGGCCAAACTGGACAATGATCGTCCGCGAAGTGTCGATCTTTGGTGATGTGGGCGGGGTGAGTGGTTCAGAGGGGATGGACTGGGCCGGGGAGGAGGGTGCTGCGCGGTCGACGGTCCGAACTGAGGAATCCTTTGCGAGGGTTTTGGGTGTGCGGGTCGGGCAGGCTGGCGGTACGCAGTGACCGAATGCTGCTTGGCGGCCGAAATCGAGTTGAGCCAGTTGCCCGGGGACGACGGCACCCGTGCTCTTCGGGTGATCCTGTGGCGCCGCGCTATGGAACAGGCTACACGATGCAGCCATGAGGGTGCAGCAGCCAATGAGGCCGAGCCTGCGGTAGTTCAGATAGGTGGCCTTCATTGCGCCACCCTTACCGACATTAGGGCGAATGTTTCGCCTTGGGGCGTCTGTTTGCCCCTCTTTGTTATTCCGGCGAGTTGGCCGCTATGTTGGGTGGGCAACTGGCGATACACACGCCAGGCGTATTGGGCTCGAGCCTTGGTGCACGCTTGGCCCTTGAACTGAGAGCAGGCCGCATTGTAGGCACCGACCGTATCCCACGTCGCGCCCTGCCGAGAGAACAGGTCGGACAGCAACCAGGCGCCGACCTGGATGTTGGTGCATGGCTCGAAGAGATCGTTTTCATGGATGCCGTGGCGTGCCAGGGCTGAAAGATGGCCGCTGTTGATCTGCATGAGACCGATGTCGTAGGACCCGGTGCGCTGGAGGTGCGAGCGGTTGACGGCCTTCGGATTCAGATTCGATTCGACCCGGGCGATGGCATAGAGTAGGTCGGCCGAGATGCCGTAGCGCTGGGCGGCTTCCTCCCAGCAGGCCCACGCCCAGGTGGGCGCGGTCGCCAGGACGGCCAGGGCAGCCAGACCAGCAAAGTACAGCGGCAGACGCATGAGTCACCTCTCCAACGAAACCGGAACGACCCGCCGGGTAGGCGGGCAGCGAGGGTCTGGGCCGTCGGCGCTGCGCGGACGGTCAGGGTCGGGTTCGGGTCGGTCTGGCGTTAGCCAGGCAGGGTGACGGTGAGCGAGCGGGTCAGAAGCGGGTGCATGCCAGTCAGGGGGCGTCGTAAGCCTCAGCCGGGCGGCGCATCTCCCCCGGGAAGGGAACGTTCGGCCATGTTGCGGCGGGCCTGCCGCAGGATGCCTGCGCCCGAGCCATCCTCTGCCCGGCACAGGGCGACGCAGGCCGTGGTCAATTGGTCGAGTTGGAACTTGGGGTTGGGGTGCCGGTTAGCGGGAGAACGTTGCAGGTCCAACAGCAACTGGTACTGGTGCCGCCACATCGATTCGCGGCGGCGCGGTGTTTCGGGCGAGCGAAGAACAAGTTCGGTCCCGAGATACCGGAAAATGCGACAGGGGGCGTCCTGATGCGTGAAGACCAGCGAGACGCTGGCGCTGATAAGATCGGGAAAGCGGAAGGTTGGCGAAACGTTGTCTTCGCTACGCAGCAGGCGGTAAAGCCAGTCGTGCTCCTCGAGCCACAGGCGAGTCTCGATGACATGGTGAGCTTTACCCTCCTCCGATGGAGGTGAGAGGTGATGCTGACGAGTCGCTGATGTGGCGGTTAACATGCGGCTTTCCCCAGTTCTGTGGCGGCGTATTGCCCTTGCGAGCACATGACTGGAGGATAGGCAGCCGAGGTTGTGGTGTCTCGTGGGAATGGCGGACTTGAGAGGGGGATTTCGATATTAGCGGAAATATGCCGCTAGAAACATTCCCCATTGCATGACACATAGGATCGGATTGATTGGCAACTGTGCATTACCCAAAGGACCTTTGACAAGGCGGGTCTGGCGACGGCACCTCTGCCTTATGCAAAGCTTTTTTTCCCGTACGACTCCTTGGGTGAGTTCGTTAGATCAGGAAGATGACGTTTGAGGCAGATTTCGACCGAGCGGCGGGTAACCGATTCATTGCTGACCTGCCGCTCAGCCAAGAATCGCGTTGAACAGTCGCGCCGCGATCTCACGAATTCACTCCCGGCCATTGCTGCCTCTAAGACTTTTGGAATGCGGTCGAATGCCCCCTCATCGATGCCGTTCACACTCTTCGATGGCGGCCAGAGCACGCCGCTGAGAAATCTTAAATAAAATTTCACACGTGTTGATTTTTTCCGCCTACAATGCAGGTCTTAAAAATCAACATTCTAAATTTATGTTTCAGCAAACACCCATTGTCATCAATGAAGATTTTTCGGTCCATCAGGAGCTACACTCGCTCGGGCTGACGGTGGATATTGTCACGTCCATAGCTCGGAAAGCTGCGGCAGCCAAGGCCGAAGCTCTAGAGATCGACCCTTCGAGCACGCCGGGCACTCTGGCCTATATCAATGGCGTCCGGGCTATCCGCATGGATCTTTTGCCTCTGGGCTGGCGGCTAAGCCGCACCGGCAACGTGGAGGCGACCGTCAACGACAAGCTCGGGATCCAGATCTGCTTTCAGAACGTCGACATCGCCTGCACAGAACAGAACCCTCAGGCTATCTCGGGGAAGGGGGCTGGGTCGCGCAAGCTTATCCAGAACGGCCAGGCCGAGCTCTTCGATCGAGACGCCCCGGAGGCAGTGGACGCTATTGGCTGCGCGCCGACCGTGTGGGCTGTCTGCGTGAGCGCGGATTCCAAGAGGTTGCGGGCCGAGGTCTCTTGCCCTGAAGCCTTCGAGGGCAACCAGTTCGAGGGCTTCAGCAAACGTATCTGGGTCGTTGACGAGGATCTGGAACCCACGCCCGGCAACATCGGTCAGCCCGACGATGGCAGCGGTCCCGTGGAGCATGAGGTGCGAATAGCAAAGAAGTGAAGATGAAGATGAAGAACGAAGCAGCGTATGTTTAACGGGAGCAGGCTTACGCTAGCTCGAAAGCGCAGACAGCTCACAAAGAAGGAACTGGCAGAGAAGGCACACCTGACGGCTCTGACGCTCACGCGCTTAGAGGCAGGCGATACCCCAGAACCGGGCAGTGATACCGTGCGTGCGCTGGCCCACGCCTTGAATTATCCGACGGAATTCTTCTATCTCAGCGACAGCGAAGCGCTTGGTGCCGAGGCAGTGAGCTTTCGTAGCTTGTCGTCGCTCACGGCTCGCCAGCGCGACGCGGCTCTGGCAGCAGGCGATCTGGCGTTTGAGTTGCATGGTTGGGTGGCCGAGAGATTCGAGCTTCCCGCAGCGCAGCTGCTTGACCTGCGTGACGAAGATCCCATTGCGGCTGCCGAGGCTCTGCGCAGCCATTGGGGCATGGGAACCAAGCCGATCGAGCACATGATTAAGCTGCTGGAGTCCAAGGGGGTCCGGGTCTTCTCGTTGGCCGAGCAGCACAAGCATGTCGATGCATTTTCCTGCTGGCGAGGTAACACCCCCTACATCTTCTTGAACACCTTCAAATCAGCGGAGCGCAGCCGTTTTGATGCGGCCCACGAACTGGCCCACCTGGTCCTGCACATCCACGGCATGACAAGTGGTGGTCGGGATATCGAGCGCGAGGCCGATATGTTCGCCTCGGCGTTCCTGATCAACCGGGGTGACCTGATTAGTCACATGGGCCGGGTCAACTCCCTGGCTCGGCTGGTATCAGCCAAAAAGCGGTGGGGCGTCTCGGTGTCGGCTCTGGCACGCACGGCGTTCGACGCCGGTCTGATCTCGGACTGGCACTACCGCGAGCTGTGCAAGCAGATGAGCCACTTGGGATATCGAACAACCGAACCTCAAGGTCTTGCGCGTGAGAAGTCCACACTCTGGCGCATGGTCTTTGACGAACTCTGGAAGGACGGCATTACCAGGGACCGCATCGCGGCTGAGTTGCACATACCGCTGGATGAGATCGAGTCATTGGTGGGCGAGCTGGTCACTCAGCCACCGCCACCACCCATGCCGGGCGACAAGAGGCCGGTACTGAAAATCGTGTCCTAAGGCGTGCCTCCGCGGGCCAGAGAAGTGGTGGCCGGGGCGAACGCTGAAATCAACATGCAATGGATGGACGCGTGCCGGGGTAAAAGCCTTGTAGTTCAAAGCAATGACTGCTGAGGCTATTGGCCGTCCAGATTGTCGGCTGGGAACTGGCGAAGGAAGTCCCGGCTGTCGGCCGCCCGTGCTTGCAGCCAGGCGTCTTAGTCATTCTCGTTGAGGATGACTACCATCCTCTTCTCGTCCTCAGGCTTGTGGTACTGCCGCATGAACGGGTGGTCATCGGCATTGATAGTCAGCATCGTGTATCTGTTTGTTTAGCGGCTGCCAACGATGCCTGTTGCATACAGTATTGCCTCTAGCCCAAGACTGTATAAAACTACAGTATTGAACAAAAGGAGCCCGCCATGATTCGCATCGTCTGCCCTAGCTGCCACAGCCCGCTTTCCCGCGCCGAGCTTGAGCAAGCCACTATCGACGGGCACCTGAGCATGGTCTGCCCAGAGTGCTCAATGGTTTTATTGACTGAGCCGGTCGATGAGCATCTCATCCAGCACCCAGAAGAGGCGCCAGCGCATGCTTGAGTCCGCTGCCCTGTTCGGGCCGGGTATCGTCGTTCCAATGCCTCATGCACCACGGCTTGCATTGCCGCTCGACACCGTAAAGATCTCAGCTGGATTCCCGTCGCCAGCCGCCGACTACGAGGATAAACGCCTCGACATCAATGACTACCTGGTTCGTAATCCGGTGTCGACGTTCTTCTTTCCGGTTGAGGGCGACTCGATGCAGGGGGCCGAGATATTCGATGGCGACATCCTGGTCGTGGATAAAAGCATCCGGCCACGGCACGGCCTGGTCGTGGTGGCCTTCGTCAATGGCGAGCGACTGGTGAAGCGCCTCTACCGGCGTGCCGGTCGGGTGGCGCTCATCGCCGAAAATCCGAGCTACCCGGCCCTTGAGATTCACGAGGGCATGGAGCTCGAGGTGTGGGGTGTCGTCGTCGGCAAATTCAAACGGTTCGTCACCTAACGCTGTGAGCCCTGACCGTCCCGTATTTGCCCTAGTTGATTGCAACAACTTTTACGCCAGCTGCGAGAAGCTATTTGACCCCAGGCTCAAGACCCGTCCGGTCGTGGTCCTCTCAAATAACGACGGCTTTAATCAGCCCTTTTTCACATAGTTGTTTAGGTGAGTGAGTGAGTGGCCCATAAAAACGGCCATTCTGGCCATCCTAACAAATATGTATTATGTATTCCGTAGTTGTGCTGACGGCCATTCCGAAGCCTGGCCAAAGATGACGAACTAAGCCCGCTTCGTGCCCATTGCTGTCACTCGTAGGTAATAGCGGGAACGTCTGAAGTTAGGACTAAACCAGCCTTCGACAAATCTGAGATGCATTTCCTTTGTCGACGTTGCCTGCCACTTAACGTGGAAAGCGAATGGAAAACCTGCTTGAGCCACTCTCGGACTTTACCGCGGCCGCGAAGTGAATCTAGCATTAGGCTGCTCTGCAGCTCCTACTAGAAGCCTTCCACTCTGGCCGGCGTAACCGACGAATACGCCGTGCCAGTCGAAATATTTAGGAACTACGCCTCGACGGGTGTTGGCGTATATCCCGCTTCCGCGATTGCATCTCGGATGTCTTCGCTAGTGGATTGAGTCGAAACGACTGAAACCAAGCGGCGCTCAAGGTCAACTGTGACCTTGGACTCGTCGTCAATGGCTTTCAATGCTTTGTTGATGAGACCAGCGCAGTGGCCGCAAGTCATGTCATTTACGTGAAAAGCAATCATGGTGTTTCTCCTTGTGAGTGGTGCCGTAGGTCGGCAGTCACCACTCTTGACCTTCCCATAATGGCAAGGTCAAGCGAATAAATATCCTCAAAAAAATCGTACAAAGCTCCTTGACCTTCCCACGATTAGAAGGTCCATCATGGGTTTACCGGCAACCCCAAAGGAGATTCAAATGGCCCCCTCGTCTGTTTCCAGTTCTGCGCTTGAGTTAAAACTTGGTATCGGTGGAATGAGCTGCGCATCCTGTGTATCCCGTGTCGAAAAGGCGCTCAAGCAACTTAGCGGTGTGACTGAAGTCAGCGTAAATCTGGCGACGGAGGAAGCATCTTTGAAAACGATGCCCGAAGTCCCCGCTGTTGAACTGGCGGAAGCCGTTCGCAAGGCCGGATACGAAGTAATGACACAATCTGTTGAGCTACAGATTGACGGTATGAGTTGCGCCTCATGTGTCGGCCGGGTCGAAAAGGCCTTGTTCAAAGTGCCGGGCGTACTGAACGCCTCAGTGAATCTGGCAACGGAAAAAGCAACGGTCGAGGTGCTGTCCAGCGTTACGTTCGCCACGTTGGCGGCGGCCATCGGGAAAGCGGGTTACAGCGCCAAGCCGGTGGCAACGCAACAGCCTAAAGCTGCCCCAAGGCTTATCCCCGAGTGGTGGCCCGTTGTCGTCAGCGCATTACTGACGCTCCCATTGGTTGCTCCGATGCTGCTCCAACTCATTGGCGTTGATTGGATGCTAAATGGTTGGGTGCAGTTGGCGTTGGCGACACCGGTTCAGTTCTGGCTGGGCTGGCGCTTCTATCGGGCCGGGTGGAAGGCGGTCAAGGCACGCGCTGGCAATATGGATTTGCTGGTTTCCTTGGGCACCAGCGCTGCCTATGGCCTCTCGGTCTATCTGCTTATTCAGAGCGGCGGCGGGCATGCTCACCACCTTTACTTTGAAGCCTCGGCGGCCGTCATCACACTTGTCCTGCTGGGCAAGTGGCTGGAGACTCGGGCGAAACGACAGACAGCCGATGCCATCAGGGCCCTGAATGCGCTACGCCCGACCATTGCGCGTGTACTGGTCGACGGCCATGAAGTTTCAACGCCGGTTGAGCAGATTGCGATTGGCGACCTGGTCGTGGTCCGTCCTGGCGAACGTATCTCGGTGGATGGCAATGTCGTTAGTGGGCAAAGCGATGTGGACGAGGCGCTTATCACCGGTGAAAGCCTGCCCGTTTCCAAGAATGTTGGCGACAAGGTGACCGGTGGGTCGGTCAACGGTGAAGGCCTGTTGCACGTTCGAACGGGCGCGATAGGCGCCGAAACAACGCTCGCTCGCATCATTCGCATGGTTGAATCTGCCCAGGCGGCCAAGGCTCCTATCCAACGGGTGGTGGACCAGGTAAGTGCTGTATTCGTCCCAGTGGTATTGGTAGTTGCACTGCTCACCTTTGCTGGCTGGATGGCGTATTCGGGGAACTGGGAAACGGCTTTAATCAATGCGGTCGCCGTCCTCGTCATCGCGTGTCCGTGTGCCTTGGGCTTGGCTACGCCAACGGCCATCATGGCCGGTACTGGTGTTGCCGCTCGCCAGGGCATCCTCATCAAGGATGCCGAGGCACTTGAAATCGCGCACTCGGTGACAGTGGTGGCCTTTGACAAAACCGGCACACTCACTGAAGGGAAGCCATCCCTGGTCAGCATTGAGCCCGTTCAGGGCGTCTCGGCCGAAGAGGTGCTGCGGATAGCAGCCGCGCTTCAGAAAACCAGCGAGCACCCATTGGCTCATGCCGTTCTGGAGAAGGTCCGTGAACTCAACATTGCCGTATCCGAGGTCAGTGATGCCAAAGCGTTGCCCGGGCGAGGCATTCAAGCTCGAGTGGATGGGCAGTTGATGTTCCTGGGGAGCACCCGGCTGATGCACGAGAACCTTGTTAATCCGGGACAACTAGGCGTCCGTGCCGCCGTACTTGAAAGCGAGGGGAAGACCATATCGTGGCTGCTACGTCAGGGCGATACCTCATCTGAATTAGTCGGGCTTCTTGCCTTCGGCGACACCATCAAGCCATCCTCATATCAGGCGATAAACCGACTGCGCGAACTGGGCATCAAAACCGTCATGCTGACGGGGGACAACCAGGGAAGTGCCAATGCGGTGGCAAAGGAACTGGGCATTGATGAGGTCCGCGCTGAGTTGCTGCCCGGTGACAAGGCAACCATCGTCCAGGAGCTTCGCGGCCAGGGACACGTGGTCGCCATGGTGGGGGATGGACTCAATGATGCGCCGAGCTTGGTGGCCGCCGACGTTGGACTGAGCATGTCGACGGGTACCGACGTCGCCATGGAAGCAGCAGGTATCACCCTGATGCGTGGCGACCCACGTCTCGTTGCCGACTCCTTTGATGTTTCGCGTCGGACCTACAGCAAAATCAAGCAGGGTCTATTCTGGGCATTTGCCTACAACGTACTGGGCATCCCTTTGGCTGCGCTGGGCATGCTTAATCCGGTCGTGGCTGGTGCTGCGATGGCATTTAGTAGTGTTAGTGTGGTTACCAATGCGTTGCTCCTTCGCCGTTGGCGGGGTACAGCGACCGAATGAGCATTGAGAGGAGGGCGAAATGAATATCGGCGAAGCAGCCAAGGCGACAGGTGTGTCAGCCAAGATGATTCGGCACTACGAAAGTGTCGGATTGTTGCCCCCGGCGAGCCGTACGGATGCTGGCTATCGTCAGTATGGCGAGAAAGACCTGCGAACCTTGCTGTTCATCCGACGTTCGCGTGACCTCGGGTTCTCGATTGAGGAAATTCGAGGCCTGGTTAGCCTCTGGCAAGACCGGACACGCCCAAGTCGTGAGGTTAAGGCACTAGCCAAGCAGCATCTGGACTTCCTGGACAGGAAACTGGAGGAGCTGCAATCGATGAAGCGTGCCTTGGCGCATCTCGTCAGTTGCTGCCATGGCGACGAGCGGCCGGATTGCCCCATTCTGGAGAGCCTTGCGGGAAAGGAAGTGTCTGCTACAAGCTAATACCGGTTATATAAGCAAAAATATTCACTGGCCGCTCTTGGCCGTACCCGGACCTTGGGGCGCTGCCCCAAACCCCGCACTCGCCGTGGGGCAGCCGGGGCGGGTTAAAAACCAACCCACCCCAGCAGCCGGGAGCGTTGGGTCGCGTCGTTCAGTCAAGGGCTTTCGCGGCATAAACAGGCTTCCTCCCGCAAGCGGGCCCCTCCTATTTATTCCACGGTCCCTTGACAGCCCGTCGCTCATTTCAGTCCCTTGGTCAGCAATCTCGGCAACATCACATTCCGACGAGCGGCGGTGGCTGGGGCTTTGATGGAGGCGTTCGTAGCATCCAGATCTCCCACCAGCACCACCTGATCGACGCCCCGGGTGACTGCTGTGTAGATCAGGGTTTGGTCAAGCAAGCGAGACTTGCGGATCGGCACGATCACCCGCGTGAACTGGCTCCCCTGACTCTTGTGCACCGTGATGCTGTAGCTGTGGCTGAGAGTCTGGACCTGGGTGGAGTCAAGCAGGTACTCACCGCCTTCAAACATGCAGCGGCAGCAGGGGTCATCCGGTTCGCTGACCGGCAACGCTCCGACAATGCGCCCGAGACTGCCATTGCGCAGGCCAAGCTTGTAGTTGTTTTCGGTGAAGATGACTAAATCGCCCACGCACAGAGGTATGCGGTCGAGCGTATTGGCGGCGACGTTGCCGTACTCGGCGTCCAGCGCCATGACCACCTCGCCATCGGCCTGATAGCGATTGTGCAGGGCGACATTGAGGTTCTTCACCCCGCCCAGGTTGGCGTTGGTGATGGAGAGGATTTGCACGGCGTAGTCAGTGCCATTGCCGCCCAAGTCTTCGTAAATGGCCTGTACCGTATCCTCAAGTCGCGCGTCATCGCAGGGCACGAAGGACACCCCTGATCCCTTGCCCTGGTACTCCACCCAGGCCGGCACCTGATGGGCGCGGATCGCGGCGGCAACTTGCGGGATGCCACTGGCGCTGCTCTGGCGCTTGACCACCTTCAGTTCGGTTTGCGGGATGCTCGGCAGCTCCGCCAAGGCATGCAGGACGAGTCCGGGGCCGATGGGCGGAAGCTGGCTGGGGTCGCCGACGAGAATCAGGCGCACACCCGAGGGGATATGGCGCAACAACCGATACATCAGGATCACATCGACCATCGAGACTTCATCGACGACGACTGCGCTACCGATTTCGATGGAACCCGGCTCGATCCCGGCAAGAAAGCCGGCGATGGTCATGGCCTCGCGTTGGGTGGCCTCCGCCATGCGCTGGGCGGCACGGCCGGCCAAGGCAAGCTGATAGATCGGCATATTCTCACGCTGATCCCCCAGTGCTTCATACAGCGCCTTGAGCACGGTGGTCTTGCCGGTGCCGGCTCCACCCAAGATCAGGCTCAGATGATTGGCGGCCGAGGTACGCACAGCGAGGCGCTGTTCCTCGGACAGGGTGATTCCGTGCGTGGCCTCATAGTCGTCAATGACTTGTTCAATGCCCCTGGGGTGGGGGGCGATCTGCGCGAAGAGGCCGGACTGTCCTGATTCATCCTCGCCCGCGACCATTTCGTGCAGGCGACGGGCAACGTAGCTTTCGATCAACCATGCGCCATGGGCTTGCAGGAGGCCGTCAATGCGGTGAAATGGAATGCCAGATACATCCTCCGATTGGGGATCATTTTGTGGCAAAGGATTCAGCGCCCGCTCGGCCAGCTCAACGCTGTCCAGAAGCCGGGACAGGCGTGTGCGGGCCTCGCTCTCGGGGAGGCAGGTGTGGCCGTGCCTCATGCTGCCGTACAGCACGTCCTCGACCGCTCCGGCGAGGCGGCGGGGATCGTCTTCGGCGATGCCGAGGCGGGTGCGGACAAAGGTATCGACTTTCTTCCAGTCGGCCTCGAAGGAGATCAGGGCATAGGGGTTGGCCTCGATCTTCTCCTGCGCCTCGCCCTTCCAGTAGCTGACGACGCTCTGGCCCATCTTGCGGCTCATGCCCGCGCGATCCAGCCAGAGCAGGGCATTGGCAACCTTGAACTTGTCGAAGGCGTTGCATAGCAGCTCAGCGGCTTCCGCGCTGATGATCTGGGTCAGGGCCTCCAGGTCGCGGTCTTCAATGAGGTCAGCCAGATCGGGACCGAAGCGGTCATACAGCCGTCTGGCCTTGACCTGCCCGATCCCGGCACAGTCGGGGCAGTTGGCGATCCAATCGATCATGTTGCGCCCGGTGGGTCGCAGCATCTCGGCGGCGGTGGCGTTGATGACCTGCTCATGCCGGAGGATGGCGGTACTGCCGACGGTCGCGCTGCGCATCGTCACCGGCCCCTCGATGAGCCAAACCTGACCCTTCTCTATCAGGCTAGCATCCGGAAGGAGGCGGTAGTCGGAGACGACGGCGTAGTGCTCTGCGCCATCGGTCACGCCGGCGAACACGGCACCACCGGCCTTGCCGCGACTGCGGATCGACGTGATGCGCAGGCTGACATTCACCATCGGCGGGGTGAGCCGGGCGTTCATGCGGGCAGCAGCCTTCCGGTACGAGAAAGGTGAGCATCCAGATGCTCGAAGCGGCGCAACCGCTCACGCAAGCTGGCGACTTCGGCCTTGAGGCTGGCGTTCTGTTCTTCCAGCGCCTTGACCCGCGCTTCCGCGCGACCCTTGGCGGCCATGATCCGCTTGTCGATGACTTTCTCGGAGGCAGCTGCGGCCTCATTGGAAGCGTCAGGAGCGGTTCTTAGGGGTTGGGTGAGGCCAAGGGTTGTCAATCGACTCTCCAGGGCCTCCAGAGCCTCCTTGACGGCCGGGTTCTGACGCATGACCGACAGGGAGAAGTCGCATTCGGCGGCAATCTCGCTGCGGTTGAGCTTGTCGCCTCGCAGGTAGTCGTGCCAGTCGTTGGTGACCTCGCGCTCAGCGATCCACGATTGGAACTTGGCGAGGTTGTCACGTGCGAGTTGCTGGCCGGATTGGTTGGATTGGCTCATACCCGCTTTCCCTTCACTTCCAGCATTGGCGTTCTGTCACTCCTGCCGAGGATTTTGGCGATGGCGGTGGCGAAGCCCGGATTGAAGACGAAGCGCCCGCGTTCATCTACGATCTCCCCGGTATCGCCGATACGCAGCTTTTGCTGAGCCAGGGACTTGGGATCGATGGCGGCAGCGAGAGCATTGCGTTCGGAATCGGTGAGTTGCGCTGCCGGTTCGATTATCGCTACATTCGTTGATCCCTTAGCAATCTCAGCCCCCAACGGCCTCATGTCGATGGGAACGACTGTCACGCTCTTGAGCATGTTGAGTTCGGCGCGAATCTTGTCGCGCTCAATGATCGCCATCTGACAAAGGCTACGGACGGCCGGGTCTTCAATCTTCTTGAGGAAGGCATGCTTGTCAGCTGGTGCAAGCTGGGCCTTGACCGCTTTCGACGGCTTGGGACCGTTGTAGGCTTCCCACGCCTTGATCAGTGCTGCGTAGTCTTCCGACTGCTTGTTGTAGATCGTGCGCGCCTTGAAGAGTCCATGGCTCTCAGCAACGCGGGCCATGTTGGCTATGCTCAGGTCGCGGGCGCCCTGGCTGTGCCGGCTGTATTCCAATGAGCACAGCTCATGGATCTTGCGCAGCTTCTCTTCCTTGTCGCGACGATTGCCCTTGTCGAGGATCGCCTTCAACACTTCGTCAGGATGCACGTCGGTCGTCATGATCGTCCTCCGTCGTTGGCTTCACAAGACGCAAGGGCGTCTGATTCTTGGCGGGCAATGCCTGGCGCGCAATCTCATTCAGCTTCACCCCAAGCAGCTTTTGCAGCGACTCGCCACGGTCAATGATTTCAACCACTGCCCGGCGTCCGAGCAGATGGTTTTGCGGGTTGGCGTGCCGCTCCAGTTGCCGCATGAGGGCGTTGGCGCACTGCATCTTTTCGTCCTTGGATAGTCGTACTAGGATGCGTGGATGACCCTCGCACTCGAAAGCGTTGTCGAGCAGATCGGCATAGGCATAGACCGCCTCGCCAGTATTCGATTGAAGGTCTGGGTACAACTCCATGTCTCCCACCACATTCGCCAGTTGCAGCAGCTCACTGGCATCTTCAATGACAGCGTGGGCGGTCAGGGTATCGCCTTGTAACGCCAGTACAGTGGGGCCATCGACGTTGACGGGCAGGGCCATGACCCGATCGATGGTGCGATTCAGCGCTGCAACATCCAACGTGAGTTCCTGCATTCGATGCATCGCAGCTTCATGGCGGCGCTCGGCGCTCGTGAGATCATGAGTCTGGCCGAAAGGTTCATTAGCCGCCTCGGTTCTAGCCTTGGACTTGAGAATCGCATCACGTTCTCGAAGTGTCGCCAAGGCTTCGTTCGAGGCATTCTGAAGGTGCCAGGATCGGTTGGTCAGGGTCGCAGCGAGAGAGTCAAGGTGCTCCTTGCCCGATGCACTCCAGCGGCAACGGCAGCAGTTACGCACGCCGCCCGGAACCGGGTCGTGGATGTCTTTCTGATTTCGACCTTCTTTGGTTCTGACCGGGCCGCCGTTATGGCAACCGGGGACCTGGTTGTTTCCATGTGTATTGCCGCCTGCGAAACAGACTCGATCATGCATGTAATACCAACCAAGTGGCGAGCGATCCGCAGAATTCAGCGGTAGAACCGTAGTCCAGTCCTCTGTATTGAATACGGCGATTTCACGCATCCGTTCTGCATTTGCGCTAAGCAGATCGCGCTCAAAGGTCTTGTGCTTCGTTTCTTCCAATACTTTTGTCGCCTGCTTGATCGAATTCTGGATGCCGACAAGTCCGGCCTTGGTGTAGTAAAGGGTCATGATGAACCGCGCATGACCGACGACCTTCGTCATAATGATAGGCGGCACGTTTCCGTCCATGATCAGGTGCGTGATCAGGCTTGGGCGGGTCGCGTGGGGGGAACTCCATGCTCGACCTGTCTCGGGATTGATCAGTTCGATGCGTTCTCCTGTAGGACTGCGAATGCCCTGCTCGCCGAGAGCGCTTTCGAACGCGGTTAGGAGAATTTGCCAAGCAACATTGGCTCTATTTGATGAAAGTGGCCAATCGGGGTGCTTGGCATCTTCCGGAAGCCGAAACAGAAAGGCTGTATCGGGATAGTCCTGCAACCGATTCTTGCTCTGGGGAGAGAGTTTGGTAGCGCCTTCCAGGTCAATCCATCGCGTCAGACGTTGGATCGGGTTGTACTTCATCTGCCAGTCCCGCAGTTTGGCAAGCCAACGGTAGGGGTCTTCGTCCGATTCCTCCATCTGCGGCCAAGGACATTCGAACCCCAGTGCTGATCCGCCTTTGCCTATATCGGCGGTCTTGTTGGAGTTGAAATAGAGCGTGATCTTTGCTCCTGCGGACTCTTCCTCGGTCGAGGGGCGACGGAACACACCCTGCTGGCGTGGGTTGCGGGCCGAACCTTGGCAGAGTTTGCTTGGATTGGGAATGAATTTAGCATCGTGCCAGATGAAGGTGTCTGCCTCGCCGCTGTCGGCCATGCGCGCCTGACCTCCCCGTACGGGGGTTTGCAGGTGCAGTAAGGCATGCACCCAGCGCACAGGCGACCACATTTCGAGAACGGGCCGATCTACAGTTGAAGGGCTTCGTACCCGCCAGACGCAATCTAGATCGCTCTTGTCGAGTCGATCCTCGCTAACCTCGAACCAATCGGGGCCAAGGCTGTTCCCATCGAGGTCTTTATTCCCCATCAAACCCTGCGCCCAAGTCCAATCGCGGAAGTTCGGACCCTGTACGATCTGCTTGCGCAGAAGAGAGACGAGCAAGTAACTTAGCAAGGTCTTTGTGGATTCCCGAGCTTGCGGTAATGCATCTTCACCACCAGCATTAGGATCAATCGGATTACGATAGAGGTCGGTAAAGCGGAGCGGTTCGCCGTCCTCCATATCGGCAAATTGCTCGCTATCCAGCACCCACTCGATCAGGTTGTAAATCTGGGTGTTATATGTTCGCCCTGACTTACCCTGCGGACAGGCAGCATAGAAGTCAGGTACCAACTGTTTGCGGTTGAGTAAGTCGGCTGGATTCAGGGGAAGGCGATGGGCGAGGAGGTAACGATCTACGAATACGCTCAGAGCGTTAATGAAGGTAGAAAATGGGGGACTGTGGGTGGCGGCATACTCGACAATCAATTTGCGCCAATGCTCAAGACTTGAGTCTCTTTTGGCTATCCACATGAACTGATCATCGTCTGATTTTGAGACATTTTCCGGTCGCTTGGCCTTACCTTCGGCAACATCCCGCCTAAACCAACTGAGTACAGCAGTTGAACTAACCCCCAATCGTGTGGCTACGGAAGTGGAAGATTCGCCGGTTTCCATAGCGCGTATCGCCTGAGCGCGAAGGGCGTCATCAGTGCTCTTCTTTCTGTATATCCCTAATGCCGCATAGATAACCCGTCGTGGAAGTTTCAGTTGCTCGGCAATCTGCCCGTATTTCTTACCAGTCTGGCGCGCATGCCATATTGCTGCCGTTTGCTCATCAGAAAGTTGGTAGTCGCTGGCGACATTTTTGATGTGATAGTCAACTGTTCCGACGCTGTAGCCTAATTCGCGAGCGATCGTTTTTGCTGATTCACCCTCAATTGCGCGGCGTATGATTTCCTTTCTGACCTCTTGTGGCACTTCGGGCAGTTTTCGAATGACGTGCTTGGTGTAATCCTGAACGGTTACTTTGGATAGGCCGAACTCCTTCGCGAGAGCGTTCTTTGTCTCGCCACTTTCGACGCGTCTTACGATCTCCATTTTCTGCTCACGCGTAACACGTGGCGGCACTTTCGGCGCGCGGTCATAGACAAGGTGGACGGCAATACCCATCGTTTTTGCGATAACAGTACGTATCTCACCATCCGCCGCTCGTCTCTGAATTTCGTCCTTTTGCGCCTGCGTTAGCTTGCTTTTCAACTTTGTCCCTCAGTTATCAAGTTCGCTTGTCAGCGCTAATTGCTGCGATGGAACCATCAGGTTATTTTGACGCAAGGTTTCTACGCCCTTGCGCAGCGTGTCCTGCGCCTCATTAAATTCGGCTTGGGTATATACAATCTGACTATCTGGCGAGCAATGGTGCATGAGTCGCTGGACGATGATCGGATCGATGCCCCCCCGTCGCGTACGCTGACCGTAGGCATGCCGTCCTCCGTGGGCCGTGGTGCCGTAGCTCTTGCCATATATCAACCCAATGCGCCCGACAGCGTTTTGCAGGGCCTTTTCATACTGCGCGATGGTGTAAATACCCCCCTGTTTATCGCTACCTACATTGATCCATGCATAGGGATGATTGCGCTCAATGTCGGCGATCTGCGCCATGTAGCACTTCCAGATTTGCATGAACCAAAGCCCGTAGGTTTCTGGATACCAGTGCACATGCATATACCAACGGTCATCCAGCGCAGGATGCTTCCAGCCCGCGTTGAGCTTGCCCCGTATCTTGTGACGCGGAACCAAGCCATATTTAAGTGCAAGGTATTCCTGTCTTGAACCCCGCTGACCGGTTGGGGTTTTCCAGTCATCGGGCGCGTAACCAAGACTCGGATGATGGACGGCGACGAATGCGCGGCTGGGATCATCCCAATGGGGATGCACATCGGCAACGTACAAATGGAACGGTTCGCTGACGCGAAGTCCACCACCAAACAGCAACAATGTGATCAGCATGCCGCGATAGTCCTGCTTTCCTGCGACCCGGAATCCTTTGACTAACAACTCCTCGAGCCGCTCTTCGGGGAACGCCGGAGGGCGCTTTGGAAGCACCTTCGGGGTACGTTCGCCCCGCGTCAGTCGTCCACGTTCTTGGGGTTTGGTTGACCACGCGTGTCCAAGGAACGCCTTATCACGACGATATTTGTACGCTTGGTAGTCCAAGCGTCGATCATGTGCGTTGCCTTCATAGCGAGGATTGAACTTGGCTGCGCGCGGCGCATCCTCGCGACCCAGCCAGTCAAAGAAGTCGCTGAGTTGGGTGATCATGAAGTTAGCTTCGCGTGGTGCCATTCCAGACCACCAGAGATTGCTTGGGTCGTCCCGTGTGTCGGGATCGACGGTGCCGACATGCAGGGCGTTTGAGAAGTTGCGGAACATCCGCCATTCCTCTTCGCCCTGGACGGCATTGACCTCCAGGTACTCCAAGAACAGTTTGACGCCACGCACCAACTTTTCTTGCCACGCGAGACTCCTGCGCAGCGAAAGGCAGTAGTCAATCAACGGGCGGACAGGGCCTTGCGGTGTCATTAGCACCGGGATTTGCAACGATGTACCGGTATTGTCGGAATAGACCTTGCCGCTGACCACGCTAAAGACCACAAGTAGTTCCTTCGATCACCATAGTTCTGGTTGCATTATATGTATTAAAGGAGGTGATAGCACTATACTTTTGCGCAAGTTTTTTTAGTTTCGCAAATTTTGGTTCGAAAAAAGGGAGCAGAACGGGGAAAGTATGTGTTCGAAAATGGGGGTCATAAACGGCTGCGTCGTGGCGCGCTCGGCCGAGGTCAAAGCCCTGGGTATCCCGATGGGGGTGCCCTGGTTCCAGCTTCAGGCGCAGGCCCGAAAACACGGCATCGTTGCGTGCTCCTCGAACTACGCCTTGTATGCCGACATGAGCAACCGGGTGGTCGAGGTGCTCTCCAGTTTCTCGCCCAAGATCGAGGTCTACAGCATTGACGAATCGTTTCTCGACTTCACTGGCTTCGAGCGGCAAGGGTATACCTCCTACGGGGCCGAGATTCGCCAGCGCGTAGCCGACTGGCTGGGGCTGGCGGTTTGTGTCGGTATCGGCACCAGCAAGACCTTGGCCAAGCTGGCCAACCACTGTGCCAAAAAATCGCATGCCGGCGCCGACGGCGTCTGTGATTTTACGGTGATGTCGGAGCCGGCGCTCGTCCAGCTGTTTGCCAGGATTGTGGTCGGAGAGGTCTGGGGCGTCGGCCGCCAAATCACTGCCAGGCTGGAAGCGATGGGCATCAAGACCGTTCTCCAATTGCGTGACGCCAACCCGGAGACCATCCGTACGCGCTTTTCGGTAGTGCTCGAGCGGACCGTCCGCGAGCTTCGTGGCATCTCATGCCTCGACCTGCAGGAGGTCGACCCGGATAAGCAGCAAATCATGAGCAGTCGTTCGTTCGGTGCCGTGATTTATGAGTTAGCCGACCTGGAAGAAGCGGTGGCCAGTTATATCGCCAAGGCCGCGGAGAAACTTCGGGCTCAGGATTCACTGGCGGGGGCAGTGCAGGTCTACTTCCGGACCAACGTTTTCAAACCGGAGGTGCCGCAGTACCAACGGGCGGTGACGGTGCCGCTGCCGGATGCCAGTTCCGATACGCGGGTGCTCACCCAGTGGGCGCTGCGCGTCCTGCGCCGTATCTACCGGCCGGGGTACGGGTATCACAAGGCTGGGGTGACCCTGATGGAAATAGTGCCCAAGGCCAATCAGCAGTTCTCGCTCTTTACGGAGAGTGGGGCCGGGGATGCGCGGGCGGCGAAACTGATGGGGGCACTCGATGATATCAACCAGCGCTATGGCCGAGGAACCCTGCGACTCGCTACAGAAGGGCTAGACAGGCCATGGCAGATGCGACGCGGAAATCTCTCGCCGGCGTACACCACGGCATGGGAAGGGCTACCCGTGGTGCGGGCTTGCTGAGGACGACCAGCGGCCACTCTCGGAGTGGCCTCGCAGGGCAAGAATTTCGGGAGGGTAAGCGTAACTCCGGCGACGACGTGGTAAGCGGTTACCCGTTCGGACGGGGACTTGCCTGACTGTTCACCGGCGCCGTGCCGAACACACACTTCCGGCCAAATGCGGGCACCGCGACACGGGCAAATTGTTAGCCACGAACGACAGATAAGCAATCCGGAACCCGCCACTCGCCCCCGTGACTGCTCCGCCTGCTCATCGGCCATTCCCGCCGCTCAGTCAACTGGCCATTTCAGTCAGCAATACGTAGGTAAGCAGCCGATCGTCCGGACGTGCAATTGAACGAAAGCATTTGAAAATACCGAACGAGAACTACCGACCCGAACCTGACAATCGCAAATTTCAAGCTGCCATTCCTCGCAACAGTTGGTGAGACAGCTGCAGTTGCAAACGTCATCATTAATCTGCTAGTAGCGCGCATCATCCGTTTGGATGATGCATTTTGAATAGTGAATATGCTAGCGTTTCGAGCATTGAAGCAGACACGCCGCCTGTTCGGCTTGCAGAACCCCTTCGCTCAATTCAAACGTTGGGCATCAAAATACTCAGGACTGAGGAGGGTGCATGAGTCAGGATGGTTCAAATGAGGTATCTGTGAACCAGAAGAGTGAGGCCGAGTCATCCGCTAGTGGTACACGGCTAGAGCTAATCAAGGTGGTTTTAGATTTTGTGAGTAGATGCTTTTATCCAGCAATTGCGCTTCTCCTGATTGCTCTGTTTTACCCTGCTATTGGCGCTATTGACTTGAAGAGTCTGGTGGCTCGACTTCAAAGCGCCAAGGCAGGTGGATATGAGTTTGCTTTTAGCGAAGAACTCACTGCTGTCCGGTTAAATATTGAATAGATTCAATTGGTTGCTGAAGCCGGTGCATTTCAAAGTGTAGTCGTTGTCCGGAAACGCTTGCTGCAAGGGCATTTTCTCGAAAAGGGTGAGCGATAGAACCTGTAGCAAAGTGTAGAGGGAAACGTCGAGATGCAGTTTTTTCCGAACGATGGCGACCAGTACATAGACCGATACCGCGATCCAGATTTGCGTCTTGACCGCATTTTCCGACGTACCGAAGAACTGTTTGATCCGAAGATGCTGCTTGATCCACTTGAAGAACAACTCGACCTGCCAGCGGCTTTTGTAAAGAGCGCAGATGGTTTCTGGCGGCAAGATCATCTGATTGGTGAGGAAGACGAGCGACTTGCCGGTTTCCGGGTCGCTGAAGCGGACCCGGCGCAAATGCGCGGGGTAATCCTGTTTGGAATAGAAGCCATCCAGCGCAATCGTCTGGTCGCAGAGGATGCCGGCGCTGCGGTCCGTCTGAGCCGAATAAACCCGATGGGCTTTGAGATTCGACTTGGCGCGAGTCACAAAGAAAGCGCCGGCCAGATGCAAGCGATACAGGCGAGCGAAGTCGACATAGCCGCGATCCATGACGTAGATCGCACCGGCTTCCGGCGCCAGCAAATCCAGTGCATGCACGTCGTGTAGTTTGCCATACGAGACATGGATAAAGCTGGGAATGCTGCCGCGCAAGTCGAGCAGCGTGTGCATCTTGACCGCAACCTTGGTCGTTCGAAAGTGCGCCCACGGAAACACCGACAGGCACAGATCGATGGTCGTCGAATCGAGCGCATAGACGGTGTTCGACAGTTCCAGGCCCAAGTCTTCGCTGGCGTAGAGCGCTCTCGCCTGGATGATCAGGCGAGCAGCGAAATCGGCATAGATGCGCCAGTCGCGCGATTCGTTGGCATCGGCCAGCGTCGAGCGCCGCACCGGCTCGCGAAATCCCATGTGGTACAGCTTGGAGGCCTGCGCCGAAAGACTGACCTCGATGTCGCGCAGACTTTCCCGATAAGTGAGTTGGGCAAAAGCCATGACCCGAAACTGCTCGGCACAACTCATGGTGCGAACGCCTTTGACTTCCAAGACAGTTGCTTAATCGTTAGGCCTAGGAATTTTGAGGGCTCCGATTTGTGTTGTAGATGCTCCGTGGGACGCGAGGACTGCTCTGTCCCAAGGCAGAGAACTGGTTTGTGATCTCTTTAAGTTGCTTAATGATCTCCTTTGTTGGCTCATCCAGTGAGGCATAGTTCACTGACAGATCAATGTCCTTGAGGAGGTTGGACTTCATCCTGATGATGTCGTAGGTCGAACTCGCAGTCTTATGCGCCGTTGCCCGCTCGCTAGGATTTAAGAACGTGGTTAATGCGGTTAGCCCAGCGACGATTAGTGCAAGGACACCGGAGACGATGTCTTTGTCGTATCCGAACTTGGTGACGATGTCTGACATTGCGGCGACGCTGGTAATGCCCGCAATCAAAGTCGTCGGAATTCCGAGAAACAGGTGAATTCTGTCCCACCTTCCGCAAGCGAAGAAGTGGTCTTTGGCCCGAAGAACACATTCCTGCTCAAGTTCACCCGCTTCCTGTTTTACGCGATCGAGGATTTCCTGCATTGCTTACCGCCTCCTATTTGGTGAGCCAACGACGTTGTAGAAAAATAGTATTCATGCGGGCAACCTTGAGTGAAAGCTTCAGGTTGATGATTCGCCAACCCGTTAACGCCTTCCAAAGAAAGAAACCGCCGGCACTTACCAGTGCCAGAATCTTTAGAGCCATCTCGACTTCGGAAGCAATGCTAGACATGAGATGCCTATGCTTGGGTTACTGAGACCTAGCGTTTAGTTTTGAGGGGGCGCGAAAACAGGTGGCGAAGCCGGCTGTCGGAGCGTCCCACTCGAAGCGCCAGTTAAGATTCACTGGCTGCTCTCTTTGGTTGTGGGTGTTGCTCTCGCTTCTCGAATCATGCGCAGCAACGGTTCTAGCTGTGATGCTTCGCGAGTCCTGTCGGCTGACTCGATGAGCATTTTCAGTGAGCAGCCGCGAACGCCGGTAGGATTTGCAAGAACTGCGGGCATTGCTTGACCAACGAGACCAATAACCATCTGCCGTCCATGCTCTTCTAGGGGATAGCTAGTTCCGCCCACTTTTAGCACGAACAACGGGCGACGCTGCGGTTGCGCGAATGGAAACCCAGCCGACCTCTCCGCGCCTGCCTCGCAGAACACGTGATAGTCAATTTGATCACCACCGTAGAGCACCAGCGGACGCCCAGTACGGCCCGAGACTAGGTGAAGGGATGCTTCGCCCGAAATGTGCGGGGTGGAGAAGTCAGACTCTCTTCGCAGCCCCGAAGTCGCTACGACCATTGCTTCGAGGATATTCGGCTCCACTGCCGCTAACTTTGCTCGTGTATCTCGAAGTTCAGTTGTTGTCCGAGCCAAGTTTGCCTCTAGCTCTTGTTGCCGTGTAGCTGCTTCGACGGAAGCTGCATTTGAACGAATCTCCTTGACGATGCCGAGGGCCAGAGTGGCAAGCATGCAGGAAAGTGCAAGCCATCCGCGCCGGGTAATTCTTCTGTGCAGTGGCTCATCTGTTTTGCGCCAAGTCTCACCACCGAATGCTGCTAACGCTCCGGCGGTACCTAGTAACAGCAAAGCAAGATTGACTACGGACGTCATTGATGTTCGCGTGAAACATAACGTTGAAGTTCACCTGCGGACTGAGGCCTGCCGAAGGACGTCAGGTGGAACGACCGGTTAGGCCTCATTTGCAGCGCAACTGCAGAGCAGTGCTGGTGATTCCAGTGGCGGGGGGCGCCGCAATCTCAAGGGTGCATGTGACCTGCGGTCCAGAATCCTTCTTTGCCAGATCGCTGCTTCCAACCCCATAGAGCGCTGCCGCTATTCCAGCCCACACCGGGATCGCAACTTGCTGTCCGTGCTTGAACAACTCCCAGCTGTCTGGTGCGGCCGCATGTCTGTATAAAAAGTAATACTCGACAAAGAACCAGATAGGAGCGCCTACAGCCCAGGTCGCCGCGAGACTCAACAGGGCTGGCTGCGCCGAACGCACATCGGTGTTTGCCAGTGCATGATATGTAATGCAGCCTGTCGTGGTAAGTGCAACTATGGCAATGAGCACTGGTAACCAAATCAACCTTCCCCGCGGCTTCGAGTCGTCGAAGATTGGCTTGTGTGGATCGACCATAGCGTTCTCCGATGGGGTAAGCGGCTCGTTCATGATGCCTAACTTAAAGTGAATTAAATTGCCGTGAAAAGCGGCAAGATGGAAATTCAGGGTTCATTGACGCTACGCGAGCCCACACAATTGATGACATCATGCAGATGGAAATACCGCTATGGCCAGCCGATTTTTGCTGAAAGCGTACATTCCCTATTTGAGTCGTAAGTTATCAATCTCAATGTCAAATGTATTAAATAGCCCTACTGCTGATATTCGAGATTAATACTTGGATAATTATTCTGCATCATCCAAATAGATGATTGGGTGTCGCGATCTCTACCCGGCCAGAGACCAAAATAACCCACTACACCACCCGACGGAAACGCTCGAACGGAAAAGTAACTGATCTCTTCCCCATTAGGTCCATCCGTAACACGTTCAGTTGGTAGTGTCTCTAGCTGACTACCCAAATGTAGTTTGGCAAACGGGTCGTCCCAGAGTTTTTGGAATACGTCGACCTTCAGGAAGCGCACTATGAATTCTTCGTACTGCCAGTTATCGGACCTGTCGCCAGCCACTCGCAGTTCGTGAACCCTCCGACAGGCGGCACCGAGTAACGACATCGCGGAAGTCCACTGGATCGGGATTTGCTCGTTCATCGGTTGACCTCTGGTCGCCACAACCCCAACGCCCGCGTTAAGCGGCAGCCCCGCCAAAGGTAGGGCGGTCCGCTTGAACAGCTTGTTGGTCATGACGATTGGGAGAAATCATATGTTTCGCTAGAACAGCAAGATTTGTATATCGCCGCTACGCAAGTTGTAAGACTCCTCTCGATATACAAATTTGATGCGTTCAGTCAATGCTGGAAGCGCGGCCTTTAAGGCTTGAAGCTTCCCCTGGCCTTTCTCTGAATAGATCACCCACGCTGTGTTTTCATCAAATTGCTTTATAGCTTCCTTTAAATCTGTGGGCGTAGCGGATGACTTGAAACCCAATGACAATAGCTTTTTCGTGAGGATAGTAGCCGACTCCTTCTGATAGGGCTTGTAGAAGACCAGCACTGAGTAGTCGGAGTTGTTTGAGAACTGAGCTTCCTTGGCCTCTCTCTTGGCAATTTGCTCCGGTGGAGGGGTGACTGCTGGAGTAGCTTTTCTGAGTGCAACTACATCTTGGGTTAGCTCATTTACTTTCAACTTTAGCTGCTCGATGGTTCCATTGAGTTCCGCGGTTTGAACACCTTCCGCTTTGAGTTCTTCGCACTACTGTCCGCTTAAATGAAGACCCGAAGCGCCCAACGCCATGACTGACGAAGCTTTCCGAGCGATGAGGTGTGGTGTCGATTTGAAATCGGCGAAAAATGACCCTTCGAATTTTTCTGAAGGGCATGATCATGAATGCCGGCAAGACACTGTTTGCGCAGTTGATGGACTTTCTGCCGTGGTCGACATTCAACCGATACGTAACGCGGTACAGCGGCGACAGGTGCGCAGGAGGTTGGCGTTGATGCCGTGCGCCAGCGCCAGTTTCGCCACCGAAATGCCGGGCAGAAAACAGGCCTCAATCAATTCGCGTTTGGCTTGCGGGTCGTAGCAGCATCGGCCATCCTGCTTGGCGCGCCCCACGCCCCCCCCCCCCTTCAATTCTGTCATCTGCTCTGTCAAGGTGTCCACCTTGTTTCTCCGTGGACACATCTTTCCCCCCCGACGGTCAGCGGGAAGGTGTCGTGGTAGGGATTGGCCAAAAATACGGCCCAGTGTTTTACCCTGTTTGGCTTGGACGGATAGGAAATTCAACCGCATGAGGCCAAGTATGGCACGAGTTTTGGGCCTCGAAACACGTTCGGCCAAGGAAGGTTGAGCGCTCGCTTGCCGCTCAATGGCAAGAGCTTGGGAGGCAGTATGCATTTGGGCCTGGCGCGCGCAGCTGCTTCCCCGCAGCGATGGATAACGCCGCTTCACTGGGTCACCAATTGACGCGCTGGTCGACCCCGTCGGGTTGAGCTGCCAGATCCCAATCCGGCTCGCCTTGCGCACCATCATCCACCGGCGCGTCGCAGCCCTCCCACAGCGGTGGCCCGCGTGCCGGGGTGATGTGCGGGGGGCAGACTCCACCCCGATGTGGTTCAGGATGTGGCGGATTTCGGCGCTGTGGGTGATGAAGGCAATGATGCGCATCTGCCCACCGCACATGGGGCACAGCAGCGGAAATGCCTCGTAGATGCGGGCAATCAGCACCGCCCACAAGTAATGCGCCGCTCGCTTCGGGCGTGCTTCAGGTTCGGGTGTGGGTGTGGCCGCGTTGCCCGGCGCCGCCACCCCAGGTACGCCCGCGCCAGGTTGTGCAGTCTCCACCGTGGCTGGTTGCGACGCAGCAGGCTGAGCCAGCGCCGTTACCGCCGCTCTCAGCGGCGAGTTTGGTGCCAGCACACCAAAGTAGCGGTGCCGGTGGGTGCGTGGCGGTGGCACCAGCGCGGCGATGCGGTCGATCAGTTCCAGCGGTGTGAGGTGCAGCTCATCTGCCTTGGCACCACGCTTGTCACTGGTGGGCTCGCTGCGCTGTTTGGCACAGCGGTACACCAGTTTGCTTCCCTCTTTGCGTAGGCGCTCCATGGAAAACGGTGGACGCGCGCAATAGCGCAGCAGCCGCTCCAGCGCAGCGCGGTCGTGGGCTTCGATGCACACCCCCGCATCCACCGAGAAGCCGCTGTGTTTGTAGCCCAGCATGTCTTTGGCGTCACAGTTCTCCAGCAGGCCCCGAGCAACGAAGGCGCGCAGGATGCGTTTTTGCAGTGTGGTCTGCACTGGGGCCACGGTAGCCGCATCGATGCCGGTGGCCGCGTGAAAGATGACACCCGGCGATGAGATTCGAGGGGTCGCATCAGCATCGCCCTCGCCCTCCAACGACCTGGCCGACAAGGTCAAGGGTCTGAACCTGGAAGTCGTGATCGCTGTGGGTCACACCGACTCCGTCGGCTCTGACGCTTACAACGAGAAGCTGTCGGTCAAGCGTTCGGAAGCCGTCAAGGCCTATCTGGCTGACAAGGGCATCGACGCCTCCAAGATCTACACCGAAGGCAAGGGCGAGAAGCAACCCGTGGCTGACAACAAGTCTGCCGACGGCCGCGCCCAGAACCGTCGCGTGGAAATCGAAGTCGTCGGCACCCGCGCCAAGTAATTGCTGCGCTGCTCGGGTGGTCCTTCCAGGCCACCCGGACGCAAACAAAAACCCCGCCTTGGCGGGGTTTTTTTATGGTGCTGTGATCAACGTGGAGTTCAGGCCAGCACCACGTCCTTGCCATTCAGCCGCTTGACCAGTTGGGTGGCCAGCAGGTTGGTCATGCCATAGATCGACAACTGCGGGTTGGCGCCGATGCTGGTCGGGAAGACCGAGCCGTCGTGCACCGACAGGTTGTCGACTTGCCAGGTGCACGCCGTCGGGGCGGACCACGCCCAAGGCTTCGGTGCTCGCCATGCCGCAGCCACCCATGACGTGGGCACTGCCAGCACCCGTCAGCAGGGGCTTCATGTCGAAGGCGGCGATGGCGGCCTTGGCGGCAGCCCAGGTGCTGTAGTCATCGCTCTGTTCGTGGAAGGGACGCACCACCTTCGCTCCCGCCGCAAACTGGATCTCGGCCATGGCCAGCAGCGAGCGACGGAAGCCGTCGAGCACATAGTCGGTCAAGGGGTAGTCCAGCACGGCGGAGCCGTCGAGGTGCATGCGCACCTTGCCACCCACCGACTCGGGATGGAAGCCATCGCGCATCAGCGACAACATCATCTGCGTGTGCGGATACTGCTGGAAGCGCGTCATCAGACGCTGACCGTGCCCGCCCATGAGGATGGAGGCCATGCCAGGATGCAGGGGGGCAGCCTCCACCTTGAAGCCGATCGGGCCTTGCAGCGGCGCATCGTGGACGAAGTGGTCTGAGTACAGCGATTGCGGGGCGCCTTGCCATCCCTCGATCCGCTCGTCGAAGATGCCGGCCGAAAAACTCACCGGATGCAAGAAGGTGCGGGCGCCCAGCAAGCCGTGCGGATCGGGGGCGTCGGAGCGACGCAGCAGGGCGGGGGAGTTGATGGCCCCTCCGGCCACGACGTAGTGCTTGGCGACCACGCGCATGGTCTGATCGGACACCTTGTCGCCATTGAGGCGGATCGGCACGCACAGCAGGCCCTTGACCTGCCCGTTCTGGATGTCGAGCTTGTGGGCGCGGGTCTGGTAGAACAGTCGGGCGCCCGCGTTGAGCGCGGCGGGGATGGACGTCACCAGCATGGACTGCTTGGCGTTGGTGGGGCAGCCCAGGCCGCAGGAGCCCAGGTTCCAGCACCCCTTCACGTTGCGGGGAATCACCGCCGAGGAGATGCCCAGCTTGGTCGCGCCGGTGCGCAGCACCTCGTTGTTGAGGTTGGGCGGAATGGTCCAGGGCACCATGTTCAGGCGGCGTTCGGCCTGTTCGAACCAGGGAGCCATCGCCTCGGTGGTGAAGTCGCGCAGGCCGATACCTCTTGCCAATGGCGCAGCGTGCTGTCCGGGGTGCGGAAGGAGCTGGTCCAGTTGATCACGGTGGTGCCACCCACGCAGCGCCCTTGCATGATGCTGATGGCGCCATCCAGGGTGCGACGCGCGGCCGACTCCTGATAGAGCGTGCGGTAAGCCTCGGACTCTTTCTGGTTGAAGTCGGAGCTGGTGCGCAGCGGACCTTCTTCGATCAGGACCACGTCCAGCCCGGCGCGGGTGAGCAACTCAGCCGTGATGCCGGCGCCGGCGCCCGTGCCGACGATCGCCACATCGCATTCAATCTGTGAGGGCAGGCCTTGTTCGCCGTGGGTGGCTTTCCAGCCTCGGGCCAGGCCTTCGCGGAAGGGGTCGGGGAGCTTGCTCATATGTCGAGGGGGCCGGTGTAGCCGGTCAGGGGCCAGTTGGCGCTGTTGGAGAAAAAGCTCATGCAGGTCAGGCCCCGCACGACCTGGTAGGTCAGACGATTCGTGGGCAGGGGGTTGAGCCGCATGGTGTCGAGGGCACGCTCGATCTGGACATCGCTGGCCTCGCGCCAGGAGTTCCCCAGGTCGGTCAGCAGGTAGCGGGTGGGGGCGTTGCCCAGCAATCCGAGGACAGCGTTGATCTGAATCTGCATCACGGCGGGGGTGCCGCGGATGAAGTCTTCCATGTTGTCGAGGTGTGCTTCCAGCACCTTGGCGCGCTGGGCCGCATCCTTGGGCAGCATGGGGCCGAGGATGCCGCGGGCAAGGCCGTGGCACACGTCCCGGCCGTGCGCCGTGAGCTTGCCGTCTCGCAGGCCACGGTGCCAGAACACCAGGCCGCCCAAGGTGGCGCCCACCGCGCCAATGGCCAAGGCGGTCTTCAGAAACCAGCGCCGCTTGGGCATCAGGGGGTGGTCTATGGCGCGGTCAACCATGAGGTGGATTTCCTTGCGGAGTTTTCAAATAGGAAACATTGTGAGTCAAATTGATGTTGACGTGCGTTGCGGTGACTTGGCGTAAACCCGTGCATGTAGGGGCTGAAAAGTCACCTGTTCAGGTGGTGTACAGCAAAAAAGCAGCCCCAGTTAGGCGATTCGAGGGGGAACCCGGGGGGGCGAGTGTTGCAGAATTCATGCAGCACTGGAGCCGCTGCTCTCGCTGCTGCATTGGCATTGAATTGAGCCGTAACCGATCAGACAAGAGGACGACGATGACGAGTACCAAACCCTGGCTTGCCCACTACGAACCAGGCGTGCCCGCCGAAATCAATCCCGAAGAGTATTCATCGTTGGCTGACCTGCTGGACCAGTCGTTCAAGCAGTTCGCACAGCGCGACATGGCCTCCTTCATGGGCGTGCATTGGACGTTCAGTCAGATTGATGAGATGTCCAACGCTATGGCCGCCTGGCTGCAGGCGCAAGGCCTGGCCAAGGGTGCACGCGTGGCGCTGATGATGCCCAACGTGCCTCAGTACGTGGTGGCCATTGCCGCCGTGCTGCGCGCCGGTTACGTGGTCGTCAACGTCAACCCGCTCTACACCCCGCGCGAGCTGGAACACCAGCTCAAGGATTCGGGCGCCGAGGCGATCGTCATCCTCGAGAACTTCGCCACCACGCTGCAGGAAGTCGTCGCTCGCACGCCGATCAAGCGCATCGTGCTGGCCTCCATGGGTGACATGCTGCCTTTCCTGAAGGGCACGCTGGTCAACTTCGTGGTGCGCAACGTCAAGAAGATGGTGCCGGCTTACAGCTTGCCCAACAATGCCAAGTGCACGCTGACCAGCTTCAAGGACGTCGTGTCCAAGGGCCGTACCCTCAAGTACGCCCGCCCGGCGCTCAAGCCCACCGATGTGGCCTTCCTGCAGTACACCGGTGGCACCACGGGTGTGTCCAAGGGCGCCACGCTGCTGCACCGCAACGTGGTGGCCAACATCCTGCAAAACGAAGCCTGGTTCAAGCCTGAGCTGAACAAGCTGGGCAGCGCCCCGCTGGTGGCCGTGTGTGCCCTGCCGCTGTATCACATCTTCTCGCTGACGGTGTGCTACTTCATGGGCGTGCGCCTGGGTTCGATGAACATCCTGATCCCGAACCCGCGCGACCTGCCGGCCGTGATCAAGACCCTCAGTGGCTACAAGGTCAACCAGTTCCCGGCTGTGAACACGCTGTTCAACGCGCTGGCCAACACCCCTGACTTCGCCAAGCTCGACTTCTCGGGCCTGAAGGTGTCGATGGGTGGCGGCATGGCCGTGCAACAGGCCACGGCCGAAGCCTGGAAGAAGATCACAGGTTGCGCCATCGTCGAAGGCTACGGCCTGTCGGAAACCTCGCCGGTGGCCACGGCCAACCGCCTGGACAACACCGAGTTCAACGGCTCCATCGGCTACCCCTTGCCCTCGACCGAAGTGGCGATCCTGGACGACGACGGCAACCACCTGCCCATCGGCGGCGTGGGCGAAATCTCCATCCGTGGTCCTCAGGTGATGGCTGGCTACTGGCAGCGTGACGACGAGACGGCGAAGGTCATGACGGCCGACGGCTTCTTCCGTACCGGCGACATCGGCATCATGGACGAGCGCGGTCAGGTTCGCATCGTGGACCGCAAGAAGGACATGATCCTGGTGTCGGGCTTCAACGTGTACCCCAACGAGGTCGAGCAGGTGGTCAACCTGCATCCCGGCGTGCTGGAATGCGCGGCCGTGGGCGTGCCCGATGCCAAGGCTGGCGAGGCGGTGAAGCTGTTCGTGGTGCGCAAGGACACGACGCTGACCGAAGAGGCGCTCAAGGCGTATTGCCACGAGCAGCTGACCGGCTACAAGTGCCCCAAGTACATCGAGTTCCGCACCGACCTGCCCAAGACCAACGTGGGCAAGATCCTGCGTCGCGAACTGCGCGACGAAAAGAAATAACCGAGGCGTCCGGCCGGGGCGGGTTCCGACCCTGGCTGGTGACCGAGGAGACGAGCAAAAGGCCGCTGTCCCGCAAGGGGCAGTGGCTTTTTTGCATTTCAGTCCTGCAGAAACAGCGCCTGCAGGTCGCTCAGGAAATCAAAGCCCTTCTCGGTCGGCCAGGCGCGGACCAGGTCCCGAGCCAGCAGGCCTTTGGCCTCGGCCTGGGCCAGCGGTTGCTGGATGCTGGCCGGGGTCAGGCCCGTGCGCTCTGCAAAGCGCAGCAACTCGAAGCCACGGATAGGAAATTCAACCGCATGAGGCCAAGTATGGCACGAGTTTTGGGCCTCGAAACACGTTCGGCCAAGGAAGGTTGAGCGCTCGCTTGCCGCTCAATGGCAAGAGCTTGGGAGGCAGTATGCATTTGGGCCTGGCGCGCGCGCAGCTGCTTCCCCGCAGCGATGGATACCGCCGCTTCACTGGGTCACCAATTGACGCGCTGGTCTACCTCGTCGGGTTGAGCTGCCAGATCCCAATCCGGCTCGCCTTGCGCACCATCATCCACCGGCGCGTCGCAGCCCTCCCACAGCGGTGGCCCGCGTGCCGGGGTGATGTGCGGGGGGCAGACTCCACCCCGATGTGGTTCAGGATGTGGCGGATTTCGGCGCTGTGGGTGATGAAGGCAATGATGCGCATCTGCCCACCGCACATGGGGCACAGCAGCGGAAATGCCTCGTAGATGCGGGCAATCAGCACCGCCCACAAGTAATGCGCCGCTCGCTTCGGGCGTGCTTCAGGTTCGGGTGTGGGTGTGGCCGCGTTGCCCGGCGCCGCCACCCCAGGTACGCCCGCGCCAGGTTGTGCAGTCTCCACCGTGGCTGGTTGCGACGCAGCAGGCTGAGCCAGCGCCGTTACCGCCGCTCTCAGCGGCGAGTTTGGTGCCAGCACACCAAAGTAGCGGTGCCGGTGGGTGCGTGGCGGTGGCACCAGCGCGGCGATGCGGTCGATCAGTTCCAGCGGTGTGAGGTGCAGCTCATCAACCTTGGCACCGCGCTTGTCGCTGGTGGGTTCGCTGCGCTGCTTGCCGCAGCGGTACACCAATTTGCTTCCCTCTTTGCGCAGCCTGTCCATCGCAAAGGGTGGGCGGGCGCAATAGCGCAAGAGCCGCTCAAGGCCTGGACGGTCGTGGGATTCAATGCACACCCCGGCATCCACCGAGAAACCGCTGTGTTTGTACCCCAGCATCTCTTTTGCCTCGAAGTTCTCCAGCAGCCCACGGCCCACAAAGGCGCGCAGGATACGTTTTTGCAGTGTGGTCTGCACTGGGGCCACGGTAGCCGCATCGATGCCGGTGGCCGCGTGAAAGATGACACCCGGCGATGAGATTCGAGGGGTCGCATCAGCATCGCCCTCGCCCTCCACTTCCTCAAACACCCCGTCCACCACACAAACGTGGAAGTGGACGTGTTCATTGAGGCTGGAGCCGAATCGGTGAATGAAGGCGATGGCACCGATGTGCAGGCCTGCCTTGTCCATATGGGCCGCACCGGGGCTGTGGGTCTGCAGAGTTTGTGCGATCACCCGCAGAAAGATGCGCAGCACCATGCTCAGCACCGCTCCGTCGCGCTGCATGAAGTAACGAAGCCGCTTGGGAACCGACAGCACCCACTGGCGCACCGGCAGGCGGGGGAATACGTGATCGTTCAGGTGCGCTGCTGTCTCCACCATGCGCCGGGTGGTGCACGAGGGGCAGACTCCCCGGCCTTTGCAGGAGAAGGCTACAAAGTAGTCGTGCCCACAGTCGCCGCAGCGAGCGCGGGCAAAGCCATGGGCAAAGATGCCGCACTCAAGATACTTGGCAAACGCTTTGCGCACGAAGGGCTTGGGGGTGTGGTGGTCGCCCTGGCCGTCGAACTGACCCGCGCTGGCCAACTCTAGCCAGGTCTCGTAGTGCTCGGCTACCGTTTGGTAGAGCAGCGTGCGTTCGGGGTGGCGTGGGTTGTAGAGCTTGGGCTTGGAAGTGGCTGACATGAATACTGTACAAATGCACAGTATTCTGCGGCGATTGTTTGGGTACGCAAAGCACAAGGCCCGAACCGTCGCCAGTTCGGGCCTTGTCAGGGTAGCTTGGCTGCGGACTTACTTGCGCGCAGGCGGCACATCCGTGCAGCTGCCATGCGCCACTTCCGCCGCCATGCCGATGCTCTCGCCCAGCGTCGGATGCGGGTGGATGGTCTTGCCGATGTCGACAGCGTCCGCACCCATCTCGATGGCCAGGGCGATCTCGCCGATCATGTCGCCCGCATGCGTGCCGACCATGCCGCCGCCCAGGATCTTGCCGTGGCCCCGGCCAGCATGGCCGTCTCCTGATCCTGCTTCGGGGCTGTCGTCGAACAGCAGCTTGGTAAAGCCCTCGTCACGGCCGTTGGCGATGGCGCGGCCGCTGGCCGCCCAGGGGAACAGGCCCTTCTTGACCTTGATGCCCTGCGCCTTGGCCTGGTCCTCGGTCAGACCCACCCAGGCCACTTCGGGGTCGGTATAGGCCACGCTCGGGATCACGCGGGCGTTGAAGGCGGCGCTTGCCAGTTCCTTGTTGCCCTGCAGTTCGCCGGCGATGACCTCGGCCGCCACGTGCGCCTCGTGCACCGCCTTGTGCGCCAGCATGGGCTGGCCCACGATGTCGCCGATGGCGAAGATGTGCGGCACATTGGTGCGCATCTGGATGTCCACGTTGGGGTCTCCTCGTTTTCAGTGCAATAAGTGACGGTACGAAAAGCTAGCACTGGCGCGGAGGTGGTGTTGGTAGATCGTTGATTTCATTGACTTTCCTGTTCACTTTCAAATCTGCGATTCGTGGCGTCAAACCGTGGTCGGTTTCATCCATTGGTGCCAGTTATCGATGCATTTGGCCGCGAAGGCAGGATTTGGTCAGCATAGCGGTCAACCGGGAAGCGAAACACACCCCGCAAGTTGATGCTCTCCAGCCTGGTGGGCGCAATCTTCTCGATCAGTTCCGGTGGAATGACCTGGCGGCGGTTCGACCAGCGATCCAGGACCGCCTGCATCTGTGAGGTATTCCACGCCATCACGATGTTGGCCATCAGGCTCAACGCATCGGCCACAGCCTGCATTTCATCGACACGTTTGGCCTGCGCCGGGCTGATCCGGCCGGTATAAATGGCGCGCTTGAGGGCGTTAACAGCCTCGCCCCGATTGAGCACCCGGCGCAACTCGTTCCTGAAAGCGTCCTTGACAAAGTAGTCAGCCAAAAACGCCGTACGCAGCAACCGCCCCAATTGCACGCCAGCCTCATAGATTGGATCGCCCTGGGCGGCAGAACCGAACCGCGCAAGAGCTGCCACCGCACTGGCATGTCCGCTCATGACCGAGGCTGCCAGGTGCACCAGACTATCCCAATGCTTTTCGATCAAAGCGACGTCGACATTGGCTTCGCACACCGCAGCGATTTCTGCGGGCACTTTGGTGCCGCGTGGCACAAAGAGGTGGCGCTGTTTGAGTTCCTTCAGTCGGTTACAAAGCGAAGCTGGTGGATTGGGCTCGCCACGATGCGCCAGCCGTGATGGAACTGGTGGCGCAGCGCCATCCTGGTCTGCCCATCACCTGGTTCGGTCACAGCATGGGCGGCATCTTGTTCGGCATGATGCCCGCGCATCCTCGCATCGACAGGGTGGCCACGCTGGGCAGTGGCAGCGGTTATCACGAGCATCTGGCTCGGCCTCTGCGTTATGTGATCGGTGCCTTCTGGCATGTGATCGTGCCCTTGAGCGTGGCCCGGCATGGCTACTTTGCCGGGCGCCGTATCCGCACTGTGGACGATCTGCCGCGCGGCGTCGTGGCGCAATGGAAGCGCTGGTGCAGTCATCCGGATTTTGTCGTCAGTGAAGGCGAGGCCGTGCGGCAGGCCTATGACAGCGTGAAGTTGCCCATCACGGCGGTGGTGTTCACCGATGACACGATGGCCAGCCCGCGTGGCGTCAAAGCCATGCACAGCCATTACACGGGCACGCAGGTGGATCTCAAAGTGTTGCGCCCCGAGCAGCAAGGCTTGCGTGCTGTCGGGCACTTCAACTTCTTTCATGCCAAGACCGGGCCACGTGGCTGGGCCCTGAGCTTGCCCTGGCTGGGCTTGTCGCCCGCCTGATGGTGCGCAGCCTCGGCCTCAACCCAAGGCGCCTGTGATGCCAACCTGCCGATCGCGCGGGTCGATCAGCACGCCCGGGTTGAGGATGCCTTGCGGGTCCACGCTGGCCTTGGCGGCTTGCAGCATCTGGCGGTACAGCGCGGGCGTTTCCTGCTCATAGCCTGGCCTGTGGTCGCGCCCCACGGCGTGGTGGTGGGTGATGGTGCCGCCGTGTTTGATCACGGCTTCGTTGGCGGCCTGCTTGATCTCGCGCCAGGCGGCCAGAGCGGATGCCACATCGCCGCGCGCGCTGCCCAAGGCCGCGATGGTGAAGTAGGGCGCAGGGCCATCCGGGTAGATGTGTGTGAAGCGGCAGGACACGAAAGCCGGGTGGCCGGTGGCTTGCTGCACGGCCTGCGCCACATCCTTGCGAACGCCTTTGTAGAAGGCCTCGAACTTGTCCCAGGTGGTGGCGGTCTCGAAGGTGTCCATGATGAGGCCGTTGCCCACAGCCGGGTCGCGCCAGTAGGGCATGCGCAGGAAGGCCTGTCGCCAGACGCCAGCGGTGCCGCTGCGGTGCTCTTCTCCACCTTCATCGCGCATCGAGCGTTCGACCGATTCGGCGTCATAGCTGCCGCCGTAGCTGCTGACCAGTTCCAGCGCGCGGCGCATCCATTCATTCATCGGGTGATCCGCTGACTCGAATGCCAGCACCAGCACGGCTGCGGTGCCATCACCTACGCCGGAGAACACGGTCTCCATCGGGTCGAGCAGGCGGCAGTTGCTGGGATACAGGCCAGACTGCGCCAGGGCCCGCACGCATTGCACGCCTTGTTTGTAGTCCGTGAAGCGCACCGAGGCATTGGCGCGGAATCGGGGGCGCTCCTGCAGGCGCATCCAGGCTTCGGTGACCACGCCCATCGTGCCTTCCGAGCCCAGCACCAGGCGATCTTGCGAAGGGCCGGCACCTGATGCGGGCAGACGGCGAGAGGCACACACGCCCGAAGGCGTGACCATGCGGGTGCTCTCGACCAGATCATCGATGTGCGTCATCAGCGTGGCGTAGTGGCCGCCCGCTCGGGTCACGATCCAGCCACCCAGCGTCGAGAACTCGAAGCTCTGCGGGTAGTGGCGCAAGGTGTAGCCATGTGGCTTGAGTTGCGCTTCCAGTTCAGGGCCCAGCGCGCCGGCCTGGATGCGGGCGGCGCGGCTGGTGGGGTCAACCTCCAGCACGCGGTTCAGGCGTTCCATGTCAAGCGACACGGCGGCGGCATAACTCGCGCCCACGGCCGCTTCCACGCCACCACACACGCTGGAGCCGCCGCCATAGGGGATCACGGCCACGTTGTGGCGCGAGGCCCAGTCCAGGATGTCGATCACGGCCTGTTCGTCGTCGGGGTAGGCCACCCAGTCAGGCACATGGGGCACCTGGCGCAACCACATGCGAGCCAGGTCGGCGTAGCTCTTGCCCATGGCGTGATTGAGTCGATCCAGCGGGCTGTCGGTGAACATGGCTGACAAGGCCGCAGGTGGTGCGATGCGCGGCGCGGGCAGCGTGAAGTCGCCAACCTGTGGTTCGGGTCGATCCGTGATCTGCCCGCCCAGCATCTGCACCATCATCGAGATGCGGGCGGTCTCTTCCTGCGTCAACTGTTCGGATGCTGCGCCCCAACCCCAGAAGCGGCGAAGTGGGCGGCGTGAAAGCGTGGCGTTCATCGGGCGGGTCCTTTGCTTTGAAGGTCTGGCTGTGATTTGTCTGCTCGGTGAAGGTCACTGTAGGCAGGCTTGCCTTTTATCGATAGTTAATTCGCGCCATCTTTTCGATAATTGGTGACAATGCCGCCAACTGCCACAGCAGGCAGTGGAGTACCGGATGTGAATGGCTTGATGAGGGTGACCGGCGCCTGGACTGGGCTGCTGACCGATTGGCTGGACCGCGAAAGCCTGGCCGCACCCAGGTTGCGAGCCCAACTGGCCCGCTTTGCGCTCGATGATGCGGTGCCCTTGCCAGTGTGGCGTGATGCCCTGGCTCAGGCGGCGGCCTTGCGGCCGGGCGAGCTGGCTCTGGGCTTGCAGATCGGGGCGGGTGTGCAGCCACGTCACCTGGGCGTGCTGGGCTATCTGGTGGCGGCGTCCGACAACCTGGGCGAGGCCATGCGCGTCTATCTGGCTTATGAGCGCCTGTTCTACGGCGCCAATCTGGCCCAGGTGAGCTGGCAGGGCGATGAGGTCGAGATCGCCTGGCCGCCAGCAGAGCAGGGGCCGATGTTCAACGAGGTCTCCATCGGCGCCTTGGTGACCTTCATGAGCCGCCAGGTGGACGATCCACCCAGGCCATTGCAGATCAGCTTTGTTCATGAAGCGGCACCGGATCTGCGCCAGCGTTACGAAGCCTTCTTCGCCTGCCCGGTAGCCTTCGGCGACAGCCACACCCGGGTGCGGATCCCCGTGCCTTACATGCAGATCCCCATGCGGCACCCGGAGCCCGGTTTGCGCGTGCTGCTGGACGGCCAGGCTGAAGCCCTGTTGCGTGCCTTGCCCGAGCCGGGGGATTTTGACCAGGCCGTGCAGCGCCTCTTGCTGCGCGTGCTGCCGGAGGGCGGGGTGTCCGTGCACCGGCTGGCGCAGATGATGAACCAGTCCGCACGCACCTTGCAGCGCAGGTTGGGCGATCACGGCCTGACCTGGCAGATGCTGCTGGATCGCACACGCGAGCAACTCGCCAGGCAGTATCTGCGGGACCCCGCCTTGTCAGTCTGCGAGGTGGCGATGATGCTGGGCTACAGCGACCAGAGTGCCTTCACCAAGGCCTTCAAGCGGTGGACGGCCGATACGCCCCAGGCCTGGCGATCACGCGGCATTCGATGACTCGGCGCAACGACTCGGTGTAAACGCGCCCCCTGATCAGGCTATGACGTTTGCACCGATGTGGCGCGTTAATCGACTCGCCAGAATGTGGGGCAAATCAATTGGAAGAGACGCCCTGTTCTGCCTTGCCCAGGCGCTGGCGTGTCCGCCTCGGAGACTGTCATGCCCCGCCAGATCGTGCACGGCGCCTTGAGCGTCCTGACCCTCGTTGTTGCCTCCTCAGCCTGGTCTGCTGCCGCACCTTGGGTGCCCAATACCACCGGCAACGTCGGCCCGGCACCCACCACCTTCAACAAGTGGGAGGCCATCGAGGCCCCGGCTTCATCCGGTGCCAGTTGCGGCAATGGCTCGCCCTATCGCTTCTTCGTCAACCGCACCACCAATGCGGCCAATGCGAAGAAGACCGTGATCATGTTCGAAGGCGGTGGCGCTTGCTGGGAGCAGAACGCTTGCCAGATGAAGGGCGGCTTGCTGGGTGCCACCAACTACAACGGCATCCCCACCAACTACATGAGCACCGGCCTGGCGCTGGGCGGCCTGATCACGCCGTTCACCTCGCGCACCCATCCTTTGCAGAAGGTGCAGACCCAGAGTTGGAACATCGTCTACGTGCCCTACTGCACGGGCGACGTGCACACCGGCAACAAGGTGGCCACTTACGGCGATGCCGATCCGGCCAACCCCATCACGTATTACCACCGTGGTTTCAAGAACGGCGAGGCCGTGGCGAACTGGGTGGGGCGCTATCTGCCCAAGCAGGATAAGTTGCTGGTCACGGGCTTCTCGGCGGGCGGCGTGGGCGCGACGGCCATGTACGGCCTGATCCGTCTGGCCGATCAGCCCAAACAGTCGGCGATGCTGGCGGATTCGGGCCCGCTGTTCCAGGTGGACCGCAATGCCTCGCCTGAGGAGGCGCCTTCCGTGCTGCTGCACAACAAGATCCGCGTGGCCTGGGGCCTGGATGGTGACAACGGCCTGGCTTCGCGCATGATCGCGACCTTCCCGACGGCCGGCACGGTGGACAACCTCGGCAGCCTCACCACTGGTCTGGCCAAGGTCTTCCCGCAGGATCGTCTGGGCTATGCGGTGTTCCAGGCAGACGCCGTGTTCTCGTCCTTCTCTTACACGAAGTTCTACCCCGAGATCGCCGCCGTGCCCGCAGGCGCCAAGCGCGATGCGCTGCTCAAGACCAAGTGGGTCAAGGAGATAGGCTCCTGGGTGGATGCCATGAAGCCGTATGCCAACACGGGCTACTACATCCCCTATGGCCGCGACTTCATCAAGGCACACACGCTGACCACGGCCTCGTTTGCCGGCACGGGCATCAAGGAGGCCAATCTGGCCGATCTGGGCGTGTTCGTCGATAACCTGCTGGACCCGAACCAGCCGCTGATCCGCGCCTACGAAACCCAGCGCACCACGCCCAACCCGAGCGGCATCGCCCTGATCAGCTGGATCAACACCGCCTTCTACGCACTTTTCGGCATCTGAAGTCTGGATGCACCGAATGGGCCCGGTCATGCCGGGCCTTTGCGCTTTTTGTCGCCAAAGCTTGCGTGCGGCTGTCGTGCAAACCACCCGAAAGTGGCGTCTAATTCAGGCTCCCCGAAAACTTGGTTGATCCTGGAGACATAGGGCCATGAGCGAGATCCTGCAGCACCGTGAAGCTGGTGTATTGACACTGACCTTCAACCGTCTGGACAAGAAAAACGCCATCACCACGGCGATGTACACCCGCCTGGCTGAGGAGCTGGAAGCCGCCACCGCTGACGACAGCGTGCGCGTGGCCGTGATCCAGGGCGCCGTCGAGATCTTCACGGCTGGCAACGACCTGGCCGACTTCCTGAACAACCCGCCCATCAGCAAGCCTGGCGCCGAAGTGCCACCCGTGGTGCGCTTCCTCAACGCCATCCGCGACTTCCCCAAGCCCATCGTGGCGGCTGTGGCCGGCCCGGCCGTGGGCATTGGCACCACGCTGCTGCTGCACTGCGACCTGGTCTACGCCGGTGACAACGCCGCCTTCAGCCTGCCTTTCGTGAACCTGGGCCTGTGCCCTGAAGCCGGCGCCAGCCTGCTGCTGCCGCAGATCGTGGGCTACCCCAAGGCCGCTGAAAAGCTGATGCTGGGCGAGGCCTTCTACGCTGAAGAGGCGCTGGAAATGGGCCTGATCAACCGCATCGTGCCACCGCATGAGGTCAATGCCTATGCGCAGTCACAAGCCGCCAAGCTGGCCGCCAAGCCCGCTGCCTCGCTGCGTGTGACCAAGTCGCTGATGAAGATGGCGCAGACGCAACTGGCGCCCGTGATGACCGAAGAGCTCAAGCACTTTGGCGCCTTGCTGCAAGGCCCGGCCGCCAAGGAAGCGATCAGCGCCGTGATGGAAAAGCGCAAGCCTGACTTTTCGAAGTGCTGAGCTGATGTGATGAGTGCGTGAGCAAAGGCATCCACCATGCCCGGCTCACGCGATAATGCGCTCCATAAAGCTTATCGGACACGTACCTTGTCCGAGCAGCCCAAAAGGGGAAGCATTCGGATGTCAGTCTGTGAATCTGGCCTGTGGCGCAAGCTGCGCCGCATGATGGCGTGGCTGTGGTGTCTGTTTCTCGGGCTGAGCCTGTCTGCCCATGCGCAGCAGGCCACGCCTGGTCGCATCACGGTTGTCGTGGATGACAACTACCCGCCCTATATGTTCCGGGATCACGCGGGGCGCCTGCAAGGCCTGCGCAAGGATGTCTGGGACCTGTGGGCCGCGCGCACGGGTATCCAGGTCAATCTGGTCGGTATGGATTGGGCCAAGGCGCAGGCGCAGATTCTGTCCGGTCAGGCCGATGTCATCGATACCCTTTTCGAGACACCTCAGCGCAAGGCGACCTATGACTTCGGCCCCGCATACAGCGACATCGAAGTCCCCATCTTCTTTCACGAAAGCATCGCGGGCATTGCCAATGCCGAGTCGCTCAAAGGCTTCACCATTGGCGTGAAGGAGGGCGACGCCTGCGTGGACTACCTCGTCAGCCAGGGCTTGCAATCCTTTCGCAAGTACCCCAGCTATGAAGCCGTGATCGATGCGGCGGCGGTGGGCGAGGTGCGCGTGTTCTGCGAAGACAAACCGCCCGCCACCTACTTCCTGGTGCTCAAGCAGCTGGAACACCAGTTCCGCTCTTCTCCGCCCTTGTTCATCGGGCAATTCCACTGGGCTGTGCGCAAGGGCGATGTGCTCACGCACAAGCTGGTTCAAGATGGCTTTGCGCGTATCTCCAGTGCCGAGATGCGAGAAGTGCGCGACCGGTGGCTGGGCTCGGCCGTCGAGGTGGCTGGCGTGCCGGCCTATCTGCGCTATGGCGCCTATACCTTGCTGGGCATCGGTGCCGTGGCCTTGTTGCTGGGCATGTGGAACATTGCCTTGCGCAGGCGTGTGGCGTTGCGTACCAGCGAGCTGTCGGTGTCCTTGCGGCAATTGACGCAGGCCAAGCACGATGCCGAGCAGACACTGGCGCAATTGCATGCCACGCTGGAAGCCATTCCCGATCTGATGTTCGAGCTGGATCTGGATGGCCGGTATGTGGATGTTCGGGCTAGCCGGGCTGAGCTGTTGGTGATGCCGCCTGCGCAACTACTGGGCCGGCGCGTGCAGGAGGTCATGCCTGTCGAGGCCGCTGATGGCGTGATGCAGGCCTTGCACGAGGCCGCCGAACATGGCGCCGCTTTCAACACGCAGATCAGCCTGGATTTGCCATCCGGGCCGCGTTGGTTCGAGTTGTCCGTCGCGCGCAAGCGCATGAGTGGCGGGCAGCGTGATCACTTCATCGTGCTCTCGCGCGATGTCACCGATCGCAAGCTGGTGGAGCAAGCTCTGGCTCGACATGGCGATGAACTGGAAAAGATCGTGCACGAGCGCTCGCGGCAACTGGTGGAGGCGCGTGACGCATCGGAAAGCGCCAGCCAGGCCAAGAGCGAGTTCCTCTCGCGCATGAGCCATGAGTTGCGCACACCCATGAATGCCATCCTCGGCTTTGCGCAACTCATTGACATGGACGCTACAGGGTCGCCTCGTTCCAGGGCGCACGTGCAGGAGATCTTGCGTGCCGGCAAGCACCTGCTGCACCTGATCAACGATGTGCTGGATCTGGAGCAGGTTGAATCCGGGCGCGTGACCTTGCTGCCGGAGCAGCTTGAGGTGAGCGCGTTGTGCGCGGAGGCGGTGGCCTTGGTGCAGCCGCTGGCCGATCAGCAAGAGATCACCCTGAGCATGGGCAGCATGAATGATCTGGCCTTGATGGCAGATGGCACGCGCGTCAAGCAAGTGGTGCTCAATTTGCTTTCCAACGCCATCAAGTACAACCGGCGTGGTGGGCATGTCTGGCTGGAGGCGCAGCCTGAGGGTGACAAGCTGGACGGATAGGCGTTTTAACCGCATGAGGCCAAGTATCGCACCGCGGAAGCGCCATCAAGCCGGCTGAGACACTCGATTTTCCCGCCCAGGTGTCAGGTTCACCACCAGGGTTTGGCGTTCAGGAGAGTGATTTGCGGCGCTCGGCGTGTACCGGGCGCAGAGCCAGTTCGCGGCAAGTCAAAATCGCCGCTTTGTTCATTCACCAACTGATGCGCTGATCGACCTCAAAGTCCGGTGCCGGTTGCGCCGCTAGGTCCCAGTCTGCTGGCTCGGTTTGCGCCCCGTCATCCATCTGCGCATCACTACAGTCATCCCACAGCGGTGGCCCGCGCGCCGGGGAGATGCGGGGTGGCTCTGAATCTGCCCCGATGTGGTCCAGGATGTGCCGGATGTCAGCGCTGTGCGTAATGAACGCGATGATGCGCATATGCCCACCGCACATGGGGCACAGCAGCGGAAATGCCTCGTAGATGCGGGCAATCAGCACCGCCCACAAGTAATGCGCCGCTCGCTTCGGGCGTGCTTCAGGTTCGGGTGTGGGTGTGGCCGCGTTGCCCGGCGCCGCCACCCCAGGTACGCCCGCGCCAGGTTGTGCAGTCTCCACCGTGGCTGGTTGCGACGCAGCAGGCTGAGCCAGCGCCGTTACCGCCGCTCTCAGCGGCGAGTTTGGTGCCAGCACACCAAAGTAGCGGTGCCGGTGGGTGCGTGGCGGTGGCACCAGCGCGGCGATGCGGTCGATCAGTTCCAGCGGTGTGAGGTGCAGCTCATCAACCTTGGCACCGCGCTTGTCGCTGGTGGGTTCGCTGCGCTGCTTGCCGCAGCGGTACACCAATTTGCTTCCCTCTTTGCGCAGCCTGTCCATCGCAAAGGGTGGGCGGGCGCAATAGCGCAAGAGCCGCTCAAGGCCTGGACGGTCGTGGGATTCAATGCACACCCCGGCATCCACCGAGAAACCGCTGTGTTTGTACCCCAGCATCTCTTTTGCCTCGAAGTTCTCCAGCAGCCCACGGCCCACAAAGGCGCGCAGGATACGTTTTTGCAGTGTGGTCTGCACTGGGGCCACGGTAGCCGCATCGATGCCGGTGGCCGCGTGAAAGATGACACCCGGCGATGAGATTCGAGGGGTCGCATCAGCATCGCCCTCGCCCTCCACTTCCTCAAACACCCCGTCCACCACACAAACGTGGAAGTGGACGTGTTCATTGAGGCTGGAGCCGAATCGGTGAATGAAGGCGATGGCACCGATGTGCAGGCCTGCCTTGTCCATATGGGCCGCACCGGGGCTGTGGGTCTGCAGAGTTTGTGCGATCACCCGCAGAAAGATGCGCAGCACCATGCTCAGCACCGCTCCGTCGCGCTGCATGAAGTAACGAAGCCGCTTGGGAACCGACAGCACCCACTGGCGCACCGGCAGGCGTGGGAATACGTGATCGTTCAGGTGCGCTGCTGTCTCCACCATGCGCCGGGTGGTGCACGAGGGGCAGACTCCCCGGCCTTTGCAGGAGAAGGCTACAAAGTAGTCGTGCCCACAGTCGCCGCAGCGAGCGCGGGCAAAGCCATGGGCAAAGATGCCGCACTCAAGATACTTGGCAAACGCTTTGCGCACGAAGGGCTTGGGGGTGTGGTGGTCGCCCTGGCCGTCGAACTGACCCGCGCTGGCCAACTCTAGCCAGGTCTCGTAGTGCTCGGCTACCGTTTGGTAGAGCAGCGTGCGTTCGGGGTGGCGTGGGTTGTAGAGCTTGGGCTTGGAAGTGGCTGACATGAATACTGTACAAATGCACAGTATTCTGCGGCGATTGTTTGGGTACGCAAAGCACAAGGGCCCGAACCGTCGCCAGTTCGGGCCTTGTCAGGGTAGCTTGGCTGCGGACTTACTTGCGCGCAGGCGGCACATCCGTGCAGCTGCCATGCGCCACTTCCGCCGCCATGCCGATGCTCTCGCCCAGCGTCGGATGCGGGTGGATGGTCTTGCCGATGTCGACAGCGTCCGCACCCATCTCGATGGCCAGGGCGATCTCGCCGATCATGTCGCCCGCATGCGTGCCGACCATGCCGCCGCCCAGGATCTTGCCGTGGCCCCGGCCAGCATGGCCGTCTCCTGATCCTGCTTCGGGGCTGTCGTCGAACAGCAGCTTGGTAAAGCCCTCGTCACGGCCGTTGGCGATGGCGCGGCCGCTGGCCGCCCAGGGGAACAGGCCCTTCTTGACCTTGATGCCCTGCGCCTTGGCCTGGTCCTCGGTCAGACCCACCCAGGCCACTTCGGGGTCGGTATAGGCCACGCTCGGGATCACGCGGGCGTTGAAGGCGGCGCTTGCCAGTTCCTTGTTGCCCTGCAGTTCGCCGGCGATGACCTCGGCCGCCACGTGCGCCTCGGGCACCGCCTTGTGCGCCAGCATGGGCTGGCCCACGATGTCGCCGATGGCGAAGATGTGCGGCACATTGGTGCGCATCTGGATGTCCACGTTGGGGTCTCCTCGTTTTCAGTGCAATAAGTGACGGTACGAAAAGCTAGCACTGGCGCGGAGGTGGTGTTGGTAGATCGTTGATTTCATTGACTTTCCTGTTCACTTTCAAATCTGCGATTCGTGGCGTCAAACCGTGGTCGGTTTCATCCATTGGTGCCAGTTATCGATGCATTTGGCCGCGAAGGCAGGATTTGGTCAGCATAGCGGTCAACCGGGAAGCGAAACACACCCCGCAAGTTGATGCTCTCCAGCCTGGTGGGCGCAATCTTCTCGATCAGTTCCGGTGGAATGACCTGGCGGCGGTTCGACCAGCGATCCAGGACCGCCTGCATCTGTGAGGTATTCCACGCCATCACGATGTTGGCCATCAGGCTCAACGCATCGGCCACAGCCTGCATTTCATCGACACGTTTGGCCTGCGCCGGGCTGATCCGGCCGGTATAAATGGCGCGCTTGAGGGCGTTAACAGCCTCGCCCCGATTGAGCACCCGGCGCAACTCGTTCCTGAAAGCGTCCTTGACAAAGTAGTCAGCCAAAAACGCCGTACGCAGCAACCGCCCCAATTGCACGCCAGCCTCATAGATTGGATCGCCCTGGGCGGCAGAACCGAACCGCGCAAGAGCTGCCACCGCACTGGCATGTCCGCTCATGACCGAGGCTGCCAGGTGCACCAGACTATCCCAATGCTTTTCGATCAAAGCGACGTCGACATTGGCTTCGCACACCGCAGCGATTTCTGCGGGCACTTTGGTGCCGCGTGGCACAAAGAGGTGGCGCTGTTTGAGTTCCTTCAACCGCGGGCAAAGATCAAAACCAAGCAAACGGGCATGTGACATGGCAAAGTCGGTGTAGCCATGGGTATCCACAGCAAGCTGGCTGGTCTCCAGCTTTTCTTGGCGGATGACACCTTCAATGGCCACGCCCGCCTGGCGCTCATTGAGCACAAAGGGCTGCGCATGGAAGATGCCCCACCGGTCTTTTACATGGGAGTAGATTCCAATGGAAGGTGTGTTGCGCCGAGGATCAAGCCGGGCTTGCCACACCCGTTTGGTGGTCTCCATGCTCATCATGTCAGAAGATGCCAAATCGGACCGCCCCCAGGTGGCGGCAATCGGGTGTCGCTGCATGAATTCCAGCACAGCCTGGCAGGCCTGGCTCAGACGCCGTTCGTCCCGCGCCCAGCGCATGGCCTGGCGAATGCTGGTGGCAGACAATTGCGGAATCATGCGCGCGCATTCGACCGCAGTCAGACTGGTGCCGTGGGCCATGATGCCGGCATAGACCATCAGCAGCTCGTCGGTAGAGCGCGGCTCACGTCCGAGCATGATCCAGCTAAAGCGCACCTGGGCGTCAACGGCCAGAATCAGCCAGGCCCGGCAGGTAATACACACCCGTGCCCGGCAACCCGGTCTTCATCGCCGCCAGCACGGCATCTTCGTTGGCGTCGTGGCGGAAACCGACCTCGCCCAGAAGCCCCACAGAAAAACAGTCAACCCGCCCAGCATGGCGGCGATCAGAGTACGTTGGTTCATGGCCTTCTCCTCAAGGTGATTTGTGAGCGTCAGCATAGCAAGTTGTCAGCGGGGTAGCTCCTGATTTCACCGAGTCATCCGCTTGCGCCTCGCCAACAGCAGGAAAGCGATGCCTGCCAGCCATGGCCAGAAGCGTGCCGCGAGCAAACGCAAGCGTGCAGTGAGCGGGAGTTTGTCGGTGGCTGGTTGCACCGGCAATGTTGCGGAGGGCCGTGCTGGCTCGGGTTCGCTGAACGCAGCTCCCTGTACCTCGAATTTCACTGCCGGTGCGCGCGCCGTGCGCATTGCGCCTGTGCGGCTATCGAGCCAGCGCAATTCCAGCGCCGGCAACTCGTAGCCTCCGGCGCGTTCCAGCACGTAGGTGACACGTTGGGTTTGCGTGGCAAAGCTGGCGGCACTGCGCTCGCCGATGGTTTCGTTGAAGCTTGGGGCCTCGGGATAGGTGGCCAGACCGGGCGTGTCGGCAAAACGCAGCACCGGCAACTGGGTGGCCTTGAGGCCGACAGCGCGCTGCTCCAGCGTGCGCACCAGCGCATCGCCGACCTGCAGGTTGCTCAGCTTGCGGTCGATGCTTTGCTGCAAGCGGAAATCGCTGGTCACCAGCATGTAACCCAGACCTTCGAGTCCCTTGGGCAGTGTGGTCGTAAAGCTTGCCGGGGTCAAATTCACCGGCTGTGTGACGCGTCGGCTACCGTCGGCAAAGGCCAGGCTGAAGGACACCGCCGGCACGGCAAATTGCCCGGCGCTTTGCGCCACCAACTGGTAACGACGGCGCACGCCGGCGCTAGGCCACGCCGGCTATGGTTTCGTTCACGTTGAGCGCCGCGCCTTCATCCAGCCGGGCCTGCACACCGGGAATGTCGAGCGTGGTCGGCAGGTCAATCGGTGCGGTGAGCCAGCCGGGTACCAGGATCACCAGATCCAGCATCACGACTTCGCCGACACGTGCTTGCACCGGCGTGAGCTGACTGCGCACGATCGGTGCCGGGGCGGCCGTGGCCAGGCTGAATGTGAGGGCAGCCAACAGACCGAGCAAGCCATGCCGCAAGAATTCGCGCAAGCAGAGTCGATTCGCGATCATTTGGGCTCCTTGCTGCGCGCCGCTTCGTCGGCAAAGCGCAAGCGCAGGAACTCGCCGGGGTCGTTGCGCACCTGGCGCAGCCACAATTGCGCGAGTGATTTCGGGTCGAGCTTTTCGATATCGATGGCGCCGGCCTTGCCTTTTTTGCCTTTTTCGTCGGTGACGATTTCATCGGGGTCCTGGTTGGGCTCGCCGTCGCCGTCGGGCGGGTCGCCACGACGGGTGCGTTCGGCGATCAAGTGCAATACCAGTTGCCGGTTGTCCTCGGCCTCGCGCCAGTCGGGCCGGGCCGCCAGCGCCGCGTCGTAATGCTTGAGTGCGCTGGCCAGACGGCCACGGCGCGCTTCGATATTGCCCAGGTTGTAGCGCGCCTGCGGTGACGTTGCTTCGCTCAGCGATGCGGCAGCACAGTTGAAATCACCGGCGCGGTAACAGGCGGCCGCCAGCCAGTCGGGCTGGGGTGACTGGCGAAAGTGGCGCATGGCCTGCTGCCAGTCACCTTGGGCAAAAGCGCTGGCACCACGCTGCACCGGTGTCTGCCACCAATAGCCGGGCTGCGCAGTCCAGGGCGGGGCTTCGATGCCGGCGCGGCGGGCTTCCTGCATCGCGCCGTAAAGAAAGCACACCAGCGCCAGCAGCGCATAGAGCCGAAAATAAAGCAGGTTGCGTTTCATCGCCCGGCGCTCCAGCCCCGGCGGTGCACCGGGCAGCGCGAGCACCAGCAGCAGCGGCAACAGCCAGATGCCGCCGTCTCGCCAGCGCCGACTTGGCGCGTCCGCGTCGGCCAGCGCGGCCTCGGCCTGACGCCACTGCCGGCCGAGCGCTTGATGCACGGCCTCGACATCCTGACGGTCGGTACTCAGTGCGATGTGATCGTCCAGCCACGCCGGTGTCGGCGACTGCACCGGGGCGAACTGCCACAGCACCGGGTGCAGCGGCGAATCGACGCCCTCGACCGCCCGGTCGCTCACCAGCAGGATGCTCGCCGGGCTGCTGTCGCCATCGCGCTCCAGCAGCGCCTGCGCCAACGCCAGCGCACGGGCGACGCGGGCGCTGTCAGAGGCGTCGGCGGTAGTCGGCATCAGGCGCGGTTCAAGAATGTCGATGGTGCGTTCGATGGCACTGACATCGTCAGTGAAGGGCAGCACCCCGTGGGCGCTGCCGGCAAAGGCGATCAAGGCCATGCGGTTGTCGCGGCGCTGCGCCAGCAGGTCGCGCAGCTTCAACTTGGCACGCGCCAGCCGGGTCGGCGCGACATCAGGCCCGAGCATGCCGGGCGCCAGATCGAGCACGATCACCAGCCGGCCGGTGTCATTGGAAAACGGCGCCGGTTCGCGTTCCCAACTGGGGCCGGCGACAGTCAGACTGCCGAGCAGAAGCAACGCCAGCAACCAGTCGTGCGGCGTCGGGGCCAGGCGTCGAGTCGGGCGCACCACCAGGTGGGTCAGCAGATGCGGCGCAATCAGGTCGCGCCATTGCGCTTCGATGCGGTGCTGGCGCAGGTGCAGCCACCACAACAGCAGCGCTACGGGCATCACCCAGAGCCAGGCCGGGCGCAGAAAGTGCAGCGCCGAAAGTTCAGGCATGGGGCACCTCGCCGGGCACGGATGAACGATTTGATGATCGCGCCAAAGATCGCCTCAATGACTGCACCAGCGCTACCAGTGCGCGCACCAGTTGCCAGACCAGCGGCAGGAGCACGGCCGCGCCGAGCGGCCACTGGTGCAGCGGCCGCTGCGGGCGGTGGATCAGGGTGTCGTGGTTGCGGGTTTCGAGCGCATCAAGCTGGGCGACGCTTTGCAATTCGTCGGCCCGCCCGGCCAGCGCGAAGCGCCCGTGGGTGATGCGGGCAATGGTCTGCAGGGTTGCGGTGTCGACCTTGTCCACCGCGTTGCCGGGCTGTCCGAGGGCCACGGTATGGATCACCACCTTGCGCTCTTCAGCCACGCGCGCGGCGGTTTCCGGCGGAATGCGGCTGCCGGTATCGGCACCATCGGTGAGCAGCACCATGACCCGGCTGGGAGCCTTGCTGGCGTCGAAGAGTTTGATGCCCAGGCCGATGGCTTCGCCCAGTTTCGTGCGCGGGCCGGCCAGGCCGGTGCGGGTCTCGGTCAGCATCTGCCGCACCAGCGCGTGATCTTCGGTAAAGGGCACGCTGAGGTAGGCGCCATCGCCAAACACCACCAGGCCGAGGCGGTCGCCGTCGCGCCGGGAAATGAAATCGTCGATGGCTTGTTTGGCCGCCTCGATGCGTGCGATGGTCTTGCCACCGGCGCTGCCTGCCGGAACGTCGGGCGTTTCCATCGACTGCGAAATATCCAGCGCCAGCAAGAGATCGCGGCGCGGCACGATCTTGGTCAGCGGCGGTTCGATCCAGACCGGCTGCGTGGCCGCCAGCACCAGCGCCAGCCAGGCCAGACTCAAGACGACCGCTTCGATGCGAGTGTGTTCGAGCACCACGGCGCCGCGATGCGTGGGCGTTTGCGTGGCCTGCACCAGTGGCGCGAAAAACGGCGTGTGCAGCGCCTCGCGCCGGGTCTCGTACGCCTGCCAGCGCCGGGCCAGCAGCCAGGGCAACGGCAGCACGAGCAACAGCAGCGGCCAGTTCAGGGCGAGCGCGGCGTCGCCCACCGGCCAGCTCAAGGGCTTGGGCGATGTCACGGCCGCCCACAGAACGGACCATAGCTCGGCCAGGCGCTCGCTCATATCGTGCCCCGATGCTCGCGCAGCCAGCGCTCTGTGTAGTCGAGCACCTGCTGCGCATCGTCGGGGCTGACGCGCACCGTTGGCCAGTAAGGCGCTTGTGCCAGCAGTGGTTCGGGGTAGGGCGCAGACAGTCGTGCGCTCAGGATCGTGCGCCAGTCGTTCTCGCCCGGCTCCAGCGTGCGCAGCGCCGCATGCAGGATGCGCAGCGCTTCGGTCAGGCGAACTTGCGCCGCCAGCGTGGCATCGGCGCGCAGTGCGCGCAAGTGGCGCAAGGCGAGGCGACGATAGGCATCGCGCCGCCAGGCCTGCCACAGGTGCTGTGCCAAGCGCAGCGCCAGCAGGGCCAGCAGCAGGATCACCAGCCACCAGCCCGGCGCCAGCGGCCACAGGCCCGGCGGCGTCGGCAAGACAATGTCATGCAGCGCCTGCAGCTGTTCGATTTCGGCAGCGGAGAGTTTGGCCGTGGGCGCGCTCATGGCGGTGCCCGGCGGGTGTGTCCCAGCGCCCGCGCCAGCTGGCGCGGCACGTCGCCGCCCGTATCGATGGCGAGGCAGGGAATGTCCAGTTCGCGCCGCAAGCGGTCCACAAAGGCGCTCCGTGCTGCCACCAGTTTGCGCAGAACGTCGCCACTGTCACCTGTGCTGAGGTTGATCGAGGCGTGATCGCACCCGTCGCTGAGGACGCTGTTGGGCAGGTGAGTGGGTAATTGCATCGTCGGATCGGGCACCAGGATCGCCACCACGTCGTTGTGCCGGGCCAGACGCCGCACGAATTCACGGGTTTGATCGCTGATGCCCTGGAAGTCGCTGATCAGCACGATCAGGGCGTCGTGGGTGGCATGACGCAGAATGTCCGCCAGCGCCTGATCCAGTTGCTGCGGCGCCGGCACGATGCCACGATTGACGCCCAGCGCATGGTTGTGGCGCACCAGGCTGCCGAGCAGGCGCAACACCGTGGCGCGCTGCCGGTGTGGCGCGATGGTCTCGCTGCCGGCATCGTTGAACACCGTGGCGCCGATGCGGTCGCCGCTGGCCAGGCCCTGCCAGGCGATGAGTGCGGCGATCTCGGCGGCGGTGACTGACTTCATCTGCGCCACGCTGCCGAAGAACATGCCCAGGCGCTGATCGACCACAAGGTGGATCGGCCGCTCACGTTCCTCGGCAAAAACACGGGTATGCGCTTCGCCGCGCCGGGCGCTGGTGCGCCAGTCGATGCGGCGCACATCGTCGCCGGGGCGGTAGAGCCGCACTTCTTCGAAAATCAATCCGCGTCCGCGCAGGCGCGAGGCACTGCGCCCGGCGAGCAGGCTGGTGGGCGGCTGACGGCCGCTGAGGCCGGGGTTGCGCGCATGCACCTGCAAGGCGACCAGATCGGCCAGCGAACTGTAGATGCCTGCGCTCACCGTGCTTCTTGCGCGCGACTTAGAGCGGCTTGACGACGGTCAGCAGCCGGTCGATGACCTGGTTGGCGCGCACGCCATCGGCGTTGGCTTCATAGGCGAGCACGAGGCGGTGGCGCAAGGCGTCGTGCACAATCGCCTGTACGTCTTCGGGCAGGGCGAAATCGCGCCCCGCCAGCCAGGCCTGGGCGCGGGCGCAGCGGTCCAGCGCGAGCACGCCACGCGGGCTGGCGCCAACCTCGACCCAGCGGGCCAGATCAGCGTCGGACCGGTTGCCGGGGCGGGTGGCGCGCACCAGGTCGACGATGTAGCGGTCGAGCGTCTCGCTGACATGCACGGCGCGCACCTCGGTGCGGGCGGCGAGGATGTCCTCGGCGGCTGCGGCAGCACCTGATCGGGTGTCGGGTGCATTTGGTTCATCTGGCGCCGTCTTACCAGCGCCGACTTCCCGGGGTTCGCCACGAAGCAGTCGCAGCATCGCCAGTTCGTCGGCTGCGGCGGGATAATCCACTGTGACATGCAGCAAAACCGGTCAAGCTGGGCCTCGGGCAAGGGGTACGTGCCTTCCTGCTCGATGGGGTTTTGCGTGGCCATTACCAAGAATACCGGCGGCAGGGGGTGCGTTGTTCCGGCCACCGTGACCTGGCGCTCTTCCATGGCTTCAAGCAGCGCCGCCTGCACTTTGGCCGGGGCGCGGTTGATTTCGTCAGCGAGCACCAGATTGGCGAAGATCGGGCCGGGGTCGAAACGGAACTCGTGGTTGCCGCCCTGCTGGTAAAGCATTTCCGAACCGGTGATGTCGGCCGGCAGCAGGTCGGGGGTGAACTGCACCCGCGCCAGCGCGACATCGAGCGCGGCGCCAAGCGCCTTGATCGCGCGCGTCTTGGCCAGGCCGGGCAGGCCCTCGACCAGCAAGTGGCCGTCGGCGAGCAGGCCGATCAGCAACCGGCGTACCAGCACCGGTTGCCCCAGCACACGTTGCTCGACCGCCGCCTGCAGGCGCTCGATGGCGCTACGAACTTCTGTACCGCCCGCCGCTGTCATTGCTTTACTTGCTCTTGAAGTTCAGCAATTTCTCGACGGTCTTTTCGTCAACGGTGAAGCTGGACGGTCGTTGGCGTGGCGGAAATTTCTGGAAGGTGCCCATGAACTGCATGAACTTGATCAACGCGGGCGGGGCTGCGACGGCGACCTTTTTGTCCCACCAGACGTTATAGCTGTTGCTGTCTGTGTCGGCACGCTCGTACGGGTCGCGGCGCAGGTTGAAAAGCTTGGGTGCACGCAACTCGACAAACGGGTCGCGCCAGACATCGAAGCGCTGCGCCCGCTGTTCGGCAACCACCACTTTCCAATCGCCATCACGAAGTGCCAACAGCTTGCCATCGTCGCTGAAGTAAAAGAACTCGTTGCGCGGGCCCTTCTGCTCGGCACCGGTCAGGTAGGGCAGGAAGTTGTGACCATCGAGCATGACATTGAATTTTTTGCCACCCGCCTCATGGCCATTCATCAGCTTCTGTTTGATCTGTGGCTCACCGGCCGCCGCGGCCAGCGTGGGCACGAAATCAAGCAGCGACATGATTTCGTTCGAGACTTTGCCGGGCTTGATCTGGCCGGGCCAGCGCATCACCATGGGCACGCGGAAGCCGCCTTCCCAGTTGGTGTTCTTCTCACCGCGGAACGGCGTGATGCCGCCATCGGGCCACTGGTTGTAATGCACGCCATTGTCGGTGGTGTAGATGACGATGGTGTTCTTGGTCACCCCCAGGTCATCGAGTTTCTTGAGCAGGCGGCCAACGTGCTGGTCGTGCTCGACCATGCCGTCGTTGTAGAAGTCCTGTCCGGACAGCCCCACCGATTCCTTCCTGATGTGGGTCAGGTAATGCATGCGCGATGAATTGAACCAGGTGAAGAAGGGCTTGCCCGACTTGACCGATTTGTCCATGAATTTCAACGCCGCATCGAGAAATTCCTCGTCGATGGTTTCCATGCGCTTCTTGGTCAGCGGGCCGAGGTCTTCGATCTTGCCATCCGCGCTGCTGCGGATCACGCCGCGCGGGCGGATCATCTTGTCGATCTGCGGGTTCTTGGTCCAGTCCGGGTCTTCGGGCATTTCCTCGGCATTGAGGTGATACAGGTTGCCGAAGAACTCATCGAAGCCGTGCGCGGTGGGCAGGAATTCGTCGCGGTCGCCAAGGTGGTTCTTGCCGAACTGGCCGCTGGTGTAGCCCAGCGGTTTGAGCAACTCGGCCAGCGTCGGGTCTTCCTTCTGCAGGCCGACGGTGGCACCGGGCATGCCCACCTTGGTCAGGCCGGTGCGCACCGGGTGCTGGCCGGTGATCATCGCCGAGCGCCCCGCCGTGCAGCTTTGCTCGCCATAGAAGTCTGGAACATCACGCCTTCGGTAGCGATACGGTCGATGTTCGGTGTCTGGTAACCCATCAGGCCATGACTGTATTTGCTGATGTTGCTGATGCCGATGTCGTCACCCATGATGACCAGAATGTTGGGTTTGTCGGCTGCTGCGGCACTGAATGCGGTCAGCGCCACCAGGCTGACGCACACCTGGCGCAGGTGCTTCGGTAGATTGAGATTCATGAAAACTCCTCCTGTTGATTGTCGTTTGATTATGCCGCAACTGATCCGGGTGGTGGCAGGCGTATCGTTACTGCCGCCCATACGCCGCCCAGCAGCAAAACGCCGGCGATGATCCAGTAACCGCCCGCCATGCTGCCGGTCATGGTGCTGATCTTTCCAATCAGCACCGGCGCGGCGAAACCCCACGGATAGGCGTTTTAACCGCATGAGGCCAAGTATCGCACCGCGGAAGCGCCATCAAGCCGGCTGAGACACTCGATTTTCCCGCCCAGGTGTCAGGTTCACCACCAGGGTTTGGCGTTCAGGAGAGTGATTTGCGGCGCTCGGCGTGTACCGGGCGCAGAGCCAGTTCGCGGCAAGTCAAAATCGCCGCTTTGTTCATTCACCAACTGATGCGCTGATCGACCTCAAAGTCCGGTGCCGGTTGCGCCGCTAGGTCCCAGTCTGCTGGCTCGGTTTGCGCCCCGTCATCCATCTGCGCATCACTACAGTCATCCCACAGCGGTGGCCCGCGCGCCGGGGAGATGCGGGGTGGCTCTGAATCTGCCCCGATGTGGTCCAGGATGTGCCGGATGTCAGCGCTGTGCGTAATGAACGCGATGATGCGCATATGCCCACCGCACATGGGGCACAGCAGCGGAAATGCCTCGTAGATGCGGGCAATCAGCACCGCCCACAAGTAATGCGCCGCTCGCTTCGGGCGTGCTTCAGGTTCGGGTGTGGGTGTGGCCGCGTTGCCCGGCGCCGCCACCCCAGGTACGCCCGCGCCAGGTTGTGCAGTCTCCACCGTGGCTGGTTGCGACGCAGCAGGCTGAGCCAGCGCCGTTACCGCCGCTCTCAGCGGCGAGTTTGCGCCAGCACACCAAAGTAGCGGTGCCGGTGGGTGCGTGGCGGTGGCACCAGCGCGGCGATGCGGTCGATCAGTTCCAGCGGTGTGAGGTGCAGCTCATCAACCTTGGCACCGCGCTTGTCGCTGGTGGGTTCGCTGCGCTGCTTGCCGCAGCGGTACACCAATTTGCTTCCCTCTTTGCGCAGCCTGTCCATCGCAAAGGGTGGGCGGGCGCAATAGCGCAAGAGCCGCTCAAGGCCTGGACGGTCGTGGGATTCAATGCACACCCCGGCATCCACCGAGAAACCGCTGTGTTTGTACCCCAGCATCTCTTTTGCCTCGAAGTTCTCCAGCAGCCCACGGCCCACAAAGGCGCGCAGGATACGTTTTTGCAGTGTGGTCTGCACTGGGGCCACGGTAGCCGCATCGATGCCGGTGGCCGCGTGAAAGATGACACCCGGCGATGAGATTCGAGGGGTCGCATCAGCATCGCCCTCGCCCTCCAACGACCTGGCCGACAAGGTCAAGGGTCTGAACCTGGAAGTCGTGATCGCTGTGGGTCACACCGACTCCGTCGGCTCTGACGCTTACAACGAGAAGCTGTCGGTCAAGCGTTCGGGAAGCCGTCAAGGCCTATCTGGCTGACAAGGGCATCGACGCCTCCAAGATCTACACCGAAGGCAAGGGCGAGAAGCAACCCGTGGCTGACAACAAGTCTGCCGACGGCCGCGCCCAGAACCGTCGCGTGGAAATCGAAGTCGTCGGCACCCGCGCCAAGTAATTGCTGCGCTGCTCGGGTGGTCCTTCCAGGCCACCCGGACGCAAACAAAAACCCCGCCTTGGCGGGGTTTTTTTATGGTGCTGTGATCAACGTGGAGTTCAGGCCAGCACCACGTCCTTGCCATTCAGCCGCTTGACCAGTTGGGTGGCCAGCAGGTTGGTCATGCCATAGATCGACAACTGCGGGTTGGCGCCGATGCTGGTCGGGAAGACCGAGCCGTCGTGCACCGACAGGTTGTCGACTTGCCAGTGCACGCCGTCGGGGCGGACCACGCCCAAGGCTTCGGTGCTCGCCATGCCGCAGCCACCCATGACGTGGGCACTGCCAGCACCCGTCAGCAGGGGCTTCATGTCGAAGGCGGCGATGGCGGCCTTGGCGGCAGCCCAGGTGCTGTAGTCATCGCTCTGTTCGTGGAAGGGACGCACCACCTTCGCTCCCGCCGCAAACTGGATCTCGGCCATGGCCAGCAGCGAGCGACGGAAGCCGTCGAGCACATAGTCGGTCAAGGGGTAGTCCAGCACGGCGGAGCCGTCGAGGTGCATGCGCACCTTGCCACCCACCGACTCGGGATGGAAGCCATCGCGCATCAGCGACAACATCATCTGCGTGTGCGGATACTGCTGGAAGCGCGTCATCAGACGCTGACCGTGCCCGCCCATGAGGATGGAGGCCATGCCAGGATGCAGGGGGGCAGCCTCCACCTTGAAGCCGATCGGGCCTTGCAGCGGCGCATCGTGGACGAAGTGGTCTGAGTACAGCGATTGCGGGGCGCCTTGCCATCCCTCGATCCGCTCGTCGAAGATGCCGGCCGAAAAACTCACCGGATGCAAGAAGGTGCGGGCGCCCAGCAAGCCGTGCGGATCGGGGCGTCGGAGCGACGCAGCAGGGCGGGGAGTTGATGGCCCCTCCGGCCACGACGTAGTGCTTGGCGACCACGCGCATGGTCTGATCGGACACCTTGTCGCCATTGAGGCGGATCGGCACGCACAGCAGGCCCTTGACCTGCCCGTTCTGGATGTCGAGCTTGTGGGCGCGGGTCTGGTAGAACAGTCGGGCGCCCGCGTTGAGCGCGGCGGGGATGGACGTCACCAGCATGGACTGCTTGGCGTTGGTGGGGCAGCCCAGGCCGCAGGAGCCCAGGTTCCAGCACCCCTTCACGTTGCGGGGAATCACCGCCGAGGAGATGCCCAGCTTGGTCGCGCCGGTGCGCAGCACCTCGTTGTTGAGGTTGGGCGGAATGGTCCAGGGCACCATGTTCAGGCGGCGTTCGGCCTGTTCGAACCAGGGAGCCATCGCCTCGGTGGTGAAGTCGCGCAGGCCGTATACCTCTTGCCAATGGCGCAGCGTGCTGTCCGGGGTGCGGAAGGAGCTGGTCCAGTTGATCACGGTGGTGCCACCCACGCAGCGCCCTTGCATGATGCTGATGGCGCCATCCAGGGTGCGACGCGCGGCCGACTCCTGATAGAGCGTGCGGTAAGCCTCGGACTCTTTCTGGTTGAAGTCGGAGCTGGTGCGCAGCGGACCTTCTTCGATCAGGACCACGTCCAGCCCGGCGCGGGTGAGCAACTCAGCCGTGATGCCGGCGCCGGCGCCCGTGCCGACGATCGCCACATCGCATTCAATCTGTGAGGGCAGGCCTTGTTCGCCGTGGGTGGCTTTCCAGCCTCGGGCCAGGCCTTCGCGGAAGGGGTCGGGGAGCTTGCTCATATGTCGAGGGGGCCGGTGTAGCCGGTCAGGGGCCAGTTGGCGCTGTTGGAGAAAAAGCTCATGCAGGTCAGGCCCCGCACGACCTGGTAGGTCAGACGATTCGTGGGCAGGGGTTGAGCCGCATGGTGTCGAGGGCACGCTCGATCTGGACATCGCTGGCCTCGCGCCAGGAGTTCCCCAGGTCGGTCAGCAGGTAGCGGGTGGGGGCGTTGCCCAGCAATCCGAGGACAGCGTTGATCTGAATCTGCATCACGGCGGGGGTGCCGCGGATGAAGTCTTCCATGTTGTCGAGGTGTGCTTCCAGCACCTTGGCGCGCTGGGCCGCATCCCTGGGCAGCATGGGGCCGAGGATGCCGCGGGCAAGGCCGTGGCACACGTCCCGGCCGTGCGCCGTGAGCTTGCCGTCTCGCAGGCCACGGTGCCAGAACACCAGGCCGCCCAAGGTGGCGCCCACCGCGCCAATGGCCAAGGCGGTCTTCAGAAACCAGCGCCGCTTGGGCATCAGGGGGTGGTCTATGGCGCGGTCAACCATGAGGTGGATTTCCTTGCGGAGTTTTCAAATAGGAAACATTGTGAGTCAAATTGATGTTGACGTGCGTTGCGGTGACTTGGCGTAAACCCGTGCATGTGCGCCATTTTCAGACTCTTGTCGCCCAGTTTGTAGGCGTTGTACGGCACGAAAATTCCTTCTTGCCGGCCAGTTTCCAGTCGTAGCGATCGGGTGCCCCGCTGAAGGCGTGCCCCTGGTCGATGACGCGCAGGCCACCGACGGCGATTGCCTCGGCGTCGTGGGAGAGGTCAGGCTCCTTGCGCAACCGCTTCTGGGATACGTTGAAGAACCAGGATTCCCGTTCCGGCCGGGTGAAACCGATGGGCTCGTGGATCACGCGGTACATTCCGGAAAACATCGCCGGTTCGATGAGGTTCAGGACGCAGAAAATCTCGCGTTCCGCCCCGCGCTTGTCGAGGTTGGTGTCCCAGATGCAGCGTTCGCGGACCCGGGCCGCGGAGGTGCTGCTGCCCGGCAGCACCACCGTCCGGTCGTAGTTGATGTCGAGCGCGCCGCCACCGTAGCGGACGAGGGTATTCCAGATCGCTTCCAGCCCGCTTTTGGGGATGGGGAAAGGCACGGTCGAATCGCCGAAGTGCTTGACGATTCCGCCGTCGAGCATTGCGGTCGACGCCTGTTTGGCCACCAAATCCGTGACTTCCTTCGGGAACGCCGCCGTGCGCCGCGTCGGATAGACGTTCATGCGCAACTCGGGATGGGCCTTGAGCAGGGCCTGCATGCCCGGCGTCACCTTGTCCGCATACTGGGCCAGGTTCTTGGCATCGATGGCGAACAAGAGCTTGTCCGCCGCGAACGGATCGACATAGCCGGCCTCGGGTTTCCAGCCGGCCGGCGGACTGGTCAGCCCGCCCGACCAGGCCGGGATCGAGCCGTCCTTGTTGGCGCCGCGCTCGGCCCCGACCGGTGTCAGGTCCTTCGCCAGGCGTTCGACCTCGGATGCCGGAAGTGCTGCTTCGGCATCCTTCGACAACAGTGCCGGAACCAGCAGGGTCACCGCCAGCAAGGCGACCGATGCATGCTTGGCGGCGTTGCCATCGACCTTGAGGGTCGACCGGTTGTTGCGGCCGGCGACCAGGAAGGCAGCGAGGGCCGGCAGCAGCAGGATGGCGCCGAGCATGTTCACCAGGAACATGAAGGCGAGCAGGAGGCCCATGTCGGCCTGGAACTTGAGCGCCGACAAGGACCAGGTCGCCACCGAAATGGTCATCGTCACCGCGGTGAATACCGACGCGGTTCCGCGCTGTTTCAGCGCATCGACGAAGGCCTCGCGCAGGGTCATCTCCGGATGCTCCTTCAGCGCGTGCGTCATGCTTTCGAACAGGTAGATGCCGTAATCGACGCCGACCCCGACGCCGAGCGCCACCACCGGCAACGTGTTGACCTTGACCCCGATGTCCATCAGCGCCATCACCGCGTTGCACAGGAGGGTCACCAGTGCCAGCGGCAGGATGATGCACAGCGTGACGCGGAACGAGCGGAACATGATCACGCAGAGCAGGGAAACGGAGGCGAACAGGGCGAGGTTGACCCACTTGTCCGACGCGTGCACCACCTCGTTGGTCGCCGCCATGACGCCGACGTTGCCGCTCGCCAATTTGAACTCGACGCGATCATCGTCACCGTTCGCGGCCTTGAAGGCCTTGATCTGGTTGATGATGTGCTCGATGGTCGTCGCCTGGTGGTCGCTAGTGAAAACCGAGACCGTCATCGCCTTGCAGCCCGAGCTCATCAGTTCGTTGCCGAGGCGGGTGGCGAGGCCGACGCCCTGTCCGAGCTGCGCCTTGTCCTCGGGGAGCGAGCGCCACTTGATGAAGGTCTCGGCGTAGTTCTGGGTCGTCCGCGAGATGAAGCCGCCAAGGCTGACCACGGCAGCGACGCCGTCGGTCTGCTTCATCTGGAGTTCGAGCTCTTCCATCTTGTCCATCACCGGCCGCTCGATACAGGGGCCCTCGCTATCCTTGTTGCCCACCGCAATGATCTGCAGCAGGTCGACGCCGATCGCGTAATCCTTGGTGATGCCGGCGACGTCCTTGTTGTAGCGGGCATCGGGGCGCAGTTCCGGCACGCCGGCACCGAGGTCGCCAACCTTGAGGTCCTTGGCGTACCAGAAGCCGACCAGCGCCGCCAGCACGGCAATGGCGATGGCGCCGGTTGCCGCCTTGCGCTCGGCCAGGGCACCGAGCTTTTCCCACAGCGCATGGCCCATGTTTTCGCGGCCGCGCAGCTTTTGCGCCGATTCCGGCGAGAACTGGCGGTAGGAGAGCAGGATGGGGAGCAGCATCTTGTTGGTGATGATCATCACCGTGACGCCCAGGGTCGCCGTGATGGTCAGTTCCTGCACCATCTCGATCTGGACGAAGGCGATCACCATGAAGCCGAGCGCATTGGCCAGCAACGCGATTGCACCCGGAATGAAGAGCTTTTCGAAACACAGTCGGGAGGCGGTGAGACCATCATGGCCGGCCAGCGTTTCCAGTTTCCAGCCGTTGGTCATCTGCACCGCGTGCGAGACGGCGATCGAGAAGATCAGGAAGGGGACCAGGATCGACATCGGATCGAGCGCCAGCCCGAAGAAGGGGAGCAGGCCGAGCAGCCAGATCACCGGGACGATCGCGCAGATCAGCGCGTAGCTGGTCAGCATCGCCGAACCGGAATACCAGTAGAGCAGAATCGTTGTGATCACGAAGGCGATTGCGAAAAAGACCAGCACCCCGGCCGCGCCGTCGGCGATGTCGGCGATCGACTTGGCGAAACCGATCACTTCGACCCGGTAATCGTCGGTTTCGTACTTCTTGCGGATCTCTTCGAATTTATGGCCGATTTCGCGCAGATCGAGACGCTGGCCCGTCTCCGGGTCGCGCTCCTGCAGGGTGGCTACGACCATCGCGGCGGTGTGGTCGCTGGCGACGATGCGCCCGACCCAGTCCGATTTGCGGGTGTTGTTCTTGACGAGGTCGATGTGCTCCTGCGAGCCGTTGAAGTTCGAGGGCACCAGGACGTCGCCCTTGAAGCCGTCCTCGACGACCTCGGTGTAGCGGACGTTCGGCGTCACGATTGAAGTGACCGAACTGCGCTCGACACCATTGACGAAGAACACCTCCTCGGTGATCTTGCGCAGGGTCTCGATGAATTCCTTGTTGTAGATGTCGCCCTTGTTGTTCTTCAGTGACACCAGCACCTTGTTCGCCCCGCCGAAGGTGTTTTCGTATTCCTTGAAGGTGAGCATGTACTCGTGCTTCAGCGGAATCATCTTGGAAAATCCGGCCGAAACCTGGAGGCGCGTCGCCGACCAGCCGAGGACGATGGTGATCGCGATGAACAGCCAGAGCAACGGCTTGCGATTGCTGAAGATGAGATACGCTGCCTTGCCGACCCAGCCTTCGGCGTAGTTGCTCCGTTGGTCCAGGATGCCGTTGCCGTCTGCTGCACCCGATTCAGTATTTCTCATTTTGTTTCCCCCGCGTTCTGCGTATCTTTAGGGCTGTCTGTTACTTGGCTGGCGAGCTGGCTGCCGCCAGGTCGACCTTGGCCACGCCGGCATCGCCGACCAGCAGGAATTTGTCATCGCCGAGCGGTTGCGCCTGGGCGATCCCCTGGCGGACGGGCACCTTGAGCGGCGTGAAGCTGCGGCCGTCGTCGCTGCTGATGGCCATCTTGCCGGCAATCCCGAGCAGCAGGATGCGACCATCGTCGAGAACGCGGCCGTTGGTCAGCGTGCGTTCGTCGCCGGCGCTGAGCTTGGTCCAGGTGGCGCCCTGGTTTTCCGAACGGTAGATGTTGCCGCGCATGCCGTACACCAGCCAGGCGCCACCTTTTGTCACCAGGCCGCCAAACAGCGAGCCCTTGTAAGGCGACTCGCGACGCTCCCACTTCGTACCGTCGTTGGATACCGCGAAGGTCGCCGATTCGCCGACCAGCACGTATTTGTCGCCGGCCTTGAAAATCTGCGAGATGTGACGATCGAACTCGTCGTCGATGATCTGGGTGCGCTGCCAGGTGGCGCCGTTGTCCGTCGATTCCATGAACAGGCCGAAGGAACCGTAGGCGAGGATGCGGCCGCCGCCCAGCGCGACTGCGCCAAGCATCGAATCGGGGCCGGTTTCCGGCACCTTGACCGCCTGCCAGGTGGTACCGCCATCGGTGGTGCGCACGATGGCGCCGCCATGCCCGACCGCCACGCCGTTCTTCTCGTCGTTGAAGGCGACTGCGGTCAGCGTACGTGTCGTCGGTACACGCTGCCCTTTCCAGCTATTGCCGCCATCGTCGGAAATCATGATGACCCCGCGCTCGCCGACGGCGACCAGGCGTTTGCCGGCCGGTTGGACATCGAGCAGGATCACGCGGTTGGCCTTGGTCGGGACGAAGGTCGGTGCGTAGGCGGCGGCCGTGGCCGGGGCTTCGTTCGCCGCCCAGGCGCCCACCGGGCCGAGGGTGATGAAGGTGGCCGCGAGTGCTGCCAAAAGGGGTTTGACACGCATCATCGGTATTCTCCAGAAGCGGAAACTAAACTACCGTGGCTATGGTTAAGCCACGGTAGAGGAGTTGAAGGCGCCGTCAGGCGCCACAGGGCGGGCCTTGCTTACTTGCCGCCGGCGAAGCGGCGCAGGGCGTCGGGCTGGAAGTCCTTGAGTTGGCCCTTCTGGCCGAACTTCCAGGCCGGTTCCTGGTTCATCAGGCTGGACGCGAAGTAACCACCGTTCGACAGGTCGTGCCAGATGTTGGCCGCATACCAGGTGACGCCGGCATCGTAGAACTGCATGATCGGGTGCATGCCGACGCGCCACAGGTTGCCGCGGGTGTCGTAGGCGTCTTCCCAGACGATGCTCCAGCTGTCTTCGTCGATGTAGAAGGTGCGACGGCCGAAAGCGTGCTTCTGGCCTGCCTTGAGTGTGCCGTCGACGACCCAGACGCGGTGCAGTTCATAGCGCACCAGGTCGGAATTGACGCTACCCGGCTGGATGATGTCCTTGTACTCGACACCCTTGCTCGCCAGCTTGTAGGCGTTGTAGGGGACGTAGATCTCCTTCTTGCCCACCAGCTTGAAGTCGAAGCGGTCCGGTGCGCCGTTGTAGCCGTCGTACTGGTCGGTGTAGCGCATGCCTTCGGTGCCGTCGGTGATCGAGTCATAGGCGAGGTCCGGGGCACGGCGCACGCGGCGCTGGCCGGCGTTGTACACCCAGGCCGAACGCGCTTCCTTGACCTGGTCGAGTGGTTCATGCACCAGGGTCATGCTGCCGACCAGCGAGGCCGGAGCCAGCAGGTTGCTGCGGAAGTAGAGCAGGCGGTTGTCTTCCGGCGTATCCATGTTCTGCGAGAAGATCCGGTTTTCGGTGGCCTTGATCAGGAAGGTTTCGCCATTGGCGCGCACCGGGAAGTTGGCGAACTGACGCTCGAAGCCGCCGCCCAGGTAACGGACGTTGTGATTCCAGATCGCCTCGATGCCGCTCTTGGGGATCGGGAACGGGGTCGTCGTGCCGCCGACGTTGGCCAGGCCAAAGCCCTGCAGTTCGACCTTGGTCGCCTGCTCCTTGACCTTGTCGGTGATCGCCTTGGGCAGCGCTGCGGTGCGGTGCGTCGGATAGACGTTGATCTTGTAGTTGTCGTATTTCTTGAGCAGCGCCATTTCACCGGCGGTCAGGTTGTCCTTGTACTGCTCGGCGTTGGCCTTGGTGATGGTCAGCGTCGGCTTCTCGTTGGCGAAGGGGTCGATGTAGCCCGTCTCGCCGGCCTTGAAGCCGGCGGGCGGCTTGGTCAGGCCGCCATCCCAGGCCGGGATGGTGCCGGCCTTGTTGCCGGCCTTCTCGCCGCCGAGCGGAGTCAGGTCGGCGCCGAGGCGGGCGGCATCAGCGGCGCTGAGGGCGGCTACGGCCTGTCCGCTGGCGGCAAGTGCCGCCAGGCAAGCGAGGTCATCAGCTTTTTTTTAAGTTGCATGGGTGTCTCCTGTGTTGGATTCGTGTGCCGTTAGAATGTGGTCGACAGGCCGAGCGAGATGAAATCGCGGTCGCTGAAGTTGTCGTATTTCGCCGAGTTGTCGTAGTAGGTATAGGCAAGGTCGACCGCGAACTTCTTCTCGTAGTCGAACTTGACGCCAAATGCCCAGGTGTTGCGACCTTCGACGAACTGGCTGTCGATCGAGTAGCCCGACCAGTCCCGCGCCCAGAAGATGCTCGGGGTGGCGGTGATGCCGGTGTCGAAGACGTTGTTGTAAGTCAGCGCGGCGCGGATCCGGGTGCCCCAGGAGAAATCGGTAAAGTAGCCGTCGTTCTGGCAGCCATTGACTTGCGGGTTGAACGTTGACGGGCTAAGGGCGGAGCAAGTATTCGCAACGATTGCAGGCATACCCAGCGCATTGACCGAGTTGTTATAAGAACCCACACCATAGATGAATCCCCGGCCGTAGCGGACATTGGTGCCATCGTTGTCCGGCAGGTTGTTCCACTGGAAGCCGGCCTCGCCGATGACGGTCAGGTTCTGGGCGCCGAGGATGTCGCTGAACAGCTTGACGCCGTTGAACTGGAAGGATGTCTTGTCGAACAGACCGTAGCCAGGGACTTGAGTTCCGACGGGGACTTGCGACCCGTTAGGGGAAGTAGTGGCCGCCGTGCCGGGTGTCCGGCCTGCGGCTCTGCGGGCATTGGGGCCATACGGTCCAAGGCCTGAAAGAAAACCGACAACCAGGTCGTTGCCGTTGACCTGCACCGGAACATCCCTAGTGTAGCTCAGTTCGGAACCGACCGACCAGCCGCCGAGCGTCGTCGCCGCCGTGATGGCAAAGATCTGCATCGGTTTGGCATCGGGGTAGTCCCATTGGGCGGAGCTCGCGGGCAGGCCTCGGTAGGGCTGGATGGGCTGCCCGGTGGCGGGATTGACGCCGGCGATAAGGTTGGAATTGGGCACGAACAGGGTCGGCCCGGGGACTGCGAGCCCGGCCCTCGGGCTGATAACCGGCGTACGCGAATACAACTGCTGCCAGTAGAGCCCGAATTCGGTATCGAGCGCCTCGATCGGCATGCGGAAGGCGAGGCCGAACTGGTTCATCTTGTCCGGTTCATTGCCGTTGACGGGTGCAACATTCGTGTTCAGTACGTTCGCCGCAGTGGCGTTATTTACACTAGAAACCGGACCGATGTTGTTATTGATATTGCAGTTGCCGACCCGCGAGTTGGTTGCCCCTTCGGTCGGGGCGAAATAGGTACCGCAGGAGTCAATCACGGTGCGCTGCCAGTCGTACTGCCAGAAGCCTTCGAGTGAGGGCGCCGCCAGGCAGGCCGAGGTTGGCGAAGACCATGCCGACCGGGATCAGGAATTCCTTGATCTCGGTGCCGGCGCCACGGCGCAGGGCCGGCAGGTCGACGGGACTGGTGACGTTGATGCCCTGGAGGAAGACGCTCTCGCCCCAGTTGACCACCTGGTTACCGATCTTGACCTGCATCGGGCGCTCGCCGAGATCGAAGGTGCCAAAGACATAGGCGTCCATGATCTTGACGCCGGTGTAGCGGCTCATCATCTCGAGGCCGTTGTCGCTCAGCACGCCACCCGGGGTGGTACCGTTGTAGTAGGGGCGCTGGCCCTGGTTGCCGAAAGCGCTGCTGCCCGTTCTGCAGTTCGGAGTCGGTCCAGCCCTTGACGCGGAGCAGGCCGCCCCAGCCGTTCTTCTCGATCGAGACGTCGGTGACGAACTTGAATACCGAGGTCGTGATGTCGCCCGAGTTCCAGTTCAGGTTGCCGGAGTCGCTTTGGTTGCCGCCAGTGCCGCCGCTCTTGCCGACCCGGGCGCCGTCGGCCTGCGTAAAGAGCCCGGTGTTCTGGCCGGTCGCGCGCCAAGCGGCGCCGTAGGACAGCGTGGTGTTCCAGTTGCCCTTCCAGCCGTCGCCGACCTCGAATTCAATGGCCGAAGCGTTGCCGGCGCCGAGTGTCATCAGGGTGGCGATGACCAGCGGCTTGAGTACCAGCGGATTTTTTTGAACCTTCATGTTGAGACCCCTCCGTCGAAAACCAAATTTTGTTGAATACAGACCGCCCGATTTAACGCGGAAGATATTCAGCGCGCAAGACATTTCGCCGCCGCCATTTTGCTGCACTGGCGAAATTGCAACACCCCCTTGCCGGCACTTGCCCCGCCGGATGTGACGCGAAAACTTCCCGCGCATACCAGGTTCGGAGAGTAGGCCAAAGGCCATAGGGGATTCCATCACCCGAATAGGGGATGCCGGTGGTGGTGGACATCCGCCGGACCGGGGCATACAGTCTGCGGCAGATTCGCGTCATCCGGTGCAGCAGGCTGCGCGCGACAGGGGCTTCGCGCAGCGGTGGCGGTGCTGAAATGGATCGGGGTTGACTGGCCGGTGGCCGGTCGGCCTGTTCCCGATGACCGATGGAGTTTGCCACGATGACCAGCTCCCCGAAGAAGCCGCCCAGGAAATCGCCGCCCGCGGCGGTGGCCGGAAATGCCCTGCGCCATCTGCGCAGTTCCGATATCCGAGGCATCGCCAAGCTGGCGACGGAGAGCACCACCGGCATCCACCGGCTCACCGAGGGCGTGCATCAGGCGGTGCTCGGGACGCTGGGCATGCCGCGCGGGCAAGCGCCGGGCCAGACACGCGGCATCACCGGGCTGGTGTACAAGAGTATCCACGGCATGACGGCCCTGGTCGCCAAGAGCATCGACAGCGCCCTGCATGCCCTGCAACCGCTGTTCGAACTGGTCGAGCAGGAGAAGCCGGGGACGCCGGAGCGCGAGGCGGTGCTGGCGATCCTGAACGGGGTGATGGGCGACCGCCTGGTCGCCACCCGGAATCCGCTCGCCACGCCGATGAGCCTGCGCTATCGCGGCGAAGCGCTGGACTGGCGGGCGCGAAAGCTGCTGCCGCAGGTCACCGGCAAGGTGGTGGTGCTCATTCACGGACTGTGCATGAACGACCTGCAATGGCGGGTCGTCAAACCGGCCGTGGACGGACAGCCGGCACAGGTCGGCGACCTGGGCGAAACACTGGCCACGGAACTCGGCTATACCCCGGTGTATGTGCGCTACAACACCGGCCTGCATACCTCGCAGAACGGGCGCGAACTCGCCGGGCTGCTCGAGCAGCTGGTCGAGCACTGGCCGGTGCCGGTCGAGGCGCTGACCCTGGTTGGCTGCAGCATGGGCGGCCTGGTCGCGCGCAGCGCCCTGCCATTATGGACGCGCCGGCGCGCCTGCGCTGGCCCGGGCGGCTCGGTGACCTCGTGTTCCTGGCCACGCCACACCACGGCTCGCCGCTGGAGCGTGCCGGCAATCTGCTGGATGTCCTGCTCGGCGCCAATCCCTATTCGGCCCCTTACGGCAAGCTGATCCAGTTGCGCAGCGCCGGCATTACCGACCTGCGCTATGGCCACGTGGAACGAGGACTGGCACGGCCACGACCGTTTCCGGCGCAAGCCCGACGGCAGGCAGGTGCTCCCGCTACCGGAAGGCGCGCGCTGCTTTGCGCTGGCGGCGACCACGGCTGCCAAACGCAGCGCGCTGGCCGATCGCCTGGTCGGCGATGGCCTGGTGCCGCTGCACAGCGCCCTCGGGCAGCATGACGATGCTCGGCATACATTGGGCTTTTCCAGGGCGTCCCAATGCGTGATGTACAAGATGAATCACATGGTGGTGGTCGCGCATCCGGCGGTGATCCAGCAGGTGCGGGACTGGCTGGCGCCGGCGAGCGGCAAATGACACGGAGGGGAACCATGAAACCAATGAATCCGCAGGACGGGCTGTTTTTATAATCGAGCAGCGAAAACAGCCGATGCACGTCGCTTCGTTGCAGATATTCACGCCGCCCAAGGGGCCGGCGACGACTTCGATGCAAACGCTCTACCAGTCGTGGCGAACGCACCTGGCGGCGAGCAAGCCGTTCAACCTGCGCCCGGTGAAGCAGAGCGGGCTGTGGTGCTGGGAAGAGGACAAGGAATTCGATCTCGACTACCACCTGCGCCACCTGGCGCTGCCGCGTCCGGGGCGAATCCGCGAACTGCTGGTCCTGGTCTCGCAATTGCATGCAACCCTGCTCGACCGCAACCGGCCGTTGTGGGAGTGTTACCTCATCGAAGGCCTGGCCGACGGACGCTTTGCCCTTTACCTCAAGATCCACCACGGCCTGGTGGATGGCGTCACCGGCATCCGCATGGTCAGCGCGGCGCTGTCGACGCGGGCGAAGGAAAATCAAGCCGCCGATCTGGGCGCAGGTGCATGCCAAACCGGGCAGGCCGGCCAGCACGGCGGCCCTGCCGGTGGCGAAAAAATCCCTCCTGCAACCTTTGTACGACGCTTACCAGACGGGGTCGGAGGTGCTTCCGGGCCTCGGTAGCGGGTTGCTCGATGTGATTCGCGGCGAGTTGGGCAAGGGCCGGGGCCGCATCACCTTGCCGCTGCAGGCGCCGCCGACGCCTTTCAATGTCGAGATCACCGGCTCGCGGCGCTTTGTCGCGCAATCGTATTCGCTGGAACGGATCAAGCGCCTCGGCGCCGTCGCCGAGGCTACGGTAAATGACGTGACCCTGGCGCTGTGCGCCAGTGCCCTGCGCCAGTATCTGCAGGCGCACGACGCCCTGCCCGGCAAGTCGCTGACCGCCATGGTGCCCGTGTCGCTGCATGGCGAAACCAGCAAGGAGGAAACCAGGTCGGCATCATCCTCGCCAGCCTGGCGACCGACGTGGCCGACCCGGTCGAGCGTCTGGCGAAGATCGTCGCCTCGACATCTGCCGCGAAAAAGCGGCTGAAACTGATGTCGCGGGTCGAGAAGATGGCACACGCGGCGATGACCCTGGCGCCGATGCTGCCGGGGACGCTGACCGGCGGTTCGCTCAAGCGCCCGGTGTTCAACGTGGTCATTTCCAACGTCCCCGGCCCGCAGGAAACCCTCTACCTCAACGGGGCGCGGCTGGACGAAGCCTATCCGGTGTCGATCCCGGCCGATTATCAGGCATTGAACATCACGGTCAGCAGCAACGGCGAAAACCTGGGTTTCGGCTTCACCGCCTGCCGGCGCTCGGTGCCCGGCCTGCAGCGCATGGTCGACCACATCGAAACGGCTCTCTGCGAACTGGAAGCGGCGCTGATCCCTGCCTCGCCGGTGCGCAAGCCGCGCCGCAAGCCGGCGGCGGGGGCGGCTGCCCGGGGCAAGGCGGCAACCCCATGACATGAGCTGGTTTTGCGGGTTTTTGGGCGGTTGACCGCAGCAGGGGCAGCGCTCAGCCGCGCAACTGCCAGCCGAGCAGCAGCAGCCCGCTGGCGGCGATCCAGCTCCCCGCCACGCGCAGCGCGATGCGCAGCCAATCGGCCTGGCGAATGGCGGCGACGGTCAGTGCGCTGAGCCAGGAGAGCAGCACCGCCTGCGCGAGGAAGCCGCCGAGCAGCAGCAATCCGCCATCCGCCAGCAGCGCCAGGCCGCGCCCGCTGAGCAGGCCGACCACCAGTCCGGCGCCGAGTAGCAGACGGCGCAACACGACGAGCGGCAGGCGGCGGTCGACAGCGACGGCAGCGCCCAGAACGAGAATCAGGATGGCCGGTACCCCGGCCAAGGGTGCCACCGCCAGGCGGCTTCCCGCGAGCTGGGCCAGCGCTCCCCCGGTCAGCCAGGCGAGTGGCAGCAGGAACACCGCGCTGCGCGCGGCGGCGCTGCCGTTCAGTCCGGCGAGCAGGGCCAGCGCGACCAGAGGCAGCAGTTCCTCGAGGCTGAACAGGAAATGCCCGATCCCGTCATAGACCGGCCCGAGGCCGGTATTGACCAGATGGGCCGCCGCCGGCAGCGGCATGGCGAGAAGGGCGGGCAGCGCGTACCATGCGATCCACGCGGGTCTGCGGCGAGCAAGGTCGGCGGCCATCATGCGACTGCCTTCACCAGGAAGTAGAGCCCGCCAACACCGACGATGCCGCCCAGTCCGCGCAGAAGCGCAGCACCGTGCGGCAGCTTTTGCACCATGCCAAGGGCGATGCCGCCGGCGTGCAGCGCACCGGTGGCGATGACGAAGCCGAGGCTGTAGCGCAGCCCGTCGGCGCCCTCTGGCAGTTCGGTGCCGTGGGCATGGCCATGGAAGACGGCGAAGATGGCGACTAGGGCGACCGCCAGACAGAGCGGTGGGCGCTGCCGGGCGGCGACGGCGAAGCCGAGCAATACGCCGGACAGCGCGATGCCGAATTCGACCCCCGGCAGGGGCATGCCGAGCAGGCCGAGCAGGCCGCCGCCGGCCATGATCAGCGGGAAGACCACAGGTAGTACCCACAGGGCCGGGTTGCCCAGTTGCGCGCCCCAGAGGCCGACCGCGACCATCGCCAGCACATGGTCGAGCCCCGAGACCGGATGCCCCATGCCGGCCAGGAAGCTGGTGGCGGCGCCATGTTCGGCGTGCGCCAGGCACGCCGGGGCCCAGGCCAGCATGAGCCAGCCGAGGGTCCGGCGAGGAATCGGGGTGCGCGGGTTCATTCCTGCTAGCGCACCACCGCGAACATCAGCGCCACCCGTTGCAGGGTCCACAAGACACCGAGCGACCCCAGCACGTAGGCCGGCGCCATCTGCGCGAAGCGCGGCCAGTGAATCTCGAGCACCCGGAACGAGCGCTCCAGCGCCAGTACGCCGAGCACGAACGCCAGTTGGCCGATCTCGACCCCGACGTTGAAGAGCAGCAGGGCCAGCGGAATCTCGCCCTGCGGCAGGCCGAGGGTCGCCAGCCCGCTGGCGAAGCCGAAGCCGTGCAGCAGGCCGAAAATGAAGGCGACCAGCCAGGGGTGGCGAATGGTCAGGCTGCTCTGGCCGCGCCAGACGCGCACGACCTCGGGCGCCAGGAACAGGATGGACAGCGCGATCGCCGCGTTGAGCGGCGCGGCCGGCACGTGCACGCTGCCCAGCGTTGCCACGGCGAGCGTCAGGCTATGGGCGACGGTGAAGCTGGTGATGGTCTTGACCAGCGTCCAGCGGTCGCGGACGATGAGCAGCAGGCCGAGGACGAAGAGCAGGTGGTCGACGCCGAGCGCGATGTGTTCGACACCGAGGACGAGATAGGTCAGGCTGCCGCGTGTTCCCGCTGTGTCGTCGAGCTTGATCAGTGGGTCGTTCGGCTTGAGCAGATGGGTTTCGCTGCGTCCGTCGGCGTGCTCGACGCGGACCAGGACATCGATGGAAAAGGCTTCCAGCCCCTCGACCGCCAGCGCCTGCCCGGCCAGCCCCTCGGTACAGTCGATCTGCGCCCGCCAGACCCAGGCCTGGGAGAGCACTTCGCTGCTCGGTTCGCCGGCGGGCCGGCAGCCAGCCGGGAAGACCGGCGTCAGGCGCAAGGGGTTGCCCTGGGCAGTCGGCTGTTTCCACAGCACTTCGTAAACGGATAGGAAATTCAACCGCATGAGGCCAAGTATGGCACGAGTTTTGGGCCTCGAAACACGTTCGGCCAAGGAAGGTTGAGCGCTCGCTTGCCGCTCAATGGCAAGAGCTTGGGAGGCAGTATGCATTTGGGCCTGGCGCGCGCGCAGCTGCTTCCCCGCAGCGATGGATACCGCCGCTTCACTGGGTCACCAATTGACGCGCTGGTCCCTCGTCGGGTTGAGCTGCCAGATCCCAATCCGGCTCGCCTTGCGCACCATCATCCACCGGCGCGTCGCACTCGTCCCACAGTGGCGGCCCGCGTGCCGGGGTGATGTGCGGCGGCTCCGTCTCCACCCCGATGTGGTTCAGGATGTGGCGGATTTCGGCGCTGTGGGTGATGAAGGCAATGATGCGCATCTGCCCACCGCACATGGGGCACAGCAGCGGAAATGCCTCGTAGATGCGGGCAATCAGCACCGCCCACAAGTAATGCGCCGCTCGCTTCGGGCGTGCTTCAGGTTCGGGTGTGGGTGTGGCCGCGTTGCCCGGCGCCGCCACCCCAGGTACGCCCGCGCCAGGTTGTGCAGTCTCCACCGTGGCTGGTTGCGACGCAGCAGGCTGAGCCAGCGCCGTTACCGCCGCTCTCAGCGGCGAGTTTGGTGCCAGCACACCAAAGTAGCGGTGCCGGTGGGTGCGTGGCGGTGGCACCAGCGCGGCGATGCGGTCGATCAGTTCCAGCGGTGTGAGGTGCAGCTCATCTGCCTTGGCACCACGCTTGTCACTGGTGGGCTCGCTGCGCTGTTTGGCACAGCGGTATACCCAGTTTGCTTCCCTCTTTGCGTAGGCGCTCCATGGAAAACGGTGGACGCGCGCAATAGCGCAGCAGCCGCTCCAGCGCAGCGCGGTCGTGGGCTTCGATGCACACCCCCCGCATCCACCGAGAAGCCGCTGTGTTTGTAGCCCAGCATGTCTTTGGCGTCACAGTTCTCCAGCAGGCCCCGAGCAACGAAGGCGCGCAGGATGCGTTTTTGCAGTGTGGTCTGCACTGGGGCCACGGTAGCCGCATCGATGCCGGTGGCCGCGTGAAAGATGACACCCGGCGATGAGATTCGAGGGGTCGCATCAGCATCGCCCTCGCCCTCCAACGACCTGGCCGACAAGGTCAAGGGTCTGAACCTGGAAGTCGTGATCGCTGTGGGTCACACCGACTCCGTCGGCTCTGACGCTTACAACGAGAAGCTGTCGGTCAAGCGTTCGGAAGCCGTCAAGGCCTAACGAAGCTTTCCGAGCGATGAGGTGTGGTGTCGATTTGAAATCGGCGAAAAATGACCCTTCGAATTTTTCTGAAGGGCATGATCATGAATGCCGGCAAGACACTGTTTGCGCAGTTGATGGACTTTCTGCCGTGGTCGACATTCAACCGATACGTAACGCGGTACAGCGGCGACAGGTGCGCAGGAGGTTGGCGTTGATGCCGTGCGCCAGCGCCAGTTTCGCCACCGAAATGCCGGGCAGAAAACAGGCCTCAATCAATTCGCGTTTGGCTTGCGGGTCGTAGCAGCATCGGCCATCCTGCTTGCGGCTCACGACCAGCCGCTGCTTCAATTCTGTCATCTGCTCTGTCATAGGTGTCCACCTTGTTCTACGTGGACACATCTTTCACCACCGACGGTCAGCGGGTAAGTCCGTGGTTTATTGACCGCTTACTCTTCAAACACCGCAAAACCCGTTACAACCCGTTACAAGGGATTGGCCAAAAATACGGCCCAGTGTTTTACCCTGTTTGGCTTGGCTAATTTGGCCCTTGCTCGCCGCTGGTTATTGGCAGCTGACGGCCAAGTTGCGCCCTGAGCGGAAGAAATAGCCAAGAAATGGCTGTATTTGCACCAAAATCGTCGATTTAACACAATAAAATCCAAAATTCAGCGCCGATGACCAGATAAATTGAATTGATCAGCGCTTCCCTAACGACTGAAATGGACTCCCCCTGCACCTGCGGCTACGCTGGCAGGATGCGCGGCAGTGAATTCTGTTCGCCCTCACCACATGTCGTGCTACAGCTTCTTGCACGGTTTACCGCGAGACATCCGGTTCGTTGGCACGAACGATGCGCTGGGATTTTCGGCTAGGAAAGAGACAAGATTCGGTGGCATATACTCAAGTTCTACCCCCTTCATTCGATCAATTGCCGACTGATGTATCGCGTGCTCGTTTTCTGGGTGCGCCGGGATCTCCCGCGTCATCGGTCCGAAAATCCGGTATATCCACGTCATCGAATCGTTCAGCGTTGAGTCGAAGCATGGACAGTAATGTTCGAGGTAAGTATTGTCGAACTCGAGTCCTAATCCTTCGGCCTTCTCGACCATCCAATGGAGTGCCTCGTTGGCAAGGCCATCCGGGCTGTAGCTACCTCCGACGTTCGAGTGCACGCCGGCGAACCACACCTGTTCGAGGTGCCCGTTCCAACCAACCGGCGTCGTCCAAAGGGTTGGAGAGAATGGCTTGCGATGCTCGTCAATTGCAAGGGCGTGAAACGCGTTCTGAATCGAAGGGTTCAGCGCAACATCGTGGTATTCGTACTTCCCGCGATTGAATAGCTGACCCAAAGCACCGGGAGCCCCCAGCGCACCGACTGTATCCCACACGCCGATAAACCGAATCGGCGGTGGAGGCCGACGGTCCTTGATGTTTCGGAACGCATGTTCCCACTCCGGAGAGTCCCTTGAAGTGCTCGATTCGTATAGGGCGTAGAGTTCAGCTGTGTAGTATTCATCATTCTTTTGCAACAAACCAATGCGATTGATGAAGCCCGCAAGCGTTCTTACAGTGAACGCGCCGCGACTGAAGCCGAAGAGGTAAATCTCATCGCCCGGCTCGTAATTGAAGACCAGGAATCGGTAAAGGGTACGGACGTTCTGCTCCACTCCGTCCCCGAAGGCGCCTCCCGTGAGCCTATCCAATACGCCGCCTGTACCAACACCATACAGGTAATAGACGATCTGATCTGTGCCATCAGATGCGCGAGGCACGATTGCTCGCGCCACCTTCAGTACGTTTGTTGGTTGGGGGCGGCCAGTCGCTAGATCCTTGCGCTCAGCCTCGTTCCAAGTCCCATCTGCGGCGAGGATGATTCGCTTGGGCCGGTAACTTTCCGACACCGACAGAGAGGGCTCGCTGCTCGCGCTGTCGCTCGCCGTCTCGGCGCTTGTATTGCACGGCATTAATAGAGCCAGTGCGGCTGCGAGCAGGACCATCACTGTCGCGCGAAACTCCGGCTGCGCACTTCGCGAAATCTGCGTCCTCATGGTTCGTACTCCCGACCCCGTTAGATCCAACTTCAAGACCATTTCGCGGCACATCTCTCACCCGCTCCACATAGTGGTGAGGGTTTTCGGGCCGTCTTTCGAATGGCGAACAATTATGTATAGCAGCATATTATGCTTACGCAATGTTTGAATATCGCCGGTAATTCGTCTAGTCTTCCCATGCATGGCCACGGGCCGGCATACGAGCCGCTCCCCCGTATCGGATGTTCGGCAGAAGCCGTGAATGGATCGTCGCGGAAAGCAGGCTGCGATGTCAGTGAGCTACGTCAGCACCTTTTACCAGTATCCACCGACGCGCCGCCTGCGCGGATATGTGTCAGTTGCTGACGCGTTGCTCTTTCCAAGAATCAGAGGAGGTTCGCGCCGCATATAGATTTTCCTATGACACCCCTCTGCTTTTTTCAGACACCGTTACTTGGATAGGGAAAGGCTTTTGGTTGATTAAGCTTGGGATCTACGTAACTACGTAACGCTGCATCCGTAACGGCGTAACCCCAATTAATCAATCGCTCTTGCAAATCGTCATCCATCCGCTTTAAGCGCGTAGCAACGCTGGCCAGCTCCTGAATACGCTCCTGAGCACAACTGAGCTTGAGTGCGCGACCCGAATAGAGACTGTAGTTGGTACCAATACCCCAATACGCTCCTTGTCGCTTACTGGGATCATCTGGTTTGGCCTGATAGCTCGCGATGAGCGCGCGTTTGCGAAGACTACGCACCTGATTGTCGATCAGATCAAGAACGCGATAGGCGTGGCGCGGCCAATCTTGTTTAGGTTCTTCCTCTGGTTTTATTTTGGCACCAGCGTCGCTGACAAGAACCGTTTGGTAGCGTTTCCAAACTGTCTCAAGACCCAAGTTGTCATAAACGCCGCCGTCGGCCAACACAACATCTGACGTAAAAGGTGCCCGTTGCAAGTCAACGCCCGAGTTCGGTTTAAATGCCGCCGGATGTAATTCGATGGTCAGCGGTGATAGCACCGGTGGAAAGGCTGAAGACGCTGCGACCGCTCGGGCAATCGGAAAATCAGGCTTCTCAATTCGGCCGACTCGATAGTCACCCATATAAGGTTTGGAAAAGCGCCACAGCACGCCGGATTGCACGTTGGTAGCATTGATTACAAAGCGAGGGGCATCAGGTAGTTCCTGCAATGTTGCACCGTGGAAGAGGTGCTTGTCATAGGCCGCAGCAACTTTCTCACCAATACTGCCGGGAAGCAAAATACCACCAATTATTGCTTCGGCGTCGAGCGTCCGTCGTGCAAGCGCGCGAATGGGTTCGACCACACGGGCCTCGAAGGGCGCCCGTGCGCCATCAAAAGGTAGATGCTTCCAAGCCAAGGCGAGAACCGCGCTGGTGATTGAGCCTCCTGATACGCTCGAGATGCGTTGCAGCGTAAAAAGCTGACCGGCTTCATAGAGTCGCCAAAGGCTTCCCACGTGAAACAACATGGCTCGGTAACCACCGCCGGATAGACACAGCCCAACGCCTGGCTCCAGTTGACGCGCTGCAGACTCTAGCTCCTCGCTCGGAGCCACATTGACGGGCTTAACATTAGTCGTCGGCGCCTCCCCAACATCGGCATGATCCGCGATGATCTCGAACGTTGCATCGCCATCCATCGCCATCGGCTGATTTTCAAGTGCGACAACGGCAGGGTTCTGAGCATTAGTTAACTTGCCCACGGCATCAAATTTTGCCGCCATCAGGTACTGGACCTCCGTCTTTGTATAGGCGGGATCCCAGTGCGTGTTTTCGGGCACATGGCAGTGCCCGAAATGTCCGCCTTTGGTCCAAGCTTCCGTGCTGCGCAGATGGCCGCCCGGATCTTTGCCGTTTTTGGCGGGCTTGGGTGCCCCTGCCGGCCACTCTAATGGAACGTTATGGGTCTCCTCGAGCCAACGGCAGAGCCGGGCCAGGTTCTTCAGTGTCGCCTTGTTTTTGGTTTTACCGGCGAAACCGACAACTTCTATCTGCAGGGCTCGATCGCGGTTGGTCTGCAAACCGCCTGGCGCATTGCGCAGCGAGCGCGCCGCTGAGTCGGTGTCGATATGCTGGTAGATTTTGCTGGCGTCGACCGTGAAATGCGGATCCGACCTATTGGACTTGAACACAGCAAAGGCGCCCTCTGCGCTACCACCCTCTGTCGTGTGATGAACAATCTTGAAGACGCCGCCCGTGTAACTCCCGCTGCTACCGGTAATTGGGAGTTGTTCGGCAAAGGGGCATTTGGCCATGGTTTACAACTCCCGTCAGAGGTCGCCGAGCTCAACGCTCGCGATATAGGCGCTGCGATAGGCATTCATCTTCGCAGTAAGCTGTGGTCGAAGTGTCTTCATCGCTTCAGCATCGATAGAAAGGCTGCCCGTGCTGCGCCGCAACGATGTTTTGCCTTTTTGCAGTTTGAAGAACAGGACTTGTGTCAATGTGTTGTCGGCCTTGAGGGAGAACGCCATGGATTCCGCCATGAGACCGTGATCGGGATCCGGATAGACATAGGTGAATTGGAAGCGACCAATCTTCCCACGCCGGCTCTGCTTATTAAAGAGCGTGATGAACGGGGCATCCTCGTCCATGTTGTGCAAGCCATTCAGCACGGCGAGGACGGCCGCAGCGGCTCCGGCAATCGGGCTCAGAAAAGCCGTGATAACGCCGATGATCGCTTCATGCACGTCGAAAGCGTCACCCTTGTAGGAGAATTCTGCAGTCTCCTTGTTCTGGATCACCCAACCGATCGCAACTAGGTTGGCGAAATACGCATCGAAGAACACCAGCGGATCAGTATTAGTGCCAACCGCCTTGGCCGCAGCCAGTTGGGCAAAGAGCGAAGAATCAGTGATGGCTTGTCGCACGTCTGCTTCAACCCCTGTAGTGAACGACACGACATTCGCTCCGACTACCAGTGACTGCTGCTTGGAGGTCTCTAACTCTGGCATCCCCATGCCATCAGAGATACCGAGAACCTCCGGTGCCGTCGGCAAGCTGGTGGCTTCAAGAAACTGTTTGGCGTGCTCTAGATCGAAAACCATAGCGCTTACTCCATCGAATTAAACACGGTGTACTCGAGATAGAGATCCGTGGAATACAGTGAGTCATTGAATTGCGTGTAGTCCACATCGAGGGAGTCATCGTTGCGAAACGTTCGCCCTCTGGTTGCGGCCAGGATTGCCTCCTTCAGATGAGGATTAGGCATCTGCCAACCTTTAGCGCCTTGCTGCTTGCCGAAGGACTCATCCGTGGAAATCGCCGCCACCAGTTCGCTGTGAGTCATCAGGTCGAGGCCTCCCTCCTTAAGCGTCGCGTTGTGGCTGCCGTGGTGCCCAACCTTATAAAAGCGCACACGCCCGAGAATCTCTGTCGCCGAGAACTCTCGGGCCCCGTCCTTGTAGGTCTGATCGTGCCAAGACAGCCAATTGCCAACCTGCGCATCGCCAGGAAAAAGCATGAAGGTATTGTCGGGAAGCTCAAACGCAAGCACGAGGCTCGTATTATTGGTGTCAGAGTCGAGTTTGAGGGCAAGCGGGCCGGCGGCACCGAGCCAATCGGAATCGATTGTCCGACGCGATTGATCGCGTCCGTCGCTTGCGGCCCCAGCGAAATAGCGTTCATAGAGCCACTGGAGAACACTGGTGTCGGCGCTCACATCGATGACGGGTGATGCATTACTGGACGCGCGAACATGGTCCGTGCGAATGCGATGAAATCGGCTTGCAAACGGTGAGTCGTTATCGGGATCGTGAGACTCCCCGTCGACCAAGCGATATAGAAGATCCTCAAAGGCTCTGTTATCGAGATAAGTCTCTTTCGCCGACCCCCCCGAAGGTTTGTCCTTTTTTAGACGTGCTAAATCGCGCGGGGGACCGAGAACAAAGGCCTTGAGTGCCCCAGGAGCGGTGACAACCTGACCGGGCAAAAGGAATTCCTTGGCGATAGCTTCCGCTTTTAGCTTATTCATAATGTCGCGGCCTTTAAGCCGCTTAGCTTTTACCGGCGCGGCAGCGAGCGCTGGTTCGACCGTCCCCACCTCACTGTTTGGAACAAGTGGCCCTAAAAAGGCGTCGAGCCCGGAAAGTGCAATCTGCCGATCAGCGGAAAACGGCGATGGGGTTGGGCTTTCAGCAGCCTGTTGAATGATTTCGGAAAGGGCCGCTAATGCAACACCACGCTTGTCACGGTCTTGTCGTAGCTGATTCGCAAAGGCATCGTTGTCATCCTCGGTCCACGCCATCCACAGTTTTTTGATAGCAAGGCCGTCGAAAATGATGTCCTGCGCCTGCGAAAATCCAGAGATGTGGTCCCAGTGTTCGTGAGTAATGACTAGCAAATCGAGCGAGCCTTTATTCTCTATTTTGCCATCCGCAGTGAAGGTGCCACCTGTCGTCTTGATGATATCGGTCGCGATTTGCCGCATACGCACTTCGGCCTGTGCACTGCCCATCAGAATGCCAAAGTCGATCAGGATGTGTGCATGTGGTTCATTACCGTTGAGCACACGGATAAGGAAACAATCGCCCAGATAGCCGGCATATTCGCCACCTTGAGCGCCCAACGCCCGGTACATGCGTACGATTATTTGGCACTTCGCATTAATGTGGCCGACTTTCTTTTGTCGAGTCATTCTAGGCTCCTATGCAGGAAGGCGAAGGGCTCGAGATTGGCGCTCGCCCGAGAGCCAATCGCCTGTCCCGACGTTTTGCCTGTGCGGAATTCGCGCTGGGCAGCCAAGCGTTTGTCGTCGCAAACATTCTTTCTAATGATGCGAATCAGCTTGCCATCGCGCAGGTCAATATGAATGGTGGCGCCACCGCGGAACCAAAAGTCAGGATCACGAGCCAAGAGAGCAGGATCACCTGCATCAGCCTTGTCTTGGTCGGTCGGATCGTCGTATCCGCGTCGCTTCTGTGTCATTTGGATGATGAGTTGATGCGTTTCTTGTCCTTCGGGTCCGGTTCGCCGTGCGATGCGCGCTGAATGCACCTCGAACTTCGGTACCTTGGAAGATTCGCCGGTCGTATTCGTCTTGCCTGCCCACAACGTAGGGATGTTGGTCAGCGGCGCCTTGCGACGCGGATCATCGAAGGCAAGCAGACGCATGCCGACTAGCTTCTCCCAAGCCTCGTCGAACTCACTGTCCTCATTGAACCACTTGTGGATGCGTGCCTGGTTACGCTCAATCACGCCGACAGCGGCTTCGCGAAGGTTGCGTCGCCCACCGCCCGAGGTTCCGTGCACATGCACGCTCGATGAGCGCCAGGACTCGAGTGAAATGGACAGTTCGAGTGAAGCCAGCAGTTCGGAGAAAACATTGCTGAGCCCTTCTTCGGGATTCCCGCCGGCTTCACCAAACTCGGGGGTCTCAGAAAGGTCCGGCTCATCCCAAAGCAAGCTATCAGGTGCCATCGAGATGCAACCGGGCACGCTGACGCCACGCTTTCTAAAGGCTTCGATGAAGGCAATGCGATAACGCATCGGGTCGTTAGCCACGAGATCCGTATCCGCCGTGATAATTGCCCGAAGATATTCACCGAACTGCAGGTCAACAGGGGGGAGATAGTCCAACGCCCGCACGCACATACGAAGCACCTGATCCGCGGCTTTACCAGCCTCAACAGCTAGACGGTCAACGAGTTCCGCAGAGAGATGGTAATGATTGGATGCTTCATCGGACCGTGCGAGGCGGAAAAGATCAGCTGTCCGGTGCTCGTAAATAGTGACGAATGCATCAAAAATAGCGGCAACGAGAAAGCCACCACGCTCGTGCGCTTCGAACGTTTCAGAGAGTTTCTTCAGTTGCTTTATTTCGCCACTGGCTTTCGCATTGGCCTCAGATGTAGCCCGCGCCGGTGAGACGGAAGGCTCCAAGTACTGCAGTGCATAGCGCAACGACCCACGACGTCCCACCGCATGACCAAACTGAAGAGCAAGACCATTCAGTAGGCCCGGCTCGCGCAGCGAGCCTTTACTCTGTGCCAGCTGATGTCGTACGACATCAGTCAAACTGAAATGCTGGAGTAGCGCAATGATATCGGCAAAGGCCTCATGAAAGGCCAGTGAGTCGAGATTGGATGCTTCGATCGAACGCTGCTGCATCCCGTGAAGAATCGCATGCGTTGTTTCATGCGCGATGATGTCTTGCGAGAGACAGGTAAAGACCCAGCTACTAGTAGCGGTATCGCCATCTGGATGCTTAAAGTATCCGAAAAGCAGTGCGCGCTTGCTTGGGCTGTAATAGGCATTTTTTTCGCGAAGGCCGTGGGGATAGATACGCAACCGACGTGTGAAGCTTCGATCAGGCGCGCCTTGCGATGCATTCCTATCTCCAGCCCATAAAATTGCGCGTCCAAGCGCCCGCTCGAAATTACGGATGGTACGCATCGCAACCGCGAAAACCATCTGCTGGTGGAACTGCGGGCAACCTTCCGATGGAGGTAACCCATCTTGAGCTAGCAAAAAGGGAGCGTTGAGATCGACGGGGCCGTAAAAGACGTCTGAACTGGGATCGTAGTCGATAACTTCAAGATAGTCGTTTATGGGGCCTGGCTCCAGCTGATCTTCCCAACGCGTTTCCCAAGGAAGCTGGATGACGGTGTCGTTAATTATCGCGGTATTCAGTTCCACTGAAGACTGGGGATCGAAAGCGTATACGCGGAGCCGCCGGACCGGTGGCTTCGGTACCAGAGGAACTAGATGCTGGATATCTGTCATCGTTTCAATCCTCGTTAGAACCTGTTCGCACTGGCCGATTTGTGTTCACTTCTAGTCTTTTTGCCACCAGACATGGATCGCCGAATACTTACCGATGGCATCGCAACAGCACGCAACTTCGTCGAACAGTTCTTCGATCGCCTCAAATAACTCTGCTGTTGGACAACCCGCCACGACAATAGGCCGTACGCTTCAACTACTTCTCACTGCTTCCATCTGCCACATCTTGATAACGTGAACACGCCCTAATTAATCTGTCGCCCACCTAATAATTGATCCGGTCAGAATTCCCCTACACCCATTGCCATGAAGCCTACTCTTTGTCATAGTCGTAATGCATCATCCAATTGGATGATGGCCTAGCTAAAGAGACTTACACGAGCGATAGATCAGCGGCGTCGGCGAACGCGGGGGGACGGACAATTGATCAGTGGCGTAACAGGCAAGCGCCTGGTTCGGTAGGAGCAAAGGGGTGTCACGAAGATTGGGTGCAAACCCCGATCTGTCGAGGTATTCGTCCCTCTTGTATCCAGGCCAGCAATCAGGAACAGGTTTGCCCTGACTGCCTGTTCCTGCACGAGCAGCAATTTGAGGCGCCAGATGACCTGAATTTCCTACGTCATTGCCGGGCTATCCGCCACTATGTCGATCAAGGCGTCAGCAACCACTTCTCGCCGTATGTCGCTGCGTTTCTGTTGGCATCAAATGGATGCATTCTGGATATTAATGGACGTTCGTCCGCATTTCTGCAGTCCTCGGGTGTGCTGGGCATACGGCACAACCGTATATTCGCGCTGGCCAGTGAGTTCAATGACGTGCTGCTACACGCCATAGCGCGAGTGGCCGCCGTTGGCGAACCAGAAACCCTGATTTGCTCAGGTAATGCGTTGTCGCCGGCTCGTTACACGATCTTGCTACAACCGAATCAAGGCAAAGGTGGTAGCGGTTCAAACGTCCCGCGCACAATTGTCTGTCTGATTTTTCCGCTGGGGCGGCGCCGAATTGCCAGTGCTCGGCAATTGATATCGCTATTTGGGCTTTCATCAGCCGAGGCAAGATTGGCGCGGGCCTTGTGTCACGGAGAAACTCTGGAGGAGTATGCCGAAGCTCAAAGCGTCAAACTTCCGACGGTCAAAACCCAATTGCGTGCGGTATTTGCCAAGACACAGACTGATAGACAGGTTGCCCTTGTTAGCTTGATATTGAGCATCCCACCTGTGCGCTAGAGAGCGTAATTTAATCACTGGGTAACGTCACGCACTCAACAACCTGAAGACCAGAGCCATACTTGAGTTCAGCCATGTGCCTGAGAAAGTCCTTAAGATTGGACAGGATGGATTTCACCTCTTCTGGAGACAGGACTAGGGGAACGCGCTCTCTACGCTCAACCCGTTGTAACTCGCCATTTGGCCAAGCGGCTTCTCGATCACGGAATCATTCAAAAAAGGCCAGCGCGTTCAATGTTTGGGTCTTCGTAGATGCAGAGACTTTTCAGGCATTGGCCAGATGATTCAAGAGCTCTTCGACATGAACAGCACCGAGAATGCCAGGGTGTGCCTTGCCGTGGAATAAAACGTACTGGCGAATCCAGTACCGATAAGCCTCTTCTTTGCGAGGGCTGGAGTGGCGCCGCCGGCAGATCGTTGAAACAAGATCCAGAAAGCGAAGGTTGCGGACCCAATAAGTTTAACTCCCAAAGCAAAACTTGAAGTTTATGCGAATTGGGTTGATACTTTCTGCCTGTCTCCTTTTTTGCAAGTCAACAAACCAGCGACATGCCAAAAAGCCGCTTGAATGCATCGGGTTAAATCGCTTTTCCGGTGTCTTTCACACCTATGGCAACCCAATTAATAGAAGAACTGCCATGAATACACCAATTATTGTTGCTCTTATAGCCGGCAGTTTTGCCATCATTAGCCCGATAGTCACGTTTATTGCAATAAGGTTTTATGAAAAAAGATTTCTTCAGCCAATAAGCCGGGATAGAAAACAAGCCTTAGTTGGCAAGTGGTCAGGAAAAATTATTCAGCCAAATATTTCTTCTGACATAGCCTTAACCATTGAAGTAGATCAAAACGAGATTACTGGAAAGGCACAGGTTACATTGGTTGCTGAAGGCAAGGAAAAGCTTATATTTCTAGACATGAAAGGAGGCTTTTTGTACGACAGGTTTCTAAAATTGGACTACAAAAATGCAGACTCCAACACCATACAGTTTGGCTCCATAACGCTTGAGCTTGATGCAGAACCCAAATCAATGAACGGAAAGTTTTCCGGGTACGGCTCCGTTAATAAAGCTATTGTTTTTGGTGACATTCAGTTAGAAAAGCAATGGCCATAAAAATCAGTAGCTCATCCGAATTTTTGCCCAATCCGTTCCAGGGAATAATTAGCGTCCGGTTGAAAACAGACACCGGCCATTCAATTGAAGTGGAACCACTGGCTGGTTTGGCCGAGGCGGTGTCACCGATATTAATCGCCCGACGGTCTCGTTTGTACTGCAATGTTGACATTCAGTGACGTAGTCATGACAAGAGCAATCAAAGTGCACCTGTCTTTTGGCGAATCGCACCGATCTCTTCGCAGGGTAATGCCTCATCCACGTCGGTGAAAACACCCCAGCGCCCGCCCGGCCAGCACCCCGACCACCAGCGGCACGCACGGCAGCAGCAGCGGATGCAGCGTCACCGGCAGCACGAAGCCGATGACCGTCGCGCAGAGGATCACGATCCCCAGGCTGGCGTACAGCGCGAACATTTCCGGATCGTGCTGCAGGAATTCCTTGGCCTTGATGAGCCGCGCGAATCCGCCGTCGACGACTGCAGCCAAGACGAATGCCGCCAGCCAGGGCAGCCATTCGAGCAGGGTGGAGAGTCGATAGCTGGCGAGCAGGAGCAGCGCGTCGACGGCGCGGAAGTAGGCATTGTTGAAGAGGCGCTGGTTGACCGAGGACATCTCCCGGGACACCGCGCCGTTCACGCCCGTTGGTGAAGGTGCATCTTTCGCGGCAGGAATCGGCGTGATCTGGGCCGTCGAATCTTGCATGCGCATCGCCCGGTCCAGCATGCGGGTGGCGGGCTCGGCGCCCCAGTAGGCGGTGGCCGCCTCATGCTCGGCGCGTAGCTGCGCGAGGAAGCGCTCCGGGGGATGGGCCGACGGCACGTACAGCACCAGGACCAGCAGGACGAGCAACGACAACACGGCGACGGCGCGGATCATGCGGTCGCCTTTCCCGGGGCGCGGCGCGCATCCGCATCGGGATCGAGGATCGGAAACCGCCCCTTGATGATCCGGCCGCCCGACACCGAGGCGAAGTACTGGAGGTTGGGCAGCTTGCCCAGCACATCGGCCGGCACCATCTCCTCGAAGCTCTCGGTGAGTTGGGTGGAATAGCTCGACGAGAAGTCGCCCAGGTGGGCATCCGATCCGTGGCTCAGGCCCACCCGCACCGTATGGATCGCCGTCTTGCCGAAGGTCTCGACCACGAAGTCCTGGGTCGGCCGGTCCTTGGTGCGCAGCGCGATCAGGTTGTTGAGGTTGCCCAGCGCCATGCGCGCCGCGTCTTCGCTGCCCAGCCGCCTGGCCAGGTCGGCCAGGGTCTGCATCGCGCAGGTGGTGAAGATGCCGCCCTCGGCGCCCTTGTTGAGGATCTCGATCAGCGGCTGGTTGATGACGTTCGAGACCTCGTCGACGAACAGCGCGATGCGCCGGTAGCCGCCCAGGTTGTAGCGCATGCCGGCGCGCGCTGCCTGATCGGCCAGTGCCAGGGCGCCGATGGCCGAGGCGACGGACGGATCGGGCAGCGAGTCGAGGCACATGTAGAGCACATGGCCGGCGCGCTCGATCTTCTCGAAGTTCATGATGGGCCGCGTGTCGTCCGCATCGAAGGGATCGGGCGAGAGGCTGCGGCCCAGGTCGCCCGAGGTCAGCATCGACAGGATGGGCAGCAGGTTGGCGGTGATCTTCTGGTAGTGCTCGCGGTTGTGGCGGAAGGTGCGCACCTGGGCATCGATCACCTTGTTGCGCTGGTTCTGGGCGATGTGGTGCTCGTAGTAGGCGACGAAGGCCATGAGGTCGGCGCTGGCCGCCTCCGACGGCCGCTTCAGATTGCCGCGGTGGGCATCGTGCAGCAGCTTCTTCATCTCGGGTAACTCGCGCCAGCCGGCACCCAGGGTCTGGTCGTAGTAGCGGCGCAGCGAGTTCTCCAGCACCGGCTCGATGCCGCCCTCGATGTACTTGGTCAGTTTCATCAGGTTCGGCCGTTCTTCGATCTCGACCAGGCCCTGCACCACGACATTGACGGCATCCCAGCCGAAGGCCGAGAAGGCGCCGGCCGTGTCCGGCGGCATGATCGACTGGATACGCGAGGCGATCTCGGTGGGCTTCTGCCAGTTGAAGGTGAAATCCAGCCGTACCCCCCGCTCCGGAAAGGCCGGGTGGAATTCCATGAAGGTGTCCGGCTCGCGGTAGTCGGCGCAGGCGCGCTCCACGACCCGCTTCAGGCGCCGGCTGTTCTTCGGATCGATGACGATCACCACGTCGCCGCGCCGGATCGCCTGGGTGATCAGGTTGGCGAGTGCCACTCCCTTGCCGGACTGGGTGGTGCCCACCAGCAACGTACCGCCCTCGAAGTTCTGCAGCGGCCGGTGCAACGGGCCTTCCTTCGGTTCGACGCCGTGGATATAGGGCAGACCGATCTCGGCGTCCGGCTGGGGCTTGCTGTCGTAGCCCAAAAGTTGCAGCAGGCGCGGCGATACGGCGAACTCCCGGTAGTCGACCTTGGACAGTTCGTAGAGCCGCTGCGAATGCACCGGCTGCCATTCGAAGCCGAAGCCCAGGAACACTAAGGCCGGATCCTGGCACCATCGAGCCAGGTCGTCGGTACCGACGACCTCGATGCCGCGCCCGCCGAGGGACGCGCGCAAGACCAGCATGCGCAGGGCCTGGGTCACCCGCAGCACGCCCATTGCGAAGCAGACGAGCGCCAGCGGCAGGGCCAATTGCCGGGGCAGCGTGCCGACTACGCCTACCCCCAGGAAATAGAGCAGCGCCAGCCACCAGGCGATGCCGGCATAGACCTCGTAGGCGCGGCGCCAGGGCATCTCGTAGCGGCGTACCAGCATCTCAGCTTCCCTCCGCCGGTGGTGCGGCAAAGCCCGCCAGATCGAGTCCGCTTACGCAGCGCGGATCGAGCACGATGCCGACGGTGGGGTTGCCGTTGAATTCACGCGACAGCGTCGGCGGGCCGTTGCGGTTGGGTTTCACCAGCATGTTCGCCTCGGTGAGGGCACGCATGGCCAGGGATGGCTGGACGCCGCGCCGCCCGAATTCCTCCAGCGGTACGAATACTCCCTGGGCGACGGTGCAGACGGTGGGCGGACCCATGCCATCGTTGAGCGTGCGAACGGCCTCGGCCAGGGCGTCGCGCACGACCGGGTTCAGACGCATCGGAGCTTGCAAGGCGAATGTCGCCGACGGCGGTGTCGTCGCCGGTTCCGGCGAGGCTGATCCGGGTGTTTCCTCGACCGGCGCCACGCGGACGTCACTCTCGGCGGGCGGCTCGGGCGGCGGAATGAGCGACAACTGGGTGCCGCTCTTCACCGGTGCCAGCGGTGGCATGGATGGAGGCGTCTGCGGCGCAACTGGCGCAGACGCCGGCGCCGGCTTGAATTCCAGTGCCTGGGGCAAGGCGACGGGTGGCGGATCGATTCCCGCGAGAAGAATGGCCGGGGCCGAGAGCTTGACGGCTTCCAGCGGGGCCTTGGCGCCGGGCGGCTGGATGGACCAAGTCGCGCGGCCCGCTGCTGCCGCTTCGAACACGCCAGCGGCCAGCAGCAGTTCCAGCATGGTCTCGGGCGCCTTGGGGATGCCGGCCAGTTGGTCGGCTTCGAGTAGTTGGTGGACATCCTCGGCGGCGCCGGGCCAGACCAGGAACAGACCGTCCTGTCCGAACCACAGGCGCGACTTCTCGCGGTTGGCTATCCAGGCCGAGTTGCCGCTGGTGAGCCGCCGCAGGGCGTCGACCAGGTAGCGCTCCAGGTGCGAGCCGTATTGCGGTGAGCCGTAGCGGTCGGCGCTGGCGACCAGGTTGCGGTCGATGACCAGCGCCAGCGAGCGGCGGACCAGTTCGTCGAGGATGTTGTGGTCGCGATAGACCGGAATGCCGCCGATGCTGGCCAGCAGATGCGGCACGATGACTGCGTTGCCCTCGGAGAGGTCGGCCATCACCGCGGGCGGCACCACATGGGGCAGGGCGAACAGGCCCAGGCCGCGCGCCTCGACGGCTTGGGGCCGCCAGCGCAGGAAATAGCGCTCGCTGCCCCGGGTTGCCAGCCAGTCGGCCAGCGGCCGCAGGAAGGCCGGCCACGCCTCGCCGGCGGCATCGGTGACGATGATATGGCTCATCAGCCGGTACAATTCGCAACACAGCCCGGCGATGAAGGTTGCATGGCGCCAGCGCGGCTCCAGTTGGCGGCGTGCCGAGATGCTCATCCGTCCCGAGAAGATGTGTGCGTCGGTGCCTTGCAGGCTGAAGAACGCGGTCTCCAGGCCGAGCCGCAAGAGGCCGCCCGGCTTGCTGAAGTAGTTGTCGGCGGTCGCCGGCAGCAGATGCACGCAGGCGGCGTAGCGGCGCACCAGCATTAGGACATCGCGCTCGAAGCTGTCCCGGTCGATGCCGTAACACAGCTTGATGCGTGCGATCAGGTCTGCTTCGCCGGCCAGCAGATCCTCGACCGGCACGGCGGCGAACCCTGGGTCGGAGGCGGGGTAGGAAGTGACAGGCGTTGGCGTGGCGGGCATGGCGGTACGGCGATGCCGGAAAGAATGCGAAGTAGGCATTCTTCGGCCGGCTATCTCGCTTGTCGCGCTGAAACGGGACCTATTCCGAGGGGCTATCGCCTTCGGCCTCGGGGCTGAGTTTGTGAAAGAGCGCGAGCATGCCCAGTTGGCGCTCGGTCATGTCGAGGGCGGGGCGAGCCGGGTAAGACGCTTGGATGCGATGGTCCAGGTGAAAGCGTTCCAGCAGCTTGCAGAAGGGGCAAGGTTCACCGCGGTGCGCCACGGTGCCGACCGCGGCAATGAACTCGCAGCCACACCCGGGGCAGGTCAGCACGGACAGCGTCGGTGCGCTGGCCAGCCAGATGCCATCGATATAGGAGACGAGGTTGAAGGCCCGGTCCAGGCTGATGCGGTAAGGCGGGAGCGTGGCGGCCTGGTAGGCGCGGTAGGCGAAGACCAGGGCTTCGCCGGCGGCGAGTCCCTGGTTGCGCAACTGGCGGTACCTGGCGCCAATGAGGCAGGCGTCGGTCCGCAGGATGAGGTTGGCGCCGTGGTACCACTCGGCCGAGTCGGGGGCGCGTCCGCGCGGGATGGTGCGGGCATCGGGGAAGAAGAGGCTCTGCACCTGGCGCGGCGGGATGCCGGTGATGAGGTGGATCGTCTTCAGCCGTGCGCCAAGCGCCGCCAACTGCTTCGCCAGTTGCATGGCGCGCAGGTGCCGGTCGCCGCGGGTCGGCATGGGTAGTGGTTCCTACCGCCGGCTTTCCATCGGCATGGGGGAATGGACGAGCGCCATGGGACCCGCCAATGCTCGCGGCGTGCTCAGCAACGTCACCAGGTCGGCGCGCGGTGGGAACAGGGTCGTGTCGCCGACGTGGATGACCAAGGACCACAACTCGTCGAGGCTCAGTTCTCGAAGATGGTTGGCTTGCGCCGTATTGAGCCCGTACCTGCAGCAGGTCGAGGCGGGGTCATACTGGAGACCGGCGCGAATGACGACCAGCACATTCAGGTTGATCCATTCGACATCAGTAAGCGTCACGCGACTCATGGTCCTGGTCTCCGGTTGGCCCTGGAGCGGCTGGTGCCTCAGGCATCGATGGTGGAAAGCCTCATGAGCGATCCGGCGCGATGGCCCGGTCAGAGGGAGTCAAAGCATATTGTCATTGGTATTGTGTTATGGCAAGGACATTTGTTGAAAAACCTGGGCGGGGCTCTTTTTGCCACACGCAAGGTCCGTTTGAAGCTGTTGCTTGAGGAATAGTGCCGCCGCAGGGAGGATTGTTTGGCATATCGAACTGGGCATAGTTGAGGGCGACGATTCCAACGAATCAGGCCAAGAGCGACGATGAAGCCAAAGCGGCTACTCAGCGCGAAGGCCGGCCTACTGCGCCGGTGGATGGTGCGCTGCCACTCGATCTAATGCTGGGGCAGCGCGCCGTCGGTATTATGGTATTGGAATGGCTGAAGGCCGGGCCGGGGCGGATACCCCGGCCGGCTTTCAGCGATTTACTGGATCAGGCCGCTTCCGCCAAGCCTTTCCACTCATGGGCCGGCAAGTCGATCAGCCGGCCGCCCAGTGCTTCAAACTCCGTCGCGCGGTCGTAGTCCTCGACTTCCTGGCTGTAATGCGTCACCGCATTGACCAGCCCATAGCCCGACAACTGACCTTCGGTGATCAGATGGCGCAGCACACCGGCGCGCTCGCTGTCGTTCAGCGTGTAGCGCTGGGCCAGCACCTCGACCGTCTTCACCGGGTCGCCCACCAGCGGGATGTTGAGCGTCTTCTGCATCTTCTGCGCCGTCTGGCGGAAGGTCGCTTCCGACACCGCCGCCTGCACTACGTCGCGCACCTTGAGGAAGAAGGCTTTGTCGTCGGCGCGCAAGGTGTCGTCCTGGTACACCTGGATGCGTTCATCCTCGGTGCCCAGCGCGCGCCCCACGTGGGTCTTGCGCAGCGACCGGTCGGCAGCGATCAAGCCATTGCTGCACACCAGCCGGAACAGCAGCGGCTGTACCGACAGCGTGCCCTGGCCGACCTCCGAGTTCGAGATCACAACCCCGGCCTGCACCACATCGCCGGGCGCCATCTCGTACTTCAGGCGTGGCGTGATGCATTTCAGGTACATCTTCGTCTCGGTCAGTTCGACCGACTCGAAGCGTACCTCGGGCAGTTGCTGCAGGATGGGCAGCACGCTCTCGGCCAGGTCGAAGTTGTCCAGGCGGCGGTAGCGATCCGACAACACGGCGCGCACCTGACCGTCCAGGGTGCGCAGCATGCGCCGGTCTTCGTCGCTTTGCAGCCAGGTGTTCACATTGCGGTCGAGCAGGGCCGGCTGGTCTTCGCGCATGCGCTCGAAATAGGCATACGGGATTTTCAGCTTGTCCGCCAACTGGCGGCGCGCCAGCGGGGTGACACCGTAGTGCACCGGGCTGCCGCCTTCCTCGATGACGAGTCGCGTGCCCCCCCGATCGTCGGTGGCATGACGCACCAGCGTCGACGGCAGGACCAAGTCCTTCTTCGAATGCAGCTGGCGCTCCAGTTCCTGGGCCAGGCTGACGAGAGAACGTCCGTTTTTCATAGCAATCTCCTTCTTGGTAAATTTCGGAAAAGAAAAGCGGAGACGGCATCACCCCTCGGGGGAAGCGCATCCCCGCCAGGGTCGATGACGGACCGGCGGTTGCCGGTCCAGAAAGGGCGCGAGAAATCGCGCCGGAACTCCAGGGCTGTCTTTGCGGTGCCGTGGGGGCGCCGCCTGGTGTGACAACTACCAGTGGGGCAAACAAAGGGGCCTTTTCACCGTCACCGCCTGATGCAGTGCCGCTGAAAAGGCGGGTGCAGCCGACCGGCCGCACCCCTCATCAAACATTCATGCCGCACGCGGCGCCTGGGCTTCCAGGCGTTGGCGCCAGACATCGGCCCAATCGGTGCCGGCATGCTTGGGCAGGAACACCCGCACCTGCCGCCGACCGCTATTTTTCTCTTCCCGCTTCAGTCGGCGCGCCAGGGCAAACGCAAAGGCCTGGCCGGCGAAGTCGCCATCGGCGTCGTTGTCGGCATAGATGCAGACCTTACGCACCGAATCCGGCAGCCACAGCTTCTCCAGGTTGCCGGCGTTGAGCCCGGCCCAGACCGGTTTGCCGGTCGCCAGATGCAAGGCGAGGCCGGTCTCGATGCCTTCGCTGATCGCCAGTTCCTCGGTCGCATCGAACAAGCGGACCGCGGCGCCGTTGATCCCGGCCGAGAGCACCTTCTTCGCATCGAGCGCCGCGAGCTTGCCGCCGTCCCGCAGATAGGTCCGGTGCAGCGTCACGGCGTGGCCGTCGGCACCCTGAATGCAGGCGAGCATCGCCGGGTACTCGGCCACCTTGCGTGACTTGCCGGCGGCTTCCTTCTGGTAATAGCCGAGGGCAGGGTGGAAGCGCAGCACCTTCGGATACACCGGCAGGGCGAGACCCCGGCCGCTCAGGTAGCGATCGACCTCGTCGCCCACCGTTACCGCTTTGGCCTCGTTCCAGATGCGCTGGGCCAGCTTCTTCATGCGCTCGGCCGAAGGCTCGCAGCTTCGGGACGGTGCCGTCACCGGCATCATCCCCAGGCAGCGCTCGACGTCACGCAGCGCGGTGTTGAAGTCCACGCCCATGACGGCTTGCAGCAACTTGAAGCCGCCACCCGGGCCGCATTGGCGGCAGTGGTAGTTCCCCTCGCCGAACTTGTCGGTGTACTGGAACCGATCCGTGCCACCGCACAACGGGCAAGGCAGGTTGCGCCGCTTGAGGATGCGTTCATCCACGCCCAGGCTCGCCAGGATTTCCGTCCACCGGCCATGGGCACGCTGCTTGACCGCTTCGATGCGGGCTGCGTACTCACGATCCTGCATGGCCAGCTCCCGTGTTGGCAGAACCCGCTTCGGCAACCAGGGCCACCGAATGGCCGGGCGCAGCACCCACCCCCACGGTGACCTGGAAGGCCTTGCCGTGCAGCAGGGGATACCTGCCCAGCCGCAATTCCTGCAGCAGCGAGTCCAGCGTCTGCACCGGATCGACCGAACGCAGGCGACGGATGAGGTCCGCCAGCGCGTCGCGGTCCGCGTCCAGGTCCGAAGCTTGGAACTGGTCGTTCTCGTCGATGAAGGACGAGGCCTGCCGCACCGCTTCGCCGGAGGTCTCGCCGGCCGGGATGTACAAGACATCCCCGTGGCAGACGCCCGCGTCGGTGATTTCGGCCACATCCTTGCCGGCGCGCAGGCGCACGGCCTCGCACAGGATCACCGTCGGCCACACCCAGCGCCCTTCCAACTGGACGCGAAGCTGTTCGGACACCGCTTCGACCTGCACCGTTTCCTGGTCCAGGAAACGCACGTGGCGCCATGCCCAGTGCTCGGAGCTCAGGCCGATCCAGTCGAAGAGCAGATAGCCCTTGGCCCGGGCGAGCATCCAGCGCGCCGCGTTGTCGTCGTCCAACCAGTCGAGGGAGACCAGGGTCACCGCGCCGCTTTCGACGGCTTGGCGGGTGGGGGCTACGGCAACTTGTCGGACATAGCTTCGGTCGTCGTCCTGGATCGGATAGTCGACGATCTCATCGAACAATTCGGCGGGCAGCACGTCGAGGTCGTTCAGTAGATCCACATGACCCCAGGCGCGCATCGCCGCGTAGTAGATCTCGACGAAGCGTTCGGGCGAAAGCTGGGTCTTGGCGACCTCTAGCGTCTGCCGCCAGCAGGCCTTCAACTCGGTATCGATCCGCTTTCTTTGTACGTCCTCGTCGATCAACTTGTCGCGATCCGGCAGGCGCGCCATGAACTGGCGCGAATCCAGGTGCACGACATTGACCTCGTCGAACGGGCAGTAGTTGGGCTTCATGACGCAGAAGCCCTGCAGGAAGACCATCGTGTTGTAGCTGAACTTGCCGTCCCGCGTACCGGCGAGGTGGACCGCGCCCATCGGGCTGGCCATCGTCGCCAGGTTCGCGGCGGCAAAGCGCCGCGAGAGCGGCTTGCCGTTGAACAGCACCTCCACCGGAAAACCCAGACACAAGGTCTCGATGCGATTGCCCAGGTCGGGCAGGTCAACGCCGTGAAGCTCGATCCGGGTGCCGGCAACGGCTTCGGTCATGGATTCCACATCGATGGACGCCTTGGCCAGCGCCGCCGCGGTGTCGATATCGACCCGCTGATGCTTTGAGGCGACGATGCAGCGCGTGGCGGCATACAGGCACTTCGAGAAGCCCACCCCGAAAGGGCGCTCCTCGGCACTGGTGGCCGCATCCCAGCCCGACTCGTGGAAGCTCAAGAGCTTCTGAAAGTCATCGAGGCCTCGGCCATCGTCTTCCACCCGCAGCACCTGCGCGGTGGCGTCGTAATGGATCTCGATGCGCATCGCGCCGGCACGGCGGGCGTTCTGCAACAGCTCGGAGACGAGCGTAAAGCGGTCGGTGAAGGCATAGCGCTGGTTGCGCAGCGCGCCTTCCTCGTTGATTTGAACCTGTATCTGCATGATGTGCTCCATGAGTGCAGGCGGAACCCGGCCCTGGCGGGACGGACCCGCCAAGGGGGAAAGAACGACCGGTCAGCCGAGACGGCGGATCGGCGGGGTAAACAACTGGCCGGCGGCCAGGGCCTCGATCAGGCTGTGCCCGAGGAACTCCCGGGGCAGCAGGTGCTGGGCGCTCAGGACCCGGCCCCCGGCATCGAGCCGCTCGACCTTCAGGCCGATCGGATGCCAATGCACCCGGTAGGCCAGCCAGTCGGCGCCGGCGATGACGAAGGTACGGCCGGCCCGGCCGGTGAGGACTTCGCTTTCCTTGACGAGGAACTCGATGTCTTCCGGCGCCTGGACGGTCAGCAGGGACGGGGCGTCGTGCGCGATGCGCGTTTGGGTGTGCATGGCGGCCTCCTCACAGCACGCGCGGCGTGCAGCGCTGCCCGTCTTCGGGTGCGCCTGCGTCCGTGCGGCGGGTGGATGGATCGAAGGGCAGATCGTTGATCCGCGCCAGGGCTTCGCGGTCGGCTGGCGTCGTCATCAGACAGTCGGCGTGATGCCGTTCCTTGATGATCTGTTCCAGCCCTACCGCGTCTTCATAATCCAGGCGTCCGACGATGCCGTAGGCGACGAAGATCGCCAGCAGGCACAGGACATCCTTGAAAGTGGTCATGATGACTCCTTGAAAGGGGAGGGCCTTCGCGTTGGCGACCAGCCCGAAAAATGGGAGACGGCATCAGGCGAACAGGTCGCCCTGCACTGCCATCCGCTTGATTTGCTCGTTGATCCACTGGGGGTTCTTGGCGAGCCGGGCCTCGACCCATGCGGGGTTGTGGACGACGGCGTCGCACACCCAGTCGGGGTAGCGCTCGAGCGTGGCGTCGAGCCAGGCCTTCAGGCCGTGGCGGATGCGGTCGCGCACTTCCTCCGCGTCGACCCGACCGCAGTAAGCGATCGGCGACAGCGGACTGCAGCCGACGACACGCAGGCAACTCACGAAGGAGAACGGCAGGCCGTCCTTCTCGCGTTCGCTGAACACCCAGCGCAGGGTGTCGAACTTTTCTGCCAGCGGCGTCGCCGGGTCGGCCAGATGGCTGACTTCCTGCAGCAGGCGCCAATGCAGGAAGACGATGTCTTCCTCGCTCCATTCGACGGGCGCATCCTCGCCGTCGAGCAAAGCGTCCAGGGCGGCGCGATCGGGGATCGCCGCCGGACGGTGGCGCGAGGTGGCCGCGAAAGAGGGAAGAATCGGCGGCAAAACAGGGCCCACGGGCGTGGGACGGGAAACTCGGGGGGATACGCTCTGATTCAGCATCGTTGGCTCCAGGAAAAATTGGAGGCAACGCGCACCACGACTGGGGGCATATGCCCCCGTGGGTGAGGAACGGCCGACCCGCTACGGGCGGAACGGCGCTATGGGAAGAAGCTCCAGGGCTGGCTTGAACGGGCGGTGAGAACCGCCGTGATCGGTGTGCCAGCTACCGATCGAGGAAGGCTTTCGGGGGAGGGGCGCTTACGAAATCGTTGAAGCGCTTCGCCCCTGCCTCGAAAACTTGCCTCGATGGCATGGGTGCGACAGGCACCCATATCGGTGCCGGCAAGATCGGCGCACGCGGCACCGGTGAAGCCGATGGCATACGCGACAGACAGGAAACTCCAGGGCTTGCCTTGTTTGAATGCAGGGCCAGCTGCTGCATGACGTAAAGGTAGTGCCACCGGATGGCCAGGTCAATCCCGAAAAGCCGGCCCAATCGGGCCCGATGCCGAAAGCCCCCTCAGGTGACGGCCATTTCCAGTGGCGAATGCATGTGCCGGCACGGATGATCGGCCCGAACGCGGTATTTCGAGGAGCACGGCATGTCGGAGATCCAGATCGTCAAGGTAGACCAGGGGGCCGTCAACGCCCGCATTCTCGCCAAGGAGGCCAAGGCCGACTTCCGACGCGTCGAGGCGGCCAGCCTGAAGATGCCGACGCGCTTCACCAGCGCCGAGGGCAAGCGCTTCTTCGCGCGGCTGTTCAACACGCTGCAACTCAACACCCACTTCATCTCGGTGATCGCTCGCACGAGGCTCGACCACGAGGACGTCGCCAAGGTCGAGGAGGCCATTCGAGCCCAGATGGACGCAGTGACCGAGAACCTCAACAAAGCCATCGACGGTGCCGAAGCGCTATTCAAGGTCCATGGCATCACCAGCACGGCGACCTACGACACCGTGCCGCTGGATGTGGACGTCCATGTCCTGTCGTCCATCGGTCGACGCTTCCTGGAGGTGCTGGGCAAACTCGACCAGTTGATGCCGTTGTTGCAGACCCTGGAGATTCACGAGGTGATTACCACCCAGGCCGTCGACATGCAGCGCGCGGGTCTCAAACGGCAGGTGCGCGATGTCGCCAATGGCGCGCGGAACTTTGCGATGGGGTTGCGGCGGCGGATGAATGCCCTGGACGCGCGCGATGTCGAAGGCCGCAGCGGGCCAAACCGGCAAGAGGCCGAAGCCGTGGGTGCACCGGATGGCGCGGACGAACCCGGTCCGGAACGCGACGCGGCGGTCGATCCGACGGAGGCCGACGCCAGCGCGCGATTGCCGGAAGCCCTGGAAAGCACCGTATCTGCGGTTGGCGATTAGCGTCGATGGCTGCTGCCTGGAGGAACTTCACGGTCAGCGATTCTGTTATCGGGGCCGCTGAACCGGCATGGCGGCGTTCGCGCTCATGGCCATCGCATTGGCATTTCCGAAGTCGTTTGACGTTTTCCCGGTTGACGCACCCATTCGTCTGATCGGCGAAGCCGTGACCGATTTTCGTTGCCACCATTCAGAGCGTGATTACACCAATCTGATCCATCTGCCCGGGCTCACTGTAAGCCGCCCGCCATTCGCAGCGGACGCCAGAATATGACCCTTTCGTCATGTTGATTCGCCTGAACTCAACAAGTCTGTAGATAGCTATAACTACATAAGTCACCCTGTTTCGATAGTCCAGTGACCGTCATTCTTGTTGATTGAAAGGACAACACGATGGCGGTAAAGAAGAAAGACTCCGCCCGTCTGGCGAAGCGACTTGGGGGCAACCTATCGGAGCGGCGCAAACAGCTGGGATGGACACAGGAAATGGTTGCGGAGCGGGTCGGCGTTGACGCCGAAACCATTTCGCGCATCGAGCGCGGGGCGCATTTGCCGTCCCTGCCGACGCTGGACAGGCTTGCGGTGGCGCTCCGATGTTCCGCTGGCGACCTGTTATCGACGGAAGGGCCCGAAGAGGCCAGCGAAGCGGCGACCTTTGGCGCATGGATTTCCGAACTGGGGACTGACGATCGGGCATTCGTTATGACGGTCGTGCGGAACTGTTGTGAGTACTTGGGCAACCGCTCGAAATAGCCAATATTTCCACCCACAGGGGGGAGCATGGGCCGCACGGCCGCGAAATGTTGTGCGTGAAACCCTCCAGTCACTCTCCCCGGGGGATGACTGGCAGGCGGACACCAAGGCGCCTGATGAGACGCGGGCACAAATCATGGCCCTATCCGCCAACGCGGGCTTGAGCCGGATCGGCTTCGTCCGCGATCCGGCGCCTGGGCGGCAAACTTGATGACGGCGTGCCGGAATGGGTTCGGTACCGGTGCCATCTCCAATCGCTGGCGTGTGCGGCCCCTTTCGGCTGGCGCGTCCCGGGGCGTCTTGCGTCGGCCCACGGACCTCAATATCGTATCGACAGGTTCCACGTCAGGCTGACCTGACACCGTGGGCACCCTCACCGCTCTCGTGGCGGCGTCGCAGTCGATACCTGCCTGTTGCCCAACGATCCGCCGTCGCGCGTGCTGCGCGGTGCAGGTGCGGATCGGCTGATCTTTCCCGACCCGGACGCCCTTGGCCGTCATGCGGTGGGAGTCACTTTCTTGCTCATCCTTCCATGCCGCGCGACCGGGGCGCCGGCGGCATGTCGTCGAGTTCTGCGTTCCCTATCGGCCCGCGCCATCCTGACCTAGCGCGGCCGCAACAGAGCAGGTCATGTCCTTTATCGGCACCCGCCGTGACGAGGCCCGATCATGCCCAACATCCGTACCAGTACCGCCGCGAAGGTGGCGGCTTCCAGCGCTTTTTCGACTACGCCTGCCACCCCGGTTTCGACCCTGACGCTGCCCGAGACCGGCTTCCTGCGCCAGCCCCAGGTGCTGGCCTTCGTTCCCATCTCCAAATCGACGCTCTGGCGGCGCATCCAGGCGCGCACCTTTCCCGAGCCGGTCAAGCTTTCGGAGCGGGTGACCGTCTGGCGCGCGGAAGACATCCGCCGCTGGATCGCGCAGCAAGGCCAGCCCGGGTGACGGGCAAGGCAATGAGCGGGGACCGGTTCGGCTCGGAACGGCGGCGTCGTTCGCGTATCGACCGGGTCGGCGCCGACCCGCCACATGCGTCGCGCGTGCGCTCATCGGTCCGGCCGGCCAGTTCTTCAGCGACGGCGGCGCGCTCGGCCTGATGACGAAATCCCGCGCCTTTCCCGGCGTTTTCGCCTGGCGAAGGGGGCGTCGGCGCTCGAACATTCGGGCTGATGACGATCGAGAGATGATGGGAGAAGCAAGTCATGCAAGACAGCGAGGAGATCAGCAAGCACCACGAGAACGCATTGCAATCGGTTGAGATGCTCCGTGCCGTCATTGGCGGTGAGACCTACGAGGCGGTGGCCATGCGCTTCGGCGTCTCGCGCACGGCGGTCGAGCGGCGCATCAAGTCCGTCGCCGTCCAACTCACCCAGGTGGTGGGCGTGGATGGTCTCAAGGAGGAAGGCGCGGCTTTCGTGCGGCGGCTGCGCCTGCATCGGGACGCCATCCTGGTCGCGCTGGAGGGCTTCGAGCCCCAGCCGCCGGTCGGCGCCCGTCCGGCGCGGGTATTGTCGGCGCCGGAGGTGGCCCAGGGCGCGGTGCGCATCAAGGGCCGCACCAGTCGCACCTGGCATGACCTGGCCCTGTACTACATGCTGTTCGCCACGGGCCTGCGGCCGCTGGAGATCGCCCGGATCGAGGTGCGCGACTACCTGCATGCCGACGGCAGCGTGTGCAGGGAATCGGAGCTGCGCGCCGACGCGGCGATCAACGGCAAGCTCCGGCCACTGTACTTCAGCAGCAACCGCCTCGACGACGCGCTGGCCGCCTATTTCCGCGAGCGTCTCGCCGGCGGGCATGGCCTGGGTGGACCGGATGTCTACCGCGGCTTGGACCCGGGTAGCCGGCTGTTTCTTTCCCCGAGCGGCGAGCCCTACAAGATCACGCCCAACAATGGCGAGCCGGGGCAGAACCGCTACGTCTGCCGGGCGCTGCTGGAGATCTACCGCAAGTTGTTCCGCTACGCCGAACTCAAGGGGTTGAGCGCCCAGTCGGCGCGCCTCACCGTGATATCGCGGATGTATGAGCGCGGGGCCGACGAGGATCAGGTGGGCGCGATCCTGGGCATCGGCGAGCGCAGCGCGGTGCGGGAGCTGTTGCCCCGGCCCAAGCCGACGCTGGCGGAACTGCTCGATGAGTTGATTTGAGCTCGCCATGGACTCCCAACGCTTCGCCATCAAGGGCCGCGTGATCGGCGCGGACGATCCACAACTGCAGGATGCGCTCGCCCACGTCTACGAGACACCCGAGCGGCCGCGCTGCCTGTGCGTGCCGGGCGGCGTGGAGATGTACGTGGCGCGGCATCGCCAGTTCGTGGTCAAGCGCATGCCGGACAGCGGCAGCACCCACCATCCGGGCTGCCCCTCCTACGAGCCGGAGGTCCAGCAGTCCGGACTGGGCGAACTGGTCGGCGAAGCGGTGCTGGAGTCGGAACCGGGGCGGGTCGAATTGCGGGTGGATTTCCCCTGGACACGAGTGCTCGGGCGCGGCGTGCCGCGCGGCGAACCCCAGGAGGTGGCGGAGATCGGCGTGCCGCGGCGGCAGATGACGTTGCGGGCCTTGATGCACTTCCTGTTCGAGCGCGCGGGCTTCAACCGCTGGAGCCCGGCGATGGCGGGCAAACGCAACCAGGGCGTGCTGCGCAAGTACCTGCTGGAGGCGGCCGAGGAGATCATGGTCAAGGGCGTGCCGCTGGCCGAGCGCCTGTATGTGCCCGAACCTTTCAGCGAGAGTGCCAAGGCAGAAGCCGCAAAGCGTCGGCGCGAGAAACTGGCCGTGCTGCGCCCCAAGGACGGGCAGACGCCGCTGGCCATCGTGATCGGCGAGTTCAAGGCGAGCGAGGCCACGAGTCAGGGCCGCCGGATCTGGATTCGGCACATGCCGGATGCGCCGCTGCTGATCGCCAGCCGGAGTTGGGAGCGGATCGAGCGGGTGTTCGCTCCGCTGTTCGAGGCGCGCGATGCCGATACCGGCCACCCGGTCCGCGTCATCCTGGCCGCGCTGATCCGCGCCCGCCGTGAATACACCTACGAGATCGATGCGGCGAGTTTGATGTTGACGAGCGAGCATTGGATTCCCATCGAGGGCGTGCATGAATTGCCGCTGATCGACGCCCTGGTCGCCCAGCACCGCCGATTCGTCAAACCGCTGCGCTATGACGCTCGGAGTGCGGCGGCCTTTCCGAATGTCTTGCTGCTGGATGCCGGGCCGGCGCCGGTGCCGCTGCATGTGGTGAGCGCTTTCATGGACCCGAAGGAGCGGGCGGTGAAAGAGAAAGCGACTGCGGCGGCCAAACAGGATGCCTGGGTATGGCGGACGGATCAGCCGATGCCGTCCTTGAAAAGTGCGGAAGGGTCTCACTGAAGGGGCGTCGCGGGCTGATTTAGAAGCTGCCGTTGAACCGCTGTCGTCGTCTGCGTGCTGATCGACCAAAGCCGCCTCTGGTGCACATCGAGGAATAGGTCTGCATTGTCGCTAATTGCTGACAGTGGCAGGGAGGTTTGCTGGGTGAAGAAGCGCGCGGACGAGGCAACCGTTTGGCATGTAAAATCCCTCCGGCAGATCGATTAATTCGGTAATGGGATAAAAGGAAGCACCTTGGACATCGAAATTTGGGACGGCGGACTACAAGAACAAGAAATCGAGGCAATCAACAAGATCAAGGCGGCGTTCGCGGATACTCTCCCTGCTGGTAAGTTTCAAGGTGGAGGAAACTCCCTACGGGACCAGCTTCAAAACAAGCTCGGACGCCCCCAAAACCAACCGTGGAAAGGATATGCAGGGTTCAGGTTCGTCGATTCCAAGGGCAAGGAAGGTGAGTTTGATCTAGTTATCGCGACTCACTGCAACGTCATCATCGTTGAATTGAAGGATTGGAACCATGAACCCGTAACGGCTAACGGGGATGTCTGGTTCAAGGGCGACAAGAACATGGGACGTTCGCCCGTCAGCGTCACGAGAAACAAAAAATTCTTGCTGGATAACAAGCTTAAACGGCTTTCATCTCGCTTTACCAACAAGAAGTACCTGCCGCGAGTCCATTTCTTTGTCGTCATGACTGGAAATGCTGATTTTAGTCAGCTTCCTGAGGTCGACCTTCAACACACGATTTCCCTGAAAGAGTTCCTACGGTTCTCGGACAAAGGTAAGTTCAACGAATACTTCCGTCCGCATCCCGATTCGCAAGTCTTGAATCAAGACATTCCGGTCTTTGACGAGCTATTTCTGAAGGGCAATACAGCACCGAAGGCTCTGAAAATCGGAGGGTACACAGCGGTCGAGGAAATCTTCGAGCATCCGAAATTTGTATACAAAGAGTATCTGGCAAGTTCGGAAATCTCGAAGGGTACCGAGGCTTTGCTGCGGATCTGGAACTTCAAGAAGGTTCAAGGCAACAAGGCTATTACCCCACAGGGCAGGGCTGAAATCGTATCTCGCGAGCGGGAGGTGTTGCAGTTCATCAACCACCAGAATCGCGACCTGTACAACCACTGCCTACGCTCGCTGACAAGCTTCGAAAAGGATGAAGTTACATCCCAGTACAGCGAGGTTTATGAGCTTCCTCCTGGGCATGTGAGGTTCAACGAATTCGTGGGCAAATATGGTCAGTCCTTTACCCAGACTGACCGACTGAACCTCACGAAGCTGCTCCTCGCGAAGTTCGGTGACCTGCATGAGATCAAAATTGCCCACCGAGACATTGCAGACCATAGTCTGTGGTTGTCGCCTTCGAAGGAAATTGCTCTCTCCAATTTCATCTCCGCATACCACCAACCGATTGGAACGGTCGGTGATTATCGGAGCAGTCTTTCGGTAGGGGCTGTCGAGGTGAAGGAGATGTTGGATGGCTCAACATCGACCCCATTTCAGCAGGACGTGCATGCTCTTGGGCTTGTGGCGTGGCATCTGCTGACGGCTCAAAGAATGTCTCCGAAGAGCTTGGAGAACATTCAGAACGAGATGCTATCAAGCAGTGAATGGTATGCAGACGTTCTTCTTGATGCAGTGACAGGGAGATTCAAGGATGCATCGGCATTCTTCGATGCCTTGAAGCGTGCAGAACCGCAGGGCGAGTCGATACCAACGTTCGACGATTCTGAACTGGAAGCCTATCGCCATCCCATAAATCATACGCGGCAGTTTCCAGACGAGGGCGAGTTTCTGGTTTCGACTGATGATAAAGAGGTCTATGTCTCAGAGGGAAGGCTCGTCAAAGCCTGGTTGAATGTTGGCAGCAAGGGAGATGATCCGGTAAGCAATTTCCGCGTGCTTACTTTTTTGAGGCGCTTGGACAAGCTGGCAGCAGTAAATCCCACTTACCTGCCACGAATTCATGAATACGGACTCGCGGCAAGGTCCAGCAGTATGTATCTGGTGACCGACGTGGTTGATGGGACGACGTGGGCTGATGCTGCAATCAATGAGTCGGACAAATTGGGCGTTATCGAGAAACTGACCGATGCCGTTGAGCATCTTCATGGACTCGGGATTTCCCACGGCGACCTTCATCCCCGCAACGTGATGCTGGATAAGGAAAACGGGAATGTGTACCTGATAGATATTCCGGACTTTTCCCACAACACTGCCGAAGCCAGAAACCATCGATATAGCCCCGAGAATATCGACGGAAGCTCGTCCGAACAGCGGGATATCTTTGCGGTGCTCCGAATGTCTTGTGAATTGCTCGGCTTGGAGTGGGGCGAGGAGTCCAATACCTATCCGAGAGTCTCGGATGCAATTCAGTCGGAATTGAATGACGTCGAGTTCGGCTTCAAGGATTTGGGACGCTTCAAGAAGGCTATAACCTCTGCAGCAAAGGTGGAAGAGCAGAAGTTTGTCGAGATTCTTCTAAATGGGATCGATGAGCAGACGACGATTTTTCCGGATAACGGTCATCTCTTCGTCAAGGTTGAAGCGTCCAAGAAGGGTGAGAACGTCCTGTTGGTCACCTTTGCTGGCATTGGTGGAACCTTCTGCGCCTTCTATGACAAGGAACAACGCTGCTTTGTCGGAGGGTTGCCCCCTCGAATCAGATCCGATGTCAATTTCAGGGTGGCAGAGGAAAGCCAATTCGAAATCAGCACGGCAATTCGCATCAAGCCAGGACGACCGGCTCAACTTTCAGGTTTGTCTGAACATCTTCGCGATGATGACGCGTTTCATCGTGCAATCGAGATGCTTCAGACGGTTCCGCCCGAAATTGATGAATCGGGGTTGAGCCAACAACTCAAGGATGTGTTCGAAAGGGCAGCAGCTTCCGTTGGGGAAGAACGTTCGGATATTTCGTTCGATATTTCGACACAGGCGCTTTGGCGGGCAATCCTCGCCACGGAGACCGAGTCAAGCCCGAACATCGAGTTGAATGGCGCCTCGATTAAGCCATCGGATACCGATTCCGAACTGATACTTCCATACGACGCGGACATCGATCCGCTTGGTGCTTTCGCAAGCACGGATGAAGTCGAGGCTCTTCTCGTCGATCAGGATGGGGCGGAGAAAGTCATCGGGGAAGTCTTGCTCAAAAAATCAGCGTTGAACGAGGTCAGACTGAATAAAGTCCGTAGTTCTGCCTACGGTCTGAAGGATGGAGACCCTGTTTTCTTCCGGACGAAACAAGACAGGGCTTCATACCGCAAACGTAAGGCTGCGCTTGAAAGGCTGCTTGATAGGGAAGGGGTGTTGCCAGACCTACTCGATTTGTTCGACCCCGCTTGCAACAAGGATGCGACGGCTTTCAACATTTCGGTCACTGATGATGACTTCGCCAGATACGACCGCGAAGACCAGCATGGAAACAAGATTAGCCTCAACGAGCAACAGCGTGAGGCATTCACCAAGCTGCTGAACTACGGACCTCTTTCTCTATTGCAAGGACCGCCTGGAACAGGGAAGACGGAGTTCATTGCTGCATTCGTCCACTTTCTCGTCGAGAAGCTGGATGTGCGAAGAATTCTGCTGGTCAGCCAATCTCACGAGGCAGTCAACACGGCTGCAGAGCGGATAAGGAAGCACTGCGGAAGGTTGGGCACTTCACTGGAAGTCGTTAGGTTCAGCAACCGTGAAGGGGCGGTTTCGCATGGTCTGAAAGACGTCTACTCCCATGCCATCACTGCCGAAAAGCGCGAATTGTTTAACGCCGAATATCGCTACCGTGTCGCTGCTCTATCCGATGCGCTGGGTCTCGACGCTGAATTCATCTCCAAGGTCGTCGATGCGGAGTTGAAACTATTCAAGCAAATTGACCATCTCGAATCCCAGCTCAAGAATTTCGAGAACATTGGTGACGAGGACGATATCAAAGCCCTCAAACCGATCGTGGTCGAATTGGATGAGACTATCCGCACCAAGCTCCACGTGGACTACGGCATTGCTCTTCCCCAGGAAAGCAAGGTTTCGGATGCGAAGTCCATCCTGCTTTCCAATCTCTGCTCCGAGTATGGCGTCCGACCAAATGAAGCCAGAAGGGTTCGGGCGTTGGCTAGGATATCCCGAGACATCCAGGACGCCCTGTCGGCGGAAAGGGTCAATTGCGACGAGTTCTACGCCCGGTCGAGACAACTGGTTACCGGCACATGCGTCGGTATCGGACAAGGGCATATCGGGATTCACGACAACATCTATGATTTCGTAATCATTGATGAGGCGGCTCGTTCGATATCCAGCGAACTGGCGATTGCAATGCAGTCGGCGAAACGCGTCCTGCTGGTCGGCGACCATTTGCAATTGCCTCCCCTGTATTCCGATGCACACAAAGCGGCTCTGGCTCGCCGACTTGGTATCAACGACAAGCACACCGAGCTTGATGAAGTATTGCGAAGCGACTTTGCGCGGGCTTTCAATTCTGAATATGGGAAGCAAACGAGCGCCACGCTGCTCACTCAGTATCGGATGGCGCCACCCATCGGCAATCTGGTTTCCAAGACCTTTTACGAGGGCAAGCTGAACAATGGAGATCGGGCTATTCCCGATATCTATCGGGGTGCTCCGAACACGCTTCGTTCACCCGTAACTTGGCTCGACACGTCATCGCATGGCGATCATGCCAATCACCAGAGCGACCGTGGCGTCAGTATTTACAACCGTTGTGAGGCAGAGCAGGTCATTGATCTCCTCAAGCAGATTTCCGAGAGCGGTCAATTCCTGACCGACCTTTCCAATCTCAAGGACAAAGATGATGCGCTGATCGGTGTCATCTGCATGTATGCCGAACAAAAGCGTTTGATTCGGCAGAAATTCAACCAAGGGATTTGGAGCGACGGCTTCAAGGCATTGGTGAAAATCGACACTGTCGATAGCTACCAAGGCAAAGAAAACCGAATCATCATCCTGAGTCTGACGCGTTCCGACAAGCAGAGGAGTCCAGGATTCCTGCGTACACCCAATCGAATAAACGTCGCGATGTCCCGTGCAATGGATAGGTTGCTGGTTATCGGCAACGCAGAGATGTGGAAGACCCACAACAAAGACAAGCCTCTCGGACAAGTGGTTTCCTACATGAGCGATATGGGCGAGGACGCCGGCTACAAGTTCATGTCCGCGCAAAAGAGCCGCTAAGGTGACGACATTGGAAAACACAACGATTTATCACGAGATTGACTTCCTGTTGCCGGCGCAACGTTTCAACATCAACTTCTCGTACATCACCCAAAAGGGGCTGCCATTTGTTCGGGAATTCGTTCTTCGCCTGATCCACTTGGCGCCGATGTCGATGTCGCAGGTTGCTACCTTCTTCGGTTTTACACGCAAGGAGGTTCAAGAAGCAATTGATGATCTCGTCGAACGCGGCGAACTTACGCTATCTGAAAATGGGCGTCTGACGCTTACGGAGAAATCCAGCGGTTACTTCACCGAGCTTGGTGAGGTTCCACGTCTGTCGATGCTTCGAGACAGCACGGCTTGCTTGTCTTTCGACCTCGCAACCTTCTCATGCCTTGGAAAAGACAACTTTTCGGATAAGTGGAAGGCGGGTATTTCAATCAAGGTTGACGACGAAAACGCATCTTGTAGCGAGACGCAGGTGGAAAAGCATTTCCAGCGTCAGTTCCATGAAATTTTGCAAAAGGGATTTCTTTCCAGGTCGCTGACTCAGGATGAAAAGGATTCGCCGACTGTCTACACCGTGAATTCGGTGAACAAGATTAAGCAGATGCCTGTCAGACTGCCGGTCCAGTTCAAGGTCGACGCGGATGGCAGAAGCGTCGAGCGGGAAGATTTCGAGAAGCTCAAAAGTTCAGACTACGTGCATGAGCGAATCTCGTTGGAGCTTGACCGCTTGGGAAGACCCAGCAATTTTGGGGAGATTGCGAAAGCGATGCTCGACATTGGGGACGGCGAGACGTTGAAGCTCTTCGACTCGAAGGGCAGTTCCGTCAGTCTGCAATTCTTCGAAGACCTGGCGAAGCTGGAAGCCAATAGTCAGAAGAAGAGAACAACCTTTCTCGGTCCGATCTATTCGTCGGCAAATTGGGAATTGCTCCAGAAACACCTGGCTCCCATCATCAAGGCAAGGAGAGAAAGCAAGGCGGACGTGGGGCAAACCCCTTTCCTTTGGCTTGCACCCAGCGACCCGTATTGGGGAAAGAGCAGCAATCTCCAGGTGAGAGTCAGCGAGATTCTCAGCATGGCAAGCACGAAAGAGAAGAGGCTCTATTCGCCGACCATCTATTTGCCTGTCTCCGGACCAGATGACCAGAAGACTGCCCGCCAGGGGAAATGGGAGTTCGACCCTAACACCGACAAGGTTCATGGTTTGATTGAGGGCTTCCTTGGCGGGAATGTCGAGGTGATGCACTTCGAGGGCGAGTTTGTGGTTGTCGTTTATCACGTCTCATTGCCTGATTCTTACCCTGTCAGCCTCCCCATCGGATTCATCAGTGCCGACAAAGATGTCGTCTCGTCTGTTGGACGGCTGGTTACGACATACCTAGAGGGCAGTTCTGGGTTTGACCGTCCTAACGACTGTGGATTGCTATCCCGTTTCGGGCGTAATGAATGACCAAGATCAGAGTTGAGTTGTAAATTGTGTGAGCCCGTAGTGCTGCCCCACCGGGCTCCGTAATGTTTTCAAACGCCTGTTTTGTGCTGCAATCCTCCCCTGTCGCTAGGTGCGCGCCGGCTGAATGACGGCTTCGCTTAAGCTTTGTTCGTGCTCAGTAAGCTGCCGTTCCATTGCGCAGGATCGAATGGCACGAGAGGTCGTCTACTCAAGATTGTTCAATGAAGTGATATCGCCCGATCAACGTCGATTCGGTTGAGTGGTCAAGTCAATGCGATTTCGCAGGGAAAAGTCGTCGCCATCACCATCACCCGCTCACGCAGTTCCTTCCCGGCCTTGAATGAGGGAACCCATTTCGCCGATACCGCGACCGGCTCACCGGTTTTCGGACTGCGTGCCTGACGGGAAGAACGGTAATTCAGGCTGAAACTGTCGAAGCCGCGAATTTCAACGCGGTCACCGTTAACCAACGCTGCATGGATGGCGCCGAGAATCTCTGCCGCCGCCATCTCGGCATCCTTCTGCGCGAGTTGTGGAAAACGTTCGGCGAGCAGGACGATGAGTTCGGAGCGGGTAATGCCGATACTTTACCTGAGGCTGCTTTCGCCCAAGCGGCATGCATCAGCCGTAGGTGTTTCCGCAGGGGTTGATGCGCGGGAAAGTCGCGAGAGCATGAATTGTCGGAATGTCCCGACGTTCATGGAGGAGCGCCGTCATGGCCCATCCCAACGCCAATCCCGTTATCGCCGCGCAGGGCAGCGGCGCTAAGGCCTCGCCGACCCTGCTGGGGCAAGGCCCCGCCCGCATTCCCACCGGCGGCAAGATCCGCGCCGGCATCAAGGTGCTCACCAAGAAGGCCGCCGGTGAGCCCAAGGCCAAGGCGATCTACGAGCAGGGCGTGGCCGCGGGCCAGTCCTTCGAGCAGATCGAGCGCGCCATCGCCGAAGCCCTGCCCAACCTCAAGACGCCGCTGGTGCCGCGCAACGTGCCGTGGTTCACCGTGCGGGCGCAGGACTTTCCCAATCCCGAAGATCGCCCGGGAGATTCTGGACGCCTATGGCGAGGACCGGGGCGAAGGCCGGCGCCTGTACCGCTTCCCGGTGGTCTTCCCCTCCGACTACTGGCAGACCGTGATGCCGCACGAGTTGGCGGCCTGGGGTGCGCACGAAAAGCACTACTGGTCGCAATACTCGGCCGATGGCCGGGTGCGCCACTGCATGTGCCATGCGCCGGTGCCGGTCGACGAGACGGGCCGGCGCACGATCCGCCTCTTCGGCGGGCGCAAGACCATGGTCCGCGAGGACAACGGCGGCCTCTGCGAGCCTGAAACGTGCCGCGAGTACCAGCAGCGCCAGTGCAACCTGACCGGGCGCTTCCTGTTCTTCATCCCCGGCATACGGTCGATCAGCGCATTCGAACTGCATACCAACAGCTTCTATGCGATGAACGCCGCGATCCAGAAGTTCGAGACCGTGGGCTTCCTGCGCGGCGGGCGCATCTCGGGTTTCCTCGACCGGCAACGCACGCCTTTCTACCTCACGAAAAGACTGATGGAGGTGGCCCACATCGACGAGCAGGGGAGGGCGGTGCGCGTGCCGCAGTGGATCATCGACCTGGAGGCGCCGGTGGATGTGACGGCCTTGCTGCGCGACAACGAAGACACTGAGACGGCCCTGGTGCAGGCGCAACGGGCGACGCAAGTGCTTCAGGGCAGCCCGGCAGCAGCCAGTGCCGAATCGTTGCAGGCGGATGCCGCCGACATGCAGGCGACGACGGTGGCCGATGCAACGTCCGCCGAGGAGCCGCCGTTGCGCGACGGCCGTCCCAGCTTCGAGCAACTGATGGCCCGCGTGCAGGCCTACGGGATCGTGCCGGAACGGTACCAGGCCTACGCCGACCGGCGCTGGGGACGGGGTTGGAAGATCAACCCGAACGGCCGCGCCCAGGCCTGGAATGAACTGGAACGCTACGGCAACGATCCGCAGGGCTACCTCGACAAGATCGAGAGCGAGATGCAACTGGCCTCGCGGGGGAGGACGGCATGATCCGCATCGCGCATTTCTCCGATCTGCACTACGGTACCAAGAACCTAGCGGAAGCAGATCGCTGTTTCGGCGCCGCCATCGACCGGGCCATCGCGGCGGGGATCGACGCGGCGGTTCTCTCGGGCGACGCCACCGACCATGGCCTGGACTTGCACGCCCCGGCCGCCGAACGGCTGGTCGCGCAGGTGCGGCGACTGGCTGACCACTGCCCGGTGTTGATGCTGCAAGGGACATTTTCGCATGAGCCACCGGGCACCCTGGCGATCTTCCGGCTGCTGGGCGGACGGCATCCGGTGCATGTGGCCAGCCGTATCGCTCAGGTCGCGCTCACGGCCCAGGGCGAGTGGCTTTCTTCAACGGGTTGGTGTTTCGAGAGGGTACCGGACGGTGCTCGTGCCCTGTTTACCTGCATCCCCACGGTGAACAAGGCGGTGGTGGCCGCAACGGTGGGTGCGGCGGAAGCCGCCCAAGCCGTGGGGGAGCATCTGGCCCTCTTGTTGCGCGGCTACGCGCCGATCCACCGCGCGGCACGTCGGCAGGGCGTGCCGACCATCGGCGTGTCGCACGGCACGGTGTTCGGCTGCGTGAGCGAGCACGGCGTGCCGATGGCGGGCTTCGATCACGAGTTCACGACCGGTGCCCTGTTCGGTGCCGAGGCCCAGGCCTTCATGCTCGGGCACATCCACCGGCATCAGGCATGGGAGCAGGAAAGCATCGCAGGGCGGCAGTGCATCGCCTATCCCGGCTCGATCGGTCGCTTTCATTACGGCGAGGAAGGGGGCAAGGGGTTTCTGTTCTGGGAAATCGACGCCGACCAGGCGCGCTTCACGCTGGAGCCCACGCCCGCTCGCCAGACCGTCGATATCGTGTTCGAAGGCAAACCCGATCTCGACGCCCTGCGCACGGCCGTCGCGCAGCAGGACATCGCTGGCGCGTTCGTGCGCGTGCGCTGGACCGTCGCCGATGAAGACCGCCACCAGGTCGACCGCGCGGCGATCGAGCGGCTGCTGGAGGGAGCGGCGGAAACCAAGCTGGAAGGGCGCATCCTGCCCGTGGTGCGCACGCGGGCGGCAGGGATCTCGCAACTGGCGAATCTGGCGGACAAGGTGCGTGTCTGGGCGCAGGTGACCGAGGCGCGGGCGGAACCCTTGCTCGAGTGCCTCCAGGCGCTGGCAAGCCAGGAACCGGACGCCATCGCCGAGCGTGTGCTGCGTGGGCAGGAGGTCCCTGGTGGCGGGGAATGCATCGACACCGCTGTCACCTTGCCGCCCCCCAGGGCCGATCTTGAGCCCGCGCTGTCGTTTTGACCTGGCCGGGGCCTCTCCCTTGGGGACGGACTTGCACACCCTTTTTCGTGCGGGAGACTGACCTGGTCATCCCGCTGGAGTATCGCCATGCAACCACTTTCACTCACCCTCAAGGGCTTTCGCGGCATTCGCGATGGCCTGGGACGCGATGTCCTGACCCTGGATTTCGAGCGACTGGCCGATGGCGCCGAACTGGTCGCCATCGCCGGCGCCAACGGGCGCGGCAAGACCACCGTGATGGACAACATGCACCCGTACCTGACGATGCCATCGCGTGCTGCGATGGCCGGTCCGGGCGGTTTCTCCTACTACGACCATGTTTGCCTGCCAGAGAACGAGAAAGACCTGATCTGGGCCCACGACGGCCGCAGCTATCGCTCGCAGGTCGTGATCCGCCTCAACGGCCGGCGCAAGACCGAAGCCTTCCTGCTCATTCTTGCCGACGATGGCGCATGGAAGCCCGTGGTGCTGGACGACGGCACCGTGTCAGACGGCAAGGTGGACACCTATACCCGCTGCGTCGAAGCCATCTGTGGCAGCGCCGACACCTTCTTCACCTCGGTGTTCTCGGCGCAGGGCAAGCGGCAACTGAGCGCCTACCGTAATGCCGAGATCAAGACCTTGCTGGCCGACTTGCTCGGACAGGAAGAAATCCGGGCGCTGGGCCAGAAGGCGAGCGAAACGGCCCGCCTGCTCAAGGCCGGCCTTACGGCGATCCGGCAGGAACAGGCGGGACTGGATGCAGAAGCGCAGCGTATCGAAGATCAACGGCGCCGGCTCGACGGCGCCCAGGCCCGCGTCGCGCAGCGCCTGACTGCCCGACAAGCGGCCCAGGCCGCGCAGGAGTTGGCCCGAACCCGACACGCGCAATTGATGGCCGAACGCGAGCAGTCGCGAGGTGTGGAGGCGCGCCGGGGGCAACTTCAGGGCGAATGCCATGCCGTGATCCAGGCCGGCACCCAGGCCATCGACGCCTTGAAAGCCCAAGACCGGGGCGAGGTTCAGCGGCTGGAACGGCTGGAACAGCGTATCGCACAGCGCCTTGCCCAGGAGTGCAACCGCCGGCAAGGGTTGCAGAACCAGCGTCGACAATGCCTCACAGTGTTGGCGGGTGCACAGGCCGTGCGGCATGCGGAGTACCGTCTACCCATGGTCGAGCGGGTTTTGTCGCTGCGTTCGGCGCAGGTCGGAGCATGGCGCCAACAGGTTCAACGCCTGACGCAGTGCCAAGCGGCGGAGCGTATGGTCCAGCAGAAGTTGTCCGGGATCGAACGCGAGGCCGGCCAGGCGGCGCTCAAGGCCGAGGAATTGGCGCGACGCTTCGGGCTCACTGGCGAGGTGCCGTGTGCCGGCACCGACCTGCAGGGGCAATGCCAGCTCCTGGGCGACGCGCGGGACGCCAAGGCCGTGATTCCCAGCGCCCAGGGGACGATCCAGCGGCTGGGGCGCGAGAAGGCGGCGGCACAGCAGGAACTGGACGCCTTGTGCGGGCAGCATGAGGAACTCGCAGGTGCGCCTCAGGCGTTGGCCTGGGCCGAGCACCGAGCCGAGCTTGCCCGGGCGCGAGCGTCGCGGTTGGCGCTGCTGTCGGCCCAAGCCGGTGAAATGACGCGGGCGCGGAACACACTGGCCGGGATCGAGCAGGAGTTGACAGAACTGCGGACGGAACTGCGGACGGAGCTGCCGGCCGCCCAGGGACCGGAGGCTGCTGCCAGTCAGCAGCGAGTGGAGATGCCCGAGGAGTCAGCCGAGCGTCAACAGATCAATGCGGCACGGCAGGCCATCGCCGTCCAGCACGACCAGCAGGCCGAGCACTACCGCGCCACCCTGGACCGGCTCAAACAGGCGCTGGCGGCCTTGCCGGCACCGTACGACGGGCAGCGCCTGATCGATGCCCAGACCGTGATGGAACAGGCGGCGCAGTCGGTCACTGCCGCCGAGCAGGCCCATTTGGCCGCAGTGCGGGACGTCGAATCCCTGGGCGCCCTGGTGCAGCAGGCCACGGCCTTGGCCGGTCGTCAAGCGGAAGTGGCCAAGCGCATCGCCAAGGTCGAAACCGAGTTGGGCAACTGGAACCTGTTCGCCAAGTGCATGAGCAACGACGGCCTGATCGCGCTGGCCATCGATGACGCCGGTCCGGCCTTATCGGGACTGGCCAACGACCTCTTGCTGGCCTGCTACGGTCCGCGTTTCACGGTGTCCCTCCAGACGCTGGTGGAGACCGGCAAGGGTGAGCAGAAGGAAGGTTTCGACATCCTGGTGCACGACGGCGAATCGGGCGAGAGCAAGAGCGTCGGCATGATGAGCGGTGGCGAACGGGTATGGATCAACGAATGCCTGATTCGGGCGGTGGCGCTGTACCTCGCCCAGCACACCGGGCGGCGCTATGGCGCCTTGTTCTCGGACGAGGCCGATGGGCCACTGGACCCCGAGCGCAAGCGCATGTTCATGGCGATGA
>JADKBR010000014.1 GCA_016714975.1 Candidatus Dechloromonas phosphorivorans | reverse complement strand
GCCGTGCCACGCGGTCAGCGCCACGGGTCTCATCTGCATTGTCTTTGGGACGATCCTGCTCGTGTTGATGGCGGAGACCGAGACGCAACTCACCGCATCGGTCGGGATTATCGGTGCGGTGGCAGGTTACCTGTTCCGATCGATGCACTCGGACGCCGAAGTGAAGCCAAATCCCCGGCCGGACAAATCTTCTCCCCCCGGCTGAACCGATCCCGGCAATCGATCCGTGCCAAGAGGCTTGCCGGAGCGTTCGAACGGCAGGTTTGGCGGGACGCTGCTCACGAGCCGCATTTGAACGGCGCAGCGATCATTACGATCCAGTGAACTGGGCCGGGACCACGGGGCTGGCTGTCACGCCGACACCGGGGCTTTGCCGCAGTTGAAGACTCCGGACCGCTGATTTTTCGTGCCGTCGCGCCTTGAAATCGTCGTCCGCGACCGCATCTCGGGAACATTAGAAACATTCGCACCGGGAGACAGCCATGCGCATCGACAAATTCACCACCAAGTTCCAGCAGGCGCTGGCCGATGCCCAGAGCCTGGCGGTCGGCGGCGACCAGCAGTTCATCGAACCCCAGCACCTGCTGCTTGCCCTGGTCAACCAGGAGGACGGCAGCACGGCTTCGCTGCTTTCCCGCGCCGGCGTCAATCTCCCTGGCCTGCGCAAGGATCTGGAAGGTGCCATCAAGCGTCTGCCGCAGGTTTCAGGGCACGCCGGCGACGTCTCGATCGGCCGCGACCTGGCAAACCTGCTCAACATGACCGACAAGGAAGCCCAGAAGCGCGGCGACCAGTTCATCGCCAGCGAGATGTTCCTGCTGGCGCTGACCGACGACAAGGGCGAAACCGGCCGCCTCGCCAAGCAGCATGGCCTGCAGCGCAAGGCGCTGGAGGCGGCGGTCATGGCGGTGCGCGGCGGCCAGGGCGTCGATTCGCAGGAGGCCGAGGGCCAGCGCCAGGCACTCGCCAAGTACTGTATCGACCTCACCGAACGCGCCGCCCAGGGCAAGCTCGACCCGGTGATCGGTCGCGACGACGAAATCCGCCGGGCGATGCAGATCCTGCAGCGGCGCACCAAGAACAACCCGGTCCTGATCGGCGAGCCGGGCGTCGGCAAGACGGCGATCGTCGAGGGCCTGGCGCAGCGCATCGTCAATGACGAGGTCCCGGATACGCTGAAAGGCAAGAAGGTGCTGGTGCTCGACATGGCCGGGCTGCTCGCCGGGGCCAAGTATCGCGGCGAGTTCGAGGAGCGCCTCAAGGCGGTGCTCAAGGAGGTCTCGCAGGACGAGGGCCGCATCATCCTGTTCATCGACGAACTGCACACCATGGTCGGCGCCGGCAAGGCCGAGGGCGCCATCGACGCCGGCAACATGCTCAAGCCGGCGCTGGCGCGCGGCGAACTGCACTGCATCGGCGCGACGACGCTCGATGAGTACCGCAAGTACATCGAAAAGGATGCCGCGCTCGAGCGCCGCTTCCAGAAGGTGCTGGTCGACGAGCCTTCGGTTGAATCGACCATCGCCATCCTGCGCGGCCTGCAGGAGCGTTACGAACTGCACCACCGAGTAAAAATTACTGATCCGGCCATCGTCGCCGCCGCCGAGCTGTCGCACCGCTACATCACCGACCGCTTCCTGCCCGACAAGGCGATCGACCTGATCGACGAGGCGGCAGCGCGCATCAAGATGGAAATCGACTCCAAACCGGAGGTGATGGACAAGCTCGAACGCCGGATGATCCAGCTCAAGATCGAGCGCGAGGCGGTCAAGAAGGAGAAGGACGAGGCGTCGCAGAAGCGCCTGGCCCTGATCGAGGATGAGTTGATCAAGTTGCAGAAAGAGTATTCCGATCTTGAGGAAATCTGGAAGGCGGAAAAATCCGCTGTTCTGGGTTCCGCGCAGATCAAGGAAGAAATCGATAAGCTCAAGGCCGAAATCACCCGCTTGCAGCGCGAAGGCAAGCTCGACAAGGTCGCCGAACTGCAGTACGGCAAGCTGCCGCAGCTCGAAGCCCAGTTAAAGGCGGCTGACGCGGTCGACCCCGATAATCAGGCCAAAAACAAACTTCTGCGCACCCAGGTCGGCGCCGAGGAAATCGCCGAGGTGGTCAGCCGCGCCACCGGCATCCCGGTCAGCAAGATGATGCAGGGCGAGCGCGAAAAGCTGCTGCACATGGAAGATCGCATCCACAAGCGCGTCGTCGGGCAGGACGAAGCCGTGCGACTGGTCGGCGATGCCATCCGCCGTTCGCGCGCCGGCCTGTCCGACCCCAACCGGCCCTATGGCTCCTTCCTCTTCCTCGGCCCGACCGGCGTCGGCAAGACCGAGCTGTGCAAGGCGCTGGCCGAGTTCATGTTCGACAGCGAGGATCACCTGATCCGCATCGACATGAGCGAGTTCATGGAAAAGCACTCGGTCGCCCGCCTGATCGGCGCGCCGCCGGGCTATGTCGGTTACGAGGAGGGCGGCTACCTGACCGAGGCGGTGCGCCGCAAGCCGTACAGCGTGATCCTGCTCGACGAGGTCGAGAAGGCGCACCCGGACGTCTTCAACGTGCTGCTGCAGGTGCTCGACGACGGTCGCATGACCGATGGCCAGGGGCGCACGGTCGACTTCAAGAACACGGTCATCGTCATGACTTCCAACCTCGGCAGCCAGATGATCCAGCAGATGGCCGGCGACGATTATCAGTTGATCAAGCTGGCGGTGATGGCCGAGGTCAAGAGCTACTTCCGGCCCGAGTTCATCAACCGCATCGACGAGGTCGTGGTCTTCCACGCGCTCGACGAGAAGCACATCGCCGGGATCGCGAAGATCCAGCTCGGTTATCTCGAAAAGCGGCTGGCGCAGCTCGAAATGGGGCTGGTGGTCGAGGACAGCGCGCTGGCCGAACTGGCCCAGGCCGGCTTCGACCCGGTCTTCGGCGCCCGTCCGCTCAAGCGGGCGATCCAGCAGCAGATCGAGAATCCGCTGGCCAAGGCCATCCTCGAAGGCAAATTCGCCGCCAAGGACACGATCCGCGTCAGTTGCGACCCGGCCACCGGCGGCATCATGCGCTTCGCGAAGGTCTGATCGCGGTCGTCCCAACCTGAGATCGGCGGGTTCCGGCCCGCCGTTTCTTGCTGGCATTGCCAGACCGGCGAAGCAGCGTGAGGCTGCTTCCTAGGGCCGCCAGAATGCGGGCATCAGGATGACCAGCAGGGTGAAGATCTCGAGGCGTCCGAGCAGCATTGCCCAGGTGCATACCCAGGTCTGGAAGTCGGTCAGCACGGCGTAAGTCGTGGCCGGCCCGACCAGGTTGAGGCCGGGCCCGGTGTTGTTGAGACAGGCAACGACAGCCGAGAAAGAGGTGACGAGATCGAGATGGGTCGCCATCAGCAGCAGCGTCAGCGAGACGATGGTGACCACGTAGATGAACATGAAGCCGAGGATGGAGTGCAGGACAGTGTCGGGAATCGCCATCTTCCCGAAGCGGACGGTCTGCACGCTGCGCGGATGCATGGCGCGCATCAGCTCGCGGAACACCTGCTTGTAGAGGATGACGGCACGGATCATCTTGATGCCGCCGCCGGCCGAACCCGAGCAGGCGACGAAACTGCCGAGAAACAGGATCCACATCTGCGCGAACAAGGGCCATTGGGCGTAATCGGTGGTGGCAAAGCCCAGCGAAGTGGCCAGCGAAATCGAATGAAAGGCAACGTAGCGCAGCGTTGTCAGGAAATCGTCGTAGATTGCATCCATCGTCAGATAGAGCGACAGCGCGAGAATGCTCAGCGCCAGGAAGCCGAGGAAGTAATGCGCCTCGATGTCGAAACTGTAGGGGCAGGGAGCGTTTCGCGAAAGCGAGAAAGTGCGTGCTGTAGTTGATGCCGGCGAGCAGCGCGAAGAACATCACCATCAGTTCGATCTCCAGGCTGTCGAAGTGACCCAGGCTGGCATCCTTGGTCGAGAAACCGCCGAGTCCCATGATCGAGAAGGCATGCATCAAGGCATCCCAGGGCTCCATCCCGGCGTGGAGCAGTCCCACGGCGCACGCCGCCGTAAGGATCAGGTAGACCACCCAGAGCCCCTTGGCGGTTTCGGCAATACGTGGCGCGACATGTGAATCCTTCATCGGCTTTGGCGCTTCGGCCTTGAGCATGCTGCGTCCGCCGAAACCCAGCAGCGGCAGGATGGCAATCGCGAGAACGACAACGCCGAGGCCGCCGACCCAATGCATGAAGGTACGCCAGAAGTTGATCGAAAGCGGCAATGCGTCGAGCCCGGAGAGCACCGTCGCACCGGTTGCGGTCAACCCCGAAACCGCCTCGAAATACGCGTCTGTCCACGACAGGGCCTCGATGTGCAGATAGAGGGGCAGCGCGCCGAAAGCCGGGAGTACCGACCAGATCAGCGCGACCAGCAGGAAGCTCTCGCGCACGTGCATTTCGCGTCTTCGCCCGCGGACCGACAGAGCGAGGAGCGTTCCTGCCGCAAAGGTGATCAGCACGGCCTCGTCGTAAGCGCTGTGGGCGCCATCGGCGCTCAGCCAGGAGATGGCGAGCGGAATCAGCATCAGGACGCCGAAGCCGGCGATCAGAATGCCAAGCAAGTAGAGCACCGACGCAAAGCGGTTGATCAACCACCACCTCCAGAAGCGCAAAAACCATCACCGCCGATGGCTGCCAACGCATTCCCATCCATGATCCAGAAGTCACCGGGCCCCCGCTCACAGGGCAAGCCGGTGGGCTTCACGCCATAGTCCGCACGGCAACTCAGGGCCCGCTACCAGCGTATCTGCACTTCCTGGATGACCTGCGGCGTCGCGCGCTGGACGGTGAATTTGATGCCTTCGACTTCGATCGTCGTGCCGGGCGCGGGAATCTCGTGGGCAAACTCGAGAATGAAGCCGGAGAGCGTGTCGTAGCTGCCCTCGCCGGGCAGCTTCAGCCCGAGCTTCTCGGCCAGCATCGCCGGATCGGCGCGGGCGCTGACCAGGTAGTCATGGTGGCCGAGTTTCTTCAGCCAGCCGGCCGGCTTTTCCTGGCGGTCGTATTCGTCCTGGATGTCCTCGACCACTTCCTCGATGATGTCCTCGATCGTGACGATGCCCTCGGCACCGCCGAACTCGTCCATCACCACCGCCATCGCGTCACCGTCCTTGCGCAGTTCGACGAGCATCGACTCGGCGCTCTTGCTGGACGGAACGTAGCGCGTCGGACTGATGAAAGGCGCGATCGGCGAAGATCCGTCCACGCCGAGCAGGTCCATGGTGTTGAGCACGCCGACCACGCGGTCGATCCGCCCGTCGAAGACCGGCAGTCGGACATGCGAACTTTCCACCGCCAGGCGCACCGCCTCGCCGACCGTGCATTTCCTGTCGACGGCGGTGATGTCGATCAGCGGCACCATGACCTTGGAGACCGCGGTTTCGGAGAAATTGAACATGCGCCGGATCATCGTCTTTTCGGTCGCCTGGATGTCGCCGCCCTCCTGCGGCGGCATCTGCACCATGCTCTGGATCTGCTCGCGCAGGGTGAACGGGTTGTGCTCGGCGCTGCTGCCGGCGATGCGCGAGAGGAATTTCGACAGCGTGACGAAGATGATCAGGATCGGCCAGAAGACGATCGAGAAAAAGCGCAGGATGTAGATCACGTAGGGTGTGACCGTATCGGCGCGCTGCTGGAAGACGCTCTTCGGGACGATCTCGCCGAACACCCAGATCAGCGGGGCAACCAGGATCACGGCCAGCCAGCTGCCGGCCTCACCGAACAGCTCGATCATCAGCGCGGTGGCGATGGTCGAGTTGGCGACCACTGCGATATTGGTCCCGACCAGGGTCGTCGACAGCAGCCACTCCGGCCGTTTCTCGAGCATCTCGAGGGCCAGGCGCGCGCCACGCGAGCCCTTGGCGGCGTCATGGCGCAGCTTCATGCGGTCGGCGCTGACGACGCCGAGCTCCGATCCCGAGAAGAATCCCTCGGCGATCAGGCAAACGACCATCAGCAGGGCGGTAATCCAGATGTCGGACATTTACGCGCCCTCCCTCTGGCCCGGCTCGCGGGGTTGCGATCCATTGGGCATGGGTTGCGCTCCGGCTGCTTCCTCCGGGTCGCCGGCCGTCTCCACCGGAACCACGGGTTCCGGCAGGCGCTCGACGAGGACGCGCGTGATGCGGTTGTGTTCGACGCCGTCGACTGTGAAACCGAGCCCGCACAGCTCGATCGTCGCGCCGGCCGCCGGGAGCTCGCCGAAGGCCTCGAGCAGCGCGCCGGCCAGGGTTTCGACTTCCTGGCTGCCCAGGCTGACCGCGAATTCACGGTTGAAGTCCGCGAGCGAGATGCCGGCGTCGATCAGCCGGCGCCCGTCGACGAGTTCGCCGACCAGGTGCTGGCTGACCACCTCGGTGTCGGAAGGGCTGGCGATCTCGCCGAAGACGCACTCGAGCAGGTCTTCCATGGTCACCAGGCCGGTCACGCCGCCGTATTCGTCGACGCACAGCGCGAATGACAGCTGTCGCTGGCGGAAAGTGTGGAACAGTTCCAGCGCCGGCTTCGATTCGGGGAAGAAATTCGGCTGCCGCAACAGCTTGCGCAACCCCTGCGGGTCGCGCTCGAGCTTGGCGAGATCGACGCCGAGCAGGTCGCGCGTGTACAGGATGCCGAGGATGGTGTCGCGGCGCCCCTTGAAAACCGGGTAACGCGACTGGCGGGCGGCCTTGATCTGGGCGAGCAGGTCGGCCATCGGCAGGTCGGCCGAAAGGAACTGGATGTCGGAGCGCGGCCGCATGATGTCGCGCAACGACTTGTTGCCGAAGTCGAAGATCTTCTCGATGTATTGCGCTTCGTCGCTGTCGAGGGCGCCTTCGCCGAGCGCGTCGTGCACCAGCGTGCGCAGCATGTCCTTGGTAACCAGGTTGCCTTGCGAGCGCTGCTTGCCGACGATCAGCGTGATGAAGAAATCGGAGACGTAGCGGATGACCTCGCGCAGCGGCGTGATCAGGCGGGCAAAGAGGTCGATCGGCCGGGCCTCGACGCTGGCGAAGGCGACGTTGTTGCGGATCGCCAGCACCTTCGGCGTGATCTCGCCGAACAGCAGCAGGATCGGCACCATGACCAGCAGGTTGATCATCTCGTTCTCGGCGCCGAACAGGTGGATGACCATCGCCGCCGAGATCACCGACGCCGAGACATTGACGAACTCGTTGCCGATCAGGATGGTGACGATCAGTCGCCGCGGCTCGCTGCGCAGGCGCTCGATGAGGCCGATGCGCGGATGCTTGGCAGAGCGCATCCGGTCGAGCTGGAACGAGCTCAACGAGAACAGCGACGTTTCGGTGCTCGAGAAGAAACCCGAAAAACCGAGCAGGACGACAAAAAGGGCCAGTTCGAACCAGAGTACAGCATCCATGCGCCGGTTTCCCCCCAATCAGATGTAGTTGTGCTGCAGGCGAATTGGCATGGCCGGAACAACGCCGGATTTGCCAGCGTACTGGCGGCGGATTATGCGGCAGTGCACGGTCTGGGTCAAACGCCATCGCGCCCGCGCGAATGCGGTCCGCCTCGTCAGAGGCTCGCTCTCGACCCGCCAGTTGCGGGACAGGGGATTCCGCCACGGAATCAACGACTGGCCCGGCTGGAGTGACACGTCAGAGGCGCGCATCAACGCCACAATTGACGAAAGTCGTTAAGATGGCGAAATCCAAGTCCAGTCGGCAAATTCGACCACGAAGAGTGGCGCGCCAGCGACCATTCACCTCATGACTGTGCAGCGACCAATGAAACCCACCCCTGTCCAGACCGCCAGCTACCTGATCGCCGTGGCGATCCTTCTTGGCACCGTCCACCTCAAGCTCGTGTCAGCACTGTTCGCCGGCATGCTGGTCTATACGCTGATCCACAAGCTCGCGCCGCTGCTGGCTCGCTTGTTCTCCGGTCGGGCAGCCCGCATCGCAGCGACCGCCATCGTCGCCGCAGTGGTCGTGGCGGCGGTCAGCGCCGGCGCCTTTGCCTTGCTCTACCACCTGAAAAGCGGGGACACGGCCGGGTTGCCGCAGTTGTGGGCAAGAATGGCGGAAATCATCGACGGAGCCAACGCTACGCTCCCGGCCTGGATTACCGAACGCCTGCCGGCTTCCGGCGACGAAATCAAGGTCGCGGTTGTTACATGGCTGCAGGCGCACAGCGCCGAGGTGCGGGGCGTCGGCAAGGAAGTTGGCGTGACCGTTGTGCACATCCTGATCGGCGGCATCCTCGGCGCCATGATCGCGGTCAGCGCGAGCAGCGAGGCACCCGACCGCAAGCCGTTGGCAAAAGCCCTGCGCGAACGCGCGGCGGTCTTCCATGACGCCTTTGGTCGCGTGGTGATCGGCCAGGGCAAGATCTCCCTGATCAACACGACCCTGACCGGCATCTATCTGGCGATTATCCTGCCCGCGGCGGGGGTCCATCTGCCCTTCATCAAGACGATGCTGGCTGTGACCCTGATCGTCGGGATCCTCCCGGTCGTCGGCAACCTGATCTCGAACACCGTCATCGTCGTGGTCAGCGCCTCGGTATCGTTCAGCGCCGCGCTCGCCTCGCTGGTATTTCTGGTCCTGCTGCACAAGGGCGAATACTTCCTGTCTGCGAAGATTCTCGGCCATCAGGTCAGCGCCAGGGCCTGGGAAATGCTGCTCGCCATGCTGGTCATGGAGGCGGCGTTCGGCGTCCCGGGAATTGCCGTCGCACCGGTCTTCTACGCTTACATGCGGGCAGAGCTGATGCGGGCGAAACTCGTGTAGTTGCGTCAGCTACGGATTCAGGACCCCGCGCTCGCTGCCCTGTAGCGCAAGGCAATCACTTCCTCGCTGCAGCGCGTGCGCATTTTTTCGCCGGACCCGCCGCGGACTCCGGAGCCTGCCCGGAAATGCAGCGAGAAGTCCAGCCCCTGGCCTTGCTGCAATCGGCGCTCTCTGGCAAGATGCGTGCATGGCGATAGCAACTTCTCACCTCCACGCTGCAGAGCCGATCAAACGCCATCGTCGCCATGCCGGCGGCTTGCCGGATCGTTGCGGTTGCATGGCCGCCCCGACCTGACCGATGCGCCTCGGATCCCTGCTCCGCGTTGTCCGCGAACTGCTGTACGAGGCGGCGCGCGATCTGGCGCCGACGCTGGTCGTCGTCGTCATCTTCCAGGCGTTCTTCATCCAGCGCATGCCCGACAGCCCGGCGGCGCTGATCGGCGGCTTCGCCATCGTCCTTCTCGGCCTGGCGCTGTTCGTCAAGGGTCTCGACGCGGCGATCTTTCCGGCCGGCGAAACGATGGCCTTCGACTTCGCCCGGCGCGGCTCGTTTCTCTGGCTGATGCTGTTTGCCTTCTGCATCAGCTTCGCCTCGGTCGCCGCCGAACCGGCGCTGATGGCCGTCGCCTACAAGGCCGAGGCGGTCTCGGGCGGCAGCATGGGCGCACTGACGCTGCGCATGGTCGCTGCGCTCGGCGTCGGCCTGGCGGTGGTGGTCGGGGTCTGGCGCATCGTCCTCGGCCATTCCATTGGCAACTATCTGATTCCCGGTTACCTGATCGTCATCGTCCTGACGGCGTTCTCCCCGCCGCAACTGGTCGGGCTGGCCTTCGATTCGGGCGGCGTCGTCGCATCGACCGTCACCGCGCCGCTCCTGACCGCCCTCGGTGTCGGCCTGGCGACCAGCATCCGCGGCCGCAATCCGCTGCTCGACGGCTTCGGCCTGATCGCCTTCGGCGCGCTGGCGCCGATGATCATCATCCAGATCTACGGCATCTTCTTCTTCGTTCCCGCCGAGCACGGTGTTGCGATGGTCCTGATGCCGAGCGACGACCAGCATCAGTACGCGGCGCTCGAGATGCTGATCGATTTCGCGATCATGGTCAGGAACCTGCTGCCGATCATCGCCGTCGTCCTCTTCTCGAGCTTCATCATCCTGCGCAAGCCGCTGGCCGATCCCAGGGGGCTGGCGGTGGGCATGGCCCTGGTCGCCGTCGGCCTCTTCATGTTCGACGAGGGGCTGCAGATCGGGCTCTTCCCGCTCGGCGACGAGATGACCAACGGCCTGATGCGCGACGACGTGCCGATGTGGGCAGTCTACCTCTACGGCTTCCTGATCGGCTTCGCGACGACGATGGCGGAGCCGGCCCTGATCGCGCTGTCGATCAAGGCCGACGACGTCAGTCTCGGCCAGCTCAAGGGCCTGTGGCTGCGCACACTCGTGTCTGTCGGCGTCGGCATCGGCATCGTCATCGGCTGCGCGCGCATCATCGACGGCATCAACATCGCCTGGTGGCTGATCCCCGGCTACCTGCTGGTGCTCGCGATGACCCGGTTCGCGCCGAAATTCATCGTGCCGATCGCCTACGATTGCGGCGGCGTGACGACGTCGACGGTGACCGTTCCGCTGGTGACCGCGCTCGGCGTCGGCCTCGCCGAACGCACGCCGGGCCGCGACCCGATGATCGACGGTTTCGGCCTGATCGCCTTTGCCTCGCTGCTGCCGATGATCATCGTCATGTCGTATGGCATGCTCGCCACCTGGTGGCTGCGCTCGAAAAAACCTGTCAAGGAGAAGAGACCATGAGATTTTCTGCTGTGGTGCTGATTGTCCCTGAAGAAGACGAGAATCCGGCGGTCAGGATTCTGAAGGAGGCCGGCGCCACCGGCATCACCATCCTGAAGGGCAAGGGGCTGCGCCAGAACGATCGCAAGACCTTTCTCGGCCTCGGCCTCGAACGCCGGGAATCGCTGCTGCTGTGCATCGTCGAGAAGCAACTCGCGATGCGCATCCTCAAGACCGTCAAGATCGAGATGAAGCTGGACCTGCCGGGCGGCGGTCTGGCCTTTTCGCTGCCGCTGGGCAGCGTGGTCGGCATCGGGCTGGCGCAGCTGGAGACCTTCCGGCGCGAAGTCGCGGATGAACTGTGAGAGATCGCTGCCTGCCACTTGTTGCCCTGTAGAACACACTTATAGACGGAAGGAGTTGTCCCATGCTGGTTGCCGGAATCATGAAAACGGATGTCGCCACCATCAGCGCGCTGGCCACGGTGCGCGAGGCACTGATGCTGATGAAGGAGCGCGGCGTCAAGTCGCTGGTTGTCGAAAAGCGTCATGCCGGCGACGCCCACGGCCTGATCGCCTATCGTGACATCGCCAGGGCGGTGATCGCCGACGACGGCGACATCGATCTGCTCAATGTTTACGACATTGCCCAGAAGCCGGCGCTCCAGGTCTCGCAGCATCTCGAAGTCCGTTATCTGGCACGACTGATGATCCAGTACTCGGTGAAAAGGGTGCTGGTCATCGACAACAACGAGTTGCAGGGCTTCGTCTCGATCACCGATGTCGTTGGCAGCCTCATGGAACGGGCGTTGCACGAGCAGGATCGCTAGGAGGCCGGCATCATGGACAGGGAAGTCCGCCGCTACCGCTCCTTCTTTCCAAGCTGGTGTCAGGCTTTTGGCGATCACGTGCCCGAACCGGGCGGCGAGGTACGAGCGGTCGAGTGGCTGGTGGGCCAAGACTGCGTCGGCGCGATCATCATTCCCAAGATCAGGGACATGCTGATCCGCGAACTGCTCGGCTCCAGGAAGCCCAGGGTGATCGTGCGCGAGGGATCGATGTGCCTGGACGAGCTGGATTTCCGCGATGCCGAGGTCTGCGGGCACCCCGCCTACGTCGCCCTGCTCGACCTCCTGGTGAACGCCGACACGGTGCACCTGTTCCTGACCTACCACCTGATCTATCCGCCCGGAACGCGGATCATAACCGTCGCGAGCAAGGCGCCTCAGTCGCTGATCTACAAGGAAACGACACCGCTGCGGGTCAGCGTCGGAGAGTGAGATCGCCGCGCGGCATCGCGAAGGTGGGCCGCTTGCAGCGACGGGACGCAAAAAAAGCCGCCCACGGCGGCTTTTTCTTTTCCGGCTGGCGCCTACTTCTTCAGCGAATCGCGAATCTCGCGCAGCAGCATCACGTCTTCCGGGGTCGCCGGCGCTTCGGGTTCCGGGGCCGGCGGCTCTTCGTTACGCAGGCGGTTGAGCTGCTTGACCATCATGAAAATGACGAAGGCCAGGATGATGAAATTGACCAGGATGGTCAGGAATGAACCATAGGCGAAGACCGGGATACCGGCCGTCTTGATGTCGGCCAGCGCGGTCAGATTCTTCGGGTTGTCGCCGAGTACGAAGTACAGGTTGGAAAAATCCAGCCGGCCGGTGACGCGCGAGACCAGCGGCATGATCAGGTCGCCGACGACCGAATCGACGATCTTGCCGAAGGCGCCGCCGATGATGACGCCGACCGCGAGATCCATCGCATTGCCCTTGACCGCGAACTCACGAAACTCCTGAAGCATACTCATGGTGGATTCCTTTCTGCCTTGATGATTTTATGGTGGCTGGATTATTGGCCGGTAGCGCCGGCACGTCAACGCACCTTTACAGCCGGCGAAGACGCTCGCCGGCGGCAACCAGCGTTTCTTCCTTCTTGGCGAAGCAGAAGCGCACGACCTTGTCGTCGTGCCCGTCGGCATGGAAGACCGAGACCGGGATGACCGCGACGCCGACTTCGCGTGTCAGCCACTCGGCAAATTCGCGGTCCGGCTTGTCCGACAGGTGGCCGTAGCGCGCCAGCTGGAAATAGGTGCCGCGGCAGGGCAGCAGTTCGAACGGGGTGTCGGCCATCAGGCTGCGGAAGAAATCGCGCTTTTCCTGGTAGAACGCCGCCAGGCCGAGATGGCGCGAGGCATCCTGCATGTAGTCGGCGAGCGCCAGTTGCGACGGCGTATGGACGGTAAAGACATTGAACTGGTGCACCTTGCGGAACTCGGCCATCAGCGCCGCCGGGCCGACGACGTAGCCGATCTTCCAGCCGGTGATGTGGTAGGTCTTGCCGAAGCTGGAGACAACGATGGCGCGCGGTGCCAGTTCGGGGTGGCCGCACAAGCTGGCGTGGCGCTCGCCATCGAAAAGAATGTGCTCGTAGACCTCGTCGGAAAGCACGACGATGTCGGTGCCACGAACCAATTCGGCCAGTTTTTCCAGGTCGACCGCAGTCAGCAGGCTGCCGGTCGGGTTTTGCGGCGAATTGACGATGATCATCCGCGTCCTGCGTGAAATCAGCTGCGCCACCTGCGCCCAGTCCGGCACATATTCGGGGAATTTCAGTTGTGCGAAAAGCGCCTTGCCGCCGACGGTTTCGATCGCCGGAACGTACGAATCGTAAACCGGCTCGAAGACGATCACCTCGTCGCCCGGCCGCACGAAGGCGGCAACCGCCGTGAAGATCGCCTGCGTCGCCCCGGCGGTGACCGTCACCTCGCCCTCGACGTCAAACCGCGTTCCATAGAGCGCCGCGACCTTGTCGACAATCGCCTGGCGCAACTCCGGCATGCCGGCCATCGGCGCGTACTGGTTGCGCCCGGCGCGCATGTGGCGATCCATCGCATCGAACAGCGCCGGTTCCGCCTGGAAATCGGGAAAGCCCTGCGACAGGTTGATCGCCCCGCATTCGACGGCCAGGCGCGACATCACTGTGAAAATGGTCGTCCCCATGTGCGGGAAACGCGAATCGATGCGGATCGGAGTTTGCATGTTGGCCCTGCACTCCCTACGGTCGCGGTCGACCGTGAAAAGAAGGTCAAAATCATGCGCCAAGGCGGCCCCGCTGGCAACCACAAGGCAAAAATCGGCGTAGTATTACATTCGTTATAACAAGCACGGAGATTGCCATGTTCGCACTCAAACTGACCCAGATCGGCAATTCGGTGGGCGTCGTGCTGCCCAAGGAACTGCTGGCCAGGCTGCATGTTGAAAAGGGGGATACTGTCTATGCTACCGAATCGCCCGACGGTGTGCGCCTGACCCCCTTCGATCCGGCTTTTGAGAAGCAGATGGAAGCGGCCCGCAAAGTCATGAAGACGCGCCGCAACGTGCTGCATGACCTGGCCAAATGAGCCAATGGACGTGGATTGAAGAATCCGTCGTCTGGGCGGTCCACGAAGCACAGCTCGCCGAACATGGCGGCTCGGCAGGGGTCCGCGATGCCGGGCTGCTCGTCTCCGCACTTGCCCGCCCGCTAAACCTGGCCGCCTATGGCGCCGGATGCCGCCGATCGCCGCCGCCTACGGCTTCGGCATCGCACGCAACCACCCGTTCATCGACGGCAACAAGCGCACCGCCTTTGTCTGCTGCGAACTTTTCCTGGCGCTTAACGGCCAACAACTCATCGCCGATGACGCGCTTTGCGTCCGCACGATGCTCGCCCTTGCCGCCGGCGACTTGCCCGAAGCCGATTTCGCCGCCTGGCTGCGCACCCAAACCACGCCCGCCTGAACAACGATGAACATCGACGGCATCCCCACCCGCAGCCTGCGCGCCTACCCGGAGCAGCGCGCCATCGCCATCATCGACCAGACCCGCCTGCCGCATGCGCTGCACTGGTTGCGCGTCGCCACGCTGGAAGAGGCGGCCCATGCCATCCGCGCCATGCAGGTGCGCGGCGCGCCGCTGATCGGCGCCACCGCCGCCTACGGCCTGGCGCTCGCACTCGATTTCGAGGCCTCCGACCGGCGCCTGGCCGAGGCCGCGGCGCTGCTGCGGTCGACGCGCCCGACGGCGGTGAATCTGCACTGGGCGCTGGCGCGCATGGAAGGGGCGCTGGCGCCGCTGCCGGCCGATGCGCGCTGCGCCGCCGCCTGGCTGGAAGCCCGCCGCCATCGCCGACGAGGATGTCGCGCAGAATGCCGCCATCGGCCAGCACGGCCTCGCCTTGTGGCGCGACCTGATCGTCGCCGACGGCCAGACGCTGAACGTGATGACCCACTGCAACGCCGGCTGGCTGGCCACCGTCGACCACGGCACCGCGCTGGCGCCGGTCTATGCCGCGCACGACGCCGGCATCCCGGTGCATGTCTGGGTGTCCGAGACCCGGCCGCGCAACCAGGGCCTGCTCACCGCCTGGGAACTCGAACAGCACGGCGTCCCGCACACGCTGATCGCCGACAATGCCGCCGGCCTGCTCATGCGCAATGGCCGGGTCGATGCCGTGATCGTCGGCGCCGACCGCATCGCCGCCAACGGCGATGTCGCCAACAAGATCGGCACCTACCTCAAGGCGCTGGCCGCCGCCGACAACGGCATCCCCTTCTACGTCGCGGCGCCGCGCTCGACAATCGATTTCGCCTGCGCCGACGGCGCACACATTCCGATCGAGGAACGCGACGGCGACGAACTCCGCCTGGTTCACGGGCTGGATGCCCGCGGCGTCCCCTCCGCCCTGCGCCAGTTGCCGGCCGGCGAGGATGTCGCCAACCCGGCCTTCGACCTGACCCCCGGCTGGCTGGTCAGGGCCATCGTCACCGAGCGCGGCGCCTGCGCCGCCAGCCGCGAGGGGCTGCTGGCGCTCTACCCGGAGGAAGCCCATGCCTGACCTGCGCACCGGACTCATCGCCACCGCCCGCGCCCTGCGGCCGGCGGGCCTTAATCGGGGCACCTCAGGCAATGTCAGCGTGCGCGACGGCGACGGCTTCCTGATCACGCCGACCGGCCTGTCCTACGACACGCTGGTCCCCGACGACATTCCGCTGATGGCGCTCGATGGCACGCACCAGGGGCACCGCCAGCCTTCGTCGGAATGGCGCTTCCACCGCGACCTCTACGCCGCCCGGCCGGAAGTCGGCGCCGCTGCATGCGCACTCGCCGTTCGCCGTCAGCCTCGCCTGCCTGCGCCGCGACATTCCGCCCTTCCACTACATGATCGCGCGCTTCGGCGGCGACACCGTCCGTTGCGCCGACTACGCAATTTCGGCTCCCGCGGAGCTGTCGACCGCGGCAATGCAGGCGATGGCCGGGC
>JADKBR010000013.1 GCA_016714975.1 Candidatus Dechloromonas phosphorivorans | reverse complement strand
AATACCCTTGGCGCATCCCTGCATCACCCGCGAGCTCCTGGTCTTTTCAACCGTCGTGCTGACGCCCTCAGCGACTGCGGCACCTGCTTCCTGAGCCAACTCGCTGGCCTTGACCCCGGCCTCTTCCACCACCGCGACCGCAGAACTGGCGGAAATTCAGTTCTTTTCGGCTCCTATCCCGCCGCTTCTTTTGCCTTGTCCAGAATACTCATTACTATCGCTCAGTAAGATAGTGTTACGAACGATTTGTGCCTGTTGAGAACCAAACGGTTTCAGGAAAGAGCATTCCGCCTCCCTTTATGCCTGTTTCCGAAATGCGGGAGAACGGAGACTCCGGTTGCCATGCCCTCCTCCCCGCAGCAAAGGCAATGGCGATTACCGACGGATTTCACGACGCGATCGAGTAGCAAGCAAATTACCGCAGGACCCTCAGTCCGCGTCTGAAAGATGGCGATGTTTCCTGGAAAATCATCGTCCCGATACCGTGATCCTCCTTGCACAGGCTGGCCCAGTCGTCCATTCTCCGCTTTCCCCATCTGTTGTCTCATCGCGCAGTCGTCGCCCTGCGGCCATCAGACAGGCCAGGGCTGGATGTACCCTCCCAGCTTTTTAGCCCCGTCGGCGTTATAGGTACGCCGACCGCACTGCTAACGTTTGCCGGCAGTTTCCAGTTACGCAGGACGGCGGCGGCACCGAGCGCCGGGTTGCCCGTTGTCGGCCATTGGCGAGCCATCCAACGCTCCCCGCCTCACCACGCTTTGCCAGCACGATGATCCCGGTATCCTGCATCATTGCGCCGAGATAGGCTGTGTCGCTGAGGCGGCAGGCTTGGAGCCACGGGCAACAAGGAAGGTTAGTTCAGCAGCACGGTTGGGCGCGAATACAGCTTCGACGATGCTGCGCAGATCTCCCTTTGGGTTCCAAGCTGCCCTTTCAGGCAGACTTTGGCAGTCACGGCCAGGGCGCGAGAGGCCGATACTGGCACTGCCTGCTCGATGCTCTCGGATCTGCGAGGGGGGAATACGCCCGAGTTGGCTACACGTATCAAGGCCCCACACGGCAGGATCGGTAGCCAACGGCGCGGGCGAGTTCCCGGGTACCTGCGTTGTCATCCTTTTTTTTTGAATTGCCGCCTGCAATTTGGTCAAAGCAATGCCGGTGAGGGAATCGAGGCGCCACTGGCGAGGATGGCTGGACCAAATCGTAAGGGCATTGCGGCAATCCAGAACTTCGGTTGGCGACGAACAAGAGCGCCCATTCATGCGCTGGTCAAGGCAATGTCAGCACAGCGCGGCATCAGTTGCCCGAACGCACCTCCTTCCTTCGCAGCCCCGACGCGCAGCAACGACCTCGGCTCCTGCCTCCAGCGGCACCAAGGCGTCCTGGGTGCCTCCAGAGGGGCGGTTGTCAGGAGAGCGTGGTCTTATCGAGCGCCGGCTGCGCCGGTCATCTTGTCGGCCTCGACCACCCATCCGCCACCCATCGCCAGGTACAGGTTGATCATCGCCTGCAACTGCACCTGATGTGTCTGCGTGTATTGCAACTGGACATTGAACAGGCTGCGCTCGGCATCGAGGACTTCGATGAAGCTGGTGTAGCCGTTGTCGTAGCGCAGTCGGGCCGTCGAGGCGTACTGTTGCAGGGCCTCGACCTGGCGCCGCTGCGCCAGCAGTTGCTCGCGGGTCCGATCCTGGTTGATGAGCGAGTCATCGACCTCGCGGAAGGCCTCCTGGATCGCCTTCTGATAGCTGAACAGTGCCTGCTGCTGCGAGGCTTCGGCGGCCTGCACCTGCCCGGCGATGGCACCGGCGGTGAAGATCGGCAGGCTGATCGGCGCGCCGTAACTCCACACCTTGTTCTGGCTGTTGAACAGATTGCTGAAGCTGGGGCTGGCGTAACCGAACAGGCCGGTCAGCGAGATGGTCGGGAAGTAGGCTGCCTTGGCCGCGCCGATCAGGGCATTGGCGGCGATCAGGTTCTGCTCGGCGCGCCGGATGTCGGGGCGGCGTTCGAGCAGTTCCGAGGGCAGGCCGGCCGGGATCGCCGGCAGCACAAGTTGATCGATGTTCTTGCCGCGCGCGATCGGTCCGGGATTGCGGCCGAGCAGCACGCTCAGGCCATTCTCCTGCTGGGCAATCGCCTTTTCGAGTGGCGGAATGGTGGCCAGCGCCTCCTCGTACTGCGACTGGTTCTGGCTCAGCTCAAGCAGCGAGATGATGCCGCCCGAAAGGCAGCCTGAACAGTTCGTACGACTCGCCGCGGCTCTTCGCCGTCGCCTTGGCAATCTCGAGTTGGCGGTCGAGGCTGCGCAGGTTGATGTAGCACCCGCCACGCTGCCGACCAACGACAGGATGACACCGCGTCGTCCTCTCCTCGCTGGCCACCAGTTGCGCATTGGCCGCCTCGGTCTGGCGGCGGATGCGGCCCCAGATGTCGATTTCCCAGCTGGCGTTCAATACGGCACTGTAGCTGTTGTAAGGTATTGCCCGCACCGGCGCCGATCACCACCGCGCTGATGTCGCGCTGCCGCCTGGCATCGGCGCTGGCGCCGACCTGCGGGAAGAGGCCGGAACGGACGAAGCCGTAGTTGCCGGCAAACTCGTCGATACGCGCCGTGGCAATCATCAGATCCTTGTTTTCGCGCAAGGCCGTGGCGACCAGATCGTTGAGCACCGGGTCGCCGAACTGCTCCCACCAGGCGGTGTTGGCCAGATCCTTGACTTGTGGCTCGCTGAGCCGCCAGGCCGCCGGTGCGTCGACCGGGGCCGACGTAGTCCGGCCCGACCATGCAGCCACTGACCAGCAGCGCAACCAGGGTAACCAGCAGTGTCTTACGCATGGCCGTCCCCCGCCTTTCCCGCAGGCTTTCAGGGACCGTCGACCTTATCAGGCCCGCCGGCATGGCTCGCCACGCCGGTCGCTCCCTTGGGGAGCGCTTTTCGACAACGTAGAAGGTCACCGGAATGATGAAGATGGCGATACAGGTCGCGGCCAGCATGCCACCGATCACCGCCCCGCCCATGACCTGCCGCGACAGTGCGCCGGCGCCGCTGGCGATGGCCAGCGGCACGCAGCCGAGGATGAAGGCGAACGAGGTCATCAGGATCGGCCGCAGGCGCAGTTGCGCCCCCTTGAGCGTCGCCTCGATCAGCGAAAGCTCGCCCTTCTCGTGCTCCATCTTGGCGAACTCGACGATCAGGATGGCATTCTTGGCCGCCAGGCCGATCAGCATCACCAGACCGATCTGCGCATAAACGTTGAACTCCTGGCCGCGCAACAGCAGCGCGATGAAGGCGCCGGCGACGGCGATCGGGGTGCCGAGCAGGACCGAGAAGGGCAATGACCAGCTCTCGTACTGCGCCGCCAGGATCAGGAAGACGCAAAGCAGCGAGAAGCCGAAGATGACTGCCGGCGAAACACCCCTGCTGGGCCTTCTGCTCCTGGAACGACATGCCCATGTACTCGTAGCCCATTTCGTTCGGCATGGTTTCGGCGAACACCGCCTCGAGAGCGCGCATCACCTGCGCGGAACTGAAGCCGGGCGCCGCAGACGCATTGATCTGTGCGCTGCGGTAGAGGTTGTAGCGCATCGTGAACTCAGGGCCGGAGACGTTGCGCACCGACGTCAGCGCCGACAGCGGCACCGCCTCGCCCTTGCTGTTGCGCACGTAGAACTGTCCGACGTTGTCGATGTTGGTCCGGTAATCGCCCTCGGCCTGGACGTAGACCTGCCATTGCCGGCCGAAGCGGTTGAAGTAGTTGATGAAGCCGCTGCCGAGGAAGCTCTGCAGTGTCTTGTAAACATCGCTCAAGGCGACACCCTGCTTGAGCACCTTGTCCTGGTCCACTTCAAGGAACAACTGCGGCACGTTTGGTCGGAAGGTCGTCGAAACGCTGGCGAGTTCGGGGCGCTTTCTCGCGGCTTCGATGAACTTGGTGGTGTTCTCGGCGAGGAAGGCGATGTCCTTGCCGGCACGGTCCTGGAGAATGAAGGTCGCACCGCCCGAGGTGCCGACCCCCTGGATGGCCGGCGGCGGAAACGCAAAGGCGATGGCGCCGCTGATGCCGCCGAGCTTCTTCGTCAAATCGGCCTTGATTGCGGTGTATTGCTCCTCGGGCTTCTTGCGCTCCGCCCAGTTCTCGAGCGTGATGAAGAAGAAGGCGCTGGAGGTGCTCGTCACCTGGCTCAACAAACTGTAGCCGACGATGGTGGTCACGTACTTGACGCCCGGCGTCGACATGATCATCTCTTCGGCCTGGCGGGCGACCTCCGAGGTGCGTTGCAGCGAAGAGGCATCGGGAAGCTGGACCGCGGCAAAGACGTAACCCTGGTCTTCGTCGGGCAGGAAGCCCGAGGGTACGACCTTGCCGAAGAATCCGATGCTCACGGCCACGGCCGCCAGGAAGACAAGGCTGATCAGGCTCCGGCGGATGGCGATGCGGCAGATGCCGACGTAACCGCCGGTCACCTTGGCAAACATCCTGTTGAAGCTGTCGTAGAACTTTTGCAGCGGGCCGCTGCCCCTGACCTTGGGCTTGAGCAGCATGGCGCAGAGCGCCGGGCTCAGGGTCAGCGCGTTGAAGGCCGAGATGATCACCGAGATGGCGATGGTCACCGCGAACTGCTGGTAGAGCTGGCCGGTGATCCCCGGAATGAAGGCGGTCGGCACGAAAACGGCGGCCAGGATGACGGCGATGGCGATCACCGGGCCGGTCACTTCCTCCATCGCCCTGAGCGTCGCGTCCTTCGGCGTCATGCCATGCTCGATGTGGTGCTCGACCGCTTCGACGACGACGATGGCGTCGTCGACCACCAGTCCGATGGCCAGCACCAGGCCGAACAGCGACAGCGTGTTGATCGAGAAGCCGAACAGCGGGAACAGCATGAAGGTGCCGACCAGCGATACCGGCACCGCCAGCAGCGGGATCAGGGTCGCCCGCCAGCCCTGCAGGAAGATGAAGACGACGATGATGACCAGCACCAGCGCCTCGATCAACGTGCGCGTGATCTCCTTGATCCCTTCGGTCACCGACAGCGTGGTGTCGAGGGCGACGACGTAATCGAGGTCGGGCGGGAAGCTCTGCTTGAGCTTCTCCATCAGCTTCTTGGCGCCGTCTGCTGCATCGAGGGCATTGGCGCCCGGCATCAGGTAGAGGGCGACGATGGCGGCGGGTTTGCCGTTGAGCCGTCCCTGCAGGCTGTAGGTCTGGGCGCCGAGCTCGATACGGGCGACATCGCTGACGCGCACGATCGAGCCGTCGGTGTTGGCACGCAGCACGATCTTGCCGAAATCCTCGACACTCTCCAGCCGCCCCTGGGCGCGCACCGCATACGTGAATTCCTGGCCCGGCGGCACCGGCTCGGCGCCGATCGTGCCCGCCGGATTGACGGTATTCTGGGCGTTGACCGCGTTGATGATCTCCGGGATCGTGATGTTGAGCTTGGCCAACTGGTCGGGCCTGACCCACAGCCGCATCGCGTACTGGCCGGCGCCGAACACGGTGATGCTGGCGATTCCCTTGACCCGCGTCATCTGGTCGTTGATGTTGATGTACGCGTAGTTGGCGAGGAAGACGTTGTCGTAGGTGCCGTTCGGCGAGTAGAGCGCGAACATGAGCAGCGGCGACGAGGTCGCCTTGGCCGTGGTGATGCCGTAGTTGCGCACATCCGCGGGCAGTTGCGATTCGGCCTGGCCCTGGCGCATCTGGGCGAGCAACTGGTCGGTATTGGCGTTGGTGCCGAGGGCGAAGTTGACGTTAAGGGTCATCTCGCCGTTGTTGGCGTTGATCGAGTACATGTAGTCCATGTTGTCGACGCCGGACATCTGCTGCTCGATCGGCGTGGCCACCGCCTTTTCGACGGTCAGTGCGTCGGCGCCGGTGTAGGTGGTCTTGACAGTGATCTGTGGCGGAACGATGTCCGGGAACTGGGCGGTCGGCAGCCCGGACATGGCGACCAGGCCGACGATGGTCATCAGGATCGAGATGACCATGGCGACGATCGGCCGGTTGATGAAGAACTTCGACATGGCGGCTTACTCCTTGCCAGCCGGGGCGGGTGCGGGGGTTTTCTCGGCGGGTGCCGCCGGCCGCGAAGGGCTTCCGGATTCACGGTCGTGCCCGGACGCACCTTCTGGGTACCCTCGGCGATCACCTGCTCGCCCGGCTGCAGCCCCTTGCTGATGACCCACTCCGTACCGACCCGTTCGCCGACCGTCACCGGCCGGATATCGACCTTGTTGTCGGCGCCGACCACCGCCACCAGGTACTTGCCCTGGATTTCGGTGACCGCCCGTTGCGGCACCAGCAGCGCGCCCTTGTCGACCGACATGGTCGCCCGTACCCTGCCGTACTGGCCCGGGCGCAGCAGATTGTCCGGATTGGGGAAGAGGGCAGCCACCTTGAACGTGCCGGTGCTCGCATCGACCTGCCGGTTGAGCACCGACGTCTGGCCGGGTGCGGGTAGAGCGAACCGTCCACCAGGAAGAGTTCCAGCGGAACATGCTCCTGTCTTTGCCCGCAGCGTTGGCAGCGTTGGCAACTTTCAGGTACTCGCGTTCGCTGATATTGAAATAGACCTTGATCGGATCGACGGTCGACACGGTGGTCAGCTCGGTCGCCATGCTCGGACTCAGCAGGTCGCCGATCTGCGCCTTGGCGATCCCGGCGATCCCGGTCACCGGCGAGGTGATTTTCAGAACCGAAAGGTTGAGTTTCGCGGTTTGCAATGACGCCTCGGCGGCTTCGAGCTGGGCCTTGGCGGAAAGGTAGGCGCCGGTGGCGTCGTCGAGATCCTTCTGGCTGACCGCGTTGACCGCAGCCAGCGGCTTGATGCGGGCAAGGTTGGCGCTCGCTGTTTCGAAACGGGCAACCTGCTGGGCGACCTGGCCCTTGGCTTCGGCAACGGCGGCCTCGAAGGTGCGTGGGTCGATTTCGAACAGCGGCTGCCCCTGTTTCACCAGGTCGCCTTCGCGGTAGTTCTGCTTGATCAGGTAGCCGGTCACCTGCGGGCGGATGACGGCATTGACGTCGCCGTCGAGCGAGCCGATCCATTCCATGTAAACAGGTACATCGCGCTGCGCGACGCTGACGACCTCGACCGTCGGCGACGGTGGTGGGGGGGCGGACTTCTCCCCGCACGCCATCAGAGAAAGGATGGAAATCAGGGTCGTGGCAATCAGGGCTGGCTTCATGTCATTCTCTTCCGATGCTATGCGATAGGCGACGATACTAACGTATCCGGCAGGCCGGGACCATACATAAATGGACAGCCAAGGTTTCGTTGCGCCACCCGCAACTCGCCAGATCGAAACGCGCGACGTATACCAGGAACCGCTACTTCGCGCAGTCCGCTCGCCATCGCGATGGGGTGGTGCCGCTCCAGCGCCGGAATGCCCGTGCGAAGGCGCTGGCATCCGCGTATTCGAGCATCACCGCGATTGCCTGGATGTCCGCATCCGTGTTCTCGAGCATCTGGCGGGCAATCTCGAAGCGCCCCTCATCCACCAGCGACTGGAAGCTGGTACCGCAGGCAGTCAGCCGGCGGCTCAAGGTGCGGCGGTGCAGCGAAAAGAATGCGGCAACCTGGTCCGCGTTGGCCTGACCGGCGATGAGCGCGGTTCTCAGTACGGCCAGCACCTGTTCCCGGAAATCGCCGCGATGCGCCAGCTCGAGCGCATCCATCTGTTCCTGCGCCCGGCGGCGCAACTCGGCATCCGCCCCCGCCAGTGGACGCTGCAGCCAGTCAGCCGGGAAGACGACCCCGTCATGCTCGGCATCGAAGCGCAGGGGTGCCCGGAAGAACTGCTGGAACGGCCGCACATCATCCGGCCGGCGGTGGGCAAACAGGACTTCGACGGGTTTCCAGTCCGCGCCGCACAGGGCGCGCAGAATATTGAACATTGCTGCGACCGCCCCATCCCCGGTCTGGTCGGTCGCCTCGACCTGGGTCTCATAGATGCTGTAGCTCAGCATCGCCGTGCGGTCGTTCACCGCAAGGGCCGTCACTGCGCCCTGGACGTGATGATGCAGGCAGCGCACAAGGCTGCGCAGCGCACTTCCCACGTCCGCCGAGTGTTGCACCAGCAGGCCCAACAGCCCCAGCGAGTGCAACCCGCCCTGCTGACCGATCAGGAGCCCGAAGTGACGGCACCCGGTTCTGTCCACGCAAAGCCGGATGAGGTGGCTCCTCAGTGCGAATGAAATCCGGTTGTCAGGGTCGTCGAACAGTTCCGGTGGCACGCCCGCCGCGGCCAGCACCTCCGCCGGATTTGCGCCAAGATTGCGCAAGAGCGCCGGAATGACCCGCACTGAGGCGACACGGACACTTGCCTGCCGGCGCGGGCGCCCGGCCGACTCATGATCTGATCTGTTCAACTTCGGGTTTCCTGACTCCATGGGTTCAGGGTAAACAAGATTGTCAAAAAATGTCCAGCACAAGCAACGGCAGCATGGTTGAATTGACAGTGAAAAGCCCGTCGACCGCATCGCCGACGGACTCGATCATCAATTTCTGACCGGGAAGGAAACCATGGAATCCAGCAATGCGAGAACGAAAGTCGTCATCGTCGGCGGCGTGGCCGGGGGCGCCTCGTGTGCCGCGCGCCTGCGCAGGCTCGACGAAAATGCCGAAATCCTCATGGTCGAACGCGGCCCGTATGTCTCGTACGCAAATTGCGGCCTGCCCTACCACGTCGGCGGCGTGATCGAGAAGGAGTCGAGCCTGCTGGTGGCGACCGCGGATACCTTCCGCTTCATGTTCAATATCGATGTCCGGACCAATTGCGAAGCGGTCCGCATCCTGCCCGACACCAAGACCATCGAACTGCGCGACGTGCTGACCGGCGAGGTGACCAGCGAATCGTACGACAAGCTGGTGCTGTCGCCCGGCGCGCTATCGGTTCGCCCGCCCTTGCCGGGGATCGACCTGCCGGGCATCTTCCAGGTGCGGACCGTGCCCGATGCACGGGCGATCCGCGAATGGATCGAGCGCGGTTCGCTGTTCCTGACCGGAATGGACAGATACGCCGGCTTCCAGACGGTGAAGCCCAAGACCCGGGCAGTGGTCATCGGTGGCGGCTTCATCGGCCTGGAAACGGCGGAGAACCTCGTGCATCGCGGCTTCGACGTCACCCTCGTCGAAATGCTCGACCAGCTTCTGGCGCCACTCGACCGCGACATGGCCAGGAATTGTCGAAGGCTACGTCGAGCGGCATGGCATCCGGCTGGAGCTCAATGACGGCGTGGCCGGCTTCCGGCAGGCCGCTGGCGGCGCACTCGAGGTCCTGACCAGGTCCGGCAAGACGCATCCTGCCGACATCGTCATCCTCGCGCTCGGCGTTCGTCCCGACACCACGCTGGCCAGGACCGCTGGCCTCGAGATCGGCGAGCGCGGCGGAATCCGCGTCGACGAGCAGATGCGCACCAGCCACCCGGACATTTTCGCGGTCGGCGACGTCGTCGAAGTCCGCGATTTCGTGACCGGCGAGTGGAGCCTGATTGCGCTGGCCGGCCCGGCCAACCGCCAGGGGCGCATCGCGGCCGATGTCATCGCCGGGCGCCAGTCACGTTTCCGCGGCACCCAGGGCACATCGATCATCGGCCTTTTCGGCGCCGCGGCCGCCTGGGTAGGTGCCAGTGAAAAGACGCTGAAGCGCCTCGGTGACGACGACTATGAAAAAACCTACCTGTACCCTAATTCACATGCCGGCTACTACCCCGGCGCCACGCCGGTCCCCATGAAGGTGTTGTTCAGGAAATCCGACGGCCGCCTCCTTGGTGCCCAGGCGGTGGGCATGGATGGTGTTGACAAGCGGATCAGCGCGCTGGCCATGGCGATCCAGATGGGTGCCACGATCTATGACCTCGAGGAGGCCGAGCTCTGCTATGCCCCGCAGTTCGGCAGCGCCAAGGATCCGGTGAACTTTGCCGGCATGGTCGCCGCCGACATCCTTCGCGGCGACATGCCGGTCGCGCATTGGGATGCGCTCGGCGACGGCGTCCTGCTCGACGTGCGGGAGATGTTCGAACTCGCGGTCGAAAGCGTGCCCGGGGCGATCCACATCCCGCTCGCGCAACTGCGCTCGCGCCTGGGTGAACTGCCGCGCGACCGGGAGATCTGTGTCATCTGCCGCTCCGGGGGCCGCGCCTACTACGCGACCCGGGTATTGTTGCAGAACGGGCTCAACGCCAAGACGATTGCCGGCGGCATGCTGTCGCGTTATCACTCCCAACTCCTGCCGGACTGAGTGAGCGATCGGACAAGTGTCATGACCGGCTGGAACCTACAACTCGACAACGCCACGCGACGGGATGAAGGTGCTTCGCCACAGGGCGCAGGATCATGAGCGGGGGCATGCAGAACGGCGGCGGCTGGAAGCAGAGAATCTCGCACGAGATGGTCGAGTACGCGTTCAACGTCGCGTACCTGGCCCTCGTCTTTGCTACCTTGACCCAGTACCGGCGACTCGTTCTCGCGGCCCACGACATCATCTACACGAATTACTGGGTGGCGGTAATCCAGGCCCTGATCTTGGGGAAAGTCATCATGATTGGTGGCCTCTTCCGGCTGGGGCGCAGCCTCGAGCAAAAGCCCCTGATATTCCCCACCCTGTACAAGGCGGCCGCCTTCAGTCTTCTTGTCATCGCCTTCAACATCATCGAGCATGTAATCAAGGGGCTTTGGCAGGACATGGGCCTGGCGGGAGGCATCGCGGAGTTCATCGACCGGGGGCCCCACGAATTGCTCGCGGGCTCCCTGGCTATTTTCGTGGCCTTGATCCCATTCTTCGCCGTCAAGGAACTGGGGCGGGTACTGGGAAAAGGCAAGATGTGGGCTCTATTTTTCCGAAAGAGAGTAGCTGAATGAACCAGAGAAATTCTTGGATGCTTGCGCTGACTGCGGCGGTGATTCCTGCAGCGATCGCACAGCAATATGTTTATCCGGCGAAGGGACAATCGTCGCAGCAGCAGAAAAGTGACGAGGCGGCCTGCCATTCGTGGGCAGTGAAGCAATCGGGGTTCGATCCGGCGAGGCCTCCGCCGCCGCAAGCTCCGGCGACGCAGCCAACAACGGCAACCGGCACGACCCCCGGCGCGGGCCTGCGTGGCGCAGCGCGCGGCGCCGTGGTGGGTGAGGTCGTCGGCGGGGATGCCGGCACGGGTGCCGCGGTCGGTGCGGTTGCCGCGCGCGGGCAAAGCCGCCGCCAGAATGCAGCGGCCAGCCAGCAAGCACAGCAGCAACAGCAAGCGGCCACGCAGCAGCAGCAAGCCGCATTCGGCAGGGCCCGCGCCGCATGCCTCGAAGGCCGCGGGTATACCGTCAAATAGCCCCGATCTTGCCTGCGGCGGAAATGCTTGCACGTCGCTCGGGGCAGACATCGACCGCATGACCGTTATTAACTTGAATGGAAAGAAAAATATGAACAAGACTCGATGGATGCATTTGCTTGTGGTCTGTACGGCCCTGTTTGCTTCTGCCTGCCAGACATCCGCGCAGGCGCCCGAAAAGGAGAACTTGACCAATGCGGAGGTGCTTGAGCGCCGCCAGCAAATTCTCGACATGTCGAAGCTTGCTCTCGAAAAATTGCATGCCGAAAACCCGGCAGCGAAAGCCGAGATAAAGGCTGCACACGGCTATGCCGTATTTGACGTCAGCACCGTCAATGCGCTGGTACTGGTCGGGGCACGCGGAAAAGGTGTCATCGTCGACAACAAGACCGGAAAGCGGACTTTCATGCGTACGACACGCGGCGGAACCGGCCCCGGAATTGGCTATCAGCGCCTCTACCAGGTCTTCGTCTTCAAAAGCGAGGCCGCCCTCTCCCAGTTCAAACTCGGCGATAGCGGCGGCGCCGATGTCTCCGGCTCCGCCACGCTTGGCACTTCGGGAAAGCAGTACTCGCTCAATCCGTATATCACCGTCTATCAGGTGAGCGACAAGGGCTATGCCGTGCAGGCAAACTGGGGCGGCACGGCCTATCTCGTCGACCCCGACCTGAACTGATTCGCCCCAGAATCGACTGTGCCACGGCAGCACGAACGCTTTAGGGGCCTGACGTTCGGAATCTGGCTTCTTGCAGCAACCCTTGCCTGGGGAGCGAATGCCTTGACCGCCGACTTCGGCGGCAAGGGTGGCCCCGAGCCCGCCAACATCGACGAGCTGGCTTCGCTCCTGCACCGGGAACCGTATGACCTGGAATTGCTGATCAGCTTCGGCACCTCCAAGGGCGGATCGGCGGGCCATCTCGCCCTCGGCATTCGCGACGCAGGGCCAGGCGACGATCTGGTCTACTCGGCCAATTTCTATGCCGATCGGGCGCAGGAGCACGAAAACGTGTACTACAACCGCGAGCTGATGATTGGCATCCCGAAGAAGGAATATCTGTTCAAGACCAGTTCCTCAATCAATGACACAACCTCGTTTGGTCTCGACTTCGGCGAAATCTACAAGCGATCGGTGATCGGCGTGCGCGTCTACGGCGTGCCGGCGGACGAGAAGGCTGCCCTGAAGGCTTACTTCAGGCGCATCAATAACGACTATCGCGCTCAGGCCAGGAATACCGAGTACCACGACGGCGAAATCAAGTACGACTACATGCGCCTCAACTGCGCCAAAACCATCGGCTCGGCATTCAAATTCGGTGCCGGGTACGAGGATCTGGAGGTCAGCAGCGCCAAGCTTCTCACCAGACGGCGCGTGGTGGTCGCCGCCAAGGCCAACATCCCGACCGAGATGGCGATGAAGCTCGTCAAGGAGTGGGGCAAGCGCGGCTACGCCATGGATGCGGTGCTCTACAAGAAATACAGCGGCTCGACCTATGTTGATCCGCACGAGGAGGAAAAGATTGCGTTCAAGGATTTGCCCAACCGTTTCCCCTCCGTCCTGTCCCGGGATTTCCGCCGTGAAGAAGGCGAGTACAGGGACTTCGACAACCTTTTCGCCATGTACCTCCTTTACAACATGGCCAGGTACAGCGTGCGGGTGAACGAGCAGACCTTGCTGCTCGAAATCGAGAAGTCCAAAACCCCCATGGCTTACCCGGAAGCGGCCGAACTTGCCGCCCGCAGCGCGAAATCGGACAGTGACCTGTTTCGCCGACGCACTGCTGCTCCGCCGGACGGCACACGGATCGGCGAAACCGCAGACGACACACGCATCTTCGAGTTCCCGGAGGAGCGCGACAACAAGACCGTGGTTTTGCGGGCGCCCTAGAAGGAACACTTCCCGGTCGATAGAACGCTGGGCCTGGGCGGGCCGCGCACAAACACTATTTGTTCTTTTGATTGCCAGATCGATTTCAGCATTTCCAAGATAATCTCCGCGTCGACCGCAAACTCCATTCCGGGCAGGACTCCATGAAAATTCCCCATTCGATGCAGCGACCTGCCACCACGGTGACCACCCATGCGCCGGCCTGCTTTGGCCGCTCCCGTGCCTGGCGCACCGTGGCCGGCGGCCTGGCGGCATTGGCCCTGCTCGCGGGCGCCGTCGCGGCGGCTGAACGTCCGCGCGTCGGTCTCGTCCTCGGCGGGGGCGGCGCGCGCGGCGCGGCGCACATCGGCGTGCTCGAGGTGCTCCGTGAAAACCGGGTGCAGATCGACTGCATTGCCGGCACCAGCATGGGCGGGCTGGTTTCAGGCGCGTTCGCCGCGGGCCTGACACCCGACGAGATGATGACGGCCATGGGGAAGGCCGACTGGCGCGACATGTTCAACGATTCCCCGGCCGCTTCGGACGTCAATCCACGGGCGCGCAACATCTCCCGTCGCTACCTGCCGGGGTCGGAGGTCGGCGTCAATGACAAGGGGGCAAATCTGTTGCCCGGTGTGGTCGGTGGCCAGAAGATCAAGCTCTTCTTCAACAGGCTGGTGTACAGCGAGTATGGCGATCCGCAGATCGAGCAACTGAATTTGCCGACGACCATCGTCGCGACCGATCTGGTGAGCGGCCACAAGGTGGCGCTGCGCAAGGGCAGCCTGAGCAAGGCGATGCGTGCCAGCATGTCGGTGCCGGGACTTATGGCCCCCGTCGCGGATGGCGGCACGCTCCTGGTCGACGGCGGCCTGGTCGACAACGTGCCGATCGACGAAGTACGCAAGAGTTGCAACCCGGACATCGTGATCGCCGTCAATGTCGGCTCGCCGCTGCTCGAGGCCAAGCAGATCGGTTCCCTGCTCTCGGTCGCCGCACAGATGGTCAACATCCTGACCGAACAGAACGTCACCCGCTCGCTGGCGACCCTGAAACCAACCGACATCTACATCAAGCCGGACCTCGAAGGAATTACCGCCGGCGACTTCGAGCGCTATGCCGAAACGGCCAAACGCGGGCGGGAAGCTGCCCTGGCCATGGTCGACCAGTTGCGCAAGCTGGGGGTGGCGCAGCCACAGTACGATCAGTGGTGGGCGAGCGTCGTGCCGGACCGGAGCGCCAGGCCGGTCGTCGACGCGGTCGAAGTTGCCGGCCTCGAACGCGTCGACCCCGACGTCCTGTTGCCGCGCTACAAAAAACACCTTGGCCAGCCACTGGATACCGGCAAGGTCGAAACCGACGTCATGCGTACCTATGGCGATAGCGAATTCGATTCCGTCGACTACTCGCTGCTCACGACACGCGAGAAGAATATCCTGCGCATCACCCCCATCGAGAAGGAGTTCGGCCCGAACTACCTCCGCTTCGGCCTGGAACTGGAAACGGTTGCCGGCCGCACGGCAGACTTCAACCTGCGCGCTGCCTACCACAAGACATGGGTCAACAGTCTCGGCGCCGAATGGCTGACCGCGGTCCAGATCGGTCACGAGCCGGGGATAGTCACGGAGTTCTACCAGCCGCTCGACAAGGAACATCGCTTCTTCGTCGAGACGGCGGCCGCCTATCGCCGGAAGCCGATCGGCATCTATCAGGACAACAAGGAACTTGCGACCTACAACGTCGACGAGTTACGGCTGGACCTCAACGCCGGCATCAATGTCGGGCACCTTGGTCCAGTTCGCGTCGGCTGGGTCGAACGCCAGCGGGATGCCAGCATCGAGACCGGGACCCTGGCGCTGGAAAACGGCAGCAAGCGTTTCGGGGGCTGGCAGGCCAGCGTGTTTTTCGACCAGTTCGATCGCCTCTACATGCCGACGCAAGGGTGGTCAGTCATCGGCAACTACTTCAACTCTCCTGGCGAGGGCTACAGCCGGGCCGAACTCAACCTGCGGGCAGCGGCGCACGTCAACGACCTGATCTTCCATGGCCGCCTCTATGGCGCCGGGGCGCCGAGCGGCACCATACCGGGCTACGATGCCCTCAAGATGGGCGGCTTCCTCAACATGTCCGGCTTCGTCAGGGACCAGATCGCCGGGACCTCGGTGGCCTATGGCAGCATCCGGGTCGAGAAGATCATTGGCGAGTTGCCGCTCGGCTTGCGTGGCGACATGCGGATAGGTCTGGCGCTGGAATCCGGCAAGGTGGGCGGACTCTTTACCGAGACGAATCTGCGTGGCTGGCAGAACAACATCGCCGTCTATATCGGCGGCGAGACGCCGCTCGGCCCGGTTTACGCCGCCTATGGCTACGCGCCCAACGGCATGTCGAACATCTTTGTGTATTTCGGTACGCCTTAAGCGGCCAGGCGAGTGCGTGGTGGACTCGCCAATGTTGTGCGGGGATACTTACGCACCTGATATTGATAGCGACACACGTTGCCCGCGTTCCCACCATCCTCCCCCGTCCGCTGTCCAGCGCGTGGTACATCGCTGCCGCGATGATGATTGCACTGGTGGCGATCGCCAACGCGGCAGCCGCGATCCCGGGCATTCCAGCCACCGTGAATCGGCCATGAGCATCACACGGATCGCTCCTCGATTACCGTCAAATGACAGATCGTTTCAATTGTGCCGGGAATGCTTCCACGTGGCCCGGCCCGGCATAAACGCCTTAACCGGCGGGCAGCCCCAGCGCCTCATGCCATGATATTCACGCCGCCATCGACTTAGAGCGTCTCGCCGGTCAGGCGCCGCGCATAGGGCGTCGCCAGGTAGGCGCAGGCGAAGCCGACGTCCATGATGTCGACCACTTCGCCGACCGGCGCGCGGTCGATCGCCTGGTTGATCAGCCGGTCGAAGTCCTTGAGGCCCGAGGCGGCCCGCGTCTTCAGCGGCCCCGGCGAGATCGCATGGACGCGGATCTTCTTCGGCCCGAGTTCGTAGGCGAGGTAGCGGCAGGACGCTTCGAGGGCCGCCTTGACCGGGCCCATCACGTTGTAGTGGGGATGACCTTGCGCGCGCCGAGGTAGCTCATCGCGAACATCGTGCCGCCGTCCTTCATCAGCGGCGCCGCCAGCAGGCCATGCGGATGAACGAATGCACCGCAATATCCGTCGCCAGCGCGGAGCCGTCGGCCGAGCAGTCGACGAGGTTGCCCTTGATGTCTTCCTTCTTCGCCGAGGCGATCGAGTGCACCAGGATGTCGAGGTGCCCCCATTCCTTCCTGATCCGCTGGAAAAGGTCCTCGAGTTCGCCCGGTCGCGAGACATCGAGCGGCGCGAAGATCTGCGTGTTGAGACCGGCCACCAGCGGCTCGACATGCGGCTTCGCCTTCTCGTTGAGGTAGGTGATGGCAAGGTCGGCGCCCAGTTCGTTGAATGCCTTGGCGCAGCCATAGGCGATCGAATTGTCATTGGCGATGCCGACGATTAGCGCCTTCTTGCCCGTCAGCACGGGCGTGCGTTCCTTCTTCCTGGACATTCTCTCCGCCTTGTTCGAATCCACACCGTTCGGTGGCAATTTGCCCGCATTGCGGGGGGCGACCGCAACTAGCCGCCGGCGCCCTCCGGGACAGCCAGGACGGCGCGCACGCGTTCCAGCGCCAGCGCCTGCCCGGCGGTCGTTTCCTGGCCGCTGGCGGCAACATCCGCCACGACAGCGTCGACCAGCGCAAGCATCCTGGCACGATCCGCCGGGTCGGCGAGCAGGGCCGGCAGCGTCGCCAGTGCCTGCTCCGGTTCGAAGCGGACGATGAGTTCCTGGACGCCCCGGATGCGCCTGAGCTGGTCCGGCGTACCGGCCGGCAGCAGGGCGCGGTGCTTCCTCGCCAGATCGGCGCGCATCTCGAGCCGTGATAGCGGCAGTGGCTTGCCCTTCCTTTGCAGGATGAAGCCGATGCGCGCTGCCGCCTCGGCAAAGCCGCCCTTGCCGATCTCGCCCAGCGCCGCCCTGACCTCGGGCAGTTGCCGCGGCTCGACGGCGGGCAGCTCGCGCTGCATGTCGGTCTCGTACGCGCGCAAGGCGAACATGTTGCCGTAGAGCTCGAAGAAGGACGCCTCGCTCAGCGCATTGCGGACGTCGCGGTAATAGTCGAGCGAGGCGACGATGAATTCCGAGTCCATCTTCTCCACCTGCCGCCAGGGATCTGCGCGTGCTCCTTCCGCGCGACGGCACCTGAGACGAAGATGCCGAGATGGCCGACATCCTTGTGCAGCAGGCCGACGATGACCTGGCCGCGCGCCTTGATCTCCTCGGTCGAGCCGTAGATGTCGGCGACCCAGTTGAAAGCCTATTCCGGCGGCGTGATGTTGTCGCCCATCGAGGCAAACAGGATGATCGGCGCCCGGATCTCGCGCAGGTCGAGATAGCGGCCGGCATTCGAACGGATGCCGCCGGTCCACAGCTTGTTGCCCACCAACAGGTTCTGCGTGATCCACTCGATTTCCTCGCGGTTCAGCAGGTAGAACCCGCCCCACCAGCGCTCGAACTCGAGGAAGCGCGACGGCTCGCTGTCGATCTTGGCGAACAGGTTGTAGTACTTCTGCCAGAAGGTGTTGGCCGGATTGAGGTTCTCGAAGTTCTGCACCAGCCACGCGCCATCGAAGACGCCGTTGGACCTCAAGTCGTATTCGCGCTGGTTCGACTACTCGCGGGCGCGCGACGACATGTTCAAGTTCACGCATACCCACTGGGCGCCGTGGACCGTGGCCGACTCGAACGACAAGAAGCGCGCCCGCCTCAACATCATCACCGACCTCCTGGCGCGCATCCCCTACAAGGAGGCACCGCGCGAAAAGGTCCACCTGCCCAAGCGCCAGGCGGCGGGCAAGTACATCGAACCGGTGCATGAAGTGGATCGCGTCAAGGAAGTCTTCTGACGAGGCATCGGCACCTCCGCCCGGCGCGCGCCGGCCGTGACCGTCACGGTCCAGCCGATGGCAGCGCCAGGTAGCGTTCGATCGCCACGCGGTCATTGAACAGCAGGCGTTCCCTTCCCAGGCGGTCGGCCAGGCCACAGTTTCGCACGACCTCCAGCACGCCGGGGTTGAGCCCGGCGAGCCAGAGCGTCGCGCCGCGCTCGGTTGCCCGCCGCTCGCCCTCAATCAGCGCCTGTAGCGCCGAATACTCGATATCCGGCACCCGGCTCATGTCGAGGACGAGCACCCGCGGCTTGTGCTCGTCGACCAGCGCGCTGATGCCCTCGGCGACCAGTTGCGCGTTGACGAAGAAGATGCGCCCCTCGGGACGGACGATCAGCAGGCCGGGAAAGGTTTCGTCGTCCGGATGCTCGGGCGACAGTGGACGCAGCACGTCGGCACCCCTCTTGCGTCCGATCACATGTAGTTGCGGGCGCGCCTCCTGGCTTGCCAGGCCGATCAGCGAGACGATGATCGCCACGACGATGCCCTGCAGGGTGCCCAACGCCAGCACCCCGATGCCGGCGATGAGCGCCCAGCGGAACTCCATTGTCCGCACCTTGCGGATCGCGGCGAACTCGGCCGGCTGGATCAGCCCGACCGAGTAGACGATGACCACCGCCGCCAGCGTCGCGTGCGGCAGCAGGCCGAGCACCGGCGCCAGCAGCAGCATCGTCGCCGCCGCCACCCCGGCGGTGACCAGCGAGGCCTTCTGCGTGCGTCCGCCGGCCGCTCGCACCACGGCCGTCTGCGAGGTACCGCCGCCGGCCGGCATGGCGCCGAGCAATGCGCCACCGAGATTGGCCGCCCCCGAGGCGAGCAACTCGCGGTTGGCATTGACCGGCGGGTCATCGCGTCCGGCGAAAGCGCGCCCGGCGGCGATCGACTCGGTGAAGCTCATCAGCGCAATGCCCAGCGCGCCGGGCAAGAGTTGCTGGACCAGGTCGATGTCGGGCAGCGTCAGCGACGGCAGCCCCTGCGGGATGAGACCCACGGTCGACACGCCCAGGGCCGGCAGGCCAAGCAGCCAGACTGCCGCGATGCCGCCGCCGACGGCAACCAGGGGCGCCGGCGAATGCGGCCAGCGCCATTCCATGCCGATCAGCACGATCAGCGTCGCAGCCGCGACGGCCAGCGTGACAAGCGAAGTCTCCGGCAGTTGCTGCGCAATGCTCAGGATGTCCCGCAGGAAACCTTCCTTGTGAATGTGGATGCCGAGCAGTTTCGGCACCTGGTCGAGGACGATGACCAGGCCGATGCCGGCCTTGAAGCCGGTCAGCACCGGCGTCGAGATGAAATTGGCGACGAAACCCAGGCGCAGCACGCCGGCCAGGATCAGGATCACGCCAACCAGCGCGGCCAGCGTGGCACCGGCAGTCACCAACAGGGCCGGGTCGCCATCGGGCACCACCAGTCCGAGCTGGGTTCCCGCCAGGATGGCCAGCGTCGTCGTCGAACTGACATTGAGTACCCGCGACGAGCCGAGCAGGGCATAGATGACCATCGGCACGAAGGCGGTGTAAAGGCCGACGGCCACCGGCAGCCCGGCTACGGTTGCATAGGCCATCGCCTTGGGCAGGACCACGGCCGCCGCCGTCAGCCCGGCGACGATGTCGAGGCGCAAGCCCCCCGTGCCACTACCTGCGGCGCCTGTCGCACCAGCTTTATGCGTCATGGTGCCGCTCTCCTGCCCAGAAAATGATCCCGCCGGCAGAAAGCCGTCGGCGGTCGTTGTGCCCGTGGAGCGGCTTCCGGGTCAGACGGAAGCCGGCATGCTGGAAGCGGTAAGCTGCAGCGAGCGCACGGCGACCCCAGAAAGCAGGGTAGTCATCAGTCAATGGTTCATTTCGAGTTCGCCCTCCATCACTGCCTCACCGCCGCCCATGGTCTCCAGTTGCCGCTCGTTATCGAGCAGTTCCGCCTCGAGTCGGGCCTGCTGACTGGCGTCCGCCGGCGCCTCGCCCAACATCGACCCCAGGCCCGGACCGTGTTGCTGCAGCAACCGGAGGCGTGCCCGGATCAGTGACCGGTTTGCCTGCAGTTCCTGGCGCTCGCTGCGTTCTGCACCAATCTCCGACAAGGCCCGTGAAATGAGATATTCGAAAATCTCGACCCCGATGACGCGGCGCAAGACCGCTTCATCGGGGCCACACAGTCGCGGCTTGTGGTCGGAAAAGTTCACCGTCAGCTGCGCCACACCACGCTGGACCATCTCCCCGTGCAGCCCCAGACCGAAAACCCGCTGTTCGGTGAACGCCATGCCGAGAACCGTAAGCTTCTTCGAGTTCAGGAAACTTCTCGAACAGCGTGCGCAAGCCGTCGGCGCGGGCGAGTACGTCCTTCATGTCCGACGGCGAGACAAAAATGCGCGCAAGGCCGCATCGGCAGACCATGTCCCGGTCGACATGCGCCGGACGGCCGGAAGCGACTTGACCAGTCCCTGCAGGAACCTGATCGTTGTCTCGACCGAGGGTGCCAGACGTTTGTGAAGGTTCGGCGGGAGTTTCAGCCGCGGATTGGTCAGCTCGACGGCTTTGTCGACCGCCCATCGAACCATCTCCTCGGACAGCCGATCCGTATCGAAATGGCCAGCCCGGTGCTTGAACCAATCGAGAATGCCCATGCCCTGTTCCTTTGCCTACAAGTCCGTCAAGCCCCCGCTGGTCTCGAGACGTCCGCCGCTACGCGCACCCTTGGATCCTCAGAACTTTTCCGGCAAATACTTGTAAGGATAATCGGGTTCCTTGTACTTGCCAGGCGCCTGGCGCTTGGGCAGTTCGATCTTGCCGCGCTTGATCTCCTCGTAGGGAATCTTGCTCAGCAGGTGGGTGATGATGTTCAGGCGCACCCGCTTCTTGTCGTTCGACTTGCCGACGTATCAGGGCGCCCACGGCGTGTCGGTCTTCTCGAACATCTCGTCGCGCGCCCGCGAGTAGTCGTACCAGCGGCTGTAGGACTTGAGATCCATCGGCGACAGCTTCCAGATCTTGCGCCCGTCGTCGATGCGCTGTTCGAGGCGCCGTGTCTGCTCTTCGGGACTGACTTCGAGCCAGTACTTGAGCAGGATGATGCCGGATTCGATCATCAGCTTCTCGAAAGCGGGCACGACATTGAGGAAGCGGCTGGCCTGGTCGTCGCTGCAGAAACCCATGACACGCTCGACGCCGGCGCGGTTGTACCAGCTGCGGTCGAAGATGACGATTTCGCCGGCCGCCGGAAAATGCGGCATGTAGCGCTGCGCATACATCTGGGTCTTTTCGCGCTCGGTCGGCGTCGGCAGGGCGACGACCCGGAAGACGCGGGGGCTGACGCGCTCGGTGATGGCCTTGATGGTGCCGCCCTTGCCGGCGCCGTCGCGCCCTTCGAAGACGATGCAGACCTTGAGGCCCTTGGCGACGACCCATTCCTGGAGCTTCACTAGTTCGACGTGCAGCTTCGCGAGTTCCTTTTCATATGCCCTGGCTCGAGCTTCTCGCCAACGGGAGTTGCCTGCTTCTTCCCTGCCTTCTTCTTGCCCATCTCGATCTCCTTGAATGAATGCCTGGCGCGGCGCCAACGGTTCCATGATGGGCCGCCGCCCGAAAGCCGGCAAACCGGATCCGGCCTCGCTATCGTCTTGAAGCGCCGGCCCAGGCAAACAGCTTGCGCTTCCTTTCGTTTTTCATCCTACTCCTCGCCCCGTCAATTCTATACACACAACACGACAATTATTACACTCTTCTCGACATTGCAACTGGCTCACGACATGGCGACCGCCCCGCAACCCCTTATTGGTATCCGGCGCCGCGAAACGGAATGGTTCGTGTCGGGCCGTTGCTCCCGCTGCGGGACCTGTTGCGGGAGTTCGG
>JADKBR010000012.1 GCA_016714975.1 Candidatus Dechloromonas phosphorivorans | reverse complement strand
CACCGCTGAGCCTGGACCATAATGGTCCGTAAGCCACCTCTGGAGAAGACGATGATTCGCTTGACTACCACCATCGCAGTTGTTGCACTCTCGTTCCTGGCGTCGCCGGCGAGTGCGGTTGTCTGTGCAAGGACGTCGGTGTGCCGGAAGGTTGCGTCGAGCGCGCCAGCCAGCGCCGGAGGCGTCTGAGCGCGCGCCGTGACGCCGCACGTCGGGGTTGAAGAGCCTCGGGTGGGTGTCGAGACGCCGAAAGTGGGTGTCGATGAGCACCGGGTGGGTGTTGGCGCGCCAGGCGCGGGTGTCGAAGCGGGGAATCGTGGCGGCCCCGTAGACCGTGCTGGGCGCCGCTGATTTCCTGTACAGGCGGCCACCGGGCCGGATGGCCAGGGGTCAGCGTTGGGCGGGATGAGTCCACTTCCATTGCCGGGAAAGGAGTGAGCCATTAGCCCGCTCAATGTTTCAATGATCACTTTTCTTGTCGTTGTCGCGGGCGGGTTTGCCGGGGCTGATCCGCGCCCGCCTGCCGGGCCATCACTTGGATTCCAGCACGACCGACACGATCAAGATGGGCATCGGTTTCCTGGCGACGCTGGCGGCGCTCGTCGTAGGGTTGCTGGTCTCTTCGGCGAAGTCCTCCTTCGATGCCAAGGGTGAGCTGATCCGCAATGTGGCGGTCCAGATACTGCAACTGGACGGCAATCTCCGGAGGCTTGGCCCGCCGGCCGACCCGATCAGGAATAAAGTGCTTCAACTGGTTTCTGCTCAGGTTGCGCGCATGAGCGGTGGCCAGGAGCCACTCTCGCACATGCCGCAGGTCGATCGAATATTCCTGATTCTCGAGATGGATTCCCCGTTCGGTGGCCTCCTGCATGTCTCCCGGTGGAGCCGCTGCAGGCCGCCCTGGCGCAGTTGAGGCAGTGAGCTGACCGTGGGCCTGGCGGGCGGTCAACGTCGTGCCGATCATCCTCGAGGCGGCGTGCATCAAGGCGCCGGAGATGGCGGCCAACTCGCGGTGGTTTCGCGGGGCCGTTTCTTGGTTCCATCAGAGGAGATGAAGCATGCGTGTCGTGCTGCAACGGGTTCGCGAGGCCTCTGTTGTCCTCCAGGAGGACGTGAGCCATGGGCCCCTTCGCCTTCGGGGCGCGGGCGACGCCATATTTCCGCAAGAATTGGCCGTGGCTTGCTGGTACTCGCCGGTTTCGAGGGGACAGACGGTGACGGCGATGTCGACTGGATGGTCGGGAAGATCGTCAGGATGCGCTTGTTCGGCGATGATGCGGGGGTGATGAACCGCAGTGTTCAGGAAGTCGGCGGAGAGATTCTTGCGGTGTCGCAGTTCAGCTGTACGCATCGGTGAAGAAGGGCAACCGGCCGTCATGGCACAGGGCGGCGCGCGGCGACGTTTCGCAGCCGATGTTCCAGCGATTTGTCGCGAAACTGGCTCAGGAGCTCGGCAAGCCGGTGGCAACCGGAGTGTTCGGCGCCGACATGCACGTCAGTCTGGTGAATGACGGGCCAGTAACGGTGATTGTCGATTCAAGGGCTCCCGAGTAAGCGAGCGCTCGCTCCTGAATGGATGTCGGCGTTTCGTGGACGTGCCGGGAATCAGTCGGCGACGACGATGACAGGCCGATTGCTGTAGAACTCGTGGCGCTTGTCGAGCAACGGAATCGTCGTCCCCTTGAGCCGGTTTCGTGGGTAAGGCCAGGTCCACATCGGCCACGACGATTTGTTCCTCGTTGATGACGCCTTCGGCGGCGATCCCGTCACGCGCGAAGTGAAAGTCCGAAGGCGTGATGATCGACGCCTGGCCATAGTGCAGACGCAGGCCGGCGACCGGCAGATTGCCCACGGTGCTGGTCATCGCGACATAGATCTGATTCTCGATGGCGCGGGCGTGGCAACAGTAGCGGACGCGCAGGAAGCCCTGGCGGTCGTCGGTGCATGAGGGCACGAAGACTATTTCGGCGCCTTCCTCGGCGGCGCGTCGCGCCAGTTCCGGGAATTCAATATCGTAGCAGATCAGGATGGCGATCCTGCCGTGCGAGGTCTGGAAGACGTTGAGCACGTCGCCATGATCGCTGTTCCACTTCTCCTTCTCCAGCGTGTGCGGTGAATCTTGTCCTGAAGATGCACGGCACCGCCCGGTGTGAACAGGAAGGCGGTGTTGAGCAGTTGCCCGTCGCGGATGTTCGGGTGGGTGCCGCCGATCAGGTAGTAGCCATGACGCACGGCATGCGCGGAGCAGCTCAATGTAGGGCGTCGTATATTCGGACAACCCGCGCACGGCACTGGGCACATCGTCGTTGTCCGCGAAGGACAGCAGTTGAGTGGTGAACAGCTCGGGTAGCAGGACGAACTGCGGGTAGTAGTCGGCGGCGGCGTTGAGGACGAAATCGACCTGTCGGGCAAAACCGTCCCAGTCCTCGATATGGCGTAACTGGTACTGGATGGAAGCGATCCGAACCTTCATGGGAAATCCTTTCCTGGCAGCTGTGTGGGCCGCGACGGATCATACTCCCGGTTGAGCCAGACGATCAGGCTGGCGTTGCCTAACGATTCCTCGTCTGTCGGCAAATATCCGTGCAGGATGCCGCAGTAATCGAAACCTTCGTCGAGCTGGAAACGCAGTGCCGGATCGTATAGTTCGCCCCAGATCACTCGTTTGGCGTAATCTCCCGGCGTCAATTTGGTTGCATGCCGGGCGTAGCCGGACAAGCGACCGCCAGCGATGATGCGCTTGAGGTTCATTGCTCGGCACAGGTTGCGGCGTGCCTCGTAAAGCGCGTGGCCGATGCCGTGGCCGCGCTCGTCGGGGCTGACGCAAACTTCCGCGCCATACAGCGTGTGGCCGAAATCAGCATTGTGGGTGTCGAAATTGCCGTCATTGGTGATGCTCGCCCAGGTGTGGTGCAAGCTGTAACGTTCCCAGACGATGACCAGCGAAATGGCGATCCCGACTAGTCGTTCGTCCAGTACCGCGGCGAACTGACCTCGCGGGAAAATTTCCAGGAGGTTCGCGAACTGTTCCTTGCGGAAAGGCGGAATCGTTGGATAGACGCGGCTTTGGAGGGCTATGGCTGAATCGACATCGCCGGGGAGGAGGTTACGAATGGTTAGCATTGGAGCCGAAGGGTGCAGGCATTGCCGAGTTTCTTGAATGAACGCGAAATGAAGTTTACTGCGCGTCGTAAGAGTACGCACGTCAAAATTGGGGCAGTACCGGACCTGCATCGAGGCTGGTCCCGGGTCTGTTATCTATGGCACGATAGTGATGGCCGGCCGCTTCCCGGCGAATTCCAGCCGCTGGTTCATCGCCTCGGTGGCAAATACCTGCCCGTCGCGGTCAACGCGCAAAACGAGACCGATTCCCATCTTCTTCGCCATTTCACGCCAGCCGTCGGGGCCGGCGATGAAGAGTGGCTTGGAGGTGGCATCCGAAAATGTTCCAGCCTTGGCGCCGGTTGGAATCAGCACGGTGACCGCTTGGGTGTCGGCGACCGGATAACCCGTTCGCGGGTCAAGCAGGTGCGGGTAGCGCTTGCCGTCCACCTCGAAAAAGCGCTGATAGTCGCCAGATGTGCCGATCGCTTCGCCGCCAGCGAGTTCGACCGTGGCGATCGGGCCGGGCTGGCGCGGGTGCTGGATGCCGACCCGCCATTTCCGGCCTTGTTTGCTGCCAAGCGCCAGCGACGTTGCCACCGATGTTGATCAGTGCATTGTCGATACCCTGGCTGCGCAGGATGTTGGCGGCCCGGTCAAGTGCGACGCCTTTCAGGTAGCCGCCAAAGTCGAGGGCGACCCGGGGGTTGCGACTGCTGATCGTCCGTCCGGCGACGGTGATGTCGGCGATGCTCGGCCTTGCTGCCACCCAGGCATCGATATCGGCTGCTGGCGGAAGCTCGGCCTTGAATTCGTCGGCGTGGAAGCCCCACAGCCTCACCAACTGGCCGATGCCGGGATCGAACAGGTGCTCGCTCTGTTGCGACAATGCCTGGGCTTCGCGGACCAATTCGGCCAGTTCCGGACCGGCGTGGTGCGGTCGACCGGAAATGATCGCCTCATTCAAGGCAGTCAGCTCCGAATCCTGCCAGGCGTGATAGGCGCGGTGCAGCCGGTCGAACTCGCGCAGAACACCGGCGATGGCCGCGCGCCCTCGTTCATGGTCGGCGCTGACAACGAGTACCTCGACCCGCGTGCCGAAGACGTAAGCCTGTTGTTCCTGCAAGGGTGTGCGGCCGCAGGCGGCCACGAGCAGCGCGCAGGCGAGAATCAGGAAATGGCGCATTCCCGCTCGAGCGCAGCGATGAAGGTCGCCGCCGAGTCGAAGCCGGTCTGCTGCCGGATTTCGACCATGCAGGTCGGGCTGGTGACGTTGATTTCGGTGAGGTGGCTGCCGATGACGTCGATGCCGACCAGCAGCAGACCGCGATCGAACAGGATCGGGCCGAGTGTTTCGGCGATCTCGCGGTCACGTGCCGTCAGCGCCTGCGCGACGCCGGTACCGCCGACAGCGAGGTTTCCCCGCGTCTCCCGGCCTTGGGGATGCGTGCCAGACAGTACGGTACCGGCTGGCCGGCGATGATCAGGATGCGCTTGTCACCAGCGACGATTTCCGGGAGATAGCGCTGGGCCATGATGGTCCGGGCGCCCTCGCGGGTCAGCGTCTCGATGATCACGTTGCGGTTCGGGTCGGCGTGCCGGACACGGAATATCTGGCTGCCACCCATGCCGTCGAGTGGCTTGAGGATCACGTCCGTATGTTCGTCGATGAACTGCTGCAACTGCTCGACGTCGCGGGAGATTAGTGTCGCCGGCGCAAATTGAGGGAATTCGGCGATCGCCACTTTCTCCGAATGGTCGCGCAACGCGCGCGGCCGGTTGAAGACGCGGACACCGGCCGCCTCGGCGCGTTCGAGCAGCCAGGTCGCGGTCAGGTACTCGTTGTCGAAGGTGGATCCCTGCGCATCACGACGGCGTCGAAATCGGTGAGCGGTATCCGGTCGCGGCCGATCTCGCGGAACCAGTCGTGATTGTCCGACTGCATGTGCAAGTGCACTGCCGTGCCGAAGACGCCGCCTGGCCCTGCGGATTCAGGCCGACGCCAGCCGAGGGTTGCGCAGTCGATGGCGAACACCGCGTGGCCGCGGGTTGCGGCGGCACGCATCATGGCGATCGACGAGTCCTTGTAGGCCTTCAGGCCCGGGAGCGGATCAAGGACAAAGGCAAGGTTCAGCGGGCGGGCGGCGGCCTCTGCAGGTTGCAAACTCACCATCTTCTCACTTGCTACCGACATCGGTGGAGGTGTGTTCGAGTTCGAGAGCCGCGGCTAGGCAGGCGAGGCGGCCAACCACGCCATAGGCGTAGAAGCGGTTGGGTGGGGCATCCGGGTTGTTGCAGCCGTAATCGGGCAGGTTGCAGCCGGTTTCGAAGGCGAGTGGCTCGAAGTGCATGCCCGGCGCGTTCAGGTTCTCGTCCTTGCCGCGCCCGGTATGCACACGATAGAAGCCACCAACAACATAACGATCGATCATGTAGATAACCGGCTCGGCAACAGCGTCGTGCAACGTCTCGAAGGTGTGCACTCCTTCCTGCACGATCACCTCGCTAACCTCCAGGCCTTCCTTGCCGACACTCATCTTGTTGCGCTGTTTGCGGTTCAGCGCAATGACCTCGTCGGCACTGCGCACGGTCATGATCCCCATCCCGTAAGTACCGGCATCTGCCTTGACGACGACGTAGGGTGTCTCGTCGATCTCGTATTCCTTGTACTTTTCGCTGACGATTTCGAGCACTGCAGCGACGTTAGCGGCAAGACATTCTTCCCCCTGCCGTTCGTGAAAATTGACGCTGCGGCAGACGGAAAAGGCCGGATTTATACGCCAGGGGTCGATGCCGATATCCCGGGCGAATTTGGTGGCGATTTGGTCGTAAGCAGCGAAATGATTGGACTTCCGACGGATGGCCCAGCCAGCATGGAGGGGTGGCAGGACGAACTGCTCTTCCAGGTTCTCCAAGATGGTCGGGATCCCTGCCGACAGGTCATTGTTCAGCAAGATGGCGCAGGGGTCAAAGCCATCGAGCCCGAGGCGGTATTGTGTGCGGACTAGCGGCTCAAGAAGCAGGGTCTCGCCGTTTGCGAGTTCGATCCGCGTTGGTCTGTCGACCTCCGGCAGCAGTGAGCCAAGACGGATGTTCAGTCCCGTCTGGCGCAGGATGGCGACTAGTTGCGCGACATTCTGCAGGTAAAACTGGTTTCTTGTGTGGTTTTCCGGGATCAGCAGCAGATTGCGGGCATCCGGGCAGATCTTTTCGATGGCAACCATCGCCGCCTGTACGCACAACGGCAGAAAGACCGTATTTAGATTGTTGAAACCGCCGGGGAAGAGGTTGGTGTCCACCGGCGCCAGTTTGAATCCGGAATTACGCAGGTCGCAGGACGAATAGAAGGGTGGCGTGTGTTCCTGCCACTGGCCGCGCAGCCAGTGCTCGATCTGTGTGCTGCTGTCGAGGAAGCGACGCTCAAGTTCGAGCAGGGGCCCAGTGAGGGCGGTGGTCAGGTGCGGAACCATGGGCTGTCTCGGTGCCTGCGAGGCATGTAATTGTGGCGGTGAATGTTACACCGCAGAGGACAAATACGGGGTGTCCATTCACGGTCAACCAGGGCAATCGCATGAAACTCAAGCCAAGCCGAGCAGATGTTCGCGATAGCGATCGGAAGTTGCGGCGATGAAACGTCGCGCCCGGATACCGCCCTTTCGTTTGATGGGGTCAAGGCGGATGAGATTCAGGGTGATGTGCTTGAGAATGGCGAGGTTATGGGCTGCGTGGCCGGTACGGGCACGCATCTGGTCGTCGGCGAAAGCGACATCCATACACCAGTGCAAGCGGTTTTCCACCGACCAATGCGCCCGAACCGTCTGGCTCAGGCGCCCGGCGTCGGGCGGCAGACTGCTGATGTAGAAGCGGTGCTCGATGGAGGTCTTGCCAGCAACGCAACGCTCGGACTCGATGACCGCGAAAGACTTCAGGTCAGGCCACTGTTCGGGTCTGGCCAGACAGTCGAGTTGATCGAAGGCGAAACAGCGGCGGATTTCGTGTCGGCCATGATCCTTCTCAACGGTCTCGGCTGTTGTGTGCGGGGTACGCTGCGGCGCTGTCCGGAACAGAGCGAAGAAGTCACGCAGCGAATCGGCCAGGATCAGTTGATTGTCCTTCACCGCCAGAACGTAGTCGGCACCTCGGTCGCGAATGGCCTGCGCGATGTTGGCCTGGGTGCCCATGGCGTCGATCGTGACGATACAGCCCTCCAGGGCCAGGGTCGCCAACAGTGCCGGAATCGCCGTCTTCTCATTTGATTTTTGCGCCGTCGCGCGTTGCCCCAGGATCAGCCCGGCGCCTGCTGCAAAGGCGCTGACCAGATGCAGCGGTGTCGCATCGACCTTGCCCGAGCGGCGACTGGTCTTGCCGTCGATGGCGACCACCGCGTCAGCACCAAGGCTGGGTGCAATCGCGCTGACCCAGCTGCGGAAGGCCGCTTCAAACTCGCCCGGGTCAATCAGGCCGAACAGGCGACCGAAGGTGTCATGTGAGGGAATGCCGTTCGCCAGCCGCAGATAGCGGCGCAGCCAATCAAGCCGTTCCTGTGCCCACAACTCGATCTCAACAAAGGTGTCGGCCCCGACCAATACTCCATTGACGGCAACGACCAGCAACTCGACCAGGTCGTGTTCGACCTTGCCGGCTTGTCTGGGGTCGGAAATCGATACGAATACATCCGCCAGCCGCAGTTTGCTGCCCGTCTCCATGGCATCCCCAAAAAGACAGAAAACTACACAAATCAAGCGCCTGTGAACAGCCCCTTGGCAACCCGTTGATCGTAAACAACTATTTCACCAGTCAACGACAATGGCATTCATGCGATTGCCCTGCACGGTCAACCTCTTGAAAGCAGGTAAAATTCGGCCCTTCGTCCTACCTCCATCCAGCAGATCGGAATCGCCGTGCTTGTCGCCGCCAACATCACCATGCAGTTCGGGGTCAAACCCCTGTTCGAGAACGTCAATGTCAAGTTCGGCGAGGGCTATCGCTATGGACTGATCGGCGCCAACGGGGCGGGCAAGTCGACCTTCATGAAGATCCTGTGCGGCGCGCTGGAGCCGTCGGCGGGCAACGTCTCGACGGAGAAGCACGAGCGCATGGCCTATCTGCGCCAGGACCAGTTCGCTTACGAGGACGCGCGCGTTCTGGACGTCGTCCTGATGGGCCACGAGCAAATGTGGGCGTGCATGAGCGAGAAGGATGCAATCTACGCCAACCCGGAGGCGTCCGAAGACGATTACATGCACGCCGCCGAGCTCGAAGCCAAGTTCGCCGAATACGACGGCTATACCGCTGAGTCACGCGCCGGCGAACTCCTGATGGGGGTCGGCATTCCGATCGACCAGCACAACGGTCCGATGCGCGAAGTTGCTCCGGGCTGGAAGCTGCGCGTCCTGCTGTGTCAGGCGCTGTTTGCGAATCCGGACATCCTGCTGCTCGACGAGCCGACCAACAACCTCGACATCAACACGATCCGCTGGCTGGAGGATATCCTGAACAATCGCGAGTCGACGATGATCATCATCTCGCACGACCGCCACTTCCTGAACCAGGTCTGCACCCACATGGCCGACCTCGATTACGGCAAGATTACAGTGTACCCGGGCAATTACGACGACTTCATGGAAGCGTCGACCCAGGCGCGCGAACGTCAGTCGAGTGCCAATGCGAAGGCCAAGGAACGCATCGCCGAACTGCAGACCTTCGTCCGCCGCTTCTCGGCCAACGCCTCCAAGGCCAAGCAGGCGACGAGCCGCCTCAAGCTGATCGACAAGCTGAAGCCGGAGGACGTCAAGCCGTCGTCCCGCCAGTATCCGTGGATACGCTTCGACTACGACGAGAGGGACAAGCTGCACCGCCAGGCGGTCGAGGTCGAAAAATCTCCTTCGCCTACGAGGGAGCGCCGCGCAAGATCTTCAACAATCTCGGCTTCACGATCAACGCCGGCGAAAAGGTGGCGATCATCGGTGAGAACGGGGTCGGCAAGACGACGCTGCTGCGCCTCCTGATGGGCGAGCTGCAGCCGCAGTTCGGGACGATCAGGTGGGCGGAGAAGGCCAAACCTGGCTACTACTCGCAGGATCACTCGGCGCTGTTCAAGTCTGAAGTCAGTCTTACGGAGTGGATTTCGGGTTACGTTCGCGCTGGTGGTTACGAGGGCGGCGATGTCGAGACGCTGATCCGCGGCACGCTGGGGCGTCTGTTGTTCTCGGGCGACGAGGTCAAGAAGCCCGTCAGCGTGATTTCCGGTGGCGAGCAGGGGCGCATGCTGTTCGGCAAGCTGATGCTCCTCCATTCGAACGTGCTGATCATGGACGAGCCGACCAACCACCTCGACATGGAATCGATCGAATCGCTGAATACCGGGCTCGAGAAATTTCCCGGCACGCTGGTCTTCGTCTCGCACGACCGGGAGTTCGTCTCCTCGCTGGCGACCCGCGTCTTTGAGGTCAAGGGTGACGGATCGATCATCGACTATCTGGGCGGCTATGAGGACTATCTGGCCAGCCTGGGGGTCAACTGACTACTGCGGCATGCCGCTGGCGGCGAGGGTGCGGATCAGCCGCACGCAATCCACATCTGACTGGTGGTAGGCCGACTTGACGTATTCGATGTAGGCGCGGTCTTCGGAATGGGACCCGCTGGCCAGTGTCGTCCGGTAGGCGAAGCGCAGGAAGAGGAAAGCCGGTTCAGGCTCCTCGATCGTGATGGTCAGGCTGCCGCCGGGGTGGGCGGACGACGGCTCGATTTCGAAATGAACCCAGTGCGCTTCGGCCAGCGTGACACGATCCTGAATCACTGCGGGGCCGAAATCGAGCTGGCGCAGCAGCACATCGGCATGGCGTTCGATGATGACGCACGACTCCAGCCCGGGCAGGAAGGGGAGCGGGTCTTCGACACGGTGGAGCAGACCCTGCCAGACTTGTTGACGGCTGAGCGTGCGAAGCAGGGGGTTTTGGGGATCGTTGATCTGGATGAGGTGCTCGAATTTCATTCGTCAATGTTAACATCGGCGGCATGCAACTAGAACGTATCCTCCAGAAGCATGGATTCGGCACCCGCAAGGAATGCCGCACGCTTTGCTGGGACGGGCGAGTCGCTGTTAATGGACAACCCTGTGACCAACCCTTCGCCGACATCGATTCCGCCGGCTTGGTGCTGACCGTCGACGGTGTCGACTGGCCCTACGCCGAATTTGCCACTCTGATGCTCAACAAACCGGCGGGCTATGAGTGCTCGCGGAGGCCGCTGCATCACCCGGGCGTCCTCGCGCTGTTGCCGCTGCCCCTTCGCCAGCGTGGTGTCCAACCTGTCGGCCGACTCGACGAGGACACCACCGGGCTGCTGCTGATCACAGACAATGGCCAGCTGAACCACTTGCTGTCCTCGGCGCGGCGCAAGGTGCCGAAGGTTTATCTGGCGACGACGAAGCACGCGGTCGATCGGGAGCAGATGGAGAGGCTCTTGGGCGGGTTCTCCTCAACGACGAGCCCGAGCCGGTCGCCGCAGCCGCCTGCGGAAGTCGTCGGGGCCAGGGAACTGCGCCTGACGCTGACCGGTGGCAAATACCATCAGGTGAAGCGCATGGTCGCCGCAGCCGGAAACCGTGTCGAGGCGCTACATCGTGAGGCCGTGGGGGGGCTTTCCTTGCCTGAGGACCTGAAGCCGGGGCAATGGCGGTGGCTTGCCGCGGTCGACCTTGAAAAGCTGGGAGTATCGGGATGACCTTGACGGAAATGCGCTATGTCGTCGCGCTCGCCCGCGAGCGTCACTTCGGCCGGGCGGCAGAGGTCTGTCATGTCAGCCAGCCGACCCTTTCCGTGGCTTTGAAGAAAGTCGAGGGGCAACTCGGCGCTGCTTTGTTTGAGCGGACCGCTTCGGATGTCCGGATCACCGGACTCGGCGAGCGCATCGTCGCTCAGGCGCGGCGGGTGCTGGAAGAGGCGGTTCGCCTGGAGGAGATCGCCGGGGCGACTGGGGATCCGATGAGCGGGCAGTTGCGTGTCGGCATCATCTATACGATCGCGCCGTATCTGCTGCCGCAACTGATTCCGGCTTTGCACCGGCAGGCACCGAAGATGCCGCTGTTTCTCAAGGAGGATTTCACCGCCAGCCTGATTCCGGCGCTGAAGGCCGGCGAACTGGACGTCATCGTCATCGCCTTGCCCTTCACCGAACCCGGGCTGGTGGCGCAGCCGGTCTATTCGAGCCGTTCCGTGTCGTTGTTCCGGACGGACATCCCTGGGTGCAGCGGCGGGAGATCGCGGCGGACGAACTGGACGGGCAGAATTTGCTGCTTCTCGGCCAGGGCAACTGCTTTCGCGACCAAGTGCTTGAGTCCTGCCCGCGCTTGGCCGGACCCGATGCGCTCGAGCATTCGCTGGAAGGTGGCTCGCTGGAAACGATCCGCTACATGGTGGCGAGCGGTGCCGGGGTGGCGGTGATGCCAAGCACGGCCGCCGATCCGCTGGTCGACAAGGAACCGCTGGTCAAGGTGCTGGCGTTTTCAGGGGAGCAGCCTTCGCGAACGGTCGGGCTCGTCTGGCGGGTCACTTTTTCCACGGCCGCAGGCGATTGACGCCGTCCGCGCTGCCCTGTTGTCCTGCCAGTTGCCCGGAGCGACAGCTGTCCGTTGAGGTTCCACGTGGAACGGTCAGGTAACCGGCGCGGCCACCGCCGATCAGTTGTGGGATGAATCAGGCGGCTGCCTTCTTCATAGGCGTTTTTCTTACGGGCGCCTTTTTCTCGAACTCGAAGCCGACCTTGCCTTCCTGAACGACGAGGTAAGCCGAGAACTTGCGCCGCGTGCGGTTGGAAATGAAACCCTTCAACAAATCGGTCCTGCCCTCGGCCAGCAGCTTCTTCATTTGCTCGGACTCCGATCGGTTGCTGCAGGATGATCGTGCCAGAGCGGAAGTCGCAGGTTTTGGCCGCCCCGATCGATTTTTCGCAAACATAGGAAGCCCCATGTTCGAAGACGCCCGAGGCACACTTCGGGCACTTGCCCAGGCGCCGTTCCGCCGGGAACTCGACTGTTTCGGCTTCGTCGTCCTCGCCTGCCCTGGGCTGGCCAAAGTCGAATTCGGGCTCCATGTTGTGGTTTAGCTTGATGGCGGCGGCAAAGGCGCGCCCCATTTTGTTGCGGAATCCGGTTAGCGGACCGATCTGCTTCTCGGTAATCAGCGTGTCGATCTCAGCCGGCTCGAACTGGCGGCCGGCAACGATTTTCCATAGCGCGTAATCGCAACCGCCACACTGGAATTTCTTGTAGGTTTCGCGGATCTGGCCACCACACCGGGGGCAAGGCACCTTGAGGACGCCGAAGTCTCCGGGAATGGTGTCGCTGTCGAAGGTCTTCGCGCGCTCGACGATGTTCGGGTCATCTCCGGCGATCTCGCGCATGAATTCTTGGCGGGTGAAATCGCCCTTTTCGATGCGCCCGAGCTTCCATTCCCAGTCCCCGGTCAGTTCCGGCTGGGTCAGTTCGTTGATGCCGAGACCGGTGAGGAGGGTCATTAGCGAGAAGGCCTTGGCGGTCGGGATCAACTCACGGCCCTCACGGTGCATGTACTGCTCGCCGATCAGGTTCTCGATGATCTGGGCGCGAGTCGCCGGCGTGCCGAGGCCGCGGCCGGCCATCGCCGCCTTGAGTTCTTCGTCGTCGACCATCTTGCCGGCACCTTCCATGGCGGAAAGCAGGGTGGCTTCCGAGTAGCGAGGCGGCGGCTTGGTTTCATTCGCCTTGACGGTGACCTCATCGGCTTTGACCTTTTCGCCGGTGTCGACCGCAACCAGATTGCCCTCGCTGCCCTCCTGCGCCTCCTTGCCGTGTACTGCCAGCCAGCCGGGGTTGACCAGCACCTTGCCTTCGGTCTTGAAGGGGTAACTATCGATGCGGGTAATGCGGGTGGTGACCAGATATTCTGCCGCCGGGAAGAAGACGGAGAGGAAGCGCCTGACGACCAAGTCATAGAGCTTCTGCTCGAGTTCGTTGAGAAGTTTGGGTGCCTGCGGCGTCGGAATGATGGCGAAGTGGTCGCTGATCTTCGCATTGTTGAAGATCCGCTTGTTCGGATGTACCCAGTTGCGCGCCAGAATCTGGTGGGCGAATGGCGCGTAGCGGGCAAGCTGGACTTCGTCATGGCCCTGCCGGCGCCTTCACCGGTCAGAACCGAGAGGGTGGTCTTGACCGTGGCGATGTAGTCCTCGGGCAGACAGCGGGAGTCGGTACGCGGGTAGGTGAGTACCTTGTGCTTTTCGTAAAGAGCTTGCGCCAGCGACAACGTGGTTTTAGCCGAAAAGCCGAAGCGACTGTTCGCTTCACGTTGCAGGCTGGTCAGATCGAAAAGAAGTGGCGAGAGGCGGGTTTCCGGCTTGGCCTCTTCCGTGACGATGCCCGCCTTGCCGAGCGTGGCGGCGCGGATGGCTTCGGCTTTGTTCTGTTCCCAGATTCGGTCGGCGCGGGCGTGTTCATCTGCGTCGCCCCTTGGAAGCTCTCGTCGAACCACTTGCCCGCGTAGTTGCCGGCCTTGGCAGCGAAGTCGGCCTCAACCTCCCAATACGGACGTGACTTGAAATCGCGGATCTTCCTTTCGCGTTCGACGACGATCGCCAGCGTCGGCGTCTGTACCCGGCCGACGGTGGTCAGGTGGAAATCGCCGGTCTTCGAGTTGAAGGCAGTCATCGCCCGCGTGCCGTTGATGCCGACCAGCCAGTCGGATTCGGACCGACAGACGGCGGCATCGGAGAGGCCCTTCATTTCGTCCCCGTGACGCAGGCGGGCAAAGCCATCGCGGATGGCGCCCTGGGTCATCGATTGCGCCAAAGGCGTTGCACCGGCTTAGCTGTCTTGGAGTGTTGCGATATGTAGTTGAGAGATCGGTTCGCCCTCGCGTCCCGCATCGCAGGCATTGATCAGGCCATCGACGTCCTGCGCTTGATCAGCTTGTTGAGAAGTTTCAGGCGCGATTCGGTCTTCTCGATGGGCGACAGAGCGAAGTGAGGCGGGATCACCGGCAGATGAGAGGAACGACCACTTGCCACGTTTGACCTCGAATTCCTCCGGACAGGCGAGGTTCCAGCAAGTGGCCGATGGCTGAGGAGAGCACGTGCGAATCGCTCTCGAAATAGTCGTCGTGCTTGATAAAGCCCACCAGCGCCTTGGCGATATCGGCGGCGACGGAGGGTTTTTCGGCAATGATCAGTCTTTTTGTCAAGGGTTCTGCCTGCAGGGTTCCGGGGCATGATAAGTGCCCGGCGCGCGGCTTGGCAAGCCGTCTTTATGTTTTAGGTATCAGGTCAGCCGCTGGTAGCGGTTGCCGGACGTCGTGAAACGATTCCGGCGAATTCAAGCGTCAGGAGCTCGGTAAGCAGTTGGTCGGCGGTAAGTCCTGTACGCTCAACCAGGTCGTCGAGGCTGAACGGATCGTGGCCAAGTATCCGGAGTATGGGATTCTCGCTGGTTGAGAGCGCTGGTTCGAGGGCGTCGGCCGGTTCCCAGGAACCACCGAACTCTTCCAGAATATCTAACGCCGTTTCTACCAGTTTGGCGCCTTGCCTGATCAATTTGTGACAGCCGCGTGCAACCGGCGAATGAATCGAGCCTGGAATGGCGAAGACCTCTCGCCCTGCTCCGCGGCGAGACGAGCGGTGATGAGCGAGCCGCTATCGGGGCCGCTTCGACAACCAACACCCCGCGGGAAAGCGCCGGAAATGATGCGGTTGCGGCGCGGGAAATTGGCGGCGATGGCTGGTGTGCCGAGCGGGAACTCCGAAACGATGGTTCCCCCGTTCGGCAATCGCCAACGCGAGATCCTTTGGCGCGCCGGGTAGATACGGTCGGCGCCGGTGCCGATGACGGCAATGGTTTGCCATCTGCGGCTAACGCACCCTGGATGCGCAGCAGCGTCGATGCCGAGGGCGAGGCCGCTGATGATGCTGAGGGCCCCGTGCGGCGAGTGTCCGGGCAAAGTTTTCGGCGGTTTGCAGGCCTTGTGGCGTGGCGTTGCGGCCGCCGACGATGGCCAGTCCTCGCTTCTGCAACATGCCCGGATTGCCATGGACGTAAAACACTGGGTGGGTCGGGGAATTTCCGCAAGGACTGCGGATAGCTTGAGGTCCGGGCGAGCGTCAAATGTGCTGGTCGGTCTGGCTTGTCTCTGGCGAGGGCTGCGGTCGTGGTGACGGCCTCGGAGGTGCCCAAATCGAAAAGCAGGTCGGCACGGTCGCTGA